>JBGAGK010000009.1:0-143070 GCA_044226785.1 Steroidobacteraceae bacterium | reverse complement strand
CGCGGGGGCGCATGGCGCCCCCGCGTCTTGTTTCGCGCGTGGCTTGTGGGTGATGCGCAACACCCTGCAGCCGGCGCCCTCTGGCCCGGGCCGACTGCGATTCAGGATGTGTTCAGGTCGTTGGTCTTCAAATGCGTACATGTTGGGTAAGTGAGGATTCAGAATGAGTCAAGTCAAGACAGCGATTCGCGCAGTAGCGATGTCGGCATTTGCGATGGTGGCACTCGCTTCCTTCGTGACCAGCGCCTCCGCGGCGGAAAAGGAAAAGGAAATCAGCCGGGTCATCGGCAAGGAGATGCGGGAGGCCAACAAGGCGATCCAGGCCGGCAAGTGGGCTGATGCCATCAAGGCTCTCGACGAGGCGTCGGCCAAGTCGGGCATCAACGCCTTCGATCGCTCCAAGATCGCGGAATTCAAAGGGTATTCCTACATCAAGCTGGGCAACTACAAGGGTGCGATGAGCGCCTATGAGGACGGCCTTGCAACCGGGGTCTATGGTCCCGAGGAGACCAACAAGACACTGCGCACACTGTTTACCCTGGCCGCAAGCACTCAGCAGTACAGCAAGGCACTGGAGTATGGCAAGAAGCTGGTGGATGCAGGCGCCGCCAACAATGCCGATCTGGGCGTGATGGCGCAGTTGTACTACCAGGCCAAGGACTGCAAGAACGCCACCGTCTGGGCGGACAAGGCGATCAGCGCTGCCCGCAAGGCGGGCGAAGCGCCCAAGGAAGTTCACATGCAGATCAAGTTGCAGTGCGCCTCCGAGGTCAACGACAACGCGGCGACGGTTGCAACGCTGGAAGACCTGGTTCGCTGGACTGGCAAGACCCAATACTGGAACAACCTGATCCGGTTCCTGATCCAGGATGAGAAGCAGGACAGCAATCTGCTGATGATGTACCGGGTCATGTACAACACCAATTCCATCACCGCTGCCAACTACTATGTCGAGATGGCGCAACTTCTGCTCGATGCGGCGCTGCCCGGGGAAGCGCAGGCAGTCCTCGAAAAGGCTTTTGCGAGCGGCCTGGTGAAGGACGATCAGAAGGATCGTACCAACCGGCTCCTGGCTGCAGCCAAGGGCCGTGCGGATACCGACCGCAAGGGCCTGACGCAGTACGCCAGCGAGGCTGCCAAGAACAAGCTGGGCGAGGCCAGCGTGAAGCTGGGTGAGGTGTATTACGGCTTTGGCGATTACCAGAACGCCGTCAAGTCGATTCAGCAGGGACTGGACAAGGGCCAGGTGAAGCATCTGGACGAGGCATACGTGTATCTGGGGCTTGCCCAGCAGGCATTGAAGAACGATGCCGAGGCGAAGAAGGCGTTTGGGCAGCTGAAGAGCGTGCCCAACATCAACCCCCAGGTTCTGAAGCTCTGGAATCTTTACGCAAGCAGGATCTGAACCGGGATTTCCCGGTCAGATTGCGGATCGGATACAAGGACGGCCCGGTTTCGGGCCGCCTTTTGTCTGACAGGGCGGGAAAGCCGACGGCCCTGTGACCTGGACAGGGAGGAAAAGGGGTCTACTCGCGAGGCCGATCAGCCGCCGACCAGGCGCTCGAGTTCCGGAAGCACCTGGAAAAGATCAGCAACCAGACCGACATCGGCCACTTCGAATATGGGTGCTTCGGGATCCTTGTTGATCGCCACGATGGTCCGTGCATCCTTGATCCCGGTCAGGTGCTGGATCGCCCCGGAAATGCCCACGGCAATGTACAACTCGGGGGAGATGATCTTGCCGGTTTGGCCCACCTGCATTTCATTGGGTGCAAAGCCGGCATCCACGGCCGCTCGTGATGCCCCGGCCGCAGCGCCCAGTTTGTCGGCGAGGGTGTAGATCAGCTTGAAATTCTCGGCGCTGGCCAGCGCCCTGCCTCCCGAGACCACTTTCGCGGCCGTCTGCAGATCGGGGCGATCCGTGGAGCCACTGCGTGTGCCGATGAATCGGGTATGGGTTGGGAGGGCCATGTCGACCGCCTGGGTCCGGATGTCGGCGGTGCCGCCGGAGCCGGCCGCCTCGAACGAGGCAACACGCACAGTGGCCACCACCTTGCGGGCAGGGTCTGTTTCGACCGTGATGATGGCGTTCCCGGCGTAGATGGGTCGTCGGAACCGGTTGGCGGATTCCACGGCCATGAGATCGCTGATCTGGGCGACTCCCAGCAGCGCTGCCACGCGGGGCGTGAGATCCTTGCCGAAACTCGTCGACGGGCCCAGAACGTGGGTGAACCCCGCCGCCAGCACGGCGATCTGTGCAGCGTAGACCGCCGCCAGCGCATGTGCATTCTCGGCCCGGTCCACGCGCAGCACATGACTGACGCCTGAAATGGCAGCGGCCTGGGTGGCGGCTGAGGCGGTGTCCTGTCCCAGCAATGCGATGGTGATCTCGCCTCCCGGAATGGCTCCGGCGCAGGTGACGCACTTGGCTACGGCCGGGTTGAGCTTTCCTGCATCGTGCTCACCGATGATGAGTATTCTGGACATCAGATCAACCCCTTCTTCTTGAGGACATCGGCCAGTTCGGCGACATCCTTCACGAGGATGCCTTTCTGTCGCTGCGCGGGTGGTTCAGTCCTGACCACTTTGCACATCTGCGTGGCTTCGACGCCAAGTTCCGCCAGCGTCGTGACGTCCAGCGGCTTCTTCTTGGCCTTCATGATATCCGGCAGTTTGACGTAACGCGGCTCATTCAGCCGCAGATCGACCGTCACGACGGCCGGCAGATCGACTTCGATGGTTTCAAGACCCGCATCCACTTCGCGGGTTACACGGGCCTTGCCGGGCTCCAGTTCGACTTTGGAGGCAAACGTGGCCTGCGGGCGATCCCACAGTGCGGCCAGCATCTGTCCGCACTGGTTGGCGTCATCGTCGATGGCCTGCTTGCCGAGAAGGACCAGATCGGGGCTCTCCTTCTTTGCCAGCGCGAGAAACGCCTGGGCAGCCACCAGTGGCTCCACCGCATTGTCTGACTGGATGAGGATGGCGCGGTCGGCACCCATGGCCAGAGCCGTGCGCAGCTGTTGCTGTGCATCTCCCACACCCAGGCTGACAGCCAGCACCTCGGCATTGCTGCCGCGTTCCTTGATGCGCAGCGCCTCTTCCAGCGCGATTTCATCGAACGGATTGATGCTCATCTTGACGCCATCGAGCATGACTCCGCTCGCGTCGGGTTTGACCCTCACGCGCACGTTGTAATCGACCACCCGCTTCACACAGACCATGATTTTCTTCATCAATGATTCCCCACCCGATTCTTCTGAAGACCTATTCCGCCGGAATGACTGGAGTGCCGCAGGCGGGAGTGACCGGCTCCCGCTCGGCCAGACGGCTGCCGATCGTGGAGGCGCAGGCGCGCAGCGGCCCGAGAAAACGTTCAACCGCCGTCTTGAGCGGCATGGCAATGGCAGCGACGCGGATCGACAGGGCCGCGAAGACCAGCTCCCCATGATTCACGGCCACCGCGATGGTCATGTCATCCGAGGATCGGCGGGAAGTGGCGGCCGATGCGTAACCCTGGGTACGGACCTCCGTGAAGACACGCGCAAGCTCGACGGAATTGCGCGCAAGACGTGCTTCCGGCGCACCGGAAGCGGCGACCGCATCCAGCAGGCTCGTTCGCTGCTGTTCCTGGCAATGTGCAAGATAGGCCCGCCCGCTGGCCGAGGTCAGCATGGGAAAGCGCCACCCCGGAGACACGCGATCCGTTGCCAGGGGGCTCTGGTGGTCGGTGCAGACGCGGATCACCATGCTGTTTCCTGCAGGCGCAGACAGCGCCAGCGGCCAGGCGGTATCCTGGCCGAGTTGCCTGATCAGGGGATCTGCAATGTCGCGGACCCAGGGCTCATCCTGGAACTCGTCGGACAGTTTCCTGACAGATTCGGTCAGGCGATACCGGTCGTCCGCGTTGTCCCGGAATGTAAAACCGCTCTCGCACAGGGTCTCCAGTATGCGGTAGACCGTGGTCCGGGGGAGACGGATCTCCTGGGCGACTTCCGACACGGTTGCACCGTTACGCAGATTCAATGCCGCGAGGGCCTCGAGCCCGCGTGTCAGGGCGCGGATCGGTCGTGTGGAATCCATGAAGCCTCGGGGTCTGTAAGGGCGCGGAAGGACATGAACCGGCCGCATTATACACGGGAAGCGGCTTGCCCTGGCTGGCGGCGGCACTCGCCTGTGGGCCGGCAATGCTGGCACTATCCGGTTTCATGATCCGCCATGTCATCGCGCGACTTGCGTGGGCACTGCCCACATTGTTCGCGATCCTGTCTCTGACGTTTTTCCTCGTGCGGGCTGCACCGGGCGGCCCTTTCGACGAGGAACGCATCCTGGCTCCTGAAGTCAGGCGCAATCTGGATGCTGCCTACGGTCTTGACCAGCCGCTGTGGGTCCAGTTCGGGCGCTATCTGCGAAACGTGATGCATGGGGAATTCGGTCCGTCATTCAAGTACCGGGATTTCACCGTCACGGAATTGATCGGTCAGGGATTCCCGGTCAGCGCCAGGCTGGGCACGTTCGCCATGCTGCTTGCGCTGGCCGGAGGCATCGCTATCGGGACTTTCGCAGCCCTGCACAGACGTGATCTGGCTGATCGCCTGGGGATGGCGGGTGCCGTGCTGGGGATCGCCATTCCGACGTTCGTGCTGCTTCCGTTCCTTGCCCTGGTTTTCGGAGTCCGTCTGAAATGGCTGCCCGTGGCAGGCTGGGAACCCGGGTCACCTCGCTACTATGTACTGCCCGTGCTGGCACTGGCGCTGCCGCCGATGGCCGTGATCTCGCGCCTTGTCCGTGCCAGCATGATCGAGGTGCTGGACACCCCGTTCATTCGAACGGCCCGCGCGAAGGGGCTTCACCCCGCGACGGTCATCTGGCGCCATGCCCTGCCGCCGGCATTGATTCCGGTGGTCGGCTACCTGGCGCCAGCGGTTGCCGCAATCATGACGGGGTCCCTGGTCGTGGAGAGCATATCCGGGCTGCCCGGTATTGGCCGGTATCTGGTGCAGGGTGCACTCAACAGGGACTACACCCTGGTCATGGGAATGGTGGTCGTCTACTCGACACTGTTGATCGTGATGGGACTGATCGCCGATCTGCTCTATGCATGGCTCGATCCACGCGTCAGGTTCCGATCGTGAGCTGCGGCAGATGGCTGGAGCCGGTACGCAGGTTTGCAGGCGATCCACCGGCCCTGGCAGCGGCGCTTGCAATCCTGCTGATGGTGCTGCTGGCGATTGCAGGCGGGTGGTTCAATCCCAATGATCCGCAAAGCCTCGACTGGGCGCACATCGCCACACCTCCCGCGTTCACGAATGCCCATTGGTTTGGCACCGACCGGCTGGGTCGCGATCTGTTCGTGCGTACACTGGCGGGAGCGCGATTGTCCCTGGGCATCGGGCTTGTGGCCAGTGCAGTCAGCGCGATCATCGGCGTACTGTATGGGGCGGTTGCCGGATATTGCGGAGGCCGTGTCGATCAGCTGATGATGCGCATCCTGGAAATCCTCGGCGGCCTGCCACTGGTCTTCTTCGTGATTTTCCTGACGGTCATCGCAGGCAACAGCCTGCTGCTGCTGTTTGCCGCGATCGGCGCGGTCGGCTGGCTCACCATGGCGCGCATCGTGCGCGGGCTGACATTGAGCATCACCCGAAAGGAATTCATCGAAGCAGCCAGGGCCGGCGGGCTGAGCGGGCTGCGAATCGTGTTCCGCCACGTGATACCGAACCTGGTGGGTCCGGTGGTCGTCTATGCCACACTCACCATTCCCCAGGTGGTGCTGTTCGAGAGCTTCCTGAGTTTTCTCGGCCTTGGTGTCCAGGAGCCGCGTGCTTCGCTGGGAACCCTGATAGCAGAAGGCGCTGCCGAAATGGAGTCGGCGGCCTGGATGTTGCTGATTCCGGGTGGGTTCCTCACCCTGCTTCTGCTGTGCATGAACGTAGTGGGTGATGGATTGCGCGACGCACTGGATGAATCCGGGCATGATCACTGAAAGCCGGAGCAGCGCCTGCCTCGAGGTCAACGGGCTGTGCATCACCTATCCCGGAGCCGGTGGCCCGATCGAAGTGGTCCGCGATGCCCGCTTCAGTCTCGCTGAAGCCCGATGCCTGGGAATCGTCGGCGAATCCGGCTCGGGGAAGAGCCAGAGCTGCCTTTCGGTCATGGGGCTGCTCCCGCGCCATGCGCACGTGACGGGAAGCATCAGATTCCGGGGCCATGAATTGCTGGGTAATGCTGCTCCACGGATGCAGGAGTTTCGCGGCCGCGATATTGCGATGATATTCCAGGACTCGATGAGTTCGCTGACACCGCATCTGCGCGTCGGCACCCAGCTCTGTGAGGTGCTGCAGCGGCATTTCCCGTTGGCAAGGGCCGAGGCGCAAGAACGTGCCGCACGGATGCTGGAGAGAGTGGGAATCGATCAGGTGGGACAACGCCTGCGTCAATTTCCGCACCAGCTCTCCGGAGGCATGCGCCAGCGGGTCATGATTGCCATGGCATGTCTGTGCCGCCCGGGGCTGCTGCTGGCTGACGAGCCCACGACCGCACTGGATGCGGCGGTCCAGGCCCAGGTGCTGGATCTGCTCAGATCCTTGCGGGCCGAGTTCGGCATGGCGGTTGTGCTGGTGACCCACGACCTGAGCCTGCTGCTGGACATGGCAGACTGTATTGCCGTGATGTACGCTGGCCGCATCGTGGAAATGGCGGGTGCAAGGGAACTGTATGGGCAGCCCGCACATCCCTACACGGCAGGCCTGCTGGCATGCGTGCCTCGTGGAACTGGCGTTGCCGCCGCGCGTTTTCCCACCATTCCCGGGCAGCCGCCTGCACCGGGGGCGGTGCTTCCTGGCTGCGAATTCGCGCCCCGCTGTCCACGGGCCCGGGCCCGCTGTCAGCAGTTCCGGCCTGTACTGATGCCGTGCGGAGAAGGGCGCCAGGTGGCCTGCCATTTCCCTCATGCCTGAGGCCGACAATGTGCTGGAGGTTCGTGGTCTGCAGGTGAGGCACGCTGCCCGTGCAACGCTGCAGGACGTGAGCCTGAAGGTGGGCCGTGGAGAGATCGTGGGCCTGGTGGGTGAGTCCGGGTCGGGCAAATCGACTCTGGCACGGGCGGTGGCGAGTCTGTTTCCGGCCGAGGCGGGTGAGGTGTGGGTGATGGGTCGGGACTGGCAACGCCTGAGCGGTGCCGCACTGCGTGCGCAGCGCCGCCATCTGCAGCTCATATTCCAGGATCCGCTGGCCAGCCTGAATCCGCGCATGAGGATCGGGGAAGCATTGGCCGAGCCGCTTCGCGTATTTGCACCCCGGAAGAGTGACCGTGAACGGCGCGATGCGGTGGCGGTGATGCTGGAGAAGGTGGGCCTGAATGCCGCCGATTCGGAGCGAATGCCCGGAAATTTCAGCGGTGGGCAATGCCAACGGATCGCAATTGCCCGTGCGATGATCGCTGCGCCGGAAATCCTCATCTGTGATGAACCGGTCAGCTCTCTCGATGTTTCCATCCAGGGCCAGATCCTCAATCTGTTGCTGGACCTGCAGTGTGATTCGGGCACTTCGATGGTCTTCATCAGCCACGACCTGGCCGTGGTCCGGAGCCTGTGCCAGCGGGCCTATGTGCTGCAGTCAGGACGCATCGTCGAACATGGGGTTACTGCCAGCCTGTTCAGCAGCCCCCGGCACCCGTATACACAGGAACTGATCGCCGCAGCCCGTGGTCGGCTATCCTTCGGTCAATGAAGGAGCGAAGCCCATCCTGTCCGGCGGTTGTCATCGAACCGGCCGGGCGCTGACTTCCCCATGAGTCGCACTGGCGTTCCCGGCATTTCCCGGCTGCTCGACGCTCTGGACGAGGGCCGCACGGTGCTGGCTTCGAGTGCGCAGGGTGCGGCCCTGGTGATCGACCGCATTGCCAG
The DNA here is from genome assembly GCA_044226785.1 of Steroidobacteraceae bacterium. Lineage (GTDB taxonomy): Bacteria > Pseudomonadota > Gammaproteobacteria > Steroidobacterales > Steroidobacteraceae > TMP-86. The sequence continues at coordinate 135,163 of JBGAGK010000009.1, read as the reverse complement.
GCATCACCTGCAGGCCGGCCGGATGGTCTGGCCGACGCCTGCCGTGCGGGATCTTTCCAGCTGGGCGCGTGAGCGGTACGAACAGGGCGGGAGCCGGCCCGATGCGCTGCGGGTCCTCGAGGCGGTGGAGGAACGGCAGATCTGGCTGGACCTGATTGCAGATTGCACCACCGGGTACGATGTCAATGATCCTGCGACCGCGGCACGCGCTGCGCAGACCGCATATCGGACGATGCAGGAGCATGGCATTCCGCTGGATTCGGTACGCGCGTATCCGTGCGCCGAGACCGATGCGCTGCTTCAATGGTGTGCCGGATTCGAGGAACGCTGCCGTGATCTGCGTGTGCTGCCCGCTTGCCGTTTGCTGCAAGACCTTCCTTCGTCGCAGCCACGACCGGTTCCGCTCGATGGCATTGACTGGTTCCCGGTGGCGGCGCAATGGCTGGGAATCAATGCCTGCGCAGCTCTGCCACCAGTTCATTCGCCAACGGATACTCGCCCAAAGGAGGTCCGGTCCTGCCCGACGGCCGATGCTGAGCTGGTGGGTTGCGCCGGGTGGTTGCGCGACCGGCGGAACGCAGATCCACAGTTCCGGGCCCTGATAGTCGTGCCCGATCTTGCGACGAGACGGGCGCGCGTCACGGATGTGTTCGATGCAGCGCTGGAACCGGGTCGATTCTCCCTTGGTCAGTCGCAGGGTGCGCCTTCCTATGCCATCGCAGGCGGAGTGCCCTTGTCGGAATTCGTTCCGGTGCGCCTGGCGCTGGACGCCACAGGTGCGGGATTCGGGAACTGCAGTTTTTCCGATTTTTCTGCGTTGCTGCGCGACCCGGCCCTGCAGCGAAGCATTCCGGAGGCTGATGCCGCTGCCCGTGTGGACCGTGAACTTCGCCGTTGCAGCCGGCATGAGGCGCCCCTGGAGGAATGGCTGCGCAAGTGTTCTTCCATGAGCGTGAATCTCGGGCTTCCCGAGCCAGCGGCCGTTGGCCGCCTGCGGGCGATGCGGGAGGAACTGGACCGCCACCCCGGGCAAGCGCCGATGAGCCACTGGGCGCATGTCCTGATCAAGGCCTGGGACGCGGGACCCTGGTCGGGCAGCGCGCACTGGTCGAGCAGCGCTTTCCAGGCCGCTCAGCGGTTGCGTGAGTTGCTGGACGAACTGGCCAGGGCAAGTGCGGCATTCGGGCCGCGCAGGCTGGTCGACGCCATGCGCATCGTGTCGGATGCAGCACGATACACGGACTTCCAGCCGCAGACGGGCATCGCACCCGTCTGGATTACCTCCCGGCTGTTTGATCCCTGGGTGAGTTTCGATGCCATCTGGCTTGCCGGTGCGGACGCCCGATCATGGCCGCCTCCGCCGCGACCCGTGCCCATGCTGCCGGTCCAGCTTCAGCGGCAGTACGGTGTCGTCGAAGCCAGTGCGGCCGGGCAGTACCTGCATGCTGAGCAGGTCACGGGCCGCTGGCAGGCACGTTGTGCCACGCTGGTGTTCAGCAGTTCGACGGACGATGCTGGCGCCGCCATCCAGACCCACGAGCCGGAGGATGCGGGATCGGAATCGGCAGTCATCGAGCAGGCAGAGCCTCATTGGCACGAGCTCGCGCGGGGAGCACCGCCGCTCGAGGCTGTGTCCGACGCAATGGGTCCTGAGTGGGATGCGGCGAGCCCAATCCGCGGCGTCCACTTCCTGAAGAGCCAGTCGCTGTGCCCGTTCCGGGGTTTCAGTGATTCCCGATTCGAAGCAGGGCCGCTTCTGTGTCCAGAGCCGGGCTTTTCTGCCATCGAGCGCGGCGAGATCCTGCACAAGGCACTGGAGCGGCTCTGGGGTCGGCTGCACTCCTCGGATGCGCTGCATGGGATGTCGGAGGACCAGATACTGGAGCATGTCCAGTCCGCTGTCACCAGTGCACTGGAGTTCCAGGTGCGCCGGCGGGACCCGGGGCCGCACTGGTGCCGGCGGGAATTTCGCCGGCTCGTTGCCTTGTTGCCGCGCTGGCTCGCACTGGAGGCCAAGCGACCGGCCTTCGTGGTGGAAAGCATGGAGGAGCGGCGCATCCTGTCGCTTGGGGGGATCGAGGTGCGCCTTCGCATCGACCGCATCGACCGCCTTGCCGATGATCGACGTGTGCTTCTCGACTACAAGTCCGGACGGGTCGGTTCCGACTGGCGCGAGGATCGACCCGCAAACCCGCAGCTGCCTGCCTATGCATCCTGTGCCGTGGAGTCGTTGGCAGCCGTGGCCTATGCGCAGGTGCGAAGTTCCAATTGCCGGTTCGCAGGGGTTGCAGCGGACGGGTCGATCCTGCCGTCGGTGAATGCGCGGTTCCTGGAATCTGGCAGCTTCGACGGGCAGATCGCGTTGTGGCGCGAGCGTCTGACCCGCATTGCGCAGGAGCTGCGTGAGGGGGTGGCAAACGTGGCGCCTCGCGGCAATGCCTGTCAAAGCTGCTGCCTGCAGGCAGTGTGCCGGATCGATCCGGCATGCGCAGCGCTATCCGATGAAGATGTGCCCGCGGAGACCGGATGAATTCCGCACCGGTGATGAGCGACGATGAAGCGCGTGATGCGGCGATCGATCCCCGGCATTCCGTGCTGGTTCAGGCTCCGGCCGGCTCCGGCAAGACGACCCTGTTGACCCAGAGACTCCTTGCACTGCTCGCACGGGTCAGTGTGCCGGAGCGTGTCCTTGCCCTGACCTTCTCGCGCAAGGCCGCTGCAGAGATGCGATCACGCGTGTTTGAGGCGCTGCAATGCGCTTCAACCGCAGTGCAGGGCAAGCTGCATCCACGGACCTGGGAGCTGGCGCAACAGGCGCACCGGCATCTGCTCGGGCAAGGCGTGGATCTGGTGCGGCATCCGGCGAGACTTCGCGTGGAAACCATTGATGGATTCTGTGCATGGCTTGCGGCGCAGCTGCCGGTCACGAGTGGCGCCGGAGGGAGAGTGCGGGTCGCGGAAGACGCTGTTCCATACTATCGGAAAGCAGCGGAACGTGCTCTCGCGAGTGAGCAGGAGTGGTTCGCCGGCGCGGTGGATCGGGCCCTGCAGCTCAACGATGAAGCCTGGAGCAGTGTGCGTGACCAGATCAGTGACATGCTGGGAACGCGCAACAGCTGGCTGGGGTGGCTGGTCGGCCGGATGCAGGCCACCCGCAATCCGACCGAGCAGGCTGAACTCGTGGCGCGTCGGTTGCTGGATGAGGATCTGGCGCTGCTGATCGAACGGCACCTGGAGCGGGTGGCCGAGGCAATGGGCAGCGAGCGTCTCGGCGCTCTTCACGCATTGCTTGGCAGGGCGGCTGGGCGGCTGGGTGCATCGAAGAGCATTCTGTCGCGCTGGCGAACGCCACCTGACTCACTCCGGCCGGTGGCCGCGCAGGTGAGCTGGTGGCGGGAGATGGCCAACGTGCTGCTGAATTCGAACGACCAGATGCGCAGCCGGTTCGACATCACCGTCGGTTTTCCTCCGGGCTCCGCGGACAAGGGACTGATGAAGGATCTGGCTTCGGAGCTGGGGCGCGACCCTGCCTGTGTGGAGGGCCTGGCAAGCATCAGGTCCTTGCCGGACCCGGCGTATGACGAGGCTCAATGGGGCAGGGTCCGGGCGCTGTCACGGACCCTGGTCCTGGCGGCAGCGGAGCTGGACGTCGTGCTTCGCCGCCATGCCATCAACGATTTTCCGGGCGTATTCCAGGCAGCGATCCGCGCGTTGGGCAGCGCCTCGGAGCCAACCGATCTTGCGCTGCTGCTGGATCATCGCATCGAGCACATCCTGGTCGACGAGTGTCAGGATACCTCCAATCCGCAACTCGATCTGTTCAAGCTGCTGACGGCTGGATGGAGACCTGATGATGGCCGCACGTTCTTCTGTGTGGGCGATCCGATGCAGTCGATCTATGGCTTCCGGGATGCGGAGGTGCGGGTCTTTCTCGAGCTGGCCGAGGAGGGCATGGGATTCGTCCACCTGGATCCGGTATGCCTGACCAGCAATTTCCGTGCGCAGCGTCCCCTGGTGGACTGGGTGAATGCAACGTTTTCGCAAATTTTTCCCACCCGCAATGACCGTCATCGGGGGGCGATCGCGTTCGTGCCCGCCGTCGCACGTACGCAAGGCAGTACCGGGACCGGCGTGAACCTGCGTCTGTTCGAGTCATCGGCCAGGGAGGCCTGGTTCATCGCACAGACCGTGCAGGCTGCGCTGGCGGATGGCAGCGCGCGACGCATCGCCGTCCTCGTCCGCAACAAGCGTCAGGCGTGGCGTATCAGTCAGGCAATGCGCGACCAGGGGATCGGGTTCAGTGCCGTGGATATCGGACGGCTGCAGGACATGGCCGTGGTGAGGGACATTCTCAGCCTGAGTCGGGCGCTGCTTCATCTGGAGGACCGCATCGCATGGCTGGCCCTGCTGCGCTCACCGTTCGTGGGCCTTGGCCTTCACGATCTTGCGCGGGCCTCGCAGGGGAACTGCACGCTCTGGCAGAACCTGAACACGGAATCCGTGATCGCCCAGATGAGCAGCGAGGGCGCGGCGCGCTGCCATCGTCTGGCGGAAGTCCTGGCTCAGGCATTCGCCGCCCGCGACCAGTGCGGTTTCGCCCGCTGGATCGAGCGGACCTGGCTGGCACTGGGTGGTGCCGGTACCGGGCTTGCCCGACATGATCAGGACTGCGCCCGCGCGGCGCTGGATAGGCTGGCCCTGATGGAGAGCCAGGGCCTTCCCGATCCCGCCAGGTTCGAGGAGGCGTTCGGCGAGGCAGGCCCGGTGATGGCCGGTGGGCAGAAAGTGGAGATCATGACCATCCACAAGGCCAAGGGGCTCGAATTCGACATGGTGTTCGTACCGGCACTGGACGCCTTTCCGCGCCACAGCTCTCGTGATTTCATCCAGACGCTGGCTTTTGCGAGGGAGGACCGTCCGGGCTTCGTGATCGCGGCAAGGCCTGCGACCGGGGATGAACCCGATCCGCTGGTGGAATTCCTGCGACATTGCGACAAGGACGCACAGCGGCTCGAGGCGCAGCGCCTGTTGTATGTGGCCTGTACGCGGGCCCAGTCGGAACTGCATCTGTCGGCGGTTGCTGCCTCTGTATTCGAGGATCCAGCGCTCCCGTTCAACCCCACTGCAGGGAGCCTGTTGCGTGTGCTGTGGCCGATCCTGGGCGATCGGTTCGTGCCGGTCAGGGTCGATGCACCAAAGGCCACTTCAGCGCCTGCCACGCTGCGCAGGCTCCCGGCCGGATGGGTCCCGGCCGAGCCTGGCACCATCTCCGCGCCGCCGCCCGTTGCGCCGCTTCCGGTGGCGCCTCCATTCGATTGGGTGGGGGAAACTGCACGACAGATCGGCGTCCTGGTTCATCGCTGCCTCCAGGATCTGCGGTGTGATGCGCAGGCAGAAGGCGGCATTCGGGCCCGGCTTTCCGACTACCGGCGCTGGTTTGAGATTCGTGGAGTCCCCGAGGTGCAGATCGAATGGGCCGCGAAGCGGGTGATGGACACATTGCTGGCCGTGCTGGCGGACCCGCGCGGACGCTGGATCCTGGAGGAGCGTCGCGGGCATGACAGGCGCGAACTGGCGTTGTCTGCCTTCCTCGATGGCCGCGTGTCGAACGTGGTTCTCGACCGCACGTTCCTGGAGGCAGGGGAGCGCTGGATCATAGACTACAAGACCAGTGTGCACGGCGGCGGACGGCTCGAGACTTTTCTCGACAGTGAGATGCAGCGCTATGCACCGCAGATGCGGCGTTACGTGCGGATCGTTGCGATGCTGGGGCCCGAACCGGTACGGGCTGGGCTGTATTTTCCGCTGCTGCGCGAGTTCCGTGAGTACCCGAAGGACTTCTGACGAACTACAGCGCGAATTCGATGTCGAGCGGGATGCGGCCCTGCGGATCCCGCCCACGCATTTGCGCCAACTCGGAGATCCGTTGTGCAAGCGCCGGGGGGAGTGGGGAACGTTCCTTGAGAGTGCCGGAAAATGTGGCACGATGCTGGTCCAGGGCGAGGGTCAGATTGCCCGAGAGTTGCAGGATGCCCTGGGTATCGTGGACCTGTGCGATCGCGGTTCCATCCTCCTGCACGGACTGGGGCCCGAAGGTCAGGATCATGTTGCCGAAATCGGTGCCTGGAAATTCGGTGGTGCTCAGACCCAGGAGGCGGGCTTCTCCCGTTGCCGCCAGGATTCTGCCCTTGCCCAGTGTGAATTGCCTGATGTCAAGCTCCAGCCCGCCGTTCCATCCGCGGGTCAAGCCAGGCCCGCCGAGCGAGGCGAGGGAACCACCGCCTCGTATGTCATGCGCATTCAGCCGGGTGCGTGAGGCGGTGATTTCGGAATTCACGCTGATGTCCTGTCGTACCCAGTGAACCGCTGCGGAGAGCCGGCCGGCCAGCAGTGACCAGGGATGCACGTGCCATTCCAGTGCGCCCATGTCGCTGCCGCGACTGCTCAGCGTCGTCACCGAGCCATGCCAGAGTGTGCCGCTCGGCCCCGAGGCCTGCAGGTCGCCCGGCAGGAACTTCAGCGCCAGGGAGGCAGGCAGATTGGACAACACGAATCCCGACGCCGCGAGCAACCCTGCAAGCGCCAACCAGATCCAGGAACGCCGCCCGCGCTCAGTGTCTGTTCTTGGTGAACGTGATGCTGGCATTGACCAGGCCGGGGCGCACCGTCCGGTCGACGGTGATTGATTCTATCGCCATGCCATGGCGTTGCTCGAGGACTCCAAGCCAGCTCACCATTGCATCGAACGGTGCTGATTCGAGCTGTACCCGGACTCCGGACTCACCGTTGGGCTGCGTACCGCGCAAGGAATCCGAAAGGCCGGCTTGCTGCCCCGTTCGGTCGATCAGCACGATCGGCGATTCATCGCTGCTGCTCACGAAACTTCCCGCAGATGCCTGTATTTCCGGAGCATGCTGCTGCATCCAGGCCAGATCGGCGCGCTGGGTCTCTGCCTTCTCGCGGGCACGGCTCACACTGGCATGCAGGGGCATGAGCAATCCGCCGGCCAGCAGCAACAGGACGAGAGCTGCCAGTCCGCCTTGCACCATGAGGCGTTCGCGCGGCTTCAATCCGTCGAACCATTGCCTGAGCGTGTTCATGGCTTCCGGCCTCCCGGCTCCCTGATCTGCATGCGACCCTCGATGCCCCTGGCAACGGGATTGCTGGATTGCAGTTCGGCTGTCATGCCGTCCTTCGAGATGTGCTGGGCCAGTTGTGCCAGATCACCCACGCCCGGTGCAGTGAGCTTCAGGTCCAGGGTTCCGTCCCGAAAACTCATGGCATCCACATGGACGCCGGGCTGGCTGGAGGATGCCACCGCCAGACTGTGCAATGTCTTGAGGAAATGCTGTGGTCCACTGCTGCCCCCACGGATCTGCAGGAGGCGGGCCTGCATCTGCCGGCGCGGATCGACCGGCTTTTCGCCCGGCATCGCTTGCGAGAAGATCTGCTCGATACGGCCACGCAATTCCGTGTTCTGCGCATTGGCCCGATGCAGGGCCAGTGATTCGGCTGCTACATGGGTTCCCAGGAGTCCTGCGGCAAGCAGTGCCGCCGTGCGCCAGCGCTGCCATTGCGACGCATGGGTCTCGTGCGCGATGTAGGCGCCCTGCAGCAGGTTGATGGCGTCGGCATGCGGGAACTCGCGTGCCAGCCACGGCAACGGGCCTTCCGGCAGGAGTTGCACTTTCAGTGAGGCGAACCGTTCGTGCAGGCGGTCGAAATCAGCCTGCACGCGAGCCCAATCCTCCGGCGTGCAGTACAGAAGTACGCTCTCCTGCGGGTCGGCCCGGGCAGATTCGTCATCGGGGCGGGAACCGGGTTCGGTGAGAAGACCGACCGCCAGGAGAGCTTCCTCGACGGGAGACACCTCGATGGTGACTGCAGGGCCCGACGCGCGCCGCACCGAGAGCCGGCTGCCTTCCAGCCACAATACGGTCTGCCCGGGGTTCTGTGGCATCAATGAGGCGTCGACATGCATTGCAGCCGGAGCAAGACCTGCAGCGGCGAGTTGCGATCGCCAGCTGTCCATCAGTGTTCGTGCCACCACGGCAACAGCGGTGGTTCCGTTCGGGCCACGTCGGCCGATGGCAAAATGCAGCGTCTCGATGTCTTCCGTGACCATTTCTTCCATGGCGAAGGGCACGGCCCGTGCCAGCTTGGCACCGCTCCCGGGAGGCAGTTCCGGTTCGGCCAGCATGACGTCCGTGGACGGTACGAGGATGACCAGCCGGTGCCTTTGCGCGATGGTGCTCGCCAGAGACAGCGGTCCACGCTGGCGCGGGCCCGTACGCTCGCCGGCCTCGTCCACCAGCAGCCATTCGGATTCCTCCGCAATGGTTGCAGGCATGCGTAACAGTAAGGTGTTGGCCATGTTGGTTCAGGTCGTACCGAAACTGCGCAGGATGGGCGTAACCCGGTTGTTGATCCCCTTGCGCGACAAAAGACTGTACAAGGTGAACTCTGCGGTGCCAAGCGTGACGATTGTGGTCAGCCGGAAATAGTCGCTCTTTTCCGACAACAGCTTGTCGACCTTGCTGCGCTGGGCTTCAGGAGTGTCTCGAAGCAGAGCCTCCCTGCCTGGAAAGCAGCCGGAAGCCGACTTGCGGCTCTTTTCGAGGAAGTCCGCATTTTTTGCGAACTCGTCATTGCCGGTGATGCCATCGAGGACCAGCCCGGGCGCCGTGCAGACATTGATGGTCGTCCCCGGGGGCAGGGCGGTGACGAAGGGCGCCAGGCGTTGGTAGTTTTCCAGTCCGAATCCCGGAAGGCTCAGAAGCTCGGATGTCGACATCATGGGCCAGTTGCCGGTGAGATAGGGCGGATCCTGCGAATTGTATACGGCATCTTCTGCACCGTCGGGAAACGTGACTTCCGAGTCCGCATCGATCCAGTCGCGGATCAGGTCAGCCCATTTTTCATCCATCTGGGCCTTGTCCAGAATGCGCTTGAACAACGCCAGCTGATCCGGGTCCGGTTTGCTGGCATCGTTGGCATCGGAGATGAGCAGGTTGTTGAGGTTGAACCGCCCCTGTTCGTCCTGAAGCGCGCCTTGCAGGGTACCCAGCGGTTCGCCCTCCGGGTCATTGGGCGGCCTCAGTGGAATGGGTTGCGGAGCCTGGGCCCAGGGTTCGGCAAGCGTGTCGGTCTTCGTGCTCTGCGCGTCCTGGGCAAGGACATCGGCAGCAAGGGCCTCGGCGCCCATGGCAAACTGGTACGCCTGTTCTGCCGACAGCATGGCCAGCGTGCGCTTGCGTTCCAGGTAACCACCGAAACCCACCTTCACCGCCAGGATGGTTGCCAGCGCCATGAGGACCAGGGCAATGATGAGTGCCACACCGCGTTGCCTGCGCACCGGACTCATCCGGCCACCTCGATCAGGCGACGTACCGCACCCCAGTCTTTGAAATCCACCTGGATCTCCACGGCCGTGGGCCTGGCAAAAATGGCCTGATCGGCGTTCAGGCCCGGTGCCGGCCATTCGTCAGACCAGTTCCGGTTCTGATCCAGGAAGCGGAACCGGATGCTCTTGACCCGGGTGAGCAGGTCACGCTCGATCGGTTGCACGTTCAGCGTGGCATCGAGCACAGGCAGGTAGCTGCGTTTGAGGGTCTCATGGTCCAGACGGTAGGAAACCCGCTGCAAGGTGCCGCGTGGGGCGCCGGCAGTATTCGACCAGCCTGCGCGCGTCACATCGAGCAGGGTGGCTGCTCCCGCGCCGCTACGAAGCGCCGGCAACCGCCCGGAACCCAGCGGCTGACGCACGGGCCTTGGCACGGTCTGTGCGAGATCCTGGGCAATGATCCGGAGTCCGAATTCGATTTCATGGGTGCGCTGCTGGGATTCGGCCGTGCGCTGCGCCGAGATGCGCGCCTGACGGTAGGTGCCATACCCCAGCGCCGTCATGATGCCCATCAGCAGCAATGCCACCAGGATCTCGACCAGGGTGAATCCGCGGGCCCGCATTACGGCACTGCCTGCGAAACGGGAGGCTGGGGCCCGCCGCCCGGTTGCGTGCCGGGCTGTGGCGGTGTTCCCGGCGGAGGCTGTGAGGCGGGCCGGTCGACGGTACGCCAGTCCAGCATCGCGGAACTTCCCGGCGGCATCAGCTGCTGGCTCAGGAAACTGGCGGATTCGGCCAGCGGGCCCGCCTTTTCAGCGGCTTCCTTCGGCCACACCCGTACGGCGACCCGGCGGATGGTGGCATTGTCAGTTTCGAAGTAACGGGTGTCATAGCGCCACTTGCGGTTTGCGAAAGTGATTTCACCCTTGTCACCTGCCTCACCGAACTTCTGCAGATTGAGCCGGACCTCGGTGATGCGGTTCATGGCTATCCACTGCGCAATGGTCTTGTCGCGCAGATACTCGCTGCCCCGTGCACTGCTGCTGATGGCTCCCATCAGCGCCGCAAGTGCCAGGGCCACGACGATCAGGGCCACCAGCACCTCGACCAGCGTGAAGCCTCGTACCCGCAATGCAGTCATGAGCGCCTGCCCGCCTTGTCACTGGAGTCCAGGGTCAACTTTCCGAAGGCATCGCAATTGATCGAAGCACGACTCGCCGTCCCGGTCCGCAGCAAGGTCAGCCTGAAGGGCGTGCCTTCGCCGCTTGCGGCGATGATGATCTGCGGCGAGATCTGTGGTGCATCGCCGCTCAATTTCTGATCCGGTGCCTGGATGACGATGTTGCGGGAATCCATCTGCAGTTCGAAGTGAAGACCCGCGGGCAATTCGCGGTGCCGGAATTCCCGTTCCAGGTCGAACCGCTCCCAACGCTGGTGCTGCGGACGATAGACCACGAACTGGTAGGCCGAGGGCTCCACCAGAAGCCCGTAATCATGCCCTTCGAGCACGGCGCGTTCCTGCAGCAACCCGATCAGTCCGTCGATGCGGCGGCTCTCCTCATCGATGGCGCTGTCACGACCGGTCACACCGATGGACAGGACCGCGAATGCAATGACGACGGCGATGATGACCAGGACGACCAGGATTTCGATGAGCGTGAAGCCATCGCCACTGGCCGCGCCCGAACCCGCTGCGCGGCTTCCGCCCGGACGGCAGAACGCCGGCAGGCTACTTCTGGTCGAGATTGGCCGTGCCGATGTCGGCATCGTAGCCTTCGCCGCCTTCCTTTCCGTCCCGGCCGAGCGAACGGATCTCGTATTCTTCGCCGTTGCGACCGGGCGATTGATAAAGGTAAGGATTGTTCCATGGATCCTTGGGCACGGCCTTCAGATATCCGCCCGAGCGGTAATTGGTGATGGTCGGGTCAGCCGGTTGCTTGACCAGTGCTGCCAGACCCTGTTCGGTGGTCGGGTACTTGAAGTTGTCGAGGCGGTACAGATCCAGCGCCGTTTCCATGGCCCGGATGTCGCTCTGTGCGCGCGTGACGCGTGCCTTGTCGACATTCTCGAGGATCCTGGGCACCACCATGGCGCCGAGAACGGCCAGGATGACGACCACGACCATGATTTCGATCAGCGTGAATCCGCCGGCCCGTTGACCCGGATGTCCAGTTGTCTGAATGCGCATACATTGCCCTCGTGCGGGGCTGATCATACGCCAATCAGGCATCGATTCCCGAATGTCTGTGCATGACCGGCGCGAGGGTCGCGGAACGGCGACGGGTTGCAAAGCCTGCGCGATGGCTGACTCGAGCGATGACGGGCTGGCTATAATCCGCCTGTCATCGCAAAAAGGGTTGATACATGGCAGTTGCATTCGTGTTTCCAGGCCAGGGATCGCAGTCGGTCGGGATGCTGTCCACGCTGGCGGGAACCTCGCCCATCATCGAATCCACTTTCGCAGAAGCCTCACAGGTACTCGGATACGATCTGTGGGCTCTTTGCCAGAAGGGTCCCGAGGATCTGCTCAATTCGACCGAAAGGACCCAGCCCGCGATGCTTGCGGCAGGCGTGGCAACCTGGCGGCTGTGGCGTGAACGGGGAGGGCGGCAGCCCGATGCGGTCGCAGGACACAGTCTCGGGGAATTTTCCGCCGTGGTGGCTGCCGGATGCATGGATTTCCGGGATGCGGTCGGTCTGGTGAAATATCGGGGCGAGGTCATGCAGTCGGCACTGCCGATAGGACAAGGCGCCATGGCAGCCATCCTGGGTCTGGACGACATGGAAGTCGAGGCAGCCTGCCGCGAAGCGGCGGGCACCGAAGTGGTGGAAACTGCCAATTTCAATTCACCCGGCCAGGTCGTCATTGCGGGGCACATTCAGGCCGTGCAGCGCGCTCTGGATGCCGCGCGGGCGCGCGGGGCCAGGCGTGCGGTGCTGCTCCCCGTGAGTGCGCCCTGCCACACCTCGCTGATGCGAAATGCCGCCTCGCAGTTGCGTCAGCGCCTCGAGCAGGTGGCGGTCAGCCCCGCCGGCGCCATTGCCCTGTACGGCGTGGATCAGCGCATGCATCGAAGTGCAGCGGAGATCCGCGAGGCGCTGGTCAGGCAGCTTGCGACAGCTGTGCATTGGTCAGCCACCATCCGTACGCTGATCTCGGCTGGCCATGATGCATTCGTCGAGTGCGGGCCGGGCAAGGTCCTGACTGGCCTGAACCGGCGCATCGACAGGAATCGGGACATCAGGATGCTGGCGCTGGAGGACCCCGCCAGCCTGGATGAGGCGCTGGCGACAATTGCGGAGTTGAAACCGACATGATTCTCAAAGATGAAACAGCACTGGTCACCGGCGCATCCAGGGGTATCGGTGCCGCGATTGCAGCGCAGCTCGCCGCAGCGGGTGCTCGTGTCATTGGCACGGCCACCAGTGCGGAGGGCGCTGCGAAGATCAGTGCCGCATTGGGCGATCGCGGGCGGGGAGCCGTGCTGGATGTGGCCGATCAGCTTTCCGTGGATTCATTGCTCGATGACATCGAGAAGCGGGAGGGCGCTGTCACTGTCCTGTGCAACAATGCCGGGATCACCCGCGACACGCTGTTGCTGCGCATGAAGGCCGAGGACTGGAACGCAGTCCTGAACACCAATCTTGGTTCGGTCTTCAGGCTCTCGAAGGCGGTCCTGCGCGGCATGATGAAGGCCCGGAAGGGCCGCATCATCAGCATTGCCTCGGTCGTCGGGTCGATTGGCAATCCAGGGCAGACCAACTATGCGGCGGCCAAGGCCGGTATCGTTGCCTTCTCCAAGTCCCTGGCGCGGGAAGTGGGATCGCGGGGCATCACGGTCAATGTCATTTCACCCGGGTTCATCGACACGGACATGACCCGCGCGCTCAACGAGCAGCAGCGGGAGGCGCTGCTTGCCCAGATTCCGCTGGGCCGGCTGGGCAAGCCTGAAGACGTTGCGGCAGCGGTGCTGTATCTGGCTTCCGCAGCAGGTGCCTACGTGACCGGGGAAACGTTACATATCAACGGTGGCATGCATATGGCCTGACCGGGCCGGCTCTGGCGGCTCTGCAGGCGGACTCCCGGCAGGCAGGTCCGAAGCTGCCTCCGGGGTCTTGTCAAGTGTCAGGATGCAGGGGGCCGGCTGGCTGCATCTTCGTGGTAGCTACCGGAGCAGCGTTCACATAAAATAGCCGCCCTGCCGATGGGTGCGTTCACAATGGCTAGAGGACATCAACGATGAGCACGGTTGAACAACAGGTCAAGAAAATCGTGGCCGAGCAGCTGGGGGTCAAAGAAGAAGAAGTCACCAGCGACGCCTCTTTCGTCGACGATCTGGGCGCGGATTCGCTGGATACCGTTGAACTGGTGATGGCCCTGGAGGAGGAGTTCGAGACCGAAATTCCGGACGAGGATGCCGAGAAGATCACCACCGTCCAGCAGGCCATTGACTACATCAATGCGCACAAGGCCAAGGCATAAAGAGCGGCCTTGGGCATGAAAGGCCCGGGAAGGGCCGGCATTCGCCTTTTCCACCGGAGTCGACCTTGAGCAAGCGACGTGTCGTCGTCACGGGGCTGGGCATCGTCTCGCCCGTTGGCCATGATATTGCGACCGCCTGGGCAGCCATCGTTGCGGGCAGGAGCGGCATAGCGCCGATCACCCGCTTCGACACCACCCGGTTTCCCGTGCATTTCGGCGGCGAGATCCGCGACCTCGTCCTCGATCCCTACATCAACGCCAAGGAGGCACGCCGCATGGATGCCTTCATGCAGTATGGCGTGGTCGCCGGCATGCAGGCCATGCGCGATTCGGGTCTGGAGGTCTCCGACCAGAACTCCGAACGGGTGGGAGTGCTGATGGGCGCAGGGATGGGCGGGTTGGAGTCGATTGAGCAGACCTACGAGAAGTACCTCGAAACCCACTCGCCGAAGAAGGTTTCACCGTTCTTCATTCCCGCCAGCATCATCAATCTGGTGAGCGGACATCTGTCGATCGAGTACAAGCTCACGGGGCCGAATCTCGCCGTGGCGACGGCCTGTACGACATCGACCCACGCCATCGGGCTTGCAGCGCGCCTCATCCAGTACGGTGAGGCCGATGCGATGCTCGCCGGCGGGTCCGAGATGGCAACCTGCTACACCGGAGTCAGTGGTTTTGCCCAGGCCAAGGCATTGTCGCTCCGCAATGACGACCCGCAGGGAGCAAGCCGCCCCTGGGACAGGGACCGCGACGGGTTCGTGATGGGGGATGGCGCAGGCGCCATGGTTCTGGAGGAGCTCGAACTGGCCAGGGCGCGCGGCGCACGGATCTATGCGGAGGTGACTGGTTTCGGGATGAGCGGTGATGCGTTTCATGTCACCGCACCGCCGGCGGATGGGGATGGCGCACGCAAGGCCATGGTCAATGCCCTCAAGGATGCGCGGCTCAATCCGGATGAGATCCAGTACATCAATGCCCATGCGACCTCGACGGAACTGGGAGATCGAGCAGAAACACTGGCCATTCGCCGGGCTTTCGGACCTGCTGCAGAAAAAATTGCCGTCAGCTCGACCAAGTCGATGACAGGTCATCTGCTGGGCGCTGCAGGCGCGGTCGAGGCCATCTTCTCGATCCTTGCGTTGCGGGATCAGGTGGCGCCGCCGACCATCAATCTTCACCAGCCTGGCGAGGGCTGTGATCTGGACTACGTACCCAACACGGCCCGGCCGATGGCCCTGACGAACGTGCTGTCCAATTCCTTCGGCTTCGGTGGCACCAACGGTTCGCTCATTTTCCGCCGGGTTTGATCCGCTGCGGCTGATTGCGCAGTTCCCGGACTGTTATCCCGGCATTCTCGAAAGCGGTTCGCGTCTCGGTCTGCTGGGCGAAGCGGGCGGGAACGATGATGCCCGATTCGACATTCTGCCCTTTGCCAACGGAGAGTTCCTTTCACTGCCGACGGCGGGCGGCCTGAAGGGCAGGAGCACCCAGGGCGGGTTCCTGGATGCCCTGAACCGCTGGTGCAGGGAGCTGCGATCCGGTGGCGGGCCGGCCGGAGGGACCCAGGCGCCCGGCTTGCCGTTTCGTGGCGGCTGGATGGTCTATCTGGGCTATGAGATCGCAGCCGAGGTCGAGCCGTGCCTGATGTTGCCGCCCAGCACAGACCGGCTCACTGCACTTGCGCTGCGTACACCGGCGGCATGGATACGTGACCGGCGCACCGGCAATGGCTGGCTGGTGGCCGAGTCCGGGCACGAAGGGCTCCTGGAGCGCTTCCAGGCCCATTGCAGGCAGATCGGGGACGCTCCTCCCGCCGACCGGCCAAAGCCGGGTCTGCAGATCAGGGAGGAGGAACCAGAAGCCTTCCTCGGACGGGTTGAGCGCGCGCTGGAGTACATTGCCGCGGGCGAGATATACCAGGCCAACCTGTCGCGCGGGTGGAGCACTCAATCGGCGCAGGTGCTGGATCCGGTCGTCGTCTATCAGAGGTTGCGCCGTGCCAATCCAGGGCCGTTCTGTGCCCTGCTTCGATTCGGGGATTTCGCGGTGGCCAGTTCTTCGCCGGAGCGGCTGGTCATGAGCGATGGTCGCAGGGTCCGTACCCGGCCGATTGCCGGGACTCGCCCACGCGGGTCAACCACCCAGTCCGATGCTGCATTGATCCGAGAACTGACCGGCAGCGAAAAGGAGCGGGCCGAGCACATCATGCTCATCGATCTGGAACGCAATGACCTCGGGCGGGTCTGTGAGGGAGGAAGCGTCGAAGTCGACGAGTTCATGGTGGTTGAAAGCTACGCACACGTGCATCACATCGTGTCCAGTGTCGTGGGCAACCTGCGTTCCGGAGTCGGCATTGTCGATATCCTCAAGGCCGTCTTCCCCGGTGGCACCATTACCGGTTGTCCGAAGGTGCGCTGCATGCAGATCATCGCCGAACTGGAGGCTGCGGGTCGTGGGGCATACACCGGTTCGCTCGGGTACATCAACACGGATGGCAGTGCCGATTTCAACATCCTCATCCGCACGATGAGCATCAACGCAGGCCGGCTCGATTTCCGGGCGGGTGCGGGGATCGTGGCCGACTCCGATCCGCACAGCGAATTGCAGGAGACGCGAGCCAAGGCGGAAGGTCTTGTCCGTGCGCTCAGCCAGCCATGATGCGGACCTGGCGCAATGGCCGGAGTGTGCGCACCGATGTGTGGCGCGATCGTGGCCTGCAGTACGGTGACGGATTGTTCGAGACCATGCGTGTCCACGATCATCGAATTGCACTGCTCGATGATCATCTGCGCAGACTGGCACGCGGTTGCAGGCGACTGGGGTTGCCGGTTCCGGGGCCGGATCTGGACCATGAGTTGCTTCGGGCAGCAGGGATCTGGCCACATGCCGTGGTGAAACTCATCCTCACGCGGGGACCTGGCGCACGGGGATATCGGGTACCGCTGCCTTCCCATCCCAGCCGGATCGTGCAGTGTGAGCCCCTCAAGGTCCCGCCACCGACGCGCGCCGGGGCGGTGAGGGTACGGCTGTGCCGGGTCCGGATCACGGAAAATCCCGCTCTGGCCGGACTGAAGACCCTCAACCGCCTCGACTCCGTCCTCGCACGGCGCGAATGGCGCGATGCGCGGATTGCGGAAGGACTGATGAGGGATCATCGCGATGACATCGTCTGCGGTACGATGACCAATATCTTCATTGCGCACCGGGGGCGGCTGCTGACGCCGGTGCTGGACCGCGCCGGCGTTGCAGGCGTCATGCGCGAATGGGTGATCCGGACTGCGCGGCGTGGAGGCATCGATGTGCAGGTCGGGCGGCTCAGCATGCGGCGGCTCATCGCAGCCGACGAGATTTTCCTCACCAACGCCGTGATCGGGATCTGGCCGGTTCGAGCAGTGACCATGGGCTCAAGGTGCATTCATCCGGCCAGTCAGACCATTGCGCGACGGCTCCAGGATGAACTTGCGAGGTTCCGGTGCCGTGCGATCGGCTCCATGAGGGGCCGGTCTTGAGGCGCATCGTGGGCATCGTGCTGTTGGCGTGCCTTCTGGCAGTGGGCGCAGGCACGGTGATGCTGGGTCAGATCCGTGCATCGCTGGACCAACCTGCCGGTCTGCGCACCATCCTGATCTACACCGTGCCGCCGCACGCGCACTTTGCCCGGATTGCGGCAGATCTGCACTCGCAGGGAGCCATCGAACACCCGAAGTTCTGGAGCCTGTATGCCCGCTGGTACGGTTATGCAACGAAGGTCAAGGCCGGCGAATATGCCTTCGAACCGGGCATCACGCCACGCAGGCTTCTGCAACAGCTGGTTGCCGGCCAGGTCCTGCTGCATTCGTTCACCATCATCGATGGCTGGCAGGTACGTGACCTGCTGGTGGCGCTGCGGCAAAATGAACGGATCCGCAGCACACTGCCGCCCATGACCACAGCTACAGACCTGATGCCACGACTGGGACTGCCCGCGGGAAATGCAGAGGGTCAGTTCCTCCCCGAGACATACCGGTTTCCCGGGGGTACGACGGATGTGGCCTTGCTGAAACAGGCACACGCCGCCCTCCGGAAGGAACTGGACAGCGCGTGGGCGGGGCGTGACCCGCAGCTTCCGCTTCATTCGCCCCAGGATCTGCTGATTCTCGCTTCCATCGTGGAAAAGGAGACCGGGCTGGGGTCGGAACGGGCGCGGATTGCAGGCGTCTATGTGCAGCGCCTGTTGCAGGGGATGCGTCTGCAGGCGGATCCCACGGTCATCTACGGCCTCGGAACACGATTTGACGGAAACATCAAGACGGCCGACCTGCGCGCGGATGGTCCGTACAACACCTACACCCGTACGGGACTCCCGCCCACACCCATTGCCCTGCCGGGCGCAGCTTCCTTGCGTGCCGCGGCGCATCCCGACATGAGCGGAGACCTGTATTTCGTGGCATCGGGGACCGGCGATGGCAGCCATGTGTTTTCGCAGACCTACGAGCAGCACAGCCGGGCCGTGACGCATTATCTGGAGGCCATCAGACGGCGAGCAGCCCGGGACGAATCTCCGTGAGAGCGGTGCGCCCAAGGTTCATTACCTTCGAGGGCATCGAAGGCGCCGGGAAGAGCACACAGATTGCCCTTGCCGCACAAGCGTTGCAGCACGCGGGCATCAGCAATGTCGTGACCCGCGAGCCAGGTGGTACGCCACTGGCCGAGGCGATCCGGGATCTGGTATTGAATCCGCATGACGGGGCGCCGCCGCCAATGACGGAGTTGCTGCTCATGTTTGCGGCCCGAGCTGCGCATCTGAGCCAGCTCATCGAGCCGGCGCTGGCCCGGGGGGACTGGGTCCTGTGCGACCGGTTCACCGATGCGACGTATGCGTATCAGGGTGCGGGGCGGGGCATTTCCCTGAGCGCGATTGAAGTCCTGGAGCATCTGGTTCAAGGCAGCAGGAGGCCAGACCTTACGTTCCTGCTCGATTTGCCCGCAGAGGCCGGTTTGCGGCGTGCTGCTGCGCGAGGAACGCCGGTGGATCGGTTCGAGTCGGAAAAACTGGAATTCTTCCATCGCGTACGACAGGGTTACCTTGAACGCGCACAGGCCGAATCCGGACGCTTTCGCATCATCGATGCATCACTGGGCACGGCGCAGGTCCAGGAGAGTGTGGAAAATGCAATGAATGCCCTGATGGTTCAGGATTGAGAGCCGGATGGACTCCGAATCCACGGCGGCCATTCCCTGGTTGAGCGCTGTCTGCACGCAGTTTCAGCAGACCCGCGAGCAGGGCCGCCTGCCTCATGCAGTATTGATCCTCGCCCGTGAAGGGCTGGGCGCAGGACAGCTTGCTCGCTGGATGGGAGAGGCGACCCTGTGCGAATCAGCTGCGGGACCTTGTGGCACCTGCCCGTCCTGCGTATTGCTCAGGGCGGAGAGCCATCCCGACCTGCATCTGGTGAAGCGCGAAATGAAGGCCAGTGGCGTGATGGCCCGTGACGTGACGGTGGAGCAGGTAAGGGAACTGATCGAGGCGATGCAGCAGACGAGTTACCGGGGCGGCTGGAAGGTTGGCATCGTGCTTGAGGCGCATTGCCTGAACCTGAATGGGGCAAATGCGTTCCTGAAGACGCTGGAGGAGCCTCCGCCCGGAACACTGCTGATACTCGTTTCAGGGCCAAACCACCGGCTGCCGGCGACCATTTCCAGCCGATGTCAGCGGGTGGTCATACCTGTGCCGGAGCGCTCCGTGGGGGTCGAATGGCTTGCCACGAAGGGCATCGGCATGCCGGATGCCGGTCAGCGCCTGGCACTGGCGCAAGGGGCGCCATTCACGGCCCGGGAATTCGCCACCGACACAGTCCCGAGAGTTGAACAGGAGATGTCCGACGACCTGGAGCGCATGGCCGCGTCGCGCCTGGATCCCAGCCTGACCGCCGAGCGCTGGCTGAAGACGGATTTTCCGTTGCGGCTCATGTGGCTTGAGAACTGGATCACGGATCGGATACGGGCCATGAGCGCCCCGGATCCGGCTGGCCTGAAAAGTGTCGACGCAGTCGGCTTGTCTGGGTCTTTACTTAAGGCGAAGATACGCACCCAATTCCGGTTCCTCGACGAGGTTCGGGACCTGAAAGGCTTGCCAGACGGCATCAACATGCAACTGGCACTGGAAGGTGTACTGATGCGGCAGTTCTTCAAGGATCATTGATACTTGCGCAATCCCAGCAACAAACCAGGTCTGCTGACGCTCACCATCAAGGACAAGAGTGCGCTTTATCTGGCCTACATGCCATTCGTCAAGAATGGTGGTCTGTTCATCCCCACCAACAGCAACTACCGGCTTGGTGACGAGGTATTCATGCTGCTGAACCTCATGGGTGAGGAGGAGAAGCTGCCTGTGGCGGGGCGGGTGATCTGGATGACACCCAAGGGGGCATCCTCGCGCCGCACGGCTGGCATCGGAGTGCAGTTCAGCGATCAGGACCGCGGCAATACACAGAAGAAAATCGAGACCTATCTTGCCGGTGCGTTGGGTGGGGACAAGCCCACGCACACCATGTAGGAATTCCCGGCCTCAACCTCTGCCGCCGCCCATGTCCGCGGCGGTCAGCCCGCCCTTGAGCACGTACGCCTCGAAACCACGTTCGCACAGAATGTAGGCACCAGCAGAGCTCCGCCGTCCCGTATCGCAATACAGGACGTAGGGAGTCTTCTTGTCCAGGGTGTTGAGTTTCAGCCGGATGAAGTACAGCGGAATGTTCACAGCATCGTCGATCCGCATGTTCTGGAATTCGCTCGGGAGGCGCACATCGAGCCACTTGCCGCCCCGGGCGATGAGCTTTCCCGCCTCTTCACGGTCGACCCATTGGAGCAATGGCTCGTTGAGCAGGGTCTGGAAGTCCTGCTTGCCCAGTCGCATGAGGCTTCCATCGGTCATCATGGTCACCGTCGCATTGCGCTTGGCTTCCGCGATGAGCGCCTCCTCGCCGAAGCTGTCGCCCGGACCGAGTTCCGCCAGCTTGATGCCTTCCTTGTTCAGCGGCGTCTCGCGGGTGACGTTGCACTTTCCCGACATGACCACATAGAAGAAATCACCCTCGGTGCCCTGCTTGATGACCACATCGCCCGCGCGGTAGTTGATGCGCTGCATGCGCATGAAAATGGCCTGGATATTGGCCGGAGGGATCCGGTGGAAGGCCTTGGTCTGCAACAGCGTGGTCATCCAGTCGGCACTCTCGTGTACGCCGGTTCGACCGAGTTCGCCCACCTCGTATTGGCCGGTCTGATCCCACGTGATCAACACATCGAGAAGGTCACTGTCGATGCTGACATACCGGACATTGTCGACAGCCCGTGCAGTGTACTTGCGCGGAATTTGAGGGACCAGGGCCGATCGCGCCTCGGGAGTGCCGCCACGGATGGTGCCGACAGTCTTCTCGTTTGCACGAAGTTCAACCGACCCGTCCACGACATAAACCGTGCGCTTGTCGGTGTCGCCTTCCTTGAACAGAAGGCGGCCGGCACCGATTTCCTTCATCTGTGTCTTTCGCGCCAGCGCCTGCAGGTTCTCCGCCTTGAGTCCGTCCAGAGGCGAAAAAACCTTCAGTATCGCAGCTTCTACAGGCTGGTCTTCCATTGCAACCCTATGAATTGGCGGTGAATACTAACATGGCGGGCGGGCACGACGCTGCCGTGCCACTCAATTGGCCAACCGGTCCCAGCCCTCGTCCGGGCGGAATCTCTCTCCGTGACGCGCCTCGAGTTTGCGCAGGCGGTCCCGGACCAGAGCCACCCCCCGGCTTCTCGCATACTGTACCGGGCCGCCCCGGAACGGGGCAAAACCCGTCGCAAAAATCACACCGGCATCGAGCAGGTCCTCATCCTGGACGATGCCCTCACGCAGGATCGCCACAGCTTCGTTCACCATGGACAGGATCAACCGATCTTCCAGATCCTCCGGCGGAGGCGCCGCAGCCGATTCGGCCCGGACCACCTTTCCGGCTTCCCATCGATAGAACCCCTGGCCCGACTTTCGTCCCAGCTGCCCGGATGCCACCCGCTTTTCAAGCGTGGGTGGTGCATTCCTTCCAGAAGTCTTCGACAGCACGCGACCCACATGCAGGCAAACATCCAGCCCGACCACGTCTGCGAGTTCGATGGGGCCCATGGGCATGCCGAATCGCACGGCTGACTGATCGATGACGGCGGCCGGAATCCCGGACTCAAGCGCAAGCAACGCTTCGTTGATGTAGGGCATCAGGATGCGGTTGACCACGAAACCTGGAGCGCTCCGGCAGGGCAGGGGAAGCTTGTCCAGACGGCGTACGAATGCCATGGCTGCCGTCTGGATATCGGCACGCGTGCCGACTCCCTGCACGACTTCGATGAGCTGCATCTGCGCTACGGGATTGAAGAAATGGATGCCGACGAGTCGATGGGGATCGGAAAGCTTCTCCGCCAGCGTCTCGATCATGATGCTCGAGGTATTGGTGGCCAGCAGTGCACCCGGCTTCATGTCACCCTCAAGCTGAGCATACAACGCCTGCTTGGCTTCGACGTTCTCGAATATCGCCTCCAGCACGACATCGGCCTCGCGTACCCCTGCACCGGCGGCATCGGGCTGCAGGCGCGCCATCGCATCACGCACTGCCGCGGGTTCCCTGAGCCGTTTGTCGAACAGGGCGCGTGCCCGTTCAAGTGCTGGCTCGATCAGGTCCGGACTTCGATCCTGCAGCGTGACGGTCAGTCCGCGCAGTGCGCTCCAGGCCGCGATGTCGCCACCCATCACGCCGGCGCCGACCACGTGCACATGGCGAATCTGCATACTGACCTTGCCACCCAGCCCTTTGAGGCGGTCCTGGAGCAGGAAGACGCGCACGAGATTTCGTGCTGTCGGCGAGACCATCAGCTCGCCGATGGAGCGTGCTTCGGCCTCATAGCTGGCATCGCCTGCGGCGCCCCTCGTGCGCCACAGCCTGATGATGGCGTAGGGGGCCGGGTAATGGTCCTGCGCGGCCTTCACCCGCACCCTCGATTCGATCTGCCGGGCAATGAAAGGTCGAATGAATGGAAGATTCAGCAGACGTTCGCTGATCGGTGCCTGGCGGCGGGGTGGCTGTTCACGCAGGAGATCTTCAGCCGCCTGGCGTGCCTGCTCAGGGCCGGTGAGGCGGTCGACCAGCCCGATGGCCAGTGCTCGTGCGGCCCGGACCGGCTTGCCGGTGAGCATCAGGTCCATGGCAGGTCGCACGCCGACCAGGCGCACACTTCGAACCGTGCCGCCGAATCCAGGGTGAATGCCCAACTGCACTTCCGGCAAGCCAAGGCTGAGCCTGCCATCGTCCACGCCCAACCGGTAGGTGCAGGCCAGCGCCAGTTCAAGACCCCCACCCAGTGCAAAACCCTGGATCAGGGCACAGCTCGGACAGGGCAGGGCTTCCAGTCGATCCATCACCCGCTGTCCGGCCCGAATGAGGTCATAGGCTTCGGCCGGCGTTTTCAGACCAGTGAATTCCCGGATGTCGGCTCCGGCGATGAATCCACTCTTCTTTGCCGACATGATGACCAGACCCCTCGGCCGGCGGGCCTCGACTTCCTCAAGCCGCTTGTCCAGTTCCTGGAGGACCAGGCGTGACAACACGTTTGCGCCCGTGTCCGGCTTGTCCATGACGAGCCAGGCGAGCCCGGAGTCTTCGAAACGCAGGCTCCAGGAGCCAGCGGCGTTGGCCATGGTCGTATCTCCAGATCGGGTCATGAAGCTTTGCGCCGGATGGTGAAGTCACAGAGCAGGGGCAGGTGGTCCGAAAACCGGACATCCGGAATGTCGAAGCGATCAATCCTGATCTGCTCACTGTGCAGGATGAAATCCAGTTCCTTGCGGGGGTTGCGGCTGGGATAGGACGGGAGCTGCCCGAGATTGGCACTTGAGAGGTTTGCTGCACGCATGAACAGGTAAATTTCGTGCTCGCCCCAGTAGGTATTGAAGTCACCGGCCACGATCACCGGTTTGGCCGAGCGGCTGACCAGTTCGCACAGATGACGCAACTGGTACTGCCGGTGCCGGTACTTGAGCGACAGATGCACCAGGAAGATGGCGACATCATCCAGTTCGAGTTCGATGATCAGCCGCTTGATGCCGGTATCGAAATAGTGGAAGCGCTCGCCGCGGACGCTGGGCGCCGCAAGGAATGCATTGGACTGCTTGCGAACGATGGGCACCATCTGATTGACCGATGCGACCCCGTACTTGCACTCATAGGTCGAGTAGTGACCGAGGGTCCGGGCAATCGTGTCGGCCTGATTGATCATGCCGGTGCGGATCGAGCCGGTATCGACTTCGATCAGGCCCACGACGTCCGGGTTCTGCTCCTTGATGAATTCGGTGATCTGCCGAAGGACTGAAGCGCTGGAGCGCAGATAACCTGCGCCTGGAACAGGCAGGTGGAAGGCCGGGCCCACGCCGGTGGCGTAGCGGATGTTGTAGATCAGCAGTCGCATTGGAGGATTGTATCGGCGCATCCATGGTTGCGCATGGTCATTGTCCGGTTAAACTACCTTCATGTCCGGTGCCAACAATCCAATCCGGCTGTTCGTATGTCATCTGTGGACAGAGCACGATGAATACTCCCGGGTATTCGAGTATCTGGAGGCGCCCGGAAACTTCCACTACCGGAATACCAGCGAACCGCAACTGCAGCGCCCTGTCGACAAGGAGGCTCAGCGCGAGGATTTGCGACGTCAGATCGCCCCGGCCGAGGTCGTGATCGTCACCCCGGGCATTTATCTGGAACAGCCGGATCTAGTCGGCTTCCAGATCACATTTGCAAAAGCAGCCGACAAACCTGTGGTGGCACTGGAGTTCTTCGGGTCAACCGGCCAGTTGCCCAGGGGAATCAAGGATTTTGCAGATGAGGTCGTGGGCTGGAATACCCGTGATCTGACCGATGCAATCCGTCGTCAGGCGCGGCACGAAGACACCACCCGCTGGGACACGATTGAATTCAAGCTCGATTGATGCTGGCTATGGTTGCCGGTACGTCGATTTCAGGATGCAGGGAAACGATCGAGGCGGTGGAACGAACCGCGGGACCCGCGGAGTTCATGGCGCCGAAAATCTGGACGATCATGCTTGCGCATTCGTCAGCTTCCCTGTTCGACATCTTTCGGGTCGAAGCTGCGACCCGATCTTCACCCGGCTGGGGCTTCACGCAGGTCAGGATGTGCATGACCTTGGCAAAATCCTCCCGGACTTCCCGCGGCAACTGCTCGTCTTTCAGAATGGAAAGGTGGCGCCGGTAGGCTTCGCTCAGTCGGTTCTTGATCGGCGTTGAGCGCACCAGTTCCAGTGTTGCCGCGTGGAAGCATTCCCAGGAATTAGCCATATTTGGAAACCTTAAAGTGGTTTCGAGGAAAGATCGATTGAATCAGTTTCGTTAAATCAAGCCTCTGCAATGCGAATATACAAGACTCGTTACAAAAGACAATTCGGATTTCTCGTGAACCGGTCACAATGCGCAAGGATGGCAGCTTGATTGATATTCCTGATGTAGCTTCCTATAAATATTTGTTAACTTATTGTTAATTCGTGAGTTACCAGGATTACGGACGTGTGACTTCAGGTAAGGGGCGTTTCATGGGACGAATGTACAGCCTGGTCTGGGAGAGGTGCATGCCATCGCGGCGATCGAATAATTCGCGAGGCGGCCCGAGGAACTCGATTGCACGTCCGGGGCTCTGCGCTGCAAGCTTCTGAAGGCACAAGGCTGTCTGGTGCGCGAAAGGGGGACGCGGTACTGTGCCGCTCGCACCCTGACAGCGGCAGCCCTGAGCAAGAGAACTTGATCGGCCAAGAAGGACAAGACATGCAGAAAGAGATGCTTCGAGACGGATCCGGCAGGGAGATTCAATCGTGTTGAGCAACATCGAAATCGCACAGGCAGCCCGGATGAAGCCCATCCTGCAGGTTGCGCAGGAAAAGCTGGGCGTCTCGGCGGACCACCTCGAACCGTATGGTCATTTCAAGGCCAAGGTTTCCCTCGATTACATTGAGCAGTTGCAGGGCCGCCCGGATGGCAAACTGATCCTGGTCACGGCCGTGTCTCCCACGCCGGCCGGCGAGGGCAAGACCACCACCACCGTTGGACTGGGCGATGCGCTGAACAGGATCGGCAGGAAGACCATCATCTGCCTGCGCGAACCGGCCTTGGGGCCGGTGTTCGGCATGAAGGGAGGAGCCGCGGGTGGCGGTTACTCGCAGGTGGTGCCGATGGAGGACATCAACCTGCATTTTACGGGGGACTTTTCTGCCATCTCGCTCGCGCACAACCTGTTGTCCGCGCTGATCGACAACCACATCCACTTCGGAAACGAACTGAAGTTCGATTCGCGCCGCATCGCCTGGCGGCGTGTGGTCGACATGAACGACCGCGCCTTGCGCCACATCACCGTCGGCATGGGTGGCCCCGGGAATGGCTTTACCCGGGAGGACGGTTTCGACATCGTGGTCGCCTCCGAAGTCATGGCCATCTTCTGCCTGGCGACCAGTCTGGCGGACCTGCGGGAAAGGCTGGGAAACATCGTGGTAGGCACTTCGATGACGGGTGAGCCCATCCTTGCGCGTTCGCTCAATGCGCACGGTGCCATGGCTGTATTGCTGAAGAACGCACTGGCACCGAATCTGGTGCAGACACTGGAGAACAACCCGGCCTTCATTCATGGTGGACCGTTTGCCAACATCGCTCATGGCTGCAACTCAGTCATTGCAACCAGGACGGCCCTGAAGCTGGCCGACTACGTGGTCACCGAGGCGGGGTTCGGAGCGGATCTCGGTGCCGAGAAGTTCGTGGACATCAAGTGCCGCAAGGCAGGCCTGCGTCCTTCGGCGAGCGTGATCGTGGCCACCATCCGCGCGTTGAAATATCAGGGCGGCGTCGCCGTGGCCGATGTGGGCAAGGAGAATCTTGCGGCGCTGCAGGCGGGACTCGTCAACCTGGAACGGCATGTTGACAACGTCCGCGATCACTATGGCATTCCCTGCGTGGTGTCGATCAATCACCGTGCCGAGGATACGGAAGCCGAGGTGAAGCTCCTCATCGACTCGATGGGCAAGAAGGGCGTGAAGGTGCTGCTGGCCAGGCATTTCGCCGAGGGTGGAAAGGGTGCTGTCGCGGTGGCCGAGGAAGTCGTCCGGCTCTGCGATCAGCCGGGCAACTTCAGGTTCGTCTACGAGGACAAGGCGACCCTGTGGGAGAAGATGCGGACCGTGGCAACCAGCATCTATCACGCGGCCGACATCAGCGCCGACAAGGCAGTGCGCCAGCAGATCAAGAAGCTGCAGGACTCAGGTTATGGGCACTATCCGGTCTGTGTGGCCAAGACGCAGTACTCGTTCTCGACGGATCCTGGCCTGCGAGGAGCGCCTGCCGGGCATATGGTGAACATCCGTGAGGTACGGCTGGCCGCTGGTGCGCAGTTCATCGTGATGATCTGCGGGGATGTGATGACCATGCCGGGGCTCCCGCGCGTGCCGTCCGCCGTGAATATCGATATTCAGCCGGATGGCAGGATCGTCGGGCTGTTCTGATCAGATCGGATCACATCAATTTCGCATAATGTATATTATGGTAAATTAAGCGTGAGGGAGCTTCCTGGGTACTGACTGGATCCGCCACCCCTTCTCAAGGACCAGTTGCGGGTGATGTCGCCTCGTAGTGCCGGACGTGTTCCGGTCGCGTCAGCAGGAACCGGTCATCCTGAGGGTAATAGCGCGCCCGTGAGGCATCAGCACCTGCGAACGCCCTGATTGCCTCCAGATCAGTCCACCAGCTCAGCGTGACGATTTCCGATCGTTCCGGATCCAGGTCGCGTACCGCCACCGAAGCTCCCAGATTGCCCGGCGTGCGCAGGTACGCTGCCAGGCCCGTCTCCCGGACGTACTGGACGTATTCGTCCCTGAGGGCGCGGCGAATCTCGGCACGCCATTCCCTCAGTACTGGCACATTCCCGTCCCGATCAAAACTTGTAGGACACGTTCACCGACAGGACCCGCGGCCGCAGTGGGGTCTGGGCGACGATGAACTGCTGGGTGCTCGTGAACAGGGATGCATTCGAGTTGGCCAGATTCTCGCCCACCAGCGATACGGCCCAGGCGTCTTTTGCGATGCCTGCGGCCGCATCGTAGGTCGAATAAGCCGGGTTTTCGAATCGCAACCGGCCCGTGGTGATGATGCCGTCGGCAGCCAGCGGCGGGTTGGATCCGGCTTGCGTGAACGAGTGGCCCACATGCATGGCGCCGGCCTGCACGAAGGCGTTGTATTCGCCGACGGACCAGTCGTAGCGCGCCCGCAGGGAAAACTGCAGTGGCGGGGAATTTGCAGTGGGTGAACCGATGGGGCCGAAGGGATTGGTGACAGCCGTGCAGTTTGCCCCGGTGCTGTCGCAGTTCTGCGTGATCGGATTACCGTAGTTGCCGCTCTTTGCCTCTCCGAACGAGCCGTCGTTGTTGGCGATGAGCGCGGGCGAATTGGTCTGCCGGCTGCGGTTCCAGGACCCGGCGGCCTGCAGGGTCAGGCCAGGGAGAACTTTGGCAATGATCGAGGTCTCGAGACCCTTGATGTCGAAATTCTGGCCATTGGTGTTGTAGAAGACATTGCCCACCAGGCCGGGATTGAAGAACGCCACCTGCACGTTGTCCCACTTCTCATGATAGAAAGCGCCGTTCCACTGCAGGCGGCGGTCGAGGAACTCCGCCTTCCAGCCAACTTCCTGATTGGCGAGCTTGTCCGATTGGTAGGACTTCGGCACTGCGTACTGCGGTATGGCATCCGGTCCGTAGGCATGCAAAGTACCGCCGTTCTGGTTGAAACCGCCCGGCCGGAAGCCCTGGGAGAACGTGTAGTACAGCATGACATCCGGTGTGACATGCCAGGACAGGTTTACCCTGCTCTTCCACCCCGATTCGGAACCACGCAGGTTGGCGCCATCGAGGTTGAATCCATTCTCCCCGCCATTGCAGCCCAGCGCCGGCGCTCCCTGCTGGAAGCAGCCGAAACTGTTGGCCACGTTGCCCTTGAGGGAGTTGTCGAACTTGAAATGACGTGTTCCCGCGGTGAACGTCAGCACCTTCGGGATGATGTCGTAGTCGAATGATACGAAGAATGCTGTCTGTTTGACTTCACGGACATCATCCTGGAAAAAAGAACTGGTCGGAACGCGGACACCGGGTTCCTGGATGGTCGTGTTCGGAAACTGGCCAATGGGCGTGAAGCAGTCCGTGTTGCCGGGGTCGACTCCCGCAGTGCCATTCGAGGTGCATGCCGGTACCGTCTTGTAGCGCCAGTCGCTCTGGTCGTACAGCTTGTTCTTTTCCAGGTACACCCCGGCGATGCCGCGCAACCGCCAGTCATCGGGTGTCGAGACCCTGAACTCATGCTGCCAGTGCTGGTTCTGCTCCGTTGCCAGCCAGGCTGTTCGAGGTGAAAAGCACGTCGAAGGATGAAGGGCCGATGCGCCATAGCACTGGTAATAGTCGGCATAGAAGCCGCGTGCGTAGTTGGTGTAGTCATTGGACTGGTCGACGTGGCGCGACAGATAACCTCCGGTGTATACGGCCCGCAGATCCCCGAATCGCCCATTCAACGTCCATGCCGTGTTCGAGAACTTGTCCCGGTTGTGCGAAGGATTGAACAGCGTGACTTCGAGTGGCCGGAGCGATCCGCCATCCGAAGCGTTGGGCTGCTGGTAGAACACACCTTCGGATTCCATGTTCTGGTAGGTCTGTGACAGCAGCAGATCCCAGTCATCGTTGAACCTGAACTTGAGCCCTGCACGCACGCCCTTGTAGGTCACCGGGTTGATGGCTTTCGCGGCCAGCGAGTAATTGTTGATGCTGGATGCGCCCGGAGGCACACACCAGCCGCTGTTGGGTTGCCCGTCCGGGCACTGGCCGTTGACCGCGGGGTAATTGGCATAGTGGATGCCGACATCGGTGTTGCGCCGGGTAAACGTGGCGGGCACATTGTCGATGTAGCCACCGCGCGAATCGCTGTACACCACGGCGCGAAGAGCCATGTTGTCACCGGCCAGCGGCACGTTGAGCACGGCGGTGAGATCGGAGTTCGGTTCGCCATGAGCGGTGATGCCGTAGCCGGCTTTCACGCTGCCTTCGGTGACACCGAACTTGGGTTCGTTGGTGATGTAGCGGATCATGCCGGCTTCGGCACCGGACCCGAACAGCGTGCCCTGCGGCCCTTCCAGAACCTCGATGCGGTCGATGTCAGCGGCGTACACATCGAGATTGCGACCCGGAAGCTGGCCCGACTGGTTGTCGAGATAGATGGCGACATTGGGAAACGCCGCGGTGGTCCCACTGCCCTGGCTCGGCTGCGCGCCGGCACTCAGGCCGCGCATGAAGATCTCATTCTGGCCTGGGCCATTGTTGGCCGACGAGACATTGGGCAGATACTTGATGTAGTCATCGAACGTCGAGACGTTCAGGTCGGAGATGTTCTTGCCGGTGAAGGCTTGCATGGAAATCGGCACGTTCTGCATGCTCTCGGCACGTCTCTGGGCCGTGACGACGATTTCTCCCAGGGTGTCCGCCGGCGCGGTATCCGCCGCTGCGGCACTGACTGCCATCCCGATCGAAGTGCCACCGAGAATGGCCGCGATGGTGCGCGACAAGGTCATGTTCATCATCAAATCTCCCCGATCTTCAAATTGGCTGTTATTTTCTGCCGGCGCCGTCCATCACACTGAATCCCGCAAGCCTTGCTTCAGGGTTGATGTTGCAGCTGGCCTTGTGATGCCGAGAGTATGCGCCTGGTTTTTGGCGCAATCCAGCGCTCCAGATCATCTATGACGGTAAACACCGCGGGTACAATGACCAGCGTCAGCAAGGTCGAGGTGATCAGACCACCGATCACGGCAATGGCCATCGGCGCGCGGAACGAGGAGTCTCCGCCAATGCCCAGTGCCACGGGCAGCATCCCTGCCACCATGGCCACGGTGGTCATGACGATGGGCCGTGCACGCTTGTGGCCCGACTCCTTGATGGCCTCCAGCCGGGACCGCCCTGCCCTCATTTCCTCGATGGCAAAATCCACCAGGAGAATGGAATTCTTCGCCACGATACCCATCAGCATGATCACCCCGATCACCACAGGCAGCGAGAAGGGTATCCCCGTCAGCACCAGTGCGAGCGCCGCACCACCCAGCGAAAGCGGCAGTGCAGACAGGATGGTGATGGGCTGGAAGACCCGCGCGAACAGCAGGACCAGCACGGCGAATACCATCAGCACACCGGCGCCCATGGCCAGCAGGAAGTTGGTGAACAATTCGTTCATGTACTCGGCGGAGCCGACCTCGACCAGGCGAACGCCCTGTGGCAGATTCCGAAGCGCCGGAAGTGCCTTGATCCGGTCCATGGCGCTGCCGAGTTGCACCCCCGGGGAAAGGTCGGCTTCGACCGCTACCCGGCGTGTCTGGTTGTAACGGCGGATCGTGGAAGGGCCCTGTCCAAAGCTGACATTGGCCACTGACTTGAGCGGCACGCTGCCGCCCGCGGCCGTCGGCAACGGAAGATTCTCCAGTGTTGACAGGTCGTGGCGCGCGCCGGCAGTGAGACTGACGCGGATCGGAATCTGACGGTCGGCGAGCGAGAACTTCGCGCCGAACTGCGGAAGATCGCCGATGGTCGCGATGCGAATTGTCTGGCTGATGGCGTCCACGCTCACACCGAGCTGCGCGGCGATATCCAGTCGCGGGCGCACGATGATCTCGGGCCTTGGCAGATCACCATTGATGCGGGGTTCGCGCAACTCCCTGAGGCCGCGCATCTCGCCCAGCACCGCTTCCGCCACATCGTGCACCTGGTGCGGATTGTCTCCGGCAAGGTACAGCATCACGTCGCGCCCGCCTCCATTGTCCTGGGCGGCAAAATTGATGCGCCCATCCGGGATGCCCGCCAGGAGGGGCGACATCTTCTGCTCCCATGCCTTCTGGCTGAGTTTGCGCTGTCGCGGCGCTACCAGCTGGATGTACAGCTCGGCCTTGCGGACATCGCCATCATCGCCAATGGATTCAGTGACACTGAGAACCTCGGGCTGCTCGAGGAGTATGGCGGCCGCGGTGGCTGATATCCGCGACGTTTCGCCCAGTGTGACCCCCGGCGGCAGCTCGATGCTCAGCTGCGAGGCCGAAAAGTCATCCGGCGGCACGAATGCCCTGGGGATGAGCATCATCAGGCCCACCGAGAGGGCAAAGAACAGCGTGCCGGCCGCAATGGTGCGCCAGCGATGATGGACACACCAGTCCAGAGCCCTGAGATAAAAGCTCATGATGGGTCCATCATGCGGGCTGTGCGCGGTATCAGGACGCAACGTGAAGGCGGCGATCACCGGCGTGATGAGTCGCGCCACCAGGAGCGAAATGA
This sequence comes from Steroidobacteraceae bacterium, assembly GCA_044226785.1. Classification (GTDB taxonomy): domain Bacteria; phylum Pseudomonadota; class Gammaproteobacteria; order Steroidobacterales; family Steroidobacteraceae; genus TMP-86. Next base: position 102,934 of record JBGAGK010000009.1, on the reverse strand, counting down.
AGACCGCGACCGCCACGGTCAGCCCGAACTGCTTGAAGTACTGACCGGTCAGGCCGCCCATGAAACTCACCGGCAGGAACACCGCAATGATGGTGAAGGACGTGGCGACCACTGCCAGGCCGATTTCATCGGCTGCATCCAGCGCGGCCTGGTAGGCCGTCTTGCCCATGCGCATGTGGCGCACGATGTTCTCGATCTCCACGATGGCATCGTCAACGAGCACGCCCGCGACCAGCGACAGCGCAAGCAGGGTGATCTGGTTGAGTGTGAAGCCCGCGAATTCCATGAATGCGAATGTCGGTACGGCAGAAAGCGGAATGGCGAGCGCCGAGATCGCCGTCGCATATCCATTGCGCAGGAACAGCCAGACCACGACCACGGCCAGAACGGATCCCTCCACCAGGGTGCTGATTGCCGAGTGATAGGTGGAAAGGGTGTGATCGACCGTGGTGAATACCCGGGTGATGTGGATGCGCGGATTTTCCGCGCTGATCTTCTTCAATTCCTGGTCGACCAGGCTGGCCACCGTGACCTCGGAAGCGCCCTTGGCTTTGGCGACCCCGAATGACACGGCGTTTCGGCCGTCAAGGCGTGACAGATGACGGACTTCGGCCACACCATCGACCACATCGGCGATGTCGTTCAGGCGAACGAAGCGATCGGCGGAAAGGGAGATGTGGGCATTGCCCAGCTCACGTGCAGTTCTGGCACCGCCTCGCACCCGGATCGACTGCTCGCCTCCTCCGATTTCCGCGCGCCCTCCCGGCGCATCCAGATTCAGCTGCCGCAACTGCTGGTTGACTTCCACGGCGGTCAGGCCCAATGCCTGCATGCGCGCAGGATCCAGATTCACCCGGATCTCCCGGTCCAGGCCGCCATCCCGGAACACCTGGGCTACACCCTTGACACCCAGCAGGCGCTTGTTGATCGTGTTGTCGACGAACCAGCTCAGCTCTTCCAGGGTAAGGTCGGTGGTAGTGACGGCGTAATAGGAAAACGGCCCACCATCGACATCCATGCGCTGGATCTGCGGCTCGTCAATGCCCTGCGGAAGCTGGCTGCGCACCTTGGACACGGCGTCTCGGACATCGTTGACCGCGCGATCGATGGGGGTTCCGATCTGGAACTCCACGTTGGTGAACGACAGCCCCTCGGTGAGCCGCGTGTTGATGTTGTGGATGTTTCCCAGACTGGCGATCTGGCCCTCGACCTTCTGCGCAATCTGGGTTTCGAGTTCAGCCGGCGCAGCGCCGGGTTGCGAGATCATGATGCTGACCACCGGATAGGAGACATCCGGCTGCAGATTGATCGGCAGCATCCTGAAGGAGATCACGCCCACGAAGAACAGCACGACGAACAGCACGAGCGGCACGATCGGGTGCCGGATGGCCCATGCCGAAATGTTCTTCACGGGTACTTGTTTCCGGAAGGAACGTTGACCCGTTCGCCCTCCTGCAGGAAGGCACCGGCCGTCGTGACCACATGGTCTGCATTGGACAGGCCGGCAGCGATCAGGACCCCCTCGGAGCTGGTTTCGGCGACCTTCACATTTCGACGTTCGACTCTGCCCTGCGGGTCGACGAGCATGACGTAAGAGCCCTTCTCATCGGTCAGCACGGCGGTCTGGGGCACGATCACTCGCTGTGCATGGCTGACCGTGACGTCTGCCTTTGCAAAGGCTCCCGGTCGAAGGTCCACATCAGGCTCAAGCGCCACCCTTACGCTTCCGAGGCGGGTCTGCGGATCGATGACGGCACCCAGCAACCGGATCTGCCCCTCGAAGGGCCTGGAAATGCCAGTGAGCTTCACGGTCGCCTTCTGACCGACCTTCAACAGGGGCATGTCCTGCTCGGCGATCTGACCGCGCAGTTCCACCTCACCGCCCTCGGAAAGGCGGAACAGGGCAGATCCACCTGGCGTCACCGTCTGCCCCACTTCCACCGTGCGGGTGAGGATTGTGCCGTCGGCAGGTGCCCTGACATCGGTCCGGCCCAGACGGGCCTGCATTTCGGCGAGTTGCGCCGATGCCAGCTTGACTTTCGCATCGGCGGAAATGGCTGCTGACTTGCGGCGCTCGATCTCCTCGAATGACAGTGCGCCCGAAGCCTGAACGCTTTCGGCGCGCCGGTATTCCGCGCGGGCAAGGTCGGCCTCCGCCCTGGCCTGGTCGAGCGCAGCGGCAAGACTCGCGACCTGGGGTGTCAGTACGGATTCGTCGATCTTGGCCAGCAGCTGGCCTCGCCTGACCCGATCCCCCGATTCCACGTAGATCCGGGAGACGCGGCCGCCGTCGCCTTCTACGCCGATGGGGATATCGTAACGGGCGCTGATGGTGCCGGTGATGGAGACCAGGGTGGGTGCGTCACTGACCTTGACCCGGGAGATATTGACCAGCGGGATGTTCTGCTTCTGTGGAACCGCATGGCCGGCGAGCACCATCTGGCCGATGCGCCACAGGAGGATGGCCAGCACCGCAGCACCTGCGATGATCAATGTGTAACGAATGTGCTTCGCGGTAATCCGGCTCTGGAATACGCCGGATTCGCGATCGATGGACACGCTCATGAATGCCGACCAATCCCGCCAGGTCAAGTGCAGCTCTCCGGCCGCACGATGTTGCTATTGGGCAACGCGATCGATCAGAAGTTCACGCGTGCCATCCTTGCCAACAGTGTACGTGAGATTCCCGTACAGGTCTCCCGGTGCAGGCAGGGGTTGGCCATTGAAGGAAATGCGCCCCGTCAACTGAAGGGTCTGCCCCTTTTCGAAGGATCGTCCCTTGAGCATGGAGTCTTCGGCAGACAGCGTAACCGGCTCGCCCAAAGCGGCCGCGGTCAGGCGCTTCACGGCCAGCGGTGGACCACGCTCGCCAGGCACGCTGGCGAACAGGTAAAGGACCGAATCCGGCTTGACGCGCGATGCCAGGACAGGCGAAAGGTGTATGGTCAGGGTGATGCCGCCCCCGGTGGATGAATCCGGTGAGCTGTCCGGGGGTCCGGTAGCGGCGGATGCATCCAGTTCCGCCAGTCGAGCATCGATCAGCCGGACGAGTTCGGGGGGCGGATGCAGGTCTTTAAGGGCATTCCAGCGGGTTCTCGCCAACGCCCTGTCACCCCGGCCGGCTGCGGCGAAGCCGCCATACAGGAGGGCCTTCGGATTCTGTGGCGCCAGTGATACGGCCAATTCGAACATCCTTGCTGCAGGCGGGGTGATCTGGCCGCCGGCCTGCATGGCCATGGCCTCCCCCATCCCCAGGGCGCTTTCAGGATCCTGGCCCCTGGCGAGCTTCAGCGCATGATCGTAGGCTGCGAGGGCATCGTCGAAGCGCTCGAGCGCCATGCAGGAGCGGCCCAGCATCAGCCAGCCCTGCAGGTCATCAGGCTCCTTCGCCAGCTTCTGCTCCAGCCGCGCCACCATGTCCTGAATCTGGGCTGCATCGGGTGCGGCCTGCCGCCCGCTCCAGTCCCAGTTCGACCAGCGCCAGTACAGCAATCCTGACAGCACCATGATGAGCAGGCCTGCAGCCAGCGGTGTCCAGGGAGTGCGCCGCGCGCGGATCAGGGGCCACGCGATCAGGGCCGATGCAGCCAGGGCCATCACGGCCGCAAGGATGATGAAAATGGTCATCCCGGGTCAGAGCGCAGGAGGCTCGTCCTCGATCGGCTGTGCCATGCGCTGACGCATGATACGCCAGATGATCACGAGGCCGATGAACAACAGGACGAAAGGAGCGCCCCACAGGGACAGCGTCTTCGCATCCAGGGGCGGGCGATAGCGGACGAATTCCCCATATCGGTCGGTCATGAAGTCCAGGATCTGCTCGTTGCTCTTTCCCGCCACCAGCATCTGCTGGACCTGCGTACGAAGGTCCCGCGCCAGGAATGCATCGGAGTCGGCCACGGATTCGTTCTGGCACACCACACAGCGAAGCTCATGGGTCAGCCGCTCATAGCGCGATTGCAGGGCTGGATCCTCCAGCTGGCCATGCTCGTCGATCGCCTCTGCCTGGGGCAGTGCCAGCAGGAACAAGGCTATCGCGAGAATCGGGCGGCTGCGGCTCATCCTGCATCCTTCCGTGCAGCCTCGATGCGGGGCAGGAACTCGCGCTTCCAGACATCGAAGGTCATGGGTGCGATGTGCTTGAAAACGATTCGTCCCTTCCGGTCGACGAGGTAGGTCTCGGGCGCACCGTAAACGCCCCAGTTGATGGCCACCTCTCCCTTGTCGTCGAACGCAACCGCCGAGTAGGGATTCCCCAGTTGCGCCAGCCATTGCTGCGCGCGATCCCTTTCGTCCTTCCAGTCCAGACCCAGGAACGGGACGACGTTCTGCCTGGACAGGGCCAACAGCGTTTCATGCTCCTCGCGGCAGGCGATGCACCAGGTCCCCCACACATTGAGGACATAAACCTGCCCGGTCAGGGGCCGGTTGCTCACCGTTCTGGCCGGATCCATGACGTCGGGCAAGGTGAACAGCGGTGCGCTCTTGCCGATCAGGGGCGACGGCAACGCATGGATATCCCGGTCCGGCCTCAGGCCCAGCACGAAGAACACCACCATGGCGAAAAACGCGCCGATGGGCAGCAGATACTTCCACATCAGCCGCTCTCCACCAGCGGCGTCCGCACGGCCGGTTCTGCCGGAACAGGTTCGGGGACATCGCGCCTCCGGTATCGGCGATCACTGGCTGCCACCACACCCCCGATGGCCATGACCAGGGCGCCCAGCCAGATCAGTCGGATCAGCGGTTTGTACTGCAGGCGCATGCTCCAGGCACCCTGCCCGAGATCATCGCCCATGGCCACGAACAGATCACGGGTCCAGCCCACATCGATGGCGGCCTCGCTCATGGCCATCTGCCGGGCGCGATACTGGCGTTTCTGCGGATCGAGCCGTGCGATGATGCGGCCACTTCGGGAGACTTCGACTCTCGCCTGCACGGCATCGTAGTTCGGACCCTCGACGGGCTTCGCATCCACGTATCGGAAGGTGTAGCCGCCGATCGTGAACGATGAGCCGGGTCTCAGCGCCACATCCTTTTCGATCTTGTAGTTTTCCACGGCCGTGACGCCGATGGTGAAAAGCCCGATGCCCAGGTGTGCCAGTGCCATGCCCGCGACCGCACCCGTGAGCCGATGCCCGGCGCGCCAGCGCTGGAGGGGTTCCAGGAGCGAGGAAAAGACGATCCAGATGCCGGCCGAAAAGCCGATCAGCCCCAGCCAGCCTACCCGCCCGAATCCGGCCAGGGTGACCAGCAAGGCAATCCCCACGGCAACGGCCAGCAGCCGCCACAAAGGGCCCGCAATCGCGGTGAGCCGACCGCGCTTCCAGGCTGCGTGCATGCCGGGAGCCAGTATCAACAGCAGCGGCAGCATCGGGACCAGGAACATCAGGGTGAACACCGGTGGGCCCACCGAGATCTTGCCGATGCCGAGCATCTCGTAGATCAGCGGGGCCAGCGTGCCCCACAGGACGAGTCCCGCCGCGATCGCCAGCAGCACATTGTTCACCAGCAGGAAAAATTCCCGCGACCACATCTCGAACCCACCCGTGGAGTACAGGCGAGGTGCGCGCCACGCGTACAGTCCGAGCGAGCCACCCACTGTCACGAGCAGGAATCCGAGGATGTAGTAGCCGCGGGTCGGGTCGGTTGCGAAGGAGTGCACGGAAACCAGCACGCCGGAGCGAACCAGGAAGGTGCCGATCAGACTCAGGGCGAATGCGAATATCGCCAGCAGCAGTGTCCAGCTCTTGAAGATCCCGCGTCGCTCGGTCACCGCCAGCGAATGGATGAGCGCCGTGCCGGCAAGCCAGGGCATGAACGAGGCATTCTCGACCGGATCCCAGAACCACCACCCGCCCCATCCCAGCTCGTAATACGCCCACCAGCTCCCGAGCGCGATACCCATGGTCTGGAACAGCCAGGCGGCCAGGGTCCAGGGCCGGGTCCAGCGGGCCCAGGACTGATCGAGCTTTCCTTCGAGCATGGCGGCACAGGCGAACGCAAAAGCCACCGAAAAGCCCACATAGCCTGTGTAGAGCATCGGTGGATGAAGGGCCAGCGCAAAATCCTGGAGAACGGGATTCAGGTCCGCCCCTTCTGCGGCCGCCGGCATCAGCCGGTGGAAGGGGCTCGAGGTCCAGAGCGTGAACAGCATGAAACCCGCGCTGATCAGACCCATGATACCGAGCACGCGGCTGGAGAAGCTCGAGGGAAGGCGGCTGCTCAGGGCCGCCACCGCGAGTGTCCAGGAGGACAGGATCAGGATCCACAGCAGGAGCGAGCCTTCGTGTGCGCCCCAGAGGGCGGCCACCTTGAAGAACAGCGGCAGCTGGCTGTTGGAGTTCTGCGCCACGTAAGCGACGGAAAAATCGCTGGTCACGAAGGCATACACCAGCGCGCCGAAGGCCAGAACCACGAAAACGAACTGGCCGGCCACGGCAGGTCGTACGACCGTCATCCAGCCTGCGTCGCTCCGCCAGGCGCCCATGAGCCCAAAGAATGCCTGGGCCACCGAAAGCAGCAGCGCAAGGATCAGCGAAAATTGTCCAAGTTCAGGAATCATGGGGTGGCCTTGCCAGAGCCGGTCGTGACGGGTGGCATGCCGCCCGCGTGCGGGTACTTGAGAGACCCGGCGACCTCGGGCGGCATGTATTTTTCATCGTGCTTGGCGAGCACCTCGTCCGCGATGAACGTGCCCCCGCCATCGATCTGGCCATGAGCGATCACACCCTGCCCTTCGCGGAACAGATCAGGCAAGACACCCGAATATCTCACGGGCACTTCATGCTGGAAATCCGTGAGCACGAAACGCACATCGATCTGGCCCGGATGGGTCGGCGAATCTGCCTTGACCACACTGCCCTTGACCACCATGCCGCCGACGCGAAAGCGCTTGCCGTGCGGGGCCTTGCCGGCGGCAACCTGCGAGGGGTCGAAATAGAACATCACGTTGTCACGCGATGCCATGAACGCAAGCGCCGCGGATGTGCCTACGCCGATGAGGATGGCGAGCACCAGCAGCAGGCGTTTGCGACGGGGCGTCACCGGAGCGAACCCGTTGCCTGCCGGGAACGATCTGCGCGCAGCAACGCAATTGCCAGCCGTCGCCGTGCGCTCACGATGTTCCAGGCGAGTATTCCCAGCACCAGTGCGATGCTGGGCCATACGAATGCGCCATATCGGCCCATTGAAAGATTCAGTTCGGTCACGGCGACAACATCTCCTTGATCCAGTTGGCCTGGCGTTCGCGCATCAGCACCTCTGCCCGCAGCCGTGTGCAGAGTACCGCAGCGAAGAACATCATGAACCCCAGCAGCGCACCCATCAAAGGCGCCAGCATGCTGGCTGGCATGGTCGGCTTGGCGAACGCGGTTACGGTTGCACCCTGATGGAGTGAGTTCCACCACTGTACAGAAAAGTGGATGATGGGGACGTTGATTACGCCCACAAGGCCCAGCACCGCCGCTGCGCGGTCACCACGTGCCGGATCGTCGAATGCCTGGCGAAGCGACATGACGCCAAAATAAAGGAACAGGAGGATCAGCTCCGAGGTCAGGCGAGGATCCCAGGCCCAGTAGGTTCCCCACATGGGGCGCCCCCACAGGGATCCGGTCACCAGAGCCCCGATCGTGAACGAGGCTCCGATGGGCGCACAGGCAGCCGCCACTGCGTGGCCAATCTTGATGCGCCAGATCAGTGCCACCGTACCTGCTGTTGCCATGATCGTGTAGGCCGACAGGGACAACCATGCACAGGGTGCATGCACGTAGATGATGCGAAATGCATCGCCCTGCTGGTAGTCCGGCGGTGCAATGAACAGACCCGCGAAGAGTCCATAAGCGATCAGTGGCGCAGAAGCCGCGTACAGCCAGGGTCCGAGCCCGGTTACCAGCCGATAGGCGTGGGGTGGTGATGCGAGACGGTGAAACCAGGCCCAGGTCATCGAAATTTACCTCACTCGAGGGTAATGCGCAGTGCGGCGGCACCCGCAAATGGAGCAAGGGTGGTGGTGAACAGGCAGAGCGCGCCCAGCAGGTACATCGGGCCCGATACGTCTTCCCCGCTGATCGCCCGGTCAGTGGCATTGGCGCCGAAGATCAGCAGTGGCATGGCCAGCGGAAGCACGATGATTGAAAGCAGCACGCTGCCGCGCTTCAGGCCCACGGTGAGCGCGGCGCCGATTGCGCCCAGCCAGCTCAACGTCAGGGTCCCCAGCGCAAGGCTGGCCATGATCAGCCCAAATGCCGAGGTCGGTACGTTCAGGGCGGCCGCCATCACGGGGGACGCCAGCACCAGGGCAACTCCGCTGATCAGCCAGTGAGCCAGGGTTCTGGCCGTGACGATGAAGCTCAGGTCATGGCCCGACAGGGCCATCTGCTCAAGAGTGCCGTCTTCCGCGTCGGCGCGGAACATGCCCTCCACGGCCAGCAGTGACGACAACAAGGCCCCAACCCAGAGTACCCCGGGGGCTATCTGCCGCAGTACCGGAAGTTGCGGGTTCATGGCCAGGGGGAACAGCGTGGTGACGATGAGGAAGAAAGCGAGCGGTTGGGCCAGTTGATCCGGCCGGCGGAAGCTGAGCCGCAATTCCCGGCTCAGGATCAGATGCATTGCCGAGAGGGAAGAAACGCTCAAGCGTCAAGCCTCAATTGCCGGCGCGAACCGAGCGCCAGGCCATGATGCGCGACCACCACGGCCGCGCCTCCGAGCCGAACGTGATCCTCGAGCAATTCGGTGGTCCGCTTCATGGCTCCATCATCGAGATTGGAGAAAGGTTCATCCAGGAGCCAGAGCGGGACCTTGCATGCAAGTACCCGTGCCATGGCGACCCGGCGCTTCTGTCCGGCCGACAACACACGAACAGGCAGGTTCGCAATGTCCGTCGCGTCTGTCCGTTCCAGATACTCCATGAGCTCCTGGCGGTCGATAGACCGACGCAGTCCGACCGAAAAGTGCAGGTTCTCCAGCGCCGTGAGATCGGCCTTCAGGCCTGCCTCATGGGCCGCGTAGGCCAATGCCGACTGAAATGTCGTGCGGGCTTGCCGGATGTTCTGCTCACACCAGTGCACCGCGCCTTCCTCCGGCTGGAGCAAGCCACAGGCCACGCGCAGGAGCGTCGTCTTGCCGGCACCATTGGGTCCGACGACGTGGAGCAATTCTCCGGCGCGCAGTTCGAAACTGACGCCGCGAAGGACATGGCGCGCTCCACGCCATACGTGCACGTTGTCGGCCCGGAGTGTCATTGCAGTGGAATTCACGAACAGGATTCTAGCCAAATCAGACTCTTGAAGCCATTTGCCGATGTGCGTTCGCAGATCACCGACACCCTGCAAGGGAAAGCCCTGGTGCCCTCGGCCCGACTCGAACGGGCATGGCCGGTTGGGGCCGACGGATTTTAAGTCCGTTGCGTCTACCAGTTTCGCCACGAGGGCCGTTTCCACCAGGGATGCGGCGGCGCTTGAACCTGCGGTATCCGACGCCCGGAGGTCCCGCGGAGCTGCAAGTATAGATCAGTTGTGCGGACCGATGCTCGCGCGAGGGGGAGTCTCGGGCTCCGGGGACTGCTTGCCGTTGATCTGCAGCATCTCGGCTTCGGTGAACAGCCGCGAGCGTGTGAGAAAGGACTTGCCTTCGGGACCTTCGAGCGAGAAGGTGCCGCCGTGCCCGTCGATCACATCGATGATGAGCTGGGTGTGCTTCCAGTATTCGTACTGGGACTTGCTGATGTAAAACGGTGCGCCGCCGATCTGCCCCAGGTATTCATCGCCCTCACCCATGGTGATCTCCCCGGGGAGGTAGCAGTTCGCGGCGCTGTTGTCGCAGCAGCCGCCGGACTGATGGAACATCACGGGCCCGTGCTTGCGCTGCAGCTCGGCGATGAGCTGCAGCGCTGCGGGTGTCGCGACGACCTTGTCGATCACGCCGGAACCACTAGAAGAAGCCGAGCTTCTTCGGGCTGTAGCTGACCATCAGGTTCTTGGTCTGCTGGTAATGATCCAGCATGACTTTGTGATTTTCGCGGCCGATTCCGGATTCCTTGTAGCCACCGAACGCCGCGTGTGCCGGGTAGAGGTGGTAGCAGTTGGTGAAGACGCGACCTGCCTTGATGGCGCGCCCCATGCGGTAGCAGGTGTTGATGTCGCGCGACCACACGCCGGCACTCAGGCCGTACAGTGTATCGTTGGCCAGTGCCAACGCTTCCTCCTCGGTCCGGAAGGTGGCCACACCGAGCACCGGCCCGAAGATTTCCTCCTGGAACAGCCGCATGCGATTGTGTCCCTTGAATACCGTGGGCTGCACGTAGTAGCCACCGGCCAGATCACCGCCCATCACCAGGCGTTTGCCACCGGTGAGCAACTCCGCCTTTTCCTGCATGCCCAGATCCAGGTAGGTGAGGATCTTGGTCAACTGCTCCTGTGAGGCCTGCGAACCCATCATGGTGTCGACATCCAGCGGATTGCCAACCTTGATGGCCTCCACCCGCTTGAGCGCACGCTCCATGAACCGGTCGTAGATGGACTCGTGGATCAGCGCGCGCGATGGGCAGGTGCAGGCCTCACCCTGATTGAGGGCGAACATCACCAGGCCCTCGATGGCCTTGTCGAAAAAGTCGTCGTCGGCGGCGCAGACATCCGCAAAGAAGACGTTGGGGGCTTTGCCCCCCAGTTCCAGAGTCGCTGGAATCAGGCTGTTGGCAGCGGCCTGGGCGATGACGCGGCCGGTGGTGGTGGAGCCCGTGAAGGCCACCTTGGCAATCCGGCGGCTCTGGGCCAGCGGCATGCCGGCTTCCCGGCCAAAGCCATTGACGACATTGATGAGGCCCGGTGGCAGCAGATCCGCGATCAGCTCCATCAGCAGCATGATGCTGACCGGCGTCTGCTCGGCCGGCTTGATGACGATGCAGTTGCCGGCCGCAATCGCCGGGGCGAACTTCCAGGATGCCATGAGCAGAGGGAAATTCCAGGGGATGATCTGTCCGACCACACCGAGCGGCTCATGGAAGTGGTAGGCGATCGTGGTCGCATCCACTTCGCTGATCGAGCCTTCCTGCGTGCGGATGCAGCTGGCGAAATAGCGGAAATGGTCGATAGCCAGCGGCAGGTCGGCGGCCAGGGCCTCGCGCATGGGTTTGCCCTTGTCCACGCTTTCCGCATACGCGAGCTTTTCCAGGTTCTGCTCCATGCGGTCGGCAATCTTCAGCAGGAGTCCCGCCCTCTCGGTCGGGGAGGTTCTCCCCCAGGCCGGAGCGGCCGCATGGGCTGCATCCAGCGCCTTCTCGATGTCCTCGGCGCTCGAGCGGGCCGCCTGTGTATAGACTTTTCCGGTGATCGGAGTGATGACGTCGAAATACGCCCCCTTGACCGGCGGAGTCCATTTGCCACCGATGAAATTCTCGTATCGCGCCTTGAAGGTTACCTTGGCGCCAGCGGCGCCCGGGGGTGCATAGATCATGAAGTGCTCCGTGCGAGGTTGTCGTGCCGGGAAGAACCGAGGCCAGACTGTAGTCCCGACCCGCCCCGGGGACTATCAGACGAAAGTAGCAGGCGGGCGCGCGCACCCTGCCCCACCCTGTACCCCGTCATTCCCAATGGTATCCGCGGAGCGGTTCCGCTGGCGGCAACGCCCTCCCCCGGACTCATGGCTCTGATTCCTGGCGCTCCCGGCCGCATGGGCTCGGTGCTGTGCTGCGCACTTGCGCGATTCGACTCAATTGAGCTTGAACCCGACATCGATGGTGCCACAGCCTGAGTCGTCACACCGCTGCGTCTCGATCAACGACAGTATTTCCCCTGTCGCTGCCACGGAGGCCTGAGCGGCGGGTCGGCAGCCTCCACTGCGCTGTCAATGAGTACATCGTCAATGGTCACCGTTGTACGCATTGCAAATGCCTTGCGAAATCAGAATTGATGCATGTTCGCATCAACATCGATGCCGATGAAGTGGTTCCCGGCCACAGCCCGCTGGATTTGCCGCATCTCCCGACGGCCTCCGGCCTCCACCCAGGTGGCGGGTTTGTGGCGACTCCCGTCGAGATCAGCGGTGATTCCGATCCCGCGGCGCATGGCTCAGGCGGGCTCATGAGCCCGAGAACAAATGAATCCCTGAAAACACGGCATCGATTTGTCGGCGCAGCCGTTCTTCCATGCGCCTCCTCAACTCGGCTTTCTCTTTCGCGGAGTAGCTCTCGAAATTGGATTTCCACGCGCTGTGCGTCCGGAGAATCCATAGGTGTTGTTAACGAATGAGTAGAGGCCACTTGGCTCGAATGTTCACCGAGCCAGAACTCAGATTCGCACTGACCAATTTGGCAACCAGGCAGCCAGTCATATCCCGATCGATTTGCCACTCCGGCACTTCAACATCATAAGAATGCTGGTTGAAGGCCGTCAGCCCGATGTGTTCGGCATGAAACGTGTCGCCCAGCAAACTGACTACGCCGACGCGGCTTGGATGCGTAGTGGCGGCATCCACTCGAAGGACGGACAAGCCGGCGGCGCCGAACATGAAGATTGCCAGCCTCATTCCCGATCGCCGCTTGACGGTAGCCGGACGGTCACGGCGCAGCACAAGCTTATTCAGCATACGGTAGCTCCTGCCCACATCAAGCAGCGAGACAGGACATTCCCATTATGCGGGTCCGGAGTATCGACGTCTCACGCGTTGAATGCCCGCCGCGGATGTCGGTACGAAGATTCCAGGACGTGACAAGTCAGGCAGCGGAGCTCTCGATTCGATCGCAGCCAGGTCGCCATTGGACGTTCTGGGGCATCTCGAGCATTGAAGTTTCGAAGTACCAGCCAGAACGGATTGCGAGTGCGCTCGCGGGTGATGGCGGACAAACCGGTTACCGTGCGTCGCGAACGCATTGACAGCAGGGTCGGTCGCCTGGATGACAAGGATATTTCGCGACTGAATGTTGCATTGGCATTCGTCATGGGCCTTGCGGACTAACGATACCCCATGCCGGCGCGGGACCTGGCGTCGGCGAGCATGGGATACGGCCATGGACGCAGATGCACGGAGATGATGACGGGTGAAGTGGAGGCTAGGGTCACAAAAATTTCCGACGATAAGCATTTGAGCAACGACGGGAATTTCTTGAGGGTCATCCGATACCACCCCCCGTACCCCATGATTTTGAGTTGTGTCCGCGGTTTGGTTCCATTCCCGGCCGCGCGATGAAGGTCTGTCCTGGAAGGAATCTTTAATCACGAGACGATTCGTTGCATAACCATGCATGGTGTCGCATTGCGACGCACTGAAATGCGCTCTTATCGTGTCACCGATCCGAAAAATGCGTATCGAATGCAACGTGCAGCCGAGTCGCGAGCGCGAACAGGTTCTTATCTAACGTCCAAAGGCGCGTATCCGGCGTGAGTAGTACGGACGCGAGTAATGCCACATCAATGGCTCCGCAACCGGCGTCGTAACATCGATGCGATTCGACCAGCGATAGAACTTCATCGGTGGAAGCGATGGCGGCTTGTTGTAGCTTCTTGAGTTCCGCCAGCGTCCGTTCTCGCGGCGCCGGCGGAGTGCCGCAAGCAAGCTCGATCAAAACGAGTGGATGACAGAGAACCTGATCGTTGATCAACAAATTCTGCAGCATCGCATTGGCAGTGCGAAAATGCGCCACCCAAATTGAAGTATCCGCAAGTACCCGCATCAGCGGGTTTGGTTGGACGTTGGGCGACGTCGCGGAATGTCCTTCATCGTCGACGCTTGGCCTCCCAATGCCGCCAGCCGTTTTCCAGCTTGCACCCGCACGAAAACCTTGATCGCCTCGCGAATAAGGTCGGCCTTGTCCATGCCCGGGTCGGCAGCCTCCACGGCGCTCTCGTAGAGAGCATCATCGATGGTTACCGTTGTGCGCATGATTGGCTCCGAATCATCAATATTGATGCATATTAGCATCAGTATTGATGCCCCTCAAGAGGCGGGCTACGGACCCACGCAGGTCGATCAGCGAATCTGAGGCCACGTTGAATTTCCTTCGGCAACCTCCCCGGGCAAAGCTGGCAAAGTCGACGCAAAATTCAGTGCCTGATTCGAATTCGGGTCAACATCCCCAACGTACTTCGATGAGCGAAGAAGGCTGCAAAAGGATCGATTACACTTGGTTTTCGACCTGCAACTCGGCATGCAAACTGGACGTTCTCCTGGAAAACAAAACCGATACAAACGAGATCGTTGCACTTGCGGCGCGGCTGATCGACACCCTGGAAACGGATCGTTTCCTGTTAGAGATATGCGCGGCACTGCAGGCCCTAGCCACATTCAAAAATTTCATCGTTTTCCACTACAGCGAGGGATTTTCGGCAGAACTCATTGCCACCAACCTTGACCAGATGCGGCTTGCGGCACAAATGAAGCCGTATACGGACGGATTGTATCTGCTTGACCCCTTCTACATTGCGAATGTGGTCGAGCGCCGCCATGGCCTTTTGCGGCTGGTGGACGTTGCGCCCGAGGACTTCGAGGCGAGCGAGTTCTATTTGAGATTTTATGCGGCAGTAAATGTGCTGGATGAAATCCATTACGTCGTCCCGCTGGAAAGCTCGCGCGCCGTGCATCTATTCATCGAAAGGGAACCGCCTAGTGAAAGGTTTCGTGATCAGGACGTCGCTCGTTTGCGGGCCGTTGCTCCGCTTATCTCGAGCGCCGTCAAGGCTCACTGGCGATGGCGGGAAGGTGCACTGCCCCGGGAAGCGCCGCTTGCGATCAAGTCTGCGGGCGGCATCGAGGCCGTCATTCGTAACATCAGCCCCGGCGAGCTAACAGATCGCGAAGTAGAGGTCATCAGCCTGTCACTGCGCGGTCACTCCTCGAAGCTCATAGCCGGAGCACTTGGGATCAGCGAAGGCACCGTGACCAACCACAAGCGGAACGTGTACGAGAAACTTGGCATACATTCCCAGAGTCAACTTTTTTCCCTCTTTCTCAGCACCCTGACCGAGCGCCGGTAGCCTCCCCTCCATCAAGTTTTTGCTATGGCCATTCCGAGGGCCGGCTCCTAACGTGAACCCCCGCCGCGATGCAGTCCCTTTTTCGGACCTGTCCGCCACCAGGAGTTCTCTCAATGTCCGCCCCTATACCGCAAGTCGCCCGAGCCACCGCCAGAACCTCGCTGCTCGCCACTCTTATCACGAGCATCCTGGGCAGCCCCGCTCACTCCGAGGCGCCCGCCCCCTCCCCCTCAGCTTCTGATGCCACGGAACTGGAGGAGGTCCTCGTCACGGCCCGCAAGCGCGAGGAGCGTGTGCTGGACGTGCCGCAATCGATCGATGTCATTTCGGGCGCGGCCCTCGAGTCCACAGGCGTAGCAACCGTGGAGCAACTGCAATACCGAATTCCCGGCCTTTCCGCGGTCACCGGCCCTGCCAATCAAATTGCCATTCGCGGCATCAGCAACAACGCCTCGCAACGCGGTGGCGGTCCATCGACTGCCGTGCACCTGGACGGCGTGTATCTCCCGCGTCCCGAATTTGCGATGCTGGAGGCCTTTGACCTCGACAGAATCGAGGTGCTTAAAGGACCTGAGGGAACTCTGTACGGCCGGAATGCCACCTCGGGCGTACTGAACTACATTACCCGTTCGCCGGGTGATGCCAGCGGCTTTGATGGATTCATCGGCACCGGATCCAACAGCCAATTGCACGCGCAGGTTGGCGCGACGATTCATTTCGCGGACGGTCAGGGGCTGAGAATCAGCGCCGTCAAGAACCGTGATGATGGCTACACGCGAAACCTCAATCCGGCGGGCGGACGCATCGATGGGCGGGACTATCAGGCGCTGCGCATGAAAGGTGCCTTTGATCTCTCGAGTTCGCTCCATCTGAGCGTGACCGCCGAGGCGGTCGAGGATCACGGCACGGTTGGGTATGGTATTTCCGAAAACCCGTTGGCGAACAATTTCGTCAATTCCCTTGATCCGCCGCAGCGCACCGATGCGCGCCACATCCAGCTCGATTCACCCCCGTGGGTGCGCCGACGCGGCCAACTTCTGGGGCTGCACTTCACCGCAAAGCTTCCCAACGACCTGACGCTGGAATCCATCACCGGCTATGTCAACTATCGCAGTCGCAACGAATACGACTCCGATTCAACTGGAGGGTTTATCGAAACGGTCGGCAATGCCGACTCCAGTGAATTCTGGTCCCAGGAATTTCAGCTCAGCGGCTCCGCCGGTTCGGCGATTTCCTGGACGTCCGGATTGTACTTTTCCCAGGAGCGCACCAACGGCAACACGCTTTATCTGGACTCCAATTTTTACCCGGTCGATCTGACTCCCTTCATCTTCTCTCAGTTTGACTTCAACGCGCGCTCGCAAAGTGCTGCGGCGTTTGGCGAACTCACTTACCGGCTCAATGACCAATGGTCACTGCTCGCAGGCGCACGCTACACCCGGGAACGCGTACACGGCACATCCGAAGGAGCCGACATCGATTTCAGCACCTTCGAACTCGTACCCTTCACGGGTCGTGATGCGGTGACCTCAAGCCGATTTACTCCCAAGCTGTCACTTCAATACAAGCCGGGAAACGACACACTGGTCTACGCGAGCGTCACTTCTGGATTCAAGAGCGGCGGTGTCAATTTCTATCGCCCCGTCCGCACCTACAAGCCCGAGCGCGTGACCGCTTACGAGGTAGGCGCAAAAAGCAAGCTTGCAGGAAGCGGATTGGAGTTGAACGGGGCGGTCTTTTACTACGATTACCGCGATCTGCAGTTGCGAACCGTCGTGGGCAATACCGTACCGATTTCCAACGTAGCGCGGGCGCCGGTCAAGGGAGCGGAAATTGGCATCGCAACTTCATCACAGGCTCCAATATCCTTCGACCTGGGTGCAGCCTACACACATACCGAACTGAAAGACTACGTCTCGCCAGCCACCGGTACGGACCTCAGCGGCATGCCATTGCCGTTGTCACCAAAATTCAGCGGTACGTTCGGCGTTGAGTTCCGCCTCCCGCTAGGCCGATCACGTCTGTCCGGTCGGGCTGAATTGAACCACCAAGGTCGAATCATCTTTCCAGCACTGCAAGCGCCGGACCTCGAGAGGCGTGATTCGGTGACCTTGCTGAATGCGCACGTGAAGTTCACGTTCGCCGACGAGCGATCGTATCTCACCGTGCTCGGCCGCAATCTGACGGATAAGACATACCTCACCAACCGCAGCTACTCGGCTGGCTTCACTGACGTGGAAACCTACGGCGCACCGCGCACCTACGAAGTTCGAATCGGAACGTCATTTTGAGCGTGGCAACCCAGAACTTCGTGCTGGCATGCGAGCGGAATCGCTCGCTGGACGTCGTCCCCCATTCGACAGCCTTGCTGTGCATCGATTTTCAGGTAGATTTCCTTGCTCGAGAGGGCTTGGCGGGGAGTCGTGGCGCGAACATCGTGCCGCTTGAGAAAGCCCTACAGAAGGCGCGCCAAGTTCTTTCGTCTGCTCGTAGTGCTGGACTGTTCGTAGTCCACACACGCGAAGTCTATGCCCCCGACCTTTCCGATCTGAACAGCTTTCGCCGCCAATATGACCGATCCATTGGACGACAAGGCCCCCAGGGTCGCTTCCTGATACGCGGGGAACGGGGTAGCGAGATTAGTGCGGAGGTTGCGCCGCGTCCTGGAGAGCCAGTCGTGGACAAAGCTGCCTTCAGCGCATTTTGTGGAACGACGCTCGACTCGATGTTACGCACGCGCGGCATCGACACCCTGCTACTTACCGGGGTGACCACCCAATGCTGCATTGCTTCTACCTTGCGGGCTGCGGTCGACATTGGCTATCGCTGCGTGGTGCTAGGCGACGCCTGTGCGGCCTACGATCCGGCGGATCATGAGGCGACGCTTCGGGTGATCTTCAGCGAAAATAATACCTTTGGATGGGTCAGCGACGCCGCGCGCACCTGCGCCGCCTTGTCTTCCATTTCAGGCTGACCTGATGGGCGTCCCCAACCGGTTCCAATCTGTACCCGAATCGATCAACTCGATGATCGAAAAGTGGCCGCTGCGCGAGCCCTTCTCGATTTCACGGTTCACCTTCCACTACAGCCTGATTCAGACCATTACCGTGCGCAGCCCAAGCGGACTGTTCGGGCAGGGGGAGTGCGAGCCTCACGACCACGACGAGCGTGTCGCTGCTGAACTGTCCTCAGCGATCGGCGTCATGGCCGGGGAACCCTGCCGGCCCGCGTGGCTCAATGGATTGACGCGGGCGAACTTGCTCAATCGACTCCCCCGTTCACCGCTTCGTAACGCAATCGACTGTGCCTTGTGGGACCTCGAAGCGAAATCGGGCGGAACCCGAGCACATACATTGGCGGGGATGCCCCTCAATCCTGTGCCGGTGCTTCCGACCCTGGGTATCGACACACCTGAGAAAATGGCGGGCCGCGCCAGTCTGTACCGCAACAGCGCCTGGTTGAAGGTCAAGTTGGGTAATGGCGATGGCCTGGATCCCGAGCGTCTGGAAGCCATCTCCTCGGCAGCGCCCGGGGTGTCGATTCTCGCCGACGCGAACGGTGGATGGACACCCGGTGAACTGGCGCGCATGCTCCCGATCGCCCGACGATCGAATGTGCGCATGATTGAACAGCCCATGCGTCCCGAGTTCGATGCCGAGTTGCCGCAGGCACCGGCGGATATTCTTCTTTGCGCCGATGAAAGTTGCCTGGATCGATCCTCGCTTGAGTTGGTGCGCAAACGATACCAGTACATCAACATCAAACTGGACAAGGCAGGCGGCCTTACCGAAGCATTGGCGTTGAGAGGCGAAGCTGAAAGCGCCGGGCTCGGGGTCATGGTGGGAATGATGTCGGGAAGCTCTCTGGCGGTTGCCCCGGCCTCCGTCCTCGCTCAGGGATTGGAAATCGTCGATCTTGAGGTGGATTTCATGATCAAGGATCGCGTTCCGGCATTGGAAATAGAGAATTTTACGCTTTCTGTGCCCGAAGTTGCGCTGTGGGGCTGAGCGTTTGATATGAATGCCGGCGCGCAGGTTCCTGCCAATACGCGCTATTCCAGTCGCGAGGCGCTTTGCATCCTTGCTGTCATCCTTGCCACCACGGTGACCCTGAGTCTGGTGGTGACCCCTTTAAATCAGATCGCAGACCCTGTTCGCCGCTCGCTGGCCATTGACGACGTGCAGTTCAGCTACTTGCTTGGAGCATTCGCGGCGATTCCGTCGATGGCCATGACCGTGATCGGTGGGTGGCTCGCGGACCGAATGTCGCGACGCCGGTTGCTGGCCACGGCCATGTTGTTTTGGACCTTTGGAGCCATTGCGAGCGCATTTGCCAGCAGCTTTGAGATGCTGATGGCGGCTCGTCTGCTGGTGGCCACGGCCGCCGGTGCGAAATTCCCCGTCGTCATGACCTGGATCGCAGAGGCCTTTCCACCAGAACGCCGAGGACGCGCGATAGGCGGGGTATTTACATTCATCGGGATCGGGCCTGCAGTTGGTGCGACCTTGAGTGGCGTGGTCATTCATGCTGCCCAGCAAGGCCAATCGCTATTGCCTTTTCTCGATGGCCTGGAGCCTTGGCGCACCGCGCTTCTCCTGCTGGCCTTACCCAATTTTCTGGTGATTCCTTGCATTCTCCTGTTGCCGGAGCGCGGTAAGGACGATGGTTCCACGCGCACAGAGCAGACGGGCGATGGCCGCAGCGCGCCCTTACTGCTGCTGGGCATTGCGATGCTCGCCACTGCCCTTCTCACGCTCGCCGACAATGCCAACCTGTCATGGCTACCCACGATCCTAAGCCGCCAGCACAACCTTGATGCGCGCGAGGTCGGCATCGCGTTCGGCGCCGTGGTCACGGCGGCTGGCATACTCGGGCCCTTGTTCGCCGGCATGGCGGACGGTCCCGTGAGTCGTTGGTACGGCGCGCCGGGGCGGATGATCGTGTGCGCCGCGGCAGCATTGCTGTGCGCACCGCTGCTAGCCAGCTTTGTCGACGCGTCATCGAGCCAATTTCTTGCCGCTTTGGCTCTCAACGGCGTGCTGACGATGCTGGCAACAACAATGGGGTTCGTTGCATTTCAGGCGCTGCTCTCTCCTGCCCATCGTGGAGCGGGTATCGGCATTGCACAGGCTGTGAACAATCTAGCGGCCGCTGCAGCTCCGACGATCGTCGCACTGGTTGCCTCTATGACACCAGCAAAAACAGGTGCAATCGGCCATGGGATGGCGTGGGTCGCCTCCGGTGGCTTTGTGAGCTCCGCGGTAGCGTGGATTGCCTGCGCGTATTGGATCAGCCGCAGGCGCCACGATTATGGCATGCGCGAGGCGGTTCGCAGGAATGCCAATACGGCCAAATAGTCGGCGCTGCGAAACTCGAGTTCGCGCTCGCTGATGAGGCGAACACCAGGATAGAACGACATCGAATAGGCGTCCGGCGGACGATGGTATTCGATTTGCAAAACAAAGCTTGCTGGCATGGGCCGCGGTCGCGCGGCCGCGTGGGTGAGGGACTCCAAAACGTTCTCGCGGATTTGCCTCACGACCTCGGCGGGAGATAGCGCATAAATGGCGTGGCCGATCCCCTGGCCCGTCGCAACGGTGCGGATTCCCTCTACGCAGGAGCGCGCTTCCTCACACAATGCCTGATCACCCGATACAAAGGTGACGGGGACACCGACCGACGCCGCTGCGGTCGAATAGAGAAGAAATTCTGATGCCATCATTCCGTTGAGCTGTACGCGTGAGAACAGGCGACCGCTGATCGTATGTGCCAGTGGGTGACCGGCGCTGCCAGCCGCCGAATGGAATCCGATAAAGATGGCTTGCGAGAACGATTGATCGATGCCCTCCACCATCCCATATGGATGCCCGCTCCATCCCCTGATGATCCGCAAGCTCCGATCTGCGGGCGATTTGAGCCGTGAGGGGTCCAAGTTGCGGCCAGGCCCATGTGCGTCCTTGACGAGTATTTCGTGGGCCCCCGCGCTGAACGCGGCCTCACAGGCCGCGGCAACCTCCTCGGTCATCTGCGCGCGAAAGCCCGCTGACTCGACGGCGGAAGGATTTGCCTCTGACGCGTGCGCGATCCCGGCAACTCCTTCGATGTCTGCACTGATATAGACCTTCACGAAACCGAAACCTCCTCTACCCGCTGAAACCAGATCCGTCTGGCCCTATGCGTGTCGAGCCAGAAACCCCGAATCCCATCGCTCCCGGCCTCGAACGTGAGGGCATAACGGGCGTCCAGGGGAGCGTGGTCCTCGGCCACCGCTTCCGTATCGGTGAGCCGGCGCAGCGCCAGTGTCCGACGAGGCCCGTAGTCACCCTGCAATAAAATGGTGGCGTCGCCTTCAATGACAGCATTGGCCTGCAATACTTCGGAGAAGTATTGACCTTGAATGTGAACGCCAAATTCGCTGCGAATCTCGGTCGGCAACAGCGTCAGAGATTCCTCGCCGTCATGCGTGTGGACGGTCAGTGTCGAGGGGGGGGATCCATCCGGCAGCGGCGCGAAGCTGGCCTTGTCGATCCAGTATGGACCCATTCCAAGGTCCTCGAACCCGACGCTCACACGTTTTCCATTGTCACGTAGAAACGGCACCGCCGGCAGATGAAACAGCGATGCAGCGAGCAAGCCATCCACGCGTGCGGTGTCGAACCCAATCGACATTCCGGATGCACCTCGATAATAGCGCCCACCCAGGTGGCGCAGACCATTGGCGGAAGCGAGTGGTATCGCTGGCGCGAGAGTCTCGGCGAGAATCAAATCGACAATTTGCCAGGAAAGCTGGGGCGCGCTGACCGGCGCACCGTTGGTGATGATCACAATGTCGAGGGCATGGGCCGGCACGGTCAGGATCTGCGCGCTGAGGCCGATGAGCCCGCCCGAGTGGTGCAAGACGCCAACACCTCGATACTCATGACGCTTCAGGCCAAGCGTATAGGTCGTGGCCGCGCCATTCGCTGTCCGTGTCGGCACGATGAGAGCCCGCCACGCTTCGGGGAGCCCGGTGTTCTCGAGGGTCCGCAGATACTGAAGCCAGCGAAGTAAATCGTCGACAGTAGAGACGACACCTCCATCACCGCGGAGCTCGGTCTCGATGGGCGCCAGCTGCCAGTCCTCATTCGGACCTTTGATGTAGAAAGATGCGAACCGTGGAAGGGACTGGGACGGGTCGCTTATCGACTCCGTGTCATGGAGGCCGAGTGGCTGAAAGATGTGATCTGTTAGATATTCCTCAAATCCGATCCCACTCACGGCTTCTATCAAATCCGACAGAACGTGGTAGGTGCCGTTGCAATAGAGTTGGGCCCGCCCCGGCTCAAACTGCGACGTACGCTGGCGTGCGAGGGCCTCCCGCTGCCAGGCGCGAGGCTGCAGCGCCAGACCGTTCGCCAACGTCCCCATTTCCAGCGTGCAGCGAAGGCCGCTCGTGTGCGACAGAAACTGCCGCACCGTAGGCTGTCCCGGCAGCGAAGAAAGATCACGCAGATATTCGCCCACGGGAGCATCGAGGTTCAGCCGGGCATCGGCGGCCAGATGCAGGCAGGCCAGGGCCGTAAACTGCTTGCTCACGGACGCAATGCGCATCCTCGTCGTGGGCCCGAGGGTGAGGCCCGAGCCAATATTGGCGAGCCCAAAACCGCGCCGGTAGATTACACGATCATGCCAGCGCACCCCGACGGCAAGTCCGGGGCCCTCGCTGGTTTCGTAGGCCTGGAACAGGGCATCAATTCCGCGCAGCGGGTCGGGCTGCACTCGCGGGAACCGTTCGGAAACTGCCGTAGGTGACTTTAGCGCCATCTGGATTCAGTAAACCTTGGGGGGAATTGGCCGCCTGCTTGACAGGAATATTGTCCCTGGCGAGGGGCGTCCACCATAGCTAGTTCTTGCCATGACGGGACGCCGGCTCCTCACCTACACTGCCCTAACTGCCCGTCGCGTTGAGCCAGACGGACGATTCCCAAAGCGGATTTGTGCATGCCCATCGCCGCCCTCGACGACCTTTTTCGCGAATACGCCGACGCCAACGCGCCTGGACTGATCGTGGGAGTCTCGCATGCCGGGATCCCGCTTTATCGACGAGCCTGGGGACTTGCAAGCCTGGAGCATGGGGTGGTCAACCAAGTCGATACCCGACTGCCCATCGCCTCCATTACCAAGCAGATGACCTGCATGGTCATCCATCGATTGGAATCGGAGGGACTGCTTTCGATCGAAGATCCGCTGTCGCGCTGGCTGCCCGAGTTTGCGGGCGGAATTGGCGATGCCACTTTGCGCCAAGTCATGATGCACACCGGAGGCATTCGGTGCTATCTCGACCACGCGTTTTTTAGCGGCTACGCACGCTTGCCGCCCGGCGCGGCGGACCGGCTACAGGCACAGCTGATGGAGCCGAACTTCAGTCCGGGAAGCGCCAGTGTCTATAGCAACGGCGGCTATCGGTTGCTTTCCTGGGTCATTGAGCGCGCCACGAAGAGCCCGCTCGCGACGGTGTTCTCGCGGCTGCTGTTCGAACCATTGAGCATGTTCGCGAGCGATCTTCCGCGCAACCGATGGTCGACGGCCGGTGGCGCCAGCGATGGCTACCTCCCCATCAGCGTGGACGGTGAGACCGGGTGGCGTCCGGGCTTGGTGCTCGCGGATGATGGGTCTGGCGACGGGGGAGTGGTTTCTTCCATCGACGATCTGCTTCGGTGGGCCACCGCCCTGCGCACTGGCGCCTCCTCGCTCCGATGGCAGGATCTCGTGCCGCCCGAGGTCGATGGTGAACTTCGGGTATATGGATTTGGCATCATCGTCGAACGCTGGCGAGGAGTAACACTCGTCCACCACGCTGGAGGACTTCCCGGAACCAGCAGCACGTTGCTGATGGTGCCGGAAGAGGATATCGACATCGCCATTCTCTCCAATCGGCCGTTGCCAACGGTGGATTTGAGTCTGCGCATCGTGGAGCGCTTACTGGGTGATAGGCTCACTCCGGCCGCGCCGGCTCCCCCGGTCGATGATCACCGTGCATTGCTCGGACGATACGAAGGCGAGAGCACGGGACTTTTACTTGAATTTGCTGCACATGAGGCAAATCTCTGCCTCGGCGTGATGGGTGGTCGACCGCTGCCGTTGTCCTCGCACCCAGACAGAACTGCGGGCGCACTGCCCTTCTCTGCAGACGTCGGAACCGGCGCGATGCGATTTCGCCGTTGTGCCCCGGGGATAATCGAGTATTTCGATGGTTACAGCTGGCATCGTGCGAGACAGCTCGTGGAACACGCTGCCACTGCCGACGAGGTGGCCGGTCACCTCAAGGGCAGCTTCGAGATTCCCCGGCTTGGCGTCCGCATGTGGATTGAATCGTCCGAACACCAATTGTGGGTACGACTGATGGGCGAGCACGGTGGCGCTCGCTGCCCGGCGACCAGCCTGGCACCGGGCCTCGTGCGATTCTGGCCAACCCAGTTTCCAGGTGGAATGTTGCTCCGCTACGACCATCACGCTGGCAAGCCCGAGCGGATCACCGTCAGCACGTCGCGGACCTGGGCAATACACCTCGTGCGGATCGGCTGAAGTCCCCGTGCTTCACTCCTCGAAAATTGGAATCTGCTCGCCTGCACTCGTGGGTGTGCTCGGGGGAATGGGACCACAGGCAACCGTGGACTTCCTCAACAAACTGGTCGCCAACACACCCGCAAACTGCGATCAAGAGCATGTTCCGGTGCTGATTGCCTCGGTCCCGCAGATTCCGGATCGCACTCGTGCATTCAAAGGGCTTGGCGAATCCCCTCTTCCAACCCTCATTGCCAACGCACGCCGCCTCATCGCCGGCGGCGCGCGCATCATCGTGATGCCGTGCAACACAGCGCATCTTTGGTTCGACGCTCTCAGCACGGCCCTTCCAGTTCCCATGATGCACATCGTCGACAGTGCCATCGATGCCGTGACTGCGTGCAGCCCACCGATCAGGACGGTGGGTCTCCTCGCGACAAAGGCAACCTTGGACTCCGGCCTGTATGTTCGCCGCTCGGGACGTGCCGGGCACAGAATTGAGTGGCGGCTGCCTACTTGCTTTGAAGTGGATAACTGGATCATGCCGGCGATTCAGGAAATCAAAGCGGGCCGGTCCTCCAACGCCGCGCCTCTGCTAAAACAGGCGGCAGAAGCGTTGATTTCACGTGGAGCTGGCGCGATCCTGCTCGGATGCACCGAGCTGCCGTTGGGCTTCAACGCGAACGAGATGTCTGTACCCGTTGTTGATGCCGGCGAATCGCTCGCGCGCCAGACGGTCGCTTGGTATAGATCACACCACACGCTCTAAGTGACGACTGGATCTAACCGATGCAGTGATTAGACGAATGGCAGACAATCATGCCGCCTGCTGGTACCTGCTGGCGATGTCGATCAAATCCGCCAGTACGGCGGTCGCCGTTGGGTATCGTCCCGCCCCAAGGCCTCTGACCCGGTGGATCGTGCCGCTTTCCAGTGTCACTTCAAGCCGATTTTCCGCGCCGCGCGCGCCGGCCAGGAAATCGGTCGGGTCCAACCACTGCACTTCAACGCTTGCATTTCCGTGCTCATCGAGTTCGGCCACCTGCCTGCCGATTCCAACGTTCCCGGAAGATTTCTCCAATGCGTCCCGAAGCCCTTGCGTACGCCACCGGCGAGGTTCGGCGTCAAATGCCAGCCGCGAGAGGATATCAGGCTTTCGCGCCGCATCATGGCCCTCGATATCAGCCGTGGGATCAGGTTCTGCGTACCCATTCTGTTGCGCGTCCCGCACCGCCTGATCCAGTGAGTCGCCCGCCGCCGTACGCTCCAGAACGAAATTGCAAGTGCCGTTAATGACCCCACGGATACGTGTGATTCGTTCGCGCCCGCGGCGTAACCGATGAATTTGCTCGATCATGGGAACAGCCCCTCCTACTGCAGCCGAGAAGAGCAGCGAGGGTTGGTCACCCGTTGCAAAGCGGCTCAGGTCCGCCCAGCGCGTCGAAATGAGCTGTTTGTTGGCAGAGACGACGCTGTGACCCGCGATGAGCGCTTGTCGAATGAGCTCGAAGGCGGGATCCAACCCTCCGAGCATTTCGATGACAACATCGATATCGGATTCGCGCACCGCTCTGTGCACTCGGGCAACGTCGGTTTCAAGAAGCGAGTCGATAACGCCCAACTCGAGATGAGAGCGTGCAGACCGCACCAACGCCCCGGTGATCAAAAACTCATCGGGAAATGCCCGCAGGAATTCGTACACTCCTCGCCCCACGGTCCCAAGACCCAGGAGGTATACCCGCAGCGGTCGGTGCTTGATCACGGCGCGCGGAGGAGGACTTACCGGACCCAAGAACTCTCCGGAAACATGACCGAGAGACGCGATTTTTGATTCGCTCACTCGTCCGCAAGAGCTCGGCATAACTAAAACCGAAGCATCCCAAGATTCGCGCCCGATCCACACGGGGGATGGCAGGTCCGCGTCAATTTGCGATCCCATCGCGCTCAATCTCAGACCATCAGGGTTTGCGAAGCGCGTTGGCAAACCATTGCGCCCCAGAAACTGTACTAGGCGGGCTGCGGCATGAATCGCGCCATCGGTGTCGGGCTCGCATGGATCCCGATCTCCTCGATGACTACTGTCGTTGATGGTTGGCTTTTCATGGCACTTGCTGCCGCTAACTGCTGATACCACGACCAATACCCTCCGCCCCTGACGAAAGTGTCGGTAGACGTTCAAAGCGGTACGAGTCATTTGCTCGACGGATCGAAGATCGGAACCATCGACGCCAAGTACGAAAATGGGATCAGAAGATGAATGTGACACTGGACACCTGCGAATAACTGGACAGGCGCCGAAAAATGATTGCGGAAATGATGACAAATTGACCCGAAGCCTACGGCGGATCGGGTCCGACGTCGCTTTAGCGGAATTTGTATCGCGCCCGCAAGCTGTTAATCAAATCGGCGCTGTGAACATCCTAGTTCGCGCGTTCATGATCGTCAAATCGTGTGATCAAGACCGTCCGATTTTGTTGAGCCACCGTCCACCTTGGAGGGTACGGACTTTGGTGCCCGACCACTGATTCGCTGCAAATTCCGCTTGCATCATCTTTCTAGCTCAGGTCCGACACTCGATTCGTTGGATGGTCTCGCTCGCTCCTTGACGTTCTGTCGCTCGCGCTCGATCCGCCCCCAACGTGCCGAGTCCACAAACGCCTGCGTCTTCGCCGCCAGATCTCGATGTCCAGCTTCGACCAACTTGAATGCAACTTCTTGCCAGCCGAGGCGCACCGCCTGACGTGGCGCGCTTGGAGCGACTGTCTTGGCGTCCTTGAATGACGGGTCCCGAGTCAGCGCGTCGCGCTGCTTTGCACGAAACACAGCGTCAGACACGTTCGCCAGAGTCTGCCCGCGCATCACCCGATCGGTCGCATTGGCGGCAACACCCAACTCGCGAAGGTTGGTGGCAAAGGACTGCCTCCAATGTCGAAGCGTGGCTTTCCGAATATTCAATCGGCGCCCTTGCTCGCTTCGTGCCTTCAGCACGACATGAACGTGCGGATGCGGTTCGTCGGTATGCAACACCATCGCGTAGCGGTGTTTGAGCGCCCACTCCTCCTTGGCGAGCTTGCGCACTGCCTTCACCACTTTGTCCGGCGGCGTCCCGGCCGGCATGGAGAAGATGAGGTTATGGACCAATTTTGGTCCCCGCGATGGCTTCTTGAAGCCCCGTGGAGGTGTCATGACTTCGATGTCCAGATCCCAATCCATTACGAGCGACTTGAGTCCGTCTCGCCCCCGGATTGCGCTGGCGTCATCCGTTTCCATGTCCAGTGACGTCTCGCGGCTGATGTAGCCAAAGTGCGCCGCGACGCCGCGTAGCGAACGAGCTCCGCCGGACACTTTCACCATGACCTCCGGCGTCCGGCCTACCGTCCGGGCGATCAGATCGAGCTGCTGTTTCGTGAACGTTCGCGAACCGCCCCCTCGACCATAGGAGACCATGTCCAAAAGCAGCGTTTGTCTTGAGCGAAGATCAACCTGTCGTCTTTTCATGTCCGTCCCTCCAGCTGGCCAAGTTGGCGGCCAGGATCGCCTTGATTCGCTCCTTCAGTTCGGTCAGGGCGGCGAGGAGTACGCGGATCTCCGAACGTGTCGGTCCGCTCCCCGGCACACCTTGATTCATCGCTCGGGCAATCTGGTTGAGGTTGCGTCCGATGGCGCCGACCTCGGCGATGCAACGCCGGAGCGCATCCAATTCGCCGGGCGGTAATGGAGCGACATTACGCAAGTGAGATCGTAAAAGGAGCGAGACATAACGACTGCTCGGAATGCCTCGCGCCCTGGCGCGTTCACGCAACAGCAGGACGTCGCTCACCTCCAACCGTATCGAGAGCCGGTCCTTGGCAGACACGGGCTCGAGTATCTCAGGCGGCATGTCCACGTCGATCCCTGCGCCCGCGAGCGCCACCTGGACCAACTGCTTCAATAGCGCTGATTCGGACAACTCGCGGTTACGCGCCAGGATCGCAAAGCGATCCTTGGTGTCGCGCGTCACCCACGTCATGAGATGTGTGTTGTTGCCCATGGGAGCGACAATGAAGCAAACGGCTGCTTGGCAGCTATCCGGCGTATAGCTCGTGATAGCGGCCAAACCCCACACCTGCATTCTCCCTAGCTGCCCTGCTCCGTCTCTCCACTGCCCTCCGAACACCGGGACTGAGGAAATGCGTCACTGACCTCCTCGCTCGACCGCAGACCACGTCAAGCCTCGATCTCAATCTCCAGAGCCAAGTCTCGTCAGTCGACATGCAGATCAACGCCCAATCACCGGGGAAGCAAAGGCGCGATCGGAACCAGGCCAAGCGCCACCGCTAACCTCATCACGCGGTGAACCCCTCACCCGACGCTGTGTTGCAAACCCGCCAAACGAGAACTCGACCGCCGACACGCCAATCGAGCCCTCCCAAAGATCAGCCGCTATCACAGGTCGAACCCGAGATCGCATGACGAACGCACGCGAACTAGGCTGCAAAATCAAATCCATCCACCAAAAGGAGAGACGCCCATGACGCGACATCAAACGGCCCGCAATCAATCCCCCGTCCCCACTGAACTCCGCCCAGCGCAGGCAAGGGAGACTGACACGCACGCGGGACACGCATCCAACTCGCACCCCTATCAACGAGAGACACGACTGTTGCGGCTGCCAGAGGTCATCCGCAGAACCGGCCTCGGCAAGACGAAGATCTACGAACTACAGAAAGCCGGCACATTCCCTGCCAGCGTGCATTTGACCAGCACGGCCGTCCGTTGGATCGATGCTGAGGTCGAGGATTGGCTACTGGCGCAGGCAAGAACGCGCTCAATGAAAGCGAAGAGCGGCTCCACCCACCCCTCGAGCACCCCGCTGGCGTCCCCATATCAGGCCTCCTTGCCTGGAATCAGTCCCACAGGCTCCCCAAACAGGGCACGAACCAAGTAATCGCCCCACCGCGGTGGCATCTCAGGCTTGCGCGACGTGACAGACCAAACCGGGCGTGACGAACCTAGGCAGCGCGCATTTGGACGACATTGGACGCCACGAAATCCCGCAGCTTGTCCAGGTAGTCACTCCATTCCTGCATCATCACGCGCCGCTGCGCCAGGTACTCGGCAAAGTTGTACCTCGAGCGAACAGAGTTGCTATCCGCGTGCGCCAGCTGCCGCTCGATCCACTCGGACTGGTAACCGCGCTCGTGCAGGAGCGTCGATGCCATGTGACGGAATCCGTGGCCGGTCAACTGATCGACGCTGTAGTCCAGGCGCCGCAAAGCCGCATTGATCGTGTTCTCGGAGATGCAGCGGTCCTTGGTCCTGGCACCGGGAAAGAGGAAGCCGTCGGGACCGGTGTGTTCATGGAGTTCCCGCAAAAATCCGATGACCTGTCGAGAGAGCGGCACGATGTGCTGGCGCCGCATCTTCATCCGCTCGGCGGGAATTCTCCACTCCGGCGGGTCCATCGACTCATCGCCCTGCCCTGACAAATCAAAGCGGAATTCTTCCCAGCGCGCGGCGCGAAGCTCTCCGGGGCGAACGAACACGTGAGGCGCGATCTGCAACGCGAGTCGCGTGGCAGGCGACCCGTCATACGACCTGACCGTCCTCAGCAAAGTGCCGACCTGTCGGGGATCCGTCAGAGTCGCATACGGACGGGCTGCCACCGGCCGCAACGTACCCTGCAATGCCGAGGAGATGTCATGTTCGAGCCTGTGCGTCAGGACGGCGTAGCGGCAAATCGCGGCGATGCTGCGGCGAACGCGGTGAGCCGTATCAAGCCTACCCTTGTCCTCGATCTTCAACAGGACATCGAGCAAGTCGGTCGCCTTGAGGTCTTTGATGTTCCGGGAACCAAGCTTCGGCAACACATGGAGGGTCAGTTGCCGTAACTCCTTGGCAATCTGCTTGGGCTGCCAGCGTGCCGACTGCCGGGTGTGCCATTCGCGCGAGACGATCTCGAAGGAATTCCGATCGCGGTCCCGCCGCGCTTGTTTCTGTGCCCGACGTGCGGCACCGGGATCGGTGCCGGCGCGCAGCATCGCCTTGGCTTGGCGTTGCCGCTCCTTGGCTTCCGCCAGCGACACATGATTGGCGCAGCCGGGATCATAGACGCCGAAGCCCAGAAGGTTTTCCTTGCCAGCGAATTTGTATCGGAAGCGCCACGCGCGGCGATGATTGGGTGTGACGAGAAGGAAAAGGCCTTCGCCGGCGGACAGCTTGTAGGGCTTCTCCTGGCCCTTGGCAGCGCGAATCTTGGTGTCGGTGAGCATGGGGTACGGCCCTCCTTTGTGGTGTGCCCGTACCACCGAAATTACCCCGTGATGGGTCTGTCTTCCAATGAGCGTCCGCGTGCGTTCGCGAACGTTGTTCCCGCGCAAGATCGAAAATCGACTTGCATGAGAGCCTATGTTTTCAGGGGTTTGGGCGACGTCCGCGGATGCGCATGAACCGCTGCGAACGCAGATGAACAATCGTTCAACAAGTTGAAGTGGAGGCTAGGGTCGGGATCGAACCGGCGTACACGGATTTGCAGTCCGCTGCATGACCACTCTGCCACCTAGCCAGGAAAAGCCTCCCCGGCAGTGCGGCAGCGCCGGGAGTTTGCAAGGACTGGAGCGGGAAACGAGGCTCGAACTCGCGACCTCAACCTTGGCAAGGTTGCGCTCTACCAACTGAGCTATTCCCGCCCGCATGAGCGAGCGGCAATTGTAGGGCCCCGGCGGCGAGAGTCAAGGAACGAATGGCCGATCGTATCGCCGTCCCGGGCAGGCTAACGTGTTGAACTGCCCCGCAATTCCGGCCAGGCGGCACGCAGGTACAGCGCCATGGACCACAGGGTCAGCAGCATGGCCACCATGCTCAGAGCCAGTCCCATCGGGTAGATGGGGAGCCCCAGCAGGTCCTGCCGGAACAGCATCATGGACAGGCCTACGATCTGTACGATGGTCTTGATCTTGCCCCATCCGGAGACAGCCACCTTGCCTCGCGCGCCGATTTCGGCCATCCACTCGCGCAGGGCCGATACCGCGATCTCGCGGCCGATGATCACGATGGCCATGAGAACCACGTACCATCGCGGGTCCTTGCTGACGATCAGGACCAGTGCGGCCGCAACGATGAGCTTGTCCGCCACCGGGTCAAGAAACGCGCCCAATCGCGAGGTCTGGTGCCATTTGCGCGCGAAGTAGCCGTCCAGGGAATCGGTGATGCCCGCCAGGGCAAAGCCGGCGCAGGCAGCGGGACCCGCCCAGCCGTACGGCAGATAAAAAAGCAGGATGATGGCGGGGACCATGACGATGCGAAACCACGTCAGGGAATTTGGAAGGCTGAACCGCGATCCTGTTTCAGCTGCCCGGGTGGAGATGTTCATAGATGATCTTCGCAAGCTCGGACCCCACCCCGCGGACGCCCGACAGATCCTGCATTCCCGCCCGCAGGATTCCCTGCATGCCGCCGAACTGCTTGAGCAGTTCACGCCGCTTCACAGGGCCAAGTCCGGGGATGGTCTCCAGGATCGACTGGCTATACCGCCTTGCACGCTTGCGGCGGTGGCCCGAAATCGCGAATCGATGCGCTTCATCACGTACGCGCTGGACAAGGTGCAGGGCTCGCGAATCCGGCGGCATTATAATCGGCAGGTCACGACCCAACAAGAACAGGCGTTCCTGCCCCGGCTTTCGATCCGCGCCTTTTGCCACGCCGACCGGCAGGATGTCCGACAATCCGAGATCCTCCAGCACCTGCCCGGCTTGCTTGACCTGCCCCGCCCCGCCGTCGATGAGCAGCAGGTCTGGAGCAACCACCTCCCCCTCCTTCACCCTCCGGTAACGCCGGTTCAGCGCCTGGTGCATGGCGGCGAAGTCGTCACCGCCCTGGATATCGGTGATGTTGAAGCGACGATATTCCTGCTTCATCGCACCCTCGGGCCCGAACACCACGCAGGAGGCCACGGTGTCCGTTCCGCCCGTATGACTGATGTCGAAGCACTCGATGCGGCGCGGGCTGCGCGTCATGCCGAGGGTCGAGCGCAACTCCTCCAGCGCCTCCTCCAGGTTGCTGCGCGCCTGCGCCCGCATCCGGAGGTGTTCGGTGGCGTTGGTCTGGGCGATCTGCACCCAGCGCGCCCGAATGCCGCGAACTTCGCTGGCAATGCGCACCTTGTGGCCGGAGTGTTTGCTGAATGTCGCTTCCAGCAGTTCCCGATCCACAATCGGCTCCGCCAGGATGATCTCCGCCGGCGCCTCGCGCTCCAGGTAGTACTGCGTCAGGAAGCCGCTGATCAGTTCCTCCGGTTCGACAAACGCTGCGCTGGGAAAGAAGGTGGCGCTTCCCAGGCTCTGCCCGGCCCTCACGAACAGCAGAACCACGACGTGCTCCGAGTTCGAGCTGGCCAGGGCGATGATGTCGGCGTCATGGCGTTCATCCGAGCTGATAGCCTGCTGCGCCTGGATGGCTCTCAGGCTCGCCAGCTGGTCGCGTATCCGCGCCGCGTGCTCGAACTCGAGTTTTCGGGATGCTTCTTCCATGCGCCGCGCGAGTTCTTCGTTGACCTCCGTATTCCGGCCTTCCAGGACTTTCACCGCAGCTTCGACATCACCGGCATAGTCAGTGATCGAGATCAGGCCCACGCAGGGCGCCGTGCATCTCTGGATCTGGTACTGAAGGCAGGGTCGGGAACGGTTGGCAAAGAAGCTGTCCTCGCAGTTGCGCAGCCGGAACAGCTTTTGCAGCTGTTGCAGCGTCTGACGTACTGCACCGGCGGATGGATAAGGACCAAAATACCGCCCGGGTTCCTTGCGTGACCCTCGGTACAGCGACAGCCGCGGATATTCCTGCCGGGTGTCCAGATGCAGCCAAGGGAAGCTCTTGTCATCGCGCAGCACCACATTGAACCGCGGCCGGTGCTTCTTGATCAGGTTGTACTCCAGAAGAAGCGCCTCTGTCTCCGAGCCGGTTATGGTGATTTCCATGCGCTGTGTGATCTGCACCAGGGCCTGCACCTTGGGTGCAACATTGCTGGCCTGGAAATACGAGGTCACGCGATTCTTCAGGTTCCGCGCCTTGCCGACATACAGCACGGCACCCGCGGCGTCGAGCATGCGATAGACCCCGGGCCTTGCCGGCAGGGTATCAGCGAATGCCCTGCCGTCGAATCGGCTTTCGTTCATGTCCGCCCGGCCAGATCGCGTGCCCGGCCCATGACGGACTCGAACATGGATTGCGTGAGCCGACGTGTCTGGGTGTTGTAGCGGCTGCAATGATAGGAATCGAGCAGCACACGCCCGGCGGACAGATCATGTTCTGCCGCATGGGCAAAGCGGTGCTTCGACCTCTGGAGCCCGAGCGCCTTGAGCACCGCATTGTGAGCGATCAGTCCCAGAGCGACCACCACACGTACGGATGAGTGCGCGGCCAGTTCGGAACGCAGGTATTCATTGCATTGATCGACCTCGCGCGCTTCTGGCTTGTTGGCGGGTGGCAGGCACTTCACGGCATTCGTGATCCGAACTCCTCGCAGCACCAGTCCGTCATCCCTGGAGCGGGAGACTGCCGCGCTCGCAAGTCCGGTCCTGTACAGTGTTTCATACAGCAGGATGCCGGCAAAATCCCCGGTGAACGGCCGCCCGGTGCGATTGGCGCCGTGCAGGCCCGGCGCCAACCCGACGATGAGCATCCGCGGATCTTCATCCCCGAATGGCGGGACCGGTCGGCAATGGTATTCGGGATGATCCTTGCGCACCGAGTCGAGAAATGCAGCCAGGCGAGGGCAGCGTCGGCAATGAAGGTCAAAGCCTGAATTCATGTGTCCTGACCGGCGATAGAGGATCGAAGAAGCAATGCAAAGATGTCATCAGGGGCTGGCTGTCCACCCATGCTCCGGTCATGTCGCGACGATGCGTCCCATCTTGACAGAGATCGATCCGCGTTACGATGATGCCGCGGGGGGATGAGAACATGACGGCCAGAAGACTCGATGGATTCGTGGCGATCGTGCTGGCCATGCACAGTGCCGGCGCGGTTTCCCAGACTGCCGATCACGCGGATGGACGGGTCATGGCGCCGCTCGTCGCAGACACCATCTATGACAATGGCCGCATATTCACACCGACCGGATGGGCAAAGTCGTTCGCAGTCGGGAAGGGATTGATCCTGGCGGTCGGTGACGCCCAGGCGGTGCTTGCGAACCGCGGGTCGCATACCCGGGTGGTGGATCTGCACGGTGCCGTGGTCTTTCCCGGCCTCAATGATGCTCACGTGCATGTCCGTTGGGCTGGTCTCGAACTCATCAAGTGCAACATCGGGGCCGATGCAACGCAACGCCAGATGATCGAAATCGTGAAGGCATGCGTGGCGGGCCGCCCCCGTGGCGAATGGATCGAGGGTGGCGGATGGACAGACAGGGCATTCGCACAAGAGCCTGTCAGTCGAGCGGCCCTTGATGCCGTGTCGGCCGGTCACCCGGTCGTTCTGGGCAAACAAGGCGATTTCGGTACGACGCCGATCGTCTGGGCAAATTCAATGGCCCTGAAAATGGCAGGCGTTTCACTCGACAGCGAGAAGCCGGCCGGCGGCCCTGTCGCTCGGGACCGGCATGGTGTGCCGACCGGCGTGCTGTCCGGCGAAGCAGCAATGCGGATCATGCGCCTGATCCCGCTACCCGACCGGAAGCGCAATGTGCGGGCGGTCGAGGCTGGCCTTGACGAGATGCTCTCGAATGGCGTGACTTCATTCACGGATGCGATGGCAGAAGAGGAAGATCTGCAGATCTACGCGGAATTGTTCGATGCAGGCCGGCTCAGGCAGCGTGTGAAGGCCTGCCTGCGCTGGAGTGACACGGATGCAAGGGCCGCGGCCGAGGCACTGATCAGGAATCGCCGCTATTTCGCGCGTGAGCGTATCAGTACGGATTGCGTGAAGCTGTATCCGGACGGTGCGCCCATGGATCGAACATCGCGCATGCTTGCGCCATACGAGGGCGATCCAGACAATCGCGGCGTCTGGAACCTGCAGCCGGAACGGCTCAAGGAACTGGCAATCGCATTCGATGCACGCGGGTTGACGCTCAAGATCCATGCAACCGGCGATGGTTCCGTGCGCGCCGCACTCGATGCGATCGTGGCGGCCCGCAAGGCCAACGGCTGGACGGCGCACCTTCACGAAGTGGCCCACAACAGCTTCGTTTCCGCGCAGGATCTGCCGAGGGCGCGGCAGATCGGCGCAGTCTTCGAGTACTCACCCTACATCTGGTATCCGACCCCTATGGGGGACGCTGCGACCCGGCCTCAGGTGGGAGACTCGCGCATGGAGCGGGAACATCCCGCCAGGGAAGCTCTGGATGCAGGTGCGTTGCTCGTGGGTGGATCCGATTGGCCGTATTCGGCGGCGGAGAGCCCCTGGTTGGGCATCGAGACTCTCGTGACCCGCAAGGCGCCGGGAGGCTCGGGCAAGGCGCTTGCTCCGAAGGAAGCAATCACGCTCAGGGAAGCGATCGACATGTTCACGGTCAATGCCGCCAAGGGTCTGGGCAAGCGGGCCGAGCGCGGCGCGATCGAAGCGGGCCTGCTGGCCGACTTTGTGATCCTGGACCGCAACCCCCTGCAGATCCCGGTCACCGAAGTGCATGAGACCAGGGCAACGCAGGTCTACATCCAGGGTGAACAGGTCTACCCCAGACACTGATCCGGAAGCTGACCCATCTGACGCCGGTTGCCAATGAAAAAAAACGGGCTACGCGAGAACCCGCGTAGCCCGCCGTTGATCGCGCCGGACTTTGGACTAACCCGAGCGCAACCGAACCCCTTGCCGAAAGGTCCTATCCGTGTGCCTTCTGGAACTGGGCTTCCTCCGTGGAGCCCTTCAATGCCGTAATCGACGACTGGCCTGCCGTGACAGTCTGGGTGACATCGTCAAAGTACCCTGCCCCCACCTCCCGCTGGTGCTTGGTGGCCGTATAGCCTTCCTGCTCCGAGGCGAACTCCTCTTGTTGCAACGCCACGTAGGCTGACATCTGCTTCTGCTTGTAACCTTTGGCCAACTGGAACATCGAATAGTTCAATGCATGGAAACCTGCCAGGGTCACGAACTGGAACTTGTAGCCCATGGCGCCCAGTTCACGCTGAAACCTGCTGATCTGCTCGTCCGAGAGCTTCTTCTTCCAGTTGAAGGAAGGCGAGCAGTTGTACGCCAGGAGTTTGCCCGGGAATTTCCGGTGGATCCCTTCGGCAAAATGCCGGGCTTCGTCCATGTCGGGCACGCCAGTTTCGCACCAGATCATGTCTGCGTGGGGAGCATAAGCCAGGCCGCGCGCGATGGCCTGTTCCAGCCCCGCCTTCACGTAAAAGAAGCCCTCTGACGTACGTTCCATGGATGCGATGAATGGCGCATCCCGCTCGTCGACATTCGAGGTCAGCAGGTTGGCCGACTCGGCATCGGTGCGCGCAATCAGCACGGTGGGCACTCCGCTGACATCGGCTGCCAGGCGGGCCGCGACCAGCTTGGAGATCGCTTCGGAAGTGGGTACCAGGACCTTGCCCCCCATGTGCCCGCATTTCTTGGCGGAGGACAGCTGGTCCTCGAAGTGCACGCCCGCTGCACCTGCTTCGATCATGCCCTTCATCAGTTCGAACGCGTTGAGAACGCCGCCGAATCCCGCCTCGGCGTCCGCCACGATGGGCTTCAGCCAGTCGATGGCATCATTTCCTTCGGCATGAGTGAGCTGATCGGCCCGGCGAAGCGTGTTGTTGATACGACGGACGACCTCTGGTACGGAATTGGCCGGGTACAGCGACTGATCCGGATACATGGCCCCGGCAACATTCGCGTCGCCAGCCACCTGCCATCCCGAGAGATATATCGCATCGAGCCCCGCCTTCACCTGCTGCATGGCCTGGTTGCCCGTGAGCGCGCCAAGCGCGTTTACAAAGGGCTTCTCATTGACATAACGCCAGAGCTTTTCCGCACCCAGCCGCGCCAGGGAGTGTTCGACATCGACGGTACCCCGCAGCCGTACGACATCGCTTGCCTTGTAGGCCCGGGTCACACCCTTCCATCGCGGGCTGGTTTCCCATTCCTGTTTCAGCTCGGCAGCAGACTTCAGCATCGAACCTCTCCGTCGTGGTTGTGAACTTGAACAAAAGCCGGATGATTGTCCCGGCCGGGACGCATTGCTTTGCACTGCACAAGGTCCTGCTGAAAGGGCATCAGGCAGAGAGCGTCGCTCGGAATCACAGCCACCTCGCAGAAAGTCAGGTCAGGCCAGACACCGGAGGGGCCGCAGACCGAGGCATGGCCGTCAGCCAACTCGCGGGTGTACAGGGAGATTGCACGAAAGCATAACACTTGAACCGGCTCAGACAAGCCGGCATTTACCAGAAATGATTGGAAATTCTTTTAATAAATAGTCTGGATAAGTTTCGTAATTAATTGATAATAAAAAATTATCTTTCTCTGACTCGAGCCTGACGCGCGATGAGCATGGCAAGCTCGAGCGCCTGCTCGGCATTGAGTCGGGGATCCACCGTCGAGCGGTAGGCCCTGGCAAGGTCAGTTTCGTTCAACCCACGGGCCCCCCCCAGGCATTCAGTGACATCATCGCCCGTCAGCTCCACGTGGACGCCTCCCAGCTGGGAACCGCATTCATCATGGATCCGAAAGGCCGCCTCCACTTCCTTGAGGATGTTCTCGAAGCGTCTCGTCTTGATTCCACCCGAGGTGGTCTCCGTGTTCCCATGCATGGGGTCGCATACCCATAGCACTGAAGTTCCTGTCGCGCGCACGGCAGCAATCATGGCAGGCAGATGCTGGGCGATGTTCCGTGCGCCGAAGCGGTGGATCAGCGTCAACCTGCCGGGCTGATTCTGCGGGTTCAGGACCTGGACGAGGCCCTGAAGCCATTCGGCATCCATGCTCGCCCCCACCTTGACCCCGATGGGATTGGCAATGCCCCTGAAATATTCCACGTGGGCACCATCGAGCTGCGCCGTGCGCATGCCGATCCAGGGCATATGGGTGGACAGGTTGTACCAGCGATGCTGGCGATCGATGAAGCGTGTCTGGGCCTGCTCGTACAGCAAATGAAGACCTTCGTGGCTGGTATGGAATTCCACACGGTTGGCATCATGCACTCTCAGACCGCTCATCGACTCGAAGAAATCAAGCGACTCGGCGATGGAATCGACGATGTGCTGGTAGGCATCCTGCAGGGGCGAATGACGGAGAAATGCCAGGTCCCAGTACTCCGGGTGGTGCAGATCCGCAAATCCGCCGTCGATCAGTGCCCGGATGAAATTCAGGGTCAGCGCGGCGCGCTCATAGCCGCGCAGCAGAAGTTGCGGATCGGGTTCGCGCTCCGCAAGGCTGAAACCAGGGCGATTGACGTTGTCACCGCGAAAACTGGGCAGCGTCACGGCCTCACGGGTCTCGGTATCCGTGGATCGGGGCTTGGCGTATTGACCGGCGAAACGGCCCACACGGATGACCGGCCGGCGCAGACCCTGCAGCAGCACCAGGCTCATCTGCAGCAGTACCTTGAGCTTCTTGGCGATCTTGTCTGATTCACACTCATCGAAGCTTTCTGCGCAATCTCCACCCTGCAACAGAAATCGTTCGCCGCGCTGCGCCTGCGCCAGCTTCTCACGCAGCGCTTCGATCTCCCACGAGACTACCAGCGGCGGCAGCCGCGACAGCGCGGCCACCACACGTTCAAGCTCGGCCGGATCGGAATAAGCGGGTTGCTGGCTGGCCGGGCGGCTGCGCCAGCTTGCGGGATGCCAGGCCGTCAGGACTGTGGAATTGGACATGCGACGAAATGCTACACAGTCGATGCCTCGAGCGCCAATTCCAGACAGGGGCCAACGGATCAGGTGGCGAAAATTCGCACTCACGGGCACAATTCGCCGCCATCGGGCGCGGACATGATGGTTCACGCCCACAATTTCCGGGAGTGGACAAGATGCATCGAGTACTCGTACTTGGAGCCGGCAAGATCGGCGCACTGATTTCGGGCCTGCTGGCGGAGACGAAGGCCTACCGTGTCGACGTCGGCGATGTGAGCGAAACCACCGCCTCTGCGGTCGTCAAGGCGCATGGTTTGCCGGACATGCGCAGCTTTGGTGTCGATGCGTCCAGCGAAAGCGCGCTATCGGCTCACCTGGCGAGCCACCCGGTCGATGCCGTGATCTCCAGTCTTCCTTTCTACTGCAACCCAGGCGTTGCGCGCGCGGCCCGTGCGGCGAACGCACATTACTTCGACCTGACCGAGGACGTGGAAGTCACGCGCGAGGTGCGCAGCATCGCCACCGGTGCCACGAAGGCATTCGTGCCGCAGTGCGGCCTTGCGCCCGGATTCATCAGCATTGCCGCAAACGAGCTGATCACGCATTTCGATTCCGTGCGGACCGTGAAGTTGCGGGTCGGCGCATTGCCCCAGCACCCGAACAACGTGTTGAAATATTCGCTCACCTGGTCGACCGAGGGCCTGATCAACGAGTACGGCAATCCCTGCCAGGCCATCGTCGACGGCAGGATGGTGGAAGCGGCGCCACTCGAGGGGCTGGAAGAGATCGAAATCGACGGAACCCTGTACGAAGCCTTCAACACCTCCGGCGGCCTTGGTTCCCTGGCCGAGACCTATGGTGCCAGCGCCCAGATCATGAACTACAAGACGATGCGCTATCCGGGGCATTGCGAGCAGATGCGGCTGCTGATGAATGATCTCAAGCTCAATCAGGATCGGGCGACTCTCAAGCGCATCCTCGAAAACGCGGTTCCGCAGACCTTGCAGGACGTGGTCATCGTCTACGCGGCAGTGACAGGCACCCAGGACGGGGAGTTCCGCGAAGAAAATTACGTGAACAAGGTATATCCGCAGGTGATCGCCGGCCGTCTCTGGTCGGCCATCCAGGTCACTACTGCCGCCGGCATCACGTCGGTCATCGATCTGGTGCTGTCAAATCCGGATCGGTATCAGGGCTTTGTCGCACAGGAGAAATTCCGGCTGCCGGAGATCCTGTCCAACCGCTTCGGACGGCTGTATGCAGGAGGCGCCGGCAAGGAGGTTTCCGCGCAGATGGTGGTCGAGGGACGGAGCGGTTCCCAGCGAAAGCGTGCGAGGGCCTGATCATGCAACCAATCCTCGATGCGTTGGGTCTGTCGGCGACCAATGCCGGGGCCTGGTCCGGCGAAGGCTGGAGTGCAGATCAGGGCCCCTTGTTCGATTCGGTCAATCCTTCCTCGGGGAAGGTGCTGGCACGGATCCGCGGCGCGACCGATGCCGACTACGACCGTGTCATTGCCAGCGCCGTGAGCGCGGCAGCGCGCTGGCGGGACGTGCCCGCTCCCCGGCGTGGCGAAGCCGTACGATTGATGGGTGAGGAACTTCGAAAGCACAAGAGTGCCCTGGGGAGCCTCGTGGCGCTTGAGAACGGCAAGATCAAGGCGGAAGGCGATGGTGAAGTACAGGAGATGATCGACATCGCGGATTTTGCCGTCGGGCAGTCCCGCATGCTGTACGGGCTGACCATGCAGTCCGAGCGGGCCTCGCATCGCATGTACGAGCACTGGCATCCGCTGGGTGTGGTTGGCGTGATCTCGGCCTTCAATTTCCCGGTGGCGGTCTGGTCATGGAACGCATTCCTCGCTGCCATCTGTGGCAACGTCACGGTCTGGAAGCCTTCCCCGAAAACCGCGCTGTGCTCGATTGCCGTGCAGCACATTTGCAACCGTGTCATGCAGCGTGAATCCCTGCCCCCGATTTTCCAGATGTTCATCGATGCCGGCACCTCGCTTGCCACGCGCTTCGTGGACGACTCCCGTGTCGCCCTGATTTCGTTCACCGGTTCCACGCATGTGGGGCGCCAGGTGGGCGTGCGGGTGGCGCAGCGCATGGGCAAGTCCCTGCTCGAACTGGGCGGCAACAACGCCCTGATCGTGGACGAAACGGCCAATCTGAAACTGGCCGTTCCCGCCATCGTATTCGGCGCCGTCGGCACTGCGGGTCAGCGCTGCACGACCACGCGAAGGGTGCTGGTGCATCGCTCCCGGTTGACTGATCTGGAGAAGCAACTGGTCTCCGCCTACCGGCAGGTTCGTATCGGTGACCCACTGGATCCGGCAACCCTGATGGGGCCACTGATCGATGCAACTGCGGTGCGGCGGTACCAGGAAGCGGTTGCAGCGGCGCAGCAACAGGGTGGCGTGCTCCTGTGTGGCGGGAAGACGATCGATACCCCGGGGAATTTCGTCGAACCGGCCATCGTTCGGGCCCGTGCGGATATGCCGATCGTGCAGACCGAGACATTTGCGCCCATCCTTTACCTGATCCCCTTCGATACCATCGAAGAGGCCATCAACATCCAGAATTCGGTTCCGCAGGGTCTTTCCTCCGCGCTGTTCACCGACCGGCTGCAGGTGGCGGAAAAATTCCTGAGCGATTCGGGAAGCGATTGTGGCATCGCCAATATCAATCTCGGCACTTCAGGCGCGGAAATCGGCGGCGCATTCGGCGGTGAAAAGGAGACCGGTGGCGGGCGTGAGGCGGGTTCGGATTCCTGGCGCGCCTACATGCGGCGCCAGACGACGACCATCAACTGGGGCTCGGCTCTGCCCCTGGCTCAGGGCATCCGGTTCGATCTGGGCTGAGTCGGAGGCATCGTCAGGGTGCCGCGCGGTGCCGGAAGGCGGATTTCGACCC
This sequence comes from Steroidobacteraceae bacterium, assembly GCA_044226785.1. Classification (GTDB taxonomy): domain Bacteria; phylum Pseudomonadota; class Gammaproteobacteria; order Steroidobacterales; family Steroidobacteraceae; genus TMP-86. The sequence continues at coordinate 60,751 of JBGAGK010000009.1, read as the reverse complement.
GTGCACCTCCCCATTCGTTGTTGCCACCGGACAGGGTGCCGTCGCAGGCTTCCACCAGATCGCGCACGATGGACAGCCCGAGTCCGTGCCCGGGGCGTGATTCGTCTGCGCGCACGCCTCGACCGAACAACTGCCTTGGATCAGAACTTCCCCAACCTGGTCCATCATCATCGAGCCGGATGAGGATCCGGGCCTTGCCTTGCATTTCCCCGGCAATGGTGTCGAGCTTGAGCAGGACGCGCGAACGTGCCCACTTGCAGGCGTTGTCGAGGAGATTGCCCAGCAGTTCCAGGGCATCCCCCCGATCGCCACCAAAGAGCGCGCGTCCTTCGACCTCGATATGCAGCGCCTTGTCGGCATAGACCTTGCGCAACGCCGCGATCAACTCCAGCGCCGCGGCGTGAAGATCCACCGGTGCCAGACCCAGGTTTGAGCCGGCCGAAAGGCGCGCGCGCCGCAACTGATGCGCAACGATCTGGTCCATCCGGTCGATCAGCGCCCCATCCACTCCCGGTTGTGTGCGCAGGACCGCAAGCGGCGTCTTCAGCTCGTGGGCGAGATTACCCAGGGTCTGGCGGTATCGTTCCGTACGATCATGCTCGCTTCCCAGCAGCAGGTTGAGGTTCTTCGACACACCGGCCAGCTCTCGCGGATAGGGCCCGCCCAGCCGTGCCCGCTCTCCCCGCTCGATCTCACCGATTTCGTTCTCGAGCTGGCGCAGCGGCTGCAGGATCCTTCGCATCAGCATCCAGACGCCACTCAGCAGCAGCAATGTCAGCGCTCCGAACCAGCCCATGAGCTGCACCCTGAAAGTGCGTAACTGCCGGTAGTAGGCATGGAGGTTCTCGGCAACAGTGAAGGTGAAATGACGCTGCAGGCTGGTCGAGAGCTCCCAGGCTACGGTCAGATGCACAGCCTCCCAGTCGACGCCGTCACGGGAAACGCGATCGAACCTGCGCAAGCCGGTTGGCCCGATACCCGCCGCCAGGTGCGCCGGTTCCCCACCGGCCGGTACTGACGAGCGGGAATGCCAGATCACCCTGCCTGTCTCGTCCTGGATCATTCCGTACAGGCCCGAACCCGATGCCGCGAAGCGGGGTTCGGCCAGCGGTGCGGCCGGGTGTACGTTGCCGGCGTCGTCCGGGTCCGAAGCTGCAATGAGGCTGACCAGCTGCCCCTCCAGGCGATCGTGCAGGGCCTGCTCGGCCAGGCGGTGGAACAATGCATCCAGCGCAGCCACGGTGAGCCCCAGGAACAGCACCAGCAACAGCAACAGGCCCCCGAGCAGGCGACCCGAAAGCGAATGCATCATGGGCGAGGCAGTGCGATGCGATAGCCACGCCCGCGCAGGGTTTCAATGGGCTGGCGGACCCCCTGCGGGTCGAGCTTGCGGCGAAGCCGTCCCACGAGCACCTCGATCACATTGCTGTCACGCTCGAAATCCTGCTCATAGATCTTCTCGGTCAGCTCGCTCTTGGAAATGATTTCCCCGGCGCGCAGCATCAGCATCTCGAGGATCCGGTACTCGTACCCGGTGAGTTCTACGGGATTTCCGTCTACGCTCACTTCCTGGGTGCGTGTATCCATCGCGATTTCTCCGCACCGGATCAGTGGCTGAGCCCAGCCGCCGGAGCGGCGCAGGAGGGCCGAGACACGGGCCTTGATTTCCTCGATCTGGTAGGGCTTTACCACGTAGTCGTCAGCTCCTGCACCAAGGCCTTCGACCTTGTCCTGCCATCGGTCACGAGCCGTGAGGATCAGGATGGGAAATTTTTTGCCCTGCTCGCGCAGGCGTTTCACAAGTTCAAGACCAGACATCCTGGGCAGGCCAAGGTCGATGATTGCCATGTCAATCGGGTATTCGATGCCTGCAAAGATACCCTCCTCGCCATCAGCGGCTGTGGTTACCGTGAATCCCTGCATCTGGAACGCACTGGCCAATGCCTGCCGAAGTGCTGCCTCGTCCTCGACGATCAGGATGCGCATCGCGACTGGCCTACTGCATGTTGCCGGTGCGGGAATCGACTCGCACAGTGAATACCCGGCCATCAGCCGAAAGCAGCCGCAGCCGGTAGTAGATGTGGTCGCCATCGCGTTCGGTATCCGCGCGCACCACACGGGCCTGGTATCGGGCCTGCGCCATCTGCACGGCCTGATTCAGGGTCAGCTCTGAAAATGCCAGATGCCCGCTGATGGTGGGCGGCGAGGCAACCTGCGCGCACAGCGCATCCGGGGCATGGCTGCTGGCCATCAGCGCCAGCATCAGCCCTGAAAATGTGCGCGGTGACATGCGGGTCATTCTGGCCCCGTGCCCGCCAGCCCGATGGTTGCCCTTGTACAATTCCGCAGCGTCCCGATCCGTCCCGGTTCCTGCATCCTGCCCCCGAAGGAGTGAATGGAAGCTGAACGTGAATGGTGTTGCATGCCCGTGGTGTGAATCAGCTGGATTCATCGGGGGCACCGCGGCCAGCATCCGCCTGCTTGGCGGTCTCCCACAGGGATTCAAGTCGTGCCAGCGGGACATGGACCATCTCCTCCCGCGATTGCTTCAATGCTGCTTCCATATGGTGAAAGCGGCGCTCGAACTTGGCATTTGCTGCGCGCAGGGCGCTTTCCGCATCGATGTTCAGCTTGCGTGCAAGATTGGCCGCCGCAAACAACAGGTCACCTACCTCCTCCACCAGATGTTCCGAAGGCAGCGGCCCGACCTGCCCTTGCATTTCCTGAAGCACCTCCCCGAGTTCCTCCGACACCTTGGCGGCGGTCTGCTGCGCATGTTCCCAGTCGAAGCCCACGCGTGCAGCCCGCCGGGACAACTTCACGGCTCGGGCAAGCGCCGGCAGACATCTCGCAACACCATCCAGCTCGCTGTTCATGTCATGCCGAGCCGCCCGTTCCGCCGCCTTCATGCGTTCCCATTGGGCCGACTGTTCCGCGAGTTCCGGCATCGGTGAACCGGCAAAGACGTGTGGGTGGCGGCGAACGAGTTTGTCGCGTATGGAGGCAGCAACCGCATCGAAATCGAACTGATTCAGCTCTGCAGCCATCTGCGCATGAAACACCACCTGGAACAACAGGTCACCCAGTTCGTCGCGCAGCATGTCGGGTGCGCCGCTTTCGATTGCGTCGACGACTTCATAGGCCTCTTCCAGGGTTGTCTGTGCGATGCTGGCAAAGTTCTGGGCACGATCCCAGGGGCATCCGCGCTTCGGATCCCTCAGCACGCGCATGACGTGGAGCAGATCGTCGATGGCAGCCATCAGCTGATTCTGCCGAGTGAATCCACCAGCTGCTTCCAGGTCATGAGGATCGCAGCCGTGGCGCCCCAGATGCTTCGCTGATGAAACCGGATGTCATGGAACTGGACTTCGGTCTGGCCAAGCAACCGGCGCCTCAGCGAATGATTGGACCCATCGAACAGATGGTCGAGCGGGATCTCGAATGCCTCCTGAACTTCTTCGGGCGCCAGCCTCAGGTGCAGCGGCGCGCTTACAAATCCGACCACCGGCGTCACCCGAAAGCCCGAGCCGACCAGATGGTCCGGCAGGTAACCTGCGAATTCCACGCAGCCGGCATCCAGGCCAATCTCCTCGTGTGTCTCGCGAAGTGCCGCATCCCAGGGCGTCGGATCATCATGCTCGATCCTCCCGCCGGGAAAGCTGATCTGTCCTGCATGCCGGCTCAGATGTGCAGAACGCCGGGTCAACAGAATGTTGAGTCCGCTCTCACCTCTGACCACCGGGATCAGGACGGCAGCGGGCATCCGCCGAGAGGGCATCCAGGACCTCAGCTCAGGCGTGATGCGCTCAGGCACCTTCGCCGGCCAGAGCGGCTCGAAGTCCTTCGGTGACGGCTCGGCCATCAGGACCTTCCGGAGCGAATCACCCGAGTAATGCGGTGACGAGGTTTCGTCGTTCAACCCGACCCCGCCTTTCCCGGGACGCCACCACGCGTCAGGTGCAGTGGATCCAGCAGCCTTTCCAGGTCCTCGCGTGGCAGCACACCCTGTTCGAGCGCAATGTCGATGACCGCACGGCCTTCCCGGAAGGCGCGCTTGGCAATTTCCGCCCCTCGCTGATATCCGATCACGGGGTTGAGTGCAGTGACCAGAACGGGGTTGCGGGCCAGCTGACCCGCGACGTGCGCACGGTCGACGACAAATCCGGCAATGGCCCGATCTGCAAGGGTGCTGCATCCCAATCCGGCGAGCCGGATGCTTTCAAGCACATTGTGCGCGATCAGCGGCAACATCACGTTGAGCTCGAAGTTTCCCGATTGCCCGCCCAGTGTGATGGCCGCATCATTGCCGATGATCTGGGCGCACATCATCAGCACGGACTCGGGAACGACGGGGTTGACCTTTCCTGGCATGATGCTGCTTCCCGGCTGCAATGCCGGCAATCGGATCTCACCCAGTCCGGCCAATGGTCCGCTGTTCATCCACCGAAGATCGTTGCAGATCTTGGTCAGGCTCGCCGCAAGCGTCTTGAGGTGTCCGGAAAGTTCCATCACCGTGTCCTGACAGGCGAGTGCAGCAAACGGGTTTGCGGCCGCTGCAAAGCTGGTGCCGGTCAGCTTGCCCAGGTGATGCATGAGGCGGTTCGCGAACCCTTCGCGGGCATTGATGCCCGTGCCCACGGCGGTCGCTCCCTGGGCGAGCGCGCGCAACCGCGGCAGGACATCGTGCAAGCGTGCGATACCCATCTCTGTCTGTGACTGCCAGCCGCCGATTTCCTGTCCGAGGGTCAGGGGCATGGCGTCCATCAGATGTGTGCGGCCTGTCTTGGCCAGATCAGTGAATTCCCTGGCACGGACCTGCATGGAATCGGCGAGATGCATCATGGCGGGGAGCAACTCGCGCTCGACGGCAAGTGTGGCAGCAACATGGATTGCACTGGGCATCACGTCATTGCTGCTCTGGCTCATGTTCACATGATCGTTTGGATCCAGCCGTGTCTCCGCCGCCCGGCTTGCCAGGGTGGCGATGACTTCGTTCACGTTCATGTTGGTGGAGGTGCCTGAACCGGTCTGGAACAGATCAAGCGGGAACTGGTCATCGTGTACGCCGCTGGCCACCTGCAGGGCGGCTGCCCGGATGAAGCTCGAATGCTCCGGGCCCAGATCACCCAGTTCGGCATTGGCGATTGCCGCTGCTGCCTTGATCAGCGCCATGGCGTGCACGATGGGCAGTGGCATGCGCAGACCGCTCGGGGGGAAATTCTGCAGTGCCCGCTGGGTCTGTGCGGCCCACAGCGCGTTCAATGGCACCGCCATTTCTCCCATGCTGTCCCGTTCGATCCGGAATTGCATGGGCTTGGAGTCAGGGCGGTCCATTAGTATTCACGGGGAAGTCCGGTAAGATGACAATTCTATCACTTCGAGGCCGAGTAACACCGATGCCGATTGACCCGATCGATGCCCTGTCCCCGCTGGATGGCCGGTATTCCGGGAAGCTGGCATCCCTGCGCGTCATCTTCAGCGAGGCCGGATTGATGCGCGCCAGGGTCAAGGTCGAGTGCGCGTGGTTGCTGGCCCTGATGCGGGCCGGGGTCTCGATCGTGAGCCTGCCGGCGGCCGCCCGCGACTGGCTCACGGGTCTGGCCTCCGATCCGGCTGCAACCGACGTGGCCGCGATCAAGGCCATCGAGGCGCGCACCAATCACGATGTCAAGGCGGTGGAGTACTGGTTGCGCGAACAGCTGAAGCAGCGTGGTGCCGCTCCCGGGCACCTGGAGTGGGTGCATTTTGGCTGTACATCGGAGGACATGAACAATCTTGCCTACGCGTTGATGATGACCGAAGCGCGGGATCGGGTACTGGTGCCTTCGATCCGCACCTTGATCCAGCTCATCCGTTCTCGTGCGATTTCAGATGCGGACGTGGCGATGCTTTCGCGCACTCATGGGCAGACAGCGAGTCCGACGACTGTCGGAAAGGAATTCGCCAATGTAAGGTTCCGTCTCGAGCGCCAGCTGCACGGACTGGTTCAGGTGCGGATCCTGGGAAAGATGAATGGCGCAGTCGGGAATTTCAATGCACATGTCGCTGCATTGCCGGATCTGCCGTGGCTTGCCGTCAGTGAGGATCTGGTCACCTCTCTCGGCCTGGTACCGAACCGGCACACCACGCAGATCGAGCCTCATGACTGGATTGCCGAGTATTGTCATGCCCTGGAGAGGATCAACACCGTTCTCCTCGACTTCGCGCGTGACATGTGGGGGTATGTCTCCCTCGGATATTTCCGGCAGCGCGCGATTGCCGGAGAGGTCGGTTCCTCGACCATGCCGCACAAGGTAAACCCCATCGATTTCGAAAACGCCGAGGGGAACCTTGGGCTCGCCAGCGCGTTGCTGGCACACCTGGCGCAGAAGCTCCCGGTGTCACGATGGCAGCGGGACCTGTCCGACTCGACCGTGCTGCGCAATCTCGGTGTAGCCATCGGGCATTGCCAGCTCGCCTACGCATCGCTCCTCCAGGGTCTGGGCAAGGTGGAACTCGCCCCCGAAATCCTGCGGGCGGATCTTGACCGTGCATGGGAGGTCCTTGCCGAGGCTGTACAGACTGTCATGCGGGCGCACGGTATCGCGGACGGGTACGACCGGCTCAAGACCTTCTCCCGTGGCCAGCCGGTGAGCAGGGATTCCCTGCATGCCTTCATCCGGACCCTGGAGTTGCCGGAGGGCGAAAAGCAGCGGCTACTGAAGCTGAGGCCTGCGGACTATCTCGGTCTGGCTTCCCGGTTGGCGCGCGATGAAACGTGACGTAGTTGGCACGGCGGCCGCGGGTTCGGGGACTAGAATCGGCGTCGCATGGCTGACTCCGATTTCCAGCTTGAATCCAGGGAATTTCCGCCCGCAACACCTGTTGCGCCGAGCGGCAGCAGCGCCCGATTGCTGACGACACTGGCCGAAGTGCGCGATGCAAGCCTGGCCGTGGCGCGCTCAGCCCAGCGGTTGCTGTCCATCTATACGCTGGATCTGGAGCCGCTGGTCTATGGTGAAGAGCCGTTTCTCGAGGCCATCAAGCGGCTGGTGCTGGCCCGCTCGTATGCAAAAGTGCGCGTGCTCCTGGCGGACCCCGCGCGCGCCGTGATCGACGGCAATCGCTTCCTGATCCTGGCACGCCGGTTGACCAGCTGCATCGACTTGCGGGTCATCCATCTGCAAAACCCCGGCAGTGCCGGCGCCTTCATGGTGGCTGACGACCGTGCTACCGTCTACCGGTTGCAGCCGACCCGTTGGGACGGCATTTCGGCCATGAATGACCCGCCCGTTGCACGCCGATACCTGAATTTTTTCGATGAAGTCTGGCAGGCCAGCGCCTCTGACGCGCAGCTACGCCAGATGCGGATGTAGCACCCTCTTCCCTGCACCGCCGGTCTTTCCCCCCGGGACCGCTATAATTCGCGGATGGCAGATACCGTCATCGTGGCTGTTTCCGGCGGGGTGGATTCCGCCGTTGCAGCATGGCTGCTCAAGCAACAGGGCCATGTGGTCCAGGGCCTGTTCATGTCCAACTGGGATGAACAGGACAGTCACTGCACCATTGCCCAGGACTATCAGGATGCGCGCCGCATCTGCGATGTCCTTGATATTCCCCTGCACCGGGCAAACTTCGCCCCGGAGTACCGGCAGCAGGTGTTCAGTCATTTTCTGCGCGAGTATCGAGCCGGACGGACTCCCAATCCTGACGTGCTGTGCAACCGCGAAATAAAGTTTGGCAGCTGCCTTGCCTACATGCTGCGCCTGGGCGCCAACCGGATGGCCACCGGCCACTACGCGAGGGTACTGGAGGGACCCGACGGCGTCTTGCTCGCCAGAGCGTGCGACGACAGCAAGGACCAGTCCTACTTCCTTCACGCCGTCGCGCGTGACGCGCTGAAAAGGACCCTGTTTCCGATCGGGCACCTTCAGAAATCCGAAGTGCGCCGGATTGCCTGGCAGCAGGGGTTGCCCGTGTTCGACAAGCCGGACAGCACAGGCATCTGCTTCATCGGCGAGCGCCCGTTTCAGGAGTTTCTCATGCGCTATGTCGACCCGGAGCCGGGTCCGATCGAAACGCCCTCAGGGGCCATTCTGGGTGAACATCAGGGTCTGCCGTTCTATACGCTTGGTCAGCGTTCAGGGCTGCATCTGGGTGGAAAACGTGGCGCAGCTGCGGCGCCCTGGTATGTGGCATCCAAGGACGCGGGACGGAATGCGCTCATCGTGGTGCAGGATCCGCAGCATCCACTGCTGCTGTCGGACGAAATCCTGGTGCAGTCTGCGCACTGGTTTCGCTCTCCGCCGGCGCAATTTGCCTGCTCGGTGAAAACCCGTTACCGGCAGCCGGACGTTGCCTGTGAAGTGAGCATCATTGAAGATTCTTCGCTGCGGGTGCGCCTGGGACATCCGGTTCGTGCAGTAACGCCGGGGCAGTTCGCGGTTTTTTATGACGGTGATTGCTGCCTGGGCGGGGGAACCATCGTGGAGCGCGCCCTGCATGCGCCGATCGCTTATAATCACGGACTTTCGTCGGAGGTCTCATGACAGACAGCTTCAAGACGCGGTCGACACTCGAAGTCGGCGGTCGCAGTTTCAACTATTACAGTCTGTCGGCTCTGAGGGATTTCCGCGTCGACCGGCTGCCCTACTCCATGAAAATCCTTCTGGAGAACCTGCTGCGCTTCGAGGATGGCGTCAATGTGACTCATGACGACATCCTGGCGCTGCTCAAGTGGGATCCGAAGGCCACGCCCAGCCATGAGATTGCGTTCACCCCGGCCCGTGTCATCATGCAGGACTTCACGGGCGTGCCCTGTGTCGTCGATCTGGCTGCCATGCGTGAGGCCATCGTCAAGCTCGGCGGTGATGCACAGCGCGTCAACCCGCTGGCTCCGGCTGAACTGGTCATCGATCACTCGGTGCAGGTGGACGAATACGGTACGCCGGATTCGCTCAGCCACAACAATGCCATCGAATTCGCCCGCAATGCAGAGCGCTACAGTTTCCTGCGCTGGGGCCAGGGGGCATTCAGCAATTTCAAGGTGGTTCCTCCGAACACCGGCATCGTGCACCAGGTCAACATCGAGCGCCTCGCGCGAGTGGTCTTTGCCAACGAGGCCCAAGGGAGCCTTACCGCCTACCCCGATACCCTCGTCGGAACGGATTCCCATACCACGATGGTCAACGCGCTTGGGGTGCTCGGATGGGGTGTGGGCGGCATCGAAGCCGAGGCAGCCATGCTGGGGCAGCCGGTCACCATGCTCATTCCCCAGGTCATCGGATTCAGGCTCAGTGGCACCCTGCCTGCCGGCACCACGGCCACCGACCTGGTCCTGACGGTCACCGAGAAGCTGCGAAAGAAAGGTGTGGTGGACAAGTTCGTGGAGTTTTTCGGAGATGGGCTTTCCGGCCTGCCGCTTGCCGACCGCGCCACGATTGCGAACATGTCGCCGGAGTTTGGCTCCACCTGCGCGATCTTTCCGATCGACGGCGAGACCATCCGCTATCTGCGTCTGACCGGAAGGGACGAGGCACAGATCGCGCTCGTCGAGGCCTACGCGCGGACGCAGGGTCTGTGGCGTGTCGATGGCGCCCCGACTGCGGATTACTCCGATGTCCTGGAGCTCGATCTGGGAAGCGTCGAGCCTTCCATTGCGGGGCCAAAGCGCCCCCAGGACCGCGTGCCGCTGCGGACCGTCAAGGCTTCCTATGCGACTGCCCACCGGAAGATGGCGGAGGAGCGCTCACAGAAGAATCCGAATGCCACGGGTTCGGCGCAAGTCATGCTCGGGGGGCAGCGGGTGGACATCAAGGACGGCGCGGTGCTCATTGCCGCCATCACCAGTTGTACCAATACTTCGAATCCCGCCGTGCTCATGGCAGCCGGGCTCCTCGCCCGCAAGGCCAACGCACTGGGGCTGAAATCAAAACCCTGGGTGAAGACTTCACTGGCGCCTGGTTCGCGTGTGGTGACCGACTACCTTGTCAAGGCGGGGCTGATGACGGACCTGGAGGCGCTTGGCTTCTATACGGTCGGATATGGCTGTACCACCTGCATCGGGAATTCCGGACCCTTGAAGCCGGAAATCTCCGAGGCTGTGAGAGCCGGCGACCTGATTGCCTGTTCAGTGCTTTCCGGCAACCGGAATTTCGAAGGACGGGTGCACCCCGAAATCAAGATGAATTTCCTGGCTTCCCCGCCTCTGGTGGTGGCCTATGCCCTGGCTGGCACACTGGATCTGGACATCGCTACCGCACCACTGGGGCTCAGCCGCAGTGGCGCACCAGTACATCTGAAGGATATCTGGCCCAGCCCGCAGGAGGTCATCGAGGCCATACGTGCATCGGTGGACTCGAACATGTTCAGGAAGGGTTATGCAAACGTCTTCGAAGGCGATGCCCACTGGAACAGCATCCGGGTTCCGTCCGGAAAGATCTACACATGGGATGCGGGCTCGACCTATGTGAAGAACCCGCCGTATTTCGATGGCATGACCATGACCCCGGTCCCGATGAAGGATATCCACGGAGCACGTGCACTGGCGGTGCTGGGCGATTCGGTAACCACTGACCACATTTCTCCGGCAGGAAACATCGCAAAATCCAGCCCTGCGGCACGTTACCTGATGGAAAACGGTGTAAAGCCGGCGGATTTCAACTCCTATGGTTCGCGTCGCGGCAATCATGAAGTGATGATGCGGGGAACGTTCGCCAATATCCGCCTGCGCAATCTGCTCGTGCCGGGTACGGAAGGAGGGCTCACCCTCCATATACCCAGTGGCGAACAGATGTCGATCTACGATGCGTCGGTGAAATACAAGGCCGAAGGCATACCGCTGATCATCCTCGCCGGAAAGGAGTACGGGACGGGAAGCTCGCGTGACTGGGCAGCGAAAGGTACCATGCTGCTGGGCGTGAAAGCTGTCGTAGCCGAGAGTTTCGAACGCATCCATCGCTCCAATCTGATTGGCATGGGAGTGCTGCCCTGCCAGTTCCTGAATGGCCAGAACGCACAGAGCCTGGGGCTTTCAGGTCGCGAGAGGTTCGAGTTCTCGGGCCTGGATCATGGAGCAGCCAGACAGGTGCGTGTGATAGCCAGGGACGACTCGGGACGGACCACGGAGTTCGATGTGCGGGTGCGGATCGATACGCCCAAGGAGCTGGAGTATTACCGGCACGGCGGCATCCTTCAGTACGTATTGCGTCATCTCGCGCACGCAGGGGCTGCAGCCTGAACCCGCCGGCCGCAGGCATGACCGGAACGGCGATCAGCCGTCCCTGGCTGCAAGCCAGGCGGCGATCGCCGGGCCCACCGCCTGCTGGGCTCTGCGGCTGACGTACATGCCGATGTGGCCCAGGTCGAGGGCCAGTTCCTCGTAATCCCGGCTTCCGGCAAGCCCACGCAGTGCGCGGCTGGCATCCGCCGGAACGAGGTGGTCCCTCAGCCCATACAGGTTGAGGATGGGGCAACGGATGGCGCGAAGGTTCACCGGACGCCCCCCCAACGACAGCGTGCCCTTCAACAGACGGTTCTCCTGGTAGAACCACTTCACGAACTGGGTGAACGCGATAGCCGCCTGATCGGGACTGTCACCGATCCAGTGTTCCATGCGCATGAAATGCTCGAGCCCCGCAGGATCATCCAGCAGGAGCGCCATCGACAGATACTTCTGCTGGCTTAGACGAAAAGGCAGCAGGGCCATGTACAGGGCGTTGAGAAGAGCGCCCGGAATATTGCCCAGCCCGCCCATCAGTTCGGTGTCGATACCGCGCGCCCACCGGGACAACAGGTCCTGCGGAGTCTGGAAATCCACGGGTGTGACCATGGTGACGAGATTTTGCACCATGCCCGGATGCAGAGCCGCATGGCACAGGCTCAGGACACCGCCCTGGCACACGCCCAGCAGGTTGACCGGATTTCGCTGCGCTGCAGCCGATCGTGCGGTTCCGCTGTCCTGACTGACCTGCACGATACACTCATGCAGCCAGCCGTTGACGTAGTCATCGAGCTGCTCGTGCCGGTCAGCACTCTGCGGGTAGCCCCAATCGAGAAGGTAGACACTCACGCCTGCTGCCAGCAGGTTGCGGATCAGGGAATGGCCTGGTTGAAGATCGAGCATGGTCGGTCGATTGACCAGTGCATAGCAGATCAACAGCGGGGTCCTGACCTGCTGAGGGGCCTGGGGCTCGTAGCGGTACAGGACGCATCGACCCTCTCGCCACACTTCGTGTCTTGGGGCACCGGCATCGGACAGCGCACCCACGACGCCCAGGGCCGCGCGCAGCCGATCTCCAATCGCATCGCCTCCTGATTCCATCAGGCGTTCCGCCTCGTGCCCGCTACGGTGTGCGCTTCATGGCCCGGATCTGTTCGCGCAGTTCACGCAGCCCCCGATGGATCTCATCCACTTCGGCACGCGTGGGGTAATCGAAGAATTTCGCCCAGATCCCGAACAGACGGTTCTGCTCCGCCTTGAAGGCATTTGCGGCATTGGTGAGTGATGCCAGCAGTTGCGCATACTCGGCGCCGCGGGCAGCTTCCTGATAGGCCTTCTCTGATGTGTCTATCCATGAGTTGTACATCTGCTGAGCCCATTGGGACGGATCGGTCCCTGGCGCGGACGGTCCCTGCAAGCCGGCGAGGAATTGTTGCGCCGTACGCTGTCCCACAGCAGCCCAGTGGGACGCCAATTGTGATTGCAGGCGCTGACACTGCGCCGCGAGTTCCATCATGCGGCGCGCAATCTGTTCCTGCTGCTGCAGCGTCTGCTCCAGCGGCGCCGATGCGGTTCCTTGTCCATCGGGTGCGGGAATACCCATGGGTGGCAGGCCTGCAAACCGGGACCACGCTTGTGCCGGATCCAGACCGGCGCCCAGCACCGAGCGCTGGAACCAGTCGCTCAGCGTCCGCGCAAGATCCGGAGCGGGCGGGGCAACGGGCGTGCCCGGAAGGGTTCCTGCACTCTTCTGCCACTGCTCCATGAATGTTCGTGTCAGGTTTGCATACTGGTCCACGGCCTGGGTATAGAGCCGATGCAGGTCAGATCCCGGCTCTTCCGTGGAGCGCCCCGTCGAATTGGTCATGATTCCGTCTCCCATGTCCAGAGTATTTGCGATGCAGTAAGGGCCATGTGCTGTAATTTCCCTTTCCGGCGCCTGGCTATTGTGCGTTGCATACTGTTGAGGCTATGCTCCCGCCGCAACCACCGGTGCCGCCAGGACCGACAGGAGCAAGTTTACTGCCATGCCAACAGCCCGCGTCATCAAGAAATACGCCAATCGTCGCTTGTACGACTCGACCGGGAGCCGGCACGTCACCCTCGAAGATATACGCAAGATGATCGTCAATGGCGAGAAAGTCCGTATCGTCGATGACAAATCCGGGGAGGACCTGACCCGGGCAGTGCTGTTGCAGGTCATTGCGGAACAGGAGCAATTCGGCACACCCGTCCTGAGTACTGACCTGCTGGAGGCCATCATCCGCTTCTACGGCAATCCGGTTCAGGAGATGCTCACCCGTTACATGGAGCAGAGCGTGGGTACCCTGCTGCGCCAGCAGCAGGCGATGCGCGCCGAGATGGCCAAGGCACTGGAAGGTCCCATGGCGCCGTTCACCGAATTTGCGCGACAGAACATGGAACAGTGGACCCGCCTCCAGACATCGATGCTTTCAGCGTTCATGCCCGACAAGAAGGGGTCTGGTGAAGCTGCTTCCGGCGATTCGGACCCCGCCGGCGAGCAGGTTCCTCCGGGCGAGCCTCCCCAGGGCGGGAAAGCCGTCTGAGTCCCCTGCTGTCGAATTCCGCTCATCGGTTTCCATTTCCCTCGATCAGAGAGATCCCAATGCAAGTGAAATCCAAGACAGCCGTGATCACGGGTGCAGGGCGTGGCATAGGGCGAGCACTGGCTCTGCGTTTCGCGCGAGCCGGGGCCAATATCGCCCTGCTCGACATGAATGCTGCGGACCTGGAAACCAGCCGCACCCTGTGCATGGAGCATGGTGCCGGTGCGCGGTGCTATGTGCTTGATGTCTCCGCCGAGCCTCAGGTCATCGAAATCCTGGGTCAGGTCGTGGCGGATTTTGGTCGGCTTGATGTGCTCGTCAACAATGCGGGAATCGTCAAGGATGCCATGCTGCTGAAAGTCCAGGACGGCGCCGTGACCGGCAAGATGAGCCTTGCCCAGTGGCAGGCCGTCCTCAACGTGAATCTCACGGGCGTCTTCCTCTGTGCAAGAGAGGCTGCCGAACACATGGTCAGGCTCGGCAACGGCGGAGTGATCGTGAATATCTCCAGCATATCCCGCCACGGAAATGTGGGTCAGACCAATTACACCGCAGCCAAGGCCGGCGTAGCTGCCATGACGGTCACCTGGGCCAAGGAGCTGGCCAGGCACGGGATCCGCGTGGGCGCCATTGCCCCAGGATTCACCCACACCGACATACTGGCGGGCATGAAGCCCGAAGTGTTGCAGAAGGTACTTGCGCCGGTCCCGCTGCATCGCATGGGAGAGCCTGACGAGATTGCCCATGCGGCCCAGTTCATTGTCGAAAACGAGTTCTTCACGGGGCGGTGCATCGATCTCGACGGGGGGCTGCGACTTTGAATCCGGACTACTGCAATGCACAGTCAAACGCAAAAATTGTCTTCCAAAGAATTATGTAAGTAGAGAAATACCCACTGATATCAAGCCTGTATAAACCAATTGGCCTGGTTTTCCTGCTTTGAAAAAATCTTTTGCAATGCATACTTTCCTGTGTATAATGGCACCCAGCCCAGTGACATTGACCAGGAGCAACCATGACTGACCGTAGTTTTGATTTCAGCACGATGTTCGGTGCGTACCGCGATGCATTTGCTCCGGTCGCCCGTGCACAGCAGGAAGGTCTCAAGGCCTTCGAGCGTTTTGCCCGCCATCAGTTTGCACTCGCAGGTGACTACCTCGACTGGGCGCTGGCTCATGCCAATGCCGCGGTAAATACCAAGTCCCCCACCGAGCTGGCGTCGCGGCAAAGCGAGTTGAACGTCGGCCTCGGCGACAAGCTGCGCGGCCGTGCAGAGGAGTTCAGCAAGTTGGCGAAGGAAACCCAGGGTGCAGTGACCCAGTGGTTCGATACCACGAGTGCCAAGGTGAACGAGGCTGTCAAGAAGGCCGCCTGAAGCGTTCCTGATCCAGATCCCCCGGTTCACATTCTGTGAACCCATTCAGGGAGCAAGCAACCCTTGCTCCCTTTTCTTTTGGGCTTTCGTCCCCTGCATGCGATCATCAGCGTCGGTATGAAGGGTAAGGATTGCGCATGTCGACTACGCCTCAGCCGAACGATTCACTGATGCAGACACTACGGGCGCAACTGGCTGCCGTCACCGGCGGACTCGCGCCGGAAGACTACGCACAGGCGTTCTGGGACTGGTATCTGCATCTGTCGACGGGTGCTGACAAGCAGGCATCACTTCTGCAGACGATGTCCAGAGCCATGCTAGACAGTGCCAGCTTTGCAATGCAGGCCGCCGGTGGCCAACCTCTGGCTCCGGCACAGGATGACAAGCGTTTTGCCGGCAGCGGCTGGGACCGCTGGCCATTCAATGTCTACGCGCGGGGTTTTCTGAACTGGTCGACGCTGATGCGTGAGGCCATGAGCAATGTTTCGGGCATCTCCCCCCGCTCGGCGCAACTGGTGCAGTTCATGGGCCAGCAAGGGCTCGATGCGCTGAACCCGGCGCATCACCTGTTCTCCAATCCCGAACTCCTGGAGGCCACGCGAACCGAATCCGGCCAGAATCTGGTACGCGGTTTTGGCAACTGGCTCGAGGACATCGATCGTATCCTGAACCGCAAGCCGCCGGCGGGTGCCGAGCGGTTTGTCGTGGGCGAGAGCCTGGCGGTGACCCCAGGCAAGGTCGTATTGCGAAACGAGATCATGGAGCTGATCCAGTACGAAGCTCAGACACCCCAGGTGCATGCCGAACCGGTGTTGATCACGCCGGCATGGATCATGAAGTACTACATCCTTGACCTCTCGCCTGCCAATTCCCTGGTGCGGTACCTGGTGGAAAAGGGTCACACGGTCTTCATGATCTCCTGGAAAAATCCCAATGCTGCGGATCGCAACCTCGGCATGGACGACTATATCCACCGAGGCTTCATCGCCGCACTGAATGCGGTGACCTGCATCGTACCCGGGGTGAAGGTGCATGCCGTCGGCTATTGCATTGGCGGTACACTGCTGGCGATTGCTGCGGCATTGCTGGCTCGCAACCACGACACGCGCATCGGTTCGATCACCCTGCTGGCGGCACAGACCGATTTCAGCGAGCCGGGCGAACTTTCGCTGTTCATCAGTCCCGCGCAGCTCGAGATGCTCGAGGCAGTGATGCGCAGGGCCGGAGTGCTCAGCAGTGACAAGATGGCAGGGGCCTTCACCCTGCTGCGTTCCAACGATCTGCTATGGGCGCCGGTAGTCAGCAACTACATCAAGGGCGAACGTGGCGGGATGAACGACCTGATGGCCTGGAACGCCGACGGCACCCGCATGCCCTGGCGCATGCATTCCGAATATCTTCGCTGCCTGTACCTGCAGAACGACCTGGCACGTGGGGAATTCAAGGTTGGTGGCACGCCCGTCGACCTTTCGCTCATCAGCATGCCGATGTTCGTGGTGGGTACCGAAACCGATCACGTTGCGCCCTGGCGTTCGGTCTACAAGGTCCGGGCGCTCACCCGCTCGGCGGATTACACCTTTCTGCTGACCAGCGGTGGCCACAATGCAGGCATCGTCAGTGGCCCGACGCACCCGAGACGCCGTTTCCGCGAGATGACCCTGCATGAAGCCGGCGAGCAGATCGGTCCGGACGCGTGGCTGGAAAAGGCGAACGCGCATGCCGGGTCCTGGTGGCCCTGGTGGCAGAACTGGCTTGCCAGCCACTCTTCGCGTTCCAACGCTGCCCTGCCCAGCATGGGCAACGCGCCTGCGGGCTATGGCATTGTGGGGTCGGCACCGGGAGAATACGTCCTTCAGCGTTGATACCAAGTGAACGGGGGTTCCATGCAATCAGGAAAGAGAATCGCATACGTGACGGGCGGCATGGGCGGAATCGGAACCGCGATCAGCAGACGCCTTTGCAGCGCGGGTTACACGGTGGTCGCAGGCTGCGGGCCCGGCTCGCCACGCCGGGAGAAATGGCTCAAGGACATGCGCGCCTCGGGTCTTGAAGTACATGCGTCCGAGGGCAATGTGGCCGACTGGCAGTCCACCGCCGATGCCTTTGCCAAGGTGCGCAAGGATGTGGGCGAGATCGATATCCTGGTCAACAATGCAGGAATCACCCGCGACACGACCTTTCGCAAGATGAGCAGGGATCAATGGGCAGCGGTCATCGAGACGAACCTGAACTCCCTGTTCAACGTGACCAAGCAGGTGATCGACGGCATGCTCGACCGACGCTGGGGAAGGATCATCAACATATCCTCCGTCAATGGCCAGAAGGGACAATACGGGCAGACCAACTACTCGACCGCGAAGGCCGGAATTCACGGCTTTACCATGGCGCTGGCACAGGAAGTTGCCTCCCGCGGAGTCACGGTGAATACCATTTCGCCCGGCTACATCGGTACCGACATGGTGCGGGCGGTAAAACCGGAGATACTTGAGCAGATCGTCTCGTCCATCCCGGTGAAGCGGCTGGGTGAGCCCGAAGAAATTGCATCCATGGTTGCCTGGCTTGCCTCGGACGAGGCCGGGTTTGCAACCGGGGCAGATTTTTCCCTGAACGGTGGTCTGCACATGGGCTGAGGGATGAGCGCCGGTCCGGCCAGCCTGGCCGTGTTCGATCTGGACGGGACGCTGTCCTTCCGCGACACTTTCGCTGCCTTCGTGGCGGGTTATCTGCGGCGCCATCCGGCACGATTGATCGGCACGCCGGGCGCGGCGCTGGCACTGGCCGCCTGGTGTGTTGGTGTGCTTGACCGCGGACAGCTCAAGTCCCGGCTCATCCGCGCGTTCATGGGTGGAGATTCCCGTCAGGATATCGAACACTGGTCACGTGCATTTTCCAGCCAGCTCGTGGATCACGGGATGCGTCCGGAGGCTCTGGAAGCCCTGCAGGCGCACCGCCAGCGGGGTGATTGCCTGATCCTGCTGTCCGCAAGCCCCGACCTGTATGTCCCGGAAATCGGCCGCCTGCTCGGCATGCACCGGGTCATCTGCACCCGAATCCGTTTCGAAGGGGATCGCCTCCAGGGAGGTCTGCTGACGCTCAATCGCCGTGGCAGGGAAAAATTGCGTTGCCTCGAGGCCTTGCGGGAGGAGTTTCCCGATGCGTCAATCAGTGCCTATGGCAACGCGGCCTCGGATCTGGCGCATCTGGCGGCGGCGGATCATCCCATGCTGGTCAACGGAAGGCTTTGCGCACGCCGCAGGGCAGTCCGGATCGGTATCCGGGTTGGCGACTGGAATTGACCGGAAACATCCGTGCCCGACACCGGGATCTGATTTCAATCGATCGCAAGCCGCCCGGCCGTCAGGTTCCGATTGCCCGTGATGAGGGCTGGCGAAGTCGGGCGCAGCCACGCAACAGGTCGTGCATCTGGCATACCAACCGTTCGGTGGTCAGCCAGTCCATGCACGGATCGGTGACGGAGACGCCATACTCCAGCTTCGTCAGGTCCTTCGGAATGGACTGGTTGCCCGCGTTGAGATGACTTTCGAGCATCAGACCCACGATGGACTGGTTGCCTTCGAGGATCTGGTGGATGCAGTTTTCTGCCACGAGCGGCTGCAGATTCGGGTCCTTGTTGGAGTTCCCATGACTGCAGTCCACCACGATGTTGGCAGGCAGGTCCGCGTTGCGCAATTCGCGCTCCGCCATGGCTATGCTGACCGCATCGAAATTGGATCGCCCTCCCCCGCCACGCAGGACCAGATGCGCATGTGCATTTCCACGCGTATGGAAGACAGCGGATTGACCCTGCTGTGTGATACCCAGGAAATGATGCGGCTGGCGTACCGATTGCAGCGCATTGATGGAGGCGGACAGTGACCCATCGGTCCCGTTCTTGAATCCAACGGGAGTGGACAGACCGCTGGCCATCTCGCGGTGTGTCTGAGACTCGGTGGTGCGTGCGCCGATGGCCGTCCAGGTGATCAGCTCGGACACGTACTGGGGCATGATCGGGTCGAGCGCTTCGGTCCCTGCCGGCAGGCCCAATTCCCCCACGTACAGCAGCAGCTCGCGCGCCATCATGATGCCTTTCTCGATCCTGAACGAATCGTCCATGTCCGGATCGTTGATCAGGCCCTTCCAGCCCACGGTGGTGCGGGGCTTCTCGAAATACACGCGCATGATGAGCAGCATCGTGTCTGCCACCCGGTGCGCAAGCTCGCGGAGGCGGTTCGCATATTCACGCGCAGCATGCGGGTCATGGATCGAGCAGGGTCCGACGACCACGAACAGCCGCGGATCCCTGCGTTCGAGTATGCCCCGGACGACTTCGCGGAACCCAAACACGGCCTGGGCAGTCCTCACCGTCTGGGGCAGGCGCCGCTTGACTTCTTCCGGGGTCGCCAGCAGGTCGCTGGCGATGACGTTGACGTTGTACAGATCCTGACTGTTCACGACTGCTTTCATGGATGCCCCGGGTGTTGCTGCGGCTCTCAAATCGCCATGACCCACTCGGGGACTGCGCGCCAACCGGTCGAGAGCTGCCGGTCCAGTTGCTGGTATTCCGGCTGGTGGCGCTCGACGGTTCGCCAGAAGGCGCCCGAATGGTTCAGATGCTGAAGGTGGGACAACTCGTGCACCATCAGGTACCTTACCACCTGCGGTGGCATGAACAGCAGCGAGCAATTCAGGCTGATACGGCCCCTGCAGGAGCAGCTGCCCCATCGTGTGCGTTGCCTGCGGATACTGATCCCGGTCAGGTCAAACCCGAGTTCACGCGCGAGATTCCATGCCTGGGGTACGAGACGTCGCCTGGCCGCCTGCATCAGCCATCGCTGCAGCAGCCTGAGTGCGCCCTGCTCGTCAGGAGATGCCAACCGGATCTGGCGGGAATCATGGTACAGCTGGCAGCGCGACGACTGCTGCCAGAAGACGGCGAATGTCTCGTCGGTGGCCGCAAGACTGACATGAGACGGGATGCCGGTCGTCCGTACCGCACGAGAGCCCAGTTCAGCGACCTTGCGGTCGATCCAGCGCGTGTTTCGGCGGACGAAATCACGTACCGTTCCCGGCCGTACACCTCTCGGAACGACTACTTCGACCTGCCCGCCGACATGCACCCTGACTGTGAGCCTCTTGGCGCGTACGCTCACACGCACTGCAAAGGGTTGGGCGGGGTCACGTGCCGCGAACAACGTAAGCTGAGCGGAATCATGCATGGGCGAATGATAGCAATTCTGGAATCTGCTGCGGCCGCTGTCAGTGCCCAAGCAGGGCGAGTTCCATGCGCGCTGCCTTGAAATCCGGAGCAGCAATGAGGGCCTTCTCGATCCAGTTGCGTGCCTCGACCATGTCACCCTGGACTCTCCATGCGTGGCCCAGCATCAGATATGTCTCGGCATCACCCCAATCCGGAGCATCGGAACTGGTGGTCACAATGCCTTCGAACAGTCTTGCGGCCTTGTCCAGTTCGCCCGGAACGGGGCCAGTTGCTCCGCGAGCCTGCAGTTCCAGTTGCGCCTCCACCAGGGCAGCACGCGGATTCCCTGGCGAAAGTTCCGCGGCACGACCGAGCCGCTGCCTGGCGCGAAGCTGCATGTAGGCTGACTGAAGCCGGCGAAGCGGTGCCAGCTGAACATAGCAGGCCGCCTGCAGGATCATGGCTTCGGCGGATGCAGGATCCGATCGCAGCAGATCCGAGAGCTCATGCACACAGTCCTGAAGAGGCCGTTCAGCGCCAGAATGATGCAGGAACAGGCGCAAGAGCGCGATGCGATAGTCGGCGTGCGCCAGGTGATAGAGGGCACCGGTCGCGACATGGGCTCCCTGTGCACTCTGCTGCAGGCTCTGACGCAGCGCCTGCAGCCGGTTCATGTCCGTCGACTGCCAGGCATAGAGGATCTGGGCCTGCATGTCTCCACCGGCCTGCGCCAGCGCCGGAGGACCCGCCCACGGCAGACACCCCGCAACCAGCAGCACGGCGCGAGGACCGGAATTGAGCCGGATTGGCCGCAACCAGCGCATCGGTTGACGATACCATAGCACCATGTCTGTGCCCTCCTTCGTCGATATCGGCGTCAACCTGACCCATTCCAGTTTCAGTCACGACCAGCAGTCCGTGATCGACGCTGCGTGCGCAGCAGGTGTCAGGGCAATGATCGTCACCGGTGCTGATCTGCAGAGCTCGCACACCGCATCCGCCCTGGCCGCGGCCGGCCGCGGCGTGTTATGGAGTACCGCAGGCGTACATCCCCATCATGCAGCCAGTCTGCGGGCGGCGGATGATCAGGCCTTCCTTGAACTGCTGGAGCTGCCCGTCGTGGTGGCCGTCGGAGAATGCGGCCTGGACTATTTCCGTGACCTTTCACCCCGTCCCGAGCAGCGGGCTGCATTTGAACGGCAACTGGGTTGGGCGAAGGCGTGCGGCAAGCCGGTTTTTCTGCATCAGCGCGATGCGCACGCGGACTTTCTTGCCATGCTCAGGGAGCACGGGCCCGCACTGCCTGGCGGCGTCGCCCATTGCTTCACCGGTGGCCGGCAGGAGCTGGAAGATTACCTTGAACTGGGACTTCACATCGGCGTAACGGGCTGGGTCTGCGATGAGCGGCGCGGACAGCAATTGCGTGAGGCGGTACCGCATATTCCGTTGCCGAGACTGCTGATCGAAACTGATGCCCCGTATCTGCAACCGCGGGACCTTTCGCCACGGCCGGGCAACCGGCGAAACGAGCCCCGCTACCTGCCGCATATAGCAGGCGTGCTGGCCGGACTGCGAAGCGAAAGCCTGGAGGAACTGGCGACCTGGACCTGCGCCAATGCATGCCGCCTGTTCGGAATATCGGCTGCCTGAGGCTACAGGCTCGTGAATGCGTGGGGACTTGGGCGCAAGTGACTCTTGACCCTGTTCCAGGTCTGCCTGAGCTGATCGAACTGCGGCGAAGCGGTCGCGCTGCGGTTGACGACCGGATATTCCACTTCAAGATCATCAAGCATCATCACCCACTTGGGCATGCCCTTGGTGAACCTGCCAAGACTGGAAAACACCAGGCGCCCTTCCACCGGAGCATCGCCCGCCAGCTGCTTGACGGCGGCCACCCGGTCGTAAAGGGCCGGTTGCGGATTGTCGAAGGTTGCACGGCTCTTGCGCGACATGACCGTCCACTCACTCATCTGGTCCCCGCCGAAAATGGTGCCCACGACGCGCCGGGTGTCGAGCACCACGAGCCCGCGATTCGTGAGCAGCAGATGATCGATATGGAAGTGTCCGCCCATGCCGTCGGGTACCAGCACCTGGTGAACCGATTCATGGCTGATCCGGTCAAGGCGCAACAGCAGCGCCTTGCGGTTTCTGTACCGGTCCCACAGACGCGCACAGAAATAGGCTCCGAATCCCAGAGCCAGCAGGCCTCCAGCGCCAGCCGCCCAGCGAATCTGTGTCTCCAGGTCGATCATGCCAGTGCGTCAGCCAGGGCCGTCATCGTGGGTGGCACGTCCAGACACTGGCTGGGCAGATCGAGCAGCCGCGCGAGGCTGGGAGGGATCCCGATGCTGCGACCGATCAGTGGCTCCACCACATCATTGAACTTGGCCGGGTGCGCTGTCGCCACCAGCACCCAGGGGCGGCGCCGCTCCGCTGGAGGAAGCCGCCTGTAGACTTCTGCCGCCGTGGCAGTATGAGGACACCAGATGCGACCCAGCGTCTTGAAATCGCCCTGGATGCGCGCCTTGATCGCAGCATCGTCCACCCAGTCGGCACTGATCTGTTCGCGCAGCTGTGAGATTTCCGGAAACAGCGCACGCAATCTTTCGATGTTGCTGGGGCTGCCCACATCCATGGCGGACGCCAGAGTGGCAATGCTCGGCCGGGGTTGCCATTGCCCGGATTTCAGGAAATCGGGAACCGTCCGGTTGGCATTGTGGGCCAGGATCAGCCGAGCGATGGGAAATCCGAGCATCCGGGCCCAGAGCGCGGCCGAGACGTTGCCCAGATTGCCTGAGGGAACGATATAGGACGGCTTTTCGCCTGTGCGCCTGAACAGTTCCAGACTCGATGCCGCATAGTAGACAACCTGGGGCAGAAGCCGACCGATATTGATGCTGTTGGCGGAACTGAGTTGAAAGCGGCGCAATGCCGAATCGAGAAACGCCTCCTTCACCATGCGTTGGCAGTCATCGAAAGTCCCACGCACGCGCAATGCCCGCACGTTCTCGCCCCAGCAGGTCAGCTGCTTCTCCTGACGCGGGCTGACAAGACCCTTCGGAAACAGCACCACCACCCTGGCCCATGGGCGGCGGTGAAATGCCGCTGCCACCGCGCCGCCGGTGTCGCCAGAGGTTGCCACCAGGATGGTCGTTGGCCCGGCATCCGCTGGCTGCAATCGCTGATGGCACTCAGCCAGGAAGCGCGCGCCAAAATCCTTGAACGCGGCGGTGGGGCCGTGGTACAGCTCCAGTACGTGCAACGGATCACCGAGGCCGGCGACATCCGTGGTGGGAGCCTCGATCGACAGTGCTGCGTCCGCGATGCTGCCCAACTGCTGCTCGAGGGCATCGCCGCTGAAAAACCCCTTGAGCGCAGCCCTGGCCACGCTGGGCAATGAACGGGGATCGCAGGGCTGGGTCATGTCCGGGGCAGGCATCGAGGCAGGAACGAACAGCCCCCCGTCCGGTGCAAGACCCGCAGATATCGCGGCGCTCAACGTCGTGCCCTGGCCCGAGCCTCGCGTGCTGCAATACGTGACAGCCATGCTGTTCAGGCCTTGACCACCCGTGCACCGGGGTTATCGATGGGGCAGACCCAATGATCGGATTGCAGGTCATGCCTGCCAAACGCTGCCACCATGGCTCCGCGGACAGCCTCTGCATATTGAAACTCGACCCAGGCGAACACCGTGGGCCCCGCGCCCGAGATGGAGCATCCCAGCGCACCGGCCGACATGGCAGCGCGCTTGACATCCTTGAATCCGGGAATCAGCGATTGCCGTTGCGGCTCGATGATCACGTCGTTGAAAGAGTCGCGGATCATGTCCAGATCATTCGAATAGCAGCCGCTGATGAAGCCGGCGAGATTGGCGGTCTGCCATACGAAATCGGAGCGCGAAATGTCGGACTTGAGAACAGCCCTGGCCTCGCGGGTTCCCAGGTACATGTGAGGGTGCACGATGACGCAGCGAAGATTCGGAGGGACCGGGATGGTCTTGACACGTGGCTGGTCGATCCCCACCGTGAGGGTCAGGCCGCCGAACAGACAGGGAGCGATGTTGTCCACGTGCACGGATCCACTTGCGACCACCTCGCCTTCCATTGCAAACCGCAGCAGTTCGATGCGCCCGACCGGGTGTTCCAGGAGCGCACTGGCCGCCACCACTGCAGCTACCGCCGAGGCGGCTGATCCGCCCATGCCCGAGCCAAGCGGTATTCCCTTCTCGATGTCGATCTGGAAACCGAAACCCGGCTTCAGCCTTTGATGCATGACCTGGATTGCCCGACCCGCCGTATTTTGCTCTGGCACAACCGGCAACTGTCCCGCAATGCCGGTGACCGAGTTGATACGGACGGTCGGCTCGTCCAGCCGGCGCACACGGACCCGGTCGCCCAGCGCCTCTACCGTGTGCCCGAGGATGTCAAAGCCGATGCCGACGTTGGCAACGGTGGCAGGGGCGAAAGCAGTGACATCATTGAGCATGCAGCAGACTCGACACAGCTAGAGATTGGCACCCAGATACGCCGACAGGCGCAACAGGTCGGAAAATACCCCGCCCGCAGTGACTTCGGGACCGGCCCCTGGCCCCTGCACGATGAGCGGGTTGTCGCAGTAGCGTCGGGTGGCAAACCGGACCACATTGTCCGTCAACGCAATGTGGGCAAATGCATGGTCACTGTTCAGCCGAACGAGCCCGACGGTGGCCTGACCATCAGAGGTTACTCGGCCTACATAGCGCAGGACCTGGGCGCTCTTGCGTGCTTCGGCCAGCAGGTCGCTCATCTGGTGATCGAACTCCGGAAGCCGGCGCAGGAACTCCTCGATGCTCAAGTCGGCCAGGGCAGCAGGGACGAGGCTTTGCACCCTGACGTCCGACAATTCCAGCTCCAGGCCCATTTCCCTGCCAAGGATGATGAGCTTGCGGGCCACATCCAGTCCCGTCAGGTCATCGCGCGGATCAGGTTCAGTGTATCCCTTGTCCTTCGCATCGAGCACGATCGAGGAAAAAGGGCGGCTGCCATCGAAGACATTGAACAGGTAGGCCAGGGTTCCGGAGAAGATCCCTTCAATGCTCAGGATGTCATCCCCGGTCTCGCGCAGGTCCCGGAGCGTATGGATGACCGGCAACCCGGCACCCACCGTCGCCTCGTACAGATAGTGTGTGTTGGATCCGCGTCGCGCCTCCTTGAGGGACTCGTAATAGGCGAACTTGCCGCTGTTGGCCTTCTTGTTCGGCGTGACGATATGGATGCCGCGTCGAAGCCACTCGGCATAGTGGTCCGCAACGTCACTGCTGGCGCTGCAGTCCACGATCACTGCGTGCGGCATGTGGTCCGCCTGCACGAAGTTGGCAAACTGCGCCAGGTCGGCTGCAGTGGCCGAGGAGTTCAGGCGTTCGTGCAGATCGATCGGATCCAGGCCCTGCTCGTCGAGCATCATCCTGCGGGAACTGGCCACGGCGCGCATGCGAAGATCCAGGCGGGCTTCGCGCCGCAACCGTTCCATCTGCGAGGCAATCTGTTGCAGGAGCACGCGGCCGACGGTTCCGGGGCCGATCAGACCGATCGACAGCGTGTTGGGTGAGAGATAGAAGCCCGCATGGACTGCGCGCAGCGCCTTGGCAGCGCTCTTGCCATCCACGACCACGGAGATGTTTCGCTCGGATGCCCCCTGCGCAATGGCGCGGATGTTGACACCCGAGTCCCCGAGCGCGTGGAACACCTTTGCAGCGACGCCGTGCACGCCTGCCATGCCGTCGCCAACAACTGCAAGGATGGACTGCCCGCCATCCACATCCACGCTCTGTATCTGGCCGTCACGCAGTTCGGGTTCGAAAGCACGCCGGGCCGCGGCTTCGGCGTCCTTTGCCTGTGATTCGGGGATCGCAAAGCAGATCGAGTGCTCGGAACTGCCTTGCGAGATGAGGATGACCGAGATTCCGGCATCACGCAAGGCGCCAAACAGGCGCTGCGCGGTTCCCGGGACCCCGATCATTCCCGCGCCCTCGAGATTGACCAGCGCCACTGAGTCGATGCTGGTGATGCCCTTCACCGTCATGCGGGATCGTGGATGCGCGCAGATCAGCGTGCCGGGGTTTTCGGGAGCGAACGTGTTGCGGATGTAGATGGGGATATTGCGGGCAACGGCCGGTGCCATGGTCTGAGGGTGTATGACCTTCGCTCCGAAGTAGGCAAGCTCCATGGCCTCGCTATACGACAGCTGATCGATGATCTGGGCGTTGGGTACCAGCCGTGGGTCCGCTGAAAGGACTCCGTCGACATCGGTCCAGATGTGGATCTCCTCGGCATCCAGCAATGCTCCGAAGATGGACCCCGAAAAATCGCTCCCGTTTCTGCCCAGCGTCGTCTGCACGCCACGTTGCGTCGAGGCGAGAAAGCCGGTAATGATGGCCCGACCGCGAAACTCCGCCGGCAGGATTGCCGCGATGTTGGCCTCGCTGGCAGCCCACTGAACGGCCGGTCCGAGCGGTCCCCAATCCACGATGACGACCCGGCGTGCGTCAATCCAGGCAATGTCGCCTTCAATCCTGCCGCGCTCCTTCAGGAACGGCGCAAATAGCCGAGTCGACCAGATTTCACCGAAGCCCGAGATGACATCGCGAACGGCATCGGGTGCCGAGCGGATCAGGCGGACTGTCTGCAGCATGCCCGCGATGTCCTGGCAATCGCCGTGCAGGGATTGCATGTAGACCTCAGCAGACGCCTTGGAAAGCAGTTCCGTGGCAATGCCCCGGTGGCGCTCCTCGATGGCCTCGAGTGGCTTCGTGAAATCGCCGGTCGGGTCGACCGCTGCAGTCAACAGGTTCAGCAATGCATCGGTGATCCCGCGGCATGCGGACAGGACGATACCCTCCCGCACCCTGGGGGAATTCTCGATGATTTCAGCGACTCGCCGGAAGCACCGGGCATCCGCTACGCTCGATCCGCCGAATTTGTGAACGATCCACTTGTCCATAATGCAGCCGCAAGAACCGGGTTGCCCCGTTGCCAGCCAATGTCTCAATGCTTGTCGATGGGTAGGCGGAAACCGCCTTGGCAGTCGCGCACTGTAATGGTTGGTACACCTTTCTAGCAAGGGAAAAGCAGCTACACTGCCGGCAATGATGGATGCAGGTCTGAGAGCGGTTTGCCGGTTCTTCGGAGACTGGCGGGACCGGGACGACATGGTGCTGGCCACCATTCTCGCGACACAGGGTTCCACTTATCGAAAGGCCGGGACCCGGGTGCTGCTGGCGGGCAATGCTGCCAGCAGTGGCCTGATCAGTGGAGGATGTCTGGAGGGCGAGTTGCGGGAGCACGCCCGACAGGTGCTCGCGGCAAAGCGTGCACGGCGTGTCGTTTTCGACACCCGAAACGACGACCCCCTGTGGGGCATGGGCCTTGGGTGCGAAGGTGCCATCGATGTCTGGATCGAGCCCGTGCTTGCGGTAAATGCCTTCGGTCCCGTGCCCTATCTGGAACACTGCCTCGCCCAGCAGACCTCTGGCCTTCTGCTCACGGTGGTGGGAGGTGAGGCTTCCTCCAGCGAGCTGGGATGTTTCGCAGCCCGGGACTGGTCGGGCGGCATTCCCAGGGTCCGGAACGAACTCTCCGCAGCCCTCGGGCGAAGACTGGAGTTGCCTCCCCCGGGGGGGGCTGGCCTCGAATGGCTCGAGCTTCAGGGACGAAGGGTGGAGATATCCGTTGCGCCGGTGGACCTCCCGCCGCGGCTCCTTCTCTGCGGTGCCGGGCGCGATGCCGTGCCCGTGCAGGAATTTGCGGCGGCGCTGGGATGGGGCGTGCGGGTCTATGATCATCGCGCTGCTCATGCCGTTGCGGCCTCGTTTCCTGCCGCGACAGTATTTTCCGCCCCTGTGGATGAGCTGTCCGCCCGAATCGATCTTTCGTGCATCGACGCGGCGGTCGTGATGAGCCACAGCCTGCAGGCTGACCAGTCCTATCTGGAGCAGTTGCTGCGTTCACCGGTCAGGCACATCGGGTTGCTCGGGCCGCGCGCGAGACGGGAGAGAATACTGGGTGAACTGGGTGCCCTGTCACCGCGGGATCTCGCGCGCCTTCATGCTCCGGTGGGCCTTGATATCGGGGCAGCGTCTCCGGAGGGCATCGCAATGTCCATCGTTGCGCAGATGCATGCGGCACTTGCGGGGCGTACGGGAGGCCCTTTCGGGGTCCGTTAACGGGTGTGTTGGGTCCGCATGGGACGGCTTCGGCCATGCACCCTGGCAGATGGGCGCCCTGCCGGTTGATAGGCGGGGACGAGATGGCGTTTGCCGTTGCCGATCAGATCGGCGCGGCCCATGCGCTTCAGTGCCTCGCGCAGCAATGGCCAGTTCGCAGGATCATGATAGCGAAGGAAAGCCTTGTGCAGGCGGCGCGCACGGTCGCCTTTCGGTACGATCACCCGCTCGGCATCCCGTGAAATGCGTTTCAGGGGATTGTGCCCCGAATGATACATTGCCGTCGCGGTCGCCATGGGCGCCGGGAGGAACGCCTGGACCTGGTCTGCCCGAAAACCGTTCTTCTTGAGCCAAAGCGCCAATTCCAGCATGTCCTCATCGCGTGTGCCGGGATGAGCCGCGATGAAATACGGGATGAGGTACTGCTCCTTTCCGGACTCGCTCGAATATCGGTCAAACAGTTCCTTGAACCGGTAGTAGGCTCCCATGCCCGGTTTCATCATTTTTGACAGCGGACCTTCCGTCAGGGCTTCAGGCGCAATCTTCAGATATCCCCCGGTGTGATGGCCCGCCAGTTCGCGTATGTACTCGGGTGACTCAACGGCGAGGTCATAGCGTACGCCAGAGGCGATCAGGACCTTCTTGATGCCCCTGAGGGAGCGGGCGCGCCGGTAGAGGCTGACCAGGGGAGCGTGACTGGTTTCCAGGTTCGAGCAGATGGCGGGATAGACGCAGGAAGGCCGGCGGCAGGCCGATTCGATCTGCGGGCTGCGGCAATGCAGGCGGTACATGTTGGCCGTGGGACCACCCAGGTCCGAAATCACGCCCGTGAATCCCGGCACCTTGTCGCGGATGGTCTCGATTTCACGCAGTATCGAATCCTCCGATCGGCTCTGGATGATGCGTCCTTCATGTTCGGTGATGGAGCAAAACGTGCAGCCGCCAAAACAGCCGCGCTGGATGGCAACCGAGAACCGGATCATGTGATATGCCGGAATACGGGCATTTCCATAGGCGGGATGCGGCCTGCGCGCATAGGGCAGTTCGTACACGGCATCCATGTCGGCCGTGGCCAATGGAAGGGGCGGCGGATTGAGCCAGACCTGTTGATTGCCATGACGCTGGACCAGCGGGCGCGCATTTCCGGGGTTGGATTCCATGTGCAGGATGCGCGAGGCATGCGCATACAGGGCTGGATCCGCTTTCACCTGCTCGAATGAAGGGAGCCGGATGACGCTGTTGGCCCGATGGGCATTGGGAACCTGCCGATGGAAGCGCACGACCGCTCCCGCTTGCGGGTCTGTATCGCCTGAGGCGGGTCCGCGCATTGCCGTTTCTGCTGCGTAGGGACTGGGTGCGGGTGTGATCGGTCCTGGTGTGTCCAGGCTGGTCGAGTCGATTTCGATCCAGGTGGACGGCAGATTCCTGCATGACAGCGCGGTGCCGCGCAGGTCGTTGATGGCGTGGATGGACTCCCCCAGGTCCATTCGCCGCGCGATCTCCAGGATCTGCCGTTCGGCGTTGCCAAAGACCAGCAGATCGGCGCTGGCATCCACAAGCACCGAGCGCCGTACCTGGTCTGACCAGTAATCGTAATGCGCAATGCGACGAAGACTGGCTTCGATGCCACCGATCACGATGGGAACATCCGCGTATGCCCGCCGCAGCAGCTGTGAATACACGATGACCGGGCGGTCCGGCCGCTTTCCACCCACGCCCCCGGGCGTGTAGGCATCATCGCTCCGCACGCGCCGATCCGCAGTATAGCGATTGACCATGGAGTCCATGTTGCCCGCCGTCACGCCAAAGAACAGTCGCGGCGGTCCGAGCCTTTCCAGATCCGACGTATCGTGCCACCCCGGCTGGGCGATGATGCCGACACGGTAGCCGGCCGCTTCGAGTACACGGCCGATGATGGCCATGCCGAAGCTGGGATGATCGACATAGGCGTCACCGGAAACGATGATGATGTCGCACTGATCCCAGCCGAGGGATCTCATCTCGGCCCGGCTCATGGGCAGGAAAGGAGCGGCCGCCCCGGAGGGCGGCCGCGGCATCAGAGGGATGGATGGCACACAGGACATGTGCCAAGCTTAATCCATCGGCGCCTCAATTCAGATCGATCGGAAAATATAGTTGCGCGCCCTCCCGCTGGACGAGCAGCGCAACGCTCCCATGCGCAGCCTCGACCGCCTTCCTGAGCTCGACCACGCTTGAAACTGGCGTGCCGTTGATGCCGAGTATGACGTCACCGGGCTGTATGCCCGCCGTCAGTGCCG
This sequence comes from Steroidobacteraceae bacterium, assembly GCA_044226785.1. Taxonomy (GTDB): domain Bacteria; phylum Pseudomonadota; class Gammaproteobacteria; order Steroidobacterales; family Steroidobacteraceae; genus TMP-86. The sequence continues at coordinate 29,933 of JBGAGK010000009.1, read as the reverse complement.
GACCACTGGCATCCTCGACCACCAGCTTTCCCTTGGTCTCCAGCTGCTCCTGTTCACCCGGGGTCAGCGGACGCAATGCAAGCCCCAGCCGCCCGGAATCGTCGCCGCGTTCGCTTCGGGCGCTGCGCTCTGACGGCTCATCCTGCAGCGCAACCGTGCGCACCTCGATCTGCTGTGCCTTGCGGTCGCGCCAGATGCCGACCCGGGCCATGCTGCCAGGTGGCAATGCCGCGATGATGGCGGGCAGGTCCGATGAACGATTGATGACCTTGCCATTGACACTGGTGATGACATCACCTGGCTTCAGGCCCGCCCTGGACCCGGGGCCCTTGGCGTCCACCGAGCTGATCAGCGCACCATGAGGCACGCTCAACCCGAACGTCTGGGCCAGCTGCTGATTGACTTCCTGCACCGCGACTCCAATGCGGCTTCGGCTTACCTTGCCCTTGGTCAGCAACTGATCCTTGACGTTGAGTACGAGGTCGATCGGAATGGCAAATGACATGCCCATGTAGCCACCGGTCCGACTGTAGATCTGGGAATTGATTCCCACGACCTCGCCTTTCAGGTTGAACAGCGGTCCGCCGGAGTTGCCTGGATTGATGGGGACATCGGTCTGGATAAACGGAATATAGTTCTCATCCGGCAATGCGCGCGCGGTGGCACTGACGACTCCGACGGTCACGCTGTTGTCGAATCCGAACGGAGAACCGATCGCAACCACCCACTGCCCGGGTCGCAGACTGGAAGGATCGCCGAACCGGACCGTGGGCAAACCCCGGGCATCGATCTTGAGCAATGCAACATCGCTTCGTTTGTCGACCCCGATGACCTTGGCTGTAAATTCGCGACGGTCGGTCAGTTTGACAGTCACCGTCGCTGCGTCGGCCACCACATGCGCGTTGGTCAGTACATAGCCGTCCTGGGAGATGATGAACCCCGAGCCGATGCCGCGGGCCGGTGGCTGTCGGGCGGGATTGGGAATGCCGAACCGGCGGAAGAACTGCGAGAACGGGTCGCCGGCCTCATCTGTTTCGGACTCATCCGGCCCTCGCTGGGCCTTCTGCACGACGCTGATATTGACGACGGCTGCACCATTCGCCGCAACCAGTTGCGAGAAATCAGGCAGGTTGCTGATGGGCGCGCTGGAGGGCATCACACCCGGTGCGCTCGCCCCGGATGTCGATCCCACCGATGTCGCCTGTGCATCTACCGGCGGGCTGCTGCCCTGTGCTGCCGTCCCCTGATGAAGGACCAGGGCGATCATTGCGACAGCCACTCCTGCCATGGTCCAGGTTCTTACGTTACCCATTGGATCCAATACCTCCAGTTGATTCCGGCGGCCCCGCCGCCCGGTGTTCATGACTGCTACTAATGACCCGATAACGGTTCCCGGGTTGCATGCGATCCGGCAAAAAACGATTAAATTCCGTTAAAGTTGTGCCGGTATCCTGCACGGAATGTGAAATTGCGACCGGACCGTCGGCAGGTACCGAGGGTACCCTGATGGTGCCATGGAAGATTCCCTCTCCCCCATCATATTCGTCGCAGGAGCCGATTCGAAGCGCCTCCAGTGGATCTCACACCATATCACCAGCCACTGGCCCGAAGCAGTCGTGTCGACCGTGCCTGTCGCCAACATCCGGACGCTGGCCAGCCACATCGGCGATCCGGCTCCGGATGCGATCTTCCTGCAGATGGACTTCGGCAGCGCAGGCATGGCAGACCAGGCCATGGATTCGATGCTGCAGGTGCTGCGTATCCACCCATCCCGGCATTTCATCGTGCTGGCAAGGGAAGGCAACGAACTGTCGGCCGTTCGCGCGCTGAGATCCGGTGCCCGCAATTACCTGCCACTGGGCAGTCTGACCCGCGAGAGCCTTCTGCTGGCAGTCAGTGAAGCCTGCGCCGAACGTGAGGCGGCGGCGCGCGCGGCGCAAACAGCCCTGGAGGCCGCACAGCCCCCGGCACCGGGGTTCTCGCTTCCGGGTTACGAGGTGCTCAAGGAGATCGCGACCAGCAATTTTTCGTCGGTCTATCTCGCCCGGTCGCAGAAGCGCGCCCGCAATGTGGTGCTCAAGGTGATGGAGACCGGCAAGAGTGCGCAGGAACTGCAGGATGCAGAGCGATTTGTCCGCGAGTACGAGATCATCTCCAGCATTTCGCATCCGTCGATCGTGCAGATCCATGATTTCGGGACTCTGCCACGGCACCTGTTTCTGGCGATGGAGTACTTTCCTTGCGGTGATCTGCGCGACCGGTTGCGCAATCCCCTGTCGGTCGAGGAGAGCCGATACTACCTTCGCGCCATCGCGGAGGCGCTTCGGGTGATCCATGTGTTCGGCATCTATCACCGGGATCTTAAACCTGCAAACGTGATGCTTCGCGAGGACAACTCGCCCGTCCTGATCGACTTCGGCCTGGCAAGGCGTGCGGAGGACGATGGCAGCGCTACCGGCGCAGGCAAGGTGCTGGGCTCCCCTTTCTATATGAGCCCTGAACAGGCACAGGCCCTGCCGGTTGATGCAAGGACCGACATATACAGCCTTGGCGTGATGTTTCACGAGATGCTCACGGGGTCACGGCCCTATCTTGGGCGCAGCGCCATGGCCATCATGTCCCAGCACACCAAATCGCCCGTCCCTGTACTGCCTGCCGAGCTTGCCGACCAGCAGCCCATCCTCAACCGGTTGATGGCCAAGGAACTCAATGCCCGGTACTCGTGCACGGATGAACTGCTGGCCGATCTGATCGCAGAGACCAAGGCCGCCTGAAGATGACCGGCGGGCACCTGTGATGCGTATCACAGCAATGCGCGCATGGAATATGTCTCTTGGATTGCCTGTGACGAAGGTCCGAACTCCCGATCGGGCTCCTGTGCCAGATTTCCACTGATGCTCATATCCAGACAGCGCCATGAACGCGACAAGGCAGAGGCCATTGCCAGGTCCGCCCGTGTGCACGAGGAAATACTGGGTGGTCTCCCGCAGGGACTGTTTGTCCTCGATCATGACCTTCGCATAAGGGACCCTGTTACACGAGCCACCGAAGCCCTCTTCCAGCGACGAAACCTGGTGAACACTGCATTCGACCAGCTGCTCGAGGGCATTCTGCCTCCACATCTGCACCCGGCGGCAGATGGGTTTCTGACAAGGATGTGCGCCGTGGATGCCCCGGCGGACCTGAACGGGTCGAATCCCCTGCAGCAGGTGGAGGCCAGAATTTCCGGACCGGATGGCGCAGTGTCGAGCCGATTCCTGTGCTTTGCCTTCCGGCGGATCGTGACCCTGGCGGATGCCAGATGCTGGATCGTGACAGTGACGGACATCAGCCAGAAGGTCGAGACCGAGCACGAGCTGGAAGAGCTGAGAGCGTACTCACGGGCGCAGTCGGCCTGCCTTGCGGGGATCGTACGGGTGGGAGCGGACCGGTTTTTCGGATTCCTGCGCCGCAGCGATATCGCGGTGAACACGATTACCGCAGTGCTGAAGAAACCCGCCCGCACCAGTGATGCATTCCGCATTAAGCTGGACGAGATCCTGCAGGCGACGGCGCTGATCAGGCAACAGTCACAGGCACTGGAACTGGAGACGATCGAGAGACTGGCGCAGGTATTCGAGGATGCAGTGGCTGAACTCAAGCTCCATCCGAATCTGTCGGGCTCCGACTTTCTGCCTCTCGCCGCACGGCTGGACGATCTGTTTGCCCAGCTGGCGCTCATGCGCAGCATGACGAGCCTCGTGCCGGCCCACGGTCCGGCGTCTGCGCCCGGCCCGGCCGAAACCGCGACTGACGCGCAGAGACCTCCCTGTACGGACAATGGAACGGAAATCATCGCACCGGACCGGCTTGAAGCCATCATCGCTTCCTCAACGGGCGCTGCAGCCGGATTGCCTCCAACGGTGACCGTCAGCCGAACCCCGCCGGCCGGCAGACTCGAGCGGGCGCTTCAGTCTCTTGCAGAGCACATGGCGCAATCCCACGGATGTTCCGTGGAGTTGGGCTGTCAGGGTCTCGCGGATGTGCCCGGCGCCTACCAGGGTGTCATCAAGAACATCGCGATCCAGCTGATCCGCAATTCGATCATGCATGGCATCGAACCCGAAGAACAACGGATCGCAGCCGGCAAGCCAGCCATCGGCAGGCTGCGCCTGCGGTTCCACCTGCTCGCGGATCAGGGTTGTCAGCTCAGTTTCGAGGATGATGGCCGTGGACTGGATTCCGACCAGCTTCGGGCGACTGCCGTGGCAAGAGGCTTGATGACTGCCGAGGCGGCTGCCCAATTGACTTCACGCCAGGCAATCAAGCTGATATTCCGCAATGGCTTTTCCACGGTGCCCAATCCCACTGTCGACGTGGGGCGGGGCATCGGTATGGCGCTGGTGCGCCGGCATGTCGCACAGCTGGGAGGCCGTGTGGCACTTGCAAGCAAGCCGGGACTGCAAACCCGGTTCCGCATCATGCTGCCGCCAGTCAGCGACGCGCCCGCCCACGCCCGGGCCAGGTGAAGCTGTCCAGCATCTGCCGGTCAGGCCAGTTCGACCAGTACCGCACCTTCTGACACGCGCTCACCCACCGCATGGGTCATGCGGACAACGCGCCCATCATGAGGCGCCGTCAGGGTGTGCTCCATTTTCATGGCCTCCACCGTCACGAGCGGTGCACCTCGCTTGACGTCCTCTCCTGCCTTCACATGCACGGCAACCACGGTTCCCGGCAGCGGTGTGGTCAGCGAACCCTCGTCATTCTCATGGTGCGGTTCAAGCGAATCCTCGACCAGATGCTGGATTGCGCACACATGCCGCCCGCCCTCGAACAGATGCAGTTGGCGGCCATCTGCAAAGACCAGAGCATGCACCAGGCATCCCTGAACCTGTACATGCAGCTGCCCATCCACGACCTGTGGGGCACAGAATTCGAAGTCTTCCTCATCAATGCGGGCATGAAAGTCCGACTCGCTTCGGGCCTCGATGACGACCTCGCTCCTGTCGAGGCTCCAGTGGCTGCGGCATGCAGCACCGGGTCGCCAGCCATCCCGTTGCGACCAGGCAGAGGAGATCCCGCCCGGAATTCGCAGTTGATACCAAAGGGCGAGCAACGCGAGATCCCGGGCCGTGGCCGGGCCGTGCGTCATCGGCAAGTGCTGGATATGGTCCTCGATGAATCGGGTGCTGAGCTGCGCATCGCGAAATGCGTTCGTCCGCAGGATGCTGTCCAGCAGGACCAGATTGGTTCTCACCCCCACGATGTATGTCTGGGCAAGTGCACGTTGCAGGCGGTCGATCGCAATGTCGCGACTCTCACCCCAGGAAATGATCTTGCCGAGCATGGGGTCGTAATGGGAGGTGACTGCGTCTGCGTGTTCAACGCCGGCATCCACCCGGATTCCCAGGCCACTCCCCTGTTCAGGCCAGCTCATCAGCTGCAGACTGCCCACGCTGGGCAGGTATTCGTTCGCGGGGTCCTCGGCATATACACGCACTTCGATCGAGGATCCCCTGGGGTCAAGTGCCGGCGCAAAGTCCGCCAGACGCTCTCCCCGCGCCACGCGCAGCTGCCATTCGACCAGATCGACTCCCGTAATCATTTCAGTCACCGGATGCTCGACCTGCAGACGGGTATTCATCTCCATGAAATGAAACGCGTGCCCCTCGTCCAGCAGGAACTCGATGGTGCCGGCGCCGATGTAGCCAATCGAGCGCGCAACCGTTCGTGCTGCTTCCGCCATGGCCGCGCGGGTGCCGGCTTCGAGCCCCGGGGCCGGAGCCTCCTCCACCACCTTCTGGTGCCTGCGCTGTACGGAACAGTCGCGATCGAACAGCGTGCGTACATCGCCGTGCGAATCGGCAAAGACCTGGACCTCGACATGTCGCGCATTGCGAAAATAGCGCTCCAGCAGCAGACGGTCATCGCCAAAAGCGGCAAGTGCGAGCCGGCGGGCGCTTTCTATCGCCGTGCGCGCTTGTGCAGAAGTCTCGATGACCTGCATGCCCTTGCCGCCGCCCCCTGCGCTTGCCTTCACGATTACCGGAAAGCCGATACGATGGACCTCATCCAGCAGGCGATCGACACTCTGGTCATCGCCGTGATACCCCGGTGCCACGGGTACACCTGCAGCGGCCATGGCAGCCTTTGCGGCACTCTTGGAGCCCATGGCATTGATGGCTGCGGCTGGCGGCCCCACAAAAATCAGACCGGCGTCCGAGCAGGCCTGCGCAAACCGGGCATTTTCGGACAGGAATCCGTAGCCTGGATGAACGGCCTGTGCATTCGCCCGACGCGCTGCCGAGAGGATCCGGCTCATGTCCAGATAGCTCTGTGCTGCGGGCGCCGGACCCAGATGAAACGCCTCGTCGCATTCACGGGTGTGCCGGGAACCACGGTCAGCATCCGAATACACTGCAATGCTGGTCACGCCCATGCGGCGCGCGGTACGCGCAATGCGACAGGCAATTTCGGCGCGATTGGCGATCAGGAGACGCTGCATCATGTCGGTTCCTTACATCCGGAATACGCCGAAGCGGGTGTCCATGACAGGCTGGGCGGCCGCCAGTGACAAGGCGAGGGTCAGGACACGGCGGGTATCCAGAGGGTCGATCACGCCGTCATCCCAGAGGCGGGCCGATGCATAGAAGGGATTGCCCTGCCGCTCGTATTGTTCGCGCACCGGCGCCTTGATGCGTTCCTCTTCCTCGCTGCCCAACTGCTTGCCGGTTCGCTCCAGCGCCTCGCGGCGGATCGTCGCAAGCACCGATGCCGCCTGCTCCCCACCCATGACAGATGTTCTCGCATTGGGCCACTGGAACAGGAAGCGCGGGCCGTAGGCGCGTCCGCACATTGCATAGTTGCCTGCGCCGAAGCTGCCCCCGATGACCACGGTGAGCTTGGGCACCGCCGCACAGGCTACCGCGGTCACGAGTTTTGCACCGTCCTTGGCGATGCCTCCGGCTTCTGCCTTCTGTCCGATCATGAAGCCGGTGATGTTCTGCAGGAACAGCAGCGGAATCGATTCCCTGCAGCAAAGTTCGATGAAGTGTGTGCCCTTGAGTGCGCTTTCGGAAAAAAGGATGCCATTGTTGGCCAGGATTCCGACCCGGTAGCCGCCGATGTGGGCAAAGCCGCAGACCAGGGTCGTTCCATACAGCGCCTTGAATTCATCCAGTTCGGAGCCGTCCACGAGACGGGCGATGATGTCTCGTACATCATAAGGTTTGCGTGTGCTGGCCGGAATGATGCCGTACATTTCCGCTGGATCATGGAGCGGCGGCCGTGGCGAGGCGGCGGGTGTGTCGCTCGCTGGGGGCCGGAGGGTTGCCACGGCGCGCCGGGCCAGGGCGAGCGCGTGAGTGTCATCCTGTGCGTAATGATCGGCAACCCCTGACTGCCTGCAATGCACCTCGGCGCCGCCGAGAGTCTCCGCGTCGATCTCCTCCCCGGTGGCCGCCCGAACCAGCGGCGGTCCGCCCAGAAAGATCCTTCCCTGGTTGCGCACGATGATGGCGTGTTCGGACATGGCGGGCACATAGGCGCCCCCTGCAGTGCACGAACCATGGACTACTGCGATCTGTGCCACACCCTGGCTCGACAATACGGCCTGGTTGTAGAAGATCCGGCCGAAGTGCTCGCGATCCGGAAATACCTCGTCCTGCAACGGCAGAAAGGCTCCGCCGCTTTCCACCAAGTAGATGCAGGGCAACCGGTGCTGGGAGGCGATTTCCTGTGCTCGCAGATGCTTCTTGACGGTCATCGGGTAGTAGGTGCCGCCCTTCACCGTCGGGTCATTCGCCACCACCATGCAGGGTCGCCCACTCACGCTGCCGATGCCGGTCACGATCCCGGCCCCTGCCACTTCGCCTCCATAAAGACCATGGGCGGCCAGCGCAGACAACTCGAGGAACGGCGATCCGGGATCGAGCAGCAGGCGGACCCGGTCACGGACCAGGAGCTTGCCGGCGGCCAGGTGCTTCTTCCGGGCGGTCTCCGGGCCGCCAGCCGCATTGCGGGCGATTTCGCTGCGCAGGGTCTTCACCAATTGGCTCATGTGCGCCTGGTTGGCAGCGAATTCAGCGGATCTGGCATCTACGGCGCTTGGCAATTGCACGATTGTCACCCCTGTCGGGTTCGGGCATAATTGTCGGACAATCGGATTATCTAACACAAATCGAGGTTTTGACAATGGTCGCGGCACATCGTGAGTTCGACTTCGATCTGGGCGAGACCATCGAGACCATTCGCCTGGAGGTTCGCCGCTTCGCGCAGGAGAAGATTGCGCCACGAGCTGCCGGGATCGACAGGACCAACGAATTTCCGCGGGATCTCTGGCCCCAGATGGGTGATCTCGGCCTGCTGGGCATGACGGTGTCCGAGGCCGATGGTGGCACCGGGCTGGGCTATCTGGCTCATCTGGTCGCCATGGAGGAGATCTCCCGGGCTTCGGGCGCGGTGGGTCTGAGCTACGGCGCACATTCGAACCTCTGCGTGAACCAGATCGCATTGAATGGCAACACGGCCCAGAAGCGGCGCTACCTGCCCAGGCTAATCAGTGGAGAGCACGTTGGCGCACTGGCGATGTCCGAGCCGGGCGCCGGATCGGATGTGGTTTCGATGCAGCTGCGGGCCGTGGCGCGCGGTGATCACTATGTGCTCGACGGACGAAAGATGTGGATCACCAACGGACCGGATGCCGACGTGCTGGTGGTCTACGCAAAGACCGAACCGGCTGCCGGGTCACGCGGCATCAGCGCCTTCCTGGTCGAGAAAGGCTATCGGGGATTCAAGCCCGCCCAGAAACTCGACAAGCTCGGCATGCGTGGCTCCAGCACCAGTGAGCTGGTATTCGATGGCGTGGAAGTGCCAGCAGAGAACCTGCTTGGCACACTCAACGAAGGCGTGCGTGTTCTGATGAGGGGTCTGGACTATGAGCGTCTGGTACTCAGCGGTGGCCCGCTGGGACTGATGGCCGCCGCACTGGATGTAGCCCTGGCATATGTCCGCGAACGCCGCCAGTTCGGGAATCCGATCGGAACCTTCGAACTGGTGCAGGGAAAGCTTGCGGACATGTATGCATCACTCAACTCCAGCCGGGCCTATGCATATGCCGTTGCGAAGGCCTGCGACCGCAAGGCCTCGACGCGCAAGGATGCCGCTGCCTGCATCCTGTTCTGTGCGGAGGCCGCAACCCGTGTCGCACTGGATGCGATCCAGTTGCTGGGAGGCAATGGCTACATCAACGACTATCCTGCCGGACGGCTTCTGCGTGATGCCAAGCTCTATGAGATCGGCGCCGGCACCTCGGAAATCCGCCGCATGCTGGTCGGCCGGGAACTGTTTGGCGACGTGCCATGAGCGATCTGTTCGAGCCGGTTGCCTTCAGCCCCGCATACCGTCAGGTCGCCAACGCCATCGAGCGCAAGATCGTCGAGCGTGAGCTTCGTGCCGGGGACGCCCTGCCCTCCGAAACCGATCTGGCACGACAATTCGGCGTCAACCGTTCCACGGTGCGCGAGGCAATCCGCGAACTGGAGATCCATGGGCTCCTCGGGCGCCATCGAGGAGCGAAGCGTCTGCGCGTGACCGTCCCCAGGCCGGAACTGGTCAGCTCCGGCGTGAGTCGGGCCATGGCACTGCACGATGTGACTTTCCTGGACCTGTGGGAAACCATGATGGCGCTGGAGCCGGCAGCAGCAGAACTGGCTGCGCAGCGCCGAACCCAGGGCGATCTGGCCGCGCTGGCTTCAGCCGCGGAGGAATTCGCCCGCTGTGCCGATGATACCCAGGCCTGCGTAGCCGCAGTGGTTCGCTTCTTTGCCGCGGTGGCAGCCGGGAGTGGCAATCCGGTGCTGGCCATGTCACAGGCACCTCTCAACGAACTGCTGGCGCCCATCCTTTCGCGCATGATCGATGCCGTCCCGCAGTCCCGGGCCCGCATCATCACGGCACAGTCCGCCATGCTCGATGCCATCCGCAAGCGCCGCCGCGAGGACGCCCGCAGCTGGATGGAAAAGCACATCCGTGATTTTCGGCGCGGCTATGAAGTGGCGGGCATCCCCCTGCAGTATTCGGTATCACTTTGAGGGATGGCCGGCGTGCGATGCCGCAGACGGGCATCGCGGAGGCGGCCATTCACGTCTGGAGGATGATTTCGCGTACCGTATCCGGATCATCGGGATCGTGGACTTCGCTGGCAAAGGAAATCAGGACCATGATCCCTTCCCCGGTATTCTGGTAGGCGTGGACCACGCCCGGCGGCAGGGTGAATTGCCAGATCTCGTCAACCGGAACCAGCACGTCCCGCAGGCCATCCGGCTCCTTGAGCCTCACCAGGCACGGCCCGACGACTACAGTCGTCTCGGTCGACCGCCGATGCCAGTGATTGCCCCGGATCTGGTGAGGGGCAGTCAGGACGACATGTGCATTGCGCTGTCGTGAAAGCCCATCGACGTCGAGCGGTTCGAACAGGCTTCCACGGGGGTCCCGGTGGCAGGACAGTTGCTGGATGCGGACTTTGCGGGGCTCGGACTGATTCATGTGGCTCATTGTAGCGCCTGGCGAGGAAATGACTGGCAGTCCTGCCCCGAGCCCGGGCAGGACCAGTCCGCATGCACAGGTCCGTGTACGGTATCCGCAATCGGGTGTGATCAGGGTAAAATGACTTCCTGCCGCACCTCGAGGAGTTCGTCATGAGCTATGACTTTCGCAAGTTCTACATCGATGGCCAATGGGTCGAGCCATTGCAGGGCAAGGAATACCAGGTCATCAATCCGGCCACGGAAAGCCCGGCGGGTGTCATCAGCCTGGGTGGGGTGAAGGATGCAGAACGCGCCGTCGCGGCCGCGAAGCGTGCTTTCGAGGGGTATTCCCGCACCTCGGGAGCCGAGCGCCTGGCGCTGATGAGGCGGATTCTCGATCAATACAAGAAGCGATACAACGACATCGCTCTGGCCATGTGCGAGGAAATGGGCGCCCCCCTCACCCTTGCCAAGGGTGGTCAGGCGGGCGTGGGGACGGGACACATCAAGGCCATGATCGACGTCTTGCAACGCTTCAGGTTCGAGGAGCGTCAGGGACCGGCACGCCTGGTCCACGAGCCCGTTGGTGTGTGCGCACTGATCACTCCCTGGAACTGGCCGATCAACCAGATCGCGGCCAAAGTCGTTCCGGCGCTGGCAGCCGGCTGCACCATGGTGCTGAAGCCATCCGAGTTCTCGCCCTTCAGTGCAGCGCTGTGGACCGAGGTCATGCACGATGCGGGCGTGCCGGCTGGCGTGTTCAATCTCGTCAACGGGGAAGGCAGCATCGTGGGGGCGGCACTTGCGGCGCATCCTGATGTGGACATGGTTTCCTTCACCGGGTCCACCCGTGCCGGCACGGAAGTGGCAAGGCTCGCAGCGCCCACGGTCAAGCGTGTTCACCAGGAACTGGGGGGCAAATCGCCCAACCTGTTGCTCGAGGATGCGGATTTCGAGCGGGCCGTAAAGGCATCGGTCCTGCACGTCATGGAAAATACCGGACAGTCCTGCAATGCTCCAACCCGCATGCTGGTACCCAGGTCACGGCTGGCCGAAGTCGAGGAACTGGCGCGCGCGACCGCCGCGAAGGTCAGGGTTGGCGACCCGAAATCCGAATCCACCGAGATGGGTCCGCTGGTCTCGAAGATCCAGTTTGATCGCGTCCAGGGCTACATCGCCAAGGGTATCGCTGAAGGAGCGAAGCTCCTGATCGGCGGCGAGGGTCGCCCGGATGGCCTGTCGAAGGGCTACTTCGTCAAGCCCACCATCTTCTCCGGTGTGCGCAATGACATGACCGTGGCGCGCGAGGAGATCTTCGGCCCGGTGATGTGCATCCTGCCCTACGATGACGAAGAGCAGGCGATCCGCATCGCCAACGACACGCCCTATGGTCTGGCCGCCTATATCTGGTCACGGGATCTGACGCATGCCAACCGCGTCGGCAGCCGCATCCGTGCCGGCCGGGTCACGGTCAATGGCGCATCCGGCGACATGCAGACACCGTTCGGTGGCTTCAAGTGCTCCGGGAACGGTCGTGAGTGGGGCGAGTATGGACTTCGTGATTTCCTCGAGGTCAAGGCCCTGATCGGAGCGGACGCAGCCTGACAGGGAACGCGCTGCGTGGGCAGAGCGATTTGCCAGAAAGTGATCAGCTCCTGCTGCATGTCCAGAAGCTGACCAGGACTTTTGGCGGCCGGTCGACGCCGGTGCTGGACGAGCTGGACCTGATCCTGCATGAAGGCGAATACCTCGCGATCATGGGCGAGTCCGGTGTGGGCAAGTCGACACTGCTCAACCTCATCGCGGGTCTCGACCGGCCGGATTCGGGCAGGATCATCTTCCGCGGCACGGATCTTTCCTGCCTGGATGACGATGCGCTGACACTGCTGCGGCGCCGCTCCATCGGGTTTGTCTTCCAGGCATTCCATGTGCTTCCTTTCCTGACCGTGGAACGAAATGTGGCCCTGCCATTGGAACTGCTGGGCTGTGCGGATTCCGAAAGGCGTGAGCGCACCCGGCAGATGCTGTCCGATGTGGGTCTTGGCCTGAGCGGCGACCGATTTCCCCGGGAGCTCTCCGGCGGAGAGCTGCAGCGGGTGGCCATCGCACGTGCCCTGGTGCATCGTCCGGCATTGGTGCTTGCCGATGAACCCACTGGCAATCTGGATCCGCGCACGGCTGGCCAAATCCTGGAGCTGCTTCGAAACCAGCTCCACATGAATCACAGTGCAGCCATCATGATCACGCATTCACATGCCGCGGCCAGCACCGCTGACCGTATCGTTCTGCTCGATGCGAATGGTCTGCACCCGCACGATGTGGCGGGTGTGGAACACGGATGAGCAGCCGCCCCGGGTGGCTTGCGCTGCGCATCCTGTTCTTCGCGCAGCTTCGCCAGCAACCGGCGCGCCTGGCCATCATGGTAGTGGTGATCGCTCTGGGCGTTGCCCTGGGCACTTCGGTGTTTCTGGTCAATGCAACTGCGGTAGACGAATTCACGGCCGCTTCGCGCCGACTGGTCGGTGAGGCGGATGTGGTCATCCGGGGTTCCGGAGACGGCTTCGACGAATCGTTGTATCCGCAGCTGGCTCGCGATCCGCGGGTGCGTATCGCAAGCCCGATGCTGGAAGTCATGGCACCCGTACCCGGCCGACAGAAGCCATTGCACATCATCGGTATCGACGTATTCCGTGCGGCGGTGCTCCAGCCAGCGCTGCTGGCCGATATCGGCAGCGGGAATGTCCGTTCACTGTTCGCAGCGAATGGCATCTGGCTCAGTCATCCGGCAGCGCAGGAACTGTCGCTGTCGGCAGGGGATGACTTTTCAGTGACCGTTGGCAACCGCATGCGGACATTGAAGGTGCTGGGCGTCATGTCGGGGAAAAGCTACCCGCAGGCAGCCGGATTGATGGACATCGCCTCGGCGCAATGGACCTTTGCCCGACTGGGCCGCCTGAACCGGCTGGACCTTGCCCTCGAGCCTGGAACGAGCGCAGGCGAGTTCATGGCCTCACTCTCGCCGCTCCTGCCCGCCGGTGTGGCTGCCACCCCGGCTGCGGTGGAGACGTCCCGTGCCGCCGGCGCGACCCGGGCGTATCGCGTAAATCTCAACATGCTGGCGCTCGTAGCTCTCCTGACGGCGGGATTTCTCGTGTTTTCGATCCAGTCTCTGGCCATGTTGCGCCGACGTCAGTCCATCGCATTGATGCGGGCCCTCGGCTTCGCGCGCGCACAGATCCAGATAGGCCTTCTGGGAGAGGGTCTGGTGATTGGCGCGCTGGCCTCCCTGCTGGGCGTGGCCATCGGGGCCTTGCTCGCTTCGATCGTCGTGCACTGGCTGGAAGGCAATCTCGGCAACATGCAACTGCGTCTCAGGGGCGCGTGGCCCCAATGGCATGCATTGGCGATGGTCGCGGCAATGCTGATCGGTACGATTGCCACCTGTGCGGCGACTGCACTGCCCGCGCGGCATGCGGCGCGGCGGGATCCGGCCCGCGGACTCAGATCCGGTGATGTCGCAGAGGATTCGCGGCCTCACCGCGCATTCATCCCGGGTCTGGCCATGGTCCTGAGCGGTACGGCGCTGCTTGCACTTCCGGCCGTTCACGGACTTCCCATGGCCGGCTACCTGTCAGTGGCACTGCTGTTGTTCGGCACGGTCATGTGGATTCCTGGCCTCACGAAGCTGCTTCTTGCGCGATTGCCGGACATGCGCCCCGGTGAATGGCGGCTCGCATTGGCTCAGTTGCGCGGCAATCCGCACACTGTTTTCCTCAGCCTCGTACCCATCATCGTGAGCTTTGCGTTCATGGTCTCGATGATCGTAATGGTGCATTCGTTTCGTCAGTCATTCGGCCATTGGCTTGACCGGATGCTGCCTGCGGACATCCAGGTGCGCCTGCCTGCGGGCAGTGATACGGCTGCGTGGGATCAGGCTGCGCAACGGGCGGTGGCCGGGTTGCCCGGAGTGGCCCGGGCGCAGTTCCGTCGCACGCGGACCGTGATACTTCAGGCGGGCTCACCCCCGGTCACACTCATCGCGCGCGACATGCAGTCGGATCAACCGGCTCGCATCCTGCCGCTCGTGACGGCGGCCGGACCGATTTCGGGCAATGCAGTCTGGGTCTCCGAGGCCCTGGCCGACCGGTACTCCCTGCGCACGGGCCAGCATATGACGATTCCGGTCGTTGACAGGGTCTTTTCGTTCACCATTGCAGGGATCTGGCGGGATTATGCGCATGGTGAAGGAGCCGTGGTCATCGATCGCGCCCTCTATGAGGAACTCAGCCGTGACGTTTCTGCCAACGAGGGGTCGGTCCAGCTGGCACCCGGCGCTGATGCAGATCTGGCGATCCGCTCCATCAGGCACAGTCTGGATGCCGGTGGCGCGCTGGAGATCCGCAGCAGCACGGATATCAAACGCAGATCCCTGGGCATTTTCGATCGGGCATTTGCCGTCACCTATGCGCTTGAAATCCTGGCGGTCGTGCTGGGTCTCACCGGTATCAGTGTCGCCGCGAGCTTTACCGCCATCGCGCGCCGTTCCGAATTCGGAGTGTTGCGTCATGTCGGCATGTTGAAGCGTCAGGTCCTTGCCCTGCTGGCCACCGAAGGTCTGATCAGTGCTTCCGTCGGTGTGGCATGCGGGCTCGCTCTGGGTCTGGTGTTGAGCCTAGTGCTCGTGTTCGTCATCAACCGCCAGTCATTCAACTGGAGCATCGACCTGGTTCTTCCCGTGCAACAATTGTGCGTGATCGCAAGTATCCTGATCGGTGCATCGGCTCTTGCGGCACTGGTGAGCGGACGACATGCGCTCAGCGAGGATGCCATACGGGCAGTCCGGGAGGACTGGTGAGGCGGATTCCGATGCACTTTTTCTGGTGCCTTGCCGCGCTGCTGCCTGCAACATCTCGGTCGGCCACGCCGGATGAAGCGGCCCCGGCCGTACCTGGATACGTCATCGCCTTTCCCCGGGATCATGGCTCTCATCCCGGCTTCCGCACCGAATGGTGGTATGTGACGGGATGGTTGCAGGGGGCGCACGGGCCCCGGGGCTTCCAGATCACCTTCTTCCGTTCCCGCACCGACCCGGAATTGACAGGAAGCAATCCCAGTCATTTCACGCCCCGCCAACTGATCATCGCCCACGCCGCACTCAGCGATCCGCGCCTGGCCCGTCTGCGCCAGGAACAGCGGGTGGCTCGCGCCGGTCTTGGCCTCGCCGGAGCGATGGAAGGAGAGACTGACGTCTGGATCGATGCCTGGAAACTGTGGCGTGAAGCGGGCCGTTTCCATGCCAGCATGCAGGGTACGGAATTTTCCTTCGAACTGGTGCTCAATCCGGCACAGGCGCCACTCCTCCAGGGCGATGCCGGCTTCAGCCGCAAGGGCCCCTCGCCCGCCTCAGCGAGCTACTACTACAGTCTCCCTCATCTGGCCGTGAGTGGCACCCTGATGGATTCCAGCGGCGCTGAAGCGGTGAACGGTGAGGCATGGCTGGACCATGAATGGTCGAGCGAATATCTGGACGCGAAAGCGGCCGGATGGGACTGGACAGGCATCAATTTCGACGACGGGTCGGCGCTGATGGCCTTCCGGATTCGCGCAATCGATGGCAGTGTGCGCTGGGCAGGCGGGTCGTTGCGCCTGGCGGATGGAACGGTGCGGACTGCCGCGCCGCGGGACGTCCGCTTCATTCCTCAACGCTACTGGCGATCTTCGAAAACCGGCACAGTCTACCCGGTGGAATGGATCATCCAGGTGTTCGATCGCCGGATTCATCTGATCCCGCTGTTCGATGACCAGGAAAACGACACCCGTGCAACCACGGGCGCCATCTACTGGGAAGGCGCCGTGCAGGCGCGACAAGGCCCGCTCACCGGGCATGGCTATCTGGAATTGACCGGATATGGCCAGCCATTGCGGCTGCGCTGAATGCGATGGCGATCACGGATTCTGCTCCCGGTGAGCCCGCCTCATTTGACTTAACGTAGCAGCTCACTCGAGGTCCCGCCGATTCCTGCGGGAAAAGCCCGGAGTTCATGTGCCTGTCCGCCGGGGTGTCTGCTCATCGAGACAATTGCATCGAGGCTCCGGGCTTCGTTAAATCCCTACCCGGCAGCGCAAGTGATGGCAGAACGATGGAGATGAGTTTGATGGCACGCGACGCATTGAGATTTGTCCTGTTCGGGCTGGTGGCGGTTCTTCCGATGACGGCAGGCGCTGCGCTGCTGGGAACACCGGTGACTTCGACAACGGTCGGGGCGCCCTACTACTTCAAGCCCACACTCACCAATGCGAATCCCAAGACGGTGAAGTACTACATCCAGGGCAAGCCGCGATGGCTCGCTTACAACTACGCCACCGGCGCGCTGTCGGGCACCCCCACGGCGACCGGAACCTGGTCAGGCATCAAGCTGATGTCCTGGGACGGCGTGCACGGAGCGGCGCTCGGACCGTTTTCCATCACGGTCAAGGCCGCATCGAACTCGAGTGTGAAGATCTCCGGAACACCTGCTTCGTCGGTCGAGGCCGGCTCCTACTTCAGTTTCCGCCCGACGGTGAGCGCGCCGGCCGGAGCCCGTCTCACCTTCTCCATCACCAGCAAGCCGGCATGGGCAAGCTTCAACACCACGAACGGCACGCTGTCGGGTACACCCTCAGCCAGCAACGTGGCCAAATTCTCGAATATTGCGATCAAGGTGACCGATTCGAAGACCAGCGCGACCACGCCGGCATTCGCGATCACGGTCACGAAGGCATCGACGGGGAACGGCAATGCCCTGCTGTCGTGGATCAGGCCGTCGAAGAACACCGACGGGTCGGCGCTGACGAATCTTGCCGGCTACCGCATCCACTACGGAACCAGTCTGTCCTCCCTTGGAAGGCAGTTGACGGTTGGCGGTTCGGGAACCACCAGCGCATCGATCGAAGGATTGGGCGCTGGGACGTGGTATTTCGCCGTGGTGGCTTATACGACAGCAGGCATCGAAAGCGCGATGTCGGCCACCGCATCCAAGATCATCCGCTAGACACTTCAGGCGCGCAATCGCAGGTTCTGGGGGTCGAACAGCGGCTCCTGGCCGACGGTCGCGGTACGCCTCTCGCCCAGAATCCCGACTTCCAGCAGCGTCCCCGGGATGGCCAGATCACTGCGCACATAAGCGAGCGCGATGCTCTGTCCGAGCCGGTATCCGAATCCCCCGGATGTCACCAGCCCCACGCATGCGCTCCCCTGGTACACGATGGATACCGCAGCCGCATCGGCATCGGCGGCATCGACGATCAGCGGTACGAACCGCTCGCGGGGTGTAGCTTGTGCCTCGGCTCGCAGCGCCTCCTGGCCGATGAAACCACCCGGCTTGTCCAGCTTCACGAACCGGTCGAGCGACGCCATGAATGGTGTGTATTCCGTGGTCAGATCGGCCTTCCAGGACCGGTAGCATTTTTCCAGGCGCAGGCTGTCCATGGCGTAAAGGCCGAAATCGGCGATACCAAGGGACTTTCCGGCCGATTGCAGCAGATCGTAGACCGACACCAGATGTTCCACCGGCAAGTGCAGCTCCCAGCCCAGTTCGCCCACGTAGTTGACGCGCAAGGCAATCGCCGTCGTATAGCCGATGTCGATCTTCCGCATCGACAACCAGGGGAATGCATCGTTGGACAGATCATCGCGGGTCAGTTGCCCAAGAAGTTCGCGTGACCGTGGGCCAACTACTATCAGCGTGCCGTAGCGCGATGAAAGATTCTCCAGCCGGATCGATGCACCAGGTGGCAGGTGGGCCCGGAGCCAGTGCTCGTCATGCAATTCGCCTGCTGCCGCACTGATCAGCCAGAAATGCTCATCAGAGAACCGCGTAATCGTCATTTCGGTGACGATGCCGCCCTGCTCGTTGCAGAAATAGCTCAGTGAGGTACGCCCGATCCGCGGCAGGCTGCTGCAGGTCAGATGGTCGAGCCATCGCGCTGCATCGGGCCCGCGCAGATCGAATTTGGTGAAACCCGGCAGATCCAGCACAGCCACGCGCTCGTGGGCCGCTTCGCATTCCCGCTTCACGGCTGCATGCCACCCCGGTCGCCGGAATGACAACTCAGGCCCCGACTTCTTGCTGCCCTCCTGAAAATACACGGCCCGCTCCCAGCCCCCGCGTGCTCCAAAGCATGCGCCCTTGGCCTGCAGGCGCGGGTAAGCCGGCGAGGTCTTGGCAGGCCGGCCGGCGGGGCGCTCTTCGGCCGGATAAGCCACGCCATACTCGTTGCCGTAGGTCTCCAGCGCCTTGGCCAGGGTGAACCGGTGGTTCGCATATGAATGGTAACGGCGTGAGTCCAGCGGCCACATGTCCCACTCCGGCCGCCCGAGCGCCACCCATTCGGCGATGATCTTTCCCGCACCGCCCGCCTGCGCTATGCCAAAGGTGAAGGCACAGCAATGGTAGAAATTGGCAAGACCCGGCGCCGGTCCGATCAGGGGGTTGCCATCGGGCGCATAGGGAATCGGACCGTTGATGATGGTCTTCACGCCGACACTGCCAAGGATGGGCACGCGTTCGCAGGCTGCCTGAATGTAGCTTTCGAGCCGGTCGGTTTCGTCATCGAACAGCTGGTGCGCGAATTCATCGGGTATGCGCTCCAGCCAATGCGCCTTGGGCGTACTCTCGTAGGGTCCGAGAATCAGGCCGTGCCGTTCCTGCCGAAGGTAGTAGCTGACATCCGGATCACGCAGCAGAGGCAGACGGGCGGCGCCACGCGCGAGGAGTTCAGGAATATCCTCGGTGACCAGGTATTGATGAGCCAGCGTGACCATCGGCAGGTATGCACCCACCATGGCTGCGACTTCACCTCCACGATAACCTGCGGCATTGATCACCGACTCGGCGCGGATCTCTCCGCGATTGGTGACCAGAAGCCACTCCCCGCTGCGTTGCCGCTGGATTGCGGTGACACGCGTGTTGCGATTGATCTCGGCACCCGCATCGCGTGCACCCTTGGCCAGCGCTTGCGTAAGCTGGGCCGGATCGATGTCGCCGTCGAACGGATCCCACAGGCCGGCCAGAATATCCCGGGTATCCAGGAACGGATGGCGCTCGCGTATCTGCTTCGTGTCGAGCATCTCGAACCCGATGCCCTGGGCATGAGCCTGCGAGGTCACGTGGCGGAATTCATCGACCCGGTCGCGGGTATGGGCCAGCCGGATGCTGCCCGTCACATGGTAATTGATGTCGTACCCGACGCGGCTTGCCAGTTCGCCATACAGACGGGTGCTGTGGCGCTGGAGCTTGATCAGGTTCCAGGAAGTCGAGAAATTCGGGCAATTCCCTGCGGCGTGCCAGGTCGAGCCGGCCGTGAGTTCGTCACGTTCCAGCAGCACCACGTCCTGGACGCCGAGCTGGGTCAGGTGATACAGGGCACTGCAGCCCACGGCGCCGCCACCGATGACGACGACTTTGGCGTGTGATTTCATTTCATGCGTTCGTTCTTCGGGTCATACCAGGGTCGAAGCTGCACGTGGACCGGATATCGCTCACAAGCCACCTCGACCTCCCACTGGCCGGATGAGAGCCATTGCGGTGTGATTCCTTCTGCGTGCTGTACATATCCCATTCCCAGGGATCGCTCGACACGATGGCCCCATGCACCCGAGCGGATCGATCCTGCCACCTGCCCGTCACGCAGGATGGGTTCCTCGTGATACAGGAGGGGTGAGTCCTTCGAGGCGTCCTCGATCATGATCTGGACCAGACGCTTCGTCAGGGGTGCGGACTTGCGCCCGAGCAGTGCGTCCCTGCCCAGGAATCCGCCTGGCTTGTCCCAGGCCAGCGTGAAGCCCAGGCCTGCCTGGAACGGGTCATCTTCATCGCCGATGTCATGGCCCCAGTGGCGATACCCCTTCTCTACCCGGCAGGCCGCCATGGCGTGGTAGCCCGCGTGCTGCAGACCGTGCGAGGCCCCGGCTTCCAGAAGCCGCTCGTAGACATCGAGACAGTGTTCGGTGGGCACGTAAAGTTCCCAGCCCAGTTCCCCCACGTAGGAGATCCGGCTGGCCCGCAGCGTGGCATAGCCGATCTCCAGGGTGCGGGACCAGCCAAATCCATGGCCGTCATTGGAAAGGTCGGCACCCGACAACGACTGCAGCAGCGCGCGGCTGTTCGGCCCCATGATCCCCAGCATGGCCACACCGGAGGTGATGTCGGTCACCGTGCAGTGCGCGCCTCGCTCATCGATCTGGCGCCGCAGCCACGCAAGATCGCGGGTCTGACAGACGGCCGAGGTCACCACCCAGAACTCGTGATCGGAAAGCCGGGTGATCGTAAGGTCCGCCTCGATGCCGCCGCGTGAATTCAGCCACTGGGTGTACACGATGCGGCCCGGCGGTACATCCACCGAAGCCGTGGAAAGCCAGTTCAGCAGGGAACAGGCATCAGGCCCCTGCACCAGGAATTTCGCAAAACTGCACTGATCGAACAACGCCACCTGATCGCGCACGGCCAGGCACTCCGCACGGGTCGCATCGAACCAGTTCTGGCGTCCGTAGGCGTACTCGTACTGCGGCTGTACCCCGGGTGCGGCAAACCAGTTGGGCCGTTCCCAGCCTGCCGTCTCGCCCATGCAGGCACCTGCAGCAACCAGGCGGTCGTGAAGCGGGCTTCGGCGCGCGCCCCGCGCGGTGCGGTATTGGTAGTAGGGCCAATGCATGGAGTACAGGAGCCCCAGGGTTTCCACCGTGCGATCGTGCAGGTAA
Source organism: Steroidobacteraceae bacterium (assembly GCA_044226785.1). Lineage (GTDB taxonomy): Bacteria > Pseudomonadota > Gammaproteobacteria > Steroidobacterales > Steroidobacteraceae > TMP-86. Next base: position 8,687 of record JBGAGK010000009.1, on the reverse strand, counting down.
CGCCGGTTGGCCTGGAAAGGCATGACCCTGCGCACGTCCATGTCCGCAAGGTCCATGGGCGGGCGCCGGTCCCGGATCCATTCGGCCATCACCTTTCCCACGCCGCCGCTGGCGGCGATGCCCACGGAATTGAAACCCGTCGCGACGAACAGGTCGCGCACCTCGGGTGTTTCACCCAGGTAATAGCGATCGTCCGGTGTAAAACTCTCCGGACCGTTGAAGAAAAGTTGTATGCCGGCTTCGGCCAGCAATGGTACACGCCGCACCGCCGCTTCCAGGATGGGCTCGAAGTGTTCGTGGTCGGCTGGCAGCGTGTCGAAGCAGAAATCCGCCGGAATGCCCTTCATGCCCCAGGGTTTGGCCACGGGTTCAAAGCACCCGAGCAGGAGCTTTCCGGCATCTTCCTTGTAGTAGGCGCATTCATCCTGCGCGCGCAGCACGGGCAGGTTTCGCGGCAGATCCCTGATCGGCTCGGTGACGATGTAGAAATGCTCGGCTGCATGGAGCGGAACCGCTGCACCGCAGTCCGAGGCCATCGAATGCGACCACATCCCCGCGCACAGGACCACGGTGTCTGCCGCGATGAAGCCATCTTCCAGTTCCACGCCGGTGGCGCGTCCCTTCTCCACCCGAATGCGCCGGACCGCCGTGTTCTCGAATATTTTCGCTCCCCGCATGCGCGCGCCCTTGGCCAGGGCCTGCGCCGTGTCGATCGGGTTGGTCTGTCCGTCGCGGGCGATGAAGATGCCGCCGACCAGATCCTCCACGTTCAGCAAGGGCCATCGCTCCAGAATCTGCCCGGGCGACAGCACGTCGATTTCCAGGCCGAATCCCTTGCCCATCGATGCCCCGCGCTTGAGTTCCTCGAAGCGAGCGGCGGATTGCGCGAGGCTGATCGATCCGTTCTGCCTGAAGCCGGTGGCCTGGCCAGTCTCTGCTTCGAGGGAGTGGAACAGGCTGGCCGTGTATTGCGCAAGCTCCGTCAGGTTGCGGGTGGCCCGCAATTGACCGACCAGACCCGCCGCATGCCAGGTCGTGCCGCAGGTGAGTTGCCGGCGCTCCAGCAACACCACGTCCGTGATCCCGGCCCGGACCAGGTGATAGGCAATGGAACAGCCGGCGATGCCGCCTCCGACGATGACGACACTGGCGCGTGAGGGGCATTGCATGGAACGATGTGTCCGGATGATGCGGATCTATCCGGGAATGCCGGCCGGCCGCATGCCGGTTCTTGCGAGCTTCACCGGAAATCGTTCGCGGATCGCAGCATCCACGCCTTCCGGAATGTGATCGGGGAAATGATGGGCGAGGATGTCCCGGACCCGCACGTGTGCGCGCTGCTCGATGGTGGTGGCGCCCTGCTCGGCCCACTCATTCGGGCTCTTGCGATCACCGACATCCGGGTAAAGATACTCGGTCTGCATCAATTTCAGGGTCTGATCGCTTCCCAGAAAGTGGCCGGGACCGTTGAGACAGACATCCTTGATGACATCGAAGGACAGGCGTTCCTCGTTCACCTCGATGCCCTTGATCGTGCGCTGCGCCGCTCCGATGATGTCGTTGTCGATGACCAGGCTTTCCAGGGAAAAGCCCAGGAGACTGGCATGCATGCCGGCCGCTTCGTAGATCAGATTGGCGCCCGAGTTGCCCACCAGCGCATGGTTCAGGGCCTTCTCGGCCCCAGACTGTCCGTCAGGTATCTTCGCATCGGTCATTCCCGATGCGGTGCCGCCGGTCAGATCGTAGTAATGCGCCATTTGTGCCGAAGCGGCAGAAAGCAGCGCCTGCTCCGGACTGCCGCCGGACATCGCGCCCGTGCGCAGGTCCGAAACGAAGCACCAGGTGCCGAAGATGGCCGGATGGCCCGGTTTGATCGCATTCACGTACACGATGCCAGCCAGCACTTCGGCCACCTCCTGGGCCAGGGCGCCGGCCAGCGCGGCTGGTGCGGTGGCGCCAGCCTGTCCGGCCGACAGCAGCAACACCGGCATGCCGCCCCGCACCGCCACCTCCAGACAGCGGCAGGCATCCGTGGCGAATTTCATCGGAGGCACGACGAAACAGTTCGACTGGCTGACGAACGGTCTGTCGCGCCAGGCCTGTTCACCCCCGGCGATCATGTGGAGCATCTGCAGGGAGGCTTCCAGATGTTCAGGCTGCACCCAACTGCTCCCCACATGCTTGGTGGTGCTGGAGACCGATGCATAACAGGTGTTGAAATCCATCTCGAACGGATCCGGGATATCCCGCGGCACGACCGCGCGCTGGAAGTAATGGATATGATCCATGACATCGACGATACGCCCGATGTCGTACAGATCCTGGACGGTGGAGTGCCGGTAGCGGGAATGGACGTCGACCATGTTGACGGCTGCACCCGCAGTACCGAAATAGGCGCGGGTTCCCCAGGGCTCCAGATCATGCCTGGGGTGCTGGCCATGAAGCTTGAAGCGCCGACCCGCCTTCGCGACCATATCCTCGACCAGCGATGCGGGAAACAGCAGGCGTCCCGTGGGCGTCTGCGTGCAACCCGCCTGTATGAGGATACGAACCCCGGATTCGGGCGCATCCGCCAACCCCACTTCACTGAGCAGCCGCAGCGCCGTACGGTGAATGGCGAGGACATCAGTCTCGCTCAAGGGTCGATATCGTCCGGATTGCATGCCGGGCATCACGGGGCGCAGGTGGTCAGGCAGGGGTGCGGCGCGCTGCGCCCTCCGCAAATCCCGGCCGGAGGGTCGCCGTGCGGTACTGGATTGAGTGGTCAAGTTGAACTCCGATTCAGGATTGCACTGTTCAGGTCACCGTGTCCTCGAACAGGCGATCAATTATTTGCCATCCATGCCGCGTTGGCTAGTACTGCCGTTTCGTGGCACATCTGGGCCGAACCTCCTGTCGTGTCGAAAGCGACCCTGGATTCTTCAATCACGACATCCATACGCGGATTCACATGGGCGACGGCGGCTGCCGCGTATAGATCCTCTTTGCATTCCGGTAATAGATCCTGTCGATCACGGTTCGAGACAGGGCCAGTCCGTGCACGTCCGCATGAATCGAGTTGACATGTTGGGTATCCGGAGTAGCAAGATAGCGCCAGTCGGACAGCCAGGTATCGTGAGTGTCCTTCCGGAACTGAGCCGGATCTGTGTCCGGGTTGAAGCTGGTGTCGGTCGCATACATCAGGCGATCGGCATAGCGCAGGAAAAATCGCCGAACCTTGTCGTAGTCGCGGACCGACTGATACTGGAGGGCTGACATGCGTGCTGCCATGTCCAGGTTGGCATTCGGATAGGCATCGAGAAAGGCCGAGATCCGGTCCACACTCCATTCCAGGCTCGCCAGATGCGCGCCGACGAACCGCAGTTCGGGATGCCGGGCGACGAACCGGTCCCGCGCGCTCATGAGCGCTTCGTATGAGGGCTGGTCGGGGTGCAGATACATGTGATACTGCGGGTGCTCGCGGAAGTACTCGCGATCATCGTCGTTGGTCATCTGCTCGAGCGGCAGCCAGCAGTTGTACGGCTCAGCCTGATGCGCGATCAGCGGCACCCCGAGTGAAACGATGCGCGCAATGACCGGATCGAACCCGGGATCATCGATCATCACCAGCTTTCCGTGGGCATCCCGTTCGACCATGCCAACGTTTTTCCATATCTTGACAGCCAGTGCACCGTGCTTCACAGCCGCTTCGATGACTGCATCCGCATGTTCAGCCCAACCCGGACTGCCCCAGCCCTTCATGGAAAAAGTCGTTGCAAAGTGGAAGCGCCGCGGATCGGCTGCCCTGAGGACTTGCGCCACATGCGCCTGCACATCGAGCGGGGGAAAATCCGGATAGTCCACATTGATCGACAGGAGTTCGAATCGGTCGGTGCGGGCCAGCTTCAGGAATGTGCGATCGGTGGTGTTGGCATGCACGTGGGCATCGAACTTGCGCACCTTTAGAAAATCGGATGCCGAATAGGAACTCCCCTCCTCGGCAGCCCGGATGCGTGATTCAGGCAAACCGAAAAGCAACGTGGCTGAAAGTATGGCGATGATCGCCTGCCTGATCTGCTTCACCGGCATGAATCGCCCCGCATGGTGTCCATTGTACCCAAGCATGAAACCACAGTGCGATGTGCCGGTCCAAATGGCGAGCCGATCCTGCCCCGGGGCGTTGTAAGGGCGCAAGGGACGATACCTCGCGTATGCTGCAACAAGATGGCCACCGGCCCGGTCCACTCGCCAGGACCGGATTGTCGACGGAATACGCGGGGTTCGACGAATCGTGCTGCTGTTCATCATTTCATTCCTGGGTGGCGTGCTGACCATCGTCAGTCCCTGTGTCCTTCCGGTCCTTCCATTCGTATTTGCGCGTGCAGATCGGCCGTTCGTGGCGAGTACATTGCCGATTCTGGGCGGCATGGCCCTGACCTTTGCCGGGGTCGCGACTCTGGCTTCCGTCGGTGGAAGCTGGGTCGCGCAGTTCAACCAGGTCGGGCGGATCGTGGCGCTGATCGTGCTGGTCCTGTTCGCCATCACGTTGATATCGCGCACAGCCAGTGCATTCCTGATGCGGCCCGTGGTGGCGATGGGGAATCGCCTGGTCGCAGGCCGGGAAACGGCCCGGACGGGCATCACTGGAAGTGTGCTGCTGGGCATTGCCACGGGATTGCTGTGGGCGCCGTGCGCGGGGCCCATCCTCGGATTGGTGCTGACAGGTGCTGCAATTTCTGGCGCAAACCTGCGCACCTCGCTGTTGTTGCTGTCATATGCGGCAGGGGCCGCCTGTTCGCTCGGCCTTGCGATTGCGGTGGGTGGACGGGTCTTTGCAGCGATGAAGCGGTCGTTGGGCGTGGGCGAATGGGTCCGCCGCGCCCTGGGTGTGGCGGTCTTTTGCGGTGTCGTGGCCATAGCCTTCGGGTGGGATCGTGGCGCGCTGACCCGGGTGTCGTCACCGCAAACCAGCCGCCTCGAGCAGGTGTTGATCGGAAAACTTGCTCCACAGATGATGCCCGGCGCTTCATCACCGTCCGGCACGGAGTTCATGCCCTCGCTCGATGGAGCGAGCCAGTGGTTGAATTCGCCTCCCCTTTCAGCGGCGAACCTGCGCGGCAATGTGGTAGTGGTGGATTTCTGGACCTACTCCTGCATCAACTGCCTGCGCACACTGCCCTACGTCAAACGCTGGTACGACAGATATCACGATCACGGACTGGTGGTGATTGGCGTTCATACGCCCGAATTTCCCTTCGAACGGGATCCCGGCAATGTGAAGCGCGCGATCGCCGACTACGCCATCTCCTACCCCGTCGCGATGGACAACGGCTATCGGATCTGGCGGGCGTTTCACAATCAGTACTGGCCCGCGCATTCTTTCATCGATGCCGGAGGAAGGATCCGGGGGCATCATTTCGGCGAAGGCGATTACGCGCAATCCGAGCAATTGATCCGCCAGTTGCTGCTGGAAGCCGGGCATACGGACCTGCCCGAATTGGGCGTCCGGCCGCCGATGGCCGCCGGAGTACTCGCGCCGGCGGCCCGCATTTCCGGGATCACACCGGAGACTTATCTGGGTGCGGCGCGTGCCGCCCGATACCTGGCACACGCTTCGGACTCACCTGCCAGTCTCGCGATGAACCAGTGGACTTTGCGCGGCGAATGGAATCGCACACCCGAGAAGATCGGACTTGCGGGCTCACCGGGCTCCATCGTGTTCCGCTTCAGGGCCCGCGACGTGCACCTCGTGATGGGAGCTTCGGTGGATGGCGCATCCGTTCCATTCACCGTGCTGCTGGACGGCAAACCGCCTGGAGAAAGCCACGGATCCGATGTCGATGCAACCGGACATGGAATGCTCCAGGAGCATCGCCTGTACCAGATCATCCGGCTGTCTGGCGGGTCTGACGATCACACCGTTGAAATCCGCTTTCCGGGTGGTGTGGACGCGTATGCGTTTACGTTCGGATGATCGGCAGGACCGGCTGCCTGCGCGGCGGCTGGATACGAAGCGCGTATGCGTTTACGTTCGGATGATCGGCAGGACCGGCTGCCTGCGCGGCGGCTGGATACGAAGCCGGTACGGGAAAAGACCTTTTGTAATTGGTCGGGGCGACAAGATTCGAACTTGCGACCCCTTGCACCCCATGGAGTTCAGGCGAGAAACGCTCTGCAACACCATGCAACGCTGATAGCTACCCGAAATCACTTTCCACCCCTGTTTTATAGGCACTTCGCAACACATTGCAACTGGCGGTCTGTTGCACTACGCTGCACCCTATTGCAGGTAGGAGTGTCCATAAAGTGTCCATGAATTGGGATTTCCAAACCCGACAATGACCCGCCTGACTGCCACACGGGTAGCCGCACTGAAGGCTGAGGACACGGCGAGGGATATCAGCGATCCGGAAATGCGCGGTTTGGTGCTGCGGGTCTCGCCGACCGGCTCCAAGCTTTGGCTGTTTCGCTACAAGCACCGCGGCCACGCTAATCGAATCTCGCTCGGCGCACACCCAGGAGTCACGCTCCACGAGGCACGCTCGCGCGCGAAGGCGCACCGAGACCACCTCGAGCAAGGCATCGACCCCGCCACCGCCCGCGCCCCGCGTAGGGCTCCTGCGGTGCCCGTGGAGGCGAACGGTCACAAGCCTTACAGCATCGAGTTCCTTGCGAGCGAATTTATGCAACGGCACATCAGGCCCAACCGCAAGCAGCCCGACTACGTGCAGCGGCTCCTCGATGTCGATGTGGTGCCAACCTGGAAGGGTCGAGATGCGCGAACGATCAAGGCACGCGAGGTGGTGGAGCTGCTCGACGGCATCACCGCTCGCGGATCCAAGGTAATGGCCAATCGCGTCGCTGCGGTACTCGGGCAGATGTTTCGCTTCGGTATTCACCGATCGATTGTCGAGGACAGCCCGGTCAAGCTCCTATTTCTGCCTGGTGGCAAGGAGAAGCCGCGGCAGCGAACCTTGAGTGATGCCGAGCTGGGTGCCCTGCTCGCCACTGCCGATGACACCTTCCACCGGGCGCCCAAGACGGCCAGCGCCGTGCGATTGTTCCTGTGGACTGCGGTTCGCCGCAGTGAGCTCGCCCTCGCCCACTGGTCAGAATTCAAGCTTGATGACGATGAGCCCACTTGGACGCTGCCGAGCGCGCGCACCAAGACGGAGGCCTCACTTGTTATTCCCCTGGTGCCCGCCGCGGTCACTGAACTCAAACACTTGAAGCGCGCCGCCGGTCGCTCTCGCTACGTGTTCCCCGGTGCCAGTGAGGAAGGCCCTGCGGACCCCAAGCTCATCACCCGATCGCTGGCGCGCCACGAGGATGCCCTGAAGAAGCTTTCCATCAAAGCATTCACCGTGCATGACCTGCGACGCACGGCGCGTACCGGCCTTGGCCGCTTGGGTGTGGCACCGCATATTGCAGAACGGTGCCTCGGGCATGCGCAGCCAGGCTTGATCACGACCTACGACACGCACGACTACATCACCGAGCGGCGTGAAGCGCTGATGAAGTGGGCGCGCCACCTCGAGGCACTTCCACATGCGTAAGCGAGGCCGGCCACCTGGTCCTGCGAAGCAGTCGGACGATATCGAGCTGGTGTGGTTCGTCAGGAATGCACGTGATGACGCACCGCCGGGCCGGTTCGTGAGCGTTGAGCAAGCCTGCGCGCGATTCCGGCGCACCAAGAAAAACACCGGGCCCGCGGTGGAGCAGTTGGTCAGACGATACAAGCGAATTGCGACGGCCTACCCCGACCGTAAAATTCAACTGACGCGCCAGCAAGCCGCACTGATCATGGCACAGCGGGCTCAGCGCACTGGCCAGAACCCGAGCCCCCTGCTTCTCCTATTCGGCCCATTGCGGCCCGAGCGAATGGGAATTGGCACTGCGCTGCTGACGATTGATCCGATCCGCCCGCCCTCCAAATACTGAACTCGCCGAATATTCTGGTACTGACACCGCTGTGTTGGTCTGCTTTGATTGCTCCCGCAACAACGTGCAGGAGATTTCAACATCATGCATCCGACAAACGAAGCCGAACGGGTACTTTGGCCTTGTGATCTCAGCAAGAGATACGGTCTAAATCGCACCACCATCTGGCGATGGCAGCAAGCCGGTCATCTCCCGCCTTGTGACGTGCACATTGGGCCGCGTGAGGGTTGGTACGAACGCACGATCATCAACCACGAGCGTGAGCGCAAGGCGGCCTGAGAATGTCCGTGGGCCTCTCGCAGAGCCGCAGCACGCTCTCGGTCCCTGGAGGGCGTCAGTGAGCTTCGCCGAGCTGGGAATCCAGCTGAAGGCAAACGGCCGAGCCCAGCAGCGGGTGCGGTGCCCGAAGTGCGGCAAAAGTGATCGCGACGCCGCACTCGGGGTGGCCGTCGATCGCGGGCTCTTCCGATGTTTTAGATGTGACTTTCGGGGGCGCGTGGGTGGTGTGTGCACCGTGCCCGCCTCCGTCTCGCGCATCGACGATCCGGCGGCGAGGGAACGAAAGCGCGATCGACTGCGACGGATCTGGAGTGAGTCGGTGCCACTGGATGACGTGAAGCGCGCGTACGCGGTTCGCACGTACCTCGAAAGCCGCGCCCTGGGTCAAATTCTGGACGCACCCCCGCCGGCGCTGCGGGCTCACCCAGCCTTTGAATACTGGGATCAGGGGCGTTCCCTGGGGCGATTTCCCGCGATGGTGGCGCAGA
>JBGAGK010000008.1:0-144954 GCA_044226785.1 Steroidobacteraceae bacterium | reverse complement strand
CGTCGCAACAGCACCTGGGTAGCCGGACCGGACAGCGTGTCGTGCCAACTGTCGGTCTGAGCCAGCAATGCCACGTCCGCGGGCTGGTATTTGCGCGAAAAGCTGGTCCGACTGGCACGGCTCGCCGGCTCGATGGAGTGTCGGTGGCGGTATTGGGCGATCAGCCGAGACAGGTGCTGGCGCGAGTAGCCGCTCAAGCGCTGCATATACTCGAACAACACCCCCCGCTGGCCTTTGGGTCGGCCGTCATAGCGAAATCGGTGCAGAACTTTGGCCACAAAGGCCCGCCGCCGGGGTTCATCGGCCGGGATGGCAAAGACCATGTCGCAGGTGCCTGCCAGGAACTCCCGGATTTGCTCGAGCGTTGCGAGCCTGGATTCGTTCATCTAGATCACCATCCGTTGATGATCGATCCAATCCCGGACCTTTCAGCCTCTTATGCCATTGGAAACACGCACCCTCTTTCAGCCTCCTATGCCATTGGAAGAGGCTGGGGGTTGACTACGCGCATGATCGGCGTAGGCTTCAGCCATTCGTCAGTCAGACGTTATTCAGGGAAGAATCTTGAAAACGCCAATCCGAATTGTTCTCGCACTCGGTTTGCTGTTACTTGGTGCAGTGCCGGCCATATCTCAAGGAGTTTTGATCGGCACCATCGATGTGAGTGGAGATGGCGTAGCGGACAATCTATACAACAGCGGGTCGTCTTTGACAGTCGTCAGAGGCAACGGCGGCGGCACGAAGGCCTATTTCATAAGTTCCGGCTCATGGTCATTGGTATTTGGAAGCAGCTCCAGTATTGTCGATTTGGATGGAGTTACCGGGGCTGAAATTCCGGTCAATGCTGGCAATGCGTTATTGGTCATTACAGACAAGACACAAAGCACAAAAAGCTATGCGTTCAGTGGCGCTTGGTCGGTTGCTCCTGGCGGAATTACCGATATGGATGGATTGGCCGGTGCGGAAATTGCAGTTCTCAATGGCAGCTATCTAACGGTAGTCACACAGCGCCTGGGTAGCAGGACGGACTACAACATCGGGCCTTCCTGGTCCATCCCATCCGGTGGCATTAAGGACTTGGATGGCAGTAGCGGTGCAGAGATCCCGATCGTCAATCAGACCAATCTAACGATTGTCACTCCGCGAACGGGATCAACCTCTAACTATCCGATAGGCACGACATGGTCGATCGTCCCGACAGGTATCACCGACATGGACGGTACTGCCGGCGCGGAGATCGCGATTGTCAATGGAACATATTTGAAAGTGGTGACTCCGCGAACGGGAGGCACTTCATCCTATCTGATAGGTACGACCTGGGCCGTGGCGACCAGCGGAGTGAACGGAGTAAGCGATATGGACGGCGTTGCTGGAGCCGACTTGGCAATTGTCAGCGGATCCAGTTTGATTGTTGTAACACCTCGCAGCAACGCTGTTAACACTTACAACATGGGAAATTCGTTCGCGATTTTGGGTGACGGCATCCAGGATTTCGATGGCTTCACTGGAAACGATATCGCTGTAAGTGTCAGTGGCTCGGGGCAGCTACGCACAATTCATCCCAAGGACGGGACTGTTTATCCCTATTCCACTGCGAGCACCGGTTCGAGCTGGTCTTTACAAGGCTACGCGAATTTGGACGGTGTGATAGGGATGGAAATCAAGATTTACTCGTTCAACTTGCAGAAGAATTTGGTAGTCAATGATCGAAACAAGACGGTTCAATAGGAGGACCGGGACTATTATGGTCGTTGCGTACTCTAGAATAGCTGTGGCAGCTGGTTCCGCTGCATTTGCCTTCATCTTGACTGGACCCGTGGCGATCGGGAATTCTCGGGATACTCTCATCAATTCCGCAAGCGAGTTGCGGGATTGGTGCAAGTCAGAATCCGAAGCTTCCTTGATCGGTAAGGGCATTACGCCGTCCAATTGGACGGCGTCTTTCTGGACGGAGGGAAATGCGCTGGTCGTCAAGGGCCAGTGGCGCGTCGATACTTCCGAAGTAAATGTTGAATGTAGAATTGCCCGTGGCGCTCAGGCGCGATATGCCTCGATTTCATTCACGGGTAAGAATTAGAGTAGTTTGCCAGGTACACACGTCTGCTGAGACTATGAGTTCGCGTGGCTACAGCACCCTGCTTTCTGTAATTATTTCTTGTGTGCTTATGGCATGCGGAGGAGGAAGGAATTCGTTCGGCGGCAGCTCGATCAGCGGACCTCCGGATGCAGGGACCGCGGAAGGCCTCTGGGAAGGAAGCACATCTGCCGGAAGATCTGTTGGAGGGCTTATCCTGCAAGATGGAACATATTGGTTTCACTACTCGTCAGCCGGCAATAACGCCGTTTTAGGCGGCGTGTTGCGAGGAAACGGAACATCAAACAGCGGGCAGTTCACGTCCACCAATGGAGTGGATCTAAATTTTGAAGGGTCAGGGTCGAAAGATGTTGATGTTGCCGACACCTATACTGCCAAGAGTGATCTGAGCGGGACATTTACATATACCCCAACCGACGTCATCAAATTCAGCGCCATTTATGATAGTAGCTACGAACTCACGCCTAGCCTTTCAACTCTTGCCGGCAATTACTCGGGGTCCGGCGCTATGACCGCCGGATTAGCCGCAGTCAGATTTTCGGTAGCCAGTGGCGGCGCTATTGCAGGAGCAATCAGCGTGAATTGCAGTTTTAGCGGTTTCGCAAAACCAGCTCTGCGGGGGAACGTCTACGACATCTCGTTGAGTTTCAACGGAAGCGGGTGCCCAAATGGTTCGAGCAGCGTACAAGGAATAGCTTACATTGCCACAGGCGGTCAATTCATCGTAACAGCTTTGAACACGGCGTGGACTGACGGCTTGGTGTTTGAGGCATCGAAGCTGTGATACCAAACGTTGCGAGGGTGAGCTGCGCACGGCTGTAGCCGCTGAAGTGCTTCAGGTACGCCCGCACCACCCCGCGCTCGGCGCGCTCGAGCTGCCGATAACCCACCCGCTTCAGGACCGCGCCAATCCAGCCGTAACGCCGCGCGTCGTCGCCCGAGGGGCGAAACTCCAATCCCTGGATACCGGAAAGAACCTCGCGCACCTGCTCGACCGTGCGCACCTGTGCTTCGTTCATGTTGATCACCATCCCTCGATGATGATCGACTCGCTCCAGGCTCATACCTCGTTGGACAAGACTGGAGATTGACAGCCGCCGATGGACTGGGGAGAATACGCGGCTGATTTTTCTGGAGCCTTTCCTTGGCCAATACCAAATCCGCTGAAAAAGCCGCACGCCAGGCCGTGGTTCACCGCGCCCGGAACGATGCAGCGACCTCGCGCCTGCGCAGCGCCATCCGCAAAGCCACCCTGGCAGTGAAGTCGGGCAAGCAGGCTGAAGCGGCTGCCGCACTCGAGGCCGCCACGCCCATCATCGACAGCATGGTCAACAAGGGCCTGATCCACCGCAACAAGGCAGCCCGGCACAAGAGCCGCCTGACCCGTCAGGTCCGCTCACTCGCCCCGGCAAAATAGCCGCTGATTCGCACCCGGTCCGGGCTCCTGCGGCGAGGTTCGCCTTTCACCCTTTGCGGATCGCGCGGGGGTGTTGTTCAAGAAACCCCATGATGTCCTGCGCGAGTTCCCGCGTGCCTTGGCCCGTGGCGCCGGAAATCCGGTAGACCGGCCCCTTCCAGCGCAGACGCCGGACCAGCTCGCGAGTGCGCCGTTCGACCTCGCCCGGTTCCAGCAGATCGATCTTGTTGATCACCAGCCATCGCGGCTTGCTGGCAAGGTCCCTGGCGAACTTCTTCAGTTCGGCCACGATGATGCGCGCATCCCCGACCGGATCTGCATCGGGATCCGGCGGACAGATATCCACCAGGTGCAGCAACACCCGCGTGCGCTGCAGATGCTTCAGAAACCGGATGCCGAGCCCCGCGCCTTCGGCGGCCCCTTCGATCAGGCCGGGAATATCCGCCATGACGAAGCTCCGGCCCGGCCCCACCGACACCACGCCAAGGTTCGGAAACAGGGTGGTAAAGGGATAATCTGCGACCTTCGGGCGCGCCGCCGACACCGCGCGGATCAGCGTGGACTTGCCCGCGTTGGGCAGCCCCAGAAGACCCACGTCGGCGATCAGTTTCAGCTCGAGCGCCAGCGTGCGCCCCTCACCCGGCAGCCCCAGACCTGCCTTGCGTGGCGTGCGGTTGGTGCTGGACTTGAAGCGTGTGTTGCCCCAACCGCCCTTGCCGCCCTTCGCCACCAGCAGTCGCTGTCCATCCTCGGTGAGATCACCCAGCTGCTCGCCGGTTTCCACGTCGGTGACCACGGTGCCGATGGGCACGGAGATGGTGATGTCCGCGCCTCCATGCCCGAAGCGGTCGTTGCCGCTGCCCGGCTCACCGTTCTTCGCCTTGTAGGTGCGCTGGATGCGAAAATCGGCCAAGGTATTCAGTCCCTCGACAGCCTGCAGGTGGACGTGGCCGCCATCTCCGCCATCGCCCCCATCCGGCCCGCCGAAGGGGACGAATTTCTCGCGTCGAAAACTCACGCAGCCGCGTCCGCCGTTGCCGGCCTGGACCTTCAGCGTCGCCTCGTCGATGAATTTCATGACAACCAACCTTCAGCCGCACGCAACGGGGCACAACGAAAAAGGGAGCGGACCGACAGGACCCGCCCCCTTCTGTGGTATCCGGCGCGGGCGAGCGGCCCGCACACGCGAGCTCAGCTCGCGACGACGTTGACGTAGGTGCGCTTCTCGGCACCCCGGATCCGGAACTCGACCTTGCCAGGTGCGGTTGCGAACAGGGTGTGATCGGTGCCCATGCCCACGTTCGCGCCGGCACGATATTGCGTGCCGCGCTGGCGGATGATGATGTTGCCGGCCAGCACCTGCTCCCCGCCGAATTTCTTGACGCCCAGACGCTTGGAATGGGAATCGCGGCCGTTACGGGTGCTGCCGCCTGCTTTCTTGTGTGCCATGGAAGTCGTTCTCCGGGAAAATCAGGCGACGATGGAGGTGATCTTCACCTCGGTGTAGTGCTGACGGTGCGTGCCTTCGCGCTTGTAATGCTTGCGACGGCGGAATTTGACGATGCGAACCTTGTCGTTGCGGCCGTGCTTTGCCACGGTGCCAGTCACCTTCGCATCGGCCAGGAACGGCTTGCCCAGCTTCAGGTCAGCTCCCGCGCCCACCAGCAGCACCTGGCTGAACTCCACGCTGGCGCCTTCGGCAGCGTCGAGCTTCTCGACGCGGACGATGCCGCCCTCTTGCACGCGGTACTGCTTTCCGCCAGTGGCGATCACGGCATACATGTCGAAAGGCTCCAGATCAGGGGGCACACCGGCCCGAAAAATAGCCGCGAAGTGTAATCCAGACCCCGGCCCCGGTCAATTCCCGTGGGGAATTCAAGGGGTTAAAGCAATCGGGGAAGGCCGGATGCTTCGGTACCGCACCTGCGTCATTGCTCTGGTCTGTACGGTACTGTTGCGTGACGAAGCGATTCAAGCCTGTTTTCGATGCACACGTCGAAGGCCGCCTGAGGTTGGCTACCACGACCATCTCGCTTGCCGAAGTTCTCGTCGGCCCCCTGCAGTCGGGCAACGAGGTCCTTGCACGCCGATATCGCGCCGTACTGGAATCATGGCGGATCGTCGATCTGACCGCGGACATTGCCGAGAGCGCCGCACGGCTGCGCACTCAGTTGCGCCTCAAACTGCCGGATGCCGTACAGGTTGCAAGTGCGCTGGCCATCAATGCCGATGCGCTGGTCACTCACGATCGCGACTTCCCGAGCGTCCGATCGCTGCCCATCCTGGCGTAGCCAACAAGGGCCTCAAACCGCCCCAATCTTCGGTAACATGGCACCAAGCCATGAGTCAGCCATGAACCTGGACCGGATACGCTCCCTCGTCAGCGCAGAATTCGAACAAGTCGACGCCGTCATCCAGCACCGTTTGCACAGCCCGGTCGCGCTGGTCGACCAGGTGGCCAGCTACATCATCCATGCTGGCGGAAAACGCCTGCGCCCGCTTCTGGTGTTGCTGGCTGCCCGCGCCTGCGGCCATACCGGCAGGGAATCGATCGAAGCGGCCGCCATCATCGAATTCATCCACACGGCAACACTTCTGCACGACGACGTGGTGGACGAATCCTCCCTGCGCCGCGGGCGCGACACCGCCAACGAGGTGTTCGGCAATGCCAGCAGCGTGCTGGTCGGGGATTTCCTGTACTCGCGCGCCTTCCAGATGATGGTGTCGCTGGACCGGATGCGCATCATGAGCATCATGGCCGACGCGACCAACACCATCGCCGAGGGCGAAGTCCTGCAATTGATGAATGCCGGGGATCCGGAGACCACCGAGGCACGGTATCTCGAGGTCATCTACCGCAAGACCGCGCGGCTGTTCGAGGCCGGCGCACAGGTCGCCGCGGTCCTGAGCGATGCGCCACCGGAAATCGAAACAGCGCTGGCCCGCTATGGCAAACATGTGGGCACCGCCTTCCAGCTCATCGACGACGCACTGGACTACGATGCCGACGAGACGAGCCTCGGCAAGCACCTGGGGGATGATCTGGCCGAGGGCAAGCCCACCCTGCCCCTGATCCATGCACTGCAGCACGGCGATGCCCGGCAGCGTGAGATGATCCAGGCCGCCATCCGAGGGGGGAATGTCGACCGCCTCGGCGAGATCAGCCGCGCCGTTGCAAGCCTGGGAGGCCTTACGTACACTGCCCGCCTCGCGCAATGCGAGGTGGATCAGGCGCTTGGGGCGCTGGCCCCGCTCCCTTCGAGCCCGTTCGCCGATGGCCTGCGGCAACTCGCCGGGTTCGCGGTCAACCGACGGCACTGATCCGGGGTCAACCGACGGCACTGATCCGGTCATCCGCTTCGGGGTGTAGCTCAGCCTGGTAGAGCACTACGTTCGGGACGTAGGAGTCGCAGGTTCAAATCCTGTCACCCCGACCAATAAAATCAACAGATTACGTTATTTTCTATGATACTTAATCGGGTGAAAGTGAAGGTTGAAGCACGTGGGAAGCACATTTCCAACCTTCGCTCAACGATGTCTTTGCGAATATTATTGTGCAGCCTCGAACGCGAAGTCGTACGAGTCCCCATCCAGCGTAACGCGCAAAATTAAAGGCTTACCCGTTTTGATTGATTCGGAATGAAGCTCGATCTCTGCGCTGGCAGTTTGGCCAGGCAAGACCGTGTCGCGGCGAAGAATCGTGCTAGCACCTGAAATTTGAGCATCTCGATTCGCGGCAATCAATGCGACTTGGTTCTGTGTCTGCGCATTGATCTGAGTCTGCGCCATCGCGGCAGCTGCTGGATTCCATGTAGTCGATGTGCCGGAATAGCTTCCCGTAGCGTAACCGCCTGAGCTGTACGCATTCGCCGTTCCATAGCTATAGGTTTGTGAAGGCGCGCCCGCCTGCATGGCACGCCCTGCCCCGTTCAGTGCAGCGGCAAACACCATCATGCTTGCTTCATGGCTAATTCGCTTTTGCATTTCCTCGTAGGTGTAGATCTTTACCGGTGTCTCTCCAGAAAAGACCGAAACATTAGCCGGCGAAAAATCTAAGCTTTTAGTGCCCCGATTGAAAACCCAAATTCTAAATGATGGCAATTGGCCAATCCGGTTGGCGAATTGTGGCGTCAAAAGCGCCACAGCAACTCCATGGCGTTTGACCGACGTTAACAAGGGCACCCCGCCGTGATATTCAACCTGAGACTGATTAGCGGGCGAAACTTGCAGCGATCGGGTCAATTCACACCCGGTAAGCGCAATGCAAAACATGGCAAGGATTGAAACGGTGAGATTTCGTGTGGTCACAACGCCTCCATAGCCGACCGGTCGTATTACTGCCCTGCCCCTGATCGATTGGCGATCGCACGTGAACGGAAGAGTACTCCCGTTGAAACCCCACTACAAACACCGATACGCCTCATTGACATATGACGGCGTCCGCGCGGGCGGGCACACCCGCGGCCGGCGATAGTCTACTGAAGAAGCTGCCCTTGCAAGGCTTCCCGATACTCCTGCAGGTCGGCTTTCATCTGCGGATCGCGTTGCTCGGCGATGAGAGAATTCAAGCCTGCCAAGTGCGTAAGCACCGCGCCAGAGCGCAACCGCGTGGTATCAGCAAGCCACTTCACCACCGACGGGCTGGTGAGCATGCGGGCGCTGACATAGCTGAGCGGCGCAGGGGCCAAGGCCAGTAGCGCAATCTTCGGCCTGCCTGCCACGACTGCGGCGCCCGCACCCAGGAGCGCGTGGCTGCTCTCGAGGAACGGCCCAGTGCCTGAGTTGTTCTGCATGACCTTAGAGCTTGCGCGGATGGTCTCGGCGGTCTTGGCGATCTGCTCCAAGCCTTCCGAAATGCCCGAGGATCCCGCGTATCCGCTGTAGAGCTCGCTGCGCACCTGCGGACGCATCTTCGCCCAGTTGGTCAGGAAAGTGTTGGCGCTGAACGCGTTGCCTTCGGCATTCTGCTGACCTGGCGTTGCGCGGCCTAGCTTGTCCGTGATCGTTGAGACTTGCGCCTTCCATTCGTCCGGCTGCAAGGAGCGCTTGACCGCACGAACCTGCGTCAGATTGTCATCGTTCACGCTGCGCTGCAGGCTTTGGAACGTATCCTCCGGCGTAGCCTTATTGAACGCAGGTTCCAGCTTTGCCAGCCGGTCGGACGCGGCCGAATAGTAGCGGTTCGAGCGAGCAAAGGGCACTTGCGCCGGCGTGCCTTGCAATGCTTCGGCCATGTCGCGGCTCATCGCGCCGTAGGCCATGCGCAAATCACCCTGTTCCTGGCTTCCCACGAGGTTTGAATCCTTGAACGCCCGCTCACCCACGCGGCTGCGCATCGTGCGAAAGTCAGAAAACGGCGCCCCGGGCGGCATGGCAGGGGTCATGCCAGTCTGCAGCGGCTTACCGTTCGCGTCCAGCAGCGCTCCCGTGATCGGCGCCGCCGGGGAACCGGCCGTATCGCCCATCAGCGCTTGCGCCAGTCGCGCAGGGTACGCATCCGCAATCACTGCCGATGTGGCTGGCATGCCGGGCACGGGATCAGCGGCCCGGGAAAGCGCGGGAAGTGTACGCGACGGCATGACGCGAGTACCGGCCGGGACCGCCGCCATCGCGGCATTGTCCAATTGCTCGTAGGTGCCACCGGGGCCAATGCTGCGATTCTTGAAGTCCTCGATGCCCTGCTGAAGCGCGGAGCCGGCCTGGCCCTTGCTGCGCACGCCGCCCAGCGCATCGACGAGCTGCTGCACGCGCTCAGAGACACCTTGTGCCTGCGCGGTAGCTTTTCTCTGGAACACGCCCTGACCGCCGATGACTTTGCCGGTCACGTTCTCGATCGCCTGAATCGAGGGGCGCTGCGTTGCCTGACCTAGTGAAGGCGTGCCGGCGCCAGCCTGCTCAAAGGTATCGATGGTGTCCTGCATCGCCTGGCGGCTTGCTGAGCCACCACGGACCATGCCGCGCACACCGCCGGCGAGCGCGGGCCCCACCAAGCCGGCTGCAAGTTGTGCAGCGATGGAGGCCGCAGCGTTCTTCGCATCACTGTCAAAGGGTTTGGTCTCGGCCACGTGCTGACCTGCCGCCACCGGAATCTGTGCAGCAGCGGCGTTGCGAAGAGCGCCCAGTGCCGAGCCTTCGCTGCCCGCGAGCGCCGCAGGCAGGACACTGGTGCCGGCTGCGATGTAGCGGCTTGCCGCATCGTCGGGGCGATCAACGCGCGTGGGCAGGTAAGCGTGTGAGGCGTTGTCCATCGCATCGGCCAGCGCCGCACCCAGTGGACTGACACCGGAATTGACCTCAAGAGCTTGCGGGATCGGCTTGCCGGTGAGTTCGTGATAGGTAAAACCTGCACCTGCCTTGCCCAGGTTCATGAGGTTCGCGGCCGCATCGGGGATCGAGGTGGCCAGATACGCCGCGCCCTGATTAAATCCGGCCGCGCCAGCCCGCACTCGATCCTTCCAGCTCGCCGGCTGATCGAACTGATCGTAGGGGTTAGCCGCGGCGTCGAACTGATCGTAAGGGTTGGCGGCCATCACTCACCGACTCGGTAGATAGCCGTACTTCGCCTTGAAGGCCGGCGCTGTTTCGGGGTGCTGCGACAGGTACTGTAGCGCCCCATTCGGCACGATGGGCGGCAGATTCGATCCGCCCGAAGGCATCGAGTATTGCGCCGGCGTGGACAGGTACTTGCCGGCATCGATGTCGTGCGCCACTTTAGCTTGCCAGTACGCAGGGAAATCGATCGCCCATGTATCCGGGGATTTGCCCGCGCGCCACTTCGCGAATTCCTGGAACTGATCGATGGATGTCTGACTGGATTGCAGCATGTACTGACTGACGCGGCGCAATCCTTCGGGGGTAAGCCCCGCGTTCGGGTTCATGTCCATGAACTTACCGAACTCGAACTGCGTGCCCCGGTTGGTCAGTTCCTTGATACCACTGACGGCCATCGAGGCCGTGAGCTTGTTCATGGCCTCGGCGGCGCCTGGATCGAGGCCCAGCCACCCCTTCACCTGCGCAGGGTCTGCGCCCAGCGCGATCATGTAGGCCCCCACTTTGGTTTTCATCGGCGCCAGCGCATTGGGCGGGGCGTCTTGCGCCAGGTTGATCGATTCCTTCAACCCCTTGCGCAGTGACAGAGCCGCGTCCGCCTGTTTTCGCATATCCTCGACGAAATCCGCCGATCCCCGGCCCAGCGCCTCCTGTGAGGCTTTGCCTGCGGTGGTCTGCAATCCCCCGCCGTAGGCGTTGCCGGCGGCTCCTTGTGCGGCGTTCGACGCGCCCTGCACCTGCGGCATGGTTGACGGCGGCGCCGCACCTGCGGGCGCTGGTGCGCCCTGCGTGGGAACCCGGCCCGATGCCTGCGGGTAGATGAACGTGGGCCGACCCATCGCATCCTGCGCCTGCACGGGCGTGTTGAGGGATTTGGCCTGCGTCTCGGCGGCGATGTTGCCTGCGTTCAGATCCCGGAAGCCCGGAACCTGAGTCGCGAAGGGACGCCCGTTCGCGTCATACTGGATCTGAATGCCATCCGCCGGCGCGTTGTAAAGCGGTTGCAGGGTCCTCGGATCGAGCGCCGTGGAGCCTGCGCGCATGTTCACCGGGGCGATGTAGCTGGACTTGTTGAGCATCGCCACGAGCTGCTCTCGTCCCGTGGGACTCGACGGGTCGATACCGGCCTCGCGCAGCAGCTTGGAGGTATCGGTCGGCGTCGGGTACAGCCGGTCGGCCACGGCCTTCGTGTAGCCTTCCGGCCCCATGCCCGCCAACATGCCGATGTCGCCGGTCCGGTTGCCGGTGAGCGAGGGCACGAATCCGCCCGAGTATGGTTGCTGGCCCGGTGCGTCCGGCTGCTGCAAGCCTGACTGCGACATCTGCGCCGGCGACGCGGCGCCCGCAAAGGATTGCGGAGATGTGGTCTGCGGTGCCGTCTGGGCCGGCTGTATCTGCGCAGCCGACGGACCCAGGAACATGCTCATCATGCCCTGCTGCTGCGCCTGCGCCAGTTGCTTGGCAAGATCCACCGCGTTTTGCTGCTGTTTGCCGCCCACGTACCCCTGCACGGCCTTCGCGAGCGCCTGCGTCCAGGAAGCCTTGCCGCGAGGGCCGGCATCGATCGGCGTCATGGATTCCCCGGTCATTGCCTGCGCTAGCTGCTGCGCACGCGAAAGCCGCTGCTGCAATTCGATTTGGTCGGCAATGTTGGGCGCGAAAAAGTTGACGGTGTTGGGCATAGGCTGCCTCGGGTTACTGTTGCTGAGGTTTACACGTAGAGAGCCATTCATCGGTCGTCAACTGTGCGAGCGGGATTTCCGCCACGAACCGGTGCTCAGCCGGGGCGTCGATGTTTTGACGCGGCTTGCCGTATGCCCGATCAAGGATCGCATTGGCCGCGGCAAGGGCCACGCGCTCATCCTTGCTGTCCATCAGCTCGATAATGCGCTTGATGGCGCGCGGGGCGTTCTGCCTCGCAAGCGTTTTGACTTCCGGGTTCTCCTTCGCACGGCCGCCCGGATTACCGGACCGGCCCTTCTCAAACGGACGGCCGACCATGCTGATACCTCGTTGCTGTGAGCAGGGATGCAAGTTTGAACAATTCATCCAACCGCCCCGATTCGCTCTCGCCCAGCTCGCGACCGTTCCGGCTTGCCGCATCGATAATCTCATGCGCCCGCTCGATCAGCAGGGCTGCCGCGACTTGACATGTGATTCTCTTGCGCACGACAGGCAAACTGCCAAGTATCTGTATCACCGGCAACTGCAAAGAGTTGAGACTGAGACCGAATTGAGACCGGCCTACTCGGTCGTGGCCATCCGTTTCAAGTGGCGCGCTTTCTGCCGATCCCGATAGACCGAAGCGCGCGAGCGCCCGGTGCGCTGTTGAATGATTTCCATCTGACGCGGTGGATCGAAGCCCTGAAGCGCCCTCTCGAGACTCGCAAACCGCCGAGCGTGAAACTCCGTTGAATATCTTGGAGCGTCCCGAGCGTCGGAGCAGTCCGACTGCAGGCAGCTCTCGATTTCCATCAGCAGCAGCAGCGCCGGGGCCACATCATCCCGGGTTTTCGTATCGCCGCGCGCCATGACACGGCAGGCCCCGAAGATCGCATCCAGAAGGTGCGCGCGGCTAATGTCAGAGGGTGTCATGCGGTCCGCTGCTTGCCGAGATCCGGAAAGCCCCTTCGGCTCGCGTTACGCATTGGCGCCGGCATGTTCACGTTCTGGCTGCATGGCCTTGCGCCGCCGGGCCACGTGGTACTCGGTCAGGACTTCGTGCGCGGTGAGATCCAGCGATGCGCGCGGGGTGCCGTCCTGGGCCGTGTAGGCGCCGGCCTTGAGCTCGCCCGCCAGCGCCACCGCCGCGCCTTCGGACAGGGCCAGCAGGGCAGCGCCCACCGACTCCCGGAACGCGATGACGTTGACGAAGGCGGTTTCGCCATTGGGCATCGAGACTCGAAGCTTTGCCGTCACGAACGGGTTGCCGTTCTTCGAGAGTCTCTGCTGCGGCTGGCCGTACAGGCGGCCGGAAATCAGGGCGTCAATCATGGGCTGGTCTCCTGACAATGGGGGTCGGTGCGGTGATCGTGGGCGGTGAATCGGATTCGACCTGCGATTCGAAATCTTCGTCCGGGATGCTCGCCACGCGCAGCGCGGTGACCTTCTGCCGTTCGCTCAGGCCAGCATCGGTTGCCGCGGACGATCGCGTAACTTTCCTGTCGGCGCCGTCACGAATGTTCTGATTGGCTCCGTTCGCCGGCTCGATCTGCTTCAGCAGTTCCCCGCAGCGCCGAATAGCCCGCGCCTGTATCCGGTCGGCCAGTTTGCGCAGGGATTCATCCTTGGCCTGCTTGGCGTAGCTGGCCATCGCTTCGGCTTTGTCGGCCCACGATTGGCATTCGTCGATGCGCGAGCATTCGGATAGCGCCATGCGTGCCGCTTCGTAACTCGCCGGCAGCCGGGCATCAGGAATTGACGGCAACGGCGCTCGAATAAGCCTGATGCGCGGCATGGAGCCAGTTGTAGTAGACGCGATGTTCAATGCCGATGACCTCTATTTTTCGCTTCACGCGGCTTCGGATTACGTCGTGGATCCAGAACATTTCCTGGTGCCGCAATTCCAGACGCCGAATGATGTTGTTGGTGATCAGCGCCTCGGGAGAAAGACACTCGGGGAAGTATTGTTGATAGCGCGCCACGCCTGCGCCGTGATTACCTTCCTCGATCAGCCGGGCCAGTGCGGTTCGGGGTGGCCATCCGTCCTTGCCGCAGTAAAGCCAGCGGACTTGCCGCCCCCAATCTTTTGCCCTGGCGGCGACCCAATCGATCACGCGCAACCTCGAGCTTTCAGCGCCGGCGTGCCCTCATCCTTGAGGCGCTTGGCCCACTTCGACACCTGCTGCTGGGTGATGCCGGTGAGGGATTCGGCGTCCTCGCGTTTCAAGAACTCAGATCGTGGTTCTTGATCGCCGCGCCGGTTTCCGCAGTGATTGACCGAGACCCGATCCCTCCGCCACTGTACAAACTCCGCCTGTTCCGCGGTCCTCTCGAGGAGTGGCCATGACGGGACTTGGGTGAGCCGTTCAAGCATGTTTCGGTCCCCGCCCTGATACCTCATCCATGGTTTCGATCAGAGCCGCAATGTCGGACAGTGATCCGGGAGTCAATCGGCTGGCCGGGATCACCAAGTCGCAGGTGCCGATGGATCGCACTCCCAGGGTGACGACCAGGTCGCCGTTGGCGCAGTTGCGGGTCACGAAGGCCCGCTCGATTTCGGGCCGTCGATCCAATAGCGCCAGCACCTCGCGTGATGCCCGTTCCTGCTCGGGCGAGAGCTGCGGCGAGATGTCCATGCCTTGCGACTCCTGCGACTCTGCGACTCTTACCGGTACCCGAGGTACAAAAGTCGCAGGAGTCGCGAGAGTCGCAGCGGGTGCCCTTCCTAAATTGGCGCGCAGGCGGTCCAAGATGCCGCCCATATCAAGCGTCCTCCGATGCAGGAGTAATCCGCCACACGTCCCGCCGCCTGGCCCCGTCCAATTCCATGCCGCCCTCTACGGGTAGCGCCCAGCCTGCTTCTTCGAGCACCGCCATGGCATTACTGAACAGCTTGCGCTCGCGGATACAGGACGGCCCCAATCGTAGTGCCGCCCGGGAATAAAGGTACTGCCGCCCGGTTTCATGGCACCAGCCAAGCAATGCTTCCGCGTTGCGTACCTCCAGTGACAGTTCCGCAGTTCCGGCCAGGCGCACGGACTCGGACAAATGCCACAGTGCCAATTCGCCGGCACGGCGGATCGTCTCGACCTCGATTTGCCGGGCGGCGGAATTCTCAGTCATGGCGAGCACGCCGGCGATGCGTAGGGCTTGCTCGGCGGTCTTGCTCGCCCACGGCTTCACTTGCGCAAAGGGGCCGCCTTCGGCGGTTCCCTCCTCTATCGCATCATGCAACTCGCGCCATTGATTGAAGGCTTCGGTGGTAAGGCTCAGCGCCCGCGGCGCCAGCTCCTGCGTTTTCCCGTCGGCCAGCGGCAGCGATTCTCGATGCAAACGCAGGAGCCTCGCGCGAAGCTGCAATATCGCCGGATCCGTTCCCAGCGATTCGGCAACGTAGGGGCGACTACCTGCCGTGCCGTGCGGCCATGCCAGCAAACAGCGCGCAAGGAACCCCTGTCCAGCCAACACGTCATCGGAGAGGGCGCGCCTCGCGATGATGGGTTGCGCCAACAGGTGCATGGCGAAGCGCCTGCCGTAAAGCTTCTGCGCGCCATCGCCGCTGCGCACACGGTCCAATTCCCCTCGGTCCCAGAGGCGGCATAGTGCGCCCGCGGTTCGCATGACGGTTTCCTTGGTCATACCGTGCCCGCCAAAGACCAGCGCCGCCTCATCGGTGAATGCGCCGATGCTGGGGTAGCCTGCCGCCAGCAGTTTGAACAGCCCTTCCGCCGTGAAATCGGCGGCCGTTACTCGCGGAATCAACGGGGCAGGCGGCGGTGGCCCCAATTCCTCCAGTGCCTCGGCCAGCCCCTTGCCTTTGCTCTTTTTGAAATCGGCCTTCGCCGCTTCGCAGCGTGCGCTGTATTCCGCGAGAGCGGCATCGTGCGTCAGCTTCTCGGCATCGTAGAGATCGGCCAGTTCGCGCTCGTGCTCCCGTGCAGCGCGCATGACTTCATTGTCCACGGCCGATTTTCGCTCTCCCGATTCCGCCACGTTCAGCAGCCACAATGACAGCGGGATGCTGCGGTCATCGATAACAACATTGGCAAGGGCTTGCGCCGCAAGCGATGCGGCCGCCAGCAGCGCACCGCCAATAATCGCTTCCGGCGCCTGAATCACCCTGCGGATTGCCTCGGCCGCAGGGCGCAATACCTCGCCCAATTCGGCCGACGGATATGCTTCCGGTGGTGGCGTCGGACGGCGCAGCGGCTCTGGATTTGGGAATCTTGCGACTCCTGCGACTACAGGCATTGCTGCTGCTGTCGGCGCAGCATCCTCGGTCAACGCTGCGATCTCGATGCAGCGGCGTACGGCATCGGCGCCCGCCTGCCACGCCAGGTCATTGAAGTCCGACGCACCGTCGGGTCGTTGTGTGCCGAAGTCCGGCACGGCCAAAAGTCCGCCCACGGCGCCGGCAGCTTCCCGCGCCTTGCTCAATCCCGGGTTGCCTGGCGTGCCCGAGTCATCGTCAGCGCAGAGAATCAGGCGCAGATCCCTCAATTTCTCCCGCATCGTGCGCGCCACGGCCAACAGGTTTCCAGAATTGAAAGCCACAGCCACGGCATGGCCAGTTGCCTCATGGACAGATGCGCCCGTGGCGAAACCCTCCACGATGCACAACGTGCCGTCTGGCTTGCCGATAATGAAGGACCCGCCGGCAACTTTGCCTCCCTTCAAGAATCGCTTGTCGCCATTGGCTGCGATGAATTGCAAGCTCGCCAGCTCTGTGCCCCTTCGCACGGGCAGCACCAGCTCGCCGTAATGGACTCGCAGGCCGTGCGACTGGATGCCCTTGGCTATCAGATAAGGATGGTCGGCCGGGGCTTGTTTAGCGGACTGCCAGATGCTTTCCGCACTCTGCGCAGCCTCATGATGTTTCGCGCGTTCCTCGGCTTCGCGCTCACGGCGCGCCTCGGCCACCAGTTGCGCAATGCGCTTTCGCTCGCCGGCCGTCATGGGTTCTATGCGCTCGGCCTGCCAGGTTTCCTCTAGCCCGGTGCGCCAGTCTCCGAACACCCCGCCGCGTCGATCATCGAACAGCTTGCACCATCCGGCCATATCGCCCGCCCGTTCGCTGCTGGGAAACCGATAGAGCTGGCCCGGCTCAATCGGCAACGGCGGCCTCAGGCCGCGGGACAGCATCGCCGCACGGAATTGCGCAACAGCATCGCTTGTCATGCGCTGGCACCTCGCCGTATGACAGCAGGTGTCGAAGGTCGGCCCGTCGACAAACCGCGCGCCTCCTCTATGGCAGCGATCTCGGCCGCCGTGCGGCGCCGGATGAGATTACGCATGGCCTCGAAGTGGCGGAGCTGCGAAGCACGATCCGTCGCCTTGCACATTTTCGTGAACTCGTCGTGAATCGCGGTGGCGTTATCGGTGGTCTGCCGTGAGGATTTGCCGCGCGGCAGCGACAATTGTACATTTCGCACAGTTAGATCCTTTGCTGGGAAATGCCTTGAAAGAAGCCCGCCACCGTCTCATCGGTTGCGGGCTTCGCCATTTTCGGCGGTCATGGGGTTACGCGGCACGGGATGAGTTGCTTCGAAGCCTTTCTGGCTGTTGTGCCGGCTCAAGCGGGCGGCATTCGGCCAAGAAAGCGCCTACCCAGTGCTGAATGTCAGGGCGCGAGTACAGACAGTCCCCGTTGGGCGCGCGCTTCCACGGCGGACCCTTCGTGCCAGGATCAGCAGTCCCCTTGGCGCGCAGCTTTCTCAATAGAGACGGGGATGTGCGACGGCCGAGCTCGGTAGCGAGTCTGGCAGCCTCGGCGGTTCGAAGGAGGAAATTGTCCGGTTTCATGTTGCCTCTCGAGATGGGTAAGCCGAGTGCAACATTGCGCGATATACATTCCCGCTGACTTCGGGGGCAAAAACGGGGATTTCACCCCCGAAGACAAGTCATGGTGCTTGTGTCCAAGCCGAATCGATTTCGCTGGAAAGGGCGTCAGCCCATGCCTTCAATGCAACTCTAGCGCGCCGGCGAAACGCAGCAAATTCCCGCTGCGCTGCAGCCTTGTCGGGCTGCTTACCGGTTAGAGCCGCCACCATCCGCTGTGAGTCTCGGGGGTCGTTGATATCCAAGGCGTCGCAGATTTCGGTCCAAGTCTTCCCGGCCATCCTGAGTCGAATCACCTGCACATCCCGGTTCCGGACTTTGTTTGATGAGGACTTCTCCCGCTCCGAAGTCAAACCGAACGCGGCATCGAGTGTGTCAACGTTGGCAGCGTTGAATCTGTGCAGACAGTCCGCCGCCCAAAAGGAATTGTGTCTGTGCAGGAACGCTTCCAACTCTTGCAGTCGCGCCCTGACAGCAGCCAATTCCTGCGCCACTTCCGGTGATTTCTTCATCGCGTACCCTTCCGCGCTGCCCTGCAAAGGATCACCGCGCCAACCGGCCAGGGTTTGCCGGCTTGTCATCCATGGGGATCAGCCGTGAACTAGGCGCGGTGAAGATCGATGGCTGCGTTACGCGGGGCGATTCACAACCAGTCTGAGCATGGGCTTGGCCGATGGTTCGCGCTCACGCTGCATGATGTGCTGCCACCTTTGAACTTCGCGGGCGTACATGGCGGCCTCGGGGGCCCGACCCGCGGCCACAGCCGCGATGCCCTTTTCCAAAGCCGCATATTGTGCTGCCTCGGCCCGCTTCCACGCTTCACTTCGCGATTTCACTTTCTCTGCGGGCTGCCGCTCACAGTGGCGCCCATTCCAATCCATGTGACGGGCCAATGCGGCCACCGCCTCTTGAACGCCCGGCAGTCTCAACGCGCGTGATTCGGGCTTGAACAGAATCACCTTGCAGTAGCGGCGAGGCTTGCGACCATCCAGCCGCCAGTACCGTGTCAACGAGATGCGGTCCCCGTCCACATCACGCAACCTCTTGCCCGTGGGAGACATCATCGCTTTTGTGATGAAGCCAGCGCGGATGAGGTCGGTTGGCCACCCCCACACGTGGATGACCAACACATCGTCACCGTGATTATTCGTGCGCTTCCCTTGGCAGCCCATCTGCAGGTTGGGAAGCTCTCGGGGAGTAACAATCCAGTTTGGAAGTTCTATCGCCTCCGGTTCGGTGTCGAGTTCCGTTGTATTCTGTGTCTCAGCCATCGAATTCCCTCCTTTACAGGGGCTGGTGGTTTGAGGCTCGGCGGCTGTTTGCCGCGGTCGCCGGGCCTCGCTTGGCAAATCATCAGGCACTTTTCACGAACGGCTGTGAAGTACGGGGCTGTGCGCTGTCCGATCTGGCTGTCGCGGCAATCATCTGCACCGCCCTTGCCAGTCCATCAGGGGCGAGGTGCGCATAGCGCAGCGTCATTTTGATTTCAGAATGTCCGAGCAGCTCCCGCACAGTGTTCAGATCCACACCGGCCATCACCAGCCGACTGGCGAAGTGATGCCGCAGATCATGGAAGTGGAAATCGATGAGGCCGGCAGCCTCGGTAGTGGTTGGCCAAGAGAAATTCACGCTCCTGAGCGCCTTGCCCTTGTGCGTGAACACGAAGTCAGCGGCACCGGTCTGTGTATTGCGCTGCTTCCAGGCATTGAGAACATCGAGCGCTTCGGTATTCAGCGGCACGTTGCGAGTCTGGCCGCTCTTGGTGCTGCTTGCGATCACAGTGAGCATCTTGCCGGTCAGGTCCAGCCGCCCCCAGGTAAGCCCGAAGATCTCCCCGCGCCGCAGCCCCGTGTTCAACGCCAGCAACACCATCGGACGCAGGTAGTCCACATAGTCGCCGGTGAGTGCGGGTAGTAACTCCCGGCCGCGGATACTGCGCCACTTGTTGGCCGTGGCGCGTCGCGTGCAGATGCGCCACTCCCGTGCGATCAGCGCATCGCGCAGGGACTGCTCCTCCTTCGGGCTTAGGTAGCGCACCCGCCCCGTCTTGTCGGTCTTGAGTGGCTTCAGCCCCTCGAACGGGTGCCGGTCCAGCACACCCCAGTCCACCGCGCGCGACAGTACCGATTGAAGGCGTTGAATGTCCCGATTTATCGACTTGGGCGACAGGCCTTCACGCTTCCATCGCTGGCGCAGTCCTTCTATCGCAAAAGGCACCATTTCGTGCATCGGCTTGTCGAGCCAATCTGCGAAATCGCTTTCGATGCGCTCGATCTGCATCTTCCAGGACTTCAGGTGCGCCTGCGCCCAAGGCTTATAGCGGCCATCGAGGAATGCCCTCAGTGTCGACAGCCGTAGCCGCTTGGTCTCGGCCACTGCATTGCGTTTTCGCCCCACCAGATCCACCCCCGCGGCGGCCTCTGTCGCGCGCTCCATGGCGATCCCCCGTGCACCGTCCGGTGATAGCCCGGGGTGGTCGCCCAGCTTCAAGCGCGTCTGGCGGCCTTGTGGAGTGCGGTATTGATAGAACCAGGTGCGCTTGCCTGTGGGTTGAACGCGAAGGAGTAGTCCCTTCAGCTCGGTATCTCGCACATCGAAGGGTGCGCCCTGGGGCGCGAGCTTCCCTTGGCGTTCCAATCTTCCCAGTTCGGTCTTGTTCAGTTTGGCCCGCATTTCCCGCCCTTCCCCGCCGAAGCACATCGGAAGCACAAACTAATTGTATAGGCGTGGCAATCTATAGCAAGGTCTGAATGAAGGTCAGGAAGTGGCCAGACAGCTGTTTTTGCTAGATTTTCCGATAATCGGGTTAACTTATGGCGAGAAAGCTTGTCAGGGATTGGTAGCTAAAAACGTCACTGAATATCTTTCGGGACGTAGGAGTCGCAGGTTCAAATCCTGTCACCCCGACCATACCAATCACTGCGGGACTCCTTCGTAGCAGCCACCGCGCTCGTGCACGGCATGATCGTCGTAACGCGCAACGCAGATGATTTCAGACCAATGGGTGTCGAAGCCCTGAATCCGTGGGAATCCGAACCGTAGCGTGTCAGCGAAAACTCGTTGATGCGCGGACCGGCGTTATGTCGCTCGCTCGCGCCCCATGGCATCAATTGCATCTCGCCCAGGCATTCGCAAGACATGACAAATCCACGCCGCAATGGCGAACTCTTTACATTACGAATAGTCGACATAAGTGTCGATTACACGTAATATTGACCGATGCTCAATGATCACCAGGCCGTGGAAATCTTCCAGCTGCTGTTCCTGCGGGCCTTTGGTGCGCGCGTGGACAAAGCCCTCTTCTGCCTCAAGGGTGGCTGCAATTTGCGGTTCTACTTCAAAAGCATCCGCTACTCCGAAGACATGGATCTGGACATCCGCACGATAGCTCCGGGCACCTTGCGGAATAACGTCAATCGCTCGCTGGAAGCCCAGGCATTCGTGCAGTCGCTGAGAGCACAAGGCATCGAGATCATCCGAACCACACAACCGAAGCAAACAGATACGACGCAGCGTTGGAAGCTTGCCCTGCGCATCATCGCATCGGGCGCCGAGGTTCCGACGAAAATCGAGTTCTCGCGCCGTGGCCTTGACGGCGGCATGGTGGTAGAGCCGGTGGATGCCGAGGTCATTCGCGCGTACCGGCTCTACCCCGTGATCGTGCAGCACTACGCCGTTCAGACGGCATTCGCACAGAAGGTCGCGGCACTCGCATTGCGCGGGCAGGTGCAAGCGCGGGATGTATTTGATCTGAAGTTGCTGCTGGATGCAGGCGCAGGCGAAGCGCCGCTCCCCGCGTCAGTGGAACCTCACCTTGCCGCCGCGATCACCAATGCGATGGCGGTCAAGTACGACGCCTTTGCAGGACAGGTACTTGCCTACCTGCAGCCCGAATATCAGGAGCACTACGAGCACAGACAAGCCTGGGACCAACTGCAGGAACAGGTGGTGGGCAGCCTGCAGGAACTCGCTCCATGAAACAGATCGACGCCCTGCAGAAACTGCGAGCGCTTGCTGTTCCGGTCGTGGAATCGCGCGACGTCGCCGCGGTGCTGCACGTCTCCGCCAGCAACGCAACCACCATCCTGCGACGTCTGGCGGGCGATCGGATGATCGTTCATCTGAGCCGCGGCCGATGGTTGGTGGATAAGAACATCGATCGCCTCGCGCTGCCTGAACTCATCATCGCACCCTACCCTGCCTACATCTCCTTGCAGTCGGCATTGTTTCATCATGGAATGATCGAGCAAATCCCCTCCGTCACATATGCCGTCACGCCGGCACGGCCTCGCCGTGTTGCGACTCCCAGAGGGACCATCTCCTTCCACCGGATTCCGCCCGGGCTCTTCAGAGGATTTGAGCAGTCGAGCACATCCGATGCCAGGATCGCGACACCCGAGAAGGCGCTGTTCGATCTGCTGTATCTCGCACCAGGACGGTCGCGCATATTTTCGACGCTTCCCGAACTGGCCGTCCCGCGACGATTTCAATGGCAGCAGCTGAAGGCATACACCGAACTGGTTAAAGCACCCGGCCGTCGGGCATATATCTCGCAGCGCATCGCGGCCATCAGAGCCAGATCCATGAAGGCAAAGGCTTGATGCAAAGCAAAAGGAGCGTGATTTGATCCTTGATAGTCTGGAAATATTTGATCGTATGCCGTCGTTTCGGGACGTAGGAACCGCAGGTACAAATCCTGTCACCCCGACCCAATTGATCAATGGGTGTTACTGTTGAATGCCACCTTTGGCCGTCGTTTCAGCTTCTCTGGTGACTCAACTTGAGGCGCGAGCGCCTGCATCAGCATCGTGACAAACCGCGCAGCAAGGTCGCGCCAATAACCGGAATCCGCTGACAGGATCCTATCCACCTCGAGCAACCCGAGTTCGGGCAGCCCGCGTCGACGCTGGGTCATCACGTCATCCCATGGCTGCATCGACATCGTCAGGTTGCGCGCCACGTCCACTGCTGCGCCACAATCTTTCCAATGATTGAGTTCTAACCAATTCGGAGTAATATCCATTCCGGTATCACCATTACGGGACTGTTTCCGAATGTCCACATTCGTCAGACGCCTCCACTTTTCGCTTCCGCCAGGTCAATCCGCATTCCTGTGGGGCGCACGCAAGACTGGCAAATCGACCTGGCTCCATCAGCGATTTCCAACGAGCGTCTACTATGATTTTCTCAAAACGGACGTGATGCTGGCTTTGGCAGCGAACCCGTCGTTGCTGCGTGAACAACTGTTGGCCAAGGATATCGCGACTCTCAAAGAGCCCATCATTCTCGATGAAGTTCAGAAGGTGCCGCAGGTGCTGGATGAAGTCCAGGGGCTGATTGAAAGCCAGGGCCTGCGGTTTGTCCTGTGCGGTTCGAGCGCGCGGAAGCTCAAGCGCGGCCAGGCCAATCTGCTCGGAGGTCGTGCCTGGCGCTTTGAGATGCATCCGCTTGTGTCTGCGGAAATACCGGGATTCAACCTGTTGCAGGCGCTCAATCGCGGATTGATCCCCGCTCACTACTCCGAGGAGAAATTCCACCGATCGCTTCGCGCCTACGTCCAGGATTACCTGAAAGAAGAAGTGTTCGCCGAAGGCCTCACGCGCAACGTCGGCGCCTTCTCACGCTTTTTCGATGCCGTCGGATTCTCCCACGGCGAACTCATCAATTACTCGAACATTGCGCGCGACTGCGGCGTCGACTCCAAGACAGTCAAAGAGTATTACCAGATTCTCGTCGATACGCTGCTAGGGTACTTCGTGGAGCCTTTCAAGCGTCGACAATCGCGCCAGGTTATCGGCAAAGCATCCAAATTCTACCTCTTCGACGTTGGAGTGGCCGGAGCGCTCACGCAGCGGAGAATTCCCCTGCCAAAGGGCGAGCAGTTTGGCAGAGCGTTCGAGCACTTCATCCTTATGGAACTCGTCGCCTACCGCTCCTACAAGGAACTTGGGTATCCGATCAACTTCTGGCGTACCAAGTCCGGGCTGGAGGTTGACTTCGTTCTATCAGGCGGCGAAGTGGCTGTAGAAGTCAAAGGAGGCACAAGAATTTCGCAGCGCGACCTGCATGCATTGGACAGTTTTGCGGCGGAATTCAAACCCAGGCATGCCCTGCTGGTCTGCACCGAGAAGGAAGAGCGCGTTGTCGGTGCAGTGCGCATAGTTCCGTGGAGAATATTCCTGGACAGGCTGTGGTCCGGGTCATACCTGTGAACGTTCGGGACGCAGGAGTCGAAGGTTCAAATCCTGTCGCTCTGACCACTCAGATCCCGATCAGTCCTTGGCCGAAGGCTTGCGGCTCTTGCGTGTGAGCATGCGACCTGCCGCCTTCTTTCCCCTTGCCTTGGCCTTGGCCCTGGCCGAGGGAGTCTTCGGAGTCTTGCGCGTGGTTGAAGGTTTGGCGGGCGGATTCCCGGGCACCGCGGACTCGACTCCTGACAGATCGATACCGAACACGTCGGTGAGTTTCGAAGAATCCAGAATTCGCGATGACTTCGGCGTCTTCTGCGCAAGGGTCTCGCCTCCGCCTGCCCGCGCAATCAGGTCCTTCGCATCCACCCTGCGCAACCCGAACAGAAGTTGTGGCTGTGTATCAAGCCGGGCACCGATCCCGTACAGCGTCGCGGCGATGTGCTTGCACATGGCGGCTGAATCCGGGCAGCTGCAACTGAAATCGATCTCCTTCGGCGACGGGAACAGCCCCGTGCCGGACCGCGTGATCCGTTCCATGACTGACTCCGACAACTGCCCCTGCAGAAGTTCGATCAGCGTGTCGATGGACCGGGCACAGTCGCGGGCAATGCTTTCCCAACGAGCCTGGGTCACGGGTGCGATCCTTATCCTGATCCGGTAAAGGCTCGAGCCCATGACCTGAGCGGTCGCCTCCCCCGCCTCGACCTGCAGATCGATCACCGAGCCATTGCGCAGGTAGGTCCTTCCGCGGGGCAGTCGATTGGAGTAATCGCTGTAGCGCTCCAGGTTCTGGCACCATGACCTGCCCCAGAACGATTTCGCGATCGCTCCCCGGCTGGCGGGCACCGGGGAAAGCGCCTGACCCTTCTTTGCGAGCTTTGCCGCTGTCCTTGCCGCCTCATGACGACGCACGGATACGGGAACATACGGTTTCCATCGAAAATACATCAGCGTCTCCCCGGCAGTCCCACCCGGTCAGGCATCAGCCTTCGCGGAATTGATGTCCAGTGCCACGAGATTCAACAGTTCCTGATCCCCGAACTCGGTCAGTTCCAGTTCTGCGCCGCCCTCGAGCATGTCCTTGACGAGCGCCTGCTTGGACTCGATCAGGTGGTCGATCTTGTCCTCGACGGTGCCACGGCACACGAACTTGTGCACCAGCACGTTGCGCGATTGGCCGATCCGGAACGCCCGATCCGTCGCCTGATTCTCAACCGCCGGATTCCACCAGCGATCGAAGTGGATCACGTGGGAAGCGGATGTCAGATTGAGTCCGGCGCCGCCCGCCTTGAGCGAGAGCACGAAGAATGGTGTCAGTTCATCCTCCTGGAACCGGCGCACCAGGTCTTTGCGCTTGCCCACGGGGGTCCCTCCGTGCAACACGAGTCCCTCGCGACCGAAGACACCTCCCAGGAACGCGGCAATCGGCTGCGCTGCCTCACGAAACTGGGTGAACACGAGCACCTTCTCCTGTTTCGCAGCGATGGTCTCGGCGAGTTCCCGCAATCGCGCGAACTTGCCGCTGTCCCGTTCCGCCCATGATCCGTTGCCAAGCCACTGGGAGGGATGATTGCATATCTGCTTGAAGCGCATGAGAAACGCCAGCACGACCCCTTTGCGCTTGATCCCGTCTGCCGTATCGAGCGCTTCCGCCAGTTCCTCGACCGCCTGGCTGTACAGTGCCGCCTGTGACGGACTCAAGTGGCAGAACGCCTTCATCTCCGTCTTGTCGGGCAGATCGGAAATCACCGACTTGTCGGTCTTCAGACGTCTGAGAATGTAGGGCCGCACGAGTTCCCGCAACGGCGCGTAGCTCCCTGTCCCGGAGAGCCGTTTCACGTACCTGCCAAAGATCTGGCCGGACCCCAACAGCCCCGGATGGGTAAAATCAAAGATTGACCACAGGTCCATGAGCCGGTTCTCGACCGGTGTTCCGGTCAATACAACGCGCGTCCGCGCAACGAGTTTCTTGACGGCGCGGGTCTGTTTGGCGCCGGGGTTCTTGATCGCCTGCGCCTCGTCGATCACGGCAAGCCGCCAACGTGCGCTCGTCAGCCAGTCATACCGCGACAATGCGCCGAAACTTGTGACCACGAGGTCGACGTCCGCCACGCTCGTCGCTGTCATCGACTTGAGGTCCGCGGGGTTTGCGGATGAGGGATGGGCGATGAGCACCTTGAGCGAGGGCGCGAACCTTTCGATTTCTGCGGCCCAGTTTGCAAGCAGCGACGCAGGGGCAACCAGGATGCTGGCCGACGCGGTTGCCGGTGCGCGGCGTTCACGGCGGGATTCCTGCTTCAGAACGAGCATCAGCGCCAGGACCTGGATCGTCTTTCCCAATCCCATGTCATCGGCCAGACAGGCACCCAGCCCCAGCCGGTGCAACAGATACAACCAGCGCACGCCCGCCTGCTGATAGGGCCTGAGCGTGGCCTGCAGCGAGGCACCAGGATCCACACGTGCAAGACCTTCCGGACTGCGCAGGCCGCGCAGCGTCTCGGCCAGCCACGGACCCGCCGTGACTTCCGACCAATCGGGATCAGGCGCTTCTACAGTCCCGTTCCCGTCCTCCACTGCCACGCCGGCTACCAGGCGCATCGCTGCCGTAAAGGTCATGCCGCCAGATTCCGCGGCGCTCTCGATGGCACGGAATCGATCGAGCAGCCGCGAAAGTTTCGCTCGATCCACCTCGACCCATTGGCCACGGAGGAACTGCAACCCATCCGATCCCTTGAGCAGCGCACGGATCTCGGCGGCCGTGAGCCGCTCCTCACCCAGCGTCAATTCAACATGGAAATCCAGCAACGCGTCCCTGCCCAGCATCGCGGGCATCCGGCTGCCGGCGCTCGCACTGATTTTCGGCCGCAGGGGCCGGCCCGCCCTCCAGGCACCCGGCGTGCGCACCACAATCCCCGACGCCTCGAGCCTGGGAACGTCGGTGAGAAACTGAAATGCTTCGCCGGCCGTCCAGCGCAGCGGGTGGTAGATCTCCCCCGCATCGACCATCGCGCGCAACCAGGGACACTGTACCGCCCCCTCGCGTACCGGCTTCAGGAGCGCGAGGAGCCGCTCCTTGTTGCGTGCACCGGCGTACTCGCGCAACGCCTCGCCGAGTGGCAGATGCTGCGCGCGGCCCTGCGACGACAGTTGCGTGGTGTAGGTTGCGATGAATGCGAACGGCGCCTCTTCGTCGGAGCGATTCTCGGCAAGGTTGAAATGTACGCGACCGACGAGATGCCAGGCCGCATTGCCGGCTCGCAGAAATTCCTGCAGGCCGCCCTTCTCGGCCGATCTCTCCTGCCGGAAAGCCACATCAATCTGCGCCCACAGGCCGGCAAGAACCTCGGCGTTCAGGTACTCGCCACCAGGCATCGGCGGTGCGGTGTTCGCGAGCACCGAGAGTGTCTCTGCCGCCGGTGCAGGCACCACACTAGCGTCGGCGACGGACATGCACACAGCAGTGACGAACCGGGCAGCGAAGTCACGCCAATAGGCAAAGTCCGCCGGCATCGCGGTGCCGACTTCGCGCAGCCCCAACTGGAGCAGTCCATGCCCTGCGCCACGGGCAAATGCAGACTCCAGTCGCCGGAGAAGATCGGGCGACAGCGACACCGCATCCCCCGCAGGCGCGAGAACGAGATGTCCGCCCGGCGTGAGAAGCGGAATTCGGCCTTTGCTCATCGTGTCAATGGTAGTTTACCCTCCAGCCGGGTCTGACGTATCTTGCCGCCCATGCAAGACACTGAGACATCATTGGCTGCAATCCGCGAATTCCTCGCGACAACCTTCCCTCAAAGCAAGACGATCGTCGAAATCGTGGGCGAAGGCTCTGCCGTCGTCCGTCAATCAGTGGGATTCAATGAACTGCGGCCCGGTGGAACCGTGTCGGGCCCCGTATTGATGGCCACGGCCGACCTGGCGCTGTACGCAGCGATCCTCGGGACCATAGGCATCGTTCCACTGGCGGTCACCACCAGTCTGAACATCAACTTCCTTCGCCGGCCTGCCGCCGATCGGGACATCATCGCGGTGTGCAAATTGCTCAAGCTGGGAAAGACGCTGGCCGTCGGCGAGGTCACCCTGTTTTCAGATGGAGACCCCGAGGCTGTCGCTCACGCGGTGGGGACTTACTCGATTCCGAAACCTGGAACGACGGCTGGCGACACGCGGGCGCGGTGACCGGCATTGCGGACATCACCTGCGGGTTTGTCTCGCGTACACAGCAGTACCCTAATCGATGTTTGACTTGAATATTTAAACGTAAGTCTCTGTTTATACCTTGTTTGTTTATAGATTCTCAAATATCACCGAAGCGCTGATGTCTCATCGGCGAAGCGAAGCGTGTCCCGCGCGAGCTGCTCGCGCTCGGCCACGCCGGTCATGAGGGTGGGAGCGCTGACGAGATTCATCTCTGCGATGGGAGCCGGCAGCGGATCGCTGGAATCGCATACGAATACGTCGACCAGCCCAGCGTAGCGCCGGGCCACCGCCGCGCTGTCCGATTCAAACCCGAGCTCCCGCAGCATCTTCGCGGCCGGCCCCTTCACGGCTTCGCCGCCGATGATCGGTGTGATGGCCACGACGGGCGCGCGGGTCTCGCGAAGCGCCTTCCGGATGGCCGGCAATGCCAGTATCGGCTCGATGCTGAGGAAGGGGTTCGAGGGGCAGATCACCACTGCGCGAAGATCCGGTCGGGTCAGCGCGCCGAGTGCCGCCGGCTGTGGCCGGGCGCCGTGTGCGCCCGAGTACTCGATCCCCTGTACCCGCGGTTCGCAACGCCGGCGCACGAAGTAGTCCTGAAAATCCAGCCAACCGGCATCGGTATCGATCCGCGTGCTGACCGGATCATCGCTCATGGGGAGAATCGAGGCTCTGACGCCCAGCGCCTTGCAGAATCGTCCAGTGACAGCGCTCAGCGATTCACCCGCCGCAAGCCGCCAACTGCGCTCGACGTGAATGGCCAGGTCACCGTCGCCCAGCTGGAACCACGCCTCACCACCCAACCGGGCCAGCGCCGCCATGAATCCCCAGCTCTCGTCGCGCCGCCCCCAGCCGCGCACCGGATCCGACAGGTCTGCAAGCGCATAGAGCACCGAGTCGATGTCGGGCGAGATCCACAGGCCGAGATGCCGAAAATCATCGCCGGTATTGACGATGATGGTGAGGTCTTCGCCCGGCAATACGCGCGCCAGACCCTGGGCCAGCTTTGCGCCGCCGACGCCTCCACACAGCGCGACGACATGCCCGCTCACCGGAACAGATCCTCACCGGGCGGGCGCAGCAGCGCCGCAGCGGGAAGGTCCCCACCCCGGGCGAGACCGCGAACCAGCACCATCGGGCAGCCTTCCGCTCCCTGACCCATTACCAGCGATGCGGCGGCCGCCACTTCGTCGGCGTGTCCCACCATAGTGACGCGCAGCGTCCGACCGAACAGATCGGGCTGACCGCGCAGATCGGCAACCGAGGACAGTCCAGCGCAGCCCAGCGCCACGCCCACCGTGCCGAGCCGCCACGGGCGTCCGAAGCTGTCGCTGATCACCACGCCCACCTCGGCGCCGCAGTGCGCCCGCAATGCTGAGCGCAGAGACTGCGCGCTGCGGTCAGGATCCTCCGGCAGCAGCAGTGCCCACTCCTCTTCGCCCGGCGCGGCAACATTGGATTGATCGATACCGGCATTGGCCATCACGTAACCACGCCGGTGTTCGACGATGAGAACATCCTTTGCCTTGCGTACGATCCGTGTCGACTCGCGCAGCACCAGCTCGACCAGACGTGCATCCTTCTGCACTTCCGCGGCCAACTCCAGGGCCTGCGCCGAGGGCACCACGCAGGACAGTGGAACGGCGCGGCCTTCGGCCTTCGAGACGATCTTCTGAGCGACCACGACGACGTCGCCCTCCAGCAGCTCCAGGTCCGCCCGCCGCAAGGCAGCAGCCAGCAGCACCGCGAGATCGTCGCCGGCTCGAACGCGCGGAATTCCGCTCAGGCCCCATAGTTGAAGATTCGGTGCCGAAGCCATTCCTGTCTTCCCGGAACCAGGTTGCAGCGAACTAGCCGAAAGCACTGCGAAGCCGCGGAAGAACCAGCTCGGAATACAGGTTCAGGAAACGCGCCTGATCGGGGCCAGGCGCATGAAATACCAGATGGCGAAAGCCCATCTCGACGTAGGGCCGGATGCGCTCGACGTGTTCATCCGGATCCGTGGATACGATCCATCGCTTCATGGTGCGCTCGACCGGCAGACTGTCCGCCAGACGCTCCATCTCGCGCGGATCCTCTACGCTCATCTTCTCCTCGGGCGACAGTGCGAGCGCCGCCCAGTAACGTGTGTCGTCCCGGGCACGCGCGAGGTCCGTATCGAAAGACACTTTCATCTCGATCATCATGTCGATGCTGCCCGGCGCGCGACCTTCGGTCTTCAGTCCTGCTGCAACATTCGACAACAAGGTGTCCTTGTAGAGTTCGGGCGCCTTGCCGCTGGTGCAGATGAAGCCATCGGCCTTTGCACCGGCAAACTTCGAGATGAGCGGTCCGGCGCCAGCCACGTAGATTGACGGGGGCGTCTTCGGGCGGTCGTACAGGGTCGCATTCTCCGTCCTGTAGTACTCGCCCCGGAAACTGACGCGCTCCTCGGCCCACAACTGGCGGATCAGCTTCACCGATTCCCTCAGACGCGCGCTGCGCTCCTTCGGTTCTGGCCAGGGCATGCCGGTGGCGGGCACTTCGTTGAGCGATTCACCGGTGCCGATGCCAAGAATCACACGGTCGGGGCACATCGCGCCCAGCGTCGCGAAGGCCTGTGCGACGACGGATGGGTGATAGCGGAATGACGGTGTCAGCACACTCGTGCCGATGGCGACTCGTGTGGTGCGCGCGCCCAGCGCGCCGAGCCAGATCAGTGAGTTCGGCGCATGGCCGCCGGTATGCCGCCATGGCTGGAAGTGATCGCTGATGAAAACCGAATCGAAACCCGACTGCTCGGCCAGGACCGAGAAATCCAGCAGTTCCTTCGGGCTGAATTGTTCGGCCGATGCCTTGTAGCCACACTTGATCATGCACTCTGCCTGCTGCTTGAACCATCTGCACACATCAACCCGGCGCGGCCCGTCGGCGGCAGGTGGATGGCAGGAACCGCGAACCCTGCAGCGGGCGCTACCGGATCGCGGACGACTGGCTGATACAGCGTCGTACGCTGCCGGGCGGGCCGGCCGATGGCTGCTGACAGGGCAATGAGCTGCTGGGCGTCCAGCCTCTGTCCGTTCACGCCACCCGCCGAGCGCGTGATCGACTCGTCCATCAGCGTGCCGCCCATGTCATTGGCGCCGGCCTCCAGCGCCCGGGTGACGCCTGCAACGCCGAGCTTCACCCACGATGCCTGGATATTCGGAATGAACGGATGCAATGCCAATCGGCCGACCGCGTGCATCAGCAGGGCCTCACGAAACGTGGGGCCTGAACGCGTCCGGCCCTTGCGCCACATGGGCGCTTCCATATGGACATAGGGAAGCGGCACGAATTCGGTGATGCCACCTGTCCTTACCTGCAGCCCGCGCAACCGCAGCAGGTGTCGCGCCCAGTGAATCGGCTGCTCGAGGTGCCCGAACATGATGGTTGCCGTAGTTCGCAGGCCGACGCGGTGTGCGGTCTCGATGATCTCCAGCCACTGCGCGGTACGCAGCTTGTCCGGACAGATCTGGGTGCGGATCCCGTCATCGAGGATTTCCGCTGCGGTGCCGGGCAAGGTGCCAAGACCTGCATCCTTCAGCCGCCTCAGATACTCTTCCACTTCGAGGCCCAGCGTTTCCGCTCCATGGGCCACTTCGAGCGGTGAGAATGCATGCACGTGCATGTCAGGAACGGCCGCTTTCACCGCCGCAACAATCTCCAGGTACGTCTCGCCCGTATAGTCCGGGTGGATGCCTCCCTGAAGGCAGACTTCGGTTGCGCCGGCAGCCCGGGCCTCCACCGCACGCCGTGCAACCTCGTCCATGTCAAGGGCATACGCCGGACCTCGAAGGCTGGCGGCGGAGCGTCCCTTGGAGAATGCACAGAACCCGCAGCGATAGGTGCAGATGTTGGTGTAATTGATGTTGCGGTTGACGACATGGGTCACGGCGTCACCCACCGTCGCTGCACGCAGGCGGTCAGCCGCAGACAGCACATCTTCCAGCTCACGACCTTGTGCGGCAAACAGCTGGCAGATCTGCGCCTCTCCCAACTCCTCGCCTGCCTGCGCCCGGTCCAGGAT
The DNA here is from genome assembly GCA_044226785.1 of Steroidobacteraceae bacterium. Lineage (GTDB taxonomy): Bacteria > Pseudomonadota > Gammaproteobacteria > Steroidobacterales > Steroidobacteraceae > TMP-86. Next base: position 112,954 of record JBGAGK010000008.1, on the reverse strand, counting down.
CGCCCTCAACCCACCAGCGCTTGAAAGCAGCGCAGCCCGCCTCCAGCTGATCGGCCGCCGGCCTGGCGGCAACGGAGCGCCGGAGCCGGCAAACCATTGATCCGTACGCGCCCAGCCGTTTGCATCACTCATGCGCCTCACACGGGTTGCAAGCGAAACATCGCTCCACTTCTCCGGGGCGCGTGCAAATGCGGGGCCGAGGGCCAGGCGCTCCACCAACGCACGGCCCGCAGCGGCCGTCTGTTCCTCAAGGACTGCCAGATGCGGCCAGGGTGCCTCCGGGTTCACATGATCCGGCGTCACGGGCGATACGCCACCCCAATCGTTGACGCCGGCCTCGACCAGCTGCAGAAGCGATTCCGGTCGCAGATTCGGTGGCGCCTGGATCGACATCGTGGGTCCGAAAAGGATGCGCGCAACGGCGATGGTCCACAGCTGCTCCTCCAGTGGCGGTTCCATCGCATGCGCCATCTTCGTGCCCGGCTTGGCGCGAAAGTTCTGGATGATGATCTCCTGCAGGTGCCCATGCGCATCGTGCAGGTTCCGCAGGGCCAGGAGCGCCTCGATGCGCTCCTGACGGGTCTCGCCAATGCCGACCAGAAGACCGCTGGTCATGGCGACTCCGGCCTCGCCGGCCGCGCGCAGCGTCGCCAGCCGGCGCGCAGGCAGCTTGTCGGGTGACCCGAAGTGAGGGCCGCCACGCCCGGAGAGCCGCTCAGCCGAACTCTCCAGCATGAGACCCATGGATGCGGCCACCGGTCGCAGGTGGAAAATATCTTCGACACCCATCAGCCCCGGGTTCAGGTGCGGCAGCAAACCTGTCTCTGCAAGAACGCTCGCCGCGGCAACCTTCAGGTACTCGAGAGTCGTCGCACAGCCCAACTGCTCCAGCGCGCGTCGTGCGGCCGCAAAGCGTCGCTCAGGCTGATCGCCGAGCGTGAACAATGCCTCCTTGCAGCCCGCGGCTTCGCCGGCGCGCGCAATGGCCAGCACCTCGTCGAGGGACAGATAGGCCGCCTTGAGCCGGCGTGGTGCCCTGGAAAAGGTGCAGTAATGACAGACATCCCGGCACAGCTGTGTGAGTGGAATGAACACCTTGCGCGAGTACGTGACGATGTTGCCAAAGCCTCGCCCGGTCAGCTCCCGTGCCACCGCGGTCAGTTGCGCGAGTGGTGCATCGACCAGCAGGGCAGTCTGCGCCGCCGTGTCCAGACGCCGCCCCTGCGCCACCTCATCCAGGAGCTTGCTCAGGCGGATCGCGTCAGCGGCCATCTTGTCGGATCCAGTGCAGAAAGATCGGCGGGCGCATCGACGTCGATGCCCAGCTCGGCATCGATGTGAACCCGCGGTACAAGTCCATGGCGGCGGGCCTCCGCCAGGTGTCGTCGGAGGCTCTGCGCACCGAACTGGAACTGGAAGTCGGAACGCCCACGAAGATACAGGCCATTGCTACCCGTACCGCCTGTATCCGGTGCAATCGCAAAGCCATATCGACCGGCCCGCACCAGCCGCGCGATCGCCGCGGGGCTGATCTGCGGCAGATCCGCCGGAAGCACCAGCAGAGCACCTGCCCCGAACCCGAGCAGCGCCTCGCGCGCCTCGGCGAGCGCCACGTTGAGCCCGGCGTTGCGATCCGCCAGCACCGGAATGTGTGCAGGCACCTCGTCGCGTTCCGGGCTCACCACCACGACCTGCTGGATGTGCGGCGTTGCTTCCAGTGCTTCGAGAACGCGACGCAGCATGGTACGCACCAGCGCCACACGCTCGGTGACGGGCAGCACACCAGCCAGCCGGCCTTTCCCCTCGACACGGCGCTTCACCGCCACCAGGGCCCAGCACCCATTGCGCCGCTCGCGCGGCCAGCCACGTTCAGGCAACAATGGAGCTTGCATCGTCACGCAGCATCAACCCCACTTGCGGATTTCGGGCAGGATCTCCTGAGCGAACACGCGCATCGAGCGCTTGACATGCTCGATGTTCATGCCTGGCGCATGGAACTGCAACGCCAGCTGATCCAGCGGTTCCTGTCGATATCGGGACAACCCCTCGAGGACATCTGCCGCCGTGCCCACGGCAAAAGGTACACCATAGATGCCGGCGTTCGGCGTACGGCGCAATTCTCCGACCGGCGGAAGCGGCATGTTCACGCCTCGACGGCGATAGAACTCCACGCCCCACCACAGTGGCTCCTCGCACTCATCCCAGGCCTGCTCGCGCGTCGGTGCCACGTGAATGCACACGGGACCGGAAACGATCTGTTGTCCCGCACGTGCGCGACCATGTTTGGCCAGCATTTCGGGATACGTCTTCCACAGCGGCGAGTGCAGAGCCGAAGCGAGGTGATAGCCGCGCTGCGCTGCCTTCTCGATGCTCTGCGGCCCCATGGCGGCCATCCAGATCGGCGGATGCGGCTTCTGCACGGGCTTCGGGCGCAGACGCACGTTTCGATACTGGTAGTACTTGCCCTCATGGGTGACCGCGTCCTCGGTAAAGCAACGCTGGATGAAGGTCAGCGCTTCATAGGTGCGTGCGAATGTTTCGGCCTTCGCCACACCGAACACCTCGCACTCCTGCTGCATCGGCCCGGCTCCGATCGCCAGGTCCAGGCGCCCTCCCGAGAGTATGTCGACCGTCGCCGCCTCCTCCGCCACGGCCAGCGGATCGTGCAGCGCCAGCAGCAGCACATAGGTTCCAAGCCGGATGCGCCGCGTGCGTGCCGCCAGGGCCGCAAGGATGGGCAGCGGCCTTGAATTCCAGTCGTCCTCGGCGAAGTGGTGTTCGCTCATCCAGAAGTGGCTGTAGCCGAGTTCGTCGGCCAGCACAGCGGCCTCGATGCACTCCTGATAGACCTGATCGAGCGGCCGTTCCTTTCCCGGCAGGTTGCGTATGCCGGCTGCAATTCCCACTTCCATCACTACCCCCTAACAAACCATGCTGTGGCCAAGTTCCCTGTAGATGCGGGGCAGGAACTCGCCCCAGCGAGTGAACTCGCACACATTGTGACGCGCGAGTCCCTGAACCGCCTCGACCGGCACCCGCACACCCGGCGGCAGTGTCAGTTCCGGCCTGCCCTCCGACATCCGGTAGCCCATCCAGAATCGCGTGCGGTGCTCGAGACCCTTTGGATGCTGGCGAAAGATGTGGCACATCAGTGCGGGCGCAGTGATCGACTCGTCGGTCCTGTTCACTGCAACGGCCCAACCGAAGCCGCCCGCGAACGTCGACACGTACGGCTCCCGCCAGCGTCCCATGTCGAAACCGAAATCCTTTGGCGAGAGAAAATGGATGTCGATGTTCTCCATGCCGCAGTTGCAATTTTCAGTGACGTGATGCACCACACCCCAGTTCTTTTCCCGATTGGGAATGGCGGGGTCGAGGATGCGCTTGCGCCCCTCGGGGCTCAGCATCAGCCCGCCGTGCTGCGGCGGATACCAGATCCGGTAGCGAAGATCCTCGAGCGGATGCCAGGCGAACCACCAGTCCACCATGTCTGCCGTCACATCGGGATAGATCATGCGATTGGCAATGAACCCCGCGCCATTGGGAAGGTTGCACCAGCCGACCTCGACCGCAAGTTCACCCGGATCCAGCAGGTCGTTCATGCGTTCGGGCCCGATGGCTTTCGCCGGATCACAGGGCGCATCCATCATCGCCAGATGTGCCCTGTCGGGTACGGGGATCTTCTCGTAATAGTACTTAGCAAAGGGTCGGGCCGCTTCCTCGGGCGAAAGATCAGGGCGATCCGCGCGGGCGTGAGTCTGGGCATGCCAGTCCCTGAAATTCAGCTGGACGCGTTGCTCGGCGATGAGGGTGGGCATGTGGGCGATCTCCTCTGCAATCAGTCGATCAGGACGTGGGCGTGTCACGGATGATCACGACCTGCCGGGTATACAGGTAGAAGGACTTCGACCAGTCGGCAAACCTCTTCGGGTAGCTGCGCAGCGCCTCGTGGTAATCGCGGAAGGCACCCGCCTGCTCGATCGTGTCGTACCAGTGGGTCACCACGAGGTCGTACACGGGCGGGTCGACCATCTTGAAGTGCTTGCGCGCAGCCGCATCATTGTCGTTGGCGCGGCAGCGCCTGTTCATCACGCATCGGCGCAACTGCGCGCGCGTGCAGGGCGACTGCTGCATCGCGTGGGCATGCGCGTCACGCCAGTGCTGGTAGTAGTCCTCACGGAACACGGTCTCATCGCGCATGATGTACTGCAGTACCTTCAGCGCTCCCACCCCGCTGACGATGCCCAGGCCCGGATTGAATGCCGGAATCGGTGAGGGTACCGGCACCTCTTCTTCCTCTGCCATCACGATGATGTTGGTGCGCTCGTCGGCGAAAAACCGGCCGTCCTGGGAAGCCGCCGACGGAGTCGCCGGCTCGAGCGTCGCGATCATGTCGGGGAAGCTGTCGAACTGCAGTTCGACCACCGCATCACGCTCGCACACCTGCTCGTGGGTGGCATCGGTGAGCACGCCGAATGCCCCGTCGATGACGTGATTCTGCACATACTGGCGGATCCGGAGGCGCTCCTGACGTGCGATCGTTCCGTGACAGAACTCCAGGTACCTCTGGTACTCAGCCCGGGTCAGACCCGGGCGGCGGCGCGATGCGGCCATCAACTTGATTGGCATGAGCCTGTTACCTCGATGCGCGACGGCAACGGTTGCAGCTGATCCGTCCTTCCCAGAAGCATAGATCCGCTCTTGGTATCTGCCCAATCGATTGTAATGATAGAATGCACCGGTGCGGCCGATGCTTCTGGAGGATGAGCCTCATGCACTTCCGGGGACTTGACCTGAATCTTCTGGTGGCGCTCGATGCGCTGCTTGACGAGGGCAGCGTGACCGCTGCGGCCCGAAGACTCCATCTGAGCCAGTCTGCCATGAGCGGCGCCCTCGGCCGCCTGCGCGAACATTTCCGCGACCCATTGCTGGTGCAAGTGGGGCGGCGCATGCAGCCCACACCGCGCGCCCGCGAACTGGGCGTCGCAGTGCACTCGATCCTGGTGCAGGTCGACACTTCGATGAGCGGTCAGCCGCCCTTCGATCCACAGACCGTGCAACGCAACCTGCGCATAGCGGCTTCCGACTACACCATCGAAATACTGCTGATCGAGGTTCAGCGGCTGCTGGGATCAAGCCATGCCCCGGGCCTGACCCTGCACATCGTTCCTCTTTCGGAAAATGCCATGGAGGATCTCGACCGGGGCGAGATCGATCTGTTGATCCTGCCTGATCACTATCAGCGACCCTCTCACCCCTCGGTGCCGTTGTTCGAGGATCAACTGGTCTGTGTCGCCGCCAATGATCACCCCCTGAAGGGAAGCCACATTTCCCTGCGCGACTTCAAGTCCGCCGATCATGTGCTGTTCCAGCCGCGGCCTGGACACATGATCGCGTTCGACCTCTGGCTGCAGCAGAACTACCACTTCGAGCCCTCGGTGAAGCTGGTGCTGCCGAACTACACTCCGCTACTCCAGGCGGTGGCAGGCACACGGCGCATCGCCACGGTGCCTGCGCGCCTTGCGCAGCGTCATGCCCGACATCTGCCCATCCGGTTGCTGCAACCGCGCTTCCGCATGCCGGTTCTCAAGGAAATCATGCAGTGGCATGAAGCATTCAGCATCGATGCGGGGTTCGCCTGGCTTCGCCAGTTCATCATCGACACGGCAGGAAGGCTCGATGCCGTTGCCCCCTCAGGTCAGGACCGACTTCCAGTTTGACCAGGTCATCCGGGGAACGCCGGTCACGTGACGGTTATAGGGTGCCTCGAAGATCGCCTGTTTCCAGACCGGCACCCGACTGCCGACAATCCGGGGATTGTCATCGACCAGCCAGGTGCCCGACACCAGCGTCTTGTCCTTCGTCAGCACCAATCTTTTCGTGAATTCCCGTCCCAGATGCTGCTCGACCCATTGATATTTTTCCAGGACACAATTTTCGTATGCATCGATCGACGAAGTGCAGATGCGTACATCGATTCCGCTGGCAAGCATGTCTTCGACGGCAGCGATGGCGCCAGCGATGGGTTCCAGGTGGCGGAAGAAGCCCGGGGCGGTATAGATCGCCGCGACGTCGGAATGCAGCTCGAGTGGATAGTCGTCGATCAACCGGAAACTTCGCCGCGCGCCAATCGCCACGACCGGGGTTCGCTTGAACCTTTCCTGCCAGGCCCTTGCGAAACCGCCTTCAAAGTCGGCGAGAACGCCGTCCTGGTCCACCAGCACAATCAATTTTCAGCCGCCTTTTCCATACAGTGATCTGCGGGAATGCATGAAATCGCATCCCCTGCGCCAGTATAATCCGCCGCGGTTCCGATGCTGTTGGCGCCAGCCGCGTGTAATGCAACCTTGATGGCCTTGTTCGCCGGGTTCTGATGTGAACGACCGAAACTTGAAGCGCTTACCCTCCGTCGGCTTCTGGGGACTCTCCCTGGGTGCGATCGGCTTCTGTGCCGGCTTTTTCGGACCCATTCTCCTCAATCCCGGGGCGAACCAGGGACCTCTGCTCGGGATTTTGATCACCGGGCCCAGCGGCCTGATCGGCGGTCTGATACTGGGGACTGTCTGCAGATTTCTGCCCATATCGAACGCGCAGCGCGGGCGGCTGCTGCTCGGCGCAAATGCCCTGCTCCTTCTGGGGATATTGTATTTCTGTTTACCGCCCCCCGAGACGCATGGATATCTCATCAAAGCAACCCTGATCCGATGCCAATCGCCAAAGGAACTGGGAGCTGAAAGCATCCGGTATTGGGAAGACCGCATTGCCGGCGCACCCTGGGCGAAGGCCCGGGATGGGTGGCAGGCGGAATTGCCCGGCCTGATCGCACGCGAACCCGGTGTCGTGCTGACCATACTCACGAAACGCGAAGCGCAGGTCGTCAGGCATCGCAAACCCTGGAATCGCGGGCGAATCGCCACGCAGGATTGGCAGAGCCGTGACGAGGAACGGCGCTATTTTGCCAATTTCGACGGTACTGCCTGTCAGGATTACCCCACCGCGCTGCCGACCCTCTTCGTGCCTTACGGTCAGGGTTCCTCCACATGGCCGCCTGACGATCTCGCGGGCATGCTGCATCTGGCGCGCATCGAACGAGCCCCGCAGCCCCTGAAGCCTCATTAGGCCACTGGCCTTCTCTATGATGAAACATTCTATCCAGAGGCGCTGGACGAGGCGCTGTCCAGTCAGCCTGGACATTGCACCCGGGGCTCCCCCAATTCGAGTTGCATCTTTTTAGGCCGTTGGCTTATTATATCGCCACGAGCAACGAGCTCCGGCATGCCGCTCAGCGCCGGGTGCCCGAGGGGGATATGAAGTCGTGACCAGATTCCGACATGTACTGCCGACACATCGACTCTCGCCTTCGCCAGGACCGGACCAAGACAACTGGAGGCAATCCGATGAAAACTGAATTTGCCGGCTGGATGGGAGCGGCCGTTTTGGTGGCGATCGTGCCGGTGCTGGCGTCAGCCGAGGATCTGCCCGAAATCATGGTCACCGCGCAAAAGAAGGAACAGCGCCTGGCGGACGTGGGCATCTCGATTACCGCAATCGATGCCTCGGACCTCAGACAGAACAATGTCAAGCTTGCCGAAGATGTCGTCAAGCTCGTTCCGAGTCTGCAATTCAATGAATTCACTCCAGGCGCGGTTGTGTTCAATATCCGCGGCGTGTCGCAGAACGACTTCGGAGACCAGCAGGAACCACCCGTCGCCGTCTATTACGACGACTCCTACGCCAGCAGCCTGAACCTGTCGAGCTTTCCGGTGTTCGACCTGGCGCGTGTGGAAGTGTTGCGCGGCCCGCAAGGAACCCTGTTTGGTCGGAATGCGACGGGTGGTGCAATCCGCTACATCAGCAACAAGCCGACGCGGGATTTTGAAAGCTCGGTCACCCTGACCGCAGGTCGGTTCAGGCAATTCGACGTCGAGGGCGTCCTGTCGGGGCCCTTGTCGGAGTCTCTGCAAGGGCGACTCGCGGTGGTGCGCGCAAGCAACGAAGGCTATTTCGAGAACCTGTACGACGGAAGCCGTCGTGGTGGGCAGGACAACTATGCAATCCGCGGGCAACTGGCCAGCCAGGCGGGAGACAACCTTCAGGCATTGCTGACCGTCCGATATGCGCGGAACCAGCATGAGAACAATGCCGGCCCCTTCTCCTGGGTCGCCGACTATGCATCGGCCGATTCGAACTTCCTGGGGGCTCCGGCAACGCCCACAACACCGAGCCCGTTTGGCACCTGCGATGGCTGCGATATCGTCGGCTACTCGAATTATGCGCTGAATCCGTTTGCAGGCGGCGACCCCTGGAAGCTCAATACCAATCGACCGGCTGATTTTGACCGGACCCTGCGTGGCGCGAGCCTCAAACTGGACGGCAAGGCCGGAGGATTCGATCTGGTCTCGATCAGTGACTACCTGCAAATGTCCAAGACTGACCTGGAAGACGGCGATGCCGGTCCGATCACTTCGTTCAATACCGACCTGCGCAGCCGCATTTCCCAGTTCACCGAGGAAGTGCGTGTATCAGCGAAGAATGGCCGCCACGACTGGGTCGCAGGCGCCTTCTACATGCACATCAACGGCGACTATTCCTTTGAAGGCAACTTTGCCTCCTATGGCGACTACGTGACCAACGGCGCGTTCAACCAAAGCACCTCATCGATCGCCGCGTTTGCCCAGGATGAAATCGCGCTGAGCGACCGGCTGTCACTCATCGCGGGTGCACGCTATTGGCGCGACAAGCGCGAGATCGATTTTGCCCTCACGGACAATTTCGGCAGTCTGTTCCAGTTCGCCTCCACGACGTTTCCGGGTCTGGCGGACCGGACCTTCAAGGGCTGGTCCGGCAAGCTCGAACTTGACTGGAAGCCGCTGGAGGATACCCTCGTCTACCTCAGCTGGAACCGCGGCACGAAAAGCGGCGGATTCACGACCCAGTTCTTCCCGCCGGCGGACTCCAGCCCCGGGTACATCCAGGCCTACGCCGCCGGACTTACGTACAATCCGGAGATCCTGACCGCAATCGAACTTGGCACGAAGACCCGGCTCATGGACGGGAAGCTATCCCTGAGCGCGGATGTCTTCTACTACGACTACAAGGATTATCAGGCTTACGTTCTTTACGGGCCCAATGTCACGATCAAGAACCTGAATGCCCGTGAGCACGGTCTGGAGGCCGAGGCTGCCTTCCATCCGGTCACGGGTCTTACGTTCAGTGCCGGCCTTTCGGGCCTGAATTCGCGAGTCAATGATGTACCGCTGCCTGATGGCACATTTGCAACCCGGGATCTGCCGCAGGCTCCCAAATGGTCCGGGCACCTGACGGCACGCTACGATCGCTCTCTTTCGAATGGTGGAACGCTGGGATTCAACTGGAATACCACATTTACCGGGAAGAGTTGCTTCAGTGTCCTGTGCGGTCCGATTGACGTCGAGCGCGGTCGCGCGGTTTCCGATGCACGCATTTCCTACACGGCAGCGAATGGCTGGGAACTTGCCATGTTCTGCAGGAACGTGACCAACCGCATCTACCGGGTGTTCAATTCGGATACCAATTTCATCGGTGTTGCGGAATCGGTGTACGCACCGCCTCGGTGGTATGGCCTCACAGCGACCGTGCGATTCGGCAAGGCACAATGAATTCGAAGCTGAAATCCTGCCAGGCTCTTGTCGGGTTTCGGTCAACCAACACTCCGGCCTGACCGGGGACATATTTCTGGAGGTCTCATGCACACTCGCCGTCCATTGATGTTGATCGCAGGGCTTCTGCTCGCATGCACGGGCCGGGCGACTGCCGTGCAAGAGCCGCATCGGCCACCCACCCTGCCGCATCTCGAGCATGTGGCGGTCTGGACTGCGGATCTTGACAAGACTGCCGCATTCCTCAATGACGCGCTGGGCTGGCGCCGGCATCCCCTCGAGTTCGGAGTCCAGGAGGGCTCCGCCGTATTCGGTGGCATGAAACTCGCCTTTGTCGATGCCAATGGCTTCTGGCTCGAACTCGTTCAACCAACGACAGAGGGGCCGGGCATGGATTTTCTCAAGCAGAAGGGCGACGGCAGCATCGTTGAGCTCGACTTCTTCGTCGACGACTTCGACAAGACCGTGGCCCGTCTCAAGTCCAAGGGAATCCAACCCATGGGCATGGATGGCAAACCGATGGTTGGCGGGGGTCTGTTGCGCGAGTGGGCATTGGTTGACGGCAATCGCCGGGATGCGGATGAACGGCTCGCCTATCTGCCGATCGACGTGGCCCGCGGCACCAGCATCGAGCTCGGATGGGAGTACCCCAGTGGCGTCGTCTTATATCGTGACAAGGTCTGGACTCCGAATCTGCGGACGCCTACCTCCACGCCGCGCACCGACCACGTCACTGTTGCTACGGGCGACCTGGGCAAATCGGTGGCCATGTATCGCCATGTGCTCGACCTCAAGCAGGCTGGAGCACCTGGATTGCGCCGCGCCTGGATGGGGGTAACTGAAGGTGGCCAAGCGTGGATGCATGGTAATGCCCAGGTGTGGGTCAATCTCGTGGCGCCCACAGGTTCCGCGGGCGAGCGCATCCTCAAGGATTCGCGCTTCGGTGACGGCAACATCATGGAAATTGCGGCCGAGGTCCACGACCTCGACACGTTCGTCGCCGCAATGAAGAAGAAGGGAATCAATATGACCGCAGGCGATCACGCTGCTCTTCCAGCCGGTGCGACTGGCGTAACGACTCCGACCGGCGACCACTACGCATACTTTCCACTCGACATCAGCCGCGGGATGCGGATCATGGTGTTCCAACGAGCGAAAGGCGGCCACGGTGCCCTTGCGCAGCGCGACCAAGCTACCCTGCATTGAGCAGGGTAGACATGCCCCGGCCGACCCGGATGCCTTCAGGTATCCGGGTCGGACCAGCTGAAGGCGTTAGGGCATGTGGTCGTCGGTTGAAAGGAAGACTCGTCATGGACGACGCATAGCGTGGTAACCAGTGCCGGCAGTTCGTCCGGCGTCGGGACCGGCGCGTCGTTCCAGATACGCTCCACGGCTGGCAGGTTCAGCATCGATACCAACGCCTGCACGGTCGGTGTGGTAAGGGTCACCACGGCATCGAAGCCTGGTGCGGGCAATTCGAGCGGCAGCGGATCCTCGAGCCGGTGATTGATTGCGATCCCCGCCAGGTACCGGTCTCCCGCAGCCAGGAGGCGCGAGCCGAGCATGCTCACCGCGGCGTTGAAATCCTCGCGGGCACCCTGTCCCATAGCGAGCAGCACGTAAAGACGAACAAGCCCGGTTTCATGTAGGTCAGGGTCCCCGTCAAGAACCCGCTGCTCGGCCGAAAGCATGACCCGGCCTTTGCCGCTCTGGTCGAGGAACCGGATCTCATCCGGCTGGATGAGCTCTTGATAGAGCGGATGACTCAGCCACACCGGGACTTCCTCAAGGTCGTTGATCCACAGCTCGGAAGCGCCGTCGAATCCGGTTCCCTGCCGAAAGCGAGCCGGAAGTCCCGACACTGGCAACTCGTGGCCATGCGCGCTCACATACTTGCGGATATGGCGCGAGAACCCCGCCGCGTGCATGACCATCGGTGAGTGGTGGCGTTGCCAGTAGAGGTGGAAATCCCGGTGCGACAGTCCGTCACGCCGAACGGGAAACTCCACGAACTTGACCACTCCATCCCGCTGCCGCCAGGGCGTCGCGCCGGAGGGACGTTCCTGCAAGGACCCCGGATGCCGGATCTCTTCCTTCATCCCTGGATCGCCGAAGTCCCGCCATCCACCGCGAGCACCTGGCCCGTGATGTGCCGCCCCGCATCGGAAGCCAGTAGCAGAGCCGCTCCCTTGAGATCCTCGTCATTCCCGAATCGACGCAACGGCACCCGTGCCAGAAATTGCTCTCCCTTGGCCTGAAGGGTCGCGGCGGTCATCCGGCTCGGAAACCAGCCTGGTGCGAGCGCGTTGACCGTGATCCCGTGCTCGCCCCACTCGCCGGCGAGCGCTCGCGTCATGTTGAGTACAGCGGCCTTGCTGGTGTTGTAAGCCACCGTCTCGAGCCCCGGCGGGTTGCCGGCGAGCCCGGCGATCGAGGCCACCATCACGATACGCCCCGCACGGCGAGGAATCATGCAGAGGCGCGCGACCGTCTGGGAATAGACAAACACCCCGCGGACGTTGAGGTTCATGACCTTGTCCCAGGATGCGAGCGGGTGCTCCTCGGCCGGCGCACCCCAACTTGCCCCGGCATTGTTGACCAGGATGTCGATGTGACCATGCACTTCGAGGGTGGACCGACACACCCGGGCGATATCCTCAGCGTCCGCGGCATCACCCGCAATCGCATGTGCGGTGATGCCCCGCGATGCGAGCGCGCGGCAGGCAGAATCCAGTTCATCCGCCCGCCGTGCCGTCAGCACCACCGCAGCGCCCGCTTCACCGAGCGCCTCGGCGATTTGCAGTCCTAGCCCGCGTGAACCCCCGGTGACAAGCGCAATGCGACCGGGGATCGCGAACAACTCATTCACATGCCTGGGTGACTGTGCTTCCATATGCTCCTCTGCCAGATGCTAGCCGAAGCGCTCACGCAGCGCCCGCTTGTTGATCTTGCCAACGCTCGTCTTGTCGAGCGCAGCGAGAAATGTTACCCGTTCGGGCACCGCGTATCGCGGCAACACGCCATCGGCTGCGGCCGCTGCCACGGCCGCCTGGACCTCCTCCACACTCGGGTGCTCCGCGCCATCCTGCCGCACGATAAGCACATGGGGTCTTTCGCCCCATTTGAGATCCGGCATGGCAATGACAGCCACTTCCGAAATGCCGGGCAGTCTTGAGATGATGCTCTCCAGTTCGACCGAGGAGACCCATTCCCCACCCGTCTTGATGACATCCTTGGTCCGGTCGGTGATTTGCAGCGATCCGCTCGCATCGATCCGGGCAACATCCTGCGTGTGCAGATAGCCACCGCGCCACAATGCTTTCGATGCCTCAGGGTCCCCCACATAACAAGGCGTGAGCCAGGGCGCACGCACCACGATTTCACCGACCGAGCGGTCGTCGCGCGCCACTTCGGCGCCAGCCTCGTCGATGACACGCAGGTCGACCAGGGGCACGGGTTGCCCGGTTCTGCAGCGTGAGGGAATCTGCCCCTGCAACGAAACGTCCGGGTGAAGCCGCGTGATGGCAAGTACGGGTCCGGTCTCCGACATGCCATAGCCCGCGAACACGTCGATCCCCCGTTCCATTGCTTTTTGCGCCAAACCGCCCGGAAGTGGAGACCCACCGATGCACATCTTCCAGCCGGACAGGTCGGCGCCAGTGCGCTCCGCAGCGGCAAGGAGCAACTGCAGAATGGTGGGAACGCAATGGGAATAGGTCACCCCTTCGCGGGCACGCAGCGCGATAAGGCCCTCCGGCACATATCGGCCCGGATAGACCTGCTTGACGCCCAGAAGTGTTGCCACGAACGGATTACCCCAGGCATGCACATGAAACATCGGTGTCATGGGCATGTAGACATCGCCATGGCGGAATGACTGCCCGTGGGCCGGACTTGCGATGGCACCCAGCACCGCCAGCGAATGCAGCACGATCTGACGATGACTGAAGCAAACACCCTTCGGTCGACCGGTGGTCCCTGTCGTGTAGAAAGTGGTCGCCACCGCGTTTTCGTCGAATTCTCCGAAGGCGTACTCCTGCTTCGTGGCCGCGAGCATCGTTTCGTATTCGATCGCGCAATATCCGGGCAGCGTACCGGCATCGTCGTCGATCATCACCACGGTCCGCAGATGCGGCAATGAGCCACGGATCTCTTCGATCAACGGCAGGAAGTCGCGATGAACCAGCGCAATCCTGACTTCGGCATGGGCCATCGTGTAAGCCACCTGGCCAGCGGCGAGGCGCACGTTTACTGTCTGGAGCACGGCACCCATCATCGGGACGGCAAAGAAGCACTCCAGGTAGCGGTGGCTGTCCCAGTCCAGTACTGCAACCGTCTCGCCAGCCACGACGCCCAGACGGTGCAGGCCCGCGGCCAATCGCCCGATGCGCGCCCGCATCTCGCGATAGGTGTGGCGGCGTCGGTCGCGATAGACGATGAACTGCCCGGGCGATGTCGCCAGCGGAGTGTGCAAAAGCTGCCCGATCAACAGCGGGTAACGGTAGGCTTCTGGAGCTGCTTCGGCGAGGCGGATGGCCATGTACAGTTCCTCACAGCACCTCGAACAATCCCGCGGCGCCCATGCCACCCCCAACGCACATGGTCACCACCACGTGGCGCACACGCCGGCGACGCCCTTCCAGCAGCGCGTGACCGACCAGCCGCGCGCCACTCATCCCATAGGGGTGCCCAATGGAGATTCCGCCGCCGTTCACGTTGTAGATGGCCGGATCGATGCCGAGCCGGTCACGACAGTACAGCGTCTGGACTGCAAAGGCCTCGTTGAGCTCCCAAAGGCCGATGTCCTCGACACGCAGGCCGTGCTGCCGAAGAAGCTTTGGGACTGCAAATACGGGCCCGATGCCCATCTCCTGTGGCGCACAGCCTGCCACGGCAATACCGAGATAGCGTCCAAGCGGTGCGAGGTTCAGCGCTGTCGCAGTGCGCTCGTGGACCACGACACACGCCGAAGCGCCATCCGAAAGCTGGCTGGCATTTCCTGCCGTCACGGTGCCGCCATCCATCACCGGCCGCAAGGCCTGCAATCCGGCCAGCGTGGTGTCTGGCCGGTTCCCCTCATCGCGCGCAAGGGTCACCACCGTGACGCTGGTGGCTTTCGTGACCTTGTCCACGACGTTCATCCTGGCCGGAAACGGCACGATCTCCTCGTCCAGCAGGCCGACCGATTGTGCTGCCGCGGTACGCCGCTGCGATTCGAGCGCATAGGCATCCTGATGATCGCGCGAAATGCCATACTTGCGCGCCACCACTTCGGCCGTTTCCAGCATGGGCATGTACGCGTGAGGTGAAACCGCCTTCAGGTTTTCGTCCGCCTCGCGCCCCACCCACTCGATGAACGGGGCGTTGAGTGCAGAAATGTTTTCCTGACCGCCGCCCACGACCACTTCCATCCCGTCCACCAGCACCTGTTTGGCGGCGATCGCAATGGCCATCAGCCCCGAGGCGCATTGACGATCGATGGTCTGCCCCGCAACGGTGACGGGCAATCCGGCCGCCAGCGCCGCGAGCCGCCCGAGATTCATGCCGGCCGTACCAGCCGCCATCGCCGTTCCAAGCACCACGTCTTCGACACTCGCGGGATCCACGCCTGCACGAGCCACTGCATGTCGGATGGCATGAGCGGCCAGCGTCGGCGATTTCGTGGCATTGTAGGCGCCGCGAAACGCCCGTCCGATCGGTGTTCGCGCGGTGGAAACAATCAGTGCCGCCGTCATTCGTTACTCCCCGGTGCAAAAAGATATGCGCTCGATGCCTGACGTCTGGTGCGGCTGGCGGCCACTTCGAGTCTTGCGATGGTCCTGCGATGGACTTCGTCCGGCCCGTCCGCAATGCGCAAGGCGCGTCCCTCTGTCCAGATCTCCGCCAGCGGAGTATCGGGGCCTGTTCCCATCGCACCGAATACCTGCATGGCGCGATCCGCCACCTGGGTCAGCATGCGCGGAACCAGCGCCTTGATCAGCGCAATTTCGCGGCCTGCGCCCTCGGCACCGACCGTATCGAGCATCCACGCGGTCTTGAGAACCAGCAACCGCGCCTGCTCGATCTCGAGCCGCGACTCGGCAATCCAGTCCATGACAATGCCGTGTTCGACAAGCGGCCGGCCGAACGTGCGGCGATCCTTGGCCCGCTCGACCAGAAGTTCAATCGCAAGTTCCGCCTGGCCGATGCAACGCATGCAGTGGTGGACGCGCCCCGGCCCCAGACGGGCCTGGGCCATGGCAAAGCCCCCGCCTTCTTCCCCAAGGAGGTTGTCGGCCGGCACGCAGACGTTGTGCAGCCGGATTTCGCAGTGCCCGTGCGGGGAATGGTGGTGCATCACCGTGACATTCCTCAGTACTTCGACACCCGGCGCATCCATCGGGACAAGGACCATGCTTTGCTGGCGGTGGCGCTCGGCGGAAGGACTGGTCTTGCCCATCACGATCAGCAGCCGGCAGTCCGGATGGGAAGCGTTCGTGATATACCACTTCCGGCCGTTGATCACCCAGCCTGAAGCGGTGCGTTCGATGGTCGTCTGGATGTTGGTTGCATCGGACGACGCAACGTCGGGTTCGGTCATGCCGAAAGCGGACCGGATCCGGCCCTCGAGCAGGGGCAACAGCCATGTGTGGCGCTGCCCGTCAGTGGCAAACAGATGCAGCAGCTCCATGTTTCCCGTGTCGGGTGCGCTGCAGTTGAACACCTCCGACGCCCATGACACCCGGCCCATGACTTCCGCAAGCGGCGCGTATTCGATGTTGGTGAGAGGCGTTCCCGGTTCGTCGGCGCGAAGGCCGGGAAGAAACAGGTTCCACAGTCCCTGCGTCCGTGCGAGATCCTTGAGAGAAGCCATGAACGATACGGGATACCCGCCGCGCGCGACTTCTTCGCGCCAGTCTGCCATACGTGGCAGGATGTGGGATTCCATGAAACCCTGCAGGCGCGTTCGCATTTCCAGGGCTTTTTCCGAATGCCTGAAGTCCAACCCGTCCTCCTCAAGCCGCTGCGTGGTGCGGCCCCCTGCCAACGATAGACGCCGCTTCTTCGGCAATAACATCGACCTTGGGTCCGAAATCCAGCGCATCGGCGCTGTTGGCGTTGCCATCAAGGCCGCGCCGGAATACGCCCTGGCAGATCGCAGCGAGGCGAAAAAGGCTCAGCGCGAGAAGAAACGGCCAGCCCTCAATGGGTGGCAGTCCGCGCCGTTCGAGGTATTGCTCGACGTAGTCGGTCTCCGCCGGCAGCCCCGCACTCTTTCGGTCGATGCCGGCCAGGCCCCTCATCGATGTGGGCAACCGCCATTGCGCACACTGATAGGCAAGATCGGCGTATGGATGCCCCAACGTGCTCAGTTCCCAATCCAGTATGGCGACCACCCCGCCTGCCGGATCGAACACCAGATTGTCGAGTCGAAAATCACCGTGAACCAGCGACACTTGACCATCCTCCAGCGGCAGATTCGCCGGCAACCAGTCGATCAGGAACTCCATCGCGTCACGCCGACCGGTCTCGGTGTTACGGTATTGCTCGGTGAAGCGGCGCACCTGGCGCGCAAAGAATCCCGCCGGTCGTCCGTAGTCGCCAAGCCCCGCCGCATTGACATCCACTGCATGCAGCGCGGCGAGTACGCGGTTCATCTCTGAATAGTGGCGTGCGCGCATGTCCGGATCGAGATCGGGCAACCGGGGATCCCAATGGACACGTCCCTGCACATAGGCCATCAGGTAGAAGGCCGTTCCTATGACCGAAGTATCAGCGCAAAAGCCGTGGACCGCCGGCACCGGAACGTCTGTCGCGGCAAGCGCCTCGATCACCCGATACTCGCGATCGATGGCGTGCGCCGACGGCAACAGCACACCGCACGGCCGGCATCTCAGGACATAGCGCCGCTCATCAGTGGTGATCAAATACGTCGGGTTCGATTGACCGCCCGTAAACGGTTCGGCTGACTGGATGCGGCCGGCTCGGGGCACGTGCGCTTCCAGCCATGGCGTGAGCGCTACGGCAAGTTCCGGCGGTTCCGCCGGCTCCATGATCAGGGCACCGGCAAGAAGCATGCATCGGCAAAGGCCTGCGTGACCTCGCCGTACGGCGGTTTGATCGCAAAGGCCAGCACGTTGTCATCCGCACAGTAAAACACCGGTTTGATGTGCGAGTAGTTGAGAAAGCCCTCACGCCCCGAGTGGCAGCCAAAGCCACTCTTGCCGACGCCTCCAAACGGCAGACCAGGATCGGCCGCCTGGAATCCAAATACATTGACACCGGTCCCACCGCTCTTCACCTCGCGGGCAAATCGCGCACCCAGCTTCTGGTCGCGAGTCACAACATAGGCCGCAAGCGGGCTCGGTCCACGATTGATGCGCGCAATCGCATCATCGATCGACGTATAGCCCTTGACTGGCGTCACTGGCCCGAAGATTTCGTCCTGCATGCAGGCGAGTTCCTCCGGAGGATCGACGATTGCGTACATGGGGATCTGGCGTCGGCCGGGATCCGCTTCCTCGCCGTTGAGCGACACGACGGAAACGCCGCGGGCGCGCGCTTCCTGGACGAGCGCCATGACACGATTGAAGTGCGTCTGGTTGATTGCACCGGTCGCCTCGGGATGACCGACATACTTCGGATAGAGACCTGTCCAGAGTCGCTTTGCCTTTTCAACCCATTCGGAGATGCGGCCCTCGGGTACCAGGACATGGTCCGGCGATGTACACACCTGCCCCCCCTTGAACACCCTGAAGTACAGGAATCGTTCGATAAGCGCATCATCAAAGCCGTCGTCCGCAAACACGGCAGGATTCTTGCCCCCGAGTTCGAGTGTGAGCGGAGTAAGATTTGCAGCTGCTGCCGCCATGACCAACCGCCCAACGCGGCCGCCACCCGTATAGGTGAGGTGATCCCAGGGGAGACTCGCAAAATAGGCGGACAACTCGTGCCCGCCATGAACCATGGTCAGCACATCCTCGGGAAAATGCCTGGCAATGGCCTCACCGAGCAGCGCCGAAATCCTCGGTGCGAGTTCCGCCGATTTCACGATCACCCGATTGCCAGCTGCAAGCATATCGGCCGTCATCACCAGGGCACATTCGAGCGGAAAATTCCACGGTGCAATGTTGCCGAGCACGCCTTTGGGCTGGTGGATGACTTCGGCAGTCGAGCTTCCGTGGACGGCGGCGGGGAGCTCACGCTGCTCGGGCGCCATCCAGGACGCAAGCTGGCTCTGGATATGGCGCGAACGGGCAATCACTGCACCGCTCTCGAACAGGTCGGTCACCATGGCGTGATGATTGCCAAAATCCGCCGAGATCGCATCGCGGATGGGCTGGCGATACTCGATCAGCATGGCGTCCAGCGCCCGCAGGCGCGACAGTCGCGCAGCAAGATCAGGCGTGCGGTCGCCGGCAAAGGCCGTCTTCTGCTTCCGGAACACTCTATCCAGTTCATCTCGGGTCGTCTCTTTCATGGCAAATTCCTCGGGAATGAGAGACATGGTCAATTGCCGGCACCGTCGATGTCAGCCCGCCGATGCTGCGCGCACCAGCAGAGCGAAGTCGTAGCGTCCAAGCACCGCGTCGACCGCACCCAGGATGTCGCGGACATCACGCTCGCCGTGCGCAAACGACAGGTAGATATGGTTGGATCTGGGCAACGACAGCAGTACACCCTCGGTAATCAGCGCGAGGTAGAACAGCTCCAGCGGCTCCATGGGTATCGTGGCAAAGGCTTCAAAGCCCGGAGTCCGGTCCGTCAGGAACAATTGCAACATGGGTCCCAGCTGATTCACATGCGCAGGGATACCCGCCTTTGCAAATGCCTTGCGAAGCCCTTCGGCAAGCGCGCACGAGTGCTTGAACAGCAATTCGTATCGGCCTTGCGCAGCCAACTCCCGATAAGTCGATACGGCTGCGACGCCGGCGGCAAGCGCGCTCGCTCCGTCATTTCCGGTCCCTGACTGGAACACGGGCCTGATCCCCGATGATCGGCCGGGATCCACGCCCGCAAATATCTGCTTGCGCCCGGCGATCGCCGCAAGCTTTTCCCCAGCGCCCAACGCCTTGGCAAATGTCGCAAGATCAGGTGTTACACCGAAATGACCTTGTGCACCGGCTGGTCCCAGGCGAAAGCCTGTAATCACCTCGTCGAATACGAGCAATGCCCCGTGGCGACGCGTCAGATCCCGCAGGCCGCGCAGGTACTCACTGGAGCTTCCCCACAGCCCTCCTGCGTGCATGGCCGGGTCAAGTAGAACCGCCGCGATATTGCCCCCCGCCAGAATCCCTTCCACCGCATCGAGGTCGCTGTACGGTGCAAGCACCGTGGCACCGTGCGAGACTGATGGGATCCCGGCGCCAAACGGCATCCCGAAAGGGTCGAGTCCGGTCAGGAACTGATCGTCCTGCCCGTGATAGTGGCCGAGAAACTTTACAATGAGGTCCCGTCCGGTGTGGGCCCGTGCCAGCCGAACCGCAGTCATGACTGCCTCGGTCCCGCTGTTCAGAAATCGGACCCGCTCGGCACAGGGCACGGTGCTCTGAATCATGGCAGCCAGATCTGCCGCCATCGGTGGATTCACGACGAGCGAGCCCGAGCGCACGGCATGCAGCACGGCCTGCTCCACTGCCGGATGGCGATGACCGAGAAGAAGTGGACCGTTGCACAGGAAACAGTCGATCATGGCCCGACCGTCGACATCAACCATCCGCGCACCCTGGCCGCTGCGAAAGTGGAGCGGATACGGCACGAAATGCCGAAGGTTTCCGGTCGTTCCACCTGCAAGTACCTGCCCGGCGCGCGCGGACTCAGCTGCGGAACCCGGTGTGCATTCACGATACGCAGAAAGGATCCGCTCACGCTCACGCCCCACCGCTGAACATGCGTACCGCTCAGAATGCAGGGTCGTCGTCATATTGAATCGAGGTCTCCATCTTTTTTCGTTGCCTCGTCCGAAACTAGTTTAAGCCATCGGCCTATTTTATGCAACCTGCTTCCAGAAGCCCGCCCTGCAGCTATATCGCCCGCAGCGATATGACGTCCACTTCATATCAGGCAGTCGATAGTTCAGCCGATGTATTGCGGATTACAGGCCATCGGCCTATATTTGTCCAAGGCGTGCCCATCACGGTGCGCGCAAGCATTCCCCGGCAGACCGCAAGTCTGCCGGAGACCATGGCTACACATTGATACCGAGCAACCTCAGCCCAGCGGAGAACGCGGAAATGGCAAAGTATGGCAAGTTGACACCCGATAAATGGGGTGGGTTCATGCCCGTCCACAATTCCCTGTCACATCGCGGACCATGGCTTTACCGCGACACTGAATGCGTGGTGGTCGAATTTCTTACCGACGCGGAATATGCCCTGAGCATTCTGCCTTCCGACCTGGAACTGGTTGAACCAGCCACGGCATTCATGGTCATCGAAACCAACCACTGGACCACCCTTGGACCCTACAGTGAGGTCTACAACGGAATTCTGTGCATGTGGAAGGGGGAACTGCATGCGTACGTTCCAGGCGTATACGTCACAGGTGAGAACTCGCAGATTCTCGGGCGCGAGGTCTATGGTTTTGGCAAGAAGCGCGCCCATCGCATCGAACTCCTGCGCCACCAGGACGGCCAGGTCGAAGCCATCGTGGAGGTCAAGCCGGGTGACCGTGCTCTGCGCGCACTGGTCCGCACGGCAGTGAACGAGCCCGCTTCTGCTGTCGGAACGCTTCCGCTGATATGCCTGCGGGTAATTCCAGATCCGGAGGGCGGTCGCAAGCCCTCTCTTGCCCAACTCGTGTCAGTGCTGTTCACCGCGAACCCGATCATTGGCTCAGACGGCCGCGCAGAAGTGTACAGTGGTCCCGGCGAGATGGAATTCGGCTGTGCATCGGATGCGCGGCTGCCGGTCCACAAGCTCCTCGGATTCAAGTATGCGCACTTCAATGCCGAACTGCCCTATGGCAAGGTGCTGAAGACTTTTTCCCCCGAAGAACTCTGATGCCCGCGGGTTTGTCGATGCGGTGCTCAGCCAGCGTCGACAAGCGCGATTACCGCGGCCTTGATCTCACTCGCCAACGCCCGCATGTCGGGGGAATCCGGATCCTCGTGCACGTACTGGATGGCAATACCATCCAGTATCGCGTGGATGATCTTTGCGATGTGTCGCCGTCGCTGCAGCGACATGTCGGAAGCCACGTGCTTGAGCTCCTTGACCACCGTTGCCTCGTAAAGGTCGTTCTCCTTCTTGAGGATCGCAGCCATCTCGGGGTTATGATCCGCCATCGAGATCATCATGCGCCACAGCGCCGTCTCTGGCGTACGCACCTGCATGAGTCCGGAATCGATGATCGCTGCAAGCCTTCCGCTGCGACTGGAAGTGGCCGCCACGGCCGCCTTCATGCTGTCCGTGTACTTGGCGATTTCCTGGTCGAATATCGCCAGCAACAGTTCACCGCGCGTACGGAAGTAATACTGCAGATTGCCGTGTGTGATGCCGAGTCGCTCCGCGATGTCGCGCAGCATCAAACCACCCTCTCCATGCTCGAGGAGGATCTGACGTGCAAGGTTCAGGATCTGCTGCCGCTTTTCGTCGCCCTTCCTGCCCATCTGGCCACCTTCCTCAACTGACCGGCACCGGGCTTTGCGCCCGCGACATCGCGTGCAGCGCCGGGAGCACCAGCAGCAAACTGATCACCTCGAACAGACCCGAGGTCCAGAGCACCGCATCGTAACCGCCAATCCCGATTGCTGTCGCCCCCACGGCTGGCCCGATTGCAAGGCCTGCCCCGGTCACTGTCGCGGCGAGTGCCAGAGCCCTGCCGGTCGAGTCTACGCTCGCGAGAATCCCTAGCTGGAATGGATTTACGATGTTCCAGGCCAGTGCAGTCAACCCCATCGACAGGATGAATATCAGCGGCGTCAGCGGCCGCGTCAGGGGCACGATGCATGCGAGCAGAATTGCGGTTGCGCCTGTCAATGGCAACAGCCTGCCGACCCGTGCGCCCAGTGCGGCAACCAGGGACGCCCCCACGAATCCTGTCAGGTTGGCTACACCCAGCGAAAAGCCGATGAACGTTGCGCCCAGGCCCGATGCGTGGCCGACGCGCTCGATATAGGCATAGACATCATTCTGGGCTGCCCAGAAGATCATGATCGCTGCCAGCAGGCTCCCGGCCAGCAGCCATGTTCCCCTCCCGCTTCCGACCGTTGCGGCGCGACGCGCGGGCACATGCCATTGCGGCAGACGATGTACGACCAGCATCATTGCCGCGGCCAGTACCACTAACAGCCAGTACGCGCCATTGAGACCCTGATACGCCAACAGCACTGGCAGGCCCCAAAGTGCAGCCGTGCCGTATAGTAGCGATGCAGCCAGCAGCAGGCCGTAATTCCGGTCCGGATTGTCGCTCTGCCCTACCGACACCGAGGCAAGAGCGGCCAGGATTCCACTGCCCAGGCCATTGACCACCCGCGACAAGGCGAATGCCGGAATTTCGGATGCGAAAGTGGTGCCGAAGTTCGCGAGCACCATCAGTACAAGTCCGGTGTAGGCGAGGCGATGCCAGGACCAGCGGTTGATGACCATGGCGGTCAGGACGGTCGAGATGGCGTATCCTGCCAAGTCCGCGGAGGCCATGTAACCGGATTGGGCCTCGCTGAACCCACGATCATTCACCATGCCGCCCACCAGCAGCGGGATCATGTAGATCACGCTGTTACCCATGACACCAATCAGGATCGTTGGAACAAGGCCCCTGAGCTTCCTCACGTACACCCCACTCGTTGGTCAGTGCGGCTGAATGACGGTCCGCCCCTGCCATTTTTCAACCTGAGCCATCGGCCTGGATGGCTGCGATTCCGGATCCGGCGTACGCATTTTCGCTGGTCTTCTTGCGTCAACGCCATCGTACCTCATGATCCGCGACCAGAAACGTGACATCGGCAAAGTCGGCACTGAAGTCGAAATCAACCGTGGTGCCTTCGTGAAAGTACGCGAAATCACCCTTTCTGATCGTGAATGTTTCGCCGCCGCGGACCCGGATGGCTGCCTCGCCCGCAGTGACGATCAAGAACTCGTCGAAGGGATATGTGAATGACGCCTTGCCGGACTCCTGAAATGCCGCAGCCACTCGCCTGCCATCAGGTGATCGGTACAGGATTGCTTCCATGCCGCCGAATTCCCTGAGATCCTTCCAATCGAGCCGGTCCAGCGACCCACGTACGACTGCCTGAGGCGGGTTCGCAGGCTTGTCTGCCAGTACTGGCACAGTCGCAAGGATTGGGAGCACCAGACCCCAAAGCCTGCCCATCCTTCCGGCTGACATGAAGACCTCCCCGGGCTTGATCACCCTTCCAAGTGGACTGACCGGCCACGCATTCGCTACGCTTCGTAGGCGCTTCAGCTTGTCCATGGACATTGTAGGCCGACGGCCTATACAATTGCAACGCAAGCTGATCAAACCCGCGCACTGGCACCTGAAGAGAGTTTCCATGGCACAGCGCACCCATCAGGTTCATCTGATCCGCCGGCCAGAGGCTATTGCAAAGCCCTCCGACTTCGCCGTCGTCGAAGTCACACTTCCGGAGCTCACCGAAGGCCAGGTTCTGGTCAGGAACCTCTGGATGTCGGTCGATCCGTACATGCGGCGAAGCATGAGTCCTGAGGCTACCGACCTTGAGCCATGGCCATTGAACCGCGCAATTGACGGGCCGTCGATCGGTCGCGTATTGGCATCCAGGAATCCCGCCTACGAAGCGGGGGATCTGGTCGAGAGCATGTCCGGGTGGCAGGAGCACTTCATATCGAATGCTGGCCACTTCGTGCCATATCTGTCGCCCAGCGACTCGCTGGTGAAACGAACCGCGCCGGGGGCAGAACCTGCAGACTACGTGGGTCTCCTTGGGGTCGCTGCGTTGACCGCCTATCGCGGCATGGTTAGCCTCTCGAAAGCGAAAACTGGCGACACTGCGGTCATCTCCAGCGGCGCGGGGACCGTAGGATCCATCGCCTGCCAGATCGGCAAGGCGCAGGGACTGCGCGTAGTCAGCTCCGCAGGCTCTCCGGAAAAGGTGCAGTGGCTGCGCGACGTAGCCGGGGTCGACTGCGCTTTCAACTACCGGACCCGGGCTTTCGCCGATGCCTTTCTGGAAGCATGCCCGAAAGGCATCGACCTGGTGCTTGAGAATGCGAGCCCGGATCACCTGTGCGCATGTCTGCCATTCATGAATGAGCTCAAGCAGGTGCTCATCGCAGGCTTCGTCGGAACCTACAGCGGCGACGGCAAGATCGGGCTGCCTCGAAATTTTGAGTTCGTGCTCGACAAGTTCCTGACAATCCAGAGCTATCGATTCATGGATTCCCTCGACGTGTACGATCAATTCGTCAGCGACATGCTCGGCTGGCGAAGCCGGGGCCAGCTTACGCTGCCCATAGTCTGCTACGATGGCCTGGAACAAGCCCCGGATGCACTGTGCAACCTGTTTACCAGGGGCCACCTTGGAAAATCGCTGGTACACCTTGCTGACTGATCCGTTCAGTGCAGACGGATTCCACCTCTGAGCAGACCATGAGCGTCGACAATCCCTGAGGCACGCCTTGCATGACTTCCCTGTTGCTTTCCCGACGCGACCTGAACTTCCTGCTCTTCGACTGGCTCGAAGTGGCACAGTTGGCGCATCGCCCCCGATACGCGGAACACTCGCGCGACACATTCGAAGCCGCGATTGACGCCTATGCGGATATCGCGCATGCCGAGTTTGCCCCTTTCAACAAGACCGCTGACCGCAATCCGCCCCAGCTGATCGACGGCGAAGTCCACTGCATGCCCCAAATGCGCAGCGCCTGGGAGGCGTTTTCCGGCGCAGGATTGCTGGCGGCTTCCGAGACCGAGTCCCATGGCGGGATGCGTCTGCCCTATGTGATCCAGCAGGCCGGCCTTGCATACGTCGCAGCCGCCTCGCCTGGAATGTCGGCCTATGCGTTGCTGACCATGGCCAATGCGCACCTGCTGCTGGCGCACGCCTCACCCGACCAGATCAACCGCTTTGTTTCCCCTCTGCTGGATGGGCGCTGGGCGGGGACCATGTGCCTTTCCGAGCCGCAGGCCGGCTCGTCACTGGGTGATATCACGACGCGCGCACAACGCCAGACCGATGGCACCTATCGGCTGACCGGCCACAAGATGTGGATTTCCGGCGGTGACCAGGATTTCACGAGCAACATCGTCCATCTGGTGCTGGCCAAGGTCGCCGACGAGAGCGGCCACACGCACCCCGGAGTTGCCGGGATCTCGCTGTTCCTGGTGCCGAAATACCTGGTGAGCGATACAGGTGCGCCGGGCGAGCGCAATGACGTCGTCGTTGCAGGTCTCAATCACAAGATGGGAAGTCGTGGAACGTCAAACTGCCTGTTGAACTTCGGGGAAGGCCAGTTCAGGCCCGGTGGCCTGCCCGGGGCCGTTGGAGAACTGGTCGGCGAGGAAGGCCGCGGCCTCGCATACATGTTCCACATGATGAATGAAGCTCGCATCTCCATTGGCCTTGCAGCCGCGGCAACCGGCTACACCGGGTTTCTCCATGCCGTGGAGTACGCCGGCAATCGCCTTCAAGGCCGGCCTCACAGCGACCGCGATCCTGCAAAGCCGCCGGTCCGCATCATCGAGCACCCGGATGTCCGGCGAATGCGTCTTGCCCAGAAGGCCCTGGTCGAGGGAGCCCTTGCGCTGAGCCTGTTTTCGGCCTCACTCGTCGATGAACAGCGCACCGCGCCAGCGCAGCAGAGCCGACGCGCCCACCTGCTGCTCGAACTGCTGACGCCGGTTGCCAAGAGCTGGCCATCCAAATGGGGCGTCATTGCCAATGACCTCGCCATCCAGGTTCACGGAGGGTACGGCTACACGCAGGATTTCAATGTCGAGCAGTTCTATCGCGACAATCGGCTGAATCCGATTCACGAAGGAACTGCAGGCATTCAGGCGCTCGATCTGCTGGGCCGAAAGATCCATCTGGAAGATGGCGCTGCCCTGGTCGACCTCGGCAAACGCCTGCAAGAGACGGTGGCCCGGGCTTGCCGCTTCGATTCGCTCGGAGAATCCGCGCTCGCCGTATCGAAGGCATGGTCACGGTTGCTCGGCGTGACAGAGAAACTTTCCAGTGTGGTGGATGCAAACGAGCGCCTTGCAAACGCCACGGCCTATCTGGATGCCTTCGGGCATGTGGTCGTCGCCTGGCTCGGTCTGGACGCTGCAACCGTGGCAGCTGCCCGGATGGGGCGCGCCGACGAGCCCTACCTCCGGGGGAAGATCGCTACCTGCCAGTACTTCAGTCGATGGGAGTTGTCACGTATCGACCGGTGGCTCGGCCTGCTGGATCCGGTCGAGCGAGCACCACTGGATTTCCAGGAGGCCTGGTTTGGATGAGGACCGGCATTTGTCGGGTCGAAGCAGGTGGCGGCCCAGGCAACACGCCATCCGCATCATCACTGATTGACACTTTTACCGGATGAGCGATCCTGATGCCATCCATGAGAGGAGAACGCCATGGCCACCACCCATACCCGACACACCGTTCTGGCCTTCCTCACTGCGCTGATCCTGCTGACCATGGCCGCAGTTTCCGCTCACGCGCAGGATTTCTCGACCTATACGGGAGCCGAGTTGTACAAGCGCTTCTGTGCCAGCTGTCACGGCACCCGGGCGCACGGCGATGGGCCGGTGGCGAAGACCCTGCGCATCAGCGTGCCTGATCTCACGAACATCGCGCAGCGTCATGGTGGAAAGTTCCCGGACCAGCAGATCCGCAGGATCATCGACGGGCGCACCGTGATGGCTTCGCATGGTTCGCGCGACATGCCAGTGTGGGGATTCGAGTTCCACATGCAGAACGAGGATGCTAGAAATCCGGATCCCCAGCACCGCACCACGGAGATCATCCAGCGGCTGACTGATTACCTGCGCTCGATCCAGTCGCCCTGAGTGGGCGGCAGGCCGCTTCCACCGGCTTGCCGATCAAGCCCGCGGAGAGACCGGTGGCGCGCTTTTCAACACACCTCGAACAGCCCAGCTGCGCCCATGCCGCCACCGATGCACATGGTGACGACGACACGCTTCGCACCGCGCTTTTTCCCCGCGATCAGCGCATGGCCCGTGAGTCGTTGACCGCTCACGCCATAGGGGTGGCCGAGCGCAATGGCACCCCCGTCGACATTGAGCCGGTCCTCCGGGATGCCCAGCGTATCGCGGCAATACAGGACCTGCACTGCGAATGCTTCGTTGAGTTCCCACAGATCGATGTCGGAAACCTTCAGGCCCGCACGCTTCAGAAGTCTGGGAACCGCGAACACGGGCCCGATGCCCATCTCCTTCGGGTCGCAGCCGGCGACCGCGAATCCTGCGAATCGGCCGAGCGGTACGAGTCCGCGGCGGCTGGCCTGTGAGGCGCTCATGACCACGCAGGCACCAGCGCCGTCCGAGAACTGGCTGGCGTTGCCCGCGGAGATCACACCACCCGGAATGGCGGGCCGGATGCCCTTGATCGAGTCATAGGTGGTGCCCGGCCGCAGGCCCTCGTCCACCGAGGCTGTCACCTCGCGGGTGAACAGCCGGCCGGTGGCCTTGTCCATGCCGGCCATGGTCACGGTGATGGGCGCGATTTCCTCCGTGAATGCGCCGGCCTCCTGGGCCGCACACGCCAGTTGCTGGCTGCGGGCTCCGAACTCGTCCATGCGCTGGCGCGAGATCGCATATCGCTTCGCCACTTCCTCAGCGGTCTCCAGCATGGACCAGTAGATGCCGGGCTTGTGCTCGACCAGCCAGGGATCCTTGAGCATGTGGGTGTTGATCTCGTTCTGCACCACCGAAATCGCCTCGACACCGCCCGCCACGTACACCTCGCCCTCGCCGGCCAGGATGCGCTGCGCCGCCAGGGCGATGGTCTGCAATCCGGATGAACAGAAACGGTTCACGGTGAAGCCGGGCACCGAGTCCGGGCATCCGGCCCGAAGGGCTATCTGCCGGGCGATGTTGTTCCCCGTGGCGCCTTCGGGGAAGGCGCAGCCCATGATCACATCCTCGACCTCGGCCGGATCGACCCGGGCCCGCTCCAGGGCATGCCGCACGACGTGCCCGCCCAGGGTTGCACCATGGGTCATGTTGAAGGATCCGCGCCAGGACTTGGCCAGGGGGGTGCGCGCAGTGGAAACGATGACAACTTCGCCGCTCATGGTCAGGCTCCGGCCGTATTGAAAGGCTTGCCCTCGCGGGCAAGACGCTGGATCAGGGGTGCGGGCGTCCAGAAACCCGGGTCACCATGAGGATTGCGTGCCAGTTCGCGCATGCGCTGCGCGACCCCGTAGACCCCGACCTCGTCTGCGTAACACATCGGTCCGCCGCGCCAGAGCGGGAACCCATAGCCCGTGAGGTACACCACATCGATGTCCGAGGCGCGCTGTGCGATGCCATCCTCCAGGATCTTCGCCGCCTCGTTGACCAGCGCATACACGAGGCGATCGACGATCTCGCGCGACTCGAGTGTTCGTGGTGCAAGTGCGAGCGACTTGCGATGATCTGCAATGAGGTCGGTGACCACCTGGGACGGATATGCGGTCCGATCGCCCGGCCGGTAGTCGTACCAGCCGCCCCCGGTCTTCTGTCCGAACCGGCCAAGCTCGCACAGCTTGTCGGCGATCTTCGAATACCTGATTTCCGGATTCTCGACCGCTCGCCGCTTGCGGATGTGCCAGCCGATGTCGTTCCCGGCCAGGTCGCTCATGCGAAATGGTCCCATGGCGAACCCGAACTTCTCCACCGCGGCATCGACCTGCGCCGGGCTCGCGCCTTCATCGAGCATGAACAGGGCCTGGCGCACATATTGTTCGATCATGCGGTTGCCGATGAAACCATCGCACACGCCCGACACCACGGCAGTCTTGCGCAGGGACTTCGCCAGCTTCATCGTGGTGGCGAGCACATCCGCCGACGTGGCCTTGCCGCGCACCACCTCGAGCAGCTTCATGATGTTCGCAGGCGAGAAGAAGTGCGTGCCGATGACATCGGACGGACGACGGGTGACCGAGGCGATGCGATCGACGTCGAGGGTGGAGGTGTTGGTGGCCAGGATCGCACCAGGCTTCATGACCGCGTCCAGGGTACGGAACACCTTCTCCTTGACGGCCATGTCCTCGAACACCGCCTCGATGACGATGTCGGCTGAGGCGATGTCCTCGTACTTGAGAGTCGCCTTCAGCAGGCTTGCCCGACCTTCCGCATCGGCAGGCTTCAGCCGTCCCTTACTGACCTGACCGGCGAAGGTGTCCTTGATGCGCGCGACCCCCTTGTCGAGCGCCTCCTGGCCCACCTCGAGCAGGAACACCGGGATGCCCGCATTGAGGAAATTCAGGGCGATGCCCGTACCCATGGTACCGGCCCCGATGACAGCAGCGCTCCTGATTTCCCGCGTCGGCGTGGACTCCGGCATATCGCGGACTTTGGCCGCTGCACGCTCTGCGAAGAACGCATGGCGCAGTGCCCGCGAGACCGGAGTCATCATGAGCTCGGTGAAAAGGCGGCGTTCCGTGGCCAGACCTTCATCGAAAGGCTGCATCGCCGCGGCCTCGATGGCATCCAGGCACTTCAGGGGTGCCGGGAACTCGGGATAGGTGGCACGCAGGGTGGTACGCGCAAACCCCAGGATGGCCTCGGTGTTCGCACCTTCGACCTTGCGATCACGAACCCTGGGCAGCTGCGCGCCGGCGGCCAGCTCCGCACCCTTCTGCCCGGCCAGCCTGATCGCCTCCGGCACAGGATCGCCGCTGACGATGGCATCCAGCAGCGGGCTGCCCTTGAACATTTTCGCCGGCACTGGTTCGCCACCGGCGATCACGTTGATTGCGTTTTCCACGCCGATCAGCCGCGGCAAGCGCTGCGTGCCACCCGCACCGGGCAGCAGGCCCAGCTTGACTTCGGGAAGTCCGAGTCGGGCTGATTCACTGGCCACCCGGAAATGGCACCCCAGTGCCACCTCA
Source organism: Steroidobacteraceae bacterium (assembly GCA_044226785.1). GTDB lineage: Bacteria > Pseudomonadota > Gammaproteobacteria > Steroidobacterales > Steroidobacteraceae > TMP-86. The sequence goes on along the minus strand of JBGAGK010000008.1, from coordinate 82,314 downwards.
AGGCCACCACCGAGGCAGGTTCCCTCGATCGCCGCCACCACGGGCTTCGGGGTCGATTCCACGGCAGAGATGAGGTTATGGAGATTGGGCGCCGCGAGCATGGCCGGGGTGCCGAACTCCTTGATGTCAGCGCCGGCTGAAAACAACCCGCCGTTTCCCGCGATGACGATGGCCTTGATGCCGGCATCGGCAGTGGCCTGTTCCAGTGCGGCCACGAAATCCCGGCGGGTGCTGGTGCCGAAACTGTTGACCGGAGCTTCTCCGAACCGGATCACCGCCACCTGGCCGTGATCTTCTCGCGTTACCTTGCTCACGATTTCTGCCTCTGCAATGTGGTCGCCAAACACAGGGTCGGGCGCGGTTCCTGATCGGTCCGGATTATTGCAAGTTCCCGATGACAGCGATAGCCTCCTTCCGGATGGGGATGGATGGCGCAATCGGGGAAGCTTCATGAACAGCAGCAATTGCAATCGTCGCAGGTTCATCGGATTCGCAGGCACCGGTCTTGCAGCCCTGGCCGGAGGGCCCTGGTTGCGCGCCGCGGCGGCCGCCGCAAGCCCACGCGATGCAGACATGGTGTTCTTCAATGCCCGCGTCTGGACGGTGGATCCGGGGATGCCAAGGGCTGAGGCCATTGCCATCCGCGGCGATCGCTTCATGGCGGTGGGATCCAACGACGAGATCAAGGCGCTCGCCGGCAAGGGCACGCAGGTCATCGACGCCGGTCAGGCTGCCATCGTCCCGGGGTTCGTCGATTGCCACAACCATGCCGAAGGCGAAACCCTGCTGTACGAAGTGCTGGTGGGCAATCCGTTCGAAGTCGAGTTCGTGACCATCGGCAGCATCATCGACAAGCTCCGCGAGCGCGCGGCGAAGACGCCGCCGGGCTTCTGGGTCGAGGGCTATTTCCACGACGACACCAAGGTCAAAGACAAGCGGGCCATCAACATCCATGATCTGGACCAGGTCTCGAAGGAGCACCCGGTGGCGGTTCACCATCGCGGAGGCCACACGGCGTTCTACAACAGCAAGGCCTTCAGGCTGGCGGGTGTGGACCGGAACACGCCCAACCCGCCCGGCGGCACTTTCGATCGCGATGCCGACGGAAACCTCAATGGCCGGGTCACCGATCTTGCCATGGAGGTGCTCGACAGGGCTGGCCAGCGTCCGACGTTCACCGCAGAACAGCAGCGCAAGCGACTTCGCGAGGGCGCGGCCCATATCTCCCGGCAGTTCGTCCGCTATGGCCTGACGAGCGTGCATCACCAGGGGGGCGATCTGCAGGTACTCCAGGAAATCCGCGAACGAGGAGAGCTGCTGCACCGGGTGAACTTTCAGGTCTATGAGCGCGCACTCGAGCCTCTTCTCGCCGACGGCATCCGCAGCGGCTTCGGGGACGAATGGCTCCGCTTCGGTGCCACCGCCGAGCACACCGTCGATGGTTCGTTCTCGGAGCGGACCATGGCCATGAGCACGCCGTTCCCGGGTTCGAAGTCCGGTTACAAGGGCAACATCACCGAAACCCAGGATGTCCTGGATGCGTGGGTCGAGCGCGTTCAGCGCGCCGGCATCCAGATCAACTGCCACGCCAACGGCGATGTGGCCATCGACTCGGTGCTCAAGGCGCTGGAGCGTGCCCGGCGGCTGGTTCCCGTGACGGATGCGCGCCCGCGGATCACGCATTGCACCCTGATCAACGACGACCTGCTGCGCCGGATGAAGGCGCTCGGCGTCGTTCCCACGCCCTTCACCACCTATGCCTATTACAACTCCGACAAGTTCCATTTCTACGGGGAAGACCTGATGAAGCGGTGCATGGCGTTTCGCTCGTTCATCGACCATGGCATCGTCGCCGCAGCCGGATCCGACTTTCCGCCCGGCCCCTTCGCCCCGCTGATGGGCATCCAGGGCATGGTGACCCGAACGGGCTGGAACGGCGAACAGTGGGGGCTGAATCAGCGCGTCAGTGTCGACGAGGCGCTGCAGATCAATACGCTCAACGGCGCGTATTCCTCCTTCGAGGAAAAGATCAAGGGATCCATCACGCCGGGCAAGCTCGCTGATTTCGTCGTACTTGCCGACGACCCCCATACGGTGGCGCAGGAGCGGATCAAGGACATCCACGTCCTGCGCACGGTCACCGGCGGGAACACGGTCTATCAGGCCTGAGCATCCGGCGGCTTTGCACCAGCCAATACGCCGCGGGCACGACCAGCAGCGACAGGAGGGTCGCGGAAATCATGCCGCCCACCATGGGCGCCGCGATGCGCCTCATGATCTCGGATCCGGTCCCAGAACCCCACATGATCGGCAGGAGGCCGGCCATGATCACCGCGACGGTCATGGCAACCGGGCGGATGCGATGAGCGGCACCCTCGATGATTGCCTCGAGGAGATCTGACTCGCCATTCAGACCCGCACCGGATCTGCGGGCCTGGACCGCCTGGTTCAGATACACCAGCATCACCACGCCGATCTCGGCCGACACACCACCGAGCGCAACGAAGCCCACGGCAGAGGCCACTGACAGGTCATAGCCGAGGATCAGCATCAGCCAGAAGCCTCCGGCCAGTGCAAACGGCAGGGTGGCCATGATGATGATGGCCTCGCTGAAGCGCCGGAAGATCAGGTAGAGCAGCACGAACATGATCAGCAGCACCGCCGGCACCACCACTGCAAGCCGTGCCATCGCCCGTTCCAGAAACTCGTATTGTCCGGACCATGAGACCGAATACCCGGCGGGCAGGTTGATGTCCTGCCGGACGGCCTGCTGCATCTCGTGCACGGCGGAGGACAGGTCACGGCCATGGAGATCCACATGGACTGCGCCGGACAGACGTGCATTTTCGCTCTTGATCATCGGCGGGCCGTCACCGATGCGGATGGCGGCCACATCGCCCAGGCGGATCTGCGCGCCGCGTGCCGCCAGCACCGGCAGGTCGCGAAGCTTCTGCACGGAATCGCGGACCTCGCGCGGATAGCGCAGGTTGATGGGAAAGCGCTGCCGGCCATCGACCACCTCGCCAATGTTGTCGCCTCCGATGGCGTATGCGACCACACCCTGCACGTCCGCGAGGTTGAACCCGTAGCGGGCCGCGCTTGCCCGATCGATGTCCACGTCGATGTAGCGCCCGCCGGCAAGACGTTCGGCAAATGCGGAAGTCACGCCGGGCACCTGCCTGACCCGATGCGCGATCTCCCGGGCCAGCCGGTCGACCTGACCGGGGTCCGTACCCGACACCTTGATGCCCACCGGAGTCTTGATGCCGGTGGCCAGCATGTCGATGCGATTGCGGATGGGCGGCACCCAGACATTCGAAAGTCCGGGAACCTTCACCGTGCGGTCCAGTTCCTGCACCAGACCGTCCATGGTCATCCCCGGCCGCCACTGATCCCGCGGCTTCAGCTGAATCGTGGTCTCGAACATCTCCAGGGGCGCAGGATCGGTCGCGGTCTCCGCACGCCCGGCCTTGCCGAAGACACGGGCGACCTCGGGCACCGTCCGGATGAGCCGGTCGGTCCGCTGCAGCAGTTCCGCCGCCTTGCCCGCCGAGATGCCCGGAAGGGCCGATGGCATGTACAGGAGATCCCCTTCATCGAGCGGCGGAAGGAATTCTCCACCCAGCCGCGACAGTGGATACACCGTCGCGAGGGCGATCAGCGCTGCCGCCAAGAGGACTGCGCGCGGATGTGCCAGAGCCCGGGCCAGCATCGGCCGGTAGAACCTCACCAGGCCGCGGTTGAGCGGATTCACCTGCTCGCCGGGAATCCGCCCCCGGATCAGATAGCCCATCAGCACCGGCACCAGCGTCACCGCAAGCCCCGCGGCTGCCGCCATGGCATAGGTCTTGGTATACGCAAGGGGCGAGAACAGACGCCCTTCCTGCGCCTCGAGGGTGAATATCGGCACGAACGACAGCGTGATGATCAGGAGCGAGAAGAACAGTGCAGGGCCCACCTGAGCCGCGGCATCGCCGATCACCCGCCACTGCTGCGCGCCGGACAGGGTCAGGCCAGGGTGCTCCCGATGCCACGCCTCGATGTGCTTGTGCGCATTCTCGATCATGACGACGGCAGCATCCACCATCGCACCGATGGCGATCGCAATGCCTCCCAGTGACATGATGTTCGCGTTCACTCCCTGGTAATGCATGATGATGAATGCCATCAGCACCCCCAGGGGCAGTGAGACAATGGCCACGAACGCCGAACGCAGATGAAGCAGGAACGCGACGCACACCAGCGCCACGACGATGAATTCCTCGACGAGCTTGCCCTGCAGGTTCGCAACGGCCCGCTTGATCAGGGCCGACCGGTCGTAGGTCGGCACGATCTGCACACCCGCCGGCAGGGATGCAGCGAGGCTGGCGAGCTTTGCCTTCACGGCGTTGATGGTCGTGAGTGCATTCTTGCCGGTGCGCATGATGATGATGCCGCCCGCCACTTCGCCTTCGCCATCCAGTTCTGCAATCCCGCGCCGCATCTCCGGACCCAGCTGGATCCGCGCGACATCGCCGAGCCTCACGGGCACGCCAGACCCGCTCGTCCTCAACGGGATTGCGCGAAAGTCCTCGAGCGAGCGCAGATACCCGGAGGCACGGACCATGTATTCGGCCTCCCCCAATTCGAGCACCGAGCCTCCCGTTTCCTGGTTCGCCCGCTGGACGGCCTCGATGACCTGGTCCTGTGGAATATCGAAGGCGCGCATGCGGTCCGGATCGAGCACGATCTGGTACTGCCTGACCATGCCACCGACCGAGGCCACTTCCGCCACGTCCGGGACGGACTTGAGCTCATACTTCAGGAACCAGTCCTGCAAGGCGCGCAGTTGCGACAGGTCGTGCGAACCGCTCCTGTCCACCAGCGCATATTCGTACACCCAGCCCGCGCCGGTGGCATCCGGGCCAAGGGCAGTCCGGGCCTGCGCGGGCAGGCGCGATTGAACCTGGTTCAGGTATTCCAGCACGCGCGACCGCGCCCAGTAGGGATCAGTACCATCCTCGAACAGGATGTAGACGAACGAGTCACCGAACATCGAGTAGCCGCGCACGGTCTTCGCACCGGGCACCGACATCATGGTCGTGGCGAGCGGATAGGTGACCTGGTTCTCGACGATCTGCGGCGCCTGCCCCGGGAAGCTCGTGCGAACGATCACCTGCACATCGGACAGGTCGGGAATCGCGTCCAGCGAGATCCTTTGCACCGCCCATACGCCCCAGGCTGCCACCATGAATGTCGCCAGCAACACCAGGAAACGGTTGGCGATCGACCAGCGGATGAGTCGCTCGATCATCGCAGACGCTCGATCGCCGCACTCAGACTCGCTTCGGAATCGATCAGGAACTGCCCCGAAAGCACCACTGACTGGCCCTCTGAAAGGCCGGTCAGGATGGCCGTCTGTCCCCCGGATTCCGTCCCCGGGGTCACTTCGACAGCCTCGAACCTGCCACCCTCCCCTGCGACGATCACGACATGGCGCTCTCCGGTCGAGATGATGGCTTCGCTCGGCACGACCAGCTGCGCACCTTCCGCGGGCCCGGTGAACTCGACGGTCACATACATGCCTGCCACCAGCCGCTGGTCCTTGTTCTCCAGCCGTACACGCGCCCCCAGCGTGCGCGTCTGCGGGTCCACCTCCGGCAACAGCGCAACGACCCGCCCTCCGAATGCGATGCCCGGCCAACCCGTGGCATTTGCCTCCACCCTCGACCCCACCCGAACCATCGCCATTTTTTCTTCCGGAATCCGGGCATCGGCCCAGACCACACGGGTGCCATTGATCCGGAACAGGTTCGTGCCGGGAAGGAATGCAGAACCCTGACGGACACCCAGCTCCGTGACGACACCGTCGAGAGGCGCTGCAATGCGGGTGATCCGGCTTGCGGTGCGCGTGGTCTCGATGAGGCGAATCGCTGGCTCCGGCACACCCAGGACCACCAGTCGCTGACGCGCAGCCTCCCGCAGCGACTGCGCGCCCGGCGACTGCGCACCCAGCAACGCCAGATACTCCTGTTCCGCCTCGAACCATTGAGGCGCAACGAGATCCGCCAGGGGTTCACCGCGACGCACACGATCCAGGGGAGCCCTGAGGTGCAAACGCTCCACGTACCCATCCACACGAGCCTGCACGACTTCGAGCCGATGTTCGTCGAACGCGATGCTGCCGACAGCCCGAAGGTGCCTCGACAACACCGACTTCTTCACGGTGCCCATCCGGATGCCCAGCGACCGCGTCCGGTCCGGATCGACGCTGACCGTGCCCGGGGCCTGCTCGTCGGCGTAGACCGGTTCCAGGGGCATGTCCATGAAGGGTGATTTGCCCGGCTTGTCGAATCTTGATCCGGGTACCATGGGATCGCGCCAGTACAGGACCTTGCGTGCACTGTCATGTTCAGTGTCCGTGCGCGACGCGTGCGCTGCGTGTGTCGCTTGCGTCGATGGTCTGTCGGAACTGTCTGTCCGGACGCGGTGATGCCCCATCCAGTAGCCCGCGGCACCAGCCCCGAGGACCGCCGCCACCATCACACCCACCAGCATTTCTTGACGCATGATTCAATCCATCCTCAGAACCGGACCTGCAGGGGCGAAGCAAACCGGAGGAATGCCCAGTCACGTCCGCGTTCCCCCTGAAGTCGCGCGTGGTCGAGCACGAATTCGATCTCCTGGCGGCGGGCTTCGAGAACGGCGCGCAGTTCGCCGCGCCCCGCCCCATAGGCAGCCAGAGCGGCACGCGAACGTTCGCGCGCCAGCGGAAGCAGATCCCGCTCGTAGCGCCTGATCTGGCTGCCGAGCAGTTCCCAGTCGGCCAGCATCTGCTTGAGCTCCGTGGTGTAGGCACGCAGCGCCGTCGCGCGCTCGGCTTCAAGGCGCCTGAGGTCGGCATGTCGGGCGCTCACCACCGGGTCCTGTCTGTGCCGGGTGAACAGCGGCAGGCCGACGCGGAATTGCAGCATGACCATGTTGGACAGATCCGGTGCGCGCTTCGCAAACACCAGTTCGGCGCTCCAGTCGGGACGTCGCTCCGCATCCGCCAGATCGACTTCCGCACGCGCAGCGGCCATGCGGGATTCATAGGGCAACATCGGTCCCTGCTGATCGGCGCTCGCCAGCAATGCGGCTGCGGGAGTCGCCAACTCGTCGAAAGAAGGCATTGCCGCCAGCGGCTGCGACGGGTCGACGTCGATCCACCGGCCCAGATCCAGCGTTGCCTTGCGGACCTCGCTGCGCATCTGCAGGATGCGATTGGCGAACTGGCCGACCTCAGTGTCGGCCGCCAGCGCTTCGGCAGTCGTGCTTCGCCCCGATGCAACGGCGGCGCGCACGGCGTCTGCCTGCAACGCCACTTCGGGCTCCAGCGCCATCAGTTCCCGCAACGACACCTCAGCTGTGGCTCTGCGAATCCAGGCTGCAGCCACATCGCGTGCGACTTCCAGGCGCGACTGCTGGAGTTCGGCATCCGCGACCCCTGCTTCCGCTTCCGCCCTTTCACGCTGCAGGCGCCGTTTCCTTGCGGAAGGGAACTCCTGCATGAGGCCCACCTTGCGCATGGTCATGGCATCGCGGGTGGCTGAAAGAGCATCGGGCCCGGAGACCGGCAGATTGTCGACTCCGAGGATCAGTTGCGGATCCGGCAGCCGGCCGGCACTGACCGTCAGTGACCGCGCGGCATCGGCGCCCTCAGCCCGGGCATCGAGCTGCGGTGCGCTGCGCAACGCCTGCTCGACAGCCGACTCGAGTGACAGGGGCACATCCCCGGCATGGGCCACGGGCACACCGAGCAGGAACGACATCAGGCACCCGGACCATCGCATCTGGAACACTCCTGCAGAACTTCGCCAGCCAATAGGCGGCAAACCGGAATCCGTGACACTGGAATCACCGGACATCCGGTCACGGATCGGCTCCAGGCGCCTATTGGGGACAGGTGCGACTGGCTAGCCTCCGGATCGCTTGGCACAATGGTCCGGCCATGGATGCAGCACGTCGTACATTGATCAATGAGGCACTGATGCAGCTGGCCGATGGTGACCGCGCCGCGTTGAGGATCCTGATGGACGAACTGTGGCCAGTGATTCTTGGCTTCGCGAACCGGATGATCGGCGAACAGGCCGATGCGGAAGATGTCGCCCAGGAGACCCTGATCAAGATTGCCGCGCGCATCGCCGACTTTGACCGCAAGCGGGACGGGCTGACCTGGGCCTATGCAATCGCGGCGTACGAGATCCGGACGTGGCGCCGCAAACGCTTCCGCAGAAAGGAGGTTCCGCACCTTCCTGAGATGGAAGCACATATGCCCCGTTCACCTTCGACGGAAGATGCCGTCGCGGAAGACCAGTTGAAACAGGCCCTGCTCGATGCGTTGGGAAACCTGAGCGATACCGACCGCGAAGCGCTCGGGATCAGCGAACCCACGCAGGTGTCGAGCGATGTTCCGGATGTGACGATCCGCAAGCGCCGGCAGCGGGCCGTCGGCCGGCTCCGCGCCTTATGGAGTGAGCTCTATGGATGACCGGACAGATCTGTTGGGTCGCGCCCGCCGGGCCTACGAGATCGGGCGGCTCAGGATGGCCATGCGCGTTCTCGCGATCCTCGTCCCCGTATCCGTTGTCTGCGTCGCCCTGGACCGCGAGGTGCTCACGGGCTATGGCCTGCCGATCCTGCTCGGGCTGGCCTTGATCGGGCTCCGATGGCATAGCAGGCAGGGACTGCTCATCGCCAATGTGGGTCTGACGGCAGGACTCCTGCCCATGATGGCTGGGCTCGTGCAGTCGCATGCGGGAATGATGTCCACATCGCCGATGGTGTGCCTTGCCATCTGTGGCACCAGCGGTCTGCTGGCCGGTTCATGGGCGGGGTATGCCCTCGGAAACACCCGGCCCGGTCCGACCCACTTTCTGATCGTGAGTCTGGTCGCGCTGGGCACGGCCTTGCTCGGGTGCACCAGCCTGGGTGTGGACGTCCTTGTGGCGCTCGCCATCGCCCTGCCCGCAAGCTGTCTCATCACCGGGCTGCTCAAATCCAGGCAGGTGAGGAATCCGGGTTAGTCGGAAGGAGAATAGAACGTCGTCATGACCGCCGTGATGGCCAGCACGGCACTGATGAGCAGGAACTCCGCAACCAGCGTGCGCTGGAATGCAGCAACGGCAGCAGGACTTTCGGCCAGTGCCGGCCCGAAGCGCCACTTGTTCAGCGATGCCAGCCCCATGAGCAGCGCAAACCCCGCGATCTTGGCGGCAAGCAGCCGGCCATAGGGCTCACCGAAAGCAGCCCAGCCCTTCAACAGCATCACGCTCAGCACCGCACCCATGAGAAAGAGTCCGGGCACCACGACCCCTGCGATGCGCGAATAGCTGGCCACGAGCCCGGCGGTGCGCGGTGGCTGTTCGAGCCGGCTGACGAAGTACAGCGGCGCGAGACTGCCAAACCAGAACGAAACCACCAGCAGATGCAGGCTCAGCGGAACCGACATCACGGTCAGCCTTCCGTGATCTGCCGTGTGACCCACGAAGGTGAAACCCGCCACGATGAAGCACATGCCCAGCAGGCTGACCAGGGTGGCGACCCTGCCCTCCCGCCGGACGGTGACTGCAATCAGCACCAGACCCAGCAGCCGCCCGGTCGCGGCCATTCTCATGGGCGAGTCGAACACCAGCTGCTGCAGCTCGCGATCGAAGAGGCCGGTCATCGCACCTGCCATCCGGGCTGCCTCCAGCAGGTATTGCGCCGATACCAGCAACAGCCCGGCAATGGCAGAAACAAACCCGGTCAGGCGGACGCGCTGGCTGGCGTGCGTGATTCGACGGCCGAACATCGCGAGGAAAATCGCGATGCCGCCCGCCTGGAACATGGCAATGAAGCTTCCCGCACGAAGCAGCGTGGAAAGCACATCGACCGGCATGCCCGCCTCCAGCCTTCTACCGGGCGAGCACCGAGAAATGCAGCGTGCCGGACATGACATGGCTGTCATCGCCCACGGCACGCCAGGAGACCGTGTATTTTCCCGGTGATACCGGCGCCAGCGGGATATTGAGGACTTGCGCTGCGGACTTCGGCAGCGGGCCCAGGTTGCTTGCGTCCTTCTCGTCGTCCTTCCGGATCGACAGGGAGGTCAGACGCGTGACCTCGGAAAAATGCAGCACGAGTTCGGCGGGTGGCGCCGTCAGGACGGCGTTGTCCGCAGGACTGGACATCCTGATGTGCGTGTGCGCCCGTGCCACACCGGCCAGGATCGCGAGCATTGCAGCGATGGTCGGCAACATTCCTTTCATGTCCTTCCCTCCTCCGGTGCGAGACGCCCGTGCGGGCCACGTAAAAAACCTGTGCCCACCCCGCCGGCGCCGGGCGCTGATATTATTTCGACGGCCCGGAGAATGAAACCCCACACCGCCCGACGCGCGGAAAGCGGAAATTCCATGCACACCCTCTCTTTTTCCTGCATCAGCAGCCGCTGGATCCTCGCAGCGTCCCTGGCCATCCTTCTCACCGGGGGTACGGCCTTTTCGGCTGATACAGCCTCCGGCGCGGGCAGCCAGGAAGCGTCTCAGGAGATTCACGACTACCAGGTGCTGGTCCTGAAGGATGTCATGGTCCCGATGCGCGACGGTGTGAAACTGGCAACCGACATCTACCTGCCCTCGCGTAACGGCCAGCCGGTCGCGGGGCGATTCCCCGCGGTGGTGTCCCGCACCCCGTACAACAAGGATTTCACATGGGCCCGGCCGGAAGACTACTGGATCCGGCACGGATATGTCGTGGTAAGCCAGGATGTCCGCGGCCGCTACAAGTCGGAAGGCCACTGGAACATGCTCGTCGATGACGGGAAGGATGGTTTCGACCTGCTCCAGTGGATCGGCGAGCAACCATGGTCCAATGGCAAGGTGGGGACCGTGGGCGCCTCCTATGTAGGAGGTACGCAGCACGCCATGGCCATTGCCAATGCCCCGAACCTCGTGGCCATGGTCCCCATCGACGCCGTGAGCAACGTCGGCCGATTCGGCATCCGGCACCAAGGGGCGTTCGAGTTGCGCTGGCTCAACTGGATCTTCTCTCTCGGGGGCGATGACAGCAGCCTCGCCGCCGAACGGGCAGCGCAGCCTCGCGAAACCCTGTCAGCGCTGATGAGCCTGAAGGATCACGTCAGGGAGTATCTCGAAGCCTTGCCCCTTCGCCCTGGAACGACACCGCTGAAATTTGCCCCGGATTACGAACACTGGCTGGTCGAAGCCATGCGGCATGCCGATGACGGCGCATTCTGGGCCGACATGAATGTCGACGTCGTGGATCACGTGGCCCAGTACAAGGACATTCCCGTGTATCACGTGACCGGATGGTACGACTCATGGAACGGGTCTGTGGCAGACCTGAGCTACCCGGCACTTGCCCGGGCAAAACATGCACAGCATCTGCTCATCGGCCCGTGGACCCACTACGGACAGGAGCAATCGCATGCCGGAATGGCCGAGTTCGGGCCGCAGGCCATCGTCAATCGCAATGACCTGGAAAGAACGTGGTTCGACCACTGGCTCAAGGGCATCTCCAACGGCATCGACACCGCTCCACCCGTGCGCCTGTTCATCATGGGTGGTGGTGATGCCCACAGGACGCCCGACGGGCGGGTCTTCGTCGGCGGCCACTGGCGCGACGAACAGGAGTGGCCCCTGTCACGTGCGGTGAATACGCCTTACTACCTGCATGCGGACGGCATCCTGTCACCGGAGCCGCCCGGGGCTTCCACACCCACGCGCTACACCTTCGATCCCAGGCATCCGGTGCCCACCATCGGAGGCAACATCTCCTCGTTCGGCCCGGTGGTCAGTGTCGGAGCGCAGGATCAGCGATGCTCGAAAGAGATCTGGCTGTGCACGGACACCCTGCCACTGTCCGCCCGCGCGGATGTGCTGGTATTCCTCACACCACCCCTGCCGCAGGACATGGAGGTAACGGGACCGCTGGTCGTGAGGCTGTGGGCCAGTTCGAATGCGCCGGACACGGATTTCACCGCCAAGCTGGTCGATGTCTATCCGCCGAGCAGGGATTTTCCTGCAGGACTGGAGCTCAACATCGCCGACGGCATCGTTCGCGCCCGTCATGGTGATTCACCGAAGCAGGCGCGGATGCTCAAGCCAGGTGAAGCCCATGAGTTCACCATCGAGCTGTATTCAACCGCTCTGGTCTTCCAGCGCGGGCACCGGATCCGTGTGGATATTTCCAGCAGCAACTTTCCGCGATTCGATGTGAACCCCGATACCGGCGAGCCGCCCGGTGACAATCGCCGATGGCAGGTGGCGGAAAATACCATCTATCACGACGCCCGGCACCCGTCGCGGATCATCCTGCCGATCGTGCCGTCGATACCCCGCTGATTCCCGATCGCAAACCGGTCACTGGGTCAGACGCTTGACCGCCGACACGAATCTTGCGAGCGTGGTGGACATCGCTCCGCGCTCGAGGCTCACCTCGATCAGCTGGAAGCGGCCGCGGGTGCGCATGGCCCGGTCGAGCGCCTGCCCGAGTTCCGCGCGGGTCTGCACGCGCACGCCCTCGCCGCCCATGCCGGCGGCCATGCTGGCGAAATCCCAGCGGTCCAGGCTGTTGAATGCCGACTCGGGCTGGAATGCCCGCAGCATCTCCCAGCTCGCATTGTTGAACAGGATGACGATCGGATCCCAGCCGTAGCGCACGCAGTTGCCCAGCTCCCAGCCGGTCATCTGGAAGGCGCCGTCCCCGACGAGCACGAGCGGGCGTGCACCGGCGGCTGCCTGCAGACCCAGGCCGGCGGGCACGCCATAACCCATCGTGGCGTAGTAACCCGGTGCGACCAGCGCCGTGGGCTCGATGTCGATCGCGGTGAACAGGCAGTCGCCGACATCGCATGCGATGGGCATCCTGCCATGCGCGAGGATCAGGTCATTGACCGCGGTCGCGATGTCATTCGGCGTGATCGCCTGGCCATCGGGCACCAGCCCGCGCGGGTAGGTGGGCCGGGTCACGGTGAACGCCTTGTCCGGTCCGGGCAGCCGCTCCAGCATCCGATCGACCAGCGCCGCCAGCGGAATGTCGGGGTAGGTGTGAAACCCCAGGGTCACCCGGCCATCGAGTGCCTGAATGGTCTTGCGCATGTCGATGCGGGTCTGCGAAACCGCGAAGTTCGTGTCGCAGATGATCTCGCCCAGCAGGAACAGGCCATCCGAGCCTTCCACCAGTTTCGTGACTTCCGGTTGCCCGGCGATCCCGAGGTAGGTGCCCGCCATCGGCGCATCGTCCTCGGCGAGCAGGCCCCGGCCCATGAGCCCGCAGACCACCGGCAGGCCAAGGCGGCGCGCCAGGCTCGCCACCTTGTGCTCCAGCCGGAAGCGGCGTACTTCGACGCCGACCATGAGGACGGGTGAAGTGGCACGGGCAAGCCGTTCGAAAATCTCCTCGACGCAGGCATCCATCGCCTCCATGTCGATGGCGGGCGCCGGCAGCGCGCGGACCGGCTCACAATCGACCTGCACCATGTCGCGCGGAAGCTCGATGTACACCGGCTCCGAACGCGAGAGGCAGGTGGCCAGCACGCGTGCGATATCGGCCGGCGCTCGCGCCGCATCGTCGAGCCGCACCTGATCGCAGGTCACCTCCTTGAACATCTGGAACTGCGAGTCGATGCGCTTGGCCTGATGGTGCAGCAACAGTCCTGAACTGGATTCCTTCAGGCCAGGCGCCCCCGAGAGCACCACGAGAGGGACCTTCTCGGCATAGGCTGCCGCGACCGAGTTCAGCATGTTGAGCGCACCGGCACCGTAGGTGACGGCCGCCACTGACGGTGCGCACTGCATGCGGGCCGCGGCATCCGCCGCGAAGCCCACACCGGGTTCATGGGACAGCGTGTACAGCGGCAGTATTCCGGATGATTCGATGATCCGGAAATACGGAAGGGCAAAATCCCCCGGTATGCCGAAAATGAGCTGGACACCGTGGTCTTTCAGGCCATGCAGCAGGGATTGCGTGAGGTTCATCGCGATCCCGCCGTTCTACCCTGCGATTGAATGTTCCCGAAATCGATGTCGATCAGCACGGATATGACCATGATTGCCTCCCGGAGGAGGCGATCATGGCACAGATGCCGCCAGCCGCGCATGCTCCGCGCGTCGGCTCATGGCCGCCCCGACAATCATGCTGACTGCCGGGACCTGCGGTCACTTCAGTGTCAGCAGATACTCCGCCACCGACAGGCGAAGATCCGGGCTCAGATGCGATTGCGGCGGCATGGGCGGGAAATCCTCGCGCTTCCTGACCGGCTTGGCGATGTAGTCGGCGATGCCCTGCGGGTTTCCGGCATACATCGCCTGGATGACCTGCGTCGGTGGCCCGATCATGCGGACATTGTAGGCGTGGCAGCCGGCGCACACGGCGGAATAGACCAGCTTGCCGCGATCCTGCGCTGAGAGCACACGCGGCGGCGCCGGCTTGTCCAGCAGATAGGAGGTGATGTCGTGCGTATCGGTGCGCTGGCAGGAACCCCAGGAGCCGATGCCCAGCCATTTGATGCTGTCACGATGGGTGACGCAGCTTCCGCTGCCGCCACCCACGGCCACCAGATCCGGTCCTTCCCGGGTCAAGGCCGCCAGCATCAGCGCCTTGACGTCCCTGATCGGGTCGTAGCCATTGCCGGCGAAGAAGTTCTGCAGTACCTGCACGCGGTCCGGGTTGGGATCGGATTCAGGGTCCGGCGTGATGTTCGCGAACGACTTGTGGTCCGCCACGATGATGCCGGCATTCTTGTTGTCGCGGATGAGGTTGTTCTCGATGATGACATCGTCGGCCGCCATGACGATGATGCCGGTGCCGCTCGGCACTCCCGACACGATGGATCCGGGTGCGCCGAAGTTGACGTGGTTGTTGGCAACGACGAAATTGTTGCGGATGACGATGTCGTATGCCGTCTTGATCGGCAGTCCGGGCGTGATGAAAGTGAGGATGCCGCCGGCATTGTCGTAGGCGAGATTGTCTTCGATGATCACATGGCGGGAGTTTTCGGCTTCGATGCCGGCCACGTTGCCATACACCTCGTTGTGCGAGACCTGGATGTTGTCGGACATGCCGACGTAGATGGCAGCGTCCTCGATCCCCGTCAGTGTGTTGTATTCGATCAGGCCGTTCTGCGCGAACTCGGGAAAAATGCCGTACACGCCTGAATTCACGATCCAGTTGTGGCGGATCACGAAGTTGTTGCCCGACTGCCCCATGATGGCATTGCCCTTGTAATTGGTGAACTTGAGGTTCTCCACGCGGATGCCGTTGCCGGAATACAGCACCGCATCGTTGAGCTTGCGTCCGCCATCGAGGATCGGCCAGTCGCCGCCGTGGATCACCCCGACGAGAGCGATGTCGTCCTTGTCGATGTAGACCGTCTCGGCATACGTGCCGGGCATGACCTGAACGGTGTCGCCGGGTTGGGCCTTGCGGACCGCATCCTGGATGGATTGCCCCGGTTTGACGGTCAGCACCTGCCCCTTGCCGCCCGTGGTCTGCAACGAACGGGCACCCGTGCCCGCAGTCCCGCCAGTCCGTGCCTTCAGGGTTTCGGCGGTGGATCCGGCCGGTGCCGGTGGAGGCGCGAAGCCGTGACGGGTGCCGTAGGTGTATCCAGCCCAGGCGGCGATGGCCACCAGGACGATGCTGGCGAGGATTGACTTCATCACGAGCGCTCTCCGTGCAGGTTGAGTTCGGCGGGCAATGGCAGGCCTGAGGGCAAAGCCGGGGGAATGGCCGGAAGGAAGGACTGGTCGGTCAGCGCACCGATGAAATCCACCAGCCGGTCCAGTTCCTGATCCGAGAGCTTCGGTTCCCAGATATGCCAGTGCAGATGCAGATGTTCACCGGGAGGCACCGCATGTCCTCGCCCTCCCGTATAGAAAGCCACTGTCTGACGCAACGTGGCGAACTGGCCGGCATGTCCGTACGGGGCCGTGAGTGCAGCATTGCGCAGACTCGGCACCTTGAATCCGCCACGCAGCAACGGCGTATCGGCGGCGGCACCCGCACCCGGATCGAACGGTGCACCGGCGGGTTCCGGCATGCCGATGACGGCGATCTGCTGATTGGTGAACAGCGGCGGTGTGTGGCACTCCGCGCAGCGCGCGACGAAGGACCGGAATACGTTCAGCCCTTCGAGCTCCCGTGGACTCAGCGCATCGCTCACCCCTTGCGCGTAGAAGTCGTAGCGGCTGTTCAGCGAGATCAACGAGGATTCGAACGCGGCAAGCGCGCCATAGACCTGCGGCGGCTCGATAGGGCCACGGACATGCGGAAATGCCTGGGCGAACAAAGTGCGGTATGCGGAAATGCCGTTCAGCGTCCTTGTCATCGCCTGCGGGTTGTTGCCCATCTCCAGCGCGTTGTACAGAGGTCCCTGCACCTGTTCTTCCAGCGTATGAGCACGGCCATCCCAGAAGAACCGCTTCAGGAAGCCGACATTCCACAGGCTTGGCGCGTTGCGCCGCACCTGATGACCGTTCATCCCGATGCTGTGGACCCGGTTGTCGGAAAAGCCCTTGCCGGGCACATGGCAGCTGGCGCAGGCCAGGCGTCCGTTGCCCGACAGCACCGGATCGAAGAACAGGTAGCGGCCAAGGTCGATCTGCTGCGGTGTGAACCCCTCGCGGATCGGCGGCAGTCCGGTCTTCAGACCGCCGACGCCTGCTCCGTCCAGCGATCCATACTGCTGGTACGCCGAATGCAGCCAGCAGCGGGCTTCACGCTTTTCGAAGCTGGCCGGGCACTGGTCCGAGAGCCGCCAGGTGCCCGCGTGTGCCGCACCCGTGATCGCGAGCCCGCACAGGAGCAGCCGCGACCTTCGAGCGATGCGTCTCACGGTGGCAGCCTTGCCGCATGGGCAATCACATCCTGCTCGGTATCGCGGTTCGGCAGCATGGCTGAAATGGCACGCATCTGTGCACCCAGCCGGTCCTCCCGGTGAGCGCCGCGCTGCCCAGCCTTGAAGGCGGCGAACTGCCGCATGAGGTACTCGGGCGCCATTCCCGCCAGCCTTGGCGCACCCAGCTGCTCATTGCCCCGGCCATTGGTTCCATGGCAGGCACTGCACAGTGCGTTGTAGTAGTTGCGCCCGTTGATCCTGCGCGCAGCATCGGATGACGGCTGCACGGGCAAATTCACAGGCGCGAGGCTGGCCACGAACGAAGCAACGGCCTCGCGTTGCGCATCGCTGGTCAGCACCGCCGCTGCCGCTCGCATGGTGGCGCCCTCGACATCGCCGGCCGCAGTGCCCCGCCACCCGGCCGCGAAGCCCTGAAGTTGGCGTTGGACATACCAGGCCTGCAGGCCTGCGATGGCTGGTGCCTTCAACGCCGGAACGCCCTGCCCCTTCCCGCCGTGGCACGGCGCACAGGTCGCATAGAGCGCTCGGCCCTCAGGCATTCCCGCCATGGCCGATCCGCTCCACGCAGCCAGCAGCGCCAGTGCCGTCCATGCCAGCAGATCGCGGGTCTCAGAAGGCCGCATACAGGTCGATGCCGTAGCGACGCGGTGCGTTGATCGAGGCGATCGGCGTGCCGAAGGTCGAGGCGGTGATCAGATTGATGCCGGTGACATAGCGCTTGTCGAACAGGTTGTTGACGTACAGCGAGACACCCAGCCTGCCACCGGCATTCTGCCATCCGACCCGCGCATCGGTGAGGGTTTGCGCCACGCCGAGGGGAAAGCGGGCCGCAGGCAGGCAGCTCTTGGTGGCTGCTGCATCGGCATTGCAGCGCGCGGCACCCCGGTGACTGGCAGCCAGGAACAGGTTCACACGGCCCCCGTCCGGCAACGCAATGGCGTACTCGCCGTTGGCCGAGAACGAGAGTGTCGGCTCTCCGGTGGGCTGACCGGCGAGATCCGTTCCGTACTGGGAAATGTACTTTTCGTAGGTGGAGTCGATGTATGCGGCCGCGAGCCCGAGGGTCAGGGCCGAAACAGGCTGCCAGCGCAGATCCAGATCCAGGCCATGCGCCTTCTGGTCGCTGGAGTCCACCACGTACTGGGGAATGCCTCCCGTGAGCGTGGCCAGCACCAGCGACTGCTTGTTCCGGTACTGATAGAAATATGCGGCTGCATCGACGATCAGATGTGCCTGAGGCAGCGCAGCCTTGAGGCCGAGCTCATAGTTCCACACCGTCTCCTTGTCGTACCGGCCGTTCACCTGCACGCTGTCGAACCCTCCGGGCGTGAACCCCTTCGATGCGGATGTGTACAACATGATGTCGGGAGTGATCTTGTAGTCCAGCACCAGACGCGGACTCAGATCGCTCCAGGATCGGGAGGTGGCGTAGGCGAAAGTCGTGCCGGGCCCCTGCCCGTACCCGAAGATCAGGTTGAACTGGTAATTCTGCAAAGGCGGCAGCGGACCGGCCGGGGCGAACAGGCCCAGCTGCTCCATCGCGCCCAGCGCACCCTCCAGCTGCGGAGCAACCCGGTAGGGTGCAGCCCAGGCAAAGTCCTTCGAATCATGGGAATAGCGCAGACCCGTGGTGAGATTGAGCCTGCCGGTGAGATGCCAGATGATGTCACCGAACACGCCCAGGGATTTGAACCGCCCGTCGTCGTACATGGTCTCGCGCCACGGCGCACCCAGCAGGTTGATCGGAATTCCAAAGGACGCCAGGGCCGCGCTCGTGGGTCCGAACAGTCCGCCTGGTGCCAGCCCGAGATTGCTCAACACCGTATCGACGCCGTCCGTATACAGATCGGTGTCGCTGTGCTGCTGGGCATGCTCGGAGGAATAACTGGCACCCGCCACCCAGTCGAGCAGCGCATTCCTGCCCGACAGCCTGAACTCCTGGTACCAGTTGGCGTTGTGCTCGACGTTTGCCGTATCAAAATAGGTGGCAATGCGGTTGGTTCCATCCTCGTCTTCCCGGTTGACGGTGGCGAATTGCCGCCAATCGGTGGTGGAGCGGAACTCGACCTGCCCAAACCGGTGCGAGAACTGCAGCACGATATCGTCGAGCCTGCGCGATTCGCGATTGCCGACCACATCGTTGTAGATGGGTGTGGTCAACGGGTTGACCCAGGTCGAACCATCGGTTGCGGGCGTCACCGGTGGCGGCAGCGTGCCCACAGGAAGCACCGGATCCAGGCTGATGGCCACACGCGCCCGCTGATTCACGTCATCGTGATTCCATGCCAGCAGCAACTGGGTGGCATCGTCCACATCCCAGCGCAACGCGGCCCGGGTCGCCCAGTTCTTCTCCGGGTTCAGACTGAGCCCGGTGAAGGCATCGGTCAGGTAACCATCCGCTTCGTTGCTGACCGCGTTCAGGCGCAGGGCAACCCCGCCGCCGAGCGGAATATTGGCCATGCCCTCCATGCGGCGCTTGCCTTCATTGCCCAGCCGCACATCGAAGCTTCCCGCCAGCGTATCGCCTGGCTTGCGAGTCACGATCGAGATGGCACCTGCAGCGCTCGAGCGGCCGAACAGTGTGCCCTGCGGCCCGCGCAGCACCTCGATGCGTTCGATGTCGTTGAAGGCCAGGAACGAAGCACCCGAGCGGGCCGCGTAGACGCCGTCCACGTAGACACCCACGGCCGGGTCGGTACCGACGCCGAAGTCGCTGGCGCCGATGCCGCGCAGCTGGAAATGCGGCTGGGTGGGGCTGTCTCCGGAGACCACCAGCCCCGGAACGAACCGGTCGATCTGCGCGATGTTGTCGGCAGCCGATTTTTCGATCAGCTCCTGCGTGATCACCTGCACGGCGACCGGCACGTCCTGCAGACGCTGCTCGCGACGCTGTGCCGTCACGATCACCTCCTGCAGGACATTCGCATCGGTCGCAGTCCCATCCGCAGCCAGAACCACGGCAGAACCGCAGGGCAGCAGCGCCCCTGCGCCTGCCAGAGAAAGGAACAATCCTTGAAGTTTCATGGCATCCCCCAAATGGCCGCTGTTTGATCCTTGCCCCGGACGGGGAAAGGCGGCTCTGTCGGCGGCAGCAACTGCTGCCGCTCTTGTGCCCTTATACTGTATCATTCCCGCGCTGTCACCTGAAACTCGGCGGTCGCCGAGTTTTCCGGATGCAGCAATGATCCAGTTCCCGGGTACCCATGCCGATTCGAAAACCGCTCCCGGCCCCGAAGGCCCGTCACACGCAGCGCCGCGGCGATCATCGCCGCGAGCGCCTGCTGCGCGCCGCCACCGGACTGATCGAGCGCCATCCCCTGTCCCGGTTGACGTACGCGGCGGTGTGCAAGCGCGCCGGGGTACCGGTGGGGTCTGCCCACCACTTCTATCCGGATCTGGATTCGATCGTCCTCACACTGCTCGACCGGCACCGTGCGGCCAAGGATGCGGCATTGCTCAGGCCCATCCCCTCCCGTCATCGCAACTCCTGGCAAGCCGTGGTCGCCTGCCTGATCGACCGGGCGGTGCGTTATCACCGCACCCATCCCGTCATCACCCGGATCGCCATCGGCGGAGACACACCGCCGAACATCAAGTTGCACGACCGGATCGCCGACCGGGCGCGTGCCGCGGCCATCGTGGAACTGCTCGAGCGGATGTTCGTTCTGCCCGATGTTCCCGGCAAGCTGCGCGTGGCCTTTCTCGCCACCGAGGTCGTGGATACGGCGCTGACCCTGTCGATGATGGAGTCCGGGCGACTGACCGCACCTCATGTCCGGCTGGCCAAGGCTGCAGCCATCGGCCTGCTGATGATGACCTTCGGCGCCGAGCTGCCGCCCAGGGCCGCCCCGGCCGGCCAGGCCACCCGGAGTCGCCGATGACGCCGTCCGTGTCGCCACAGGATCTGGTGGCGCGCCTGCGCGCGACCTTCGATGCCGGGCGGACGCGCTCGTTCGAGTGGCGTCGCGCACAGTTGCAGGCCCTTCGCCGCCTGCTCATCGAGCGCGAGTCCGAGCTCGCGGCAGCACTGAACGCCGACCTGGGCAAGAGCCTGTTCGAGGCGGTGAATACCGAGACCGGTTTCGTCCTCAAGGAAGTGGATTACGCGCTTCGGCATCTGCAAAGGTGGATGCGCGGCCATCGTGCCCGCACCCCGATGATGGTATGGCCGGGGTCCAGCCGGGTGCAGCCCGTCCCGAAAGGCGTGGTGTTGATCATCGGCGCCTGGAATTATCCGGTGGAGCTGCTCGGCTCGCCTCTGGTGGCCGCACTGGCCGCGGGCAACGCCATCGTGCTCAAGCCCTCGGAAGTGGCCGCGAGCACATCGGCGGCGCTGGCCACGCTGCTTCCGCAATACCTGGACAATGAAGCGGTGACAGTGGTGGAAGGCGACGCGGACGTCACCACACGCCTGCTCGAGCAACGCTTCGATCACATCCTCTACACCGGCAATGAGCGCGTGGGCCGTATCGTCATGAGCGCGGCCGCCCGTCATCTCACACCGGTAACCCTGGAACTGGGCGGCAAGAGTCCGTGCATCGTGTCCGCCGATGCGGACATCGACGTGGCGGCTGCGCGCATCGCCTGGGCCAAATTCCTGAATGCAGGACAGACCTGCATTGCACCGGACTATGTACTGGTCGAGGAATCGGCCCGCCAACCGCTGCTCGCGGCATTGAGGGAGCGGCTCCTCAAGTCCTACGGCGAAGACCCCTCGCGCAGCGCGGACTACGGGCGAATCGTCAACGCCCGCCACCTCGCCCGCCTTCAAGCCAGTCTCACCGGACTGAAGATCCACGTTGGCGGACAGATCGATCCGGGATCCCGATACCTGGCCCCCACGATCGTGGTCGATCCGCCCCTGGACAGCGCGCTGATGCAGGAGGAAATCTTCGGCCCCATCCTGCCGGTGTTGAGCGTGAAGGACGCAGCGCAGGCCATCGCGTTCGTCCGCGAGCGGCCTGCGCCGCTGGCCTTGTATGCCTTCACCCGCGATCGGGCCCTGCAGCGGCAGGTGAGCGAAGATCTGCAGGCCGGTTCGGCATGCATCAACGACGCCATCGTATTCCGGGTCTCGCCCCAACTGCCCTTCGGTGGCATCGGGCCCAGCGGCATGGGCCGCTACGGCGGCTGGTACGGCTTCGAGACCTTCAGTCACATGAAAGCGGTGATGAAGCGCAGCTTCCGCTTCGATGTCGAGCTGCGCTATCCGCCATACAACGCCACCAAACTGTGGTGGATGCGACGTCTGTGATGGGAGAGCATGACCATGACCAGCCATGAACGCGATGCAGGTTCCGGTTCCGATGTACGCAGTCTCGTGTCGGTGGCGGAGTGGGAGTGCCGGGTGGCGCTCGCCGCAGCCTACCGGCTGGTGGCAATGTTCGGCTGGGACGACCTGGTGTTCACCCACATCTCGGCCCGGGTCCCCGGCGCGGACGGCACCTTCCTGATCAATCCCTACGGCATGCTGTTCGAGGAGATCACCGCCTCCTCCCTGATCAAGGTCGACCCGCAGGGCCGCAAGCTCATGGATTCACCCTACGAGATCAACCCGGCAGGTTTCGTGATCCACAGCGCCATCCATGCCGCCCGGCCCGATGCCCACTGCGTACTGCACACCCACAGCCTGAATGGGGTGGCAGTGTCAGCTCAACGCCAGGGGCTTCTGCCGATTTCCCAGCAGTCACTGTTCGTGCTTGCGTCCCTTGCCTACCACGACTACGAGGGCGTGGCCCTGCGCGAGGAGGAAAAGCCCCGGCTGGCCGCTGACCTGGGACCGCGCACGTTCATGATCCTGCGCAATCACGGACTGCTGACGGTGGGGCCTGCACCGGCCGATGCGTTCCTCGCCATGTACATCCTGGAAAGTGCCTGCGCCATCCAGGTCCGTGCCGCAGGCGGAGGCAGCGAACTGGTGCGGATTCCGGCAGCGCTGGTCGCAGGCATCGAGGCACAGGCGCAGGCCGTCACGCGCGGGCTCGGCGCCCATCTGGTGTGGCCAGGGCTCCTGCGGCGTCTGGACCGGGCCGACACGTCATATCGCAGTTGACGCCGGGGGCTTTCGGTTCATTGACGGAACGGCACCGTTTCCGTCAATGGAAATCCCGTGACCGCGTATCCAGATCTCCCAGCCACGCGCTGCGATCCAGCAGGCGCGAGGCGATCAGGTTGCCGACGCCATCCGCCATTTCCCACCGGCCTTCCACGATCAGCAGGCGCGATCTGGTCAGCGCCGGACGCTGTGCCGCACCGAGACGCTTCCACACGATGACCTGGAACACCCCGTCCTCATCCTCGAGACTGAGGAACGTCGTGCCGCTGGCGGTCGCGGGGCGCTGCCGCAGCGTCACCAGGCCGCCGGCCCGCACGGTTGAACCACTGCGTTGATGGCGCAGTTCCCCGCTGCGAAGGCAGCGGTCGCGGGTCAGATGGGCGCGCAGGAGCGACACGGGGTGAGCGCCCAGGGTCAGCCCCAGCACTGCATAATCGGCGAGGATGTCTTCACCCACGGTGGGCGCCGGGAGCGACCCGGGTGATTCGCTCACTTCCAGCTCGAGCGGCCGGCTCTCCTCGATGCCCGCCACGGTCCAGCGCGCATCATGGCGATGTCCGGTGAGCGATGCGAGCGCACCGGCATCGGCGAGCAATGCCTGTTCCCTGCGGTTCAGTTGCGCATTCCGGCACAGCTGTGCAACCTGCCGTATGCCGCGCGCCCGGACTTCGACGATGCGCCTTGCGGCCTCGGCAGGAAACCCGCGGATCTCGCGCATCCCGAGCCGTACCGCCGGTTGACCGGCCGGACCATCCGGCCCTTCGAGCGTGCCGTCCCAGTCGCTCCTGAGCACATCGACGGGGCGCACCTCGACCCCGTGGCGGCGCAGGTCCTGGGTGATCTGGCTGGTCGAATAGAAACCCATGGGCTGGGAATTGAGCAGCGCGCAGGCGAAGGCGGCATGCTCATGGCACTTGAGCCAGCAGCTGGCGTAAGTGAGCAAGGCAAAGCTCGCCGCATGGCTTTCCGGAAAACCATAGCCGCTGAATCCCAGCAGCTGCTCGAAGGTCTCCTGCGCGAACTGTTGCGTGTAGCCACGGGCACGCATGCCATTGATGATCTTTTCGCGGTGCAGGTCCATGTTGCCGCGACGCTTCCACGCCGCCATGGAGCGGCGCAGCTCGTCCGCTTCGCCGGCGTTGTAGCCGGCGGCCACCATGGCCACGCGCATCACCTGTTCCTGGAACAACGGAACACCCAGCGTGCGCTGGTAGATCTGCCGGATCTCCGGACTCGGATAGCACACCTCCTCCAGTCCCTGCCGCCGCCGCAGGAACGGATGCACCATCTTTCCCTGGATGGGGCCGGGCCGGATGATGGCCACCTCGATGACCAGGTCATGGAAGCAGACCGGTTTCATGCGCGGCAGGAATGACATCTGCGCACGGCTTTCGATCTGGAACACGCCGAGCGTGTCGGCACGGCCGATCATCTCGTAGGTCTGCGGATCCTCGGCCGGGATGCTCGAGGGGGCAAGCACGCGACCGCGATGTTCCCTGACCAGATCCAGCGCCTTGCGGATGCAGGTGAGCATGCCCAGGGCCAGGCAGTCGACCTTGAGCAGCCGCAGGGTGTCCAGGTCGTCCTTGTCCCACTGGATGATGGTGCGCTCGGGCATTGCCGCGTTCTCCACCGGCACCAGCGTCCACAGCGGCGCATCGCAAATCACGAACCCGCCCACATGCTGCGACAGGTGCCGGGGCTTGTGCAGCAGTTCCCCGGTCAGGCCCATCACCCGCTTCATCAAGGGCGAGTGCGGATCGAAGCCCGCCTCCTGCAACCGCGCATCGGCAGGACTGTCTCCGTGCCACCAGTCCAGGCACCGGCTCAGTGCATCGACCTCAACGGCCGGCAGTCCCAGGGCCCTGGCCACATCGCGCACCGCGCTCTTGGGTCGATAGCTGATCACCGTGGCCGCCAGCGCCGCACGCTCCCGTCCGTAACGTGCGTAGATGTACTGGATCACCTCCTCGCGCCGCTCGTGCTCGAAATCGATGTCGATGTCCGGTGGTTCATTGCGTTCCTTTGAAATGAAGCGCTCCATCAGCATGTCCATGCGTGCCGGATCCACCTCGGTCACGCCGAGCGCAAAGCAAACGGCCGAATTCGCCGCCGACCCGCGCCCCTGGCACAGGATGTCCCGGCCGCGCGCGAACTTCACGATGTCATGTACCGTCAGGAAATACGGTTCGTACTGCAGCTCACGGATCAGCACCAGCTCATGTTCGATCTGCGCCCGGACCTTCTCGCTGACGCCGTCCGGCCAGCGCCAGCGTATGCCCTCCTCGGTCAGCTGCCGCAGCCAGCTCGCGGGAGTGTGCCCGGACGGCACGATCTCGGCCGGATACCGGTAGCGCAACTGCTCGAGCGAGAACCGGCAGCGATCAGCGATGCGCACCGACTCGTTCATCAGCTCCTCGCCGTAGATGGCAAGGAGCTGTTCGCGCTTGCGCAGGTGCCGCTCGCCATTGCGGAACAGATGATGGCCGGCCTCGGCCACCGGCAGGTGATGCCGGATCGCGGTCATGACATCCTGCAGTGCACGGCGCCGGCGGATATCCATGTGCACATCGCCCGCCGCCACCAGCGGCAGATCCAGCGTCCGGCCCAGCGCCTGCAGCTCGCGCAGGCGCTGGGCATCGTGCCGGTCACGATGCAGTTCCACCGCGATCCAGGCGCGCACTCCAAAGATCCCGCGCACCCACCGGCCCTCCCCGGCCTCGATGTGCCGGCCCGGCACCCACAGGCCGAAGGTGCCGGGCAATCCATCGGCCAGGTCCGCACGCGTGAGGTGGTATCGGCCCTTGACCGCCGCACGCCGGCCCGTGGTGACCAGCCGGCAGATGTTCTGATAGCCCTCGAGGTCCTGCGCGAGCAGCACCAGTTTCAGCTGATCGCACAGTGTCACCTCGGTCCCGACGATGAGCTTCAGGTCGAACCGCCGCGAGGCCTCCAGCGCCCGCACGATGCCGGCCAGACTGCACTCATCGGTGATCGCCAGGGCCCGGTAGCCACAGGCACGGGCACGCTCGAACAGCTGGTTGGCACTGGCCGCACCGCGCTGGAAGGAAAAATCCGACAGACAGTGCAGCTCGGCATACGGCGGCGTCATGCGAACCATCCATGCACCATCCAGTTGCCGCGCTCGCCCGGATGGCAGAAGGCCCAGGCGCGCTGTCCGGTCGGCAACTGCAGCACGTAGTAGTCGCGCCGCACATCCCCGCCATCCCACCAGCCGCTCTCCAGCCGCTCCGGACCCGACAGGATCTGCAGGTCCGATGAGCACAGCGGCATCGGACGCGGCAGCAGCCAGGTGGGTCGCGCCGGGCGCTCCGGCGCCGGTGCGATGCGCCCGACTCCGGCTCGTGCCCAGGCATGCTCGGGTCGTGGATCCACCGTGGGCGTGAGCTGGTAAACCGCCCCATCGCCCAGCCTCGCCCGCAACCGCTCGCGCAACTGCGGCCAGGCCAGGCTCTGCGATGGCATCGCATCGAACAGGTCATGCGCCGCGGGCACGAACGGCGGCAGCTCGGTGACGCACAGACGCAGGGCCGTGACCGGATCGGGCAACTGCACCGATGCAAGACGTCCCTGCACACACTCGAACAGCAAACCTGCATCGCGCTCGGGCGCGAGCAGTCCGATCCCGATCACGGTGGGCGGTACGCCCCGATGTTCCAGTTCGATCCGGAATCGCTGCACTCCGCCGTCGCGCGCGACCAGGAAGGCCGCCAGATCCGCCGTCATGCGCCGGGCCGGAAACAGCAACGCCTCGTGATGGCAGATCTCGTGACTGAACTCGACCCGCTGTTCGAACCGCTCCGGCGGCTGATAGCAGATCAGGAATTCCTCGGCTTGCCCCAGCATCCGGTCGAGCGCCGCGGACAGTTCCGCACCGAACCGGCGCTGCAGGGCATCGCGCGGCAGCTCGAACAACTGCCGCAGATGACGGATGCCCATGCGATGCAGGCGTTCACCCGCATCGCCCGGCAGCAGTGCCTGCCGGATGGCGATGCGCTCCAGCATGCGCCGCAACTGCGGCAGATCGGATGCGCTCAGTCCATCGGCGATGCCGGCGAGCACGCGCGCTGCACGCGCCGTGGGCGCCAGGGCGATCCGGTGCCTGAATCCCAGCGCCTGAAGACCTTCCTGCAAACGCAGGCGCAGCGTCGGCCAGTCGCCAAACAACGGCAGGCTGCCTGCGGCTTCGAGCAGGATGGCATCGCTCCCCCAGGGCGCCACCCGGGAACTGAAGCGATAACTCCAGGCACACAGCAACGAAAGCCACTGCGCTTCATCGGCTACCCGGGCATCGGACAGTTCGCGCGATTGCATGATGTCATCCGCCGGACGATGCCGCAGCAGGCCATCGGGCCCGAGATACGGCAGGTGGATGCAGGCCCACAGCATGGACGCATCAATGCGCCGGCGTGATGGCGACAGGCCGCGGCACCGGCAGGCCGCCGCGACACTTGCGGATCAGCACGCACCGGCTCGGCAGCAGCTCCAGGCGCAAGGCCGCGGGGGACGCATTCGCGGCGAACTTGCTGTCCCGGATCACAAACCCCAGCACCTGACCGGCAGCGGCAGCCAGTTGCAGCCGCCGCAATCCGGTCGGGTCGAGAACTTCCGGCCAGGCGATGACAGCGGCACAGCAACCGGCGCGCAGTGCCTGTTCGAATGCCCAGGCGGTGTGCCGGCCTGAAGTCTCCACGACATGCAGATGCGCAAGCTCCACACCCCGTGCCTGCCAGGCCGGTGCATAGGCGATGTAGGGCGGACTCACCAGCAGCACCTCGCGAGCGGCTCCTGTCAGGCGCGCCAGCGTGGGCATCAGCAGATCCAGTTCCCCAATTCCATCGGCACCCAGCAGGATCTCGATCAGCGAGTGCGCGGGCCAACCGCCAAGAGGCAGCGCCGCATCGAGCGCGGCATGGCCAGTGGACTCAGCAACATCCGGGACATGCGTGTGCACGCCGCGCCAGAGATGGCGGGAGTTCAGCAGCGCATCGAGCGGGCGGGTCTGGGACATGAGCAATACTGTATATCCATCCAGATACCCGCCGCCAGCCCTGATCCCGATCCAGGCGGCAACCTGCTCATTTCATTGAATTTTTGATCCGCGGCCGGGTGGCCCGTCAGGTCGTGTGCGAAGGCGTGAACGTATCGGAATAACAGGCATTCTCGCTCAACCCATGGGCGAGAAATGCCGGTACGGCGCTGGACACCAGCTGGACCGAGCCGCAGATGTAGACCTCGTAACCGCGCAGGTCCGGGAAATCCGCCAGGATCGCCGTGTCCACGTGGCCGGTGCGGCCGTTCCAGCCAGTCCCTTCCGCTCGCGACAGCACCGGAATGAAGGTGAAGTTGTCGTGCTCGCGCTGCCAGCGCTCGAGCGTCTCGACGTGGTACAGATCGCCCAACTGACGTGCACCCCAGTACAGCCGGATGGGCCGGCGGATGCCGCGATGAAAGGCATCCTCGAGAATGCTGTTGATCGGTGCATAGCCGGTCGAGGTCGCCACCATCAGGATCGGCCGCTCGCCCGGTCGAAGCGTGAACCGTCCGAATGGCCCTTCGAACAGAAGCTTGTCGCCCACCTTCATCGAGGTAAATACCCGGGTCGTGAACAGGCCGTCTGGAATCAGCTTCACGTGCAGTTCGATCAGGGCGTTGTCGTGTGGAGCATTCGCGAACGAATACGCCCGCTGCTGCCCGTCCTCGAGCAGGATGTTGATGTACTGCCCGGCGCTGAAATCCATGCGCTCGCCCCCCGGGAGCGAGACCATGATCTGCATCACGTCCTCGCTGAGCCGGCGCATGCTCTCGACGCGGCCCTCCCGGCGCAACACCGGAGCCACACCACCGGGGTCGATGGACTTGACATCCACCTCGATCACCACATCGCCTTTCGGAACTGCGCAGCACATCAGCGTCTTGCCGCCGGCGCGCATCGCCTCCGTCAGGGACGCGGGCTGGTAATTGCCGTGATCGACCTCACCCTGCAGCACACTGCACAGGCATACCTGGCAGCCGCCGTTGCGGCATTCAAAGGGAAGCGCCAGACCCGCGCGCAGCCCCGCCTCCAGCAGGGTCTCCCCGGGCTGAGCCTTGACCGGACGTGGCCCCGGATGGAATTCGATCCGCCGCACACGCTGCGCGCCGGCACGCCGCAGCGGCAGCCAGGGCAGCACCACGAGCAGCAGCGTGAATGTCATCAGCGCCGCCCACAGCCAGCCGAGCGGTATCGCATGGATGAGTGGATAGACGGCGAGGTAGAACCAGTCGAGCGCCACACGCGCCACCGCCCGGGTGACATCGGCCTGCCCGCCCTGGCTGACCACCGGCTGCCACAATGCCAGCAACAGCAGCGTGCCGAGCATGCCGATCGCGATCGGCCGCGGCGGATTGGTGCTCACCTTGGGCACGCGCTGCACATGCACCCACATCATCAGCAGCGTCAGGAGCGGCGCACCGATGTGCAGGAAGGCCAGGAGCGAGAAGAACCGGTCGGTGATGCTGTCGGGATAGATCACGTTGCGGATCAGGTTGCCGCCGAAGCCAGGCAGCCAGTCGAGCCACTCGAAGGTCGATACCGTCACGAACTGTGCCAGCCGGTCCCAGGGCAGCATGTAACCGCCGATGCCGCTGATGTAGACGAACCAGATCAGCGTCACCCCGGTGATCCAGGAAAAGGCACGAAAGCCCCGCAGGCGGTCGAAGGCGAAATGACGCAGCATGTGCATCGTCATGGTCAGCACCATGCCGTCGGAGGCATAACGGTGCACGCTGCGCGCGATTCCGCCGATGAAACGCTGCCCATGGGTCAGTGATTCGACCGACAGATAGGCGCCGTTCACCGCCGTATCGAAAAAGATGTACAGATAAAGGCCGGTGATCGCCACCACCCAGAACAGGAAGAAGGCGATGGAGCCGAGATAATAGAGCGGATTGATGCGATCACCGAAGGCACGGTTGAACACGGCCTCCATGTGCATGAATATCCAGCGCAGGAGTCTCTGCAACGCATCGATCATGCGCCTTCTCCCGCGGATGCCGGCAACGGCCGCATCGCCCGAAGGACCACCACCACGAACAGCAGGCCGCCGATGATGGCAATCAGCCCACCGATACCCATCAGGCCCATGCCGGCAATCTCGGACGGTGTGCGAAGCACCTGCTCGGCGCCTGCCACCTTGCGTTGCACTCCATATCCGCCGGACCAGACGAGTCCGATGATGTGCAGCAGCTGGCCCGCGCCATACAGCCAGGGTTGCCAGCAGGCCAGGCGCCCTGCCGGGGCACGGTAACCGAACCGCGGCAGCAGGACATAGACCAGTCCCATCAGCGCCAGCGTCACCGCCACGATGCAGCCATGATAGTGGGCGGGAATGCGCACGTTGCTGGCGTTGATCACCACG
Organism: Steroidobacteraceae bacterium; assembly: GCA_044226785.1. Taxonomy (GTDB): domain Bacteria; phylum Pseudomonadota; class Gammaproteobacteria; order Steroidobacterales; family Steroidobacteraceae; genus TMP-86. The sequence goes on along the minus strand of JBGAGK010000008.1, from coordinate 51,959 downwards.
CCGATCATGCCACCGGCGCCAAACAGCGCGATCGAGCTGATCAGCGCCGCACGGAGCGGTGCCTGGCTTGCCACCCGCGAACGTCCGGCCTGCATCAGACCGAGCACCACCGCAAGGCCGATCGGAACTGCGGAGACGCCGCCCCCCAGCCGCATGGCCCAGGTGTTGATGGAACGGAACTCCACCGAAGTGACGCTGGTGCTGAAATAGGCGTAAGGCGTGGCAAACACGCTCAACAGCGCCAGCATGAGCAGGAACACGACCAGGCGCGGACTCAGCGATATGCGCGCGCCCGTCGCACTCGCGAGCCACAGCCAGCCCACCAGCATCAGCAGCGTCCACACGAACTGCAATGCATGCCCGCCGCCCCAGAACAGGATCTCGTAGTAGGTCTGCGGATCCAGCGTCCCCGGCACCAGCAGGATCGACGCGCCGAATGCCAGCACGGCGACGGCCGCGGCCACCGCACTTGCATTGAGTCCGAAGCGAAGCGCGCCATCGCCAGTCAGTCGTGGATCGATGCGCCGGCTGGTCAGCAGCGCACGCAGCACCAGCGCGGCGCCGCCGAGCCCGAACAAGGCGAGGCCGGCCATGAACATGCGGCCATCGATCACCGGTATGTAGTTCGCCATGATCGGAGTGCCGGCCTCGACGAAGGGTGACACCACCATCGCTGCGGTACCGAGGATGCACAGGCCCAACGCCGTCCAGGCCAGACCGCGCGCCCGGCCTGATCCGGCCATCGACCACAATGCACCGGCCAGCGCCACGAACCACACCAGCACCGAGAGGTTCACATGCACCACCAGCGCGACCCGGAAGAAGTCCGCCACCGGCAACCACTGGTTCACGAACGGGGTGCGCGAGAACACCAGCAGGATGGCGAACACGCCCGAGCCGGTCAGCGCCGACAGTCCCAGCCACAGCCAGCCGCGCGCCACCCCGTCGATGCCTGACTGAGGTACGGCCAGCGCATGCGTGAAATTCCGGATGCAGGGTTCCTGGATCATCGGAAGGTGATCTCCCTGCGGGTCGGTTCGAAATCGATCACCAGCACCTGTGCCGGCTGCAACTGGATCGTCGCCTCGCGCTGGTAGTCGAAACCCTGCTCGCCTGCCCGGTCGCGCAGCCTGACGACGATGCGATGGCTCCCCGCGGTCGTGACCAGCCGTTGGTACAACGAGGCCCGCCCGTCACGTGACAGGCCCGAAGGTTGCGCCACCTGGTGCGCCACCAGCTGCCCATCGAGTTCCACTTCTGCCGCGAGCGGAGCCCGCTCCCGCGGACAGTCCAGCGGCGCACGCATGTTCGGCGGAAGCCTGGCCAGCTCCTCCGGGGTGCGTTGCGCGCAGACCTTGAGCCGCTGCCCTTCGTGGACGATGCTCAGGATGATCAGCGCCTGGTCATCGCCAATCGGGTGATGGACCGGCCAGCCCGAGAACAGGGCAATGGCACCGGCGAACACGGCATAGAGCACGAACTGCCCGGTGATCGCGAGGTACCGCTCCACTTTCGAGGACATGGCGTTCATGGTCCGACCAGGGGGGGCCGGAGGCGCCGCGCCGCGCGCACCAGGAGCCACTCATTGATGCCAAACCAGATCATGGCGATGATGAAGGTGATGCCGCCGGCGATCTCGAAGTACCGCGCATAGCTCACCCGATATTCACCGGTCACCGGGTCATATACCGAGCACAGGATGCGCACACGATCGACCAGGTCGGTGAACCGGAGGGTATCACCCACCGGCAGTCCGCCAATCAGCTGCTTGAGCGGCTCGCCGAGCATGTCGGCCGAGAACGCATCGCCGACCACCTGTCTTCGTATGCGTCCCTCGGCATCGAGGATGCTGACCTGAAGCGTGTGCTCGAAGCCGCCGGCCGTCGCCACGTAGCTGAAGCCGAAATCCCGTGCCAGCGCCGGCACATCCTCCCTGCGCGGGCTCAGGAACTCCCAGTTGGGATCCGAAATGCGCCGTTGTGCCGCAAAACTGCGCAGCGCCGTGGGCGAATCGGTCGGCTGATCGAAACCGATGCTGACGACATTGAACTGCGAACTGCCAAAGCGCTCGCGCATGGCGTTCACCGCCTTGCTCAACGCCAGCGTGCTGTTCGGGCAGATCTCGAAACAGGCGGTGTAGATGAAATTCACGAGCAGCGGCCGACCCCGGAAGTCCTCCAGTCGCACTACACGGCCCTGCCGGTCGCGCATGGAATAGGTGCCGGGGATGTGGCCCACCGCAGCTGCGCTGCTTGCCAGCACCGCCTGCGGGTCGAGGCGGGCGGGAGCTGCGCCCGCTGCGGGTTCCGTCTGTGCGAGCACCGCCGAAGGAACCAGAACCAGCAGGACACGAGCCGCCCATCGCAGGGCTGGCGCTGCGACCTGGGCGCCGTTCGGGCCAGTCATCGAAGCAGGGTATCCGCGCTGGCGGCGACCAGCAGCAGGGTCAGCTGCACCAGCGAGGCGAAGAAGCACTGCATCGCCGTTCGCTTCGAGGGTGAAAGGCAGAGTGCACGGGCGCGCGCAACGAAATACAGCCCACCGGCCAGGGCGCCCGCAAGGTAGATCAGTCCGGAGCCGAAGACCATCGGCAGGAGCGAAGTCACCACCAGCAGCACGGTCGCCAGGAACACCGCCTGTGCGGCTCGCACCTCCCCGGCAACCACCGGCAGCATCGGGACCTGTGCCTCCTCGTAGTCGCTTCTGTGCGCAATGGCGAGGCTCCAGAAGTGCGGCGGCGTCCACAGGAACAGCACCAGCGCCAGCAACAGCGGCTGTGCGCCAAGCGCAGGGTCGACGGCTGCCGCACCCGCGAGCACCGCGAAGCTCCCCGCAAGACCGCCGATGACGATGTTCCACCAGGTCCGCCGCTTCAGCCAGACCGTGTAGACCACCCCATAGAAAAAGGCGCCCAGAAAGACGAACGCCGCACTGGTCAGGTTGAATACCCAGGCCGCGGTTCCCACCGCGCCGATCAGCATCAGTGCGATGACACAGAGCCAGAACGGCGACGCCCGCAGCGTCCCGGTGACGAAGGCCCGATTGCGGGTGCGCGCCATGTGCCGGTCATGATCGCGCTCGTAGTACTGGTTGAACGCTCCCGCGCTCGCAGAGGCGACCAGTACCGACAGTGCCAGCGCCAGCACCTTCGCCCATCCGGGACCTGGTCCCGGTGTGATCAGCAGGCCCACCAGGGCCGTCAGCATGATCAGCACCCCGATGCGCAGCTTGAAAAGCGACAGCACATCGCGGATTCGCGACAGCAAGGGTCGTTGCGCGTGGATGACGACGGTGTTCATGGTACTGGGTCCCGGGACTGGCGGTGTCCTGCACCGCCGCCCGGAAGTCGAAGATCAGCTCAGACCCCACAAGGTGGACAGGTATTTCCAGTTGATGAAATAGTACAGGACGAAAGCCACGAGGAACACTGCCGCGAGCACGAAAGTACCCGGAGCCGCGAAGCCGAGCGAACCATAGCTCTGCGCCGCCAGGGACGGCGCCGCCCGCTGCACCGGCGCGAAAGTGGCCCTGGGCTCGCCACCGGGAAGACGCTTGCCCCACAGCAGGGAACCGACGGTCACATAGATGTAGATGCCTCCGCCGAGGATGGCCGCGACCCCGGAGATGCCCACCAGTCCCATCAACAGGTATGCCGCGCCGGGCCATTCGTAGGCTGCCGGCATGCCCGAGAAGGCCATGTCCCAATGCCGCCGCGAGACGCCGAGGGTTCCGGCACCCATCATCACCAGGCAGAAGAAATACATCGACAGGCCGAACAGGTAGGGTTGCAGTTTCGCGAGCCCGGGATTGATGACTTCGCGCTTGAACAGCACCGGGATCAGGTAATAGGTCAGCGCCATGAACGTCAGTGTCGTGCCGACCACCACCGTCGCATGGAAATGTCCCGGCACGTAGATGGTATTGTGGATGAGCATGTTGAGCTGCTCGGTGCCCATCATCACGCCGGAGATGCCGCCGAGGAAACCAAAGCCGATGATCGAGATGAACACACCGGCGAAGGTCGGGTTGCCCCAGGGCGCCCGCCGCAGCCACTCGAACAGACCGCCGACGTAGCCCTTCTGCCGCTGAGCCACTTCCATCGCACCGGGAACCGTCAGGCCATGGATCATCGAGGCCAGCACCGCGAAGTACATGAAGTAGCTGGTATTGACCACCTTCCAGCTGGTCGAGAGACCGGGATCGGCAAGCAGGTGGTGGGCGCTCGCCAGCTGCAGGAACAGGATATAGAGCAGGAATGACATCCGGCTGACCCGCTCCGACATCGGCTTGGCGCCGAACACCACCGCAGCCACCAGGTACCAGACCGAGATGTGGGCGGCCACGTTGATCTGCTGCGAGGAGTGGCCGAAGGCCCACCAGATGGTCCGGTACACCAGCGGGTTGACATGCTCCACGACACCGATCGAAAGCAGCCAGGTGGGAATCAGGATGATCGCGCCGGAGGCGATGGTGAACACCGCGATGATGGCAGCAGTGATGGCGCCGAAGGTCACCAGCGGCACCGAACCCTCATAGGTCTTCTCGCCCTTCGCCACCACCAGCGTGCCGAAAAACACGAAGCAGGCAATCAACGCGCCCACCGCGAACAGGATCAGCCCCAGGTAGAACGAGGGCTCCGCCATCATCGGCACGTAGGAGGTCATCATCACGCTGGAGGCGCCCCGGTAGACGGCGTAGTTGTTCATCAGCGCACCGATCAGCATCAGCGCATAGCCCAGCCAGGCGATCTTCGGAGTCGCGATGCGACAGCGAAGCAGGGTCGATGAACAGAAATACAGGACCGCAACCTCGAAGAAGATGATCCAGAAGATCAGCATGTCGATGCCATGGGCCGTCAGGACCTGGTAGAAGGTCTCGGCCTGCAGCCAGTGCACGGCCGGCCAGCGTGTGAGTGCAACACCCAGCGCCAGAATGCCGCCGATCAGCAGGAACACGACTGCAGTCACCGCGTTGACACGGATCAGGTTCTCGGCGCGGGCCTCGAACTGCAGACCGGAAATCGGGCAGGTACGGTAGGTGGTTGTATTTGCCATCGTCATGATCCCGGTTACTTGACGTAGAGCCGACCGACCATCGTGTGATGGCCGATGCCGCAGAATTCGTTGCACACGATCGAGTAGATGCCGCTCTGGTTCGGTGTGACGGTCACCACATGCTCGAAGCCGGGCACGACCTGGATATTGATGTTGGCCGGCTGCAGGGAAAAGCCATGGTTGTAGTCAAGCGAGGTCAGGTGCAGCCGGTAGGTCCTGTCCTTCTCCAGCTCTATGGTCGGCCAGAATGACCACAACCGGGCCACCAGGTACACATCACCTCCCGGGGGCGGCGCGACCACCGGAGTGCCGGTGGTTTCGTCGGTGCGTACCGTGTACTTGTCGGTGACCGCCTGTGCCTTCGCCAGGAATTTCTCCGGCGTCGTCTGGTAGGTGACGGTGGACAGATTCTGGCGCCCGGCCGCGTGCCAGTAGATCATCATGAAGAACATGATCATGCACCAGATGAAAGCAAGCGTGATCCACGTGCCTTCGACGCGGTCTACAGGATGCTTCCACCACAGTTGCTCGGTGGGTGGCAGTATTGCGCTCATGGGTTATTCCCGTGGGTTTGACAGTTGGACGGATGACCCGCGATCACTTCGCCACGGGGATGGTGAGGATATCGATGACGCCCCAGAGCGTGTAAAGGACCATCGGGATCAGGACCCCAAGAAAAAGCAGCAGGAACGGGTTGTCCAGCAGCCGCTGCATCATCGGGACCCTGCCGCTTTCGTTCTGCGAATCGCTCATGTGCGCTCCCCTGGTTGACTTGCACGGAGTTGCACGCAGTCTAGCTGCGCCATCCTGATATCCCACTACGTACTTGTTGCCAGGAGGCTCCGGGAATCTACTTGATCCGGATCAGCTGCCGGAATTGCCGCTCCATCCGGGCCGGGTCATGTGGTGCGGGAAATGCGCCCACCACCCACCCCTGTGGATTCACCAGGACGATCGAGGTGCTGTGCTCCATGCTGCGCACACCCCGTTCGTCCACGTGCCCGGCATAGGCAGCACCGAGCGAACGGGCCAGCGCGGCAAGCTGCGCGGGTTCGCCCGAGAGCCCCGTGAAACCCGGATCGAAATACCCGAGGTAACCTGCCAGTCGCTCGGGAGAGTCGTTGGCGGGGTCGACGCTCACGAACAGGAATTGCGTGCCCGCATCGATGCCATGATCGGCGCGCAGGCGGCGGTGCAGATCGGCCAGGGTCAGGAGCGTCGCCGGACACACATCCGGACAATCGAGGTAGCCGAAAAAGACCAGGCTCCACCGGCCGTGCAGTTGCGCGGGGCCGAACACCTCCCGGCGCTGGGTCAGCATCCTGAACGGCGCCACCGGATGCGGATTGGGCCACAGCACCGGGCGCAGCTCCGCAGGCGCCTTCGCCCATCGGTCGGCGGGGGAATCGTTCCCCTCCCTCATCGCAAACACCAGGACCGCGACAGCCACAATACCTGCCAGCAAGGCAAACCAGCGCAGACGACCCTTGTGCATGAACGACCCGGCAGCCAATCGCGGACTTCGACTATGATGCCCCACGGGGATGAATATCACCACGCAACTGCTTCCGCATGTCAATGCCAGCCTGAATGCGACCTCGGCGGTGCTGCTGCTGATCGGCCGGATCCAGATCTCCCGGCACCACATCGCCGCCCACCGGGCCGCAATGATCGCAGCCCTCGGTGTGTCCACGCTGTTCCTGGCGGGCTACATCACCTATCACCTCTCGGCGCCGATCTTCGTATTCCGCGGCCATGGACTGGTCCGCCCCCTTTACTACTCGCTGCTCATCAGCCACGTGCTGCTCGCGGCACTGGTGATTCCGCTGGTTCTGCTCACAGCCTGGCGTGGCCTGCATCGCCAGGATGCGTCCCATCGTCGCGCGGCCCGCTGGACCTGGCCGATCTGGATGTATGTGTCGGTCTCGGGCGTGATCGTGTATCTGATGCTCTACCACATCCGGAACTGAGCGGAGTCACAGCCCCTCGGCGTCTTACGCCGCAATCTGTTCGTGCTGGTAGAAGGGTCGCTGCCGGGCATCCAGGATGGCCTGCAATTCCGCGAGGCTCCGTCCCTCGGGGGTCAACCAGCGCTCGATGTTCTGCGGATCCAGATTCACGATCATGCGGTCATGCCCGGCTGCCGCAACCTCGGGCGGCGGATCATCGGTCACCGCCGCGAAGGACAGAAGGTCGGGTTCCTTCCCCGAAGGATCCTGCCACTGGGCAACCAGACAGGCGACGTACATGAGACCCGCAGGCTGCGGCGTGAAATGAAGCACCACGTTCCGGCCCTCGCGATCGACGTTTTCGTAGAAGCTGTCCACCAGCATCAGCGCATGCGTAGCCCCGAACTGATGGCGCCAGAATCGGGTGAGATTGTCGCGCCGCGCATTGTAGAGCCCTGGGAACTTGCGGTCGATGCTCGCTGGCTGCCCCGGCTGGCGCAGGTGATATCGCGCCGGCCGGAGCACGTTCTCGCCGTTCACCCGCATCACGATCGGCACGAAATGGAATGGAAATATCCGGTCGTCGGCAGGATGCGGCCTGAAATCCTTCAGCAGCGGCAGGCGCTTCAATGCGGCTTCAACCCGGTTCGTGGCGATGCGCCTGCTGTCGGTGGCCGCCTTGGTCACCTTCACGCCGAGCTTGCGCTCGGCATCGGCCAGGCGCCTGCGCTGCGCGAACAGCTCCTGTTCGAGTCCGGCAATCTGCGCCGTGCGGTAGCGGTCGATGGCCTCGCGGATCTGCCGTTCCACCGGTGTGTGCGGATGTTCGAAGTTCCGGTCCAGGCCCCGCGGAATCCGGATGTTCTCGCCCGCCGCACGCCGCACGTACATCTGCGCAAACTCGGGCAGGCTGATCTTCGCCCCCGTGACGTGCACGAAGACATCGAACTGCTCGCGTACCATGGCGGAATAACACATGGGCCCGTCCAGGATGCAGGATGCGTGGCTCACCGGGAACCTGCGGTTCCGGATGCCCCGATGACTCAAGTATAAGACCACAAGCAGCAGGGTTTTCAATGCGCTAACATCTGCCGATCAGGCCGCGATACCGGCACCGTCACCCAGGTGAAGTCAACATGCGAATCCTTCCCTCCCTGCTCGCCTGCCTCACCCTGACCGCCTGTTCCGGAAGCGCGCCCACCCCGGTTCCGCCAGCCGGGAAGCCGCCGGCGCCCTCAGCTGCCACCAGCTGGTTCGACAATACCGGGCGCACCGACGTGCTCAGTGGCGGCGTGCGCATGATTCCCATCCAGACGCCCAAAGGCACGTTTCATGTCTGGACCAGGCGTGTCGGCAACAATCCGCGCATCAAGGTGCTGCTGCTGCACGGCGGTCCGGGCGCAACGCACGAGTACTTCGAAGCCATGGACAGCTATCTGCCAGCGGCAGGCGTGGAGTATTACTACTACGACCAGCTTGGATCGGCCTACAGCGACCAGCCGGATGATCCTGCCCTGTGGGAATTGCCCCGCTTCGTCGATGAAGTCGAACAGGTGCGCACCGCGCTGGGTCTTGACCACGACAATTTCTACCTGCTCGGACATTCCTGGGGAGGCATCCTGGCCATCGAATATGCCCTCAAGTATCCGCAGCACCTGAAGGGCGTGATCATCTCCAACATGATGGCCAGCATCCCGGAGTACAACCGCTATGCGCACGAGGTGCTGATGCCGGCCATGGATCCGAAGGTGCTGGCGCAGATCCTGGCGCTGGAGAAGCAGCACAAGTACGACGACCCGCGCTACGAGCAACTGTTGATGCAGAACTTCTACACCGAGCACATCCTGCGCATGCCGCTGGATCAATGGCCTGAGCCCGTCACACGATCTCTTGGCAAAATCAACAGGAAGATCTACGTCCCGCTGCAGGGGCCCAGCGAGATGGGCAGCTTCGGAAAGCTGGAGAACTGGGACCGGACGGCGGACCTGGAACGCATCACGGTGCCGACCCTGGTCATCGGTGCGGCCCACGACACCATGTCACCCGCAGCCATGGAGCACATGGCCCGATCCGTAAAGCACGGGCGTTACCTGTTCTGCCCGAACGGAAGCCATATGGCCATGTACGACGATCAGCAGACCTACATGAAGGGCCTGATCAGTTTTCTTGACGATGTGGACGCAGGCCGGTTTTGAGACCGATACTTCCGGACCCTTCAGTCCGGCTGCATTTCGTCCTATGATCCGGCAGGTCAGCCATCGTCCGTGAAGGTCAAGTCATGAGCGCAGCCGCCGATCAGATCCAGGACAGCCCCTACGTACTCGAACAGCGCGAAGGCGGCATCGTCCGTCTCACGCTCAACCGCGGCAGCCGCTTCAATCCGCTGTCGCTGGCGATGATGGAGGCGCTGGACGCCACCCTTGCGCGACTCGCCACCGATACACAGGCGCAGGTGATCGTCCTGGCGGCCGAGGGCAAGGGCTTCTGTGCCGGCCATGACCTCAAGGAGATGCGGGCGCACGCCGGCGATCAGGCCTGGCAGACCAGACTGTTCGATGCCTGCAACCGGCTGATGGTGCGCATGACGCGCATCCCCCAGCCCGTCATTGCGCGAGTGCACGGCATCGCCACCGCGGCCGGCTGTCAGCTCGTGTCGATGTGCGACCTCGCGTTCGCAGCCGACACGGCTGCGTTCGCCCTGCCAGGTGTCAACATCGGGGTATTCTGTTCGACGCCTGCGGTGGGCGTGGCACGCAACATCGGCCGCAAGCGGGCCATGGAAATGCTGCTCACCGGCGAGATGTTCACCGCCGCGCAGGCCGAACAATGGGGCCTGATCAATCGAGCCGTGCCTGTGACACAGCTCGACGAGCTCATCAGCCAGTTCGCCGCACGCATCGTCGCGCGCAGCCGCACCGTCGTGGCTCTGGGGAAAAAGACCTTCTACGAACAGCTGGACATGGGTCTGGACCGCGCCTACGAGCTGGCCGGCGGCACCATGGCCTGCAATCTGAACCTGCCGGATGCCGCCGAGGGGATAGACGCCTTCCTGCAGAAACGGGCCCCGCAATGGCCAGGTGCATGATTCGCGGTCAACGCGAATCCAGCCGGCACGGTGAGGCTGGCATTGGCTGAACGTTGATGGGGTCTTTCTACCTGCCCCTCAAATGGGTGCACGTGTCAGCCGTGATGCTCAGCGGCAGCGTGTTCCTGGTCCGGGGACTGGCCGTCATCGCCGGCCAGCAATGGCCGATGCGTCCCTGGCTTCGATTCACCAGCTATTGCATCGACACCGTCCTGCTCAGCGCCGCCGTTCTGCTCGTCTGGATACTGCCCGGTGCGGTGTTTTCCAATGGGTGGCTGAACGCCAAGCTGGTGCTGCTGGTGTTCTATATCGTGCTCGGCACACTGGCGCTGAAGCGCGCCCGTTCGCAGCACATCAGGGTGCTGTGTTTCGTGGCGGCATTGTTCTCCTTCTCCGCCATGGTGAGCATTGCGCGGGCACATGACCCATGGGCTCCCCTACGCTGGCTCATCGGCTGACAGCACCGCCAGCAACTCGCGCGATACGCGCTCGTCGATTTCCGCGGCCCGCGACAACTGCACCGGATAGCGGACATGCGCATCCACGCCTTCAGTGGAGAACTTGAGTTGCACCTGCGGCTGGATGTCGGTTGCAGCCTCGGATGAAGTAGTCCTGCGGATCTCCCGGGTCTGGCGGTCGATCTCGACCCTGTACTCCTGAAGGATGCGGCCGATGGCCTCGAGCATCCGGGTCTTCACCGCTTGAGCATCACAGCCTGCGGGCAGCCGGAGAGTGGTCTCGTGCCATGCGATGTTCACGCCCGGGATCTGCTTGAACAGGCCGCCAGTGGCCTGGAACACGATGGAATTGGCGAACCCCACCACCCGTCCCGTCGGACCCAGGACACCGCGGTCATTCATCTCCATCAGATGCATGCGCACCAGTCCGAGTTCGATCACCTCACCGGTGACATTGCCGATCTGCACGCGGTCACCAACCCGGATGCCGTACTTGCCGATGAGGAAGAAATACCCCACCACCGACACCAGTATGCTCTGCATGGCCACCGCAAGGCCCGCGGTGATCAGTCCCGCGAAAGTCATCAGCGACCCCAGCTCGCTGGCGAAAGTCGTGCCTACGATGATCAGCACCACCGCCCAGAGCACGATCCGGCGCACCAGCAGAAGCTGGGTACGGCGCCGCACTTCCTGCGCGTAGCGGAACACGGCGCGGCGCCAGATCTCGGCCAGGATGAAGACACCCGCCAGTATCAGCGCCAGGACTCCGGTCCTCACGGCCAGTGCCTTGATGGCGGCGCGGTATTGCCCCTGCAGGGCCGTCCGCCAGCTGGCCAGGTTGTACCGGTACTGCTTCAGCAACACCGCTTCCCGGGTCAGCGGAATGAGGATGGCCGAAGTCTGCCGGAACAGCCAGGCCAGCGTATCGAACTGGTCGCGCATACCGCGCAGCTTCGCCCCCTGGGCGGCATCGGCCTCCTGCGCAAGGCGATCACCGTGCGCCTCCAGTGCCTTCAACTTCTCGAAGGGCGGCGTGCGGATCTTCTCGAAGGTAGCCTGGAGCGAGGCCGTGCGCTGGTCGATGGCCTCGATGGTGCTGATCTTGCGTGACAGGCGCAGCACATTGGAGCCGAGGGCCCAGATGCCCTGACGGGACAGCTCGTCGGTCTCAACTACGGGCCTCGCACCGGGCAGCGCCGCAGTACCCGTTGCCTGCGATGTGCCGCCCGACGGGCCCAGCGCCGGAATCGAGGCGGCGATGGCATCGATCTGCGCCTTCAACGCACTGGCACGGGCCCCTTCCGGATCGTTCTGGTTGGTGAATTCGGACATCGTGTCCAGCAGGTTTCGCCGGGCGTTGACCATCTCGAGCTCACCCTGCAGCTGGGCCATGCGATCCGCGCCTTCCTGCCGGGTCTTGCCGCGTGCCGAGGCCAGCACGTGTCGCGCGGCTTCGATCTCCGCCTGTACGGACTGGCGCTGGATATCCAGCTGCTTCTGCTCCAGCAGCAGCGCGTGGGCGGGACTGGATGCATCGGACTGCGCCCTGGCCCGGTCCGCATCACTGCTCAACAGCTCCGCGTTGGCGCGGGCGATCTGGAAAGCCAGAGCGATGACCTTGTCCGCCGTCTGGCGGTTGGCGTAGAGGATCAGCAGGTCACTGGGCTGGTTGGCGGCCTGCTCCTGGGCTCCCAGCGTGCGGTACCAGTCAACGGTCTCGTCCAGGATCTGCACCACCTGCTCGGCAGGCAGCACTGCACGCTGCATCGGGTCACGCGATGCAGGTGGTGAGTCCGCGGCGAGGGCTACAAGCGCAAGGGCCGGTGCAAGGACGGCAGCAAGCTTCGACAGGACACGATGCATGAAACACATGCTACCGCATGTGGGTGTGTGTTGCCGGTTACGGCGGATCGCCGATTTCCGATACACTGTGCACCACGCCCTCCCGCAAGCAGAATTCCATCTTGTCATTGCCCATCGATGTCTCGCGCCGCCCCCTCGACCTGCGCGCCACCCTGATCATGCTGGCGCTGAGCGTGCTGTGGGCCCTTCAGCAGGTGGTCATGAAGGCCATCCAGCAGGACATCCCTCCCACCACGCAGCTGGCAATACGCTTCATTCCGGCGGCCGTGTTCTTCGGCATCTGGACATGGATGCGGGAAGGAGCAGGCATGTTCCGGGACGGAACGCTACCCAGCGGTCTGCTGATGGCCGTGATGTTCTCGCTGGAATTCATCCTGGTCGGCGAGGCGCTGCGCCACACCACGGCCGCTCACAGCATCGTATTCCTCTACACCTCACCCATCTTCACCGCGCTGGGCGTGCAGTTCCTTCCGGAAGAACGGCTGAGCATGGCGCAGTGGGTTGGCATAGGCATCGCTGTGGGCGGCATCAGCGTGGCGTTCCTGGGGCATTCGGGCAAGCCTGCCTCCAACCTGCTGCTGGGCGATACGCTGGCGGTATGCGCAGCCGTGCTCTGGGGTCTGACCAATGTGATCCTGAGACGCGGCCGCATCGGCAATGCCGCAACCACCAAGACCGTGTTCTATCAGGTCGCTGTCGCCTCGATCATCATCGGCCTGTTTGCCAGGTTCTCGGGTCAGTGGCAGGTTCACTGGAGCACGGGTGCCATCCTGTCGATGACCTTCCAGGTCATCTTCATCGCGATCACCAGCTACCTGGTCTGGTTCTGGCTGCTGCGCCACTACCTGACGTCACGCCTGATGCTCATGACCCTGCTGACCCCGCTGATCGGGGTCTGCCTGGGCGCCCTGTTCCTTGGCGATCCCATCGATACACGCTTCGCCCTGGGCACCGTGCTGGTACTGGGCGGAGTACTGTTCGTCAACCGCCGCAGTTCAGGTTAGCCACGGCCACCGGTTTCGTTTCAGCGTGCGCGGAATCCCTTTGGCTTGACGATCAACGCATTGCAGGGCAAGGCATCCAGCACCCGCTCGGCCGTGCTGCCGAGCAGGATGCGGTTCACCACGGAACGCGACACCGCACCCATCACCAGCGTATCGATCTTCAGCGACCTTACCAGTTCCGGCAGTTCGAGGCTCGGATCACCCAGCCGCAGGTGCAGGTTCTTCGAGGCGATCTCCAACCGCTTGCCCAGCGCGCGGAAGCGGCGCCGGACCGCAGCGACATAGCGCTTGCGTTCGGCCGGCGAAACCGGCACCAGTACTGGCGCAAGCACCGAATCCGCTTCGTACTGCATCGGCGGCGCATGCACATGGGCGGCATGGAGCTTTCCACCCATGCCCATCGCGACCGCACGCGCCACTTCCACCAGCTGCGTATCCAGTGCCGCGGGCTTGCCGCCCACACGCCAGGGATCGAGCGCGGCGAGCAATGCCGGGCGGCGACCTTCTGTCAGCGCGGTCTTGACGATGAGCAGGGGTACCGGGCAGCGGCGAATGAGATCGAAGTCCGTCTGGGACAGCATCAGACGCGCAAGGAGGTTGTGCTTGTGGGCCTGGATGATTACCAGGTCCGGTCGGGACACCTTGATCCTGCGCAGGATGCCTTCCGCGGGCGAATGCTCAAGATCTGCCTCGCAGCTGACCCGGATGCCGTCCGCACGAAGACGCCCTGCCACGACCTCCAGTTCGCGCAGCCTGTGTTCCAGCCGTGCTCCCGAGGCGTCCCTCGCCTTTGCCCGGGTCGTGATGAACGGGTTGGCCGGCTTGACCACACTGTACAGCTCGATGCGGGCATTCGCGCGGCGCGCCATCATCGCGGCCCGCGTGATGGCCGGTTTCGCGCTGGCATCTGCAACAGCCAGCAGGATCTTGCGGATGGAATAGCTCATCATTCATGCCCTCCCTTCAATGGACTCCCACATGGGGTCAGGATACGCCTATCCGTATCCGCAGTTCCCCTTAACGAAGCACTGCCGGTTCCGCATGCTGCAGCGTCATGCCTGCAGCGTGATTGCGCTGGAACCCCTTCCACACCGTGTTGCCATCATTCCCGGGACTGAATGCCGCGTATCCGCCAGCCTTCGACGCGGGCCACTGGCCCGCATCGGAGTCCGGTGTCGGCACGTCCAGGTAGGCTGCGCGTGATGCATCGCCCTTCAGATAGAGATCGAGAAATGCCGTGATGAAATGGGCATTGATCGCCGTGATCCGGTCCTTGCGCCACACGGGATCCTCGAACCAGTCCAGGTCCCAGAGTCTGCCTCGCATGGCATCGGGCACCGGATCCAGGCCGATGGCATGTCCCGCATTGCGAAAGGTCAGCAGGTAACGTGGCGCGTTCACAGCCTGGTCGAAAATTGCGCGGGCTCCAGTCTGGTAGTCGATGGTGCGGTCATGATCCCCGGCAATCAGCAGGAGGGGAGCTCGCAAGGCGCGAAACCCTTGCTCATCCCAGGCATGGCTGGCAGCCCCGGCCGGCGCCATGGCCACCACGGCCCGTACATGATGCACGTGCACCTGATCCTCGGCAGCGCCACCCCTGACATAGGGCATCATCAGGTGCCGTGGAACTTCCGTTGCCCCGCCCTGCGGATCGAGCCCCGCCCCGCCGGCCGTGAGTACACCGTAACCACCCATCGAATAGCCCACGAGTGCCGTGCGTGACGCGTCGAGGTGCAGCTGCGCCGCCAGTGGACCCTGGAGTTGTGCCGCCACGAATGCAATGTCGAGCGGGCGCCTCAGCACGACGCTCTCGATCTGGTCCGGATCGGTGATGGGCGGATCCTCGTGCCGGATGGCAGCGACCAGGTATCCCTTGGACGCCAGGTTTTCCGTGAGCCAGCTCAAGGCCACCGTGGCATTGCTGTAACCATGCGACACGATGACCAGCGGATACGGGCCTGGCAGCGCCGGCGCATCACGAAACGCAATGCCAGGAATGGTGAAGTGCGCGGGCGGTGCCGGTGGCTCGCTGGGCAGGCTGGCCTCGTAGAGAACCGGGGACACCCCGGCGGGGCGCGGTTCGCACGGGTACCAGATGTCCACCTGCAGCACGCGATCCTCGTACCGGACAGGCCCGGTCGCGGTCGCAGCGGGTACCAGCGGCTGGTTCGGTTGGACCAGACGCATCGTCCTCACGCCCACCGTGAACGACCCCGGCTGCGCCAGTTCCGGCGCATCGACGCCAAATCGGCTGGGCGGCCCGGCCGCCTGGACAGCGCCAGCAAGCCCCAGCAGGCACAGCGGCCACACCCATCGCAGGGTACCGGACCTCATCGTGGCACCTCCAGCACGAGACTGACCGGACAATGATCGCTGCCCATGACGTCAGGGTGAATGCCCGCATCTTTCACGCGGTCCCTCAAGGCGGATGAGACCAGGAAATAATCGATTCTCCAACCGACATTGCGCGCCCGGGCATTGGCGAAGTGACTCCACCAGGTGTAGTACCCGTTGCCCTGCCGGAACAGCCGGAAGGTGTCGATGAATCCAGCCTGCACCAGATTCCCGAAGCCTTCGCGTTCCTCATCGGTGAAACCCTTCTTGCCGGCATTCGCCTTCGGATTGGCCAGGTCCTGTTCGGTGTGAGCCACATTCAGGTCTCCGCAGAACACCACCGGCTTCTTCTTCTCCAGCTCGCGCACGTAGGCCAGGAATGCCGGATCCCAGTGCTTGTATCGCAATGCAAGGCGGCTCAGGTCCTCCTTCGCATTGGGCGTGTAGACGGTGACCAGGAAGAAATGTTCGAATTCCGCCGCAATGACCCGGCCTTCCTCGGCACTGTGGCCGTACGGGTCATGTTCGGGGAGGTAGCGCCGCTCGATGTCCTGCGGAAATCCGTGTGTCACGGCCAGCGGCTTGCACTTGGTGAATATGGCCGTGCCTGAATAGCCTTTCTTCGCAGCCGAATTCCAGAATTCCAGATATTGCGGCAGGTCGATCTCGACCTGCCCGCGCTCGGCCTTGGTCTCCTGCAGACACAGGATGTCCGGATCGTGCGTCTCGAGGAAAGACTGGAATGTGCCCTTCTTGAGCACCGCACGGATGCCGTTGACGTTCCAGCAATACAGCTTCATCGTGACCATCATATCAGCCGGAGCGCCTTTCCCGGCCATGAAACGATGCGCGAGCAACCAGATCCGAACGGACCTGTGCAGGCGTGGATCCGGGTCGGACATGCGACACGATGAAGCGCGTGACGTGCGCGGCACCAATGCTCGCTCCGCCCCGCGGCTCCTGCATTCCGGGCGGGCGCAGCACGCAGCCTCCGAATTGCGCACCCTGCTCTCCCAATGCCGAGATCTGGTCGGGCGCGCAGCGCGCATCGCCCGTAGCCGACAGGACTCCGGGATAGCGAGCCGGCCAGGACATGGCACCCCGTGCCGGTGCCGATGCCACCACGACGACCCCCGCGCCAATCGCATCCGAAACTGCCTGCGCCAGGACTGCACGGTCGGCGGCAAGACCCAGACTCAGATGGATGATCCGGGCATCCTGGTCGCAGGCCCAGCGCAGCGCTGCCGCAACCCCGGCCGGTGTTGCACGACCCTTGGCATCGAGTACCTGTGCAATCAGCAAGGCCGGCGGGCGGGATGCCGACGCGATGACCCGAGCCACCCTCGTACCATGGCCCGATGCATCATCGACCGCTTCCTGTTGGGCAATCCGCCCTGCCTCCTCATCGAGCCGGCCCTGTGCAAGCACCGGCAGACCCGCGGCAGGGTCCAGGCCACTGTCGATGATGGCCACGCGCCAGCGGTGCCCGGATTCGATCATGAAGCCTCGGCGGCCATGTGTCGGATCTGGCCACCTGCCAGATGAAAGACAGCCTCGACCCTTGGCACCTGCGAGGGCACATGCGTGATGACGACGCGCGTGGTCTGGCTGAAATGCTCATCGATCAGTTCGTGCATCCCGCTCACCGCCAGCGCATCCAGATTGCTGGTGGCCTCATCGAGCACCAGGACCGCCGGGTCGGCCAGCAACGCCCGTGCGATGGCGATGCGCTGGCGCTGACCGGTGGACAATCCGGCGCCACCGGCACCGATCTCGGTGGAGTACCCGTCAGGAAGCTGCGACACAAAAGCATCGACGCCTGCACGACGCGCAGCCATGAGCACTTCATCATCGGACGCGCTCTCATGTCCGTAGCGCAGATTGGCCATCAGCTTTCCGCGAAACATTACCGGTTCGGTCTCCAGCACCACCACCGCGCGGCGCAGGGATTCCAGGGTATAGGCGCCAACCGGTTGCCCGCCGAGGCGCACCTGACCTGCATCCGGTGTGGCAAACCGGCGCAGCAGATCGATCATCGATGTCTTGCCTGCACCGGAGTCCCCGTACAGCAGCACCTTCGAACCACCGGAAACGAACCAGTCTGCCCCGCACAGCACCTCCGCAGTCGCATCCGGCGGCGTGTAGCTCACCCCGGCAAACTCGATGGCCGGCGACCGGGGAATCTTCGTGAGCAGATCAGCCCCGGCATTGTCCTCACGCAGCGGCACCAGCAGCTCACGCACGCGCTCAAGGCTCACCGCGGCGCGCTGATAGGCCAGCACGAGGTTCATCAGTGACAGCGCCGAGCCGCTGCTGCGCGTGAAATAGGCCGTGAATGCCACCAGAGTACCGATCGTCAGGTCACCCTGCAGCACCCGGTAGCCACCGATCACGAACACGGCTGCCGTGGCCATGTGCGACAGCAGTGACGAGCCTGCCCCCACACCATAGCTCACGAGTTGCTGGGAGATCAGCCGACCCAGAAAGGTCTGGTTCAGCCCCTGCAACCGGCGCTGTTCATACTCTTCCGTGGCAGCCGCCTGCACCGCGCGGGAGGCTCCCAGGGTCTCGACCAGGAATTGCGTGATGTGGCCCGTCTGCTCGCGCACCGCACGGGTGGTGTCCGCCACGGGCCGGCGAGACAGCTGACGCAGGGCGAGTTGCAGCGGCAATGCGGCCGCCGCAACCAGACACAGCAGCGGACTCAGCGCGATCATGATGGCGGCTGTAGCCACCAGCAGCAGCAACGCATTGACGAATCCCAACAACGCATCCGTGGAGAAACGCTGCACCTCGGCCACATCGCCACTGAGCCGGGTCACGAGATCCCCCACCGGACGCTGCCTGAAGAATGCCGGCGGCAGGCGCAACAGGTGCCGATACACATCCTCACGCAGATCGAACAGGATGCGCCCGGACAGCCGGATGTACAGCCAGCGATTCACCCCGCCCAGCACCGAGCCGATCAGCGCCAGCCCCACGATGAGCGCGCACAGCTCGCACAGCCGCGTGAAATTCCGGCCGATCAGGCCTTCGTCGATGATGAGCTTGGAAAGGTAGGGCTGGGCCGTGGCGACGATGGAAATGAAAGCGGCCAGACCCAGCACCGCAGTGAGCAGGCCCAGCCGTGGCCGCACATACGGCCACAGCCAGCGCACATGATCTCTCAGCCGGCCGTCACCTGCGGACGACACGCAGTGTAGAGATGGACTGGTCCGGGCATCCCGGGAGCTTGAGGTTGGCTCTCTCCTTCAGCGTGGCCGGATCGTAGAACGAGATATCGCAATTGGTGCCCCCAATGAACACCTCGCTTCCGTCGGTGGCGATGTTCACCGTGTAGAAGGTATGGGCCAGATCGACCCGACCCGCCAGTTTCCAGTTGACGGTATCGATCTTGGACAGCTGATTGTAGACACCGAAGGCGGACTTGCCGTCGGGACTCATCACCGTTGAGAAGATGATGGCCGCGGTTTTCTCGAAATCGTGATACGCGAGCGCGCCGCTGTTCAGGTCCAGCGTCATCAGCGCGGTCTTGGGCACGGCATCGCTCCCCTCCCCCTCGGTCGCGAACGCAGGGGTTGAAAACACGTTCGTGGGTTCGGTGACGGGCCAGAATGCCAGCAGGTCCGGTATCGAGTAGCCCGGCCGGTTCCAGTCGCGGATTCCACGCTCGCCGATCTGCCGGCCAGTCGCCAGGTCGTACTCGAACAGCTGGAAACCGATGGCATAGAAGCTCTTGCCATCAGCCTTTGGCAACACCATGTGTACACGACGTGGCGCCGGGAACACGCGGACCGGTTTGGCGTCGAGCCCTGCGGAGGTATCGAAAATCGCGAACCGGGGTTCAAGGACGTGATATTCGTTGAGATCCATCCTCGTGGGCAGCTCATATACGATGAGCTCCCGGCCATCGGGCGTCACGGCGATGGAGAAGAATGATTTCACCCTTTCGTTGCCCGAGGACAGCTCAGCGCGGAACACCTGCTTGCCGGTGTCCAGGTCGATTCCGGCAACGCTTCCCAGGCCATTGACCAGCACATAGGCGCGCTTCCCGTCCGCCGACGGCACCACCGGCCCCACATAGTCATGGGTATCGGGTATGCGGATGTCGGAGGTCACCTTGCGATCCGCCGCATCGATGACGAACAGGTGATCGGGCTTGGCTCCGATGAGGAGGGTATCGCGCAAGGCTGGGCGGGGCGGCGCGCTCTGGCAACCGAACAGCGTCAGGGCCAGCGCACAGGCAATCAGGCGTCTCATGGAATTCTCCCCGGGGTCACATCACTTCTTGGGAAACACGTCTTCGAGCTGGCGCCAGTCGTTCACCGCCGATGGACTGCCCGCCGTCCAGTCCGGATAGGTGGTCATCGTATCGGGCACCTGGGCCGGCCACCAGCACGGATCCGAACATCCGTACAGATCGGCCTCCATCGGCTGGCACAGCCCGGCCACGCCACCCAGCGCATCCACCTCCCAGCCCGGGTCATAGGTGGTGACACAACCGGCCACATGCTCCATGGCAGTGACCTCTTTGACCTTGCCTTGATCGGCAGCTTCGAGCAGAAGCTCCGCCTTCCTGTTGGTGGGTTTGAAGCCGTTCATGTGAGGGCCCTCCTCGGTTCGATGTGCGAGCTTAAAAATCCGGGATTGTGCGACAGGATATCGGTGTAGATGCGCACACCGAAATCCACCCAGCGCCGCAGCAGATCGCAGTAATGGTAGGTGCGATGATGCGGATCGCCGTAACGGGTGTAGGACTCGTGATAACAGCCCCCTGCGCAAAGGTTGCGGATGCGGCAGGTGGCGCAATGCGTGCCTTCCCGATCGGACGCCTTGGCCAGGAATTCGCCCAGCGCCGCGGTGTCGATGCCGGATTCCACGTTTCCGAAGGTGGGCAGGTCCGAGCCCGTGAAGCGGTGACAGAGATTCAGGCCGCCGGATTTGTCCACCGCCAGCAGCCCCACGCCCGCACCGCAGGGCAACGCCTTGCGGCGGCCCTCGTGAAGATCGGTCATGAGCTGGTGCAGGTTCGAAAAACCGGTGCTCCTGCCCTGGATCGCCGCCACGCGGTAGGCTTCGCCCATGCGCTCGAACGCGGCATGGACCTGTTCCAGTTCCTCGTGCGTCAGGCCGTGTCCGGCGTCTTCCGCCGCGGTCACCGGCGCATAGCCCACTTCATGGAAACCCAGCTCACCGCGCAGATGCGCGTGAATCTGTTCCACCTCGGTGGTACCCGAGGTAAGCGTCACGCGGGCTCCCACCGGGCGTGACCGGTAGCTGTCCAGCAGCAGGCGCACCTTGCGCGCCACGACTGCATAGGTGCCCTTGCCGCCCACGGTGCGACGGTTGCGGTCATGGATGGCCCGGGGACCGTCCATGCTGACTGAAATGCCGAAGCGGTTGGCATCGAAGAATCCGATGATCTCTTCCGTCAGTAGCGTCGCATTGGTGGTGAGCGAAAAATCCACTTTCTTGCGCTGTGCATCGCCGGTTCGCCGTGCGTATTCCACGACCTGCCGGATGAGCGGCATGTTGGTGAGCGGCTCGCCACCGAAAAAAACGATATTGATGCGGTCGCGCTCGCTGGCCTGCTGCAACAGCAAGTCCACGCTGCGGGAGGCCGTGGCGAAATCCATGCGCTGGCCGAGGGCCGGCACCGCCAGATCCTCCTTGTAGCAGTAGGTACAGCCGAGGTTGCAGCCGGTGTTCACGTTGAGCACCAGCGTGCTCAAGGGAAATTCCTCGACCTGCACCCGCTGGGGATTGACCGCATGCACGCGCCCGGGCGACTGCAGGATCTCGAGCTGTTCCA
Organism: Steroidobacteraceae bacterium; assembly: GCA_044226785.1. Classification (GTDB taxonomy): domain Bacteria; phylum Pseudomonadota; class Gammaproteobacteria; order Steroidobacterales; family Steroidobacteraceae; genus TMP-86. The sequence goes on along the minus strand of JBGAGK010000008.1, from coordinate 30,400 downwards.
GCCGCTGGAGAAAATTCTCCACATCCGTGGATGCAAACCGGTCTGCCAGCGAGCGCGACAGCCCATCGCGATCGATCTCTCCCGCGCGCTCGGACAAGTCAACCACGGCACGGCCCAGATCATCCAGCTCGAACAGCGCCGTGGTCGGCACATGCAGCAGCATGGCGCGGCCATCGAACCGGACTACGTGACCATTGGCGCGATTGAACTTCATCTGGATGATCTTCCCGCTCAGTAGATCGGAGGTGTGTTCCAGGTCTGCACGGTGACGATCAGATGCCCTTCGCCGCGCAATTGCTTGCCGTCCTGGTCCAGGCTCGCCACCACATTCAGGTCGCCCGCGTTGTTTCCACTGAATTTGCGCTCCGGATTGGGACCTCCCACGGCGGGCATGAAGCTGCCATCCTGCCGCATGGTGCCGGCGAACTTGACGTCATCCGCCTTTACCGCATCCTCGTTGTGCGGTTCCACCGTCCACTTGACCTTCATCGGGCCCAATGCCACCGGCGCCTGGCCGGTTCGAGGTTCTATGAAACCCCAGGCTTCGAACTGCGCCGCCACCGGGTCGACCCGGCCGCCGCCGATGCGTGCGATGCCGTAGGATGGCCGGACATCCAGGCGATCCACCTTGTCGTAGATGGCCGCCATGTCTGACCCGACCAGCTTGCCGACGGTCACGCTCCGGAGGCCGGGCTCCGCCTTTGCATTCACCGTGACCGCAACCCGGATCAGCGTCGGACCCGCCTTGAGAACCTTGACATGAGTGCCCTTGCCGAAATTCACGGCACCGTGAAGCGCCCTGCCGGCGATCAGCACCTCGGTGGTCGAGCCGGTTTTCAATGCGCGTGGCGAGACCATGAACACCGCGGCAGGCCCTGTGAGGCGCTCGGCCACCACATCGCCGCCGACTTCCGGGTGAGCCGCCTCGAACCAGCGGCCCGTCAGCCGCTTGCCATCCTCGGACAGGGCCAGCACCTCATGGGTGTCCACTGCACCCGGCTTCGATGTGCCACGCCATTCATAGCCGGTGAACACACGCACCTTCGAATCGAAATCACCGTCAGGCTCGCCCGAAGCCGTCTGCAGGGAGTAATGAGCCGTGTAGTCGTCATCGCCCGCGGCCTTCACGCTCAGCGTGCCCACGAAGTCAGCGCCACCCGGGTTGTGCCCATGCACCAGCCAGTCGCCGCTCAGGTCCGCATGCGGCCGGTCCTTCCATGCCCGCCATTCGGGCGAATCGAACGGGAACATCGCACCCAGCTTCGCCGGCAGTTGTGTGGTGGCGATTTCCCACCAGTGGATGTCACGCGCCGAGGCCTGATACTCGAGCGAAGGGAACTGCCCCACATGCATGTGCATGTGCTTGAGCCATTCGTCGGCGTCGCGCCGTTGCAGGGCGACCCGGGCCAGGCTGTGGCAGCGGCCGCACATGACCGGCAGGTTGTCACCGAGCTTCAGATCCGGCATGTTGGGGCGGCGCTCGAGCGCAAAGCGCCCTGCCGCGGACTCCGCGGGTGCCAGGCCTTGCGTGTCCGACAGGTACTTGATGATGGCATTGCGCGCATCCTCCGGCAGCGCGAGGTTGTGCACGTGCTGCATGCGGAAGATGGTCATCTGCCAGCCTTCCGGCGACTTGCGGATCACCGAAAGACGCTGGAAGTGTCCCGGGCTGTCCTCGGTGTGGCAGCCCGCACACCAGGTGCGCACGGTCTGCTGGTTGGCAGGCGCCGGGGCATCGGCCATTGCAGGCAGCGCAATCGCAGTCAGGCAGACCGCGCCAAACACCCCAAGAGCCCCCAGCATGGAACGGCGCCAGCGCCGCACACGGTCAATGTCAGATCGATTCACGTCCAACTCCTCATCGTTCGCGCATGCCATCGCCGACTCCGGCATGCTCCCGTTGCCGCGCGCCGCCTTGGGGCAGCACTCCTTTAACCTTAAGCCATTGGATCGCATTTTGCACGGCCTCGGGTGATCTGCCCAGATTTTCGGCCGTTCGCACCGTATCCCAGCTCGACCGCCTCCCTGATTCGAACAGATCGGCCAGTTCGATGTCGCCGTGATACCAGATGCCTCGCGGCCACTGAGCCCCGACCAGCACGCGGCGCTGCTCGATGCGATTGCCATTGAGAACCGGCCGCACCTCGACCCGCAGCGTCGAATCGGCCACGGACACTGCCTTCGCGGCAGCATCACCGTAACCACGCGAAGCATCCAGCCAGAAGGCATCGGGCTGGGCAGCCGCCGCATCGGCATAGAAAGTGTGTGCGAACGCCATCTTTCGCGCCCAGGACTCCTGCGTGCGCGCTGTCATGAATTCCTTCACCGGCGCCCAGCGGCCACCTGTCAGCCAGGTATTGACCGCAGCCACCACGGCAGGCGTTCCCGCCAGCGCTTCATACAGGCCGTGACCCGCTAGCGGGTCCAGCGCCACTGTTGCATCACCCGCCAGCACGCGACCTTCCTCGTCGGCCGGCCTGCGGCATGACGCACCGGCCGCGCAGGCACTCACGACGCCTTCCGGCGATGCGCACGAAAGCCGCTCGACCAGCGCCTGCGGCATGGCCTGCATGCCGAGCAGGCGCTGTTTCAGGGCCTGCTCGCCTCCACTGCCTCGCGGGCTGCCAACGGCCTGGACAAGCAGACTCCCAAGGCCATCGCAGGCCATCCAGTACCACGCATCCCTTGCCATCATGATCGCGGTGCCCGGGGCGCCTGCACCTCGATACCGGCGCCTCAGCGCCAGCAGTCGCGGCCCCTTCTGGGCTGTTCCCCGAACCCGGCGGCCCCGCGCCTCGACCACAGCCCGGGCGCGCACCAGACCGCGATCCGATTGCACCAGCCAGGTGTGTTCATCACGCCAGACCTCCTGTGCCCGCGCCTCGCATGGCACGCCCGCTGCCAGTGCATCCGTGCGCAATGCTGCATCGAATCGCGGTCGTTCGATCAGGTATTCCCCGCCATTGTCGGACTGCGTCCCCGCCCAGTCGCGCTTGCGAGGGCCGTACACGCGAATGCTGGCCAGTGTTGCGGACAACTGGCGTCTGCGCAGCTGTTCCAGCATGCGATCCGAGGCGCCTTCGATGCCGGTGCGCGCGTCTCCACAGAACAGCCGCACCGACCAGCCCATGCGCAGCAGTTCCACTGCCGCCGCCACGCCCGCAGGTCCCGCACCCAGCACGGCCACATCCACGCAGTGAGGATTCTGCTGATTCATGCCGTCTTCTCCCCATGCAACCCGAGTTCGTGCGAAACGGAATCGCGGATCATGAATTTCTGGATCTTGCCGGTCACGGTCATGGGGAACTCATCCACGAAACGGACATAGCGCGGCACCTTGTAATGTGCGATCTGGCCCTGGCAGTAATTCTGGATCTCCGCCTCGGAACTGTCCATGCCTTCGCGCAGACGCACCACTGCGCAGACGGCCTCCCCGAAGCGCGGATCAGGCACGCCCACCACGGCCACGTCGAGGACCTTCGGATGACGGAACAGGAATTCCTCGATTTCACGCGGATACACGTTTTCGCCACCGCGGATGATCATGTCCTTGACGCGGCCGACGATGTTGCAGAATCCGGCCTCATCGATCACGCCCAGATCACCGGTGTGCATCCAGCCTTCCCGATCAACCGCTTCGGCGGTACGCTCCGGCTCGTCCCAGTATCCGCGCATGACACTGTAGCCACGCGTGCACAGCTCTCCGGCCACGCCCCGCTGCACGGTGCGCCCTTCCGGGTCGATGACCTTCACCTCGACGTGCGGGTGGACCCGGCCCACGGTGCTGACCCGCCGTTCCAGCGGGTCGGTCGTATCCGACTGGAAACTCACCGGGCTTGTCTCGGTCATGCCGTAACAGATGGTGACCTCGCGCATGTTCATCTGTTCCACCACCCGGGTCATGACGGCAATGGGACATGGGGCGCCTGCCATGATGCCGGTGCGCAATGAAGACAGGTCGAACTCGCCGAACCGCGGATGATCGAGTTCGGCGATGAACATGGTCGGAACACCGAGAAGGGCCGTGCAACGCTCCACATGCACGCATTCGAGGACCTGCTGCGCATCGAAGCTCGAGCCGGGAAATATGCAGGCTGCACCGTGCGTCACCGCCGCCAGAACTCCCAGCACCATGCCAAAACAGTGGTACATCGGGACCGGAATGCACACCCGGTCATTCTCGGTGAGCCGCAGCCCCTCGCCGACGAAAAATCCGTTGTTCACGAGGTTGAAATGCGAAAGCGTCGCTCCCTTGGGCGTACCCGTGGTTCCACTGGTGAACTGGATGTTGATGGCATCGCCCGGGGAAAGGCCCTGCCCGATGGCGTGCAGGTCCCGCGCATCGCACTGCTCCGCGCGGCTCAGCAGATCCTGAAATGGCAGGGACCCCGGCTGTCGTGCGGCACCCAGGTTCACCAGCACGCGCAGATCGGGAAACTCCTCCGACAGAAGCAGCCCGGGCCGCTCCAGCGCCAATTCGGGAATGAGCTCACGCATCATGGCCAGGTAGTCGCTGCTCTTGAATTCGTCAGCCAGCACCAGCATCCGGCAGCCAGTCTTGCGCAAGGCAAAGCGGAGTTCGGAGATTCGGTAAGCCGGATTTATGTTGACGAGAATGATGCCGGCCTGCGCAGTCGCGAACTGGATCAACACCCATTCGGCACAGTTGGGCGACCAGATCCCGACCCGATCACCCGGTCGAAGGCCCGATGCCAGCAGCGCTCGAGCCAGTTGCCCGACGCGGCGGGCAAACTCCTGATAGCTCCAGCGTACGTCCTGCCACGGAACCACCAACGCGGGCCGATCCGGCCAACGGGCTACCGACGCGGCCAGCGCCTGCCCCACGGTGCGGTGCTGCAGGGGCACCGCCGTGGAGCCGGCTACATGGGCCAGTTCAGAAGCGATAGGTGGCGTCGAGCCCATACATGCGCGGCAGGCCCCGGTGCCGATAGTCGAACCCGAAGCCCTGCACGTCCACGGCGTTGGTCAGGAAAAACTTGTCGGTGAGGTTGTTGCCCCACAGGCCGACCTCCCACTTCGAATCCGGTGCATGCAGGGTGATGCGGGAATTCAGCAACTGATAGGCGCCTTGCGAGATGGCGTTCTCGTTGGGCATCGCCAGATACTGTTTGCTCGTGAAGCTGGTATCCACACGCCAGGTCAGCGCCACCGCATCGTTCTGCCACACATCCCAGTCCGCACTCACCGTCCCGGACACCTTGGGCGCATTGGGCAGTTCGTTCCCCGAAATGTCGCCGCTGGCCAGCACGCCTTCCTGAACCTTGGTCTTGAGGAACCCCAGGCCCGCCCGCAGCGTGAGCTCCCGCACCGGCCGTGTGGTGATCTCGAGCTCGCCGCCGTCGATCTTCGATTTGCCCAGGTTGATCAGTGGCTGCTGCCCGTTCGGATAGACGTTGACGATCTGCTGGTTCTTGTACTGGTAGTGGAACAGGGCGCCGTTGAACTGCAGGCGATTGCCCAGCCAGGTGGTCTTGAAGCCGATCTCGGCCGCGTCCAGGGTCTCCGGCTTCACCGTGGTGAAGTCCGAAGCCGTGAACAGGAACTGCGCATTGAACGCAGCGCTCCGGTACCCGCGACTCAAGTTCACGTAGATCAGGCTGTCCGCCGTGGGTGTGTAGTCCAGACCCAGGCGACCGGTGAAATCCGTGTTGCGGGCCGCCTGGCTGCGGCTGGTGTTCACGGCCGCATCGTAGCCCGGCGAACCGGGAAGCGTCAGCAGCGGACATACGACCCCCGGTACGCCCGCGATGCACTCGCCGACGTTGAAGATGCTGGCAATGGGCACTTCGTCGGCGCCGCGAAGCTGGTTGATGGCATTTTTCTGGATCGCGTTGTCATGGTTGTAGCGCAGGCCCGCACGCAACTTGATCTTGTCGTTGAAGGCATAGCTGCCGTCCGAATACAGCGCCCAGCTGTTGCGGATCTGGTCGAACTGGTTGTAGTAGTTGCAGCTCAGATTGATGAATGTCCCGTTCACATACCCAAACCCCGGAATGCCATTGGGGTTGGCGTAGGAGGAATCCGCGCAATCCTGGTAGTTGAACGCCCCGTCACCGTTGTAGTCCAGGAAATTGAAGATCCGGTTCTCGGTCGAATTGAAAACGATCTCGTGCTGATAATAGGCGCCGAGGATGAAACTGAGGGCCTCATTGCCGGTCGTGGACAGGCGCAGGTCCTGGGTCACTTGCCGGGTCTTGCCGAGATACGGGATCTTCCAGATGTCGATGGGCGCGCCATCCGTGCCTTCCGGATTGAACAACTCGCCCTGGTCCCATGAGGTGATCGAGGTCATGGCAAGCCGGTCCGACATTGCCCACTTGGCGGTGAGCGAAGCGGATTTGTTCTCCTGCCGGCGCCGCGGCGTGTAGTTCTGGGCCACTTCGTCATCGGCGAGCGGTGTTCCCGTGGCTGTCCCATCACTGGTCCGGTAATACCCCACGCCGCCCACACCGTCAGGGCCGATGCGCCCGTCCATGATGGCGTAGTTGTAGGGATTCTGCTTGCTGGTGGCCAGACGCAGGATCAGGTCCAGTGAATCGCTGGGCCGATACAGCAGCGACAGGCGAACGCCGTATTGATCGACCCCGTCCATGTCGGGATGCCCCGGCAGGATGTTCTTGATGAAACCGTTGGCCTTCGTGTAGGTGAAGGCCAGGCGCGCGGCCAGCCGGTCGGGAATGAGCGCCGTCTGGAACGCACCCGAGGCTTCGCGGCGATCGTAGTTGCCCACGCCGAGCTTCAGGAACCCTTCCGTGTCGAAACCCGGCTTCTTGGTGATGAAGTTGATGGCACCGCCCGTGGTGTTCTTGCCGTACAGGGTTCCCTGCGGGCCGCGCAGAACCTCCACCCGCTCAAGGTCGTACATCTCAACCCCGAACAACACGAAGTTGCCCTTGTAGACTTCGTCGAGGTAGCTTGCGACCGGGCTCGACTGGCTGAGCGAGTAATCGAACATCGACACGCCGCGAAGGCTGAACAGAGGCGAGCCTTCGCCGACGATTCCGTTGACCTGGAGGTTGGGAACCTCGGAAGTGATGCTCGAGGGAGTATCCAGCTTCAGCGCACCGAGCTGGGTGCTGGTCATTGCAGTCACCGAGACAGGAACCCGCTGCAGGCTCTCCTCGCGCTTTTGCGCCGTGACCACCACCTCCTCAAGGACATCCGAAGCTGCCGGCGCGGTCTCCTGGGCCCAAACCGGAAACGTGAAGCCACCGGAAATGAGCATCAGGGCCGGGATGACCAGGCTTCGCCGGACAAGTGAATTCAGAATCATGTATTTCCCCTTGTTGATGTCCTGACCGGAGACGACACCCCGAAGTATCGCGGACAGCCGCCCCATTACCTATGAGCCATAAGGTGCGAGGCATCCCCTACTTAAGTATTGGATTTGCTCCCGTGCCACTCTGCCGTACGATGCGATACATGGCCCAGGCGCCGTCACCCGCTGCTGCGCAAACCAGGCGCATCCTGATCGCCGACGATCACCCATTGTATCGCGACGCATTGCGTGCCGTCGTGCCGCAGGCCTGCGCGGATGCCGTGCTGTCGGAGGCCTGTTGCAGCGAGGAGGTGGTGGCCCAGGTTGCCTCCGATGCGGACTTCGAACTCATCGTGCTCGACCTGAACCTGCCCGGCGCCTCGGGACTTTCATGCCTGATGCAGGTGCGCCGTGCCGCGCCCCTGACGCCCATCATCGTCGTGTCCGGGGTCGATGATCCTGCGACCATGGGCGAGGTGGTCATGGCAGGCGCCGCCGGATACGTCCCCAAGTCGGCGCCCCGCCAGGTGCTGATCGATGCGATCCGCATCGTGATGGCGGGAGGCACCTATCTTCCAGCCGCCGCGGTCATCGCGCTGCGTCACCGCCGCAGCAACAAGACTGCACCTGCAACCGATGCCGCATCACAAAGACTGACTTCCCGACAGCGCCGCGTCCTGTCATTGCTGGCCGAGGGCATGTCCAACAAGAGCATCGCCCGCACCCTGGACCTGTCGGAAATCACGGTCAAGGCACATGTGTCGGCGCTGCTGCGCAAGCTCGGGGTGGCGAACCGGGTTCAGGCGGCCATCGAAGCGCGAAAGATGCTCCATCACGGCTGACGGCAGGCCCGCACACCATGCGGGCCTGTCCGACCCTGGAGCGGAAGCCGCAGGCCCCGTGCGAAGAGTCATGAGCAGGCCTGTCGCCACAGCGGCCAGCACCAGTGAATGATGCCTGCTGCGCCTGTCTTGCCCGGACCGAGACACCCCGCCACCCTCACTTCCCGTGAACCGGCTCATCGCCGGTCCATTTCCTTGCCGTCGTGGTCTCGGCCAGCGCCTTGTGGTTGTAGGGATTGACGTCGACCTCCTTGCCGGTCACCGGATTGGGATAATGGAAGGGCGGATAGTAGACATCGGGAAAGACCCCCGCATCGTCGGTCGGTGGCAAGTCGGGCGGATGGTTCCGGTCGACCTCCATGTTTGGCAGCAGCTTGCCACTGAAGCCCTCGCGTTCAGGCACGTAATAGGTTGGCCAGAATCGCATCCTGGAGTACTTCCAGATCCCTCCTTCCTTGATGAATTCATTCTCGTAGACGCCTTCGACCCACATGACGCCACGTTCATGCTGGCCGACCTGCGCAAAGGTCCGGAAACGCCCCCTGGCATGCCTGCCATCCGGCGCGATGTCGATGACCGGCTGCATCATCATGTGGGTGAACAGCTGACCGTGGCGAAGTCCCAGACCATCACCCGACCAGGAATCGATGAACAGGCGCTTCACCCCCGCTTTGCCCGTATACACGCCGCGATGGGAAATCTCGACACTGCCACTGTCGGCGAACAGGTCCACCACCTGGTCGAACAGCCGCTTGTCGACATAGTAACCGTAGATGTTCTGCAGCCGGACGATGGCGTTTTCATCCTCGATGCGCTGCACGCGTTCAGCCAGGGATGGATTTGCGCCGGAGGTCCAGGCTGGCAGGGCCATCACCAGGGTTGCAAGGACGCCGCACGCGATCAAGGCGGCTGATGCCGCTTGTACGCCCGGAAATCGGAACCATCTGTTCATGTTCACTCCTTCAGCAACACGGTATCCCGCAACTCCCCAGCCGATCGGATCACTGCCATGTCCCTTCGATCAGCGATCTCAGCCTGGCAAGGTTCAAGGGCTTGGCCAGGACGATGAAGCCGCGCGATTCCAGCCTGCGGCGCAATGACGGGTCCGGGTCACTGGTCATGATGAACGCTCCGGACTTTCCATCGAACTCGCGCTGCACCTCGCGAATGGCCTCGTCTCCCTTGGCCGAGTCTCCCAGGTGAAAATCCGAGATGATGAGGTCCGGTTCCAGGTCGGCTGAAATCAGCTGAACCACCGCATCGACGGCGGTATGGCCAGCCACGACCCGATGTCCCCATTTCTCCAGGATGGTTTTCACACCTGCCAGATGCTCCAGACTGTCATCGATGACCGCGATGGTCAGCGCGCGCATGCGGGTATCGTGCCGGGCACCCGACCAGATGCGCCCGGATCCCTGACCGTGATCACGACCGTAGGGAACCACCACCGCAAACATCGAACCCTTTCCGGGCACCGAACGCACCATGAGCTTAAGTCTGAGCAGGTCCGCGATGCGGCTGACGATCGACAGGCCCAGACCGATGCCGCCATTGCTGCGCCGGCGCTGATTGGCCACCTGATAGTAAGGCTCGAAGATCGACTGCAGCTGGCTGGCTTCGATGCCCACGCCGGAATCGTACACACCTATCATCAGACCCCGGCGCAGGCGCCGGCAGCCCACCAGCACCCGCCCCTTCGGCGTGTAGCGGATGGCGTTGCTGATGAAATTGCGCAGCACGGTCTCGAGCAGGTGGACGTCGGTCCGGATCCATCGCGTGCAGGGCCGGAACCGCAGTTCGATGCCGGCCGAGTGCGCCACGCCCACGAACTCGGGTCCGATGCGCTCCAGCAGCGCGGCCACGGGAAAATCCGCCACCTGCGGCTGCATGCCGCCCGAATCCAGGCGCGCGATGTCCAGCAGCGTCCCCAGCAGGTTGTTCAGCGATGACAGCGCCACGCGGGCCCGCTGCAGCAGTGAACGATACTGCTCACCCACGGCTGCATCCTCGATGGATTCCAGGAAGAGCACGGCGGAATTGAGCGGCTGGCGCAAATCGTGGCTTGCGGCGGCGAGAAAACGCGTCTTGACGGCATTGGCCTCCTCGGCCTGCTGCTTCGCGGTTTTCAGTGCCAGTTCGATTTCGCGCCTGGATTTCAGTTCACGGGTCAGACGAACGTTCAGGGACTCGTACTGCTCGGTGCGGATGCGCACCGTCTCTTCAAGCTTTGCAGCGGCCTGGAACCAGGAAAAAGGTGTGCCCTGGTCATCCACCGCGCGTTCCACGCGCGTGATCAGGGTTCGTACCGTCTTCCTGAGTGCTGCATTTTCCCTGCGCAGTGCCGCGAGGTCCGTGGCAGGCGGGCGCGAAGCACGCGCACTGCGTCCGGATTTCAATCCCCCTCCCGGGCGATGCCGACACAGGTGAAGGAATTGTTGACATGGATGGTGTTGAACTGCTCACCCAGGGTGCAGAAGCCCACCACGGCATTGTCCGAGAACACCTTGCCGACAGCCGACGCCAGACCCGTTCGCTCCATCTCCACGGTGCGCGCTGAGCATTCGAAGCCGATCACCAGTTCCGGCGGGCCGATCGCCGCGCGCATCTGCGCGAACATCCGGGACAGCTCCACCACCATGTCACCCGGCCGGGCCACCGCCAGGACCATGCCGGGCTCCATGGCACAGGCGAACTCCAGCGCACCATCCGGGTGCAGCCGTTGCAGCCCGCGCGCGAAGTACTGGCCACCGATGCGGATCATCAAGGGATGCGGAGCACAGTCACCGGCGTCACGCGGCAGGCTGGACAGCCCGGCCGCACGTGCAAAGGATTCGAGGGCAGGCTGGCCGTCGATTTCGATCACCAGCCGACGGGCAGGATCCGCCTCGGTGATGACGACCCGCCGCTGGCCGGGAACGTAATGGGTATGACTGACCGCGTGAACGGGTGTGGCACTTGCCACCAGACACAGCACGGCCGCTCCCCGCCGGGCCGTTCCCCGGTGCAGGATGCGCGGCGAACCCGGACTCAGGCCCTCCGGATGAAAATAGGAATCGCCGGCCGAACCTCCCACCAGCGGAACCCCGGCAAGCTCAGTGCCCAGCGCCGCTGTCAGACGCTCCTCGCAGCGCGGCTCTGCATCCACCAGAAGCATTCCAAACTGGTGAGGAAACCGCTCGGAGGCATCGCGTCCCAGTCGCTTGCGCAGGGCGCGGGTCAGGTCGCGCGCCTCCTGCAACCCGAATCGGGCCACATCCTCGATCAGCACATCGGCAACCTTGAAACGGGAGGCCGGCAGATGAAAGCCCACGATGGCATGCGAGACGAACCTGCCCGCGCCAATGGTCCGGCCAGTGGTCGCCGCGGTGACCTCCTCGACCCCGCCCGCGCGCAGAGCAGCTCCCAGACGCCTGAGGTCGAACTGGGACGTGCAGAACAGCACGATCCGGCCGGGACCGAGCGGCCGCAACTGGGAAAGCAGATCCGCCGCAGCCTCGCGCTCACCCGCAGCAAAGGTGGACAGGAAACGGACCTGTCGTGCGTCGCGCACTGGTGTCGCCATGCGGTGCATGGGAAAAATCATGACACAATTATGCTTTTCCGGGAGGCGCTTCGATGCTCATCAGCCACGCTCTGGTTCGCCCACCCTGTGATTCGTATGCCTCCGGTCTGACCCAGTCCACCGAGGGCCCGCCGGATCCCGGCCTCGCACGCGGGCAGCACGCCGCCTATTGCCAGGCATTCAGGGATCTGGGTGTCGTCGTCACGACGCTTCCCGACGCGCCTGGGCACCCTGACGGAACCTTTGTCGAGGACACAGCCCTGTGCCTTGCCGATCGCTGCATCATCACCCGGCCAGGTGCACCCAGCCGCCGTGGCGAATGCGCCAGCGTGGAACCGGCCCTGCGAAGGCTCTACCAGAAAGTCATGCTCATCGAGGCGCCCGGGACGGTGGATGGCGGCGATGTCTGCGTGGCCGAGGACCTCATGTTCATCGGCCTGTCCGCACGAACGAACGAAGCAGGAGCAGACCAGCTCTGCAGCCTGGCGCGAAGTGCCGGTCTCACGCCCCACATCATCGACATCCGCGGCCGGCAGGACCTGCTGCACCTGAAGTCCGGCATCAACTATCTGGGCGAGGGACTGTTCCTGCTATGCCCGGACACACCGGCCGTGGCGGCCATCGACCGGCATCAGTGCCTCGTGACCGAGGCAGATGAAGCCTATGCGGCAAACGCCCTGGCAGTGAATGGCACGGTGCTGATTGCCGAGGGTTATCCGCGCCTGGCCGCCGCCCTTGCCGCGCGCGGCCGGCGGGTGAAGACAATGCAGGTCTCGGAATTCCGGAAAATGGATGGAGGCCTGACCTGCCTGAGCCTGCGAATCCCTGCAGGGACGGCTCAGGTCAGCTGACTTGATCGGAGCGGCAGATCCGCTAACATCGGGGCAGCGGCAGGCCTGCTGGTTCGCAAGCGGCCCGGTGTCACCCCTCAAGGTAAGGATTTCCCCATGTCCAAGTACGCATTGATCATCGACGGCAAGCGCGTCGAAACTCCGGCCACGTTCAGGGTCCAGAACCCGTTCGACGAATCCCTGGTTGCGGATTCGCCGCAGGGCACCGTGGAACTGCTCGACAAGGCCGTGGCCGCAGCACGCAAGGCGCTGCCCGGCTGGTCGGCCCTGTCACAGGATGCCCGTGCCGCAAAACTCATGGAGATCGCGGATCTCATCGAGAAAAACCACAAGGAACTGGCCGAACTGATCACGCTCGAGCAGGGCAAGCCGCAAAGCGGCATGGGCGCCAACATGGAAGTCGGGGGCGCTGCGGTGTGGACCCGCGTCACGGCGGGCCTGCGGATTCCCGAAGAGACCATCCAGGACGATGACAAGGGCAAGATCCTGATCCGCCGCAAGCCAGTGGGCGTGGTCGGCTCCATTACCCCGTGGAACTGGCCGATGATGATCGCGGTGTGGCACGTGATGCCCGCCATCCTCATCGGCTGCACCGTGGTGATCAAACCCTCGCCCTACACACCGCTGTCAACCCTGCGACTGGTCGAACTCATGAACAGCGTATTGCCCCCGGGCGTCATCAACGTCGTCACGGGCGATGCCGAAGTAGGCAACCGCATGTCCGCGCACCCGGGCATCGACAAGGTGGTGTTCACCGGCTCGGTCAACACCGGCAGAAAGGTCATGAGCGGTGCGGCCACCACCCTGAAGCGCGTCACGCTGGAGTTGGGCGGCAACGATGCCGGCATCATCCTTCCCGGAACGAAAATCGACTCTCTGCTGGAGAAGCTGTTCTGGGGTTGCTTCATCAATGCGGGCCAGACCTGCGCGGCACTGAAGCGCCTTTATGTGCACTCCTCGCAATACGAGGAAGTGGTGAAGAAATTTTCCGAGTACGCCGCGAAGATCCCGGTGGGCAACGGCATGGATCCGAAGACCCTGATCGGGCCTCTGACCAACAAGATGCAGTTCGACAAGGTGGCCTCCTATGTGGACGAAGCACGCGCACGCGGTGCGCGCGTGGTCCTGGGAGGGCAGAAACCCAAGGGCCCTGGTTACCTCTACCCGCTCACGGTCATTGCCGATGCCACCGACGACATGCTGGTGGTCAAGGAAGAGCAGTTCGGCACCGTGATTCCGATCATCAAATACGACACCGTCGATGAGGCGGTCAGGCGCGCCAACTCCCTGGAAGTGGGGCTTGGCGGCTCGGTCTGGGGCGATGATGCGCAGGAAGCTGCAAAGACGGCCGCCCGGCTCGAGTGCGGCACGGCCTGGGTGAACCAGCATGGCGGGCTGCACCCGATGGCACCCTTTGGCGGCGTCAAGTGCTCGGGCATCGGTGTGGAGTTCAACGTCGACGGATTGAAGGAATACACCACCATCCAGGTGCTCAACGTCGCGGTCTGATCCGGCTTCGGGCGGCCTCAGCCTGCCGCGGCCCGACCGGCGGACACCACTCCGGCTGGTACTCGAGGTTCTGCGCGAGCCAATGCTGGCCCTGCTGGTTGCGGGCGGCGCCATCTACCTGTTGCTCGGAGATCTGCGCGAGGCGCTGATCCTGCTCGCCTTCGCGGGCATGTCGGTGCTGATCACGGTCGTGCAGGAGGCGCGTACGGAACGCGTGCTGGAGGCATTGCGCGACCTGACCAGCCCACGCGCCGTGGTCATCCGCAGTGGCCGGAGGCAGCGTATTGCCGGCCGCGAGGTTGTCCGTGGCGATCTGGTCCTGCTCGGGGAAGGCGACCGGGTGCCCGCAGACGCCCGGCTGATGCAGGGCAATGACCTGCGAGTGGACGAATCGCTCCTGACCGGCGAATCGATGCCTGTTGCGAAGGAGGCGGCTGATCCGCGCTGCGCCGATCAATCCCGAGCCGACCCGGATCGGGCGCATCACGTGTACTCCGGCTCGCTGATCGTGGCCGGCAGCGGCATGGCCGAAGTCGTGGCAACGGGGGCGCAAAGCGAGATCGGCAGGATCGGGCGAATGCTCCGCGACCTGGAACCGGAGCCGTCCCGGCTGCAGGCACAGACCCGGCGCCTCGTACGTCTGTTCTTCGTGGTCGGCATCCTGGTGAGCTCGCTGGCCGTGATCCTGTATGGCGTGACCCGCGGTAGCTGGATCGAGGCGCTGCTTGCGGGTATCGCCATCGGCATGTCGATGCTGCCTGAAGAATTTCCGGTGGTCCTCACCGTCTTCATGGCGATGGGCGCCTGGCGCATCTCCCGTGCCCGCGTACTCACGCGCAAGGCAGCGGCGATCGAGACGCTGGGCGCGGCGAGCGTACTGTGCACCGACAAGACGGGAACGCTGACTGAGAACCGCATGTCGGTGGTGCAGCTGCGAAGGCCTGGCAGCGATCCTCTGCATCTTCGTAACAACCCAGGCACCCTGGCCGGAGGCTTCAGCGACATGGCGCTGGCCGGGTTGCTGGCCAGTGCGCCCGAACTCTTCGATCCCATGGAAGTGGCTTTTCATGATCTGGGGCGGGAACCTGCCGAACGCTCGGGCGCCCTGCCGGAACGAGGCTGGAAGCTGTTGCGCCGGTACGGGCTGCGGCCCGAACTGCTCGCGGTGACACAGGTCTGGCAGTCCCCGGAGAATGCTTCGAACCTCGTCGTGGCAACGAAAGGCGCACCCGAGGCGATTGCCTCGCTGTGCCGCCTGAGTCCGCCGGACCGCACGGAGATCAGGAACTGCACGGTGGAAATGGCGACAGAGGGCCTGCGCGTGCTGGCCCTGGCGAAGGCAACTCACGCAGGGGCGGATCTGCCGGACTCCCCGCAGGCATTCCAGTTCGAATTCCTGGGGCTGGCCGGACTGGCAGACCCGCTCCGGCCCAGCGTTCCCGGAGCCATCGAGCACTGCCGTTGCGCCGGCATCCGCGTGATCATGATCACGGGTGATCATCCCGCGACCGCCCAGGCGATCGCCCGGCAGGCTGGCCTCGATGCCGGTCAGGTCCTCTCCGGGAGCGATCTCGAAGGGCTGGGTGACGGCGAACTGGGTGCAAGGCTGGCAAATGCCAGCGTGTTTGCGCGGATCATGCCGGAACAGAAGCTGCGCATCGTCCAGGCCCTTAAGGCCGCGGGCGAGACGGTGGCCATGACGGGCGATGGCGTCAACGACGCGCCATCGCTGAAGGCCGCCCATATCGGAGTTGCCATGGGAGGGCGCGGAACGGATGTGGCACGGGAAGCCTCCTCGATCGTCCTGCTCGACGATGACTTCGGTTCCATCGTCAAGGCGATCCGCCTGGGCCGGCGGATCTACGACAATCTGCGCAAGGCGATGGGATTCATCTTCGCAGTCCATGTGCCGATCGCCGGGCTTGCACTGCTCCCCCTCGTCTTCGGACTGCCGATCATCTTCAGCCCCATCCACATCGCATTCCTGGAACTGATCATCGATCCGGTCTGCTCTCTGGCCTTCGAAGCCGAAATCGAGGAGAGGGACGTGATGGAGCGCCCCCCAAGGCCGGCGCGCGAACCCCTGTTTTCAGCAGCGCTGATTGGATGGAGCCTGCTTCAGGGGTTGGTGGCATTCGCAGTCGTCACCGTGCTGTTCCTGTTCGCCCTCGACAGCGGCAGGCCGGAAAATGAAGCGCGAGCACTCACCATCCTCGCCCTGGTGCTGGGCACCATCAGCCTGATCCTGGTGAACCGGTCCTACAGTGCATCCCTCGTCACTGCGTTCCGGCGTCCCAATCAGGCGCTTGCCTGGATGCTCGCAGTCGTGATCCTGATCATGGCGGCCACTCTGACCGTGCCTTCGGTGCGGGCATTGTTCCGCTTCGGACCGCTCCACGGCAGCGATCTGCTGCTCGCATTCGGAGCCGGCACCTCCATCCTCCTCATCCTGGAGTTGTTGAAACCCCTGTGGCGCCAGCGTCTGCGGGCCTGAGCATCCGGTCGCGGCGAGTGGCGCTGCTGATCCGGGTGATATTTCGGCCTGTGACCCCCAGAGTTCGAGCCGAATGGTGCTGCCAGAACGCTGCGAGTTGCAGTGGCGCGGCTTCGGGAGGACACGGCAGAAGCGATCGAGCGGTTTACCGAATGCGCCCTTGGCTATACTCAGCCACTGGTCAAATGAGGCAGAGGTACGGGGAGATCATGCCGAGACGCAGTCCGGAATACATGGATGGGCAGCGACGCCGCTTTTGCGAGGCCGCGATCCGATGCTTCCGTTCGCAGGGAGTCGTTGCGACGAATCTTGCCGTCATATGCGAGAAAGCCGGCCTCAGCATCGGCGCCTTCTACAAGCTGTTCCGGAGCCGCGAGGAACTGCTCGAGGCGGTCATGCTGATGCAATTTCAGCATCGCAATGAGTTGTTGCACGGCAAGACATGGTCGGATCTGAAGGCACGGATCCTCGAATATCGGGGTGAAATTGAGCGACTTTCCTTTTGGCGAGAACTCGAAGCAATCGCGGATTGGAATGAACCGATGAAGAGAATCCGGCTCGAACAGGGGCAAGCAATCATCGACCAGTTCGAACACCAGCTTGCTGTATTCGCCGCAAGGGGCGAGATCCGGCCGGTTCTCCCGTTGAGTCAAACGGCTCAATTGGTAACCATCATCTTCGACGGATCGAGAATTCCGCTTCGGGAAACTCGGCTCTTGCATATCAGCCTCCGTGACCTGGGCTTCTACCTCGATTTTGCGGTTGGAGCGATTCGCCCACCTGTGCAAGTCCTGCACAAGCGCTAGCTGAACCTCAGCAGTTTGCTGCCTTCAACAATTGACACGAAGGCGTCAAGGAACAGGCTTGCAATCAAAAGAAAACGAGTATACGCTTTCCATAAAAAGCACAATTCTGCTGCAGTAAGGAGACGCATGATGTCGGCTGCATATAGGTCCTGCGCGATCCGGTTTTCCACCGCCGCGGTGTTGAGTGTATTGACGAACGTTGTTGGACTGGCTGCGGAAACAGAAGGACCACAGACCCCGACACCGGCGGGCGTGCTCGAGGAAGTCGTCGTGACCGCGCAAAAGAGGTCCGAGCGACTCGTCGATACGCCGGCCTCGATCACCGCTCTCGCTCCCGGCGAACTCGGCTCACGAGGCGTGCTGCGGTTCGACGACTACCAAGCCTTCGTGCCGTCCCTTTCGAGCACTGGCATCGCCCCAGGCTACAATCAGATCAATATTCGTGGTGTCACGACCGGCATTAATCAACTGTCGGCGACGACTGGTCTGTACTTTGACGAAACGCCGATCGGCTCGAGCACATCGACGGCGCTCGGCAGCAGGCTGACCCCAGATCCGGACCTGTTCGAGATCGAACGCATTGAAGTGCTCCGCGGACCGCAAGGCACGCTCTACGGTGCCAACGCCCTCGGTGGCGTAATCCGATACATACTGCGCGAACCGTCACTCGATCAGTTCCGTGGGCAGGTTCAGGTTGGCCTGACGTCGACTTCCCATGGCGGCGTCGGGTATGTCACCCGTGCCGCTGTCGACATGCCATTGATACAGGACAGGCTCGGCTTGCGGGTCAGCGGCTATTACACAAAGGACAGCGGATACGTCGACAACATCGCTCTCGGTCGCGAGAACGTGAACGAGTCCAGGAACAAGGGCGGCCGACTGGCGCTTCGGTGGGTAGTGAATGACAACTTCTCGGCGGCCTTCTCCAGCCTTTACCAGGATCGCGACAACCCCGGACTCGGCGCGGAGACTGTCAATAGTGTCACCGGCAGGCCCGACACTGCCGAGTACACCCAGAATGTCCCGACCGAAGAGCATGTGCGTACAAAGTATCAACTGCACTCACTGAAGCTCGATTTCGACCTCGGATTCGGCACGCTGGTTTCTGCAACCGGCTATGGCAAGCAGGAGTCGTCGCTGGCATTCGATTACAGCGGCCTGTTCGGCGTCGCACTTGGCGTTCCCGGCGTGTCACTGCCGGTCGATAATGAGGTCAGGAAATTCACGCAGGAGGTGAGGCTGGCATCACCGTCGGGCGGACGGCTGGAATACATCCTCGGCGCATTCTACACAAGGGAAAAGGCCTTCACCCTGAGCGGCGGTACGGCGTTTCTCGCCAACGGCGACCCGCTGCCCCCTCCCATCAATCCGCTCGTCGATGTGCCTGTCACAGGGCGCTATGAGGAATATGCTCTCTTCGCCAGCACCACAGTCGCCTTGACCGACACGCTACACGTCGAAATCGGCGGCCGCTGGAGCCACAACGAACAGCGCTTCAACGAGGTTCTCGGCGGGATACTTTTTGGCCCGCTCGTCGGCACGAGCTACTCGAATTCGTCCTCCGAGAACGCGACGACATTCGCCGTTTCGCCACAATGGAAGCTGTCGTCGGACAGCCTGCTCTATGTGCGGGCAGCCAAGGGGTTCCGGCCTGGCGGCATGAACTTTGTGCCGCCAGGCGGGGCTGGCATCGTCAACCCGACTTTTGGCTCCGATACGCTCATGAACTACGAGCTGGGGTACAAGGCGGCATTGCTCGACAAGCGACTGAACCTGAGCGTTGCAGCTTTCCTGATCGACTGGAGAGATATCCAGACCACTGCGAGACTCGCGGGGTTCCTCTCCCTCCTGAATGGCGGCAAGGCGCGCAGCCAGGGATTCGAGGGCGAACTGCGTTGGGATTCCGGGGGGCTTACGCTGAGCGCGAATGCCAGCTTCTTGGATGCGACCACGCGCGATCCGATCCCATCGGTAGGAGCACTCGCCGGGGATCGCTTGCCGTACGCGCCGCGCTGGTCTGGAGCGCTGTCGGCCGATCGTGAGTTCCCTCTCGGAAGCGCATTCAGCGGGTACCTTGGCGCCAGTCTGCGTCACACGGGATCGCAGAACCCGTACTATTCCCAGGCAACCAGCGCAAACCCGGCCAACCTCCGCCTCGATTCGTACTCAATCCTCGATCTTCGTGCAGGCATTCGACGCGGTCCCTATGAGATGGGTTTGTTCGCAAGCAACGTGACGGACAAACACGCCTTGATGAATCTGCAGACCGACATGGCCAATCCGATCACCGGCAATCAGGCCCGTGCTACCATCGCCCGCCCGCGTACACTTGGCGTGATTTTCAGCGCCAGATTTTGAGATCCAAGGCCAGCCAAGGCGATGGAACCGGCTCATCTTCGATTGCCTCGTGTCCTGCGGGATGCCGTCGTCTTCGAATTGCCGGCGGCTGCACGGTCAGCGCAGTACGAGATTGCCGTGCTGCCAGCGCCGACAGGCGCACGCACGAACACCGGTGCGCAGAAGGTTCTGATCGTGCTGGACTCTCCGTACGTCCTTTGTACCCTCGCAGAATCCGCTTACGTTCAGGCGATGGGAGGCGAGATCGCTCCACCCGCGCTCGTCGGGATTGGCGCTGTGGGGAGTCTTGAGGCACATGCCGACGCCCGGCTGCTCGACTTCACGCCCTCTGCCCTATCGCCCGCGTCCCTGCGTGCCTCACCGGTGTTGCCACTGCTGTCAGCGCGGGCGCGTGCCAGGGGACTTGCGGTCGAAGAGTTGACTGGTGGAGCGAGCGGATTTCTCGACTTCATCTGCGATCGCTTGCTGCCGTGTCTACCGGAAGTTCTTGGCGGGGATGTTGTCGATGTGGGTCTGTTGGGTCAGTCGGCGGGTGCCGTATTCGGGCGATACGCGTTGTTGTCCGGGCGCTGCCCCTTTTCAAAACTCGCGCTGGGGAGTCTCGGGGTAGGCTGGTATGGCGAGGACTTGCACGATATGGAGGATGCACTCGTCGCGGCGGGCGGTCCCCATCAGCCGATCGACATTTTCCAGGCAGTGGGTGGCGCGGAACTCTCGCATGCGCGATTTGGACCTGCCCTGCAAACAGGCTTGGCGGTGATGTCTGGGCTCGCCCACCGAATCCCTGACAAGATCAGACTTAACCAGTCGGTTTACGCTGGCGAAACGCACACTTCGATGCTGCCCTGCCTGGCAGCTGCCGCCTTGCGGACGCTATATCGTTCCCCGACCGGCTTCATGGATCAGCTCTAGCGAGTCACCGTGCTGTTACTCAGGAACGCGACGCTTTTCGATGGGGTAACCGCAGACCTGACGGACCATATCGATGTGCTGATCGAAGGATCGAGAATCGTCGAAGTGTCGTCAACACCAATTCGCCGCGATGGCTCCGACGTGATCGAGCTAGCCGGGCGCGTGTTGATGCCGGGGCTGATCGACGCGCACTTTCACGCGTACTCGCCGACATTCCACATGCACACGCTTGATACGATGCCCCGAGCGTTGCTTGTGTCCTACGCCGCAAGATTTCTGCGGGAGGCGCTGCAGCGCGGCTTTACCACGGTGCGCGACCCCGGCGGCGGCGACGTCGGACTGGCACTCGCGGTCCGGAAAGGACTGATCAACGGCCCACGTTTCCTCTTCGGTGGCAAAGCCCTCTCGCAGACCGGCGGCCACGGCGACATGCGGCCACCTCATGAAGTATCATCCTGCGGGTGCGCCTACTCGGGCGTCATCACCCAGCTGGTCGACGGCCCCGATCAAGTGCGTCACGTCGTGCGCGAGGAACTGCGTCGCGGGGCAAACCATATCAAAGTCATGATGTCAGGTGGAGTGGCATCACCCAGCGACCCCCTGTGGATGGACCAGTTCACTGACGAAGAACTGCGCGTAGCCGTTGAAGAGGCGGCCAGGCGCCACAAGTACGTCGCCGCCCACTGCCATACGGACGAGGCTGCACGCCGCTGTGTCTCGCTCGGCGTCCGGTCGATCGAGCACGGAACTCGCATCAGTGACTCGACGGCCCGGATGATCGCGGCAGCACCAGCGACTTTTACCGTGCCCACGCTGGCGGTCCTCCATCAACTGGTCGACTACCGCGAAAGCACAGGAATGTCAGCAAGCAGCATCGAAAAGGTGGATGGTCTCATCGCGGACATGTTGTCGTCGATCACGAACTGCCGACGAGCCGGTGTCCGGATCGGCTTTGGGACAGACCTGTTCGGCGAGGCCTTTCACGCGCTGCAGTCGCGGGAATTTCGCCATCGGGCCGAGGTGGACCGGCCCATCGACATCCTGCGTTCGGCCACGTCGGTCAACGCGGAAATTCTGCAAATGGAAGATCAGATAGGCATCGTCCGTGCAGGAGCCTGTGCTGACTTGATCGCCCTGGATACCAATCCCCTCGAGGATATCACCTGCTTCGAACGCTGGCAGAGCGAGATGCCACTCGTCATTGCCGAAGGCCGCATCGTACGCGACGAGATAAGCGCGTCGCACTCCCCTGCGCGACGCACGCTTTGACCAAGCCGTCCGGGACTCCGATGCTACGCCCGCTCGACATTCCACGTGACGCCAGCGGCCTCTTTCGATCGGAGACTACGGGTGATGCGGCACTGTGGCAATGCATCGATCGCGAAGTCGCAATGGGACCGAATCGCCTGCCCCGCAACGTTCGAATCGACCTGTCCAGACCGGAATTCTGGGCCTACTGGATTGCAAAGAGCCGGGTACCGATCGAACGTGCATACGAAGACTCAGGGCTCGAATCACACTTTGCGGCGCACCTCTTCAATCAATTCGATTGCAGCTTCGACGGCGATGCGCCGCCGCAAGAATTCCTGACACTGGCACTGGCCGGCGATCTGATGTGTACGCCAGGACTTGCGAATTCCGCGGGGCGCCTCTACGAGCGCGTGGCTGACCTGATCTTCGACGCCGACGTTCGCTATGCCAACCTCGAATCCACACTGACAACACAACCGCTGGAGTCGCTCACCTTCAGGAAGGACACTGCGCCTTCGGTGAACATAAGTCGCGATGAGTACGCAGCGCTCGTGAGACACGACGTGCGATCATTCAACGTCCTTCATCTGGCCAACAACCATGTCCTCGATCGCGGGCTTGAAGGAATCGAGACGACTTGCCGGGAACTTGAGCAGCAAGGCATCACGGGTATAGGCGTCAACTGGGTTGAGAGCAACCCTAGTGGCTTAAGCATCACCGAACATTCGGGGGCCCGGATTGGTTGGGTGGCCCACACGTTCAGCGTCAACTTCAAGCCCATCCCCGCCGACCATCCGAATGTCGTCAATTTCACGCCCTTCCATCTGGAAGATGACCCGGACACCAGCCGAATCGAAAGCCAGATCCGTCAGTGCCAGGAACTTGGCTGCGAATTCATCGTTGTGGGACTGCATTGGGGACTCGAATTCGAGATGTACCCCCACCCGGACCAACTCAAGTGGGCGCGGCGCTTTGCGCAGGCGGGAGCGGATCTCGTGGTTGGGCACCATCCACACGTCGTGCAACCCATGGAGATACTCGAGTTGCCAGGGAATCCCGTGCGATATGTCCCCGTGATTTACAGCCTCGGCAATCTCACGCCAGTGTTCTCGCACCCGGCCAGTGCGGCAAGCATGGTCGTTCGAGTCACTCTGGCGCGTGATGCGCGCCGAGGCAACGCGAGGCGGTTGCGATTTCGCAGTCTGGAGGCGACGCCGGTCGCCTTGCTTCAGGAGATGCAGCCTGCCGGTCCGGTGTTGCAGTTGTGGCGATTGCGGGAACTGCTGTCGCAGGTGAATTCGCACGAACTCGCCACCTACGCGCAAGAGATGGCACGCTTCATCGACATGGCCGTGGGTACTGGCTGGCGACAGTCAGGGTCACGGTAGGGAGGACACCGATGCCGTTGTCTGATTCTGCAAGGGCATCGCTGAGCGCACTGCTTGGCCAGCGATTCACGATGTCGTCTGGTGCGTGCATGGCGCACGCCACCGACATATCCCATCACGAGCCACTGCCCCCGGACGCCGTCGTCTTCGCGACCGGTGTCGGAGAAGTTCAGGAGATCGTCCGTATCTGTGCGGCTACGCGTACACCGATCATTCCGTACGGAGCGGGCACGTCTGTGGAGGGCAACATTCACGCGGTGCGCGGAGGCGTAACCCTGGATCTTTCTCGCATGGACCGAATCATCAAGGTCAACGAGGCTGACCTCGACGTGGTCGTGGAACCAGGCGTGAGGCGCGAATCACTGAACGAGTTTCTGCGCGATACGGGTCTGTTCTTCCCTATCGACCCCGGTGCGAATGCGACCCTCGGCGGCATGGCCGCGACACGCGCCTCTGGCACCAATGCAGTTCGATACGGCACCATGCGCGAGAACGTACTCGCACTGGAGGTCGTGACACCGACGGGTCTGATAATCCGTACCGCAAGGCGTGCCCGCAAGTCAGCGGCCGGCTACGACCTGACGCGACTGTTTGTAGGGTCCGAGGGTACGCTTGGTGTAATCACCGAGCTCACGCTTCGCCTGTACGGCTTGCCAGAGCAGATTCTGTCAGCCACCTGTGCCTTTGCCACGACGTCGGGTGCGATCGACTGCGTCATCCAGCTGATCCAGCTGGGCATCCCCGTGGCGCGCGTCGAATTCCTGGACTCCGCAGCGCTCCGCGCCGTCAACAAGGCTTCACGTCTTGGACTACCCGAGGGGCCGTGCCTGTTCTTCGAATTCCATGGATCGAACGCGGCCGTTGCGGAGCAGGCATCGGTTGCGCAGCAGATCGCACGCGAGCAAGGCGGGCACGAATTCCGGTCAGCGACGAGCCCGGAGTCTCGCTCGGCGCTCTGGAAGGCGCGCCACCGGCTCGCACTGTCGGTCGCATCCTACGCCGTTGGTACGCGCCAGAGGTGGACAGACGTCTGTGTACCCATATCGAAGCTGAGCGCATGCATTGTCGAGACCCAGCGCGATATCGAATCTTCGGGTTTGTTCGCACCCATCCTCGGACATGTCGGCGACGGCAATTTTCACGTGGGCATTTGCGTCCGCGAAGGTGACGCCGGTCAGTTGGCCGCAGCCGAACACCTGCACCATCGGATGGTTCAGCGCGCCATCGAGCACGACGGTACATGCACCGGCGAGCACGGGATCGGGCGCGGCAAGCTCCGCTATCTCGAACAGGAACTTGGAGAAGCTGTAGGACTCATGCGAAGCGTCAAATCGGCACTCGATCCCCTCGAAATCATGAATCCAGGCAAAGTCCTCGCGTGACTGAAGATTGACCGGCACCCAATCATTGCCTTTCGGGCGCAAAGTACTTTCAAACCACATCCTCGCAACCGCTCGCCGGAAGCTCCTGCCTGAATCCCCTTGCCTCCCGTCAGAATGCACTTGCCTGAACGGGGCAATCACGCGTGCAGTGCAGTCAGGACAACCGAATTGACGCAGGTGAGCTGGGCCAGTTTTCGCCGGATGGAATCCGCCGTAGCAGTGGTGATGCCGCAGAGTTCGATATGCACCTGGATCTGATCGGCCACGCGCACCAGGTTCATGTGGCGTGGAGCGACGTTGGCTACCACGCAGACACCGGCAATGCGGGCCAGCGCATCCGGCTCGATATCGGCAAGGATGTCAAATGCATACACCACGCCGGCCGTGGCGTGCACTGCCGTGGCCGTGTCCGCCGCGTAGACGTCGGCAACTGCAGGGGTGCGGATTTCGGTCATCATGAGAGGCTATTGTATTCAGACGCCGTGTGTCACGACAGGGAAAACCTCCCGGGAAAACTGCCTGCATGGATCCACGCCAACTCCTGATGGACAGCTTCCGCGTCGCCGTGCGCGCGGCCGATCCGATGCGAGTGGTTCCGGCCCACATCCAGGACCTGCCACGTTCGGCGGCGACCGTGGTCGGCGCGGGCAAGGCAGCGGCATCGATGGCCGCGGCCGTGGAATCGGTCTGGGCCGATACGGCCTCGTTGGGTGGCGCCGTGGTGACGCGCCACGGGCACACCGTACCGACCCACCGCATCGAGGTCCTGGAAGCCGGGCATCCGGTGCCCGATCAGGCCTCGCTGGCGGCGGGTGCGAGGATGATGTCCATCGCCCGCAGTCTGGGCAGCACCGATACCCTGCTCGCGCTGTGGTCAGGTGGCGGATCGAGCCTCATGAGCTGGCCGGAGGATGGCATCACGCTCGTGGACTACCAGCGCCTCATGCGCAGCCTGCTGCGGGGAGGCGTCCCCATCGGCGAGATGAACACGCTGCGAAAGCACTTGTCGCGCACCCAGGGTGGGAAGCTTGCGGCGTCCACCGCCGCCCGGATACGCGCCCTGGTCGTTTCCGACGTACCTGGAGATGACCTGAGCGCCATTGCCTCGGGACCCTGCAGCCCGGACACGACCACCTTCGGTGATTGCCTTGCGATTCTGGATCTCTGGCGGATCGATGCGCCTGCAAGCGTGCTTGCGCATCTGCGGGCGGGTGCTGATGGCTCCATCACGGAGACCCCCAAGCCCACGGAATCGTTCTGGGCGCGGGTGGATGCCCGCGTGATTGCCAGCAGCCGCCTGAGCCTGCAGGCGGCATCGTCACATCTTCAGAAAGCCGGAGTCCGCGTCATCAACCTGGGAGAGGCAACCGGAGAAGCGCGCGAAACTGCGCACGCCCATGCAAAGCGGGTGCGCGAACTCCACGCCGGACGCAGCTGCGGTGCTGCGCCGCTCGCGTTGCTGTCCGGCGGCGAATGCACGGTGACCGTGCGCGGACCCGGTCGCGGAGGACGCTGCGCCGAGTACCTGTTGGCGCTGTTCGCGGACCTGCGCGAACTTCCGGGCATTCATGCGCTGGCCTGCGACACTGACGGGATCGATGGCACCCAGGACAATGCGGGGGCGTGGTTCGGACCGGAATCGGGAGAGCGCGCCACCGCGCTGGGCCTGGATCCAGTTGCTCATCTGGCCAGCAACGATTCCCATGGTTTTTTTTCGGCCCTCGATACACTGGTCATCACCGGGCCCACGCGCACGAACGTCAACGACTTCCGATGTGTGATGATCTCTTAAATAATATTAGTTATATCAGATAATTATGGATTAATTCGAATAATCAACATAAATACCACCACGCCGCGAAGTTCCTGGCAGCGCAACCCGGGGCGGCGAAGCCGGATCGAGGATCACCCGGCGGCCTCGCGCAACGTCGCTGCGGCCGATGCAAGCGCCTCGATCCTTGCGAAATCCCGCCGTTCGAGTGCATCTCGCGGCACCAGCCAGGACCCACCGATACAGACCACATTGGTCAGACGGAGGAAGTCGCGGGCGTTGCTCGCATCGATGCCGCCCGTGGCGCAGAATTTCACCTCTGGAAATGGCGCCTGCAGGGACTGCAGCATGGCGATGCCACCCGCTGCAGTCGCGGGAAAGAACTTGAAGTTCCGGTACCCGGCCGCAAGGCCTTCCATCAACTCCGAAGGCGTCGCGACGGCCGGAAGCCAGGGGATGGATGCTTCGCGGGCCGCGGCTCTGAGCCCGGCGGTCGAGCCCGGAGACACGGCGAAACCCGCGCCAGCCTGCACCGCTCCCCGCAGATCTTCCGCCGACAGCACCGTGCCTGCACCCACCAGCATTTCCGGGACGCCTCTTGATATGGCCGCGATGGCCTTCAGCCCCTCGGCATGCCGCAGGGTCACTTCGATCACGCCAATCCCGCCCCGAAACAGGGCGCGCGCAACCTCGCTGGCAATCCGCGCATCCCGCAAGGTCACGACCGGGATGACCGGCGAGAGCGTCAGGAACCGCGGCAGATCCGGATTCATCGCAACACCTGTGTCACGGCAATCCCGACGAAATTTCCCACCACGTGACACACGATGCCGATCATCACCGCCGGTGTCACCATGGCGTGCCAGCCCTTGCCGGCGACCACCGCCACCGTCGCGGCGGGACCGACGATGGCGGACCCGCAGCCGGTAATGGCCTCGGGCAGGCTCAGCCGCAGGAACCGGCTCAACACCAGTGTGATCGCGATGCCCAGGGCAAGCAGGAGAATGACATAGAAGAACAGGCTCAGGGCGTGGTCCAGAAAGCTGGTCATGTTCGTTCCAAGTCCGATCATGGCGAAGAACAGGTACATGAAGAACATGCCGAGTTCGAATTCGCCTCTCAGCCGGTTCATCTGTTTCGGAAACAGGTTCGCTGCAAGCACGGTCAGCAGGGTCACGTACAGGATGCGGAACTGGCTTTGATCATGGCCGGTCCATCTGCTCACGGCATCGGCCAGGAGCTTTGCCATCGCGCACAGCGTCAGACTCAGGGCGAGCGCCCCGCTGATATGCGTGAGCCGGAATTCCGGCGTGACCGCAAATGGATTGGTGACATTCGACTCACCCAGGTCCCGCACCACCGGGAACTGCCGCTGCACCCACTTCAGGTTGGGAATCGAGACCAACGCCATCAGGCCCAGGACGCTGGGGATCATGCTGGCACCTGTGGCCACCGAGATGTCCGTTGCGCTCATGTTCACTGCATTGGCAACCGCCACCATGCTGATGGTGCCGCCGATGAAGCCACCGGTGTACATCCCGGCCACCTCGGGACTCACATGCCAGGGCGCGAGCAGAAAAAAGCCGGCCAGCACGCCGCTCACCACGCCGACGCAGGCGGCGCCAAAGGCCAGCATGACCCGGCCGCTTTCGATGAAGATGCGCTTCAGGTCAGCCTTGATCATGAGCAATGGAACGGCGGCAGCCACCACGTACTGCCCGATGAAATCGGACACGGTGGACGAGAAGGGCGTGACATGCGCATTCGACAGCAGCGCACCCAGAGACAGCACCACCACCACACCCGGGACCGCCCTGCCAAAGCGCGAGACATCGGTCAGGAATCCGAGCCACACCAGGCACAGCACGACCGCCAGCATGCCCAGCACGTCATTGGACGCAATATGACTCATCCCCGCTCCCCGGTGATCCGGATCCGATTGCCCGGCTCCGATACTACAGGGGCCAGCCCCGGCGGCAACCACACGCCTGCTAATCCGGGTCATGAGCGGATCTGATGTAAAGGCGGCTTGCATGGCGGGCCGCACACGCATTAGCGCAAGCGGAAATGGCTACCATCGTGTTTTTTGGCGAAGTCCTGTTGCGTCTTTCGGCGCCGGGTTTCGAGCCGCTCCGGCAAGAACACTCGCGCAGCCTGCGAAGTGCCTGCTTTCTCCGCGACGGCTGCCGCGATGACTTGGTTGAGCGATACACCGTCCACTTTCGCAAACCTGGCGGCCGCATTCTTGACGGAATTGGGAAGCTTCAGCGGAAATGTACGCCCGTTCATCATTGGAGTCACCTTGGAAATTCGGCGATCCGCCCTCTATCTCTTTGCGGCAACAGCCGGCTGACCGAGTCTGTCGGCAAGCCACAGCTTGATCAAAGACTGCCGTGTCACGCCCAGTCGACGCGCCTCACGATCGAGGGAATCCACCATCCAGGCGGGGAAGTCCACATTGACCCGCTTCGCGTCTGTGCCGACGCGCCGCGCCTTGCTCAGATCAAGCTGGTCAAAAATCTTCCCGGCAGCGTCGAATTTACGATCAAAGACCTTCGCTTTCATGAATCTCCACCTCTTCATCTCGAGATCGCCTGACAGAAATCAGTCGAATGATTTCTCCGCGTCGAGTAATAACCGCCGACAAGGGTGCTGCAGCCGGACTTCGGCCTCAAGGGGCTGTGGGCGAGTTTCCCGCTGGCATCGATCGCATCCGTGGCGCTGGCCATCGGGTATTACCGGTATGGGGGCTGGCGCAGCGCACGCATGGACGTGCCTCGTGCCGTGCCGGTCGCTGAAGGCCAGGGGCTATCAGGCACCAACGTGCAACTCGCCAAATGTCGGCTACGGCGGCGACAACCTTCAGGCTGCCGCGCCCTGTCTCTCGACTTCCCAACCCTTACATGCCAGAAGTACGGTACGGGGGACTGGCCGCTCGCCGCTTGCGTAATAGGCCACTTGGCGCCGCGACAAGCCGAGTGCTTCGGCTGCATCGCTCAGGCTCAGTCCATAGCGCCAACGCCAGCGGATAAACTCCACCGCGTCGAAATGCCCATTCTGTTCGAGCGTCATTTCCCACAGTCGATCCGCTCCCATGTTGATTTCACCGGGCCATACCACACTGTGTCCGCCCTCTCCCTTCGTAGCGCGTGCGAACATCGCCTTATCCCTTAACGCGTGCATCCCCTTTAGCCGGTGCACTGGCTCATGCAAATCGACAGTCATCGTCTTTCCATTTGCCCAGCGCAGACGCAACGTGAACTCGCCTGCGTACTTCACGCCCGCGATGCGGACGGCTTTCGTGTCGTTCATGGTTACTCCTGCGAAGGTTCTTCCTCGGAATACTCCTGCCAGCGCGAGCGCAACTCCGCCTTGTTATCGCGTGCCCACTCGAACTCCTCAGCCGTGTTGCGCGAATCGGCATCGCCCGCCTGTATCGCCAGTGTTTCGATCACTACCGCAATACGCTCGTTGTTGCGCGTAATGACGTGAAAGTGCGGTGGCGGATGATCGTCGAAGTACATCTCGATACGACACCGGGCAAAGCGCTTCACCGCAGGCATGGAATATTCTAGTGCATGCAGTGCACTAGCGCCAACAGAGACCTGCGCTGACGGCTAATCTGCGGATAGGACATTCAAACCACTCCCCTGGCACCGCTCGCCTTCGAGGCCTGCCTGAATTCCCCCTTCCCGGCCTTGCGTCACTATTCGCGCCGGTCCAAAACTCCCTGCTCCGACCAGACCGGCAACTGCCGCTCCCACCTGCAACCCCCTGACCTTTGCTGTGCAACCTGTTCCGCCACGATCTTGCCCGGTCCGCCAGGGGCGGTGCCCGCGCCCCGAGGGGCAAGTCGGCTCGCCGCTGATCCGGCGCGGTCTTCTCATTGTGCGCCAGAATCCTCGCAATCACTTCCGGCTCCTCGATGCTGGCGATCACCCGAAGCTTCCCGCCGCAGCCAGTGCAGATGTTGATCTGGATGCTGAACACGCGCT
>JBGAGK010000007.1:0-149284 GCA_044226785.1 Steroidobacteraceae bacterium | reverse complement strand
GTGTGTATGTGCTGTGGACCGAGGCGCGTACGTCCAAGGGCGTCGTCGTGCCACTGGCCTCGCCGGGCACAGACGAGCTCGGACGTGCGGGTCTGCCGGGACGCGTCGATCGTCACTTCATGGAGCGATTCGGCGCGGCCATCCTCGTCAGCGTGATCGATGGCGCCATTCAGGCGGAGGTGGCCTCGCAGCGCGGCAGTGGTTCGACGGTAGTCGTGGACCCGTCTGGGTCCAGAGACATCATGACCGAGATCCTGCGCTCGACGATCAACATCCCGCCGACGGTCGTGAAGCCACAGGGCGATCGTATCCAGGTGCTGGTGGCGCGTGATCTGGATTTTCGGAGCGTGTATGAGCTTCGACCCGCCCGCTAGGCCCGTTCTCGTGCCGGACCCGATCGCTGCCGTGGCAGCAGCGGGGTTCACGCGGCCGCCCGCCGTGTCCGAATCCTCGGCGCTCGATCTGACGCTGCGCGCCCTGCGTCCCATCCTCACCGACCGCGAGGTCACGGAAATCTGCATCAACCGTCCCGGTGAGGCGTACATCGAAACGCGCGCCGGCTGGCGCTGCGTGCCGCTGGCGTTTGCGACCTTTGAGTGGTGCAGCTCGCTTGCGAAGCTGGTGGCCAATTCAACGCGGCAGCGCATCGATGAAGAATCGCCGCTGCTGTCTGCGGCATTGCCGGGCGGCGAGCGCATCCAGATCGTGCTGCCGCCGGCGACGACGCCGGGCTCGGTGGCGATCACGATCCGCCGGCCGGCGGATGAGGTGTGGACGCTCGCGGAACTGGAACAGCGCGGCTTGTTCCGCACGACGCGGCGGGCAGCGACAGGTCCGGATGAGACTGAAGCAGCGCTGCTGCGATTGCTGGAAGCCCGGGACTACCCGGCGTTTCTACGTCTGGCCGTCGAGCGCCGCCGCAACATCCTCGTGTCAGGCCCCACAGGATCGGGCAAGACCACGTTTACCAAGGCGCTGATCCGCGAGATCCCTGCCGACGAAAGACTGATCACGATCGAGGACGCCAAGGAGCTTGTCCTCGACCGTCACGAGAATCACGTTCGGCTGTTCTACTCCAAGGGCGATCAGGGTCTGGCGCGCGTTACGCCAAAGCAGCTGCTGGAGAGCTGCCTGCGCATGAAGCCCGATCGCATCCTGCTTGCTGAGCTGCGCGGCGAAGAAGCCTTCGACTATCTGCGCAACGTGAACTCCGGGCACCCCGGCTCCATCACCAGTATCCATGCCGCGAGCGCAGAACTCGCGTTCGAGCAGCTGGTGTTGCTGGTGAAGCAAAGTCGCGCCGGACAGGAGCTGGCGCGCGAGGAGATCAAGCACCTGCTGTATCTGTTGATCGATGTGGTGGTGCAGTTTGGTGTGGAGCATCGGCAACGCTGCATCCGGGAGATCTGGTATGACCCAGAACGCAAGCACCGCACGCTGGCGGCCTCGCGTTAGGAGCCGCTGGATCGGGCCAGTAGGCAAGGCACTCCTCGCGCTGATGGGAGTGCTGCTGGCCGCGCAGTACCTGGCCGGATTTCTATTCCTGCAGTGGCTGCGCAGTGATCCGAGGACGGCCACGCCGCTGACAGTCGCGCGCTACGGCTACTACTTCGGCGAGCGGGCGGACATTCGCCGCAAGCTATGGGTCAGCTCCGGCGCGGGCCTCGCATTGGTGATGTTCCCGGTGATGCTGGCGCTGCGGCCGCGGGCGCGCGCCTTGCACGGCAACGCGCGATTCTCGACGCGGGCAGAAGCGCGACAGGCGGGGCTCTTCTCACCGGTCGGCATCATTCTGGCGCGCGTGGGCCGCCGACTGGTGCGACTGCCCGGTCAGCAGGGCGTTGCCGTGATCGCCCGCTCGCGCAGCGGCAAGGGCGCAGGCATCGTGATCCCGAATCTGTTCGAGTGGCCGGACTCGCTGATCTGCGTGGACCCGAAGCACGAGAACTACACGATCACCGCGGGCCATCGCGCCCGCAGCGGCCATGCGGTCTACCTGTTTGCTCCATTCTCGGAAACCCGCGACACCGCTCGATGGAACCCGCTGGGCTACATCCCCGACAACCCCGCGCTGCGCATCAACGGATTGCAGCGCATCGCCGACATGCTCTACCAGGAGGCGCCGGGCGTAGACCCGTTCTGGTCAGCCTCCGCGCGTACGCTGTTTCTGGGCATCGGGCTCTACGTGTTCGAGACGCCGAACCTTCCCCGAACGATCGGCGAGATCCTGCGGCAGGGCATGGCCTCCGACGATGAAGGGTTCGGAGCCCACTGGAAGCGCCTGATCGAGGGGCGAGGCAGCGGCAAATATCCACTGTCGCCCGAGTGCGTGCGGGCGCTGTGTGATGTCATTGATCTTGCGCCGGTGACGGCCTCCAGCATTCGCAAGACATTCACCTCGCGCCTCGATCTGTGGCTGAACCCGATCCTGGACTGGGCGACTTCGACCAACGACTTCGATCTGCGCGAACTGCGCTCCAAACGCATCAGCATCTATGTCGGCGTGTTGCCGGAGGACCTGCATCGACTGCGGCCGGTCCTGTCGCTGTTCTTCCAGCAGGCGATCGCATTGCAGACGCGCCAGCTTCCCGAGCACAACCCGGCGCTCGTCTACCAGGTGATGTTCTTGCTCGATGAGTTCACCTCACTCGGGCGCATTCCGATCATTGCCGAGGCCATCGGCTTGATGGGGGGTTACAACATCCGGGTGGTGCTTGTGATCCAGGCGCGATCTCAGTTGCGTGAGGTTTATGGGCAAAATGCCGCGGAAACCATCCTCCGAAATCTGGCGGCGCGCGTAGTATTTGGTGCTGACGAGTACAGCGATGCGCGCGAGATCTCCGAGGAGTTGGGGACGATTACGGTGAAGACGCACTCCGTGTCCAAAGCGGGATTCGATCTCTTCAACCGGTCGAGTCGTCCGCCCAGCGTCAATGTCAGTGAGCAGCGCCGCGCGCTCATGCTGCCGCAGGAAGTGCAGGCAATGCGCGCCGACCAGGCCATCGTGTTCTACGAAGGCATCCGCCCGATACGCTGCACCAAAATCCGCTACTTCCGTGAGCGGCGATTCAAGCGGCTCATCAGTTCACCACCGACACAGGCTGCTTCGGGGGTCGCGGTGCCTTCACGCGCTCCGCCCAGCGCGCAGCCGGCAACACGCGGCCTCGTTGAAGAAGGCTCCATCGCCGTCGAGCCAGCCCCACCGCGTCCGCTACGTCGACGAAGTCGACGCGCGACAGCGCAGGACATCGAGCGAATAGATGAGTTGAAGCTGGAGGACTTCGATGTCGATCTGAGCCGTGTGGAGCTGCCACAGAAGCCCGAAGGCGAGCGACTGACCACACAGGAACTCGATGCCGCCGTCGATTCTTTTCTCTCTGCGCTTCAGGAGCGATAGGACCTATCCATGCCCACGACGTCTTCCACGACTTCCCAATCTTCCGCAGGCAGCAAGGGTGCCAAGGGAACCGGCAGAGCCGCGCAGCCGACGGCCGAACTGAGACACACGGAAACTGGCGGCAAGGATGATGAGAACAACTTCATTCAATTGGTTGCGCCGGAGGGGGCTGCGCGCCGAGCGCAGAGCACGGCCACGCTGGCCGAGAAGTCGGGTCGCAAACAGGAAGACGACAAGAGCCGAAAGGCGGGGCGACGATCAGCGCCGGCGGCTGCGGCGTCGGTCCGCACGCTGCGCGTGCCGGACTCCGTGCAGGAACGGTTCATTCAGATCGGCAACAAATTCCACTTTCCAGATGGCACCGAGGCATTCACGCACGAGGGCAGTCGCCTGGCCACGCGCTCGGAGAACGCTGTCGTCATTCAGAGCATGGTGGCCATCGCCCGGGAGCAGGGCAGCGGTCCGATCACGGTCGGCGGTACGGAGTTTTTCAAGAAGGAAGCGTGGTTCGCTGCCAGCCTCGCGGGTCTGGAGGTGCGCGGCTATCAACCCACTGTCTTCGAGCGGGAGCGGCTGGCACGATCGCTCGCCGCGCGGCGCAATCCCGGCGCGCCCGAAGCCGCACCACCACCCGCTGCCGCGCAGCCCGCCCCAAGGGCGCCGGATCCCGCACGCGCTGCCGAGCCTCGCTCGCAGTCGAGCGAGCTGATCGTGGGCCGGCTGGTCGATCATGGCGCTGCGCCCTATGCCCATGATCCAAAGCAGGCGATGTCCTACTTCGTGTGTGTGGAGACTGCGCGCGGTGATCGCGAGATTTGGGGTGTGGACCTGGAGCGCGCATTTCGGCAATCGCTCAGTACCCCCGGCATCGGTGACGAGATCGGCGTGCGTTCTGTCGGTCGCCAGCCCGTTACCGTGCTCGCGCCGAAGCTCGATGCACAGGGCCGTGAGACCGGTCAGGCACCGATTGATACGCACCGAAACCAGTGGATCGTCGAGCGCAAAGACTTTCTCGATGTGCGTCAGCGGATGGCCGACGTGCTGCGAGATACGACGTTGGCCGCTGTGGATGCGGTTCGCCGATTCCCGGAGCTGGAGGGATCGCATCTGCAGCTGCAGATGGGTCGTGCGCTCGCAGAGAAGCAGTTCCGCGACACGGCCCAACGCGAGCAGTTCGTGGATCACCTGCGCGCCCACATCGCGCAGCGCATCGAATTTGGTCAGCCGCTCGAACCGGTCATGCTGCGTGGTGACGAACGCACCGCGCCGCCGCGCAGCCAGGATCGGGACTACCATCCGACGCGCTGAGCAGCCGTGAGCGACCGGCGTTCATCGAGTTCACCGCCGCGCGGCCAGCGCGGCGAGATCATCACCGGACGCCTTCAGGAACACGGCAAGGCGAACTACCAGTTCCAACCGACCGGCAGCCCGTCCTACTACCTGACACTGCTGACCAGTCGCGGCAAGGAAACGCTGTGGGGCACAGATCTCGAACGCGCTATCGCGCGATCGGAATCGCAGCCGAAGATTGGTGACATAATTGGCGTACAGCGCGTGGGTTCGGAGCGAGTGACGATTCCGTCGCGGGACGGAGAGCGCACAACGGATCGCCAGCGCACGTTCTACCGCGCGCGCTGGCGGGTGGAGGAAGTCACCTATCTCGCCAAGTCCATACTAAGTGCAGAGCGCGCGGTGAAAGACCGTCTGGAGGGCAAGCAGGCAATGACCGAACGGCCCGAGCTGCGCAGCGCGTTCATCAGTCTGCATGTAGCTCAGCAATACGCAGGGCGACATATCCGCGATCTGCAAGATAGAGAGTTGTTCGTCACACGCGTCAAGGCGGTGATGGCGGCGTCCGTTAGGAACGGCGCGCCGGTCCAGGAGCCGCGCGTGATTGGGGAGGGGCAGGCCCGCGCCAGCCGGGCAACGAATCGCGATGATCCTACCCGCTGACTCGGATTGGGAACGATCGTAGTGGGGCCAATAGAGTCCAAACTAAGACTGCGCTCCGCCTTTGATGCTTACTCCACATCGCCTCCAAATACTCTTTGTTATGAAGCGCAGTAATCAACACACCCAAGCCTACGGAAAGCCGGTGGTCTCACTTCCCCAGCAAGGAATACTGTCGATTTCTACTTGTAATGCCGCATGGATATGTCAGGTAAGCGTAGGGCGCCATCATTGAACACCACTCGATCCTATTTGCGATGCTTCATGTTGAAGAGATACCTCTCGTTGATTTGTGCCTTCTTCGCCGCCTGCTTTGGTGACAACTTCCTCTTGCGCATGATGTCGAAATAGAAACCCCTCTCCCAGTCGGTAAGCCACCCTCGATTGAAGGCGTAGTCGACCGCTTCGGCGTTGAGGGATTTCGCTCCATCCTTCCTGATGCGCTTCACGGCCTGGAATATCCTGTCTGACGGAAGGCCGATGAACTTCTTGACGCAACAGTTACCGACGGTAGCGCTGTTGTGGTTCAGCTTGTTGCCAAGGACGCAGAGCTCAATGATAGGAAAGTGGCCGCAGAGGCAGGTCTCGGGTTCTTCGGATTCGTAGATTTCCTTGAGCTCCCATTCGAGCTTGGCGGCGTCCCACGTTCGCGCCATAGAGCGGCTGACGATCTGGGATGTGAGTCGATACTGCGTCACAATCGCCGGACCTCAGCCGGTAAGGCCGTGATTGCTGCGGATGACATCGGCGAGGTCTTCGGTCGGCTCTTCGTCGTCGCTTCCGAAGTGCAAGCGACCACTATCCGACGGCAACTGAAGCAGCGAAACGCTGAAATCGTAATTGTCCGCGAACACTGTCATTTCGACGCAAGGCTCGGCGAACCAGACCCCAGGCGGGTGATCGGTTGGCGCGCGTGAGTTCGGGATCATCAAGCGACGTGCAGCGACAGATCGATCCGGGAGCGGGATCGGACCGCGGGAAGTGCGGAAAAACGCCGCCGTCCTCAGCGCCAGCTTGCTGGATCGCGCCCACAGAATGTAGCCGTCGCGTGCGCAGACGAGCACGGCGCGGCGTTCCGTATAGTCGATCCAGCGCAGGGCTGCGGCGACGAGGGATACTTCGTAACGATCCGCGCAATGCGACAGCGCATCGAAATCGACGGCAGAGCGCGCGTCGATCTGGCGGCGATAGTCGTCGAAAGGCATCAAAAGGTAGGCGGCGAACGTATTCGCTTCCTGCTCCATCTGACGGTAGTCAGATTCCCATCTGACCATGTCCTGGTCGCCGCAGCGCATGCCGTCCGGATGCGCGAAGCGGTGGATCAGGTAATGCCCGAACTCGTGCGCGAGCGTGAAATTGATACGGCCCGTCGAGATGATGGCGTTGTTGTAGACGATGCCCCATTCCTTTGAGCCTGCCCGAAGCAGTGCGCCGTCGAAGCTGTTGAGCGGCGTCCCCTCGACACGTGTGATGGGATCGTCCGGGAAGACCTTGCGCGAGTATTCTTTCGCGATGTCGGCGACCTTGATAGGGAAATGATCGCTGCCCAGCACCTTGTTCAGGATGCTGGAGATGTCAGTGGCCCATCGGGTCGGCGCACGCGGCTTGGTCATTCGCTCCTCTTCCAGGTCTTTACGATCGATCTAAGGCGCTCTTTGTCCTCGTCTCCGAGGTTCTGGTAGTCGCGGAAGAAGGCCTGATCCAGTACGGCGACATCAGGGGCCTTCGGCGAATTGCCAAGTAGGTAATCCGCCGTGACGTCCAGCGCTGACGCTATCGCTGCGACCTTTTCTGCGGAGGGGCGAGGCGGGTCCTTGTTCTCAAGCTCCCAGATGTAGCTCTTGCTCGAATTCGACTGGTCGGCGAGCTGCTCCAGCGTGAGTCCCTTGTCTTTGCGTAGCTGTCTGATTTTCTTGCCTAGCGGTGTGATCATCCGGTTCTCCAGACGTAGTTCGGAATAAGCATATAAGAAATGCTTGACTACCGAAACCAGGCCCTGCTAACCTAAAGTTCGTAGTAGCGATACTTTTTGTACTTCTATTTTTCCTGGAGGGCAAGAGAATGCCTAAACGAGGACCAGAAACACATCACGTCGTGCCGAGTCCCGGCGGTGGCTGGAACGTTAAGCGGGGCGGCGGCGAGCGCGCCAGCAGCCACCACGACACGAAGCAGAGCGCCGTCGACTAGGCCCGCGTGGTCAGCCGGAATCACGGTACCGAGCTTCGAATCCATAACCAGGACGGGCGGATTGGCAGCAGCGACAGCCATGGACCCGATTCCTACCCGCCGAAGGGATGAAACCAGTGTTCGACAGCAACCAGAGAGGTGAGACATGAGTATCCCCCACCAAGAAGTGCATGCAGACCATCGGCCCGCCCATGACAAGAGCCACACGATCATCGTCAATGGCCGCCGCCGCGGGGTTCATCAGCACAAGCTGACGTATCTCGAAGTCGTCCAGTTGGCGTTTCCGGGCGAGGTTCCTTCGGACACGGTCGTATTCACCGTGACGTATTCGTACCCGCACGGAAACGACGGGACGATGGTTGCCGGTGACGAGATCGTGGTGAAGGACAAAATGGTGTTCAATGTCCGCAAGACTGATCAGTCGTAACGCGGACCTGAAGCGCCTTCAGGATGAAGGCTACGAGGTCGAGGTGCGGAGCGGGCTCCTGCTGCTCCGTTCGATCCCCTACGTGAACGCGCGACGTGAAGTGGCGCGCGGTGCGCTCGTGACCAGCCTGACTCTGAGCGGCGAGACCACGCAGCGCCCCGACGATCATCAGGTCTGGTTCACTGGCGAACTGCCCTGCAATCGCGACGGATCGCACCTGACGGGAATCAATGTCCGTGCGGGCAAGCAGAGCCTGTGTCCCGGGGTCGACGTCGATTTCCAGTTCTCGTCAAAGCCGTCCGGCGGCTACGCTGACTACCACGCCAAGATGATCGCCTACGCTGACATTCTGTCCCACCAGGCGCGCGCCATCGACCCCGAGGCCACGGCGCGAACGTGCAGGCCGATTCCGGCAACCGAGGAAGAATCGGTCTTTCTTTACACGGATTCAGCTTCCAGCCGTGCGGGGATCGCTGCGGTCAGCGCGAAGCTGGCGATGCGGCGCGTTGCGATCATCGGCCTTGGCGGCACTGGCGCGTATGTGCTGGATCAGACCGCGAAGACGTCGGTGCAGGAGATCCACCTGTTCGACGGCGATCTGTTCCTGCAGCACAACGCGTTCCGCGCGCCCGGCGCGGCGTCGCTGGAGACACTGCTGTCCAAGCCGTTCAAGGTGGACTACTACACGCGAATTTACGGCCAGATGCGGCGCGGCATCGTGCCGCATGCCGAGTTCATCAACGACGCCACGGTGGCGCAGTTGAAAGACTTCGACTTCGTTTTTGTCTGCGTCGATAAACCGGCGGTGCGGAGGCTTGTGGCCGAGTTACTGATCACCGGGGGTGTGCCGTTCATCGATGCAGGGATGGAGCTCGAACTGATCAGAGAAGAGGAGGCCATCATCGGAACGGCCCGCGCAACGCTCGTGGAGCCGGGCCGTTCGGATCACTTCTTCCGGCATGTTTCGACCGAGGAATCCGTGGTCGACGATCTCTATAAGAGCAACATCCAGGTCGCCGACATGAACGCCCTGAACGCGATAATGGCCGTCATCAAATGGAAGAAGTTCTGCGGCTTCTATCAGGACATATATAAGGAGCACCAGTCAGCCTACGCGCTGAACGCGCACCAGTTGACGCGCGACGAGACGGATGCGTCATGAGGCAGGCGCGCATCGTCCCCTCCTTCGTTCAGTACATCCCTGAACAGCTTGATCCGGGTGTTCTTTACGTCTCACGCGAATACAGCACGGCCTCGCATCTTTGCTGCTGCGGGTGCGGCGAAGAAGTCGTGACGCCGCTGAACCCGACAGATTGGGCGCTGACAATTGAGCGCGGCGGCGTGACACTATTTCCCTCGGTTGGAAACTGGAGTTTTGCATGCCGGTCTCACTACTGGATTCGCCTCGGCCGCGTCGAATGGGCAGGCGATATGGAGCAATGGAAGATCGACCGAATCCGAACCTTCGATCATGCGCGCAAGGACGCCTACTTTCTGAGTTCCAACAAAGCGAGAGCGAAACAGGTGGAAGCAAACCCGGAGTTGGCTCCGCGCGGTCGTGGTCAGCAGGCAGACAGGCTGGAATGGCTTGCGAAGTGGCTGAAGGCGTGGCTGGGCTAAGCGCTATCCGTTCGACTCACGAACGAGCGCCCTACCGTCGCGATCGAGAATGACTGCAAAGCACGACACGAATCGCCGTCATCGTAGATGACGTCCGACGTGTCACGCAGCGGCTGTCTCGTCATCGAGCAGCGCATGTCCTTCTCCCTGATGGTGCGTGGCCGCCGTTCGGATGTATTCCCGCAGAAGTCTGACGGAAGAGTTGCAGAACCAGGAGGGCGGGATTACTGAAGTGCGCAGCCTGTCACGCCGTGCTCGGCGTCAAGGACGAGCGCGGAGGCGCTCGCCGCCTGCGGCGGTCTTCGATCCTTGACCCCTGCGCGCGCCGTGATCTTCGGACACGGGCAATCCCGCCCGAGAATTCGGAGAACATCCATGAACACTTCCACCACGACCGTCGAGAGGGTTGAAGCCTGGCCGGTGCCGGAGCACGCCCGTCTTGGGGCGCTCCCACGGCACTTCGGCATGCACATG
The DNA here is from genome assembly GCA_044226785.1 of Steroidobacteraceae bacterium. Classification (GTDB taxonomy): domain Bacteria; phylum Pseudomonadota; class Gammaproteobacteria; order Steroidobacterales; family Steroidobacteraceae; genus TMP-86. Next base: position 139,229 of record JBGAGK010000007.1, on the reverse strand, counting down.
CTCACCGTCGAGGGTCGCATCTACGACTTCCTGTCGCAGTTCTGCCCGTCCTATGACGGCGGCATGTGGCAGTTCTTCGAACTGAGCAATGGCGGGTTCTACATGAGCCCACCCGAAGACAGCTACGAACTCACTGTCTACGGCAACGGATTCCGTGGGCGCATGAGCGCTGATGCGGCGGGCATTACGGTGTGCCTGTTCGCCTTCAGCCATCTGTCCTTCGAGTACACCACCGATAATTTCAGTCGGCACTACCACTGGCTCGTCGAGTACGCGAAGGATCACGTCGAAGCGAGTGCGATCTTCGCGGCCATCGATTGAGGGTGGCTCGGCGCGCTGGTCTGCTCGGTTGGCCGGCGCGCTGAAGGATCGGAAGGAGGAGGGCGGGATTGTCTGTGTGTGGCGAGCCTATCACGACGTGCTCCCCGTCAAGGACGAGCGCGGAGCGCTCGCCGCCTGCGGCGGTATTCGATCCTTGACGGCTGCGCGCGTCGTGAGGGTGGGAGCGCGGGGCAATCCCGCCCCAGATCAAATCGAGGATCGAATCATGAACGCCGTTTCCAACTCGCTGACGTTCTCCACCGTGTCCAGTGTCTTCACGGATTCTCTGTCGCTCGACGCGCTGCGTGCCAAGGTGCCGGCCGTGTTCGCGCCGACGGCGCATCAGCGCCTGAGTTCGAAGTACACGTTCATCCCCACCGAGCGCGTGTTGTCGGGATTGATGAGCGCCGGGTTCGTGCCCGTCGATGCGCGCCAGGCAATCTCGCGGCGTGGCAGTCCGGTGCATGCGCGTCACATCCTGCGGCTGCGTCGTCGCTACGAGACCGTCCAGCTGCGCGACAGCATTCCGGAGATCGTGTTTCTCAACAGCCACGATGGCAGCAGCGCCTACCAGCTGCGCATGGGACTGTTCCGCGTCGTCTGCACCAACGGAATGATCGTCTCGCGGGGTGCCTTCCCGGCCTACTGCGTGTCTCATCGCGGCAACGTCGTGGATGAGGTCGTCGCCGCCGCACTGAATATCGCGGAACGCTTCGAGTCGCTGGCTGGTCAGGTCGAGCGCATGGAGCATCGGCAGCTGTTCAAGGACGAGCAGTACGACTTCGCGGATCGAGCGCTGGCCCTTCGATTTGATGATGCACGACAGGCCGACATGCAGCCTGCCGCGTTGCTGTCAGTGCGTCGCCTGGACGATGCCGGCAACGACCTGTGGAGTGTGCTGAACCGTGTGCAGGAGAACCTGATGAGCGGCGGCCTGAGCCGGCGGTCGGCGACGGGACGGCTGACTCGCACGCGGCGCATCAGTTCGATTCGCGAGGACGTGCGCATCAACAGTGGCCTGTGGGATCTGGCCTCGGGGCTGCTCGCTGCTTGAGATTCTCGGGAGAGGGCGCCGCTTCGGTGCTCTCTCCCATTTTTTTGTCCCGCCGGAGCGCCAGAACGAGAAGAAGAAAGCGGGATTGCCTGGAGGGGCTTTCAGCGTAACACGCCGTGCTCGCCGTCAAGGACGACCGCGGACGCGGTCGCCGCCTGCGGCGGTCTTCGATCCTTGACCGCTGCGCGCGCCGTGTTGGGGAGCGCCCAGCAGGCAATCCCGCCTGCGTAGTCTGGAGACTTCCCATGACCACACGGCAGCGCATCGTTCGTTCTCTCAACACCCGTTCAGCGTCCGGCGCCATCGGTGTCGCTGAAACAAAGTTCAGCACGGGCTGGTCCTCACCGATCGGCGACTTGATCAGTGACGACACGCTGGTCGAGACGGCACTGAAGCTCGTCTCCACCAAGCTGGTGCGATGCGACCAGCTGCAAAGTCCGAAGGCCACGCGGCAGTACCTGAGCTTGCGGTTCGCGAGCCTTGAGCACGAGGTCTTCTGCTGCCTGTGGCTCGACAACCGGCATCGCGTGATTGCCTGCGACGAGTTGTTTCGCGGGACCATCGACGGCGCCAGCGTCCACCCTCGGGAGGTGGTCAAGCAGGCTCTGGGGCAGAACGCCGCAGCGGTCATCCTGGCGCACAACCATCCCTCCGGTGTAGCGGAGCCTAGTCAGGCGGATGAGCTGATTACGCGGCGTTTGAAGGATGCGCTGGCCATTGTGGACATCCGGGTTCTGGACCACCTGATCGTGGCCGGCGCCGAAGTGGTGTCGCTCGCGGAGCGTGGGGTGCTGTAGCTCGGTGGACAGGGAGGGGCGGCATTGGTCGCTCCTCTTTGTTGATGCATTCGATGTGACCTGGCGGAGCCAGCGGCGCAGAGGGCGAGCGCAGAAGCGGGAACGGAATGGTGGCAGCGCGCGGATTCGGGGCGAGGTTAGGGGGTCATTTGGCTTGAAATGCAGGATAGCCTGCGGCTTAGCGTTGGGCCACATTGTGCTACATGAGCTGTACAGAAGTTGTCAGGGCGCGAGTCGATCTAGAGACGAAGCGAGAGATCGCGGAAGCGGCCGCAGGGGCGATGTTGTCCGAGTCGGCGTGGCTGAAGCGCCTGCTCATCCGGGAGATGCGGGCGACACGCGATCCGGTTAAGACGCAGGCTGTGTCGCCTCGCGTCGAGGGAGCGCGGCGTCACATCGGGCACCGTGGTGGCCCCTGCGAGCGCCCAATCCTGATCCGGCTGAGGACCGAGGACCGCCTGCTCCTGGACGCACGCTCAGAGGCCCGCGGGATGCGCCCGGCAACCTACGTCGCGGTCCTCACCCGAAGCCACCTCCGTAGACTGGCACCGCTGCCCAAGGACGAATTGCTGGCGCTCCGGCGCAGCATCGGCGAGCTGGCTGCGATCGGCCGAAACCTCAATCAGATTGCCAAGGCAGCCAATGACGGTGGACGCCTTCCCGGTTCAGCGCGAGAAGAGTTCCGGGCGATGCTCAAGGTCTGTGAGGCGCTGCGGGACAATACGAAGGGGCTGCTGAAGGCAAACGTCACGAGCTGGGAGAGCGGGCATGGCGAAGACCTTTAGGCTCCCGAAGGAAGAGCCGTTGCTCGATATGCCGCATGCGGCATATCGAGTAGCATGCCGCCTTCGACATTATGCGGAAGTCGGAACGGACGCTTCATCAGGAAGACCTCTTTTCAGGCGTTCGAGTGTTTTTGCATTCGGCATAGATTGGTGCTCTCTGGCGTGGATCTACACCCACGCCGGAGGATGTATGAGTGCCTGCAAGTTCTATCGCCGCGGCCGCAAGACCCTGCGCCAGATGTATCAAGGACCTCTGGGCGGCTATATCGATCTGCTCGCCGCTTGGTATGACGTGCAGGGATACAGCCGCGGCTATGCCGTTGCCTGTCTCAAGTCGGTGGATCGATTCGGGCGATGGCTCGACGAGAGCGCCATCAAGCTGTGTGATGTCGATGAGCAGCTCATCGAGCACTACGTTGTGCAGTGTCCTGAGCGGCTGCACCTTGGCACGCACGTCGCCCTTCGTAGACTTCTGGCCGCGATGCGTGAGGACGGTGCCTCTCCACCGGTGGTTTCGAAGCCGCCGCACCCTGCTCAGATCCTTGAGCAGGATTTCAGGCTGTATCTGGCGAAGCATCGTGGCCTGGCGGTGCGAACGATCGAGCACTACGCTGAGGCGGCACGCATATTCCTGGCCGCACTCCATGGACGCGGTCAGCGAGACTCGAGTGAGTGGACCGCCGCAGATGTGCTGACGTTCGTGCGGCAGCACGCTCAGGCACGCAGACCGGTCCACATGCAGCAGCTGTGCACTGGGCTGCGTGCGTTCCTGCGCTATCTGCGTTTTTGCGGCAAGACTCAACGCGATCTGACGAGCAGCGTTCCGCGGATCGCGCACTGGCGGCTCGCAACGATCCCGAAGTCGCTGACGCGGGCGCAAGTCGAGCGTGTGCTTACGCAGTGTGACCGCTACTCGGTTCTCGGCCGTCGCAACTATGCCGTTCTGATGCTGCTGGCCCGATTGGGACTTCGCGCCGACGAGGTTCGATGTCTGACGCTGGAGGATATCGATTGGCGGAAGGGCGAGCTGACCATCCGGGGCAAAGGCAGAGCACCCGAGCAGATGCCGCTGCCCAGAGCTGTGGGCAAGGCGCTCGCAGCTTACTTGGCTCATGGACGTCCGCCCTCCACGAGTCGTGCCGTGTTTGTGCGGATGGTTGCACCACACGCGCCATTTGCTAAGAGCTGCGCCATCACGAGCATTGCGTCCGACGCGATCGAGGCAGCGGCGATCAAGGCCCCATGCAAAGGCGCTCACGTGTTTCGACATACGCTCGCTACACGCATGCTGCGCGATGGAGCTTCTCTCAAGGAGATTGGGCACGTGCTGCGTCATCGGGATGAGGACACGACGCGCATCTACGCCAAAGTGGATCTGACACGCTTGCGCTCCTTGGCCATGCCGTGGCCGGGAGGTGTGTCATGAGCACGCTGCGAGAGTACTTGCAGGACTACCTCGCGATGCGCCGTGGTCTTGGATTCCGGCTCGTCGAAGCGGAGATCTATCTCAAGGATTTCTGTGCATTCATGGAGAGGTGCTCCGAAACGATCGTTACTGCGCAACTGGCCCTGAACTGGGCAACGGCGCCAGCGGGCATTCGTCCAACCTCTTGGGCGGGTCGTCTGACTACCGTGCGTCAGTTTGCACGGTATCTCCAAGGCTTCGAGTCTCGAACCGAGATCCCGGCCACCCGACTCCTCCCGTTTCGGCCGAAGCGATCCAAGCCGCACCTCTACTCGCAGGATGAGATCTGCCGGCTGATGGCCGCCGCCGCGGTGATGCCTTCGCGCCAAGCATTGCGGCCGTGGACGATGCAGACATTGGTGGGTCTCTTGGCGGTGAGCGGGATGCGTTTGAACGAAGTGCTCGTCCTGAGTCGAGAGGATGTCGATCTCGACGTCGGCGTTCTCACGATTCGTGGCAGCAAGTTTCGTAAGTCTCGTCTGGTGCCGTTGCACCCTTCGACGTGCCGGGCACTCGCCCGCTACGCCGAGCGTCGCGATGCATTCCTTGATCGGCGTGACGCGGCTCTGGGTCAGCGAGCGCGCGATCCCCACTTCTTCCTCACGGGGCGCGGTCGCAGCTTCCAAGTGGCGGAAGTACATAGATCCTTCTACGCCATCTCGCGCGCGACCGGTTTGCGCGGTAGCGGCATCAACCGCGGACCACGCCTGCATGACCTACGGCATCGCTTCGCAACCGAGACACTGCTGCGTTGGTCTCGATCAGATGTCCCGATCGATCGAGAGATGCCGACCCTGACGACGTTTCTCGGCCACTCCAACATCGCCGACACGTACTGGTACCTATCGGCCCATCCGGAGCTGATGCGCCATGCAGCCCTTCGCTTGGAGCGTCGCTGGGGAGGCTCGATATGAACACTATCGCCACCCTGCCAGCGATCCTGCAGCGCTTCTTTACGGACAGGTTGATGACGCAGCGATAGGTGAGTGCGCACACGATGGCTTCCTATCGCGACGCGTTTCGCCTGTTGCTTGCCTTTGCCCAGCGCCAACGGCACAAGCGCCCCTCTGAGCTCGATCTCGCGGATCTCGATGCCGATCTGATTGTTGGATTTCTCACGAGCCTTGAGGAGCAGCGGCACTGCAGCGTCCGTACCCGCAACGCGCGGCTGACGGCTATTCGTTCGTTCTTCCAGTACGCCGCGCTCCAACAGCCGCAACTTTCGGCGCACATCCAGCGCGTACTCGCCGTCCCGTACAAGCGACAGCCTCGACCCATCGTCAGCTTCCTCTCTCATGAGGAGATCGAAGCCCTGCTCGCGGTCCCTGATCGCAGCACGTGGATCGGACGGCGCGATCATGCACTGCTCGCCCTCGCAGTGCAGACGGGGCTGAGACTCTCGGAGCTGACCGGTCTCGAGCGCTCCTCGTTGATGCTGGGCATGGGGGCGCATGTCCGATGCCACGGCAAGGGTCGGAAGGAGCGCTGTACTCCACTGACGAAGCCAGTCGTTGCCGTAATGAAGGCCTGGCTCAGAGAACCAGCGCCCGCGGACACTCAGATCTTGTTTCCGAATCGGGACGGCGGTCGCCTGAGCTCCGACAGCGTGCAGCATCTCGTCAGGAAGCACGTGCAAGCAGCGGCAGAGCGGTGCCCGTCGCTCACTAGCAAACGGGTCTCTCCGCATGTCCTTCGCCACAGCGCCGCGATGGAACTGCTTGGCGCCGACGTGGACTCCTCCGTCATCGCGCTGTGGCTCGGGCATGAATCGGTCAACACGACCCAGACCTACCTTCATGCTCACCTCGCTTTGAAGGAAGCCGCCCTCGCTAAGACGACGCCTCACCAGTTGAAGGCGACGCGCTTCCGGCCGGGCGATCAACTGCTGCAGTTCCTGAGCGCGTTGTAGGGAGACAAAACTATGCCGAACGACAACCGCACCGCGTCTCACAAACAGCTTGTCTCTCCGAACGAAAGGGCTCCGCCATGAAGCGTCCGTTCCGACTTCCGCATAATGCCGAAGGCGGCATGCTACTGAACATCGCGAGTTACGCACGAGGTGGGCCGCGAGCGGCAGACCGGCTGACACCGTCGCAGATCGAGCAGATTCGCCTCACTGTCAATCACGCGCCAGAGGCAGTCGTGAAGGTGCTGCCCCGGAGCAGCAACGATCTGAAGGCCGTCGGCAAACACATCGACTACATCGGCCGCCGCGGAAACCTGGAACTGGAGGGGGACAACGGAGAGCGGCTGCAGGGGCGCGTCGCAGGGGCGTTGCTGGAAGACTGGGATCTCGACGTTGATGACGTGAGACGGCAAGGAAGTCTCGCCGCTGCGAGCAGACGGGCTCCTCCTAAGGTGGTCCACAAACTGATGTTCTCGATGCCGCCGGGCACGCCGCCGCAGAAGGTGCTCTCGGCGGTGCGCAATTTTGCACGAGAGGAATTCTATGGGCAGCACCGTTACGCGATGGTGCTGCACACCGACGAGCCGCACCCGCATGTGCATATGGTCCTCAAGGCCGTGAGCGAGCAGGGGGTGCGGCTCAATATCAAGAAGGCGACGCTGCGGCATTGGCGGTCGCAGTTCGCGAGTCAAATGCGCACACTGGGCGTGGCAGCCAATGCCACTGAGCGCGCAGTTCGAGGTGAATCTCAAAGTGCAAGAAAGGACGGCATCTATCGGGCGAGCCAGCGCGGAGAATCGACATACATGCGTGCTCAGACGGAGGCGGCCGCGAGAGATCTACTAAGAGGGTCCGGCAGTATTAGCGTGGATCGAAGGAGGCACCAGCTTGTCGAGACGCGCAAACAGGTTGTGCGCGGATGGTCACAGGTAGTTTCGGTACTGGACCATAGCGAGGAGTACCGGCTGGCAGACGAGGTTCGGCGGTTCGTCGCCGGCATGAGTCCGCCTCGTTTTGGTCGCGAACTTATTGTTGCTGAGCTGAGCTGACCCGACATATCGGTGTCCACGAAGTGTCATGTAGAGGTCAGTCGCGGTGAACCTCGGGGAACCAAGCACCTCTTGGAATGCCCTTCCAGGCCAAGTTCAACCCACAAGTTTATCGATGATGTTTGCCCGTGTGGCGGTCGCGCCGTGATACGGGCGTCCAGCCAAGCGCAACTTCGATGGCGTTGCGGTAAGGCGTGCGGATTTGCGCCGGTGCTTCTCGGACATACTTCTCCGCTTCCTCTCTCCTGACGCCGTCGAGTGTCCGCAGATAGGAAACCACCTCATCCGCCGTCGGCACGCGGCCATTCACACCATCGAATCGTGGGCCAAGCGCCGTCCAGACCACGGCATCAATATCGCGATCTATTGCCCACGTTCCAATAACTTCTGTCTCCGATCGAGGCGATTCGGTATTGGGAGACCAGAACGCCACACGTTTGAGGTTGACGCCCGGTCCTTCGCGTTCAGAAAGGACTCGCCGCGCATCGTCCAGCGTTCGCACGTTGAGCCGTGCCCAGAGAACCTGACAAGATGGCTTCCCATCCACAACGACGAGGGTCATGCGGCCATTGTCTGATTGACGCGCAAGCTCCACGGATAGCGACGGACCGTCTTCATACCACTGACCACCAACTGGAAGCGTTTCCGGTCGCCAGACCAATGACCCCCATCCCAGGCATACGATCTTCATTCCGCTCCCGCCCATCACATCTACTTGCTTAGCTCGAATACGCCGGGGCCGGACTTCTTAAACTTCTCGTTCTGGCGGAGCGCCTTCGAGACGACGGACACCGCGTCCTTAGTCTTGAACTCGAAGAGATTCTTGGTTGCGATCTGGGCGGCAATGTCTCGCGCGTGCATTGGTTTGGACGCTTCCCTCAGGACGATTTCGGCGGCTTCGGCAATTCTCACGGTATGTTCCCTCGCTGATCTTGTCTGTGTATGAATGTCTAAATTGGGTGAGCGGAGTTCTGAATCAACCTGTGTCCGCGCAGCATCAGCCCCTTCGCGCGCAACACCGCCTTCCATCCGTCGCGCGTCCCGATGGTTTCCGGTGCTTCGTACAATCCCTTCTGCTCCTCGATGCGCGTCAACCGCTCGAACTTGGAATGGAGCGGATGATCCTTCTGAACGAACAGCTCCTTGCGGTGAAGAATGGGCGGGTTCTTATAGGATCTGAAGTCCCGGTACTTCACACGGAAGGTTTGCAAGTGGACCGTCACCGATGACGCTATCGCCGGATGCGGATCGGATTCAAACGTCGGATAGCTGAGATAGGAGATTTTCGGCTCGTCACGGTGCAGCTTGATGAGATTCGCGCCGTCGATCCGCCCCAAATATCCGCGCGCGCAGCCTTCATAGAGACGCAGCAGCGGCGAAAGCGCGTCGAGCGCGCTTTCATGGACGTAGAGCGCTCCGGGCGTGAGCTTGCCAAGCTCCGAGACCTGGCAGGCCGACTCCACGACCCTCTGGTCCCGAAGCGCAAAGAGCAGTTCGTCCGCGTTCTCGCATGCCTGTTTGTACGTCGAAAAGAAGCCTCGAACATCCCGCTGCAGTTCCTGCGGAAGTTGCCCATAGGCGGGCCGTCTATCGAAGCGAGACAGGGCCAGATAGATCAGGAGATCGAGCGCGCGCTGCTCGGCGATCTGGTCCCATTGCGCGGCGTCAGTGGCGCGGATGACGATACGGAACGCTTTTCGGATTGATCCGAAAACATCCTGAATCTCTGCAAGGTTCGGCAGTTCGTCATCCGCCGGGACGCGCCCGCGTTCACTGACGAACGCCATGAGCGGCTGCAAGAGCGTTTCATGAGCTTTGAACACCTCGGCGGAACGCGCGAGGCGCGGCACGGCGATACGCCTGCGGAATCGTGAGGCCAGAAACGCTGCGCGCGCCTGATCGTCCCGGAACACATAAAACACGCCCGGCGCGGCGGCGACGGAGCTGACACCAAGTACCTGGTCGATCCAGTTTCGCAACTCTGTCTGCTCGAAGAACTTCTGGAAGGTTCCTATGCTTGTCAACAAACCGTCGGCAAACTCTCGTGTTTCGCCTTGAAACTCCAGGTCCATCGTCATGCGGGCGCTGACGATGAATACATCCTGCGCCAGCGCCCACGCCCGGCCCAGAACGTCGGCGCGCTCGGCGGTGTTCTCGATGACATTAACGACGAAGCCGAGATTGACTATGTTGGCGCGGGCGACGGAGCCGTGCGGGCGGTGCACGGGGTCCCATCCGCCCGCGCTGTAGCCCATCGCGGAGAGCAGGCGCTGGTCATCACCAAGACCGCAGCCATAGTCAAAGAAGCTGTGTCCGGGTTTGAGGACCCCGTCAGTTAGCGCGAGCTTGACCGGACGCGATAGCTCCGTTCGCGAGATGGCTGTCTTGTGCCGTGAGATCTCCGCATGCATTTCTTCAAGACGCCGCGAGAGCGATGAGGTTGTCGATCTTCTTAAGGGATTTGTTCGCGGCCAGGTAGGAAATACCGCGATGCATGTGGAGCCGCAACTGCTGCGAGACTGTATCGGAATCCGTTGCGAATCCGTCACGCACACAGCGCTCCTTGAGCAAAGCCAAGTAGACGTCGGCATAGCGCCCGCCGAAGACTTTCCAGCTTATCTCGACGTTGCTGTCCGCAGGAATCTTCTTCGACGGCGGAACGCTCGTCTCCGCCAGCGAGACGCATAGCGCCCAACGGCAGAGGACATTCCAGTGCTCGATGCCCGTCACCCGCTTGAGCTTGATAAGCTGATCCTTGCCTTGCTGCGAAAGCTTGATGTGCTCGATGGCCATTACGCCGCCTCCTGCGCTGTAAAGTATCCAGGGACCACGCGGGTCTGCCCTTGATCGTCGTTATAAGTCAGGTGATAAGTGCGACCGATCCACGGGCGAAGGCGTTCGAGATAGTCCCCGGAGATTTCCTCATCGGTGGAGAACAGCAGAACCTGATGGCTCGCAAACGGAAGGTATCGCTCGACCAGATGGAAGCGATGCCCGGTATCCAATCGTCCGAGCGGGGTGTCGATGGCCGTCGGCAACGGGCGGCCCGACGCCTTTGCCAGTCCCCAGAGGAGAGCAATCGCCAGAAGCTGCCGTTCACCCGCCGAGAGCCGTTCGGGGCTGAGCGGTGCACCGTCGCGTCCGTAGAGCGTCAGCGCATAGCTGACGGGATCAATCGACAGGCGCGTGACGAGTGACGCCTTGCGCAGAAGCTGCTGATAGCTCTCCAGCACAAGCTGCTCGATCCGCCGGACGTGGCGCGCGATCACCGCGCTGCGGAAAGCTTCAAGCGTTGTGCGGACCCGTGACGAATGACGCAGGATGCGCTCCTGGTCTTCGCGGTGACGGCGGGCCACGGCGTCCTTTTCGAGAAGGCGGGCCAGCGACTGTTCTTTACGCAGGATGTCACGCTCAAGCCGTTCAACCTCGCGGGCCAGCTCCGCGTGCCGGTCTTCGAGATTGGCGATCTCCTTGCGAACGGCGTTCCGCTTTCCGGCCAGTTCGGCAATTACGTCCTCGCCTGGAATACTGTCATGCTCGGCGCGGATCTTCCGCGCCGCCGCTTCCAGCTTCTTGTGCTTGAGAACGTGCCGCACGGACTCTTTGGTCAGGGCATCCAGATCGCCGCGCAGCAAGGAGTGTATGTCGCTGCGAACATCCTGCGAGAGGTCGAGCAGCGTCTCCTTTTTGCTAAGCGATTCGCGCTCCGCGCGATCTGCATCGAAAAACGCCTTGAGTGTGTCGGCGACCTTCTTGTCCCTGAACTGCGAACGCATGCGCTTGAGCGCGGATTGATCGCGCGTCTTTAACGTGCCAAGCACATCCCGCGCGCGGCGGCTTTCCTCTTCGTGCTGGTCGCGGGATTCCGCCGACTTGAGCAAGGCTTTCACAAGAACGAGGGGCAGTGCGCCCGAAGCCAGTTCACGAAGTTCGCCCGCATCGGTGACAACGGCCTTGTCGGCGTCGGCCAGACACTCTTCGATCCTGAGGCGCTCGTCGTAGAGATTGCCGCCGAGCTTTCGATACCTCTCTTCTACCTGCGCGAGTTCGCGGCGCTTGCGGTCGATCTGGTGCGTGCGCAGCGAGGCACGCTCCTGATTCAGGGTCTCCGTTGCACTCCGCATGTCACGGAGGTCTTTCTCCATCGCTGTGATTTCAGTCTGCGCGCCTTGGTCCTTCTCCTGTAACCGCTTCTTGCGCTCATAGACCTGGAGGTCTTTGTCGAGCTGATCGACCATGTCGAGCCCGAGAAGATTCTGGATAGCTGTGCCGATCAGAAGCGATGAGTCCTGTTGCGAGGCGTAGCGTTCGATCTGCTCGCCGTCGAACAGGAACAGGTGCGCGATGTTGGCCGGAATAAAGTCGTCCACTTGACTCGCCCAGTTATCGGCCAGCGCCGGATCGAGAGCGCCGTTCTTGAGGACTTCGAACCGCTCTTTGCAGCCGCCGTTTGCCAGACGCCAGGATCGGTCGATGACGTAGCACTCTTCCTGTCCGTCTACCGTGTGGCGGAAGCTGATGCGCACTCCCGCCTCCGGCGAGTCGGAACCCCGGTGAATACAGCGCGCCAGATATTCAGGGTACGCAAGTGATCCCCGGCTCGATGTCTTGGCATGACCGCCAAAAAGACAGAGTTGCAGCGCGTCCAGCAACGTCGTCTTTCCGCCGCCGTTCAATCCGCCGAACAGAATGACCGGCTTGTCCTGCGACGCTGGGGTCAACGTGATGCTTTGGCGCCCGCTGTAAAGCCCGAAATTGTGCAGTGTAATTTCGTCGAGAATCATCGCTCATCCTCGCCAACAGCAAGATCGAGCGGCTTCTGCACGATCTGTGAACGCTCCTCGAACACACGCTCTTGCGCATCGTCAAGCGCGTCGCGGTGCTGGCGCGCCCGCGCGACGGCGTCGTCTTCGTTGTCGTAGAAGTTTCGGTAGAACGCCTGCTCGACTGCATCGAACAAGCCCGCGCGGCGAAGCATCGACTTGTGGCGCTTCTCGATGGACAGAAGCTCGCGCGTGAGCTGGAAGTGCAGCGCGTCCTCACCGCATAGGTCGCGCAGAATGTCGATCTCGGCCGCACCCATCACCAGATTGTCGTCGATCCGTCCGCCCGGATAAGGCTGCCCGGTCGCCGCCTCGTAGACGCTCGGCAAGTTGTCTTCGATCTCGTGCTTCTCGACCACCCATATGCGTCGAATTTCTTCCAGTTCGGCCAGTGTAATCAGTTCGATGTCCCGGACTTCCTCTGGGCCGTTGTCGCGAATATGCCTTTGCGCTTTTAGAACTTTGCGCAGCCAGTCCTCGCGGACGTTCTGCTTGTAGGGGCCGGGGATCGGACGGTCATTGAAGAGCTGGACCGCGCCGTTCATGCGCCGGAAGTCCCGCAGCGGACGATCTGCATCCACCGTCTTCGGCGGATCGAGTTCGTTGCGCAGTTCGAGCAGCGGCAACATCCAGCTCTTTTCGTCGTCGTTCTGGATCATGGCCTGCATCGACTTGTCTTTCTCGACCAGCGTACAGACCCAACATCCGAAGCGGCTATCGCCGCAACTCGGCGTCGATGAATCGACAACGAGCGGGCATTCGCCGTCGGCGGACGCGCCCTGATACATGGTCAGCAGGTCTTTGTTATTGAACCCCCAAGGGTTCGCGACCTGCATGAGGAACATCCAGACATCGTCGTTTGTCCAGTCTTCGACTGGCGTGTAAACGAAGGAGTTCGGCAGGCTGCCGTTCGGACTGAGGCGTTCTCGGACGCGCTTGGCCTCGAATCGCTCCATCACGCGGGCGCGGGCCGCGCTCTCGGCCTTGCGCGTACCAAGCACGAGAATTGCTTCGCCGTGCTTCTGCACAACCGTATTGATGAAGTGTGTTGACGGCATGATCTTGAGGCGCTCCGTGCACCAGCGGAACTTCGGGCGCGGCGCGGGGTAGCCGCGCCCGATCAGATTCACCCAGAATGTGTTTTCGGGTTGAGGCGTCAGGCGGTGCGCGGTCAGGGGCAAGTGCTGGCGCGCGGCCTGTTCGCCCATCTTGGCAAGCGACTTCGAGACCCACAGCGCGACGATGGGATTCTCAACCAGCGTATCGGTGCTGATGACGTAGACGGGCTTGGTCCGCTTCTCGATCGGAATGTCGGCGAGCGCAAGCCAGACAAGCTGCAACGTCGCCGTTGAATCCTTGCCGCCGCTATAGCCGATTACCCACGGCGTTTGATCCGAACTGTAGAGCGTCGCGATCTCAGTCTTGAGATCCGCGATGACGGTCTTGATTCCGGATTCTGCGAACGCCGAAGGCGTGCCTTTGCTAGTGCCGTTTCGAGCCATTGCCCCCTCGATATGCCTTCTCGAATTTCTCTTCTTCCGCCGTCAGATCAAGGCCGAGCTTCTTCTTGATGACATTGGCCGTAAGGATTGTGCTTTGGTGGGTCTTCGAGACGTTGCCGCCGATCATGGCGCGCCCCTCCCACAAGGACCCGTTGGTCCGCCGCCAGTCTATGTCGTCCAGCGCGGCGAGCTTCTTGGACCAGAACTTCGGATATCGCTTGATGAGCGTCTGTCCGGCCCGCCCAAGCGCCTGGAGGACGACGCCGTGCGAATGGATGTAGTTGGTTCTGACTTCGCCTGCGGCCAGTTTACCGTCCCGCACTTGTCCCCATTCCTTCATGTGCTTGGCGGTCTCTTCCCAGAACGCAAGCGCAAGCTGCGCGGCGTTCTCCGGGTTCTGCTCATCGTCCGAATCCAGGAGGTCTTCGGTGGCGTGGTAGAGCGCGCTGAGCGTGAATAGCTTCTTGGAACGCGGTGCGAGATTGGTTTTCTCCAGTTCGACCACGTCGCGGAATACGGGTGAGCGCGCGATCAGCTCCTTGGCGAGCTTCGCCGTCTCGTCGCGGTAGTCGTACAGGATGCCGAGTGACTTGGAAGGGCGGATCGCATAGCGGTTGAGGTCGGCGAACATCTGCTGACAGCGTTCGAGCCCGTGATCGAGAAAGAAGACGACGGCGATGGTCTCGTCGCCCAGCTCCGGTCGTTCGCGCAGAGCCATGTCGATGGCGGCGCGGCGGTGCTGCCCGTCATTGATGATGAACCGGGCGGTCAGAGGGATGCGCAAGAGCCCCATCCGCTCCACCCCGTTCTCACTCGCCATCTTCTCGAACGTCACGTCGGCATCAACGGAAACGGTAATGGCGGAGAAGACGTAGTTATCCAGATTCTCGGTGATGTAGCGGCTGAGGTCGGGAACACGTGCCTTGTTGAGTTGGCGCTGCGCCCGTAACTCGGGAACCAATCCCTCTTCATCGAAGAGAAAGAGCTTCGGAAGCACACGGAGCGGGCACATGGAGACGTAATATTCGCGCTGGGCTTGAATGCCTCGTATCGCAGGAAATCTGTATTCGCCTGCATCCATTAGAATTTCCTTGCTCGACAGGCCGTGGTTACATAAAACTGACTCAAACACATAGGCGATTGTTTGTCAAACATGAAACGTACGTTTGCATCTACAAACATACAGAACGAGGCAACCTCCGTCTATCTCGACTGCAACGCCACCGCTCCGATGGAGCCTGCGGTTCAGAAGGCGGTGGCGCGGTGGTTCACTGAGGAGATCGGGAACGCCGGGAGCCGCACGCACGAATACGGTCTACGCGCCAAGCGGGCAGTGATCGCGGCCCGCGAGGAAATCGCCGCTGTTGTGGGTGCGTCCGGGGATGACGTGGTCTTTACGAGCGGCGCAACGGAGAGCAATAACCTGGCCCTGCTCGGACTCGCCAGCCACGCGGAGAAGACCGGGCGCAAGCACGTCATTTCCACGGCCATCGAGCACAAGGCGGTCCTCGAACCGCTCGATGTTCTCGCACGGCGCGGCATCTCGGTCACGCTGGTCAAGCCGGACGCTTCGGGAGCGGTGCGCGCCGCCGACATCCGGGTCGCGCTTCGCCCCGATACGCTGCTCGTCTCGGTCATGCATGTGAACAACGAGACGGGGGTCCGGCAGCCGCTGACGGAGATCGCTTCGGCGCTCAAGGATCACGAGGCGTATTTCCACGTCGATGCGGCGCAGGGATTCGGTAAGGACATAGAGAGGCTGCGCGATCCCCGGATCGACCTCATCAGCGTGAGTTCACACAAGGTCTATGGCCCGCTGGGCGTAGGCGCGCTCGTCCTGCGCAAGCGCGGCTTCGTGCGTCCCCCGCTCCAGCCTCTTGTCTATGGCGGCGGGCAGGAACGCGGACTGCGTCCCGGAACCCTGCCGGTCCCGCTGATCGTCGGATTCGGTCTTGCCGCCAAGATCGCCCTGAAAGATGCGGACGCCCGCCGCAGACGATGCGAGGCAATCCGCCAGGAAGCGCTCGCGGCTCTCGAACCCGTAGGGGCGCGACTGCACGGCGATCCGGCGCTCGCACTGCCGCATGTCCTGAACTTTTCTGTGGATGGAATCGACTCCGAAGCGCTGATTGTGGCGCTCAAGGACATCGCGTCCGTCTCGAACGGATCAGCCTGCACGTCGCAGAGTTACGAGCCGAGCCATGTGCTCCAGGCGATGGACCTGCCCGGAGACGCCCTCGCCGGAGCTGTCCGTTTGTCCTGGTGCCACATGACCGGGCCGGTCGATTGGACGGAGATTGCCGGACGGATTGCATCCTTCAAGTAAGGCGCTGCCGTGGGAGATGGAACAACCTTCGGGCGATTTCGGCTGTATTCTGTTGATTCACAAAGCTTAATAACGCACTCTTTTCCGTAGCAGTAGCTCGTTTCGGCCCAAGCGGAGAGGCGGCCGCGGCGGACTGGTCTGGAGGGCGCGGCCTTTTCATGTCCGGGCGGACACTGCGGCAATCGGAAAGAGATAAGAATGAGCCTTCGAGATATCGCCTATCGGCAAGACTACCGTTCGGGCTACGACGACATCGTCGAGCAGTTCTTCGGCCTTCCCTGCGGGAGGCCAAGACCTATTGGCGCGCGGTTGGCTATTTCTCCAGTACAGCGCTCGAAGCGTTCGGCGCACCACTTGGGGAGTTCATCCGCAACGGCGGTCGTATCCGGCTCGTCACCTCCGTCGAGCTGTCGCCCGACGACATGAAGGCCATTTCGAACGGCGTAGCAAAAGAAACGCCCTGCGCCCATCACCTTGAAGAGGTCATTGAAACGGAATTCGCCGACGGTGTTGGCGACGGGGTTAGTCGGCTGGCCCGGCTGCTGGAGATGGAACGGTTGGAGATCAAGATTGCCACGCCAAAGACCGGCACGGGCATCTATCACGAGAAGATCCGTGTCTTCATCATCGACGACAAGGACTATGTAGCCTTCACGGGTTCGTCGAACGAAAGTCGGAATGCCTTCGAGCACAACCGCGAATGTATCGACGTGTACGCCTGCTGGGACAGCCCGGACCGGGCTGCACGCAAGCGCTCGCATTTCGAAGACTTGTGGAACGGCGACGACATCGGGGTCGATATCTACACGTTCCCCGAAGCAGCCCGCAAGAAGGTACTCCGCGTATGGAAGGAAACGAAGCGGTCAATCAGCCTTTTATCCAGATGTTGAACAAGGGACGCGGTGCGGGCTACTGCGTCATCTTCTTTTCGCAAACGTTCTCGGACTTCGTCGCGAAACTCGGTTCTGAGGACCGTGCGAGGCAAGTGCTGGGCAACGCCAACTCCACGATCGTCGGCCGCACGACGGATGCGCGCCTTCGTGGAGTCCTCGCGACTCTCGCAGGTGCGGTACAAGCGGCAAGGTGTTCGAACGGGCCCTCGTCGATTTGTGAAGGCGGTGTTGGGAGATCCTGGGGTCTTCAAACGCAAAACGATGAGCAAGGACATCAACACTGCGGTCACGGTGTTGATCGACCGATCGGGTTCGATGAGGAGCTCGATGGGATTCGCGCTCGATGCGGCGTTAGCGTGCAGTTCGGCATTGGACTCGATTCGCGGAGTCAGCGTGATGAGCTGTGTGTTTCCTCGCGTCGACTCCGATGTGGAAATTCTCACGAGCTTTCGCGAATAGCTGTCGAAAACTGCGCATCGCCACCGCGGCGTTGAAGCCTGCGGTGGAACGCCGATGTTGGAAGCGATGCTGAGCGCACGCTGCGCGAGACCTTCGATCAGCGCGCACGCCACGAAAAATGCGATCAACGGGAGCCAATGCAGGATCAGCTGCGATCGATACAGCGATTGGTATATCACCCACCAAAAGGCATCGAGACGTTCTTCGAGCCAACTAAACCACCAAGGCGCGAGGTTCTCCATTCCATGCTTCGGGATCGCGGGATCGGGAAGCCGATCACGCTCGCATTCGCAAAGAAGCCGAGCGCCTCACAGACGTTTGTCAACTGCTCTAAGTTGCTCCTCTGCGGGTGGGTATCGATCGCGTCCCTGATGGTGGTGTAAGAGCGGGCCGCTGACCGCGAGAGGCGGCGGCCATCGTGAGTCTTGGTAAGGTTGAGTTACCACGCTTAACTTCACTGAGAACAACACGATGACCACCACCAAGACCAATATCGCACTGGCTGAGCTCGCCGAGAAGGGTGCGGACGCGGACCTGCTGAAGCAGATGATCCAGTTCGTCGCCCAGCGGATGATGGAAATGGACGCTGAGGGGCTGTGTGCCGCGGCGTATGGGGAGAGAAGCCCGGAACGGCTGAACAGCCGCAATGGCTATCGCGAGCGGCTGTGGGAGACGCGCGCCGGCTCGGTTGATCTGAAGGTCCCGAAGCTGCGTAAAGGTAGCTATTTTCCCGGCTTCCTCGAGCCGCGCCGCACCGCTGAGAAGGCGCTCGCCGCCGTGATTCAGGAAGCCTACGTGCAGGGCGTCTCGACCCGCTCGGTGGATGAGCTGGTGAAGGCGATGGGGATGAGCGGGATCAGCAAGAGCCAGGTCTCCCGCCTGTGCACGGAGATCGATGAGCGCGTGCATGCCTTCCTGGAGCGACCCATCGAGGGCGACTGGCCGTATCTGTGGATCGACGCGACGTACCTGAAAGTGCGCGAGGCCGGTCGGATCGTGTCGGTGGCCGTAATAATCGCTGTGGCGGTGAACACCGAGGGTATGCGCGAAGTGCTCGGCATGGCGATCGGTCCATCGGAAGCCGAGCCGTTCTGGACCAGCTTCCTGCGCTCGCTCACCCGCCGTGGGCTGCGCGGGGTGAAACTGGTGATCTCCGACGCCCACGAAGGCCTGAAAGCGGCGGCAGCGAAGGTGCTGAAGGCGACCTGGCAGCGCTGTCGCGTGCACTTCCTGCGCAATGCGTTGGCGCACGCGGGCAAGGGTCAGCGTCAGATGGTACTGGCCATGATCAACACGGTGTTCGCGCAGGAAACGCAGGAGGCAGCGATCTCGCAGTGGCGCTCGGTCGCCGACCAGCTGCGAGCGAAATTCCCCAAGCTCGCTGCACTGATGGACGCTGCGGAAGCCGACGTGCTGGCCTTCATGAGCTTCCCCAAGTCTCACCGGGTGCAGATCCACAGCACTAATCCGCTGGAGCGGCTGAATGCCGAGATCAAGCGGCGCACCAACGTCGTCGGCATCTTCCCGAACGAAGCGGCCATCACGCGGCTCGTCGGGGCGCTGCTGCTCGAGCAGAACGACGAGTGGCAGCTACAGCGACGTTATCTGCCGCTTGAAGGTCTGCAGGCACTCGCGGAGAATCAGACCGCTCGGTTGTCGGCCGTCGTCAACTGAGCAGGAGTTCAACTGAGCCAAGACTCACGACTCTTACACCACGCCCGGGGACGCGATCTGGGTATCACCGAGAAGTAGCTCCGTGCGATGGAGAATCGGTGGGTTGAGCGATTCGGTATAGGTGCGGTGAGAAATCAGAGAACTCGCAGGATGCACGCGC
Organism: Steroidobacteraceae bacterium; assembly: GCA_044226785.1. Taxonomy (GTDB): domain Bacteria; phylum Pseudomonadota; class Gammaproteobacteria; order Steroidobacterales; family Steroidobacteraceae; genus TMP-86. Next base: position 120,015 of record JBGAGK010000007.1, on the reverse strand, counting down.
CAGCTGTTGGCCAGTCGAGGAAATGGCACTTGCGCCAGCGCGGGATAGTCAAGGAAGGCGAATTCCGCGAGGTCTTCATTGATGCGAAGGACGTTGCATGACGCCGCCGTGTGCCGCTGCAGGACCTCGCGCGCCTGCTCAACGAGATTGCAGATTCCGCTCTCCAATTCAGGCAGTTGCTCGACGTGGACGTACCGCCGCCTACCGACTTCCTTGCCAACCACCGCTCGCTCCGCAATTGCTTGTTACTCTCTCGCGCTCGTTCGCTTGCGCCGCGAATGACGCTGGTAGCAGTCTTCGCACCATTTGCCCACGCGGGAGAGATCCTTGCCGAAGTGATGGAAGTCAGAAATCGGCTTTGGCTTTGAGCACGATTTGCAAGTACGAACGTCCGAATTGCTGGCGTCCACCTCTGGCATGACCTACCCCTTACCAATAGCACTCGCAGTGCCGATACAAGTGCTCGGCGCCTCACCAATTGGTGATCTCGGTTCGAATGCGCCCAACCACGGTATGGTAAATTCATCACGTAAATTTGATCTGGCGTTGCCATTCTGCGACGGTACGTGATCAATTAGAAAAAATCGACGGACTCGTAAGACGGACTCATAAATTGACGGGCGATGCTCAATCAAGACGCGAGATTCATCGTCTGCCTAGCCTCTCCGAGCTAGCGCTGGATATCTCGTATCGATCGGACGAGGGGAACGTCGTCCGAGACTTCTACGTCCCGTGTTTGCAGCGCAGCGCGATTTACCGGCGCGCGGCCGGTTACTTTTCAAGTAGCGGACTGGCGCTTGCCGCGAAGGGATTGGCGGAACTCATCAAAACAGACGGTACCGTTCAACTGGTCGTCTCGCCGCAACTGATCGAAGACGACGTGCAGGCAATCGAGCACGGCTATCAGTCTCGGGTGGACGTACTCCGAAACGCCGCCCGTCGCGCGATGACAGATCCTGAGCAGGCATTGATCAAGAACCGGCTCGCGGCCTTGTCCTGGATGATCGCGAACGGCAGTCTAGACATCAAAATCGCACTTCGAGTCGACGCTGACACGGGCCGACTCTCGCGCGGGATCTATCACGAAAAGATCGGCATCTTTTCGGATGCCTGTGGCAATCACGTTGCATTCACGGGTTCCGGCAACGAGACAGAAGGCGGACTCGTCACGAACTTCGAATCCATTGACGTCTATTGTTCCTGGCATGACCCACAGATGCGTGTTGCGAGGAAGTTAGCTGCTTTTCAGCGGCTCTGGAGTGACGCGACAGACGGACTCGTCGTTCTTGATTTCAACGAAGTGAGTCGAGAGCTCCTCGCCGCCTACAAGCCAGATTCGCCACCACCGTTCGATCCGGAGACTGCCTCAATTCCGATTCCGAAGGCTCGTGCGTCGAGTCGGCCGGCGCTGCCGCGTTCCTTGGCACTTCGGGGATATCAGGAAACCGCGATCGCCAGCTGGTTTCGCAGCAACGGCGCGGGCATCTTGCAAATGGCCACCGGTACAGGCAAGACCATCACCGCTCTTGCCGTCACCGCCCGGCTTGCAGACAAGTTTGATCTGCAGGCAGTAATCATTCTGTGTCCCTACAAGCACCTAGTCACCCAGTGGCGAAGAGAATGCTTGGCGTTCGGGATGAATCCGCTCCTTGCGTTCGAATCCAGGGATCATTGGTTCGATGAGCTAACCCAACGTCTATCGCAGCTACAGCTGGATTCGCGGTCTTTTCTCTGCGTCATCGCCACGAACTCAAGCTTTTGCTCTGACGCTTTCCAACAACGGCTACGTTACTTCCCAAACAAGACGTTGTTGATCGCCGACGAAGTCCATAACTTTGGCGCAACGAGGAACGCAGCTTCGCTTCCGGAGAACATTCGGCTGCGACTCGGATTATCTGCCACACCGGAACGATGGTTCGATGATGAGGGGACGCAGCGACTGCAGAGTTACTTCGGCAGCATCCTCGAGCCACGCCTGGGGATAAGGGAAGCGATAGATCTGGATGCCCTGACCCGATATCGCTATTACCCGATTCTGGTGGAGCTGACTGAGGACGAGCGCACTGAGTATCTCGATCTCAGCCTCAGAATCTCACGTTTGTATGGGGTGGACGAAGATGATCCCAAGAACTCAGCACTGACCGCCCTGTTGCTGCGGCGTGCACGACTTATTGGGACTGCAGCAAACAAACTGCACGCGTTGCGCAAGATCGCGCAGGCACATCGCGACGCTACGCACATGCTGTTTTATTGCGGCGATGGACAGGTGGAAAGTGACCTTGATGATGCCTTTCGCAGGCAGGTCGACGAGGTCACCCGGATCCTGGGCTCCGAGCTTCATATCAAAGTCGCTCCATATACTGCCGAAACCGACACGGAACAGCGCGACAGTTTGCGTGAAGATCTCGCTGCGGGGCGCCTGCAAGGGCTGGTCGCGATACGCTGTCTCGACGAAGGGGTCGACATCCCATCGGTACGAACCGCGGTCATCCTGGCGAGCAGCACCAATCCAAGACAATTCGTGCAACGGCGCGGGCGAGTGCTGCGACAAGCCCCAGGAAAAGAGTTTGCGGAGATCTACGACATGATCGTCGTGCCTCCGCGGGAGGCGCGCAACAGCGCCGCCGAGCGATCGCTGTTGCGCAAGGAGTTGGTCCGATTCGCCGAGTTCGCTGATATCGCCCTCAACGCGGGGGAGACACGGGCCGTGGTATTCGAACTGCAGAAGGCATTCAACCTGATGGACATTTAGAGATGAGCGAGAACACGCCTGGAGACGACAAAGCGCTCGATGCCTTCGAGCCACTGAAAACGGGTGATCCTGAGATCGTGAGGATCATCGCCAGAGTTCTTACGCTTGAGAAAGAACGTCTCTATATGAGGCAACCACACCTCAACGATGACGTCCTGCGGATCATCAGGGAGGAGATCAAATGAGGTTGCTATCTCTGAAGCTCCACAACTTCAGACAATTTCGCGGATCCTCGCCGGAGATCATGTTTGGCGGTACCAGCGAACGGCCGATCACCATGTTCTTCGGCACGAACGGCGCGGGCAAAACGGCGCTGCTCAATGCCTTCACGTGGACGCTGTATGGAACAACGAGCCGCGGTTTCCTACTTCCAGAAAAGGTGGTGAACAACGCCGCTATCCGCGAGGCAAAACCAAACGAGGTCGTCGAAGCGTGGGTGGAGATCAAGTTTGAGCACCTCGGATACAAGTATGTCCTTCGCAAAACCAGCCGAGTTCGGCGTGGTCAGACCGAAGTGGAGGCTACGCAAATCGGCGATGCGATCCCGGAGTTGCAGTGGGCAGGGCCCGATGGTCAATGGAAGCAAGAGCAATCAATCGAGGACGCCATCGGGCGCGTCTTGCCCGAGGATCTGCACACATACTTCTTCTTTGATGGTGAAAGAATCGAGCGGTTGGTTCAGCCGAAGGACGAAGAGCGTGCCGACATCACCAATGCAACTAAGAAGCTGTCTTCGCTTGAGATCCTCGAGCGCGCTATTCGACACGTGGGCGCCGCAAAGCGGGCGCTCGAGAACGAGTACGAACGCGTCGGCGATGCTCAGACTGTGCAGTTGCTCGAAGAGAAGCGATCCGTCGAGGAGACCATTGCCACCCAGAAGCGACGCCTTCGTGAGCTCGCCGCCAACATTGAAAGCCACAGACAGACGGAAGAAGAGATTCAGAATCGCTTAAGGACGCTCCGCTCCGCGCGCGAGCTCCAGGAGCGCCGCGATGGATTGATTCAGGACAAGGAGGGAAGGGAGGCCTCGCTGCAGCAGGTCACTGAAGAGCTATCCGCGCTGATCAGCAGCCGTGCTTACACGATCTTCCTGCCGGCAGTCTGCACCACGTATCACGAAGTGTTGAGCGCCATGCGGCAGCGTGGTGAACTCCCCGCGGGCATTAAGCGACAATTTGTAGAGGACTTGCTCGCACGAGACGAGTGCATCTGTGGCCGCAGTCTAGGACATGACGCACCAGATGCCCGATCTGTCGTCGAAGGATGGAAAAATCGGGCCGGGCTCGCCGACGTGGAGGAGAAGGCCATCCGGATGGGCGCCGAGGTAAAGCAACTCGAAGACCAAACCACGCAGTTCTGGGCTCAACTCGACCAGTATCAACGGCGTCGTCAAGCGGATCGGGAAGAGTTGTCACGGATTGAGTTACAGCTCGATGAGATCAGCCAACAGCTCAGGCACAGTGGCGAAGAGGAACTCGGACTGTTGGAAGGGCGACTTCAGCAAACGAAGGCCGCTATTGAACGGGACCTGTTGGAGCAAGGCGCTTGCACCGGCCACATTAAGCAGCAAGAAAAACGATTGGATGAAATAGAGACAGCCCTTGCCCGTCACCAGGCAACAGAGGCGCGGCAACAGCTGGTGCAGCGTCGCCTCAATGCTGCCAGAGAGGTGATCGATCGCATCACACGCTCAAAGCAGCGGTTCGAAACAAAGTTCAGGGCTGAGTTGAGTCTGAAGGTCCGCGCGCTCTTCGACATCATCTCCTTTACTCCGTACGTGCCGGAGATCGGCGATGACTATTCGCTGCGCTTGCGGGAATCCGCTGGAGGAATGCCTTTGCCGGTCGCGGCAAGCCAAGGCGAAAGTCAGGTCCTCAGCCTGTGCTTCATTGGAGGGGTGATCGACTTGGTGCGCGACTATCAAGCGCGCAAGGAACGTCTGCCTGGGCCCGAAAGCAGTAAGTTCCCACTCGTGATGGATTCACCGTTTGGAAGCCTGGGGCCTACGTATCGTCGCCAGGTGGCCGATCACATTACTCGGCTCGCGGATCAGGTGGTCATCATGGTCACGAACACGCAGTGGCGAGGTGAGGTGGAACAGTCGTTGCGCGGGCGCGTCGGTCGATCGTACGTGCTGCAGTATTTTTCGCCCAAGCAGGAGTTGAGCAGCGAATCCATCGAGGTGTCCGGCCGTTCCCACGAGCTCGTAAAACCGAGTCCGAATGAGTACGAGTACACCACAATCCTGGAGGTGCCCAATGCTTGAGCGCCGCATAGCGTATTCAAAGGATAAGACTGAGGTGATCCGTCGCCTTCAGGCGGTCGAGGACTCGACTGGACCTTTCGCACTGATTGCGGATGTGCTTGTGTTCGCCGCGGCTGTCGGCATCAAGAGAAATCGCCGCAGCCCGCTCGCTGAGCCACTGGCCGAGCCGATTCGGCAGAGCGTTTTCGACAGACAGGGATACGACACGATGATGAATCTCATCGCACTCCATCCCGATCCCAAGCCGAGCGTGCTTTCGGACTCAGACGAGGCAGTGGACGCTCGCGCCCGCGCGTTCGAAGAGTATGCGAACGGCGGTCTCGAGGTGCTCCAAGAAGAGATTCGCGGCGCCCGAGACGTGCTCGAAACGGTCGTTCTCATGATCAACGCAGAGCGCAGCCGCCCAGATGAAGGCTCAGGTGAATTCGAACTGGGCAAGCTCATCGATTGAGCCCCACTCACCATCGCATAAGGTACGAAACAGGTGAGTGTCGTTGTGAGCCGCGCAGCATCGGCTGTTGCAATCGCAGAATCGAGTGGCCTCGCAGGTCTATCCGTGATGACGCTGCAGCTCTCCGTTCGCGCCAACAATTGTTTGACGCGAAAGGACATCGCGACGATCGGCGAACTCGTGCGGCTCACTGAGTTTGAACTGCTGTCTTGGCCCAATCTCGGACGACGAACGCTTACGGAAATTTCCGATGCTCTCGCTAGATATGGTCTACGGCTCGGGATGACGACGGGTGAGCTGCAATTCGAACCCGCGTTCGAGACTGTGGTGCCGAGACCAGCAAATGACATCGCGCCACGATGCGCTCTATTCCCGATTGCGCCAGTTGCACCTGAACAGTCGCTGCTCGATTACGTAGGCAGCTTTCCAACGCGAGAGCGTGCCGTCATTCGCAGTCGAATCGTCGACTGTACGTTGACGCTGGAGCAACTTGGTGCACAGTTCGACGTCACGCGTGAGCGAATCCGGCAGATTGAAACGCGCCTGCGGCGCCGCCTTCAAAGCTTTCTTGCCAGTCCGGACGGGCAGCCGGCCCGCGATCTAGCGAAGAAGGTGCGAACTGCACTCGGATCGGCATTCCCAGCCGATTCGGACTCGCTGTATTTCTCGGAACTGTTCTCCTCCATCTCGAGCGCTGATGATCGAGCACTGATCAGTGCCTGCCTCCTCTGGATTGCGGGCCCTTACGAGAAATTCGGAACTTGGGAGGTGGTCGATCGCGCGTTGGTGTCAATGACCCTCGACGCGCTCCTTTCCGCTCTGGACGATAGAGGCTGGCTGTCGCCTCAAGCAGCGCAGGAGGCGCTTGTGAGGGCAGACATCCGAGTGCCTCATCATGCCGAATGGCTGCGCACGATCGGTTTTCTCGAAATGGACGGCGGATGGTTGCTACGTCTGAGCAACATTCCGGATCGCGCCGAACAGGTTCTGCGCTACAGAGGTGTTCCTATCACCGCGGACGAACTCCTACCATTAGTGGATTGCGACAACGTCAGATCACTGCGCAGCCGGCTCCTCGAGGATGAAAGATTCAAACGAACGAGCCGGCAAGGTCATTTCGCCCTGCGGGAGTGGGCGCAATATGACGAATACACCGGCATTGCGGAGGAGATCGCCGAAGAGATAACGCGGCAAGGCGGAGTGGCTGATACTCAACACCTCATCGAGGTGATTTCGCAACGCTACGGCGTCAAAGCCAATTCGGTCTATCAATACCTCTCCGCGCCCATGTTCATCAAAATGAGCGAAGGAAGAGTGCGCCTCCGTGCACCTGACGAAATGAAAACCGTACGTTCGGACCCGCGATTCTGTCCTGGGCTGTACCGTGTCGCTGAGCAATGGCTACTGCGCGTCAAAATCAACAGCGAGACGCTGCGCGGTAGCGGACGCGCGCTGCATCCATCGGTTGCGGCCCTCGTTGGCTGTCAACCAGGACAGCGTCTCGTATTTAAGTCTCCGCGAGATGAAATCGTAGTCAGCTGGCCCGCTGGCTCCGCATGCGGGCCGAACATCGGCTCCCTGCGCCCAGATGTCGAAGCGTTGGGCGGTGCAGTCGACGATTACGTGTTCCTGACACTCGGGGCTGCTGAAATCGGTGTTCGCCTCCTGCGAGCAGCCGATCTCGCGACCGCTTCTCCGGAAGTTCAGCTCGCACTCTTACTTGGATTGTCGAGGTCGATTCCCGATCACCAACGATGGCACGCAATTGCTGGTGCCATTGGTATGCGCTTGGAGTCAAGCGCTACACCGGAAGACGTACACGCTTGCCTGATGCGCAGGAATGAAGTTGCACTGGCTCGCCTCATCCCGATGCCTGACTCGGACGATCCCGAGGCGATCTTTGCGCAACTCGAGGGCACTTTGGGGCTCTGAGTTGGGCGTTGCCCGCCAGTCTTGCGCAGTGCGTAGATCGACAGGCGTTTTTAGCCATAGAACAAAGAGTACGCAATGACGATCAAGCCCACTCAGCTCGCGGTAAAGTTCCTGTGTGATGCTTGTGAGGACTTCACATCGACCACGTCGAGATCGCCATCTCGGTCAGCCGCGCGCGTTCCGACGAGAAGAGGATGTCTTGCCCGTTCCCGTCGCCATGTTGGGCTATAATCTCACCCGGTGCCGAGAGTTGTCCGATGCCGGCTTGGTGCGGTCAATTTCTCAGTCAGTTCTCTTGGGGGTATTTCTTGGGGTACCGAAATTCGGTGCCCGAGAGAACTTTGGGAGAATCAGTAGGTTGGGGGGCGGTGTGGATGCCTCTCTCCCGCCAAATATCTGCACCCAGGTTTCCGGGGATTCGAACCCGAGAAATGGACAAGGGGGTTCGGGGAGCCGGCGCGAAGCGGCGGCGATCGACGACGGCGCGCGCAAGCGCGACGTCGGTCCCGAGCACCAGCGAGGGACGAGCGGCGCAGCCGCGAGCAATCCGTCTCTCTCCGAAGTGCTCATGGGTTTGGATGCTCATGTGCGGTTCCGGTCGTTCAGGGACGAGTTGTCACTCACGGCAAATGATCTACCAAGAAGGCAAGAAAGTCAGACCGGGTATTTGGCCAAAACCGGCAAAAACTCCCGTGGTTCGGACCGTGGTGCGGCGTGACAATGGCCCCAGCCCGGTAACGGGCTGACCAGCCAGAGCATACAAAACGTCTGGAGTTGCGTATAACGCCGTGCAGTCTGTATCATCAATCTCCATGAACCTCGCGGGCAAACAACAAGTGCGGCGGCTGTTCGCGAAGCAGGGCGTGCTGCGGTCCCGCGAACTGGAATCGCGCGGCGTCACGCGCGTGGACCTCGCGCGCTGCGTCGAGGAGGGCGTCCTGGTCCGGGTGGGAAGGGGGCTCTATGCCACGGCAGATCACGCCCCTTCGGAACATCACTCTCTGGTCCAGGTGACCAAGCGCGTACCGAATGCGGTCTTCTGTCTGCTCACGGCGCTTCGATTCCACGAACTGACCACTCAGTCGCCCCACGAAGTCTGGATTGCGCTGGCGGAGGACGCTCGCAAACCCAGCCTCGACTATCCAAAGCTGCGCGTGGCCCGGTTTTCCAAAGCGGCGCTGGCCGCCGGCGTCGAGCAGCATCGCGTCGAGGGCGTGACGATCCGCGTGTATTCAGCCGCGAAGACGGTCGCGGATTGCTTCAAGTACCGCAACAAGGTTGGCATCGACGTAGCCGTCGAGGCCCTGCGGGATTTCACGCGCAAACATCGGGGCGGCGCCAACGAACTCGCGCGCCACGCCCGGATCTGCCGGGTTGCACGAGTCATGCAGCCTTACCTGGACGCCATGGGGTGAAGGACAAGGCAAACCTCGGTGCATCGGTATCGACCCGCCTGCTCAATCAGGCCAGAAAGACCGGTGCGGATTATCAGACACTCCTGACCTCGTATTGCCTGGAGCGCTTTCTCTACCGGCTTGGCGCATCGGATCTTCGGGAGCGCTTCGTACTCAAGGGAGCGATGCTCCTGCGCCTGTGGGCGGATCAACCCTATCGAGCAACACGGGATCTGGATCTGCTGCGTCGAGGTGACGCCGAATTCAATGCGGTGCGCGCCGACCTGCGCGCGATCCTGGCGGCACCCGTTCCGCCCGATGCTGTGAGCTTCGATGCAGACAAGATCGAGGTGGAGGCGATCCGAGCAGAGGATGAATACGCGGGCGTTCGTGCAACGATTCCGGCGCAGGTGGGGACGGCCCGGCTCGTTCTGCAGATCGACATGGGTGTTGGCGATGTGGTTTCGCCGGCTCCCGCGCTGTACGCCTTTCCGACGCTGCTCGACTTTCCGGCGCCACGCATACTCGCCTATCCGAAGGAGGCGGTGATCGCCGAGAAGTTCGAGGCCATGGTCGTCCTCGGTGAAAGCAACAGCCGCATCAAGGATTTCTTCGACATCTACTATCTCGCAGGCCACTTCGAATTCGATCGCGAAGTCCTGGGGCATGCCGTCCGCCAGACCTTCGCGCGCAGGGGGACACCCGTGCCCACTGACGTGCCGATCGCCCTGACCGCGGCGTATTGGGAGAACGCGACTCGCCCCGCACAGATCCGCGCGTTCTCGCGGCGCACGGGAGTCGAGGTCCCGGGCGACTTTGCCGTAGGGTGTTCGCGGCGCCTGAGCGAATTCCTGATACCGCTGCTGGATGATCTGCGGACGCCAGCCAGTCAACCGGGGACTTGGTCACCCGGTGGGCCCTGGCGCTGACCGCGCGGGGCACATGTCGATGTGCGAGTAGGCCAATGGCGCCAACGGACCTTCAAGTGGCAGCCTGCTTTCTTGGACGGCCGCGTGTTCGGTGGCCGCCGAGATGTACAGGGGCCGGAAATCTGCGCGCGTTGACTCGACGATATAGCGTTGCGCGGCTCGCCCATCTGGTCTCAGACAGCGAGCGAGCGAGTGAGGAAGGGCCACCCCTGTTACTCGCATTGCGCCGTGCCCAATTCATCCAGGCGTGGAGGCGGGGACACATGAGAGCAGTCTGAGTTCACATTATCTGATTGATTCATAAGGATCCGGGTCCAATGAAACGGTGCCAAGGGCATACTTGATTTGCGCAGATCTTGATCTATCATGACGCATCAAGTTACATCAAGAAAGAGGCGCCATGGGCACTCTGCGTAAATTCTCCTCACAGGCCGATCCCGAAGTTCTCGATGGGCTTCAGGAGATCGCCGCGCGTGAAGGACGCCAGTTGCAGGCGGTACTTGGGGATGCGATGCGGGCGTATCTCGCCCACAAGCGTCAAGAGGCGCCGCGACGCAACGTACTCGAGGCATTTCAGGAAAGCCTCAAGGAGCGCGACGAGTTGTATCGCGCGCTGGCTAAATGACGGAGTACGTCACCACGGTCGACGCACTCTTCTTCCACCAGCTGCTGATCGAGCGTTACGGCGGCGCACCGGGGGTCCGCGACCTCGGCGCGCTCGAATCAGCCCTCCATCGCCCGCAGACGGGCTACTACGACACCATCATCCACGAGGCCGCTGCGCTACTGGAGAGCCTTGTCCAGAATCATCCGTTCATTGACGGGAACAAGCGCACGGCGTTCGCGGTTGCCGACGTCTTTCTGCGAATCAACGGCCATGCCATCGCCGGCGACTCGGCAGCCGTTTACGACAGGTTCATCAAGCTGCTTGGCCAAGCCAGATTCGACATGGAGCATCTCGTGCCATGGCTGGAAGAGATCGTGGAATCCGCGTGAACGTTGATGGTACGAATATTGGATTGCCCGAAAATGCCATGGTGAAACAGCAGCCTGCGCGTCGCAGTCCCAGAGTCGAGGCCACCCTTCTGAGTACGCTCGAGTTGCGTGTAGGACGTCGCAGGCTCCCGCTGAGTCTGTGCGGACATGCTGTAGAAGCGCTGTGGACTTTGCTCCGAACGGGCAAGCGCAATATCGCCGATGGCGCGTGCGATGCGACCGTTCCCATCTTCAATGGGATGGATCGTGAGGAACCAGATATGGGCAAGGCCGGCTGTCAGCAGCGGATCGATGTCACTGGGTGCAGCGAACCATGCCAGGAATCGGTCCATCGCCGCCGGAAGTTGCGCGGCAGGAGGGGCTTCGTAATGCACCTTGCGGTGTCCGATGGGTCCGGAAGCAACCTGCATCGGACCATTGGCATCGTCGCGCCAGTGAAGATCTGACCGCTTCGTTGTCGGGCTTCTCGCCCTCGATTCCGCTGGAGCGGACGACGTCTTCGGTCATCGTATTCAGGTGCGCTTCGCGTCGCAGGTTGAATCCCAGGTTCTCCATTTTTCCGATGATGCGGCCTTGGGCTCGCGAAACCTGGCATAGTTGTGCTGCCAGACGCGCATTGTCCCAAAGCAGGGAAGGCCAGCCTGATTGTTCCCAGAGATACATTGCCCAGACAACTCGCCACCAGCCGATTGCCGAGCGAGCTGGGTTTGGAAGGTCCAGCGGTTTGCCGGTATTGCAAGAGCCTGTTGGCAATGAAGGACTCCGAATTGCTCCTCACGAGGTGGTGGGGGGCTCCCGGCAAATGGCGTCAGAACGGATGATTTGAAATTTCTACCCGCACCGCCCACGGTGAGGAAAACCGGTCAATGCTCCAACGCGACGTGAGCTACGGGGCAGTTGTCAGCTCCGCCCATGTATCATCTTACAATTGAACCCGTTGACCATATATTGGTCTCTGCTGGAGCGGACAGGTTCCGATGCAGCGGGCTCAACGCGGGTTCTGGCCTCGCAAACTAGCGCAGCGCCTGCCAGGCGGGGTCTCGATGCCCTACAGTGCAGGCCGCAGCGCATCGAAAAAGGTTGCCGCGGATCTGACCGAAGCGGCGTGAGCTTGAGGGTTTCACTTTATTCACAGGAGCAAGCAGGAAATGAGCAAAGCACGCCCCGAAGTCGCACTGATCGTCGGCAGTCTGCGCAAGGAGTCGATCAACAAGGAACTCGCGCTCGCACTGGAAAAGATTGCGGGCCACCGCGCGCATTTCAGGCACATCCGCATCGACAACCTGCCGCTCTACAACCAGGATTTCGACAAGGACTATCCGCCGGTCTGCAAGGCGCTGAAGGATGAGATCAAGGCGGCCGAGGCCATCCTGTTCGTCTCGCCGGAATATAACCGTTCGATACCGGGCGTGCTGAAGAACGCCATCGACATCGCGTCGCGCCCGTGGGGCACGAACTCCTTTGCCGGCAAGCCCGGTGCGGTGATCGGCACGTCGACCGGCGCAATCAGCACGGCGCTGATGCAGCAGCACCTGCGCAACGTGTGCGTTTTCCTGGACATGCCCATGATGGCGCAGCCCGAGCCGTTCATTCGTTACCACGAAGGCCTGATTGCCAAGGACTACAACATCACCGAAGAATCCGTGCACAAGTTTCTCAGCAATTTCGTCGACCACTACCTCGTGTGGATACAACGCTTCATCGCTTGAAGCAGCCGAAGCAGCCGGCGGTCGCTGCCTGACGTTTCGCACGCTTTGCGCCATCCCAAAGCGCGCAGCATTGAAACAAGGAGCAAAGCAATGGCGAGACTGGATTACAGCAAGGCCGCGCCCGGCGCCCTGAAGGCCATGCTCGGGCTGCAGCAATACGTGAACGAATGCGGTCTCGAGCAACCGCTGATGGAGCTCGTGAAGATGCGCGCTTCGCAGATCAACGGCTGTGCGTACTGTCTGGACATGCACAGCAAGGACGCTCGCGCCGCCGGCGAAGCCGAGCAGCGCCTCTACGCCCTGAACGCCTGGAGCGAAACGCCGTTCTTCACGCCGCGCGAGCAGGCAGCGCTCGTCTGGACCGAGGCGGTCACCCAGGTCAGCACCACGCCCGACCACGTGAGCGACGCGCTGTACGCGCGGGTGCGCAAGCAGTTCAGCGAAAAGGAGATCGTCGACCTCACGCTGTGCGTCATCGCGATCAACGGCTGGAACCGCCTCGCGATTCCGTTCCGGACCGATGTGGGCGCCTATCAACCACCGAAAGAGAGGTAAGCATCATGCAAGCACGTTCCGTACAACGGGTGATCCCGGCGCTTGCCACCTCGGACGGCGCCGGCGTCAAGCTGCTGCGGAGCCTGGGCAGCCGGCAGGATGCGCGCGTCGATCCGTTCCTGATGCTCGACGAGTTCGGTACCGAAAACTCCGACGACTACATCGCCGGCTTTCCGAGCCACCCGCACCGCGGCTTCGAGACCGTGACCTACATGCTTGACGGCCACATGGAGCACCGCGACCATCTCGGTCACGTCGGCAACCTCGGTCCGGGCGGCGTGCAGTGGATGACTGCCGGCCGCGGCGTGATCCATTCCGAGATGCCCAGGCAGACCGAAGGCCGCATGCGCGGCTTCCAGCTCTGGATCAACCTGCCCGCGACCGAGAAGATGAAGCCCGCGCATTACCGCGACATTCCGGCAATCGAAATCCGGGTCGTCGCCTTGCCGCAGGGCGGCACCGTCAAGGTGATCGCAGGCACGGCCACGATCGGCGGCAAGAGCGTCGCGGGTCCGATCAACTCGGGCGTCTCGCGCCTGTCCACCGACCCGCTCTACCTCGACGTACAGCTTGCGGCAGGTGCCGCTTTCGAGCACGTCATCAGCAAGGACTACAACGCCTTTGCCTACGTGTTCGAGGGCTCTGCCACGACAGGGAACGAAGTCACGCCATTGCCCACGTCGAGCGCTGCGATCTTCGCAGCTCGCGGGGAAGGCGTGCGCATCCAGGCTGGCCCGAATGGCGCGCGATTCCTGCTGCTGGCGGGCAAGCCGATCCGCGAGCCCATGGTGCAGTACGGTCCGTTCGTCATGAACACGCGCGAGGAAATCATGCAGGCCATGCGGGACTACCAGGACGGCAAACTCGTCACCGCCTGAAGCCGGGTGCCGGCGCGTTTCAAGGGTATCTGACCCTTGCGAGCGATACCGCAAGGCGGGGGAGGGAAGATTCCGGGGAAGCCGTTTGCGGCGCACTGCCTCGGGACAGGTGAACTGCATCTGTTATCCGTTCGATGTGCTATTCATGAATGACAAATACGAATAAGCCAGGTGCTGCATGGCCACTACCAGCCTGAGCTTGGATGAACATTGGGAGGTCTTGAGCCGCAATTAAGTCTCAAGTGGGCGCTACGGTTCTGCCAGCGAAGTAGTCCGCTCCGCCTTGCGAGTCCTGGAAGAGCGCAAGACCAGGCTGGATGCGCTTCGGGCGCATCTGGCCGAGGGTGCATCGCAGGCTGCTCATGGCAAGTTCGCGCAGAATTACTCCGTCGAGAAGCTCATCACCGAAGCGGCCGCGGGTGAATGAAGCTGTCGTTTCGGCTCGCACCGCGAGCCTACGACGATCTCAAGAACAGCGCACGATACACCCGCCAGCAGTGGGGCGAAGCCCAGCGCGAAAAATATTTGCGCGCACTGGATGCCCGGTTCCTCCGGGTGGCTGAGCATCCGCACTCGGGAAAACACAGACCAGAGCAGATGGACGTGCTGGACGTACCTTACGGTGGCTACGAGATGGAACAGGACGCCGACGCTTTGGTGGAGCGTGTCAGATGGCACCCTGTACGCCTGCATCGCGCCCAATGGCAGTGCAAGGTTGCCGCCGGCGGTTCCAGGGTGTAGAAAAGCTGAACGAAGTTACGCCCAATGTACCTGTGTCCCGCAAGATTCCGCCACTCAACGCCCTGAAGGCTTTTGAAGCGAGCGCAAGGCTCGGCAGTTTTGTTCTGGCGGCCGCGGAGCTCAATGTCACGCCCAGCGCCATTTCACAGCACATCAAGAAGCTGGAGGATTTCTACGGGCGGCAGCTGTTCATCCGGCGCAACAACCAGCTGTTGCTGACAGATATCGCGCGTACCGTCCTCGCGGCGAGTTCGCAAATGATGGATGGTCTCGCCGAACTCACGGATCGACTCCTTGGCGGTCCGTTGCGCTTGAATCTCATCGTGAGCGTACTTCCCTCGGTGGGAGTCCGCTGGCTGAATCGCCGGCTGCCGGAATTCCTGGAATCTCACCCTGACGTGCGTGTCGACTTGCGCCTGGAGGAAGATCCGGTGGATTTTTCTCGCAACCGGATAGACGTCAGACTGTGCTACGGTGAGCATCTCTACCCGGAGTTCGTGACCGTGCCGTTCCGGCGCGACCGGGTGACGGCCATGTGCTGTCCTGCGCTGCTCGCGTGCCGCGGCGCAGAGTTTTCGGCGCCTCACTTGCTGGGTGACGAATCGCTCATTCATGTGAGCTGGCGCGCGGGGTTCTCTTCCTATCCCAGCTGGTCAACCTGGTTCGCGAGCCAGGATCTGATCCGGCATCCGCGCCGCGAGCTCGGCCATACCACCGACACTTCGAGCATCGGCATTGATCTTGCCCTGAGGGGCTGTGGTGTGGTGCTGGGACAGGAGATGCTGGCCGAGACCGAACTCGCCGCAGGTGAACTGGTCACGCCCTTCCCGCACTGGATGCCGCTGCAGTACGCCTATTGCGTCGTTCACGCCGAGTCAAACAAGCCAAACCGCACCGTGAATGCCTTTGTCGAGTGGCTGGGCTCGGTGGGCAGCCCTCGTTCCGGCGCCATGCCGGATGCCAATGCGGGAACCTGACCCCGTCCCATCGCCAAGATTTTCTTCGGACCCCCTTAGATCTTCGCATCGAGCGCTGGCGTCGACGCCGCTACGATCGGGGATCAGGAACCGATTCGACCATATCCCTCACAAGGCCACTTCGAACCGGCAATTCAAGCGGTGACCGTTCTTTCCCACTATTCCGCTTTCGCCCTGGCACGGCGTGCCCTCTTTGGGTCCCCGTGGCGGCGTGCCTGGCGCAAGAGCGGACCCGGGCGGGAGTACGATGTCGTCATCATCGGTGGTGGCGGGCATGGACTTGCCACCGCCTATTACCTCGCCAGGCGGCATGGGATCACCAACGTCGCGGTGCTGGAGCGCGGTTACCTGGGTTCGGGCAACGTCGGCCGGAATACCACCCTGGTGCGTTCGAACTATCAGTTGCCTGGCAACACGGAGTTCTTCGAACACTCCCTGAAGCTCTGGGAAGGGTTGTCCCACGAGCTCAATTTCAATGTCATGCTGTCGCAGCGCGGCCAGTTGGTGCTCGCGCACGGCCCGGCGCAGCTCGACGTGCTGGCGCGCAAGGGCAACACCATGCGCCTCAACGGCATCGAGTGCGAGCTGTTCGACCGCGGCCAGGTGGAGCGGTTTCTGCCCTTCCTCGACTACTCGACGCACTGCCGATTTCCCATCTACGGCGGACTGCTCCAGGCCCGGGCCGGTACGGTGCGCCATGATGCGGTAGCCTGGGGCTACGCGCGTGCCGCCGATCGCTTCGGCGTGGACATCATCGAAAACTGCGAGGTCACCGGGTTCCTGAAGGATGGTGAGACGGTCACCGGTGTCGAGACGAGCCGGGGGCGAATCGGCGCCGGGCGCACATTGATTTCAGTCGCCGGACACACTTCGCACGTCGCGCAGATGGCGGGCTTCAGGCTGCCGGTCGAAAGCCATCTCCTGCAGGCCTTCGTGACCGAGCCGATCAAGCCGTTTCTGGATTGTGTGCTGTCCTTCGGTGCCGAGTTGTTTTACATCTCGCAGTCCGACAAGGGCGGCATGGTGTTCGGTGGTCACATCGACGGCTTCAACTCCTACACGCAGCGCGGCCAGTTTCCCAAGGCGGCCAGTGTCGCCGAGTGCGCTGTCTCGCTGATCCCGGCGATGTCGCGGCTTCGACTGCTGCGTCAATGGGCCGGCATCCAGGACATGACTCCGGATGGCAGCCCCTTCATGGGCCGCACGCCGTTCAGGAACCTGTTCCTGAACGGCGGGTGGTGCTACCAGGGATTCAAGGCAACACCGGCGGCCGGCTGGTGTCTTGCCGACACTCTGGCAACGGGAGAAGTGCATCCGTTGATCCGCCACTTCGCGCTGGATCGCTTCGAACGGGGAAACGGCTTCGACGAATACGGTCTGGGTCTTCGGACCTACAGGCAATAGCCCATGCTCAGAATCCCCTGTCCTCATTGCGGCCTGCGCGATTACACCGAGTTCCTGTATGCAGGGGACGCCACCAGGAAACGTCCGGTTCATGGCAGTACGGATGCGCGCGCCTGGTACGAGCATGCGTTCCTGTTCGCCAATCCCAAGGGGCTGCATCGTGAGTACTGGCAGCACGTTCAGGGCTGTCGGCAGTGGCTGGTTGTGGAACGGGACACCTCGACCAACGAGGTTGGTCGTTCCTGGTTCGCTCGCCAGGAGCCGAAGTCGTGAGCCCGGGTCGCTTGCGCCTTGCGACCGGCGGCCGCATCAACCGGGGGCGCACGCTCACCTTTGCCTTCGAGGGACGCAAGCTGACAGCTTTCGAAGGCGACACGCTTGCCTCGGCGCTCCTCGCCAACGAAGTGCGTCTCGTGGGTCGCAGCTTCAAGTATCACCGGCCGCGCGGCCTGCTCAGCGCAGGTGTCGAAGAGCCGAATGGGCTTCTGACACTGGGAGCCGGTGGCCGCACCACGCCGAATGTGCCTGCGACGATGACGGAACTCCATGAGGGTCTGACCTGCATGCGCCAGAACGGCTGGCCCAGCGTCGGGCTCGACCTCATGTCAATCACCGGACGTTTCGCTGCAATGTTCGAAGCCGGCTTCTATTACAAGACCTTCATGGGACCGCGCCGCGGCTCATGGATGTTCTACGAGCGCTTCATCCGGCGCGCCGCAGGGCTCGGGATCGCCACCCACGACAGGGATCCCGACCGCTACGACACCTTGAATGCGTTCACCGATGTACTGGTCATCGGTGCGGGTCCAGCGGGTCTTGCCGCTGCTCGCGCCGCGGGACGCGCAGGTGCCCGGGTCATGCTCGTCGAGCAGGACTTCCTGCTGGGTGGGAGCCTGCTCTGCGCGCCCGCCGAGGGTCCGGAGGAGCAACTGCGCCGTTCCCTCGAATCGGACCTGGCGTCGTTGCCGAATGTGGAAATATGCCGGCGAACCACGGTCCTGGGCCTCCATGACGGGCTGACGGCGGTACTGGTGGAACGCCGCGATGCGATGTGCCCGGACCCGGCGAAAGGCGAGGCGCGCGAAGTCCTCATCACCGTGCGCGCCCGTGCCATCATCCACGCCGAAGGCGCCATCGAACGTCCTCTGATTTTCGGCAACAATGATCTTTCCGGCATCATGCTCGCCAATGCCGTGCGCACCTATCTCAATCGATATGCGCTCAGGCTGGGTCGGCAGGTCCTGGTCGCAACCAACAATGACTCCGCCTGGACGACAGCCATCGAGCTTGCGGCCGCAGGCGCACGCGTGACGATCGCCGACGAACGGGACGCAGCCAACGCCCGGCTGGAGGAGATGGCGCGTCGCGCCGGCATCGAAATCCACATGGCGTCCCATCTGGTGCAGGCACGCGGTTCCCGCACGGTGCGCTCAGCCAGGCTTCACACGGAGGGTGCAGCGCCGCAGTGGCTGGATTGCGATTTGATCGCCATGTCTGGCGGCTGGTCGCCTACTGTACACCTGACATCGCACACGGGCGTCCGCGCCGTGTACGACGCTCGCATCGACGCCATGCTTCCCGGGCCCTGGCCGGCGGGTGTGTCCGGAGCGGGTGCAGTCACGGGCGCTGCTGCCGGCGATGTCCTTGCCGACGGTCATGCTGCCGGCGCCCGGGCCGCCCGTGCTGTCGGAGCTTCAGGCGATGCCGGCGACCCGGCTGCCTCTTGTGAAACGATGGGGGAAGGGTGGGCGGTCTCCGCCCGACACCCGGTGGCCGCGCCGGGCAAGGCCTTTGTCGATTTCCAGAATGATGTGACCACCGCCGATGTGAAGCTCGCACATGCAGAAGGCTATGAGTCGCTGGAGCATCTGAAGCGTTACACCACGCTCGGCATGGGAACCGACCAGGGCAAGACCAGCAACTTTGCTGCCGCGGGGTTGATGGCGGAGCTGCGTGGCATGGACCTGCCGGCGGAAGGAATGACAACCTTTCGGCCGCCCTACACACCGGTCTCGGTTGGCGCCCTGGCAGGGCGGAGCATCGGGGCGCATTTCCGTCCGACGCGTCGTACGCCCATGCATGACTGGCATCTTGAGAATGGAGCCACGCTGATTGAGGCGGGTCATTGGCTGCGGCCGTACTTCTATGCCTGGGCGGGTCACGACGCCGCAAGCGCCTGTGTGGCCGAAATGAATCTGGTGCGCAACGGCGTCGGAATTTCCGACGTGTCCTCGCTGGGCAAGATCGAAGTACAGGGGCCCGATGCCGGCGAGTTTCTCGATCGGGTCTACGTGAACAACTTCGCCAGTCTCCCGGTGGGCAAGGCACGCTACGGTGTGATGCTCAATGACGATGGCACCGTCCTGGACGACGGTACCACTGCGCGCTTGTCGGACTTTTCCTTTTTCATGACCACGACCACTGCCCACGCGGGCGAGGTGATGTCGTGGCTCGAGTTCCTGCTGCAGACGGCCTGGAAGGATTTGCGCGTGCAGGTGCTGTCGGTCACCGACCGGTGGGCCGGCATGTCCGTCGCAGGACCCGGGTCGCGTGAGGCCATCATCCTTGCGCTTCCCGGCATCGACCTGTCGAACGAGGCACTGCCGCACATGGGGGTGTGCGAGCATGACATCGACGGCACGAAGGTCAGGGTCCTGCGCCTGAGCTTCTCGGGCGAACTCGCCTACGAGGTGTACGTGCCGGCCGACCAGGGTATCGCGATGTGGAAGAGGATTCTCGAACGTGCAGCGCCGCTCGGCATCAGGCCCTATGGTCTCGAAGCACTCGCCTCGCTGCGCATCGAGAAGGGTCACGTCGCGGGTCTCGAACTCGATCAGCGCAACACGCTCTCTGACCTCGGGCTGGCGAAAATGGCATCGCGCAAGAAGGCTTTCGTGGGCCGGGAGCTCGGGGAGCGGAGCGAGCTCATCGACGCCCAGCGCTGGAGCCTCGTCGGTATCGAGTGCATCGAGCCCGGTGCACGCCTGCGCGGTGGCGCGATCCTCTTCGCCAAGGAGGACCGGATCGAGGGCCATGGACGCGGCTACATCACCTCGGTGACGTACTCGACTGTTCTGGACAGGACCATCGCGCTCGGTCTGTACCGGGGTGGCTTGCAGCACGAGGGCAGGGAAATCGTCTGTGCCTATCCGCTGAAGGGCGAGAGGGTGCGCGCACGCATCGTCTCGCCGCAGTTCGTCGACCCCAAAGGGGAGCGCCTGCATGTTTGAGTCCCGTTCCGCACTGGGCAGCTACCGCACCATGACCGGTGTGCCACGTGCCGATGGACACCGGGCACTTGTCCTGGGTGAACTGGCCGGTACGCATCTCATGCAGATGGGCGCCTACCCCGGCGGCGCAGCGCGGTGCGCAGCGGCCGTGCAGCCCATCCTCGGCGAATTGCCGGTCTCTCCTGTGCTCGCGACGAGAACAGGTGACCAGCTGCTCATGCGCATATCGCCGGACCAATACTGGGTGGCGAGTGGCGAAGCCGGGACAGAGGTCCGGTTGCGCAATGCCATCCCTTCCGATGCCGGTTGCCTGACCTCGCTTGACGGTGCGCGTACACGCATGGTGATCGAAGGGCAGCAAGCGAGAGCACTCTTGAGCCGGCTTGTTGCCATCGATCTGCATCCTTCTGTCTTTCCCGTGCATGGATTCGCCCAGACCGGCATCCACCACGTCGGTGGACTCTTGCTGAGAGCTGGCGAAGATCGCTATGAGTTCTTCGCGTTGCGCACCTATGCGGCCTCTACGTGGGAGGTGCTGCTCGATGCAGCGCATCCATTGGGTTATCGACTCGAGCTACCAGAGATCAAACAATGAAGACACATACCCGGGTTGCGGTCATCGGCGGTGGCGTCGTCGGCTGCAGCGTGCTGTACCACCTCACCAAGGCGGGCTGGACCGACGTGGTCCTGATCGAGCGCGATCAGTTGACCTCGGGATCGACCTGGCATGCGGCCGGCGGCTTTCATACCCTGAACGGTGATCCCAATGTTGCAAAGCTGCAGGGCTACACCATCGGCCTGTATGACGAACTCGAGCGGATCTCCGGCGTATCCTGCGGCCTGCACCGCGTCGGCGGGCTCTTGCTCGCGGACACCCACGAGCGCATGGAATGGCTGAAGATGGCGCACGCCCGGGCACGCTACCTCGGTCTGGAGACCTCGCTCCTCAGCCCGAGCGAGGCCAGACAACTCCTTCCCCTGATCGAGGAGAAGTATTTCGTCGGCGCCTTGCTCGATGCGGCCGATGGCAATCTCGATCCGTCCGGCACCACGCATGCCTACGCCAAAGCCGCCAGGATCGGTGGCGCCGAGATCTACCTGAAGACGCGTGTCACGGCTCTGGTGCGCCGGCCGAACGGCAGCTGGGACGTGGTCACTCCCGCCGGGACCATCAACGCAGAGCACGTGGTCAACGCCGGGGGCCTGTGGGCGCGCGAAGTCGGGCGCATGGTCGGCATCGAGCTGCCGGTGCTTGCGATGGAGCACATGTATCTGGTGACCGACGACATGCCGGAGGTCATCGAATTCAATCGCGAACGCGGCCATGAACTGCCGCACGCGATCGATTTCAAGGCGGAAATCTACATGCGGCAGGAACGCAAGGGCATGGTGCTCGGCACCTATGAGCGCAAGTGCGTGCCGTGGAGTCCCAGGAACACGCCATGGGACTTCGGCACGGAGTTGCTGGAGCCCGACATCGATCGCATCGCACCTTCCCTGGAGATCGGCTACCAGCACTTTCCGGTCATGGCGCGTGCCGGCATCCGCCGCATCGTCAATGGACCCTTCACGTTCTCGCCCGACGGCAATCCCCTGGTTGGCCCCGTTCAGGGACTGCCGGGATTCTGGTGCGCCTGCGCCGTCATGGCGGGCTTCAGCCAGGGGGGCGGAGTGGGTCTTGCGCTGTCGCAATGGATGGTCAACGGCGATCCCGGCTTCGATGTCTGGGCCATGGACGTCGCGCGCTATGGGGGCTGGGCCACTCGCAGCTACACCAACGAAAAAGTACGGGAGAACTACTCGCGGCGTTTCTCGATCCGCTTCCCGAACGAGGAATTGCCGGCTGCGCGCCCCCAGCAGACCACCGCGCTGTACGACATCATGCTGAAAGCGGGCGCCGTCATGGGCGACAGCTGGGGTCTGGAGACACCGCTGTGGTTCGCGCCGCCTGGCGTCGAACCCAGGGACGTCGTGTCGTTCCACCGTTCCAATGACTTTCCGCACGTCAAGGCGGAGTGCCTCGGCGTCCGCAATGGCGTCGGCGTGACCGAAACCGCCAACTTCGCCAAGTACGAGATCGCAGGTCCCGGCGCCGAAGGCTTTCTCTCGCGCTTGATGACCAACCACATGCCCAGGGTCGGTCGCATCGTGCTGACGCCGATGCTGAACCCGGCTGGCAAGCTGATCGGCGATTTCACCATTGCCCGCGCCACACCCGACCGGTTTTTCATGTGGGGATCATCGCAGGCTCAGGTCTATCACATGCGTTGGTTCGAGGCGCACTTGCCGCAGGACGGATCGGTGCGCCTCAACCGCATTGACATGGGGATGGTGGGTCTTTCGATTGCCGGCCCGCGTTCACGCGAGCTTCTTGCGCGCCTGACCGATGAGGATGTGGGGCCGCAGACACTGCGCTTCATGGATCACCGTGCGATGGACATCGCGAACTGCCCGGCGCTCTTGAACCGCGTGACCTACACCGGCGATCTCGGCTACGAGATCTGGGTGGCCCCGGAATACCAGCGCCGCCTGTACGAAGGGATCCTTGTGGCGGGTCAGAACCTCGATCTCGTCCATTTCGGCATGCGGGCGCTTCTGTCGCTGCGCCTGGAGAAGAACTTCCCGACCTGGTACCGGGAGCTTCGGCCCATTTACGGTGCCTTCGAGGCGGGACTCGAGCGCTTCGTCGATCTGGGCAAGACCGATTTCATCGGCCGCGACGCGGCCCTGAAGGAAAAGGCCAGCGGCGGCACCCTGAAGCGGGTCAGCTTCGCCGTCGATGCGCTCGATGCGGACGTGCTCGGTGACGAACCGGTCTGGCACGGCGGCAAGGTCATTGGCTGGGTCACCTCTGGCGGCTATGGCCACTACGTCGATCGCTCACTGGCACAAGGGTACGTCCCGACGGCTCTCGCCCGGGATTCGGGGGCGGGCGCGTTCGAGATTGAAATCCTCGGCGAACGGCGCAAGGCGTCCATATTGAGCGAGCCTCTGTTCGACCCCGAAGGCGCGCGGATGCGCATGTAGGAGGGACCATGACCGAACCCAGTCGCGAACGCACACGGCGCCGGCCGCCGGCCAACGTCTCCCCATCGACTGCGGATGGCCGCAGCCGTCGCTACCGCTCGTTGCGGAATCCGTTTCCGCCCTGGCGCGTGTTCTCGGATGACCGCGTCGAAGCGCTCCATCAGGCGGCACTCGGCCTTCTCGAGGAACAGGGGCTCAAAGTGCTCTCCGCGGACGCGCGCGCGCGTTACCGTGCGGCGGGTGCCACCGTCGATGAGGGCACGCAGTCCGTGCAGATTGATCGCGGTCTGGTCGCACGATCCCTCGCGCAGGCACCGCGAAAGATCACGCTGCATTCCCGCAATCCTGAGCGTCATGTGACGCTCGACGGCACTGCCATCACCTTTGCCCCCGTATCAGGGCCGCCGAACGTCATGGATCTTGCGCGTGGACGGCGCGCCGGGACGTTTGCCGATTACGCCAACGGCGTGCGGCTTTGCCAGGCCTTTGAGGTCATACAACTGCTTGGCGCCTTCACCGAACCGCAGGACGTTCCGGTTGAATGCCGGCAGCTCGAGATGCTGCACGCACAACTCACCCTGTCCGACAAGATTCCCCACACCTACGCGCGCGGTCATGCCCAGGTGGCGGATTGCTTCGAGCAGGTCCGGATCGCCTGTGGCCTGACCGAGGAGGCGTTCCGGGAAACGCCCTGCACCTACACCATCATCAACACCAATTCGCCGCGCGTTCTGGATGCACCCATGGCCGACGGCATCATCGATTTCGCCCTCGCGGGCCAGGTGCAGATGATCACCCCCTTCACACTCGCCGGCGCCATGGCGCCGGTGAC
Organism: Steroidobacteraceae bacterium; assembly: GCA_044226785.1. GTDB lineage: Bacteria > Pseudomonadota > Gammaproteobacteria > Steroidobacterales > Steroidobacteraceae > TMP-86. The sequence goes on along the minus strand of JBGAGK010000007.1, from coordinate 95,942 downwards.
GATCGCCGGTGCCCTCACCCTGGCGCATGCCGAGATGCTGGGCGGTCTGGTACTGGCGCAGATTTGCCGGCCAGGCGCACCGGTGGTGTACGGCAGCTTTACTTCCAATGTCGACATGAAATCGGGATCGCCGGCATTCGGCACGCCCGAGTACTTCAAGGCGCAACTGGGCGCCGGGCAGATGGCGCGCTTCGTAGGCCTGCCGTGGCGATCCTCCAATGCCACCGCCTCCAATGCACCTGACGTGCAAGGGGCGTACGAGTCCCAGATCAGTCTCTGGGGCGCACTGTGTGGCGGGGCCAACTTCGTGCTGCACGCCGCCGGCTGGCTCGAGGGCGGACTGTCGGCGAGCTACGAGAAGTTCATCCTGGATATCGAGCAGCTGCAGATGCTCGCCGAGATGCTGCAACCCCTGGGCGCCACCGACGATGACTTCGCGGTCGATGCCGTGGTCGAGGCAGGACCGGGGGGCCATTTCTTCGCCACCCAGCACACCATGGCGCGCTACCGCGACGCCTTTTACTCGCCGCTGGTATCTGACTGGCGAAACTACGGCGCCTGGAGTGATGACGGGGCCAGGACTGCGACCGAACGGGCGGCGAGCCTCTGGCGCACGACGCTCGATGCCTTCCAGGCCCCGCCGCTGGATCCCGCGATCGCTTCGGCCCTGGAGGAATTCAAGCGGCGGCGCATCGAGGCCGGCGGTGCGGCCCCTGCGGGGTAGCCCTGGCTTTAGTTTTTCTATGTACCGTCGTAGCAATTCCCGTTGAAAACCCGGAGCTGCGCGGCGGACAAAGGAATCCATGCGGCCTATGATCCAGCGACGAATCACGGTTCGGATCCTGGATGCGAGGACAAGATCATGGCGGTGACTCAGGAGACACTGGATATGCGTGATGCACTCGACCTCGATCGTTATCCTCTCGATCAACCCGCATCGGCGGCCTTTGACGCTCTGGTGGTCAGATGCCGTGGCAGACTCGAAGCCGAGGGGATGTTCAATCTCGATGGTTTCGTCCGGGGCGATATCATTCGCGAAGCGGCCTCGCAGCTCGTGCCGCTGTTCAAGTCGAGTGCGTGGAGGCATGCCCGCGAGCACAACGTCTACTTTCTGCCGCGAGTGGAAGGGATCGAGGACTCACATCCAGCCTTGCGGAAGTTCAAGACCATCAACCATACGCTGTGCGATGATCAACTCAAGGAGACTTTCATCCATCGGTTGTACGAATGGCAACCGCTGGTGGATTTCATTGCCCGGGTTCTCAGGCTGCCGAAACTGTATCTGATGGAAGATCCGCTGGCGCGGGCGAATGTCATGGAGTATCGCCCCGGCGAGGCTCTCAACTGGCACTTTGACCGCTCTCGTTACACCACTACGCTTCTCATACAGCCGGCGGAACGGGGCGGGGAGTTTCAGTATTGCAGCGAACTGCGCGCGGATGGCGCGCCGAACTACGATGAAGTAGGGCGTGTGCTGAGTGGTGAAACAGACCGCATCCGGGTGAATCCGCTTTCCGCCGGCACACTCAACGTGTTCGCCGGAAAGAATTCCCTGCATCGCGTCTCAACCGTCGAAGGCGACCGTTCGCGGATGATCGCGGTGTTCTCCTACTACGAAAGACCCGGGGTGTTGTTCAGTGACAGGGAACGCCTGGGATTCTACGGCCGCACGCAATGATCCCCGGTCATCACTTGTTCGACGGCACAGCACCGGCGCATTCGAAGGTCATAAACGCTGAGGGATGCCGATTATGCGACGCAATGTAATCCTGTCGAGGGCCATTCTCACCGTGCTTGCCGGATGCTCGCTCGAAACGGCGGCTCTCGCGGCGGACGACTCCACCAACACTGCAGGTGACACAGCGTTGCAGGAAATCACGGTGACCGCCCAGCGGCGCAGCGAGAACATGCAGAACGTGCCGATCACCATTCAGGCGTTGACCGGAGAGACACTCGCCAAGCTGAACGTCCAGACCTTTGACGACTACGTCAAGTATCTCCCGAACGTCTCTGTTGCCAGCTACGGGCCGGGCCAGGGCGAGATCTACATGCGGGGACTTGCCACCGGTACGCAGGGGCCTCAGGGAAACGGCACCACCGGGACTTTCCCCAACGTCGCAGTCTATCTCGATGAGCAGTCGAGTCAGCTCCCAAGCCGCAACCTCGACGTCTACGCAGCCGACATCGAGCGCATCGAGGTTCTCGAGGGACCCCAGGGGACGCTGTTCGGGGCAGGTGCCGAGGCCGGCGTCGTGCGTTACATCACCAACAAGCCAAGGCTCGACGCAGTTTCGGGCAGAGTGAGTGCCAGCTATGGAACGACGGCGCACGGCGATCCCAACGCCAGCGTCGAGGCGGTTCTGAACCTCCCCCTGATCAGCAATGTATTAGGTGTCCGGGCCGTCATCTACGACGATCAGCGCGGAGGCTACATCAACAACGTACCAAGCACTTTCACGAGGCGTGACACGGATCTGGGCATCGGCTACGCGGGCGGCTCGGTGCCGCCGCTCAGCCCGGTCATCAATAATTACAGTCTTGTTGAGAATGCCATCAACCCGGTGACCTACAAGGGCATGCGTGTCTCGGCGCTGTGGCAGATCAACGATGACTGGAGCCTGTTGCTGGCGCAGACCTACCAGACAATCGACGCGCAGGGCGTGTTCTACCAGATGCCGCGCGGCTCGGAAGGTCAAACGCTGCCCGATCTGTCGGTCACCAATTTCAATCCGTCCGGCTCCCGCGATCGTTTCAGCAATACCGCCTGGACGCTCACTGGCCGTGCCGGCCCGATCAAGCTCGAGTACACGGGCGGATATCTCGATCGCCACGTCGACCAGAGCTCGGATTACACCAACTACTCACGCGGCTTCTACGCGGACTACTACCAGTGTTATGGACCAGGCGCGAATGGTCCGGCGCGTTGCTACTCGCCGAGTGCGACCTGGCATGACACCGAGCGCGCTACACACCAGAGCCACGAGCTTCGCATCTCGACACCGGACGATTGGCGCATCCGTACCATCGCGGGTGCTTTCTGGGAGGACTTCAAGATCTACGATGAAGCCAACTGGCAATATCGTACTTTGCCCAGTTGCACCGCATCCAATAACGTCGGTTGCCTGTCTGACATCATTCCGATGCCAGGATCAACCGTTAACAATCCGGAAGTCCGTAACGCCAACACGTCATACATCATAGACGCCATCCGCGGTTACAAGCAGTATGCTTTCTACCTGTCGAACGATATTGAAATCATTCCTAAGATTCTCACCGCGACGGTGGGGACGCGTTACTACAACTTCGACAACACCGAAAAGGGCGCCTACGGCGGTGGCTTCGGCTGTTTCGAGGCAGGCCCCGCGCCCTGCTACGCCGGTGGCGGCAGCATCGACGCGGAGCATCTCAAAAGGACATACGTCGGATTCAAGAGCCGCGCCAACCTTTCGTGGAAGATCACGCCGGATGTCATGCTCTACTACACCTGGTCACAGGGATATCGCCCGGGCGGTTTCAACCGCGCATCAAACGGCCCCTTCGTGGCCGATCAGAACGGCGTGAAGCAGTACTACACGCCGGCCGGTTACGCGCCGGATCAGCTGGTCAACAATGAAATTGGCTGGAAGAGCGAGTGGTTCGATCACCGGCTCATGTTCAACGGCGCCGTGTATCGCGAACGCTGGACCAATGTGCAGTTCGAGATTTTCGATCCCGCGAATCTCGGCTCCCAGGCCTTTGTTTCCAACGGTGGCGACTACACGGTGAAGGGTGTCGAGCTCCAGTTCGTGGGACGCATCATGCAGGGGCTCACCTTCCAGGCCGGAGCCTCCTGGAACAGCTCGAACCAGACGAGTGCCCCTTCAATCGTTGCCAACAATCCCGCCAGCGTGAATTTCGGCAAGACCATCGATACCATCAGAAGCCCCTACGGCACGGTGGGCAGCTCGCTGGCTCAGTCGCCACCCTTCCAGGCGAATGCACGCCTGCGCTACGAGTGGAGTGTCGGCAGCTACCTTGCTTTTGCGCAGGCCGGTGGCGTGCACACGGCACATTCCCTGTCGACGGTCGGTGATGCACCTGCCATCGCGCCCGCGGGCTCCACCAGCCAGGTGTTCGATCAGCCGGGTTACACCACCTACGATGCCGCGTTCGGGGTGAGCAAGGACCAGTGGTCGGCTCAGGTCTATGGGCAGAACATCACCGATGCGCGCGGCAAGACTTTCATCTCGGACTCCCAGGCGATCGAAACCCAGACCGTCGTCCGGCCGCGAGTGCTCGGAGTGAAATTCGACTACCGCTTCTGAGTGTTTTCCATGGGCACGCGCAGCGGCTGCCGCCAGAACTTCATGAGCGCCGCCAGGAGAGGCAGAACCATCAGCAAGGAACCCGTGCGCATCCAGCGGATCCCGTGCGCGCTGGATGCCAGGACCAGTCCGGCCCCCATGGCGACCGTCAGCACGATCACGATCAAGCTGAAGTCGATCCAGCCAAGGTAGAGGGCGGCGATACTGATCAGGGTCCAGGCGACCACCGCGCGTGGACGCCACTCCCGGATTGCTGGTAGGCTTTCGCGAGGACAGATCCGGACAAGGCCGAATTGCAGATCCTGAGCCGCAAGATCGAGTTGCGAGTCGCCTTGATGGTGGCGATGGCCCTGTTTTGCGCCCAATGGGCCGCTCAGGCTCACGCCTACCGGCATCTGTCTTCGAAGACTGTCCCGGCTCATCAGCTCGAGTTCAACAAGCTTCTCTGTTCGCAGTGCCTTGGCTTTGCGCCCCTCCTGGCCACGGCCGCGGGTTCTTCCCTGCCATCGCTCCCGCCTGCGCAGGGCGTCGAACCTGTGCCGGCAAGCGTTACCCGTTCGCTCACCAGCCGGAGTTTCCCGGCCGCATTTCGTTCGCGCGCTCCCCCGCACTCCCGTTAGGCCTTTGACTGTGCCAGATCGCCGCAAGGGCGAGCTGTGCTTCACTGCCTGATGAGGAGTTCCGTTCATGCTGTCTTCCGATTTCATGCCCGCATCGCGCGCATTGCGCGCGTTGGCGGTTGGCTCCATGCTGTGCCTTCCTGTCCTGGGCGAAGCGGCCGCGCTTTCCGACCCGAATGACGATACATCAACAGCCGGCCCGGCCCAGATGGACGAAGTGGTGGTGACTGCCCGACGTCTGAATGAAGCGCGCGAGCGCATCGAGTCCAGGGTCGGGACCTCGACGTACGTGATAAATTCAGCGGCAATTGCCGCCGCGCCCGGCGGCGACAACACGTTGTTGAACCAGGTCATCCTGCAGGCGCCCGGAGTGGTGCAGGATTCCTTCGGACAGTTTCATGTGCGTGGCGATCACAACGACCTGCAGTACCGGCTCAACGGCATCATCCTGCCGGAAGGCATCAGCGTTTTCGGGCAGTCCTTGAGCCCGCGGCTGATTTCCTCGCTGAAGCTGATTACCGGCGCACTGCCCTCCGAGTACGGCCTGCGCACCGCAGGCATCATCGACATCAGCACCAAGAGCGGTACGCTGGGACCCGGCGGTGCGGTATCGGTCTACGGCGGCAGTCATGGCACGATCCAGCCGAGCATCGAGTACGGTGGTTCATCGGGCAACCTGAACTACTTTGTTTCAGGTGACGTGCTGCGCAGCAATCTCGGTATCGAGTCTCCAGATGGCAGTTCCAACCCGCTTCACGACCGGACGACCCAGTACCACGGCTTCGGGTATTTCGAGGACATCCTCGATTCTGCCAATCGGCTGTCACTGATCGTCGGGACTTCGACCGGGAAATTCCAGATTCCCGATCGCAAGGGTTTGCAACCCTCCCTGGGCCTGACGGTCAACGGTCAGGCCGACTATTCCAGCGCCGATCTGGACGAGAACCAGCATGAAGCCACGCACTACGCCGTGTTGAGCTGGCAGCATTCGGCCGGCGCCATGGACTGGTTGTCCTCGGTGACGGGACGCTATTCGAGCCTCGGTTTTTCGCCGGATATCCTCGGTGGTCTGTTGTTCAACGGCATTGCCCAGGACGCCTGGAAGCGTGATGTCGCCATCGCCTGGCAGGGGGACCTGTCTGCGAGAGTCAACGATACGCACACGGTCCGGGCCGGGTGGTTCGTGCAGCACGATCAGGCGAGGACCATCAGCACCTCGCAGGTGCTTCCGGTCGACCCGGAAGGTGTGCAGACCAGTGACGTGCCCCTGTCCATCGCGGACAACGGTTCGCAGACGCAATGGATCGAAAGTCTCTACGTGCAGGACGAGTGGCAGCCTTCGTCAGCATTCACTGTCAACTATGGCCTGCGATTCGATCACCTGGCCGCTTATACGACCGCGAGCCAGTTGAGTCCGCGGCTCAACGTGGTCTGGAACCTGACATCCGGCACGACGATCCATGCAGGATATTCCCGCTATTTCACGCCGCCGCCCTTTGAACTGGTCGGCAGCCAGACGATTGCGAAGTTCCTGAATACGACGGCGGCACCGAGCGTCACGCAGAACGATCCTCCGCTGACGGAGCGATCCGATTACTATGGCGTGGGCGTGGAGCAGAAGATCGGGGACGCGGTAACGGTTGGAGTCGATTCCTACTATCGGCAATCGACTCATCTGATCGACGAGGGACAGTTTGGCGCGCCGATCATCCTTACTCCTTTCAACTACGCGTCGGGGCGCATCAAGGGCGTGGAATTCACGTTCAATTACAGCGACCGCGGTCTTGTGGCCTACGCGAACCTTGCACTCCAGAGTGCGCGAGGCCGCGGCATCGAGACCGCCCAGTTCAATTTCGCGCAGGATGATCTGGACTACATCGCCGGTCACTCCATCCACCTCGACCACGAACAGCGGATCACCGCTTCAGGAGGGATCTCGTATGTCCGGGGGCATACCCGCGTGAGCGCGGACATGCTGCTGGGAACGGGGTTGCGCGCTGATCTGGTGCTCCCCGATGGCAGCAGCATCCCAAATGGGGCCAACCTGCCCACCTATGCACAGGTCAACCTGGGAGCCAGTCACGTATTCCATCTGGGGAATTCTGGAACCCTGACGGTACGCCTGGATGTCATCAACGTGGCAGACAAAGTGTACGAGATCCGCGATGGTACCGGCGTGGGAGTCGGGGCGCCGCAGTTCGGTCCGCGTCGCGGGATGTTTCTGGGGATCTCAAAATCCTTGTGATTTGGTGCTGCCTGCAGTCGCCGGATGGGGGAGATCTCGTCAGGAAACTGTCAGGTTTTCCGCATCTGGAATTCACGGTTCTCTCAAGCGATACTCGACGCAACTGAAAACAATCGGTCCACGTCGAGGGGATACTTCATTGAGCACTCCGAATGGCTCCCGCGCACTGTCCGGGAGTCTCGTGGCGACGCTGCTGTTCCTGTCGTTCCTGATACCGGCTTATGCCGGCGCCGAGGAATTGCCGCCCTGGTTTCCTCGCGTGGCGTCATTCAGCATCAATCCGGACAACACCATCCACGAGGATTACGGCCGTGCGCTCATTGATTCCGGTTCGGGTGCCGCCGCCACGCAACGTGAACTCAAAGGGCATCACTGGCGTGCCGATCTGTATCCGCCCCAGGGGAGTGATGCCTGGAATGGCGGCAAGGTCTGGACGGATCTCAGGGCGGCACTCGAACATCAGGGATTCAAGGTGGTCCACCTGGAGACAGGCGATCTGACGCGCGCCACCCTTCAGAAGGAGGCGGGCGGTGCGGCAACTTATGTGGAACTCAACCTGACACGGGACGATGGTTTCAGCAACAGCGTCGAGATCCTGGAAACCGCGGCGCAGTCGCTCAGCGTGACTCTTGCTCCACCAGCTGCGTCGCCGGAGACGTTCCGCGAGGCCGATGATTTCCCGTATCTCGCGCCACTCCCGGGTGCCCGTCGCGCAGACACTGCACCGGAGCCGATCGACGAGCCGCTCGATGTCACCACACCGACCGACACCGAGGCGCATCTCGTCGGCAGCCGCTATTCGATCAAGCGCTACCAGGGGCCGCCGGGTCTGTCGAACCTCGCGTTCGTGAACACCTATGGTGCGGCACTGCAGGCGGCTGGCTGGAAGGTGCTGGAGAAATCGGAAGGAGCGAACTCGGGCAACGGAATCATCGTCGCCCACTACGACCGGAATGGGCGTGACCTGTGGTTGCGGCTCGTTTCCGGCAACGCCGAGTGGTCCGCAAGCGTCGCGGATGTGGGGCAGGGCCTGCGGCGGATCGCAACTGCCTGCCGAGTGCCGGTGTATGGGATCACCTTCGACTTCAACAAGGCGACGTTGCGTGCGGATGCGGCACCCATGCTCAACGAGGTGCTCGCGCTTTTCAACTCGATGCCGGCGCTGAGTGCGCAGATCGGCGGGCACACCGACAATGTCGGCAAACCCGACTACAACCTGCGGCTTTCGGCGAGCCGGGCCGAAGCGGTCAAGGGCTGGCTCGTCGCTCACGGGGTCTCCGCGACGCGCCTCTCGACGCATGGCTACGGCGATACGCAACCAGTCGTTCCCAATGACAGCGACATGCATCGCGCCCGCAACCGGCGCGTGGAACTTGCGAAGGCGGGGTGCTCATGAGCCAGCATGTTCCTGCCGGTCGTGCACGTGAAAGGTTCCGATGGCCTGCGTTCCTTGTGGCCACGGTGGAAATTCTGCTCGTCGGGCATTCGGTGGCCGGGGCGCAGACCCGCGACCCCACCCCGGCCGAACAGGCGCTGGTTGACCGGTTCTCGAACGTCGTCGGCGGAGTTCTCGATCAGTTCGGGAGCGATGACTGGACCGAAAAGGTAACCCAGACGATGGAGGGTGCGAGCGTCGCCGTGAAGCCAGACAGGCCCTTGCAGGCAGGGCTCCTCGAGCGCAGCTACGAGGCACGGCGAGACTCGGCGCGCTGGAACACCCTGATCCGGCCCTATGCGGACATCGTCACGGGCGGCAAAGCTTCGCCACAGGACATGGCGAAGGCGGGCAAGCAGATGAACTCGCTGATGCACGTGCACGTGAGCGCAACGTTCAACGACCGCTTCAGTGCGCTCAATCTCGCAAAGGATGCGGAGATCAAGGTTGCGGGTGCCGCCCGCGTGTTCCTGGATGCACACCCGACCCGCTACGACGAGCCTGGCGTCGTGCTGCTTTTCAGTGGCGCAGGTCCCGGGCGCTGGGTGAATGCGGACGGTGGGCTGCGGTTCGAATTTGCCAATCCGCCCGGGTCGGTCGTGATCGAGAATATCCAGATCCGCATCAGCGGAGCGAAGGATCGGATCGATCAGCTGTTGAGCCGCATCGACTGGCGCAAGATTGACGGTGCGCTCGGGCGCTAGCCGGTTCCGGCTGCAAGGGCAGCCATCTCGTCGGGACATCGCTCCGCAGGGCAGGGCGATCGTCTGCCGGCGCCGTTGAAGCCTGGCGCATTGACCCCTGGCGCATTGACCCCCCGGCGCAATGACCTTTAGGATTCGCGCAGGGTCCGCCCATACCCTCGGACCGCCTGACAGACATCCAAAGACAAGACAAGGCGAACACTGACCCATGAACAGGACCAGAGCCGTCGGCGAATCACAAACCGACAGTGGGATGGAGCATTTCGGATACCGGCAATCGCTGGACCGGAGCATCGGAAAGTTCGGCAGTTTCGCCGCGGGCGTGAGCTATATTTCGATACTCACCGGCACCTTCCAGCTGTTCTATTTTGGCTTCGGAACGGCCGGCCCCGCGTATCTGTGGTCCTGGCCCATGGTGCTGGTCGGCCAGCTGGCCGTCGCGATGTGTTTCATGGAACTCGCGGCCAAGTTTCCCGTCGCAGGGTCGGTCTACAACTGGTCCAAGCAGACCGGGGGTCCGGTACTGGCCTGGTCCGCAGGCTGGCTCATGCTGACGGCATCGGTGGTGTCGCTGTCGGCTACGGTGCTCGCCCTGCAACTGAACCTGCCTCAGCTGTGGCACGGCTTCCAGTTCATCGGCGACGGTTCGGGTACCTATGATTATGCCGAGAACGCCGTGATCCTGGGCACCGCGCTGATCCTGTTCACCACGGTGGTGAATGCGCTGGGCGTGCGGCTGATGGCGATGATCAACAGTGCGGGGGTTTTCATCGAGCTGATTGCCGCCTGCCTGATCGCCATCGTGCTCGCGGTGCACACGAAGCGGGGACCGGGCATATTCTTCTCGACGAACGGATATGGTGCGGGCACCAGCGGCGGATTTCTCGGTGCTTTCCTGATCGCCTCGCTCGCCTCCGGGTACGTGATGTACGGGTTCGACACGGCGAGTTCCCTCGGTGAGGAGACGGTCGAGCCGCGACGCACTGCGCCCATGGCGATCCTGCGGGCGATCCTGGCATCCTTCGTGATCGGCGGCGCCATCCTGGTGTTTGCCGTGCTGTCGGCACCGGATCTCAAGGATCCGAAGATTGCCAGCAGCAGCGGAAACCTCCAGTACATTCTCGAGCAGGCGGCATCGGGATCCCTGGGCAAGATATTCCTGATCTGTATCGTGATTGCGGTGACCGTGTGTTCGCTTGCGGTGCATACGGCCGCGATCCGGCTGGCGTTCGCCATGGCGCGTGACAATGCGCTACCGTTCTCCGAGCGCCTGGCACGGGTCAACCCGGTGACCCAGACGCCGATACTCCCCGCCGTCGTGATCGGCCTGATTGCCTCGCTGATCCTGGTACTCAACGTCGAGCAGCCGAAGATCTTCACGGTCGTCACTTCGATCGCGGTGATCATGATTTATCTGGCGTACCTGATGGTGACGGGCACCATGCTGGTCAGGAGGTTCCGCGGGCAGTGGCCGCCCGCCGATCTGGCGCCAGGTGGTTACTTCACGATGGGCAAATGGGGTCTGGCCATCAATATTCTCGCCGTGTCATGGGGCATCGGAATGGCGATCAATCTTGCTTGGCCCCGCGAGGTGGTCTACGGCCTGCCCTGGTACAACACCTGGGGCGCGTACGTTTACATCGGCGCGATACTCGGGACGGGCCTGCTGTGGTACGCCCTCAGGGGTCGTCGGCAGGTCGGCACCCTGGCATCGCACGCGGTGGACGCGGAAGAATCGGTGCGGTCCGAAGCCTGCCAACCTGCGGCAGCGGGGATGCTGGCCGAAGGGACCCTCAAGCAGGGATGATGGGTCGCCCGAGCAATTACGGGGCCAGCTCGCCGACCACCACCAGTCCCTGCAGGTTGTCCATCGGCAGCAAATCCGAGGTTACCGACTGACGAAGTGCAATATTCATGGCTTCCAGGGTGTCGATCTCATAGGCATCGATCCGGCCTTTCAGGCCCACCAGTTGATAGAGCCAGTTGTAGTCCGGGCTGATGGCGATGTCCACGTAGCCGTCCGCCTCTGCCAGCGGCGTGGATGAGCCGATATCGACCGGTGTTCCGCTCACTACCGGGTATCCGCGGGCAACGGTGCCTGCTTCAGCGTCAAGACTGTCCACACCGGACAGACCATAGCCTGAAATCTCTGCCCCCATCGAACTGCTGACCCAGAATACGGAATAGACAGGAGAGTAAGCGAGGAATCCCGTCTGCAACGGTCCGGAATCGAGCGATTCGCCAAGCTGAAAATCCTGCGTCCGCGGCAAAAATGTACCGTCTGAGTTGATTTCCCATGTGGAAACAGAACCCGTCTGGAGCGAAGCAAGACCGGCCGGTGGCAGACCAGCAGAGGAGGCCGTCCGGGCTTCGGCAGCGATCACGAACTGACGGTCTCCGTCTGCAAAGGTCTCGATGCCAATGGCGTTTGGCAGATTTCGCCCAGCCGCATTCCCGACGAGCGTGGACTGTCCGGTGCCCGAGGGTGTCGTGGCGAGCCTGCCATCGCTTTGGATCAGGAAGCTTGAAATTTCTGCGGCGGTCGGACCGGGAAGCAGCGCTGAGCCTGCGTTCAGCGACGAGACGAGCAGGTAATAGCCATCTGGCGTGATCTCCAGATCCGCCGGCCGGCCATGCAGGCTGACGGAACTGTCCGGAATTGCGGTCAGGTCCCCGCTCGACAGATCGAGCCGCATCGCTGTCATGTTGCCGCTCTGGTCGGGAGGTCCATTGAATACACCGTCCTCATCGGCATTGGCGACATAGACGATGCCGTTCCGATAGGCAAGGCTGATGGGTGCCGTGCCGCCGCTGGGCTCGATATCGGTGCGGGTGAGGCCGAAATCCGCATCGATGCGAAAACAGGTGACGTCGTTCGAGCCTGCATTGACGACCAGCAGAAAGCGGCCCTCGACTGCGAGGATGGAATCTTCGGAAATCAGGGAATTGAGCCGCGGCTGCGATGGACCGGCCCGACCCGTGCCACCGGTTTCGTAGGCTTTCATCGGGGCAAGCTTGCCGCTGGAGGAACGACTGAACCCCACGACAAAATTCCCCTTGGGGTCAGGATTGTTGGTGCCGGCGTAGACGGCCCCGACGATCGCTTCCTGGACAGGCGGCGGCGGTGGCGGGGGCGGCGATGAATTCTCTCCCATGGCAGGATCCGATCCTCCGCCGCAGGCTGTGAGTACTGCCGCGGTCATCCCCACCAGGTAAATCAACCCCTTGATTGCACGGATGTTCATGAGCGGCTCCCTTTGCGATCCTCCATCGGTGGACGCAAACTTGTCACCGACCACCCGAAAGGACAATGATGGAAACCTGATGGTCTTCGCGCTAGGGGAAGGTGCTGAATGACTCATGGCGGGCAACGTATCCGGGATGCGGAAATCCTGATCGGCCCCGTCCGCGTTCGTCCGCTCGAACGCAGCATTGAAACCCCGATGGCAAGTGTGACGATGGAGCCTCTCGTCATGCAGTTGCTGGTCGAACTTGCACGGCGTGCCGGTCAATTGGTCACGAGGCGCGAGATCTTTGAAAAATGCTGGGGCGGCGTGCCGGTGGGAGATGACAGCCTCAACCGGATCGTGGCCGGGCTTCGCAAGGCGCTGAAACAGGCTGCGGCCAGTTTGGTAACAGTCGAAACGGTGGCAAGTGCCGGCTACATGCTGCGCCTGTCACTCCAAGCGGGCGAGCAGGACCTGCACGCTCAACGCGAGGAGGTGTCCCGCACCCTCGAAGCCGCCTTCGACAGTTGGCGCATCGGAATACCCGAGCCGGATCACCTGCGACTTGAATTGCTCCGGCGCGCCTGTGCGCTGCAGCCCGAAAATGCCCGGGCGCACGGCATGCTGGCTTTGCTGTGCAGGCTGGCGGCCGAGTATGCCGAACCCGGTGCCACCTCTGGTCATGTTGCGCAATGCGATGCCAGTGCCCGCAGGGCGTTGGCACTGGACCCCGGTCAGCCGGAAGCGCTGACAGCGCTTGCCAGTGTGGAACCTCTCATGGGCCGATGGCTCGACGCACGCAATCGCTTGCTGGCCATACGGGCGATGCACGCGAAGCACCCCGTGGCGACCCATGACCTGGCCGTCGTCGAGATGGCCACGGGCCGCGTTCGTGCCGCAAAGGATCTGATGGACAGTCTTCTCATCGACGACCCTCTGGCGCCTTGTTGCTGTTACAAGTCCACTTTCCAGCATTGGTCCTGTGGTGATCTTGCCGGGATGGACCAGGTTGCCGATCGTGCAATCCAGCTCTGGCCAATGCACCCCGCTGTCTGGGCGGCGCGGTTCTGGACTCTGGCCTATACGCAGCGAATCACCGCCGCGATGCAGATGCTGGCAGATTTGGTGGTGCGCCCGGACCTGCCACTGCCTGCACTGGAATTCATGCGCCAGGCGCTGTCGGCTGCGGCGGGAGGAGCCGCAGAGCGCGCGGCCGCCGTAGGGGCGAGCATCAAACTGGCAGGGTCGGGTCCTGCCCTGGCAATTTCCTGCATGTTTGCCACGGGGCTGCTGCGCTCACCTGACGCCCTTTTCAGGATTGCCGAAGCCTACTATCTTCGCAGCGGCGACCTGCCCGTGCCGATACGGCATACTGCGCTCGAGCCTTCAATCAATGACCAGCATCGACGCGTGACACAGATACTGTTCACGCCCGTATTCGCCGGCGTGCGGGATGATCCGCGTTTCCAGTCGATATGCCAGCGGGCAGGACTCAGTCATTACTGGGACGTCACCGGGCTGTGTCCCGACTACCGCAAGGTCGCCGGACGATAACGGACGGTGAGCAGGTAATTGCGTCGGTCCTGCGGGAAATACCGTGCATACTCATAGCGACGATCCAGCGCATTGGCCATCTTCGCCTGGATGGTCCAGGCCGGGACCGGTGTCCATTCCAGCTGCAGGTCAGCCGTCACGAAACCGCCCAGCGGCTGCGTGTTGGCGAGGTCGTCAAAGCGCCGGCCCGAGGAGTCGAGCAACATTGCCGCACGGAACCGCGTCCACTCACGCGCCAGGTTGATCCGGCCGGTCCATCGCGCGCGTCGCGGCAGCAGGTTGTCGTAGGCGCTGCCACCCGGAGTCTGGTTCCGGGCGTCGAGCCAGGAAGCAGCCAAGCCGAGCGACCATCCATCGCGTCTCAGTTCGCCGGCCAGCTCGGCACCCCGGATGCGAGCCTCCTCGATGTTCTCCGGAGCGAACAGCACGGCGTTGTAGGCAATCAGGTTTTCCAGGCGTGTCTCGAACGCATGTACCGACCAGTTCGCCGAACTGAAGCGCTGCTCGATGCCCAGATCGGTCGAACGGGAAGTCTCGGGCTTCAGGGCCGGGTTGCCGAAGTACGGGTAATACAGGTCATTGAAACTTGGCGCATGGAATGCCGTGCCGTAGGAGGCCAGGAGTTTCAGGGATTGCGTGAGCTTGTGGCCCCAGGCGGCACTGCCGGTCGTTCGGTCCCCGAACTGGGTGTTGTGGTCGCGCCGCACGCTGGCTGCGATTTCCTCGCGCCCGAAAGCAAGCTGGTATTCGCCGAACACTCCGGTGGTATTGCGCGAGGTCACTGAGAATTCTGCGTCGGTTGCGATCGCGTCGCGCAGGTAATCCACACCGAGCGTGACGATCCCGGATCTTGCGGTCTTCCAGTCCGCCTGGAACGAAGCGTTTCGTCGCGTCGTATCGAACAGGCTTCCCGGCGGGGAGATTCCGTCGAGCGATTCCAGTTCATTGTCGCTCGACTGGCCGAGCTGCATGGTGAGCTTCACACTGTCGATCGGCGACCAGTGCGCCGCGAGCGATGCGGCCTGCTCGGCAAACCTCTGGTGGTTGGTATATGGACCCGCATAGCGGGTGCCGCCCTGACTGCGGAGAAGGAAGGCTTCGACGTCGGCTCCCTCGGTGATCTCGTAGCGCAACCGTGCCGTTCCGGACACATTGTGGTACCCGTCATTGGCCGTGTCGTACACATAGCAGCCGCCGCCCGGAGAACTGGGCGACTCGTAGGGAGCTCCCGTGCAATTCGGATAGCCATCGGTGGACAGGTTGCTGGCCGAGAGATTGAACGAGGTCTTTGCGTAGGAACCACCCAGCCGCGCACTGATCGACGAGGTGTCATGTGAACCGCCGCTGGCATCGGCTTCGAAACTCGTTCCATCCGCCGGTGCGCGGCGAGTGAAGATCTGGATGACGCCACCCACGGCCTCCGATCCGTACAGGCTGGACAGAGGGCCGCGCACGATCTCGATGCGCCCGATGGAGTCCATCGGCAGGTACTGGAACGCCGTGGTACCCAGCGTGCTGGAGCCGATCCGGACGCCATCGACCAGCACGAGCACGTGATTGGCGTTGGTTCCCCGCAGGAACAGGTTCGTTGTCTTCCCCATTCCGCCGTTGTTGCTGATCTGGATTCCCGGTTGGCCTCGCATCAGATCCTGGAAGGACAGAGCCTGCTGCTGCTCGATGTCCAGCTGGGTCAGTACCGAGGTTGGCGAAAGGGTCGAATCGATCGATGTGGGCGTTCGTGTGGCAGTCACGACGATCTCGTCGATGGCAGGATCATCCGATGTGCCGGCCTGCGCCGGAGCGAAGCCTGCCGCCAAGACCACGATGCCCAGTCTGCACGCGGCGCCTGGCGCCTTGCGCGAATTTCCCGATCCCATCTGCAAATCCTTTGCGCACCCGCCGTGCGCTCGATGCCACAACAATGCATGCGGGGTGGGGATCAGACAGAGCCGGATGGAAAAACCCGGTTCGGTACTGCCGTTGCCCACCGCAACGCATGCCACGTCGCCAAAGGCCGGTCTCCGGACTCGTGAGTGGATTTCTCCTGTCGGACCGCCTTCCCATGCATATGCACAGTGGCTTCGAGGGTCCGACCTTGCTCACATACCGTTGCGGGGGCAGTACCGGGATCGCCCATCGGGCTGGACCGGTTTTCCGTTTCAGTTGCTGACTTGGGTCAGGCAAGCACCTTCAACGCCGCGCATTCTCAGCGGAATCCTCGCTGGTCGTCAAGGGGAGGTTCCCTTCAATGGCAGTTCCCTTCGCCGGGCACCGGGGATTACGCTTTGGCAAGTCCGGCGACAAATCTCTCCGGCCCCGTCAGGATATGGCATGGGTTCGAAAGTGACCGAACCGCGAGGCATGCATCATGCGCATTCTGGTCATCGACGATGACCCGCAGACGCGGGAGCATCTGGTGCGTGGTTTGACCGACGGCGGACATCAGGTCATCGAGGCGGTGGATGTCCGCTCAGCCGGCATGCATATGGACGGCTCGACGTTCGATGCCATCGTGCTGGATCGCCTGTTGCCGGATGCCGGCGGGCTGGATTTCCTGGCGGCACTGCGCGGCCGCGGGGATCTGACGCCGGTGCTGATGCTGACGGCGGTGGGGGACCTGGACTCGAGGGTCGAGGGGATCGAGTCGGGCGCCGACGACTACCTGGTCAAACCCTTCGCGATGGTGGAACTGACCGCACGGTTGCAGGCACTGCACAGGCGCAAGACCGCCGGCAGCGGAAGCGCCACACGTCTGTGCGCCCGCGACCTGAAGCTGGATCTGGTGTCGCGAAGTGTCGAGCGCGCCGGACTTCCGATTGATCTTCAGCCGCGCGAATTTTCGCTGCTCGAGTATCTGTTGCGCCATCAGGATCAACTGGTGACTCGCGCGATGCTGCTGCAGCATGTGTGGAAATACGATTTCGATCCGCAGACCAGCATCGTGGAAACCCACATCAGCCGGCTTCGAGGGAAAATGGACCGGGGCTTTGCTTCCGGAGAACTCATCGAAACCGTTCGTGGGGAGGGTTACATCCTGCACTCAGGCCCCGAAGGAAAGTCCCGTGGATGAGGGGCCCCGGGTTTCGCGGCCCCTGCTGTTTCGCAGCAGTTCCTTCCGGCTCGCGCTCATCCAGGGCGCCGTGTTTGCGCTCATCGTGGCACTGCTTTTCGGCGTCACGTGGTGGGCCATCGCCGGCTACGTCGAGCGGCAGGTGCATGTGGCTGCGCGCGACGAATTGCAGGAGCTCGCTTCGGCGATCGGATCGCCGGGGCAGGACGAAGCCACATCGCGTGCCGGAGCGTTCCAGCACGGGGTCGGAGAGTTCGTCGGATTCTTCGATGCCGGCGGTCACTGGCTGGCCGGGGATTTCGCCGTGCTGCCGGAGATCGAGGGGGATCTTCAGATCAGGATGCGGCGTGCGGATGGAAGCCTGACTTCGTTGATGAATGTCCATGTGGTCCGGGAACGAAGTGCGGCAGGACAATGGCTGGTCGCGGGTGTCAGCCGGCGGGATGCCGATGCCTTGCTCGCGCGGGTCGGTCGGGCGTTCCTGGGTGCGGGACTGCTCGGGCTGCTGGCAGCGCTGGTGGCCGGATTCATGACATCGAGGCGCTATCTGCGTCGCGTGGAAGCGATCGCGGACGCAGCCTCGCGCATCGTCGAAGGCCGGCTTGAAACCCGGCTCGCCCTCGGGACTCGGGGGGACGAGATCGATCGGTTGTCCGAATCCCTCAATGCCATGTGGGCGCGGATCGAAGCCCTGCTCGCCGGCATGAAACAGGTCTCGACGGACATCGCCCATGAACTGCGCACGCCGCTGGCGCACCTGCGTTTCCGGCTCGAACGGGCGATGGCCGCGGCCGGGGACGAGGGAGCCGTCAGGCAGGCGATCGACGCTTCGCTCCTGGACGTGGATCGGGTGCTGGCCGTGTTTGCTGCCCTGTTGCGCATCGCCCAGATCCAGTCGCGGGACCGTCAGGCTGGCTTTTCGCGCATCGATCTGTCGCAGCTGGTCGATGCCACGGTGGGTGACTACCAGCCCCTGTTCGAAGATGAAGGACGGGTCCTGGTGTCCCAGGTCGAGCCAGCGCTGGTCATCGTCGGTGACGGCACCTTGCTCGCACAGCTCCTCGTCAACCTGTTCGAGAACATCCTGCGCCACACCGCGAAGGGCACGTCGGCCGAGTTGACATTGCAGCGTCTGGGCGAAGGGGTCGAGCTGAAGGTTTCGGACGCGGGGCCCGGGATCGACGAGCATGAGCGTGAGCGCGTGCTGCATCGGCTCGTGAGGCTCGATCCGGCGCGCGGCGGATCGGGGGCGGGGCTGGGACTTGCGCTGGTGAAAGCCATCGCGGACCTGCACGAGGCACGCCTCGACCTTGCGGATGCCAGACCGGGGCTGTGCATCCGCATCCGCTTTGCCGGATCGATGCTTACGGATCGGTAGGGGAATCTGGCCCTGAGGACTGTTATGGTCAGGGCACTTCTGTCGGGAGTCATCGGTTGCGGTTCTCGTTGCTCGTCTGTCTCGGGACCCTTGCGCTTGCCGGCTGCAACACCACGCCGGTCGGGCCGATGCCGCCTGTGGAGCGCCCCAAGGCCTGGCCTGCGGGTCTTGCCGTGGCCGCAATGCCCGATGACCGGTTCCTCGAGGGTTTCGGGTCCCCCGAACTCGTCGCACTGACCACGGAAGCCATTGCCGACAACCCGGATCTGATGGGTGCAGAAGCCCGCATCCGCGCGGCCGATGCCCGGGTCCGGATGGCGGGCAGCGCTCTGCTGCCCACGCTGAGCGCGGGCGCTGCGATCACGCGGGTCCAGGGTTCATCGTCCGGAGTATCGGCCAGCGAAACCGATCGTGGGTTGACCCTGTCGGCAAGCTATGAGCCGGATTTCTGGGGCGCGGCGAGAAGCGCGCGGCGTGCTGCCCGCGCCGATGTCCGCGGTACCCGGGCGGATCTGGCGCTGCTCAGGCTCACGCTCCAGGCCTCGGTCGCAGACACCTGCATCGAGCTGCTGGCGGTGCGGGCTGAACGGGCGACGATCCGCAGGCGTATCGATGTGCTGACAGAGGCCACGCAATTGCTGGAGGCACGACAGGCTGCGGGGCTGGTTTCCGGCGTGGAGCTCACGGTTTACCGGACGAACCTTGCAAACGTGCGCACCCTGCTTGCGCCACTCGGTGTCAGGGAGGCCGAACTGGCCGCGGGCCTTGCCCTGCTGGTTGGACGGGACTCTCCGGTTGAACTGCCGCAGTCGATGGACCTTCACGGATTGAAAGTCCCGGGCAGCGTTGGAGCCGAGCCGGCCGAGCTGCTCGCAAGACGCCCGGACGTCATCGCCGCGGAGAGTGCGCTCGCTGCGGCCGATGCCAATCTCGCAGCGGCGCGTGCGGCCCTGTTCCCGCACCTGACACTCGACATGGTGGCCGCGCGGCAGAATCCCGGATTCCAGGCCGTGCTCACCACGCTGGCAGGCACGGGGCAAACCTTGAGTCTGGGTGCGGCGCTCACACAGGCCCTGTTCGACGGCGGGCGACGTCGCGCCGTGCGCGCCGAAGCGAAGGCTCATCAGGAGGAACTGGTGGCTGCCTACCGGCGCTCGATCCTGAATGCACTGGTGGATGCCCAGCGCGCTTTCGCGGTACGGCAGGCGGCTGTCCAGCTTCGGATCGATGCGGGTGCAGTGGTCGAACAGGCAGCCGATCAGGAACAGGCGTTGAAGGAGCGCGGTGGCGCAGGGCTCGGCGACCGGCTCGCCGTCCTCGATGTCGAGCAATTGCGTCTGCAGGCCGAGGAAGCATTCGATCAGGCACATGCGCAGGAGCTTCGCGCGGCCGTCGGGCTCTTCAAGGCATTGGGTGGTGGCTGGCGAGGTGAGGCAAACCGATGAGTGGACTCCTGAGACGACACCTGAAAATCCTGGGTGCATGTTGTGCGGCCCTGTGGCTTGCGTCCTGCAGTTCGAAGGGAGCCGAAGGCGCGGCGCCAGCCGCTGCCGCGGCCCACGAGGCACCGGCGAAGGACTCTGGACCCGAACCCTTGAGTGCGGAACAGATCGCACTCGCGGGCATCGAAGTGCGGCCGCTGGAAGCGGCCCCGGTGAGCGATGTCGTGACGGGACAGGCCGTGGTCATCGGACACGATCTCATCGCACAGGGCATCGCGGAGATCCGCACCACCGAAGCGACTGCGGCACAGAGTGCTGCCGCCCTGAAGCGCATCGAGGACCTCAGCGGCACGAAGGGTGCCCTGGGCGAGGATGCGCTGGAGATCGCCCGACGGCAGGCCACCGTGGACCGGTTGCAGCACGGGCTGGCCTTGCGGCGTTTCGATGCGCAGTACGGTTCGGGGTCTCATCGGGTGGATGCGACGCAGTGGGGTGCCTTGGCCGAGGGACGCATAAAACTCGTTCGCATCGTGATGCCGGAGGGCACGCCGGCGCCGGCCACTCCGACCCGACTCCGTTTCGTCCCGCTCTACGGGCGCGTCGCACACGACTCGTGGCATGCGATGGCCGTGTGGTCTGCGCCGGCTGAAGGCGGGATTCCTGGCGTGTCCCTGCTGGCCGCGGTGCAGGCACCGGATCTGGCCGAAGGCTCGAGGGTTCTGGCACAGGTGGAGCTCGACACTGCTGCGACGGGCGTGCTGATCCCTGCGGCGGCTGTCGTGATGCATGGCGGGGCGCTCTGGTGCTACATCCAGGGCAGGAATGGACAGTACACGCGGCGCCCGGTGGCCGAGGACCACGCGACTGATGCTGGATTCGTTCAGACCGGCGGGTTCAAGGCCGGTGAGTCCATCGTCGTACGCGGCGCGGGCATCCTCCTGGCGCGCGAATTCGGGACAGTGGAGCAGGAACCTTGATGCGGGCACTGGTTGCCCTGTGCGTCAGCCGGCGCGGCCTGGTGGCGCTTGCGAGTCTGCTGGCGCTCGCGTTCGGCATCGAAGGCGTGCGGCGCATGCCCCTCGATGTTTTCCCCGAGTTCGTGCCTGTGCAGGTGGAAGTCCAGACCGAGGCGCCGGGCATGACGCCTGAGCAGGTCGAGGCCAGGGTCACGCGGCCGATCGAGTCGGCGCTCAATGGTGTCCAGGGGCTCGTGGCCCTGCGTTCGGAGTCCATCCCGGGCCTGTCGGTGGTGAAGATCAACTTTGCCGATGACGCGGATCCGTACCGCACGCGGCAGTCAGTCGCCGAGCGGCTCGCGGAGATCGGCCCGGTGCTGCCTGCCGCCGCGGGTGCTCCGCGCCTTTCGCCCCTGGTGTCGAGCACCATGGACCTGCTCAAGGTGGGGCTGATATCGGATCATCTGGATGCATTCGCCCTGCGCGATGCAGCGCAGTGGATGGTCAAGCCCCGGCTGCTGTCCGTGCAGGGCGTTGCGCACGTGCTGATTTTCGGGGGCGCGGAGCGCGAACTGCGCATCACGCCGGATCCGCGCAAGCTGGAGGCCTTTCAGTTCACGCTGGCCGATGTGGCTCAGGCAGCACGCGGTGCCCTGGAGATGCGCGGCGCCGGCATCGTGGATCTCCAGTCCCAGCGCGTGCTGGTGCGCGCGCCGGTGCCGAAGGCCGATCCCGAGCCGTTGCGGCAGGCAGTGCTCGCGACACGAAATGGCCGCGTGATCCGCGTGGGCGATGTCGCGACGGTCGAGGAGCAGCCGGCCATCCGCTTCGGCGATGCACTGATCATGGGCAAGCCCGGGGTTCTGCTGTCACTGGCCAGCCAGTATGGCGCCAATACGCTGTCCACCACTCGCGCCGTCGAGGCGGTCCTGGCCGAACTGGAGCCCGCGTTGCGGTCTCAGGGAATCAGGATCGTGCCGGGCATGCAGCGGCCTGCGAATTTCATCGAAACTGCGCTGGCGAATCTCACGCGCTCCCTGCTGATCTCGGGTGTGCTGATCCTGGCCGTCCTCTACGTCTTTCTGCGCAGTGCCCGCGCCGCCGTCGTGGCATTCCTTACCATCCCCTTGTCTCTCGCCGCGGGCGTCGGCGTGCTGCATCTGCTGGGTCAGACGCTCAATACCATGACCATCGGCGGTTTTGCAGTGGCGCTGGGTGTGCTGGTGGACGATGCCATCATCGGCATCGAAAACGTGCGTCGGCGGTTGCATCAGGAGCAAGCGGCTGCGCAGGCCGGGCCCTGGCAGACGATCGTCGCCGCCACCCTCGAAGTGCGCGCGCCGGTGGTCTACGCCACGGTCGTCGTCATCGTGGTATTCCTGCCGGAGCTCCTGCTGAAAAATGTCGAGGGCCACTTCGTCGGACCGCTGGCGATGGCGTTCATGGCCAGTGTCCTGGCATCACTGGTGGTGGCGCTGACGGTGACTCCGGCCCTGTGCGCATTGTTTCTCGCGGGCGAAGCGCGCACACAGGAATCGCGATGGATCCGGGGTCTGAAGAGCCTTCAGCGAAGGGTACTTCAGTCCGTCGACCGCAATCCCTGGCCGGTGGTGCTCGCGGCGCTCGGTGCCCTGGTGGTGGCCGGGGTGCTGGTGCCCTTCATGGGAGGCCGGTTCCTGCCGGAGTTCCGCGAAGGCCACTTCGTCGTGCAGATGTCCGCGAGCCTCCCCGGCGCATCCATCGATGACATGACGGCAATGGGGCGCCGCGTCAGCACGGCCCTGTTGAAGCTCCCCTTCGTGTCGACGGTATCGCAGCAGGTGGGCCGCGCGGAACTGGGCGAAGATACCTGGGGGCCTCACCGAAGCGAGTTCCACATTGAATTGAAGCGGGATGCGTCGGTCGACCCCGCGGTGGCGCAGGATGAGATCCGCGCCCTCGTCGATCAGGTGCCCGGGGTCCAGACCGAGGTGGTGACCTTCCTCGGCGACCGGATCAGCGAGAGCCTGAGCGGCGAGAGTGGCCAGGTCGTCGTGAAGTTCTTTGGCAACGACCTGGATGCGCTGGACGCTCTGGCCGGCCAGGCCGTATCGATCCTCCAGCCGGTGCGGGGCGTGACGGATCTGCTGTTCAGCCGGCAGAGCGGTGCACCGCTGCTGAGCATCGAGCCGAGACCGGATGCCCTGGCTCGCTACGGATTGCGAGCGAGCGACCTGCTCGACACCGTGGGTGCAGCCTTTGCCGGTGAATCCCTGGGCGAAGTGCAGGATGGTTTGCGGACGGTACGTGCCACGATGCTGCTGGGTCCACAATGGCGCGGTCGCCCCGATGCGCTCGGCAAATTGCCCATCGCCACGCCTTTCGGTCCGGTCCGGCTCGCCACACTGGCCGATGTGAACATGACCGAGGGCCGCTATTCCATTGAGCACGACGGCGCGACGCGGCGCGTGGTGGTCAGCTTCAATGTCACCGGTCGGTCGGTGGCCAGCGCGGCCGACGAGGCGCAAGTCAAACTGCAAAAGGGCATCCGGCTGCCGCCCGGCGCGAATTTTTCCATCGAAGGAGCCGGTGAAGCCGAGGTGCAGGCGCAGCACCAGCTGCTCCTTTACTCTGCCCTGTGCCTCGTGCTCATCATGGGCATCCTGTATGCGGCGTTCCAGTGGCGCCGCCATGCATGGCTGGTCCTTGCGAACCTGCCGTTCTGTCTCGTGGGCGGCATTCTGGCCACGGCCGCCCTCGGCCTGGGCATCTCGCTGGGCGTGGCCGTGGGCCTCGTCACCGTGTTCGGCATCAGTGCACGCAATTCGATCCTTCTGCTGGCGCATTACGAGCACATGGTGCTCGTCGAGGGTCGATCCTGGAGCCTGGAAACGGTGCTGGCCGGCGCCAGCGAGCGACTGGTGCCCATCCTCATGACCGCTGCGGTCACGGCCCTTGGTCTCGTCCCGCTTGCCGTGGGCCTGCACCGGCCCGGCCAGGAGATCGAGGGGCCCATGGCGGTGACGGTGCTGGGTGGACTGGCCAGCTCAACGCTGCTCAACCTCGTGTTGTTGCCGGTGCTTGCGGAGCGCTGGGGGCGGGGGAGGACGGGTCCGCCGGCGTCGTGAACCGCGCGCCAAGCATAACGTGGAGGCAATGACAGCGCCGGGCTGCACCGGGCCGGACCGGAGAATGTTCGAGGAGAGCGAGCCGAGATGAGTCTGCAGGATTCGTTGAACTGGGCGCTGGCCCGCTTGGGCGTCCTCAATGCCCGGTACCGCTGGCGCGACACGATGGCGAACATCGGCATGGGCTGGGGCAATTTCGCGGTCGGCCTGCTGATGGCGGGCGTCATCCTGGCTGGGCTGAACCTGGCCTACGGGTTCCGGGTGTGGGACATGCGGGCGAATTCGCCGTGGAGCTGGGTGGCGATCTTTTTCCTCGATGACTTCATCTACTACGGGTATCACCGGCTGTCGCACGAGCACCGCATCTGGTGGGCCGCGCACGTGAACCACCATTCATCCGAGCACTACAATTTTTCCACTGCCGTGCGCCAGACCTGGACGGGCGTGCTGGTGGGCACCTGGCTGCCCTGGCTCCTGCTGGCATTGTTGGGATTCGCGCCCTGGATGATCCTGGTGCAGCAGACCTTGAGCCTTTTCTATCAGTTCTGGATCCACACCGAATCGGTGCGCCGCCTGCCGGCCTGGATCGAGGCGGTGTTCAATACGCTTTCGCACCATCGTGTGCACCACGCCTCGAATCCGCGCTGCCTGGGCCGCAACTACGGCGGCGTCCTGATCATCTGGGACCGCCTGTTCGGCACCTTCGTGGCGGAATCCGTTGAAGAGCCGATCCGCTACGGCCTCGTGAAGCATATCCGGACCTTCAATCCGTTGCACATTGCCATGCACGAGTGCTGGGCCATCCTCGGCGATCTGCGCACTGCCCGATCCTGGCACGAAGCGGCAGGTACGTGTTCGGACCCCCGGGCTGGCGCGCCGATGGCCAGGGGGAAACCTCCGGGCGCATTCGCGCGCTGGCGCGAGCGGATCGCGCTCAAGACCTGAAATGTGACCCGCTACTCATTCGCTTGAGCCCGGTTTGGTTAACTTGGCGGCCGTGTAACCAGCCAGAGACAGCCATGAATCGAATTCACTGGGCCTGGGTGTTGGCAGCGCTGGCCGCGACCTCGCAGGTCCGTGCAGGCGATGTCAATGTGGGCATTTCCATCGGCATCGACCAGCCGGGACTTTACGGCCGAATCGACATCGGCAACGTGCCCCCGCCCGCGCTCGTATATCCGCGTCCGGTGCTGATCGTGAGCCCGCCGCCCACTGTGGTCGTCGCAGCTCCTCTGTATCTGCACGTGCCGCCCGGACACGCCAAACACTGGCGCAAGCATTGCCATGAATACGATGCCTGCGGCCGCCCGGTCTATTTCGTGCAGGATCGCTGGTACAACGAGGTGTATGTGCCGGCGCGCCGCGAGCGGCCGCGGTACCACGAGCGTGGTGATGAGCATGGTCGCGGCCACGGGCATGGCCATGATCACGACGAGGATCATGACCGCGGCCACGACCGGCATTGAACGGGTTCAGGTACCGGGAAACCTGTAGTCGCGGAACTGCTCGCGCAGGTTCGTCTTGAGGATCTTGCCGGTGGCGCCGAGCGGAATGGCGTCGACGAACTGGACGTCGTCGGGTATCCACCATTTCGCGACCTTGCCGGCATAGTAGGCGAGCAGTTCCTCGCCGGTAACCCGCGTGCCCGGCCGCTTCACGATGATCAGCAACGGACGTTCGTCCCATTTCGGATGGGGCACGCCGATCACGGCCGCGTTCGCGACGGCGGGGTGGCCGATCGCGAGATTCTCGAGGTCGATGGTGCTGATCCACTCGCCACCCGACTTGATCACGTCCTTGCTGCGGTCGGTGATCTGCATGTAACCGTCGGGGTCGATGGTTGCCACGTCGCCGGTCGGAAACCAGCCGCGACCGTCGGCATCGTATTGCAGTGGATCACCGCCCTCTCCACGGAAGTACTCGCGGATCACCCAGGGGCCGCGGACCAGAAGATTGCCGAAGGTCTTGCCGTCCCAGGGCAATTCCACACAAGCATCATCGACGATCTTCATGTCGACCCCGAAGATCGCCTGCCCCTGCTTTTCGAGGACGTTTTGCCGGACCGCTTCGTCCTGCTGCAGGTGTTTTCCCTGCAGCCTGCACGAAGTGCCCAGCGGTGAGGTTTCGGTCATGCCCCAGGCATGGATGACTTCCACGCCATGATCGTCCCGGAACGCGCGGATCATGGCCGGTGGGCAAGCGGACCCGCCGATCACAGTGCGCTTGAGGGTCGAGAACTTCAGGCCCGCCTGGCTCAGATACTGCAGGAGCCCGAGCCACACCGTGGGGACTCCGGCCGCACAGGTTACGCCTTCGGCTTCGAACAGCTCATACAGTGACCGGCCATCGAGCTGGGCGCCAGGGAACACGATCTTTGCACCTGCGACCGGGCAGGTGTAGGGAATCCCCCAGGCGTTGACGTGAAACATCGGCACCACCGGAAGGATGCAGTCGCGCGAAGAAACGCCGATCGCGTTGGGCAATGCCGCGGCAACGGCATGCAGCACGGTGGACCGGTGGGAGTACACCGCGCCCTTGGGGTTTCCGGTGGTTCCCGACGTGTAGCACAGTCCGGCCGCGCTGCGCTCGTCGATCTCGGGCCAGTGGTATCCGGGCGAACCGGTGGCCAGGAGATTTTCGTAGTTGACGAGATTGGCGATGTTTCCAGGGGCAGGCTGGCGGTCCGGGTCGATCATCGCGATCCAGCTCTTCACCTTCGGGCATTGCGGGGCGACGGTCTGGATGATCGGCAGGAAGCTCAGGTCGAATGCGAGATGCACATCGCCCGCATGGTTGATGATCCAGGCGATCTGCTCGGGATGCAGTCGCGGGTTGATCGTGTGGATGACCGCGCCCATGCCGGCCACCGCGTAATACAGCTCCATGTGCCGGTAACCGTTCCACGCCAATGTCCCGATCCGGTCACCCAGGCTCACGCCCGCACGCACAAGGGCATCCGCCAGTCGACGCGAGCGCATCTCGCAGTCACGGTAAGTATAACGATGGATGTCGCCTTCTGCGCGGCGCGAAACGATCCCGGTGTCACCGTAGTGACGGGCTGCATGCTGCAGAATGCCCGACACCAGGAGCGGCACATCCATCATAAGTCCAATCATGATGCATCTCCCGAAACGTGAAGGAATTCTACCGGGTCTGCCCGGGCCCTGCCTCAAGGCAGGGCGGTTCTCAGGGGCCGTACAGGTGCTGTACGATGGTACGGAACCCGGGGGATTTCAGCCATGACCATCGACACTCATTCTCATTCGGCGGGCGCATTTCGCGCCGCACGTGACCATCTGCTCTCGCACCGCGACCGACAGGCCGATCTGGCCGGCAGCTTTCGCTGGCCGCGACTGTCGCACTTCAACTGGGCGCTGGATCATTTCGACCGGTTGGCGCGCGAGCAGGGTGAGGCGCCTGCGCTGTGGATCGTGACCGAGGGTGTGGAGGAGGCAAAGGTTACCTTCGCGAAAATGTCCGAACGGTCCGGTCAGGTGGCGAACTGGCTGCGCTCCCTGGGCGTGAAGCGGGGTGACCGTATCCTGATGATGCTGGGGAACGAGGTTGCACTGTGGGAGGCGCTGCTGGCGGCCTTCAAGCTGGGTGCCGTAGTCATCCCTGCGTCGGCCCTGCTGACTGCCGAGGATCTGCGCGACCGTCTGGAGCGTGGGCAGGTGCGCCACGTGATCGCAGGTCAGGCCCATGTATCCAAATTCGAATCCCTTGGCGGTGAATACACGCGTATCTGTGTCGGTGCCGTGACACCGGGCTGGCGTTCATTCGAGGAAAGCCGGCACGCAGGCACGGCGTTCACACCCGACGGGCCGACGCAGGCGAGCGACCCGCTGCTGCTCTATTTCACCTCGGGCACCACTTCCAGGCCGAAGCTCGTGATGCACACTCATCAGAGCTACCCGGTGGGCCACCTGTCGACCATGTTCTGGATCGGCCTTTCGCCCGGGGACATCCATCTCAACATTTCCTCACCGGGCTGGGCCAAGCATGCCTGGAGCTGTTTTTTCGCGCCCTGGAATGCAGGTGCCTGCATCTTCATCCATAACGTCGCGAAATTCACGGCCTCCGCATTGCTCCAGACCATGGCGCAGTATCGGGTCAACACGCTGTGTGCGCCCCCGACGGTGTGGCGCATGCTGATCCAGGAAAAGCTCGAGCCATGGCGGTCCCGTCTGGCCTTGCGCGAAGTGATCGGCGCGGGCGAGCCGCTCAATCCCGAGATCATCGAGCAGGTACGGCAGGGCTGGGGCCTGACGCTGCGTGATGGCTACGGTCAGACCGAAACCACAGCCATGATCGGCAATGCCCCGGGTCTTCCCGTGAAGCCGGGTTCGATGGGTCGCTCGCTCCCCGGCTACCGGGTGGCCCTGCTGGATCCCGACGGCCGCGAAGTCGACGAAGGCGAGGTGGCCCTGAAACTCGACGATGTGCCCGGAGATGCTCCGGGCGGGATGCCGGGTACCGGTCGGCCGCTGGGTCTGATGGCCGGTTATGCGGACAGCACCGAGCGGACAGCCGAGGTCATGCGAGGCGGGTATTACCGCACCGGCGACGTGGCGCAGCGGGATGCCGGGGGCTATTACACCTATGTCGGCCGCGCCGATGATGTATTCAAGGCTTCGGATTACCGCATCAGTCCTTTCGAGCTGGAAAGCGTGCTGATCGAGCACGTCGCCGTGGTCGAGGCGGCCGTGGTGCCCAGCCCGGACCCGGTGCGCCTCGCGGTGCCCAAGGCTTTCATCATCCTGACACGCGAGTGCAGGGCCAACGAGCACACGGCTCTGGAAATCCTGAGCTTTGCCCGCAAGGCCCTGGCGCCCTACAAGCGCATTCGACGCATCGAGTTCGTCGAGGAACTGCCCAAGACCATCTCGGGAAAGATCCGGCGGGTCGAGCTTCGCCAGACGGAGCGTACGCGGCGCGAGCGTGGTGTGAAGGATGCGCTGGAGTTCTTCGAGGAAGATTTTCCGGGCCTGAAGGGTTAGTGCACCTCGGCGCACATGTCGGTACGCCTCCCGGACGAGTCATTCCATGAGTGAAGCCTGGAGTCTGATCCGGGAACGGATGGCCGAGTCCAGTGTGTCCTGGAGTGCACTCGTTCTCGCCATGCATCCGGATCACGCGCTGCTGTCAGTGGCACCGGGGCGGATACTGAAGTCCGCGAGCCTCGCCAAGATTCTCGTGCTGGCCGAAGCGGCTGCACAGATCGGTCGCGGCGAGCTGTCGGCCGGGGAGATGCTCTTGCGCGACCCTGAATTGAAAGTCGCGGATTCGGGCATCTGGCAATATCTGGATGTCGATTCGCTCACGGTCCGGGACGTGGCGGCCCTGGTTGGAATCACCAGCGACAACTGGGCGACGAACATCCTGCTCCAGCGCATCGGAGGTCCGCAGCGGCTGGCATCTGCCATGCTCGCGCAGGGAGTGAAGGATGTGCAGCTGCATGATCGCGTTCGCGACGTGCGAAATGCCGATCATCCTGCGACGCTCAGTGAGGGTTCAGCCGCCGGATACGCATCGCTGATCCGCGCTCTGTGGAGCGGCGGGTTCATGAGTGCCGGGACGAGCGCGCGCGTGATGGACTGGCTTCGCGACGGGGTGGATCTGTCCATGGTGGCATCCGCCTTCGGGCTCGACCCGCTGGCCCACAGCCAGCCCGACCGGGGCATCACGCTCGTCAACAAGACCGGGACCGACACGGGTGTCCGTGCAGACGTGGGTGTGGTGAGCCTTTCCGCCCGGGCGGTATGCTACGCGGTACTGGCCAACTGGTCAGTCGGTGATGAACGCGGCGACGTGCGTGACGAGGTGCTGGCCATCATGCGGGAAATCGGGCAAGCCATCCGCTGCTCATTGCGGGAAGGTTAGTATTCGATGACAGCGACAGCCGGGGAAATTGCCTGCAACTGGATCGAACAGCAGCGGGACGTCCTGTCGGACTGGCATCGCACGATCTGGGAGTTCGCTGAACCCGCATGGCGTGAATACCGGTCGGCGGCCTGGTTCGTCGATCGCCTGCGGCGCGCAGGTTTCGAGGTGGAGGCGGGCAGTGGCGGCATGCCCACGGCCTTCGCGGCGCAGTGGTCGAATGGTCCGGGGCCCACGGTGGCTGCCTATGCGGAATACGATGCCGTGCCCGGCAACTGTCAGGCGGCGTCGACCCGGCGCGAGCCCCGCGCTGGATTGTCGGAGTTCGCACCGGGTCATACGGACCCGCATTCGGCGCTGGGCATCGGCGCGCTGGCGGGAATTCTCGCGGCTCAACATGCCATGCAGGCCGCGAAGGTCACCGGCACGCTGCGATTCTTCGGCGAACCCGCGGAAAAGGTGCAGGGCTCGAAGGTGGTTCATGGCCTTCGGGGGTATTACGATGGCATCGATGCCATGGTGAGTTTTCACCCCTTCTACATGCTGCCCCTGTGCAACACCACCCGCTGGGATACCCACTGCGGCGCCTACTGCAGTCGCATCTACTCCTTCATCTGCGATTCGCCCGAGACCTGGGGCGCCTCGGCCAGCGACAGCCCGATCGCCGCCGCGCACTCTGCCGCGCGAGCCCCCGGCGCGAATGTCGCGTTGTTCACACTGTATTCGCTCACCAAGGCCACCCTGGAGTCGATGCTCGCGCACACCGGTGGCTGGTCGCTGAACGAGGCCATCCTCACCGCGGGTCAGGCGACGGCCGACAACCTGCCCGCGCATCTCGCGCAGATCAATTATGCCTGGCGCACGCCGGATATTCCGATGGCCGAGGCCATTCTCGAGGTGCTGGACCGGAACGCGGAGCATGCAGCCGCGATCGCGCATTGCCGGCTGGTCAGGCGCTGGGTGTCGCGCACCCGCCCCGGCGTTGCCAACCATGTGCTCGCAGAACTGGCGTATCGCAACCTCGCGGCCGTGGGTCCACCGAGCTATGGACCGGAGGCCATTGCACTGGCACAGCAGATCCAGCGAAACCTCGGCCTTGAACCGGCCGCGCGGCCCTTCCTGCCGGCCTGCGAGCAGCTGATCGAGCCGAGGGTTGCCGAGGCACGCCTGCGCGAGCAGATGCCGGCCTGGCAGACACACTGGACTTCCGATGATTACGTCGAGATGACCTGGTACGCGCCGACCGTGAGGCTGTATGTGGCAAGGCCCATGCTCACGGTGCCTCGAGGGTATCCGGGTTACCCGGCCTGGGTCTCCAACGCCCTTGGCGGGCTGGCTCCGTGCATCGACCCGACCGTCAGGGTCGCGGGCAAGACCATCGCCTGCACGCTGCTCGAACTGCTGACCAATCCGGTGGCGGTTGCCGCGGCGCGGGCGGAGTTCCTGGAGCGCACCAGCGGGGCCCGGTACATCGCACCGCTCCTGCCCCGGGACTTCACGGCGCCCATCGAGTATCGCTGGCCCGAGTATGCGACCACGGTGCGCGGCGAGGACTGGTGGATTCCGGCATCCGGCGATCTCGGGGCGGTGGGACCGGCCTGAGTACCCGGCAATGCCGGGCCTGGTTCACGGGTGCTTCTGGACGTGCTCGAGCGCCTGCCGAAGGTCCTCGATCAGGTCCGCCGCATTTTCGATCCCGACCGAGATGCGGATCACGGCATCCGTGATGCCCAGACGCTCGCGCGTTGCCTTCGGAACTCCGGAATGCGTGGTGCTCGCCGGGTGGGATATCAGTGACTCATTGCCGCCAAGGCTTACCGCCAGGTGAATGACCTGCAGTGCGTCCAGCAGGCGAAAGGCTTCGGCTTCGCCGCCTCTGATGCTGAAGCTGAAAGTCGAACCGGCACTGTCGCATTGGCGGCGGAATACCGCAGAGCGCGGATCGTCCCCGGCGAGGAATCCCAGGTAATTCACTTCCGCCACTTTCGGATGGCTGCGCAGGAATTCGGCCACGCGCCGTGCATTCGCCGCGCTTCCATGCATGCGCATCGAAAGGGTTTCCATCGAACGCATCAGCATCCACGCGGAATTGGGGTCGAGCTGGGTGCCCAGCGCGCCGCGCAGGGCACGCACCGGTGCGAGCATCGAACGCGAACCGAGTACGCTGCCGGCGATGAGGTCGGAATGACCACCCACATACTTGGTGAGTGAGTACAGCGCGAGGTCAGCGCCGTGAGCGAGCGGCTTCTGGAATACCGGTCCGAGAAACGTGTTGTCCACCACCACCGGTGGGCGCTCGCCGCCCTGCCGCGCGCCGAGCCGTTCGGAAACTGCCCGCATGAGCGCGAGATCGACCAGATTGTTGGTCGGGTTCGCCGGAGTTTCCACCAGCAGCACACGCACGCGCCCGCCTTGCGAGCGTGCCCGCGCGAATGCACGTTCAGCGGCTGCGTCCACTGCCGCCGGGTCGCATCCGTCATCGAACCCGACAGCGTGGACGTTGTAAAGGGCCAGCGTCTTCTCAACCAGCGTCTCGGTGCCGCCATAGATCGGCTGGCTCATCAGCACCACATCGCCCGGCCGGACCAGAGACAGCAACGTGGTCGAGATCGCCGCCATGCCGCTGGAGAACACGGCGGCAGTCTCGCTGCCTTCCCACAACGCGAGCCTGTCCTCGAGCACTTCCAGGTTCGGGTTGTTGAAACGCGAATACACGAGGCCGCTCCCCTGGTCCGCCGGGGGCTGGCGCCGGCCGGAGGCGAAATCGAAGAAGTCCTTGCCTTCCTGCGCGTTCCGGAAGACGAAGGTGGAGGTGAGAAAGATCGGCGGCTTGAGCGCGCCTTCGGAAAGGCCCGGATCGAAGCCAAAGCCCATCATCTGCGTCTCCGGAGCCAGCAGGTGATCGCCGATCCGGCGCTTGTGATAGGTCTCGTAGGTCATCGGTTCTCACCATGATAGGCGATGCGGTAGATCAGCCCGTTGTCATCCTCGCTCATCAGCAGTGCCCCGTCGGGCGCAACGACCGTGTCGAAGGGGCGTCCCCAGACATGCTCATTGTCGGTGATGAACCCGGTGAGGAAGTCTTGATACCCGCCCGTGGGTACGCCGTCGCGCATCCGGATGCGCACGAGCTTGCTGCCCGTGCGCTGGGTCCTGTTCCAGGAGCCATGGAACGCGACGAACCCATCGCCCACATACTCGCGCGGGAAGGCGGCACGGCCGCTGCGCGCGTCATAGAATGTCAGCGTCATCGCAGCGGAATGCGCCTGATAGAGCACGTCGGGAACGATGACCTGGTCACGCAGGTCGGGTCGTTGATCCTTGTGGCGCGGGTCCTCGTGCGCGCCGAGGTAGTACCAGGGCCAGCCGTAGAATCCGCCTTCGCGCACCTGCGTGGAGTAATCGGGAACGAGGTCATCACCCAGCATGTCGCGCTCGTTCACCGTGCACCACAGTTTGCCGTTCGACGGTTGCAGGGAAAGTCCCACGCAGTTGCGAAGGCCGGTCGCGAAACTGCCGCCCGGTTTGCCGCCGGCTTCATACACATGAACGGCCGCCCGGCCGGTTTCATTGCCCCAGGCCGCGCCGGTCCCGTGCGTGCGCTCCCATTGTCTTGCCTGTGCGACTGTCTGGATCGGCATGTCCTCGGCGACGTTGGATTGCGAACCCACCGAAACGAACATCCGCCTGCCGTCGCGCGAGAACAGCAGATCGCGCGTGAAATGGCCACCGCCCGCGGGTACGAGTTGCGCCACCACGACCTCGGGCACGGCCCTGGCACTGATGTCGCCCGTGCGGTAGGGGTAGCGCACCACGCGATTGACCTCGGCCACATACAGCCATTGCGGTTCTCCGCTCACCGGATAGAACGCGATGCCGAAGGGTTCAGCGAGACCCTGC
Organism: Steroidobacteraceae bacterium; assembly: GCA_044226785.1. GTDB lineage: Bacteria > Pseudomonadota > Gammaproteobacteria > Steroidobacterales > Steroidobacteraceae > TMP-86. The sequence goes on along the minus strand of JBGAGK010000007.1, from coordinate 62,117 downwards.
GCGAACACGCTGACCGATCCGGCATGCGTGCCATCCTTCGAGGGCCGCAGCACCTTGATGCGGCCGGCAGCCGTTTCGGCCAGGATGACATCGCCGTTCGGGGCGATTTTCATGCGGCGCGGGCCGTTGAGGCCCTCGGCGAATACATTGACCTGGAATCCCGGCGGCACGGAGGGAAGCGCATCGGCAGGGCGTGGTACGAGCCGGGGGAAATTCACCACGGACCGGGTCGCAAAGGGCGCGGCAAGATCGCCGACGCGGATGTGGTGATCCCGCCCCGGTGCATCCTTCTGCCAGTCGGCGGGACCGATGACCGGCGGCGCGGCCATCCTGAGAAGCTCCGGAGGCGGGAAAGGTTCCGGCTTCGACTCGTCATGGAATGTCCCGGCACGCAGGGCGCTGAAGTAGGCGATCAGGTTGTCACGGTCGGACCGGGCCGGAACCTCGATCACCATGGCGCTTCCGGGGACCAGGCGAGTCGGAGCAGTCAGGAATTTCCCGAGCGTCGCCGCATCCCAGCGCAGACCCGAGGCCTTGAGTGCCGGCGTATAGCTGAAATCAGGGCCCGAAGCCGCGGCACGGCCGAACACGCCGGCAAGACCCGGCCCCTGAGCGCCGCCGTTGTCGCCGGGTTCGGCGCTATGACACAGCAGGCATTGCTGGCGGAAATACTGCTTGCCCGCCGTGGCATCTGCCGCGCGCGCGGACGCACAGAGGATCAACGTGACTGCTGCGGACGCAAGTGCCGTGTGGCGCGCGAAACTGGACGTGGGCATGCCGGCCTCCTGCGGTCATTATAGCCTCAGCTCCGGCCGATACCGTGGCCATAGACCAGCCGGCCGCCGAGCCAGCCTCCTGCTACGAGTGCGATGAATCCGCATGCATCGAGCAGCAGCGAAACACCATCCGGCGCCATCGGACGCAGATGATCGAGGCGCAGGATCAGCCGCAGCCCGAAGAAAGTCAGGGCTGCCAGCATTGCCGCCATGTGCAGGTATACGTCGCGCAATGCCGGCCCCTCCGGGACTCGCGGCAATTCCATCAGTCCCGCCAGCATGGCCAGCAGTGCCATGCCGCACCCGACGGCGAGCAGCCCGCCCGACCACTGCCAGCTGGTTTCGCCCCATCGAAGACCGGCGAAGTCGGCTGCGACAGCCAGCGACCAGCATGCGACCGGAAAATGAACCAGGGCCGGATGCAGTGGATGGCGCGACATCACACGACCAGGCTGAGCAGGGTCAGGAATCCTGCCACCGCCACCCCGGCATGAACCACCACCACGGCCTTGGGCGGGAGCTTCTTGCGCAGATGGAACGAGGCCAGGAAAAATCCGCCGAGGGCTGCCACCAGCAGAAGGACAAAGCTCACCAGCACCCGCTGCGGCGCATCTCCGTGCAGCAGGATGGCGATCAACAGGACAAGACCCGTGGCGCCGAGCAGCGCATGCAGCACGGACAACGCCCAGGGTGCGAGCTTGTCGCGCAGCACCCGTGAAGCCAGAACCAGGCCGCCGACGGCACCAATTGCAAAAACCAGCAATGCGTAGGTAATCATTACAAATCCCTCCAGCCCATACCCGCATATTGGATGCATCGAGGTGCCACGGCGTTTCAGGATCCGCAGGTCGTTGTGTTGCTACGGCAAGGTCATGGTGAAGCCGGGGTCGAACCGGGCATTTTCATTCACGCCATCTTTTGCATAGCCGCGCGGATTGCACACGACGCGCGTTCCATCGACCTGATAATCGAAGCTGTCGTGCAGATGGCCATGGATCCACAGGTTTGCGCGGCGGCCCTGCAGGAGCCACTCGGCGTCCGAGACGAAGAAGCCATTGAGCAGCGAGTCGGCGAATCTCGGGTGGATGCTCTGCGGGGATGGGGCATGATGTGTGATCACCACGGTCGGCCCGTCGAAGGGCCTGGACAGTGCCTCATCGAGCCAGCGGGTGTTCGCCTCGAACAGCACCGTCGTGTCCTCGGGCGTCAGGATCCTGTGCGCGGGCGGTTCGCCGATGGTGACGCGGCTGAAATCGTACGCGAAAGCCCTGGCCTCATCCATCGCCCGTGACCGCTGCTGCCCGTCACCCGCGATGCGATAGTCGGTCCATAGCGTGCTGCCCAGAAAGCGGATGCCCTGGATCTGCAGCGCATCGTTGTCCAGGACATGGATATGTGTGCCCGCACACAGGCGTTTCAGTTCCTGTGGCACGGCGTTCACACTGGAGCCGTAGAATTCATGGTTCCCGGGTATGTAGATCACGGGTCGATCGAAACCCATCGCCCACGCCACCGCCGCCTTCGGGCGGGCGATGTCCCCCGCCAGGATGACCACATCAGCATCGGTGTGCGGGGTTTCCATGCCATGGACGCTCAGGTGCAGGTCGGACAGGATGTGAAGTTTCATGGATGAGGCTCTTGTTTGGCGGCAAGACGGATCATGCTGACGACAGATGCCACGAGTGCAACCGCGGCCGCCACATGCAAGGCAAGATTCGATCCTTCCACCGGATTGGCCCTGAACATGATCGCCACGCTCGCGGCTCCCATGGACTGACCCAGCAGTCGCGCGGTGCCCTGCATGCCGCCGGCGGCACCGCTGCGGAGCGGTGGGGCGGAGGCGATCATGGCCCGGTTGTTGGGCGACTGGAAAAAGCCGAATCCGAGTCCTACCACCGCCATGCGCCAGATGAGGGCACCGGCGTTTCCTGACGCGGGGGCTGATGCCAGAAGCCAAAGCCCGGCGGCCATGACCATGAGTCCAAGTCCGCCAAGGATGCCGGCCGGATAACGGTCGGCCAGATGACCGGCCACCGGTGCCGCGCAGGCTAGTGCCAGCGGCCAGGGCGTCATCAACAATCCGGTTTCGACGGCGCTGTGCCCCAGACGCTGGATCTCGAAGGGCAATGCCACGAAGGCAATGGCCTGCGCCATGAAGGAACAGATCGAGGTGGCGATCGACATCGAGAACATCGGGATGCGCAGCAGGTCGAAGGGAATGAGTGGCGCGGGGCGGCCGAGTTCGTATCTCACGAGGGCGATGGCGGCCACGCAGCCCGCCGCCACCTGAACCAGCGCCAGATTCGTCGCCTCATGATGTGCCAGTGCCTGAAGGCCTCCCAGCAGCAACCCGAAGGTGGCGACATGCAGCATGACTCCGATGGGATTCAGGCGCCGTGGAGTCCGGAGGGTGTACGGGAGCGCAGCGCGGGCGATGGCGATTGCCACGATTCCCAGCGGGATGTTGATCGCGAACAGCCAGCGCCAGTCCGTCACCGCAAGGACTCCCGAGGCGATCGTGGGGCCGATGGCCGCGGATGTCGCCACGACGAAGGCATTGATGCCGATGGCGCGGCCCAGCATTCCCCGGGGGTATGTGAAGCGGACCAGTGCGGCATTCACGCTCATGATGCCCGCGGCACCCAGACCCTGGATGACCCGCGCGAGGCTCAGCAACTCCAGCGATGGAGCAAATGCGCACATGAGCGAAGCCAGTGTGAACACCAGCAGGCCTGTCAGGGAAACGCGCCGGTAGCCCACGATTTCGCCGAGCGATGCCAGTGGCAGGAGCGCGACGAGTATCGCGATCTGATACGCATTGACGATCCAGATCGAGGCCGCCTTGGTCGTCTGGAAATCATGGGTGATGGTCGGCAACGCAACATTTACAATCGTGCTGTCGAGCACCGACATTGCAATGGCAATCAGGATGGAGGCGATGGCCCAGTAACGGCGCGGGACGGGCAGACCATCGCCGGAGTCGCGATCTGCTGTCATGGCCAGGGTGTCGTTTCGCATGCTCGAACGAGGGTCTCCACGTAAATCCACGCATTGACAAGGTAGCACCTGCGCAGGCGATCCCGCGAACGGTGGAGCAGGCCTCGTGGATTGCTTGAACACCGGCATGACATCTGACAAGCTGCGCCGGATATCGCATGTTGGCAAGAGCCTGAGGCGTGAATGTCTGGTCGTGGAAACCTGATCGTCCTGTTTGCAACAACCGGGGCATTCACGATCTGCTTCGCGGTCTGGATGATGTTCGGCGTCATCGGCATTCCGATCCGGGCGCAGTTGAACCTGAATTCGGTTGAATTCGGACTGCTGACCGCGACGCCCGTGCTCACGGGTGCACTGTTCCGCCTGCCACTGGGCATCTGGACCGATCGGCTGGGCGGCCGTCGCCTCATGCTGGCGCTGCTGCTCATCTGTGCCGTTCCCGTGTGGTTCACCGCATCGGCCGTAGCCTTGTGGCAGTTCCTGCTGCTGGGTCTTGCGCTCGGGCTGGTCGGCGCTTCGTTCGCGGTGGGCACGCCCTACGTGGCACGTTTCTTTCCCAGGGAGAAGCGGGGCTTCGCGATGGGTGTGTTCGGCGCCGGTACGGTCGGCGCGGCGCTGAACATGTTCGTCGCACCGTGGCTGATCAACCTTCATGGCTGGCAGATGGTGCCGAAGGTGTACGCCGTGGCACTGGTGGTGACGGCCGTGATCTTCTGGCTGCTCTCCGCGCCGGATCCGGTGCGCGGGGGCGGTACTTCTTCCCTGCTCGCCCAGCTCGCGGTGCTGCGTGACCCGCGCGTTTGGAAATACTGCCAGTATTATTCCATCGTCTTCGGCGGCTTCACCGCGCTGTCGATCTGGATGCCGCAGTACTTCAAGTCCGAGTACGGCATGACGATCACCCAGGCAGCGCTCCTGGCGACCTGTTTCGCGCTGCCGGCGGGGGCCTTCCGCGCCCTCGGCGGCTGGCTGTCGGACCGTTTCGGTGCGCACGGCGTGACCTGGTGGGTGCTGTGGACTGCGTGGATCTGCCTGTTCCTGCTGTCCTATCCGAAGACCGAACTGACCATCCACACCATCCGTGATCCGATCAATTTCGGCCTTGCCCTGCCGGCGTGGTTCTTCACGCTGCTGCTGTTCACGCTCGGCATCGCGTTCGCCTTCGGCATGGCGTCGACCTTCAAGTTCATCGGCGATGACTTTCCCGAGAACATGGGAGTCGTATCGGGCATCGTCGGCATGGTCGGTGGCCTGGGTGGCTTCACGCTTCCCATCCTGTTCGGCGCCATTCTCGATTTCGTCGGCATCAACTCGAGCTGCTTCATGCTGCTCTATGGAGTCGTCTGGGTATCGCTGATCCTGATGTACACCACCCAGGTCAGGCACGCACCGGTGATGGGCGAAACAGTCACCTGATCCATGCGTTCTGTTTCACGTCACCGTGATCCCGGACGGGAGGGAAACGATCAATGAGCCATTTTCTGGAACGCCTCACCTACCTGTCGCGTACGCGCGAACCCTTTGCAGATGGTCATGGCGAGTTGCGCGCCGAGGACCGGACCTGGGAAGAAGGCTACCGGCAGCGCTGGCAGCACGACAAGATCGTCCGCTCCACCCATGGAGTGAACTGCACCGGCTCCTGTTCGTGGAAGATTTACGTCAAGAGCGGAGTGGTGACCTGGGAGACCCAGCAGACGGACTATCCGCGCACCCGCGCCGGCATGCCCAATCACGAACCGCGGGGTTGCTCGCGCGGCGCGTCCTACAGCTGGTACCTGTACAGCGCCAGCCGCATCAAATATCCCATGGTGCGCGGGCGTCTGATCAAGGCATGGCGCGAGGCGCGCAAGACCCTGGCACCCGTGGAGGCATGGGCGTCGATGGTGGGTGATGCGGCCGTGGCCAGGTCATGGAAGACCATGCGGGGGCGGGGCGGTTTCGTGCGATCGACCTGGTCCGAGGTGGTGGAGATCATCGCCGCGGCCAACGTGCATACCGTCAGGACTTTCGGACCCGACCGCGTGATCGGCTTTTCACCGATTCCCGCCATGTCGATGGTTTCCTACGCAGCCGGATCCCGCTACCTGAGCCTCATCGGCGGCACGCTTCTGTCCTTCTACGACTGGTACTGCGACCTGCCGCCCTCGAGTCCGCAGACCTGGGGTGAGCAGACCGATGTTCCCGAATCGGCTGACTGGTACAACTCCGGCTTCATCATCGCGTGGGGCTCCAACGTGCCGCAGACACGTACGCCCGATGCGCATTTCTTTGTCGAGGCGCGCTACAACGGAACCCGTGTCGTGGCCGTTACCCCCGACTACTCCGAGGTGGCGAAGCTTTCTGATCTGTGGCTGCATCCCAAGCAGGGCACCGATGCGGCACTGGCCATGGCGATGGGTCATGTCATCCTCAAGGAGTTTTTCCTCGACCGGAAGACCGGATATTTCGAGGACTATTGCCGGCGCCTCACCGACATGCCGATGCTGGTGCGGCTGCGAAAGGACGGCGATCGGTTCGTCCCCGACCGGTACTTGCGCGCCAGTGATCTGCAAGGCGGGAGTTCCGCGTCGCAAATCCCGGGCAGGGCAGGCCGCTCGGCCTGGAAGACCGTCGCGGTGGCGGAAGCCAGCGGCGATCTGGTCGTGCCGCAGGGCTCCATCGGCTATCGCTGGCCCGCGGACGGGGAGCCCGCGGGCCGCTGGAACCTGGAGGAGAAGGATGGCGAGACCGGTGCGCAGACGCGACTGGCGCTGAGCCTGATCGACCGCCGCGACGAAGTGGTGCCGGTGGCCTTTCCCTACTTCGGCGGCACGCCCCATCCGCACTTCACGGCCAACGATCAGGGCGGTGATGTGCTGATGCGCAACGTGCCGGTGCGTCGCATCCGGGTCGATGGCGTGGAGACGCACGTCGCCACGGTGTTCGATCTGCTCTGTGCCAACTACGGGCTCGATCGCGGCCTGGGCGGCAGTTGCGCCCGCAGTTTCGAGGACAACGTCCCCTATACGCCGGCCTGGCAGGAGAGGATCACCGGCGTCTCAGCGGCGCACGCCATCGACACGGCGCGCGATTTTGCGACCAATGCCGAGAAGACCCGGGGCCGATCGATGGTCATCATCGGGGCGGGCATGAACCACTGGTACCACCAGGACATGGGATACCGCTCGATCATCAACCTGCTGATGATGTGCGGCACCGTCGGTGTGTCTGGTGGCGGCTGGGCCCACTATGTGGGACAGGAAAAACTCAGGCCGCAGACCGGCTGGACCATGCTCGCCTTTGCGCTCGACTGGGTCAGGCCTCCGCGCCAGATGTGCGGCACTTCCTTCTTCTATGGCCATAGCGATCAATGGCGCTACGAGAAGCTCGAGGTGGCGCAGGTCCTGTCGCCGCTGGCTGATCCGGCGCCCTATCGCGGCAGCATGATCGATCTGAACGTGCGTGCCGAACGCATGGGCTGGTTGCCTTCGGCACCGCAGCTCAATGTCAATCCGTTGACCCTTGAAGCCGAAGCGAGCAAGGCCGGTGCGGATCTGAAGGCGCACGTCGTCGCAGGACTGAAATCCGGCCGGATCGCCATGGCCTGCGAGGATCCGGACAATCCCCGGAATTTTCCCCGCAACCTGTTCATCTGGCGTTCCAACCTGTTCGGTTCATCCGGCAAGGGACACGAGTATTTCCTGCGGCATTTCCTCGGCACCCGCCACGGTCTTCAGGGCAAGGACCTGGGCGAGGAGGGTCGCGAGAAGCCGCAGGAGGTCACCTGGCATGACCCCGCACCCGAGGGCAAGCTCGATCTGGTCACCACCATGGACTTTCGCATGTCGACCAGCTGCCTGTATTCGGACATCGTGCTGCCCACGGCGACCTGGTACGAGAAGAACGACCTCAACACCTCCGACATGCACCCGTTCATTCACCCGCTCTCGGCCGCGGTGGATCCGGTGTGGGAAGCCAGGAGCGACTGGGAGACCTACAAGGCCATCGCCAAGCGGTTCTCCGAGCTGGCCGAGGGTCACCTGGGTGTCGAGCGCGATGTGGTGCTCTCACCCATCCAGCACGACACGCCGGCGGAGCTCGCACAGCCCTTCGAGGTGCAGGACTGGAAGAAGGGCGAATGCGATCTGCTGCCCGGTGTCACCGCACCGCAGATCGTGGTGGTCGAGCGCGATTATCCCAACACCTACAGGCGTTTCACGGCGCTGGGACCGCTCGCCGATCGCCTGGGCAATGGCGGCAAGGGAATTTCCTGGAACACGGAGGACGAGGTCAAGGGGCTCGGTGCGCTCAATCACCGGGTCGATGATGGCGGGCCGACCCACGGGCGGCCGCGCATCGACACCGACATCGACGCGGCGGAAACCATCCTGTATCTGGCGCCGGAAACCAACGGTGAAGTTGCCGTCAAGGCCTGGCAGGCACTGGAGAAGATCACCGGGCGCAGCCATGCCCACCTGGCCGAGACACGCGAGGACGAGAAGATCCGCTTCCGGGACATCCAGGCACAGCCGCGCAAGATCATCTCCTCGCCGACCTGGTCCGGCATCGAAAGCGAACATGTCTCCTACAGCGCCGGATACACGAACGTGAACGAGCTGATTCCCTGGCGCACCTTGAGCGGTCGCCAGCAGTTCTACCAGGATCATCGCTGGTTCCGCGACTTCGGCGAAAGTCTCGCGCTCTACCGTCCGCCGATCGACACCCGGACCGTGGCCGGGATGCTGGGCCGCAAACCGAACGGTGAGAAGGAGATCGTGCTCAATTTCATCACGCCGCACCAGAAGTGGGGCATCCATTCGACCTACACCGACAACCTGCTCATGCTGACCCTGTCGCGTGGCGGACCGATCGTGTGGGTCTCGGAGATCGATGCGAAAAAGGCCGGCATCGTGGACAACGACTGGATCGAGCTGTTCAACCTGAACGGCGCGATCGCTGCACGCGCAGTGGTCAGCCAGCGCGTGAAGGAAGGCATGTGCATGATGTACCACGCGCAGGAGAAAATCGTGAACGTGCCGGGTTCGCAGATCACCGGCCAGCGGGGCGGCATCCACAATTCCGTGACGAGGGCCGTGCTCAAGCCCACCCACATGGTCGGCGGTTACGCCCAGCTTTCCTGGGGGTTCAACTACTACGGCACGGTGGGTTCGAACCGCGACGAGTTCGTGGTGCTGCGCAAGCTCGCGCGGGTCGAGTGGCTGGATCGGTCCAATCCCGTCGATCCGATCTCCGAGGAGGCCGCCACATGAAAATTCGCGCGCAGATCGCGATGGTGCTCAACCTCGACAAGTGCATCGGCTGTCACACCTGTTCGGTCACCTGCAAGCAGGTCTGGACCTCACGACAGGGCATGGAATACGCCTGGTTCAACAATGTCGAGACCAAGCCGGGCATCGGGTATCCGAAGGACTGGGAGAACCAGGAGCGCTGGAAGGGCGGCTGGCAACGCCGGAAGAATGGCCGGATCGTGCCCCGCCAGGGCGGGAAGCTGGCCATACTCGGGAGGATCTTCGCGAATCCGAACCTGCCGGAGATCGACGACTACTACGAGCCGTTCACCTTCGATTACGAGCACCTGCACAACGCCCCGGAACTGCCGACCTCGCCGGTTGCACGCCCGCTGTCGCTGGTCACCGGCCGGCCGATGGAGAAGATCGTCTGGGGCCCCAACTGGGAGGAGATCCTGGGTGGGGAATTCGACAAGCGTTCGCAGGACTACAACTTCGAGGCGGTACAGAAGGACATCTACGGGCAGTTCGAAAACACGTTCATGATGTATCTGCCCAGGCTCTGCGAGCACTGCCTCAATCCGAGCTGTGTCGCCTCCTGCCCGTCCGGCTCCATCTACAAACGCGAGGAGGACGGCATCGTCCTGATCGACCAGGACAAGTGCCGCGGCTGGCGCATGTGCGTCTCGGGCTGTCCCTACAAGAAGATCTATTACAACTGGACATCTGGCAAGGCGGAGAAGTGCATCTTCTGCTATCCGCGCATCGAAGCCGGCCAGCCGACGGTGTGTTCCGAGACCTGTGTCGGCCGCATCCGCTATCTGGGCGTTCTGCTGTATGACGCCGATGGCATCGAGCGCGCGGCTGCGGTCGAGAGCGAACAGGACCTGTACGAAGCCCAGCTCAAGCTTTTCCTCGATCCGAACGATCCTGCGGTCATCGAACAGGCCCGGGCGGATGGCATCGCCGACAACTGGATCGAGGCGGCGCAACGCTCGCCCACGTACAAGATGGCGGTGGACTGGAAGATCGCCTTTCCGCTGCACCCCGAATACCGCACCCTGCCGATGGTGTGGTACGTCCCGCCGCTTTCTCCCATACAGTCGCACGCCAACGCCGGTGCCATCGACATCAACGGCGAGATTCCGGACGTGCGCTCGCTGCGCATCCCGGTGCGCTATCTTGCGAACCTGCTGACCGCCGGGGCCGAGGCGCCGATCGTCACGGCCCTGGAACGGATGCTGGCGATGCGCATCTATTTCCGCAAACGCCAGCTCGGCGAGAATGGTGGGGGGGCGGTACTGGATCAGGCGGGCCTGTCGGTGGCCGAAGTCGAACAGATGCACCGGTACCTGGCCATCGCCAACTACGAGGACCGCTTCGTCATTCCGACCAGCCATCGTGAGGAAGCCGCGGACGCCTACGGGCTCAAGGGGTCGTGTGGCTTCACCTTCGGCAACGGCTGTGATTTCGGGCCTCCGCATTCGTCCCTGTTCGGCGGCAAGATGGGGCGCAGGAAGCTCAATCCCATGCGGCCGCTGGATACCTGAGCATGACCATGCAGGTATTCAAGGCCTTCAGCGCGCTGCTTTCCTATCCGTCCGCGGAAATGCGCCAGGCCTTGCCCGAAATCACGGGCGTGATCTGCGCATCAGGGTTGATCGGCCCGGGCGAACGCGCGTCGCTCCTGGAACTGATCGGGGAGATCGGCGAGGGCGATGTGCTCACGGCAGAGGAACGGTACGTCGACCTGTTCGACCGGGGCCGGGCCCTGTCATTGCACCTGTTCGAGCATCTGCATGGCGAGGGACGCGACCGCGGCACGGCCATGGTGGAGCTCAAGAATCTCTACTCGGGCGCCGGATTCGATCTGGCGACTTCCGAGCTGCCGGATTTCCTGCCCGTGGTGCTGGAGTATCTTGCACAGCGTGAGCTTTCCGAAGCGCGTGAGCTGCTGCTCGACTGCAAGGACATTCTCGCCGCCATCTGCCGCGGGCTGCTCGCGCGGCAAAGTTCCTATGCTGCCGTCCTCCAGGCGCTGCTCGTGATGGCCGGTGAGCAGCCGCTGGATGCGTCCGCCGTGAAACCGGTGCAGGATCTGCCGGACACACTCGATGACAACTGGGCCGAAAGGCCCGCCTTCGCCGATGCCGCCATGTTCGGCGGCGCTCCGCCATAGAAGGAAAGGAGGCAATCCATGCTTGCAAGTTCCTATGTCAACACGCTGCTGTTCGGGGTCTATCCGTATATCTGCCTCGTGGTACTGCTGATCGGCAGCCTGATCCGTTTCGACCGTGAGCCCTATACGTGGAAAAGCGATTCCTCGCAGATCCTGCGCAAGCGTGAGCTCCGGATCGGTTCGAATTTTTTCCATTACGGCGTGCTCACCGTGATCCTGGGACACTTCGTCGGCTTCCTGGCACCGCACTGGATGGTGGACTGGGCACTGACCCCGACGATGCACCAGCTCCTGGCCATGGTGGTGGGCGGGATTGCGGGTTTCATTGCCATCATCGGCCTGTCGATCCTGATCCACCGGCGGCTGGCTGATCCGCGCATCCGCCTGAACAGTCGCAAGTGGGATATCTCCATCACGCTCATGCTCTGGCTCCAGCTGGCGCTTGGTCTTCTGACCGTGCCCCTGTCCGCGTTCCACATGGACGGGGCTCTGTTCGAGGTGTTGACCAGCTACGTGAAGGGCATCGTGACGCTGGATGGCAGCGCGGCGGCTCTCATGGTCGAGGTGCCGCTGGTCTACAAGCTGCACATCCTGCTCGGTTTCACGCTGTTCCTGGTCTCGCCCTTCACCCGCATGATCCACATCTGGAGCGGCGCGGGCGCACTGTCCTACCTGTTCCGGCCCTACCAGATCGTGCGGACACCGCGAACCCGGGCCAAGGAGCCGGTGCGCTCATGACCCTGTCGGTCAATGATGTGGAAGTCGCCGTGGGTCCGGACGAGTCGCGCGACCTCGCCGCCGCGCGGGAGCTCCTGCGCCAGCGCGCGATCGAGCGGGATCTGCTGTCCGGATCCGAAAGCGATCCGGCTGCCATCGCCGCAGCGATCGAAGCCCTGCTCGACAGCGAAGCGCCCACGCCATCGCCGACGGACGAGGAGTGCCGGCGCTACTACGAGGCACATCCGGGTGAATTCCGCAGCGGTGATCTCGTCCATGCGCGTCATATCCTGTTCCAGGTGACACCGCATGTGGCCGTGTCCCAACTGCGTACCCGCGCGGAACTGACCCTGAACGACGTGCTTCGCAAGCCGGACTGCTTTGCTGCCCGGGCCCGGGAGCTGTCGAATTGCCCGTCCGGGGAACAGGGGGGCGATCTGGGGCAGATCGGGCGCGGTGACACCGTGCCGGAATTCGAGAAGGCGCTGTTCAGGCCGGGAGCCTCGGGCATCCTGCGTGAACTCATCAGGACCCGGTTCGGGTTTCATGTCGTATCCATCGACCGGAACATTCCCGGTACGACCCTGCCGTTCGAATCCGTCCGCGAAGGGATCGCCGATCACCTGCGTGCGAGGGTCGAGGAAAAGGCGCTGCGGCAATACGTGAGCGTGCTCGCCGGGCAGGCCAGGATCTCGGGTGTCGATCTGGCCGCCGCGCCAACGCCCCTGGTCCAATAGGCATTCCATGCAGATCTCCCCGGAAGAAGCCCGATGGCGCAAGGCAGAGCGCAGCCGGCTGCTCGAACTTCGCGCCGCCATTCCGGCCGAGGAAAGAGTGCGGCACGCCAGGGCCATCGCCGAGGCGCTGGATCAGATGCTCACGCAAGCCGGGGAGATCGTCAGCGTCTACTGGCCCATCCGCGCGGAACCGGATCTGCGGGAATGGATGCGGGCCGTTCACGCACGGGGAGTCCGCATTGCGCTTCCCGTCGCCGTTGCGCTGGGCCAGCCGTTGACCTTCCGGGAATGGCACCCTGGTGGACGGATGGAGCGGGGACTGTGGAAGATTCCCTTCCCGGCGGACGGTGCGCAGGTCGTGCCGACGACCGTGCTTGCCCCCGTGGTCGGTTTCGATTCGGGGTGTTACCGGCTTGGATACGGAGGTGGTTTCTTCGACCGGACCCTGGCCGGTTATGCGCGCAAGCCTCGGGTGGTGGGTGTAGGCTATCCGCAACTGCGTATCGATGGATTCCGGCCCCAGACGCACGACATTCCGATGGACTTCATACTGCCGGGGCTGGAGCCGCCGCAGAAACGCGCGGGCTGATTGGCGGGATGCTGGCTGACTGCGAAATCCCCGGCTACGGGTTTGTCCCTATACGGTGCTTCTGATGGTGTGTGCTAAAAGGCCCGCGCAAAATTCGAGTCACGACCCCATTCATGAAGTCCACTTCGCCAGCGGTCATTGCTCCCGGGACCGGATGCCGGCATCTGCAGCGCATCCGCCACGGCGTCGCCTGATTTCCACGCGATCCGGCAACGACTGATGCCTCTGCGTACCGCACTGTTCGCCTATGGTTTCCGGCCGCTGTTCATGGCAGCCGGCATTTCCGCGGCTGTACTCGTGCCGTGGTGGGTGGCCGTCGTGGTGTTCGGCTTTCCCCAGCCCACGGACTGGGCGCCCGGTTTGTGGCACGGGCACGAGATGCTGTTCGGTTTCATCGGAGCCGCCGTCGGCGGATTCCTGTTGACGGCGGTGCCCAGCTGGACGGGCGCGCGGGGATTTGCCGGGAAACCCTTGAAGCTGATCGTCGCCCTGTGGCTGCTGGCCCGGGTGCTGATCGCCGCGGCGGCGCATGTTCCGCTCGCGCTGGCGGCAACGGTGGATCTCGCCTACCTTCCCGCGCTGGCAATCCTGGTTGCACCTCCCATCATCCGCAGCAGGAACCGCAACCTTCCGCTGCTGGCGGTCCTTGCATCCCTGTGGGTGTGCAATCTCGTCTTCTACCGGAGCATCGCGCATGATGACGCGGGGTCGGCCCGGCAGGCGCTGATCGTGGGTATCGACATCATGTTGCTGCTCGTCACGATCATTGGCGGCCGCATCGTTCCGGCCTTCACGGCCAGTGCCCTGAAGCTGGCGGGGAATCCGAAGGCGATGAGGAACTGGCCCCTCGTCACGCCACTCACCGTGGCATCCATGCTGGGTGTCATCCTCACGGATATCCTGGTGCCGGATGGCAGACTGGCAGGAAGCATCGCCCTGCTGGCAGGCATTGCCCAGTTCATCCGGATGGCTCAGTGGGGCGGGATACATACCCGGCGACTGCCCATCATCTGGGTGCTGCACGTGGGTTACCTGTGGTTGCCGGTCGGCCTGATGCTCAAGGGTCTGTCCCTGTCGACCGGTACTGCGGTGGGTGCATTCTGGCTGCACGCGCTGACCGCCGGTGCGCTGGCCACGATGATCATGGCGGTCATGACGCGGGCGAGCCTGGGACACACGGGCCGGGTCCTGATTGCACCGCGGCTGATCCCGAGCGCCTATGGGCTGCTGGTCGTTGCAGCGGCGGTCCGGGTTTTCGGTCCTGCTGTTGCAGCCAGCGAATATCTCTGGACCATCGGGCTTGCAGGTCTTTCGTGGCTTGCGGCCTTTGTTCTGTTCCTCTGGGTCTACACGCCAGTCCTGTGTTGCCCGAGGCTCGATGGCCGGCCAGGTTGATTGAATCCGGGAGTATCCGAAAAATCATGAGCGCGATAGAAAGTTACGACGACAGGGTCATCCGCCTGTTCCTGCTGGCTTCCGCCGTGTGGGGCATCATCGGCATGCTGATCGGCATGTATGTCGCAGCCGAACTGGCCTGGCCCGCTCTGAATCTGGACATACCCTTCCTGACCTTCAGCAGGCTGCGGCCGGATCACACCTTCGGTGTCATTTTCGCATTCGGCGGCTCCGCCCTGATCGGGACCTGCTATTACGTCGTGCAGCGCACCGGCCATACGCGGCTTGCGCTGCCGTATCTGGCGGAGTTCACCTTCTGGGGCTGGCAACTGGTCTGTGTGCTGGCCATGGCGACCATGCCGTTCGGCATCACCCAGAGCAAGGAGTACGCCGAACCGGAATGGTTCGTGGACATCCTGATCGCGATCGTGTGGGTGAGCTTTGGCGTCGTGTTCTTTGCAACGCTCGCACGGCGCCGCATCCGGCACATCTATGTGGCCAACTGGTATTACGCGGCATTCATCGTGGCCGTGGGGCTCCTGCACATCGTCAACAACATCGCGCTGCCGGTGTCGCTGACGAAGTCCTATCCCGTCTATTCGGGCGTGTCGGATGCCATGGTGCAATGGTGGTACGGCCACAATGCCGTGGCGTTCTTCCTGACCGCGGGCTTTCTCGGCATGATGTACTACTTCGTGCCGCGCCAGGCGCAGCAGCCGCTGTGGAGCTACCGCTTCTCCATCGTCAATTTCTGGGCGCTGATCTCCATCTACATGTGGGCGGGCTCCCACCACCTCATGTACACGGCCCTGCCGGACTGGGTCCAGTCCCTGGGCATGGTGTTCTCGCTGGTGCTGATCATGCCCAGCTGGGGTTCGGCGGCCAACGGCCTGTTCACCTTCAACGGGTCCTGGCATCGCCTGAAAGAGGATCCGGCGGCAAAGTTCATGGTGCTCGCGCTGGTGTTCTATGCGGCCGCCACCATGGAAGGCTCGTTGATGGCCATCAAGAGCGTCAATTCGCTGTCCCACTACACGGACTGGACCATCGCCCACGTGCACTCCGGTTCGCTGGGCTGGGTCGCGATGATCACCATCGGTTCACTGTACGCCATGGCGCCGCGGGCGCTGGGCCGCGATGCGATGTATTCGCGCAAGGGCATGGAGCTGCATTTCTGGCTGCACATGGCCGGAACGCTGCTGTACGTGGCGGCGATGTGGACGGCGGGGGTCACCGAAGGCCTGATGTGGCGGGCGACCAGCCCTGACGGATCGCTCACATACTCTTTCCTCGACAGCCTGATCGCCGTGCGGCCGCTGTACATGGTGCGCTGGTTCGGCGGCGTGCTGATCTGGCTCGGCATGTGGGTCATGGCCTGGAACCTCTGGTTTACGGCCAGCCACGCGCGTCAGTCCATGATCTCCCCAATCCCGGTACCGATTCCTGATCCGGAGCGCCGACAGACGCCCGAACCCCTGCCGGTCAGCGGCTGAGGAAATCACCATGGCATACCGTCATTTCGAATTCATCGAAAAGCACGCCTGGCTGCTGGGCATCCTGATTGCGGTCGGAGTCTCCCTGGGCGGACTCGCGGAGATCACGCCGCTGTATTTCCAGGCCCTCAAGGTCCGGCCGGCCGATGGCACGAAGCCTTACGACGCCCTGCGTCTGACCGGTCGTGACGTGTACGTGCGCGAGGGGTGCTATCTGTGTCATTCGCAGATGATCCGCACCCTGCGCTTCGAGACCCAGCGATACGGTCATTTTTCCACCGCCAACGAGTCGGTCTACGACCGGCCGTTCCAGTGGGGATCGAAGCGGACCGGGCCGGATCTTGCGCGGGTCGGCGGCAAGTACACCGACACCTGGCAACGCCTGCACCTGATGAATCCCCGGCAGGTCGTGCCTCAGTCGAACATGCCGGGCTACCCGTGGCTTGCGCTCAGTCTCGTGGACGGGGCGGATATCCAGCAACGCATGCGCGTGCTGCGTGTTCTGGGTGACCCCTATTCGGACGCCGACATCAAGGGTGCGGCGAAGGCCGTTGCGGGCAAGACTGAACTCGATGCCCTGATCGCCTACCTGCAGGGGCTTGGCATTGCCAACGAGCCGGCCCTGCCTGCCGGGTCGACCGATACGCCAGTTTTTCGTGGAGATCAGCCATGAGTCCCGTCTGGGGAATCGTCGCGGGATGCATCAACGGCCTGCTGATGCTCCTGTTCATCGGCATCTGGGTCTGGGCCTGGCTGCCCCGTCACCGCAGATCCTTCGATGCACTGTCCCGCATTCCCATGCAGGATGAAGAACCGGGTTCGATGCCCACGGAGGAGAGGTCATGAGCGGCTTCTGGTCATGGTGGGTGATGATCCTGGTGGTGGTGAACCTGGGCATCACGTTCTTTCTGTTCCTGTGGGGTCCCAGGGCAAAGATTCCGACGTTGCCTGATGGCACGACGGGGCACATCTGGGCACATGGCGCCCTGCGTGAAGGGATGCACCGCCTGCCGCGGTGGTGGCTGATCCTGTCGTTTGCGATGTATCTGATCGGCGTCATCTATCTGGTGAAGTATCCGGGATTCGGTGCTCATGAGGGGTCGCTGGCCTGGACTTCGAGCGGGGAGCTGGCGCGGGATCGTGCGTCCAACGCCACACGCCTCGCAGCCCTTCAGCAGCGTATCTCCCAGGGAACCATCGAGAGCCTGGCCGGAGACCGGGAAGTCCTGGCGTTCGGGCAGGTCCAGTTCCGGGACAATTGCGCCGCGTGCCATGGCCGCGATGCACGAGGCAATCCGCAACTGGGTGCGCCCAATCTCACGGATGCGGACTGGCTGCGGGGTGGTGATGGCAATGTGATCCTCACCGACATCCTCGATGGCCTCACGGGCGCCATGCCGGCGATGGGCGAGCAGTTCGGGGAGCAGGGCGTGGAGAACCTGGCCAATTACGTGCTCAGCCTGTCGGGTGCGCCGCATGATGCGGCCAAGGCCGAAGCCGGCAAGGCGTTGTTCACGGTGTGCGCCGCCTGCCACGGTGCCGACGGGAAGGGCAACCAGGCCGTGGGGGCACCCAACCTGACCGACTCGATCTGGCTGTATGGCGGCGATCTGGAAACCATCGAAACCACGATCCGCGACGGCCGGAGCGGGGTCATGCCGGCGTGGCGGCATCGCCTGACCTTGAACGATGCGCGCGCGACCGCGGCTTACGTCTACTCGCTCTCGCATGGTCATCCCGCAGGCAACCCCTGAGCCGGCCCGCGAACATGTCGTCCCCTGGTACCGCCAGGGGATCATCTGGCTGTGTGCGGCGGTCACCCTCCTGTCCGTTGCGGGTTCGGTCTGGTTGATCCTCGTCGCGCGGGCGCATGAGGATCCGCCTCTGGAGATCAGCGGGCCCCGCATCATGAAAGTGCCGGTGATGCGGGCGCCGGCTGCGGTTGCAGGTGAATCAGGACCTGACCAACCGTTATGAACACATAACCAGCCAGTCTTTCCGCCGCCAGCGCCCCCTTGAGTAGGATCCGGTCATCACCGGATCATCAGGTCGAAGGCTGGCATGAGCCCCAGTGCCGCATTGAACTCTTTCCCCCTGGCAGCGGAACGCACCGAACTGCTGTCGCAACTCGTGCGTGGCCTGGATACACCCGGACTGTTGTGGATCTCAGGCTACACCGCCGGACTTGCAAGGGCCGGGGTCACGGCGGGCATGACAGGCGGGGCGATGCCTGCCATTGCCTCACCTGCACGGGATGTCCAGACGGACGGGGCATGGCTTGCGAGCATCGTCTATGGCTCACAGACCGGCAATGGCCGGCACATCGCCGAGGCGCTCGCGGATCAGCTGCTGGCCAGGGGACTTCGCATCCGATTGTTGCGCGCCGGAGAATATCCGCTGCGCGAGCTCGCCCGAGAGCGGCGCCTGTTCGTGGTGATGAGCACGCAGGGCGATGGGGACCCGCCGGACGATGCGCGCGCGATGACTGATTTCCTGTTCAGCCGGCGAGCCCCCCGCCTGGAGGCGCTGGAGTACTCGGTGCTGGCCCTGGGTGATTCGAGCTATCCGCGATATTGCGAGATCGGGCGCCGTGTGGATGAACGGCTGGCCGAGCTCGGTGCCCGGCGCATCCTGGATCGCATCGACTGCGATGTGGACTTCGGCCCGGCCGCCGATGCCTGGAAAGTGCAGGCCGCCGGATCCCTGCACAAGCTTTCGCCCGAGCATGCTGGCGCGAAAGTCGCGGTCCTGCGTGCGGTGCCCGACGCGGCCCCGTACGATCGGGCGCGTCCCTTTGTCGCAGAAGTGCTGGCCAACCAGCGGATCACGATCGGCGAAGGGGTGCGCGACGTGAGGCATGTCGAACTGTCGCTGGCAGGCTCCGGCCTTTCGTACGAACCGGGCGATGCCCTGGGTGTGGTTGCGGAAAACCCGCCGCAAACCGTGCAGGCGGTACTCGACGCGGCGCGGCTCGATGCCTCACAGCAGGCCATGAGGGATGGTCGGAGTCAGCCCCTTTCGCAATGGCTTTCCACGGAGCTCGAGATCACGCGCGTCACGCGTTCGATGCTCGTGACGATTGCGCGGCGCGGCGCCCACGCGGATCTTGCCGCCCTGCTGGAGCCGGGCCAGGAGAGTGCGCTTCGCGCGCTCATGAGCCAGACGCAACTGCCGGATCTGCTCGTGCGCTATCCGGCAGACTGGGACGCCGCATCCCTCGTGGGGACGCTGCGACCGCTGGTGCCACGGCTGTACTCGATCGCCTCGAGTGCATCCGAGGTTGGCGAGGAAGTCCACATTGCCGTCGCCCGCATCGGAACCGGAGGCGGTTCTCCGCGTCCGGGTGCAGCTTCGCATTTCCTGGCGACAAGGCCGGATGCTGCGCTCGTGCCTGTCTATGTGGAATCCAACCCCCGATTCCGGCTGCCGGCTCCGGACCGGGACATCGTCATGATCGGCGCCGGAAGCGGTGTTGCCCCGTATCGGGCATTCCTCCAGGACCGGGTGGCGACGGGTGCCCGCGGGCGGAACTGGTTGATATTCGGTGCGCGCCATTTCTCGCAGGACTTCCTCTATCAGCTCGAGTGGCAGCGGGCATTGAAGCGCGGGACGCTCGCGCGCATCGATCTGGCCTTCTCGCGCGATCGCCACCGGCACGCATACGTGCAGCACAGGATCTGCGAGGCAGGAGCTGTCCTGCACGACTGGATCGAGGGCGGTGCCACGGTGTATGTGTGCGGTGATGCGGCGCGCATGGCGCCGGACGTCGACCGGGCGCTCGCGGATGTGATGGAACGGCATGGCGGGATGTCCGCTGAAGCGGCGCGCGAGCACCTGTCCGCCCTTGGCGCGGAAGGCCGGTATCTGCGGGACGTGTACTGATGGCACAGGCGGGACTTTCAGACGTCGAGCGCATCAAGGCAGCGAGTCGCGGCCTCCGGGGTACTCTCGTCGAATCCCTGGCCGACCCGGTCACCGGGGCGTTGGCCGACGATGATCAGCAGTTGCTCAAATTTCATGGTTCCTATCAGCAGTACGATCGCGAATCGGCGGAAGCGCGCCGCCAGGCAAGACTGGAGCCTGCCTACAGTTTCATGATCCGCGCACGGCTCCCGGGAGGCATCTGCAAGCCGGCCCAATGGCTTGCACTGGATGGGCTTTCGGAAACATACGCCAATGGAACCCTGCGCCTGACTTCGCGCCAGAGCTTCCAGCTTCACGGTGTGCTGAAGTCGGACCTGAAGGCCACCATCGCGGGCATCAATGCGACTCTGCTCGACACCATCTCGGCCTGTGGCGATGTGAATCGCAACGTGATGTCGGGCCCGGGGCCCGCCACCTCGCCCCTGCATGCGGAGGTTCAACGCCGAGCGCTGGAATTGTCGGAACACCTGCTGCCGCGCACCCGCGCGTATCACGAAATCTGGCTCGACGGAGAGAAGCTGGCGACCGGGCAGGAGGAGGAGCCCATTCTGGGACGGAACTTCCTGCCACGAAAATTCAAGGTGGCCCTGGCTGTGCCGCCGGTGAACGATGTCGATGTATTCACGCAGGACCTGGGCTTCATTGCCATCGCGGAGGGCGGGCGGCTGGCCGGATTCAATCTCGTCGCGGGCGGCGGCATGGGATCGACGCACGGTGATGTCAGGACTTTTGCGCGACTGGGCGATGTCATCGGATTCTTCGCGCCGGACCGCCTGCTCGCAGTTGCGGAAGCCGTGGTCACCACGCAGCGCGATTTCGGCGACCGGCAGGATCGCAAGCATGCGCGTCTCAAGTACACCATCGCCGACCGCGGTGTCGACTGGTTCAGGGCGGAAGTGGAGCGGCGCCTGGGCTTTGCCCTCGATGAGCCGCAGGCCTTCCTATTCACCACCACGGGCGATGTGTTCGGCTGGGCAAGGGACATCGAGGACCGCTGGCACCTCACGCTGCGCATCGAATCGGGGCGGGTCGCCGACCGAGGCGATGCACGTCTTCGCTCGGGCCTGGCCCGGATTGCGCAGATCCATCGCGGGCATTTCCGTCTGACGCCCAATCAGAACCTGACCATCGCCGATGTCGCAGCCCAGGATCGCGCGCAGATCGATGCGCTGGTCGGGGAGTTCGGGCTGGGCCTGCATCTCCGGGCACGCCCGATCCAGCTCGAATCGCTGGCCTGCGTGGCGCTGCCGACCTGCCCGCTGGCCATGGCCGATGCCGAGCGCTACCTGCCGCCGGCGACGGCAGTCATCGCTGCACTCATGGAAAGGCACGGCCTGGGCGCAGAACCCCTGCTGTTTCGCATCAGCGGGTGTCCCAATGGCTGTTCGCGGCCGCAACTCGCGGAAATTGCCCTGGTGGGCAAGGCGCCGGGCCGATACAACCTGCATCTGGGCGGTGGCAGGGACGGCCGGCGGTTGAGCGAACTGCATGTCGAGAACCTCGACGAAGCCGGTATTCTGGCCGCACTGGATCCCCTGTTTGGAGCGTGGGCGGCTGAGCGGCAGCCTGGAGAGGCATTCGGCGATTTCCTTCACCGCAGTGGGCGGCTGGCTCAGTCATCCGGGTCTGCACCTGCCTCAGGGACGCTGGCATGAACGTTTTTGCGGATGATCTGGCGGCACTCAACGCCGAGCTCGCATCCCTGTCAGCGCAACGCCGGGTCGAGCGCACGGCGGAACTCCTCCCCGGGAGCCATGTCATGACCTCGTCCTTCGGTGCCCAGGCGGCGGTATCGTTGCACCTGGTCACGCAGATCCTGCCCGGAATTCCTGTCGTCCTGATCGATACCGGTTACCTGTTCGCGGAAACCTACCGGTTCATCGACGAGCTGGCCTCAAGGCTCAGGCTCAACCTGCGCATCTATCGTGCGGCCGCATCGGCAGCATGGCTGGAGGCACGGCACGGCAGGTTGTGGGAACAGGGCGTGCGCGGCATCACCCGCTACAACCGGATCCACAAGGTCGAGCCGATGGAACGGGCGCTGGAGGAACTCGGCGTCGGCACCTGGTACGCAGGCCTGCGGCGAACCCAGGCGAGCAGCCGCGCAGCCATAGAGCCTGTGCAGCTTGCAGGGCCCGGCCGGTACAAGGTGCATCCGATATTCGACTGGACCGACCGGAATGTTCACGAATATCTGCTGAGGCACGGACTTCCCTATCATCCCTTGCGCGAGCAGGGCTACATTTCCATCGGCGACTGGCACACGACGAAATCGCTCCGTGAGGTCGATGACGAAGCGGCCACCCGGTTCTTCGGACTGCAGCGGGAATGCGGCCTGCATCTGATCGGCACCGCGCGCGGCTGCTGAGCACCGTGCGCCATCTTCCGATATTCGTGGACGTGGCCGGAGCCCCGACGTTGGTGGTCGGCGGCGGTGTCGTGGCTGCCCGGAAGGTTGCCCTGCTGCGATCGGCCGGTGCCATCGTCACGGTCATCGCACCCGCAGCAGAGCCGCAAGTCAACGAGCAGGCCGCACAGGGCGGGATCCGCCTGGTCGATCGTGAGTTCCAGCCCAGCGACGTTGCGGGCATGCGAGTCGTGATTGCCGCGACAGGCGACCGGGCGGTCAACCTGGAAGTGGCCCGTGCGGCGCGTGAAGCGGGGATCCTGGTGAACGTGGTCGATGATGCCGAGCTGTCCGGATTCATCCTTCCCGCCATCGTGGATCGCTCGCCACTGGTGGTGGCGATCTCCAGCAGTGGTGTTGCGCCCATGCTGGCAACGGCCGTGCGCGCACAGCTCGAGATCTTCCTCGATCATTCCTGGGGGCAGCTCGCCCGCTTCGCGCAGAAATGGCGACCCATCATCCGACGGAGCCGGGCAGGGGTTGCGGGCCGGCGCAAATTCTACGAGTGGCTCCTCGAAGGTCCTGTCGCCAGGGCCGTGCGCGCAGGCCAGACGAAGCAGGCCAATCGCCTGATCGTGAAGGCGCTGGCGGAACCCGCGGCACTCCCTCGCGGGTTCGTGTCGCTCGTGGGAGCCGGTCCCGGCGACCCCGGACTCCTGACTCTTCATGCGCTTCGCGCCCTGCAGCGCGCGGATGTCATCCTCGCCGACAAGCTGGTGGGGCCTGAAATCCGGGCACTGGCCCGGCGCGAGGCTGAATTCATCGACGTGGGCAAATCGCCCGGCGGACAAGGCGAGTCCCAGGCGCGCATTCATGAACTGCTCGTGTTGCACGCGCGGCGTGGACGCCAGGTCGTGCGCCTCAAGGGCGGGGATCCACTGATCTTCGGTCGTGGCGGCGAGGAAGCACAATGCCTGGTGCAGCATGGCATCGCGTTTGAAATCGTTCCTGGCATCAGCGCGGCGAACGCCTGCGCGGCCTATGCCGGCATTCCGCTGACCCACCGGGATCATGCGCAGACCCTGCACCTGGTGACGGCGCACTGCGCAAGGTCCGTGGACCGTATCGACTGGGCGGGCCTTGCGCATCGCGGCCAGACGCTGGCCGTGTACATGGGCGTGGCAACGGCGGCGCTGGTCAGGGACCGGCTGCTCGCGGCGCATGTGCCGGCAGCGACTCCGGCGGCCATCATCGAAAACGGCACGCTGCCTCATCAGCGGGTGGTGATCACCGATCTGGGGAAGCTCGCCGATGCGGTGGGGGAACACGCCATCGAATCACCCGCCTTGCTCATCATCGGCGAGGTGGCAACCCTGGGCAGGGAGCTTGCGTGGTTTGGGACAATCCCGGGGGATGGGTTCAGGAAAACGGCCTGAGTGCGACGTTTCCCGGATTGATACCCATCCGCGTAGTAGAGCCCGGCGAGGCTGGGGACGAATGACCGGGCGATTTCCCTCCAATTGAATTTTCATCTGACTTCTGGCATCAGCGACGGTGATTGGCGTAGTGTGCTGGCATGCCCGAGCCTCTGGATTCATGGTTCAAGTGTGAAATCCTGAAACATGAAGGCGCGCTGATGCGCTTTCTGGCGCGCGCCTGGCCCAACCGATCCGAGTGGGCGGATATCCGCCAGGAAGCCTATGTTCGTGTGTACGAGGCGGCACAGAAGTCCCGCCCCCTGTCACCCAGGGCATTCCTGTTCATCACGACGCGCAATCTTCTGGCTGACCGTATCCGGAGGGAGCGCATTGTTTCGATACGTGCCAGTGGGGATCCGGAGTTCCTGAACGTCTTTGTGGATGAGCTGTCGCCGGAGCGCCGGGCAGTGGCGGGAGAGGAACTCATCCGCCTGGCACATGCATTCGACCGCCTCTCCGCCAAGTGCCGGGACGTCGTGTGGTTGAGACGCGTGAAGGATTTTTCGCAGAAGGAGGTTGCCTTGCATTTGGGAATTTCGGAAAAGACGGTCGAGAAGCATTTGCGGACGGGAGTTCGCCTTCTTGCCCGATATATGGCCTCGATCATGCCCGCCCATCGCAGCCGGGAGATCCCGGCCGCGACTTCCGGCTGGAAAGACATGGACCATGAGCATGGAACGACCGGGATCGATTGAAGACGTCGCGAGCCAATGGCTCATCCGGCGCGACTCAGGGCATTGGACCGATGCTGACCAGCAGCGGCTGGATGAGTGGCTGGCTGCTTCCACACTCCATCGCGTGACGTTTCTGCGCCTGGAGTGGACGTGGAGCGAAGCAGGCCGCTTGAAGGCGCTGGCGGCCGGCCGCGACGCGGATCTTCCGCCGCCCCGCGGGCGGTGGAATCTGAGCCCCTTCTTTGATCTGAAGCGGGCAGGTCGCTACGCAGGGGTAGCTGCGACCCGGTTGAGTTCTACATGGGTGAAAGGGATGAAACGCTGGCGAATGCTCGCCACGGCAGCGTGCCTGATCCTGAGCCTGGCCGTCGGAGCATATTTTGCGCAGAGGCTTTTGGGCTTGCGCGCCGGCTATTTTGCCACACCCATTGGTGGCATCGAACAGATACCTCTGGCAGATGGTTCCAGTGTCACGCTGAATACTGACAGCCAGATTCAGTTGAAATTCACCGACACTGAGCGCCTCGTCGAGTTGAAGCGGGGTGAGGCCTTCTTCCATGTGGCACATGACACCCGGCGACCCTTCGTGGTGGCGGTGGATGGGCGGCGTGTCATAGCAGTTGGCACCAGATTTTCAGTTCGTCGCGAAGCGCAGGATGTGGGGGTCGTGGTGACCGAGGGCACGGTGCGGGTCGATGATGTGGGAACGACCTTCCTGACCGCAGGGAGCGTTGCGAGCGCCAGTGACGCAGGTGTGCTCGTCAAACATGAGTCGATTAACTCGGCGCGGGAGAGGCTTGCCTGGCGGTCCGGCGTGCTGATGTTCCGCGACAGGACCCTGTCGGATGCAGTTGCGGAGTTCAACCGCTACAACCACACGCAACTCGTCATATCGGACCCACGGGTTGCAGCCATCCGGATAGAAGGTAACTTCCGGGCCACACGAGTGGAAGCCTTCGTACGGCTGCTGGAGGCTGGATTTCCGTTGCGCGCCATCAGGTATGGAGACGAGATCGAACTCATGGCGAATTAGTCGCAGGGGAACTGCGGGGAGGGATATAGCGCAACCGATCGTCTTAATGGAAGTGGACGATGCATCAGGGGAACCATGGGGGTGGATCAGATGTTTCGAAGGGTAAGCGGTTGTGCCGCACTGATTGCCATATCGTGTGCAATGTCGATGTCTGCCCTTGCGCGCGCAGACTCGACGAGCAGGGTCAGCATTCCGGCGGGCAACCTCCGTGTGGCGTTACTTGAATTCTCGCGGCAATTCGACGTCGATGTCGTATTTCAGCCGGCGCAGGTGGAAAAATATCAGACAGGCGGAGCCCACGGTACCTATGCCCCGCAGGATGCGGTCAGAATCCTTCTGAGAAATTCTCCTTTGAAGGTATATACCGACCAGAGTGGAGCCATGGTCATATCGGAACCCGGTGCGCCTGACCGGACGAGTTCCGTCGGTCGTGATGAAGGGACCAATCTGGAAGGGCAGACTGGTACCTTCGGCAATTACCGGATCGCTCAGGTGGTTGAGCAATCTTCTGAAGCTGTGACACCATCGAGCGGGGCCCAGGGCGCCGCTTCAACCAGTGAACAGGTGAGTCCGGCAGCAGCGCAGCTCGAGGAAGTGGTTGTTACCGCTCAAAAGCGTTCGGAAAACCTTCAGAACGTACCAATCTCGGTGACCGCCGTGTCGGGCGATCAGATCACCGCCCGGCAGATCTACGATCCTTCGCAGTTGCAATTCGTCGCACCCAGTCTGCAGATCAAGAGTTTCAACGCGGCAGTGGGCGCCACGAATTTCTCAGTCCGTGGTGTCGGAACCATGAGTTTCGCAAACTCCATCGAAGCGAGTGTGACCACCGTCATCGATGGTGTGGTCATGGGCCGACCCGAGATGGGCGTCATGAATTTTCTGGACATCCAGCAGATTGAAGTACTGAATGGCCCTCAGGGGATGTTGTTTGGCAAGAATGCATCGGCGGGCCTGGTCAATATCACGACCAAGCGCCCGGTCCTCGACAAGTTCGAAGGCAGTGTGCGCGGAGAGTACGGGGTGATGAATACCCCCGGACACGGCAAACAGTATCTGACGCAGGGTGTGCTGAATCTGCCCCTGGGCTCCAGCGCAGCATTTCGGCTCAATGCTTCGTTCACCCACAATGATCCGCTGATCAGGAATCTGGTTTCGGTCCCGGGCAGCAAATGGGCGCAGGACCAGTCCTATTTCAAGGGAAAGCTGCTGTGGGAACCGACCGATGACCTGAGCGTGTTCATTGCCGCGGACTATGCTCGTGCAACCGGTGTGGGTTCCGGCAGCGCTGCGGACCGGCTGGTGCTGCCGGGCAGCATCTGGCTCCCGGAAGATCAGCAATTGGGAATCCGGCCAGGCCCCGAGAACGCTTACTCGAGCTATGGAGCGCCAACAAACCTCGAGTTCAGCGTGGGCGGCGCCCAGGCCAATATCGAATACAAGTTCGCAAGCGGCCACGTGCTGACCAATATCCTGGCGTGGCGAAAATTCAATTCCGACAACCTGTTCGACTCGGACAAGCACCTCATCAACGTCCTGGACACGAACTGGCAGAAGGCAAATCTGAGCCAGGTCACCGAGGAGTTGCGGATCGCATCCCCGACTGGCGGCAGGTTCGACTATCAGTTCGGCGCCTACTACTACGATGGCAAGACGGACGGTTCTGTGACCGTACGTGGCGCCAACGGCATACCGAACCCGGTACCGCCGCCCGCTCTTGCCTGGTTCGGCATCTATCAATTGGGCGTCCAGGATTCCAAGAGCTATGCGGCCTTCGGTCAGGGAACTATCCACTTCACCGACCGTTTGCGCCTGACTCTGGGTGGGCGCTTCACCCACGACAAGCTGGGCGTGAATACCATCGTGGACGCATCCGATGTCGTCATTCCGTTCGGCATTCCGGGTTCTCATGTACAGGACATCAAGCAGGACAATTTTTCATGGCGGGTGAGCGGGCAGTACGACCTCGCGCAGGATGTCATGGGCTATGTCACGGTTGCACGAGGCTACAAGGGGCCTGGATTCAACCTGTCACTTGACCCGAACGCACCGATCATCAAACCGGAATATCCGACGATGTATGAAGTGGGCATCAAGTCCACGCTGTTGAACCGGCGACTGATCCTGAATGCTTCGGCCTATACCTCGGATTTCAAGGATTTCCAGGCCCAGGCTTTCGATGCACCGAGCAACGGCTACATATTGCTGAACGCCGGCAAATTGCGGTCACGCGGCTTTGAACTCGAGGCCGACGCATTGCCGGTCGAGGGATTGACGCTGAGCGCCGGACTGAGCTTCGTCGATGCCTATTTCGTGGATTTCAAGGGCGATCGCTGTTATGCGGGGCAGCCGGGTTGCGGACCGGGTTCGACCATCGATTCGAGTGGAAACCGGCTGCCGAATGCGCCCAAATGGACCTTTACGCTGAGCGGCAATTACAAGCGGCCGATCAACGAATACTGGAACGGCTTTGTTCAGGCCGCGACTTACAGCCGGAGCAGCATGAATTTCAGCTCCAATGGCAACCCGAACACCGTGCAGGGCGGGTATACATTGCTTGATGCCAGTGCCGGGCTTTCCTCCGCGAACGATGTGTGGAAGGTTTCGCTGTTTTGCCGAAACTGCTTTGACAAGCGCTTCGTGACATTCATCAACGCAAGCTCGCAGACCAGGACCGACTACTATCAGATGTTCGGCCTGAATTCGTTCCGCACTCTGGGGCTCGCCCTGAATTGGCGTTTCTGAACGCCATGCACTGGAAGTCCATTCTCGGAGGCGCGATCCCGGCGGCATTGGCATGCCTCGGGATTGCTGCTCCGGCGGCGTCCGCGACGGCGGACCCCCGGCCGCCTGGCCTCGTGGTGGTGATCGTCATCGACCAGTTCAGCGGGGATCTTTTCAGTCAGTACAGGAGCCGGTATCACGAAGGCTTGAAGCGCCTGTCCTCCGGGATCGTCTACCCAAACGCCTACCACGCACACGGCATTACCGAAACCTGTGCGGGCCACTCGGTCGTTCTCAGCGGGCGTTATCCGAGTGGAACCGGAATCGTCTCCAACGAATGGTATGACGGCAAGGTGGGTGTCGCACGATATTGCACCGGTGATGGCGTGAATACCGACGTCGGTGGTACGCGACCGGGTGGCGTGGGCCCGGGACTGCTCGAGGTGTCGACTCTCGGAGACTGGCTGCATGCCGTTAGGCCGTATGCCCGCGTGTACACCGTGGCCGGGAAAGACCGGGCTGCGATCATGCTGGGCGGTCACACACCGGATGGCGCCTTCTGGTTCGACGGCAGGAACTCATTTGATACCTGGGCTCCGACCGTGCAGCAGGCGCAGGAGCGCATCAGGATGCTGGCTCATGCCAATGCCGAACTGGCCAGGAAACTGGCGAATGGCCCGCCTGTTTGGCGCTACTACGACAGGACCTGCCGGGCATTCGAGCACGATGTTCCGTTGTCTTCCGGTCGTGTGCTCCATCCGCGCCTGCCGCCGCCACCGCCCGACCCCATCCCGGGTCAGACCGGCAAGAGTGGGCCCCATCCGCCTCCATGGTTCTATGATGAGGCGACTCTGGATGCAGCCTACGACCTGATCGTTGGCGGGAAACTGGGGCAGCGGGCCGGCACCGATCTGTTGGGCATCGGCCTGTCCGGAACGGATATGGTCGGACATGCCTACGGGACGCAAGGCCCGGAGATGTGTGACCACATGGCGCGTCTCGATGCCATGCTGGGCGGGTTTCTGGATCGCGCCGTGGCCATTTCATCAAACACATTGTTCGTGGTAACGGCCGACCACGGCGGAATGGATTTTCCTGAGCGACAGGCAATGCGCGGGTACCCCGCCGCCCATCGCCTGGATTCACGAAAATTTCTGGATGACCTGAACCGGACCGTACAGCATGACACGGGGATCGACTGGCAGCCGCTGCGGATGGCATTCATTGATCCCAGCCGCCTGTGGCTGGTCGGGGCTGATGGCAAGACGCTGAATGACGAATCGCTGCGCGCCCGGATACTCGATTCGGCATTGCAGGTACTGCGCCGCACGCAGGGCGTTGTGCAGGCGTGGCCGGCCACCGTGCTCGCGGAGCATCGACATGATTCAGCGGTAATGCCCGATCTCATGAGTTTGCAGGAGCGCATGGCGTTGTCGATGTACGGTGACCGGAGCGGTGACCTGCTGATTGCATTCGATCCACAGGTTACGGTTTTCCCCGCGCTCCCTGGGCTGATTCTTGAAGGTCACTCGGCGCCTTACGATTTCGATCGCCGCGTCCCGCTGCTTTTCTGGGGTCGGGGAGTGTCCGCCGAGGAACGCGCCTATCCGGTCCGGGTTGTCGACCTGGCTCCAACCCTGGCGCGACTCATCGGGATCGAGCCACCGGCCGATACCGATGGACGCTGCCTGAACATCATCAAATCCAGGCCATGCCCATGAACATGCCCCCGCAGTCGCAAGCCCGCCGCATTCTGCATTCCGCATTGATCATTTCGGCAGTGTTCCTGTCAACGTCGTATGGCATCGGCTCACCGGCGGCGACCGTGACGGTCGAGGCCGGGACGCTTGCGGGGGTCGAACACGGGGTCGCCGCGTTCAAGGGCATTCCATTTGCCCAGCCACCCGTTGGGCTCTTGCGATGGAAGGCGCCGCAACCCGCCGCTCACTGGAAGGGCGTGCGGCCGGCAAAGGCATTCGGCGCGGACTGCATGCAGCTCCCATATCGATATGATTCGGCACCGCTTGCCGTGTCGCCATCGGAGGATTGCCTGTATCTGAATGTCTGGACGCCGAAGACGGGGGCGGGCGCAAAGCGGCCGGTCATGGTGTGGATCTATGGCGGCGGCTTCGTGAACGGCGGCAGCTCCGCGCCCATGTATGACGGCACTGCCTTTGCCCGATCAGGAGTGGTCCTGGTCAGTTTCAACTATCGGCTGGGGCGGTTCGGTTTTTTTGCCTATCCGGCATTGACGCGCGAGGCGGGTGGAGAACCGGTCGGCAATTACGGATTGATGGACCAGATTGCGGCCCTGAAATGGGTCAAGCGCAACATTGCTGCCTTTGGCGGTGATCCGGACAACGTCACGGTGTTCGGAGAGTCGGCCGGCGGGATGTCGGTACACGCGCTGCTGGTCTCCCCGTTGGCGCAGGGGCTGTTTGCCAGGGCGATCGTGGAGTCCGGTGGCGGAGGCCGGCCAATGCTCAATGGCGCACGCACGCTCGCTGATGTCGAAAAGCAGGGCGTTGCATTTGCGGAGCGCAAGGGTATCGCGAAGGACGATCCGTCGGCATTGGTGAAACTGCGGGCACTGAGCGGCGAGCAGGTCGTCGATGGTCTGAATCTCATGACCCTGTTCGGATCTGATTTCACGGCACCGTTCATCGATGGCCAGGTCGTCACCGGTTTTGCCGCCGATTTGTATCGGAACGGAAGCGGGCTCCAGATGCCGTTGCTCATCGGTGCCAACAGCGCAGACGGGTTCTTCGGCGGCAGCACGCTGGATCAGGCCTATGCCCCGCTGGCGTCCGTGCGCACCGAAGCACAGAAGATATACGACCCCGATGACACCAAGGATGCCGCGCGTATCGGCATGGCCATTTCGGCTGACATGCTGATGATCGAGCCCACCCGGTCCATTGCCCGTGTGCTCAGCGCACAGGGCGCAACGGTTTATCTGTATCGGTTCGGCTATGTGCCCGAGTACCTTCGCGGCAAGCTGCCCGGGGCACCGCATGCTTCCGAAAGGCCCTTCGTCTTCGACACCCTGGAATCCAGTCAAGGCAAATCCATCACTTCCAGGGATGCGGCCATTGCGCGACTGATGCACGAGTATTGGGTGAGTTTCGCGGTTTCGGGCGTGCCGTCGGCTGCTGGCCACGCAACCTGGCCGCGGTATCGTCCGGATGGGAATACGCTGATGCAGTTCGATGAGCGTGGCGTCCACGTCGGGGCCGATCCATTCAAACAGAGACTGGATTTCATCGAATCCCTGGAAGCATCAACTCCGCGGTAGATCTGCGGGTCATGTCGAGGAAGAAACCATGAAGAACTCCATTCACGCGATCTTGCTGTCCGCGCTTGCATGTATTGCCACTTCCGCGGCAGCCGCTGACGCGCAACCGTGGCTGGACGCTTCCCGGTCACCCGACGTGCGTGCCCGGCTGGTGCTCGAGCGGATGACGCTGGATGAGAAGATCGGACTTCTGCACGGGATCATGCCGATCGACTTCGGGGGAAGCGCATCCGGCAAGCCGACCTTTCCTGCCGAGAGCATTCCCGGCGCAGGCTACATTCCCGGCATCCCGCACCTTGGCATACCGGCCTTGTTCGAAACCGATGCGAGCCTGGGGGTGACCAACCCACTGGGCATCCGACCCGGCGACGTCGCCACAGCATTGCCGGCGGGACTTGCACTTGGCGCGACCTTCAACGGGAAGCTGGCTTTCCAGGCCGGAGCCATGGTCGGAAAGGAAGCCCACGCCAAGGGATTCAATGTGCTTCTGGGCGGGGGTGTGAATCTCGCACGGGACCCGAGGAATGGTCGCAATTTCGAGTACATCAGCGAGGATCCCTTGCTCTCGGGAATCATTGCAGGTGAAGCGGTGCGCGGCACTCAAAGCCAGAATGTCATCTCGACCCTGAAGCATTTTGCCCTGAATGCCCTGGAAACCAACCGGCAGACGCTCGATGCCCGGATCGACCGGGCAGCGATGCGTGAGAGCGATCTGCTGGCATTCGAGATCGCCATCGAACACGGCGCTCCGGGATCCATCATGTGCGCCTACAACGAGGTCAACGGCCGGCACGCCTGCGACAACGAATGGCTGCTCGACACCGTGCTCAAGAAGGACTGGGGGTACAAGGGCTGGGTGATGTCCGATTGGGGGGCCGTGGGCGGCTACGAGTTTGCGAATGCGGGTCTGGACCAGGAATCGGGTGAGCAGCTCGACAAGCAGGTCTGGTTCGATGGCCCGCTGAAAATCGCCGTGCGCGAAGGGCGCGTGCCCGAAGCGCGTGTAACAGACATGGCCTATCGGATCCTTCGTTCGATGTTCGCCACGGGTCTGGTAGAGCATCCGCCGCAGCGGACCGCCATTGATTACGCAGCGGACAGCGCGGTGGCGCTGGATATCGCTCGCCAAGGCATCGTCCTTCTGAAGAACGAGCGGGGAGTTTTGCCCCTGGTCTCGACGGTCAGTCGCATCGCCGTGATCGGTGGGCAGGCGCAGCTGGGCGTGCTGTCCGGCAGCGGCTCGGCACAGGGCACCCCGTCCAATGGTCCTGTCACCACAGTGCCCATCGGTGGCCGGGGCAATTTTTCCGTGTTCCGCAATGCGGTGTATTACCCTTCATTGCCCTTGCGAGAGATCCAGCGCATCGCACCCAAAGCGGAAGTCCTCTATGACTCGGGCGCGCATCCCCTGGATGCCGCCGACCTGGCCAGGAGCTCGGATGTAGCCATCGTCTTTGTAACGCGCCATGAGCTCGAGGGATACGATGTTCCCGACATGAATCTTCCCTATGGCCAGAACGAACTGGTGGCCGCAGTTGCCGCTGCAAACCCACGGACCATTGTCGTGATCGAATCAGGCAATCCCATCGCCATGCCCTGGCTGTCGTCGGTACCCGCAGTGCTGGCCGCCTGGTACCCGGGACAGGAGGGCGGGCGCGCCATTGCCGAGATCCTGTTCGGCGAGGTCAACCCATCCGGTCATCTGCCGATGACTTTTCCGCAGGACGATGCATCCACAATGTTCCCGACACTACCCAATCGTGGGGTGGAGCCGGGTGTTCCGGTCAGCGTCGATTATCGCGAGGGCTCGGATGCCGGTTACCGCTGGTATGCGAGGTCATCGGTCAAGCCCATGTTTGCCTTCGGCCACGGCCTGAGCTACACGACTTTCCAATATGAAAATCTCAAGGTCCGCGGTGGCCGGACTGTGCAGGTCGAGTTCGAAGTGGCGAACACCGGGCCGGTGGAAGGCGCTGATGTCCCGCAGTTTTATCTGCGTGCCACACCTGCCGGCAAGGCCGTGAGACTGCTGGGATTCGAGCGGGTACTACTCGCCCCGGGGGAACGGCGCCGGATTTCGCTTTCGGCCGATCCACGTCTTCTTGCTGCGTTCGATGAGACCGGACGGCGCTGGAACGTTGCCGCAGGCGAATACCAGGTCGGCATCGGGCATTCAGCGGACGAGATGGTGATCGAGGGCAGTGCGCGTGTTGGAGCGGCGAAACTCCGACCCTGAGCGCGGCAATGTGCGTCTGCACCGCATGGATCATTCGGCTGGCCATGGGCATGCTGATGCCGGCTTTGGCTGGTGCTTCAACTGTCCATGTCGCCAGTGGCCTGCTGCAAGGCTCATTGCACGACGGCGTTGACCGGTATCTGGGTATTCCATACGCGGCGCCACCGACGGGCTTCTTGCGATGGGCAGCTCCGCAACCAGCCCGCGCATGGGCCGGAGTGCGGCCCGCCATCGCGTACGGTGCCTCATGCCCACAGGCACTCACTCCAGATGGTTTCGGGCCGTGGAGCCGGGAGTATGTGGTGCAGGGCGCCGTTTCAGAAGATTGCCTGACGTTGAACATCTGGACACCCAGCCGTGCCCGTCATGAGCGATTGCCGGTGATGGTCTGGATTCATGGGGGTGCCTTCGTATCGGGATCCGGCTCGGTTGCCATCTATGACGGCGAAGCATTGGCGCGCCACGGTGTCGTGGTGGTCACCATCAACTACCGGCTGGGTCCGTTGGGTTTCGCGGCCTTCGAGGAACTGGCGAACGAAGGCGGTGGTGGAGCGAATTTCGGACTCCAGGATATGGTTGCCGCGTTGCGCTGGGTACACGAGAACATCCACGCCTTTGGCGGCGATGCGGCTCGTGTGACCATGGCCGGTCAGTCGGCAGGGGCCATGGCGGTTCACCAGCTACTTGATTCTCGTCAGGCAAAGGGGTTGTTCTCGCGCGCCATTGCGCAAAGCGGGATCATCGATCTGCCATTGCCGACGCGGCAGGAGGCATGGAAGCGCGGCCAGGATCTGAAACGCGCATTGCATGTCACCCGCCTCGCGCAGCTGCGGGCCATGCCTGCCGAAAGGATCCTGGCGGCTCACCTTTCGGACTCAAAATCTCCCGGCGAATTGTACGGTCCGGTCGTGGATGGTGTGATTGTTTCCGGCAGTTCGGCGAGTCCGGGTCACGGCACTGCCAGGAACCGGGTGCCGGTGCTGGTGGGCATGACGGCGGACGAGGGCGTCCTGTCACCGGATTATTTCGCGATCTCCAGGGAGGCGTTCCGCGCCAAACTGGAAAAGCGTACCGGCCGACTGAGCGGGGATCTGCTCGATCTGCTGCCGGCTCATTCGGATGAGCAGGCGCTGGCCAGCAATCGCGCGTTTACGCGCGACTACGGGTTGGCATCACTGATCGACTGGGCGTCCGACTGGCATGCCGTTACGGGACAGAAGGCGTTTGCATATTTCTTCAGTCACGTCGAGCCGGGTCCGGATGCCAGGAAATATGGCGCTTTCCATTCGTCAGAAATCCCCTATGTATTTGAAACACTGTCGCAGGCCCCGTCGCGGCCCTACACCAGGATGGATCATGTGCTCGCAGGTCAAATGGCAGGCTATTGGGTCAACTTCATCGAGCATGGAGATCCCAACGGCGCACCGCTGCCTGTCTGGCAGGCCATTTCATTCGGACAGCCTTCTGTCCTTGATTTTGGCGATGGCGCACCCACAGCATTGATGATCGACAGGCTGGTTGAACTGCTTCTGCCAGCCATGCGCAATAGCTCAAGGCGCTCGATCTTCTGACGCAAGCTCCGACAGGATGGGGCACTCCGGACGGTCATCACCCTGGCAGCAATGGATCAACCGCTCGAGCGCGGTTTTCATCGACCTGAGTTTCCTGATCTTCGTGTCAAGATCATCCACATGTGCCTGCGCAAGTGCCTTGACCTGGCGTGAGGAGCGCCGGCGGTTCTGCCACAGGCCGAGCAAGTTGCGGATCTCCTCGATTGAAAATCCAAGATCCCGGGCCCTGCGGATGAACCTGAGGATGTGCACGTCATTGGAGCCATAAAGCCGGTACCCTGACACGCTGCGTTGCGCAGCCGGCAGCAGTTTCACAGACTCGTAGTGACGGATCATTTTCGCCGAGACTCCGGAGTCCCTGGCTGCTTCGCCGATGTTCATGTGGCATGCTCCCTCGGCGCCTCGGTTGGCAGCGGGGCTTCGCGGCCGGTCTCCTGTACCGCACTGCCACGCCATCGTTTCAGGAGCAGGGCGTTGGTGACCACGCTGACACTGCTGAAGGCCATCGCCGCTCCGGCGATCACCGGGCTCAGCAGCCCCAAGGCCGCCAGCGGAATGCCGAGCACGTTGTAGGCGAAAGCCCAGAAAAGACCCTGGCGGATCTTGCCATAGGTTCTCCGTGACACGTCGATCGCGTCGGCCACCAGTCGCGGATCGCCCCGCATCAACGTGACACCGGATGCCTCCATGGCAACGTCGGTTCCCGTTCCCATGCTGATGCCCACATCGGCGGCGGCCAGGCTGGGCGCATCGTTGATGCCATCGCCTACCATGGCGACGGTGCCGCCTTCACGCAGGGCATGAATCGCTGCCGTCTTGTCCTCGGGCAGCAACCCGGCTCGCACATCGCGGATTCCAAGGGCCGCTGCCACTGCGGCCGCACTGCCCGGGTTGTCGCCGGTCAGCAGAACGGTCCGGATTCCCATCTCGTGAAGACGCCTGATGGCAGGCGCCGATTCGGTCTTGATCGTATCGCCGAATGTCAGGATGCCCATCGCCCGGATCCCTTCACCCTGCGCCTGCAACAGCCACGACACCGTCTGTCCCGCCTCTTCGGCATGTCGGGCGGTTGCGTCCAGGATGGCAGGGTCGGCTCCCAGTTCCGCCACCAGTCGGGCATTGCCCAGCCAGTGACGCACACCCTCCAGGGTCCCCACGACACCCCGGCCAGCCAGCGCGGAGACCTCTGCTGCAGGGCCCACTGCGAGGGCCCGTTCCCTGACCCGCTGCTGGATTGCGTGGGCCAGCGGATGGTTGCTCGATTGCTGCAGCGCTGCCGCCCGGAGAAGGACCTCGTCTGCGTCCACGCCGTTCTGTGGCTGGATCGTGATCAGGCGCGGCTGGCCAAGAGTCAGTGTGCCGGTCTTGTCGAAGGCCACGACACTCACGGCATGCGCGGTCTCGAGTGCCCCGGCATCCTTGATCAGGATGCCTCGCCGGGCTGCGGTGCCCGTTCCCACCATGATGGCCGTGGGCGTGGCCAGTCCCAGCGCACAGGGACAGGCGATGACGAGCACGGAAACGGCCGCGAGCAGCGCGTGCTCCCAGTCCCCGCTGATCAGGATCCAGGCGAGGAACGTCAACACTGCAACGCCGAGCACCGCCGGCACGAATACCGCGCTCACCCGATCCACGAGGCGCTGGATGGGCGGCTTCGCGATCTGTGCCGTTTCGACCAGGCGGGCAATGCGCGCCAGGGCCGTCTCCGCACCGACGGCGCTGGTGCGCACGCGCAGCACGCCCTCGGCATTGATCGATCCGCCGACGAGATGATCGCCCGGGTTCTTCGTGACCGGGAGACTCTCGCCGGTCACGAGGGATTCATCCACATGGCTGCTGCCTTCCAGGACCTGCCCATCCACCGCCACCCGCTCGCCCGGCCGCACGATGACGACATCGCCCACCGACAGGGTGTCGATGGCGACCTCGACGGGTTGCCCGTCGATTTCCCGAAATGCGGTGGTGGGTTTGAGCGCATTGAGCGCACGGATGGCATCGGTGGTGTGGTGCTTGGCGCGGGCTTCCAGCCACTTGCCGACCAGCACCAGCGTGATCACCGCGGCAGAGGCCTCGAAATACAGCTGGTGTGCCGCTCCGGAGCCGTGACGCAGCATCAGATACAGCGACAGCCCGTATGCAGCCGAGGTGCCGACGGCAACAAGCAGGTCCATGTTGCCGGTTCCCGAACGAAGGGCGCTCCAGGCGCCCCGATAGAACGTCCATCCAATCAGGAACTGTACGGCCGTGGCCAGCGCCAGTTGCGGCAGGGCCGGAAGCATCCACGGGATGCCCAGGACGTGAAGGAACATGGGCGCCACCAGTGGCAGCGTGAGCAGCACGCTGGCAACCACGGTGCGACCGCCCCGGGATCCGTGGTGGGGCCCGGTTGCGATGGGCTTGTCGGGGAGTGTTGCGCCATAGCCGGCCTTTTCCACCGCCGCGGTCAAGGCAGCCAGGGTGAGCGACTCGTCCCCCTGAACGATCGCCTTCTCGGTGGCGAGATTGACACTGGCCTCACGGACGCCCGGAACGGCGCGCAAGGCCTTTTCAACCCGCAGCGCGCAGGTTGCGCAGGTCATTCCCTCGATCTGCAGGGTGGTCGGGTGGTCGATTTCAGCAGTCATGGCTGACTCTCCTGATGAAGGTTCGAGCCTAGCCTAAAGGTTCCCATCATGGGAAGGTCAAGGGACATCCGGTTCTCAGTCAATGCGGGTCACGGCTGAAATCCGCTTGACCTTCCAACGATGGCAGGGTTTAGCATTCCGGAAGAGGAGGGAATACAATGTTTGCATTCAAGGTATCGGACATGACTTGCGGTCATTGCGTCAAGACGATCACGACAGCCGTCACGGCCATCGACGGGCGTGCCAAGGTGGTCGTGGATCTGAATCACAGGCTGGTGACGGTGGATTCAGGTGCTGCTACGGAAGCACAACTCCAGGCGGCCATCACGGAAGCGGGCTACAGTCCCGTTCCGGCATCCGGCGCCACTCCGGGTTGAGTCAGACCGACGGAGAGCGCGGAAGCGGGTACATTGGCCTCATCACGCACCCCGGGGAACAGCGATGGTGAAATGGGATGAACGCTACGCGGGCGATGAATACTTCTATGGCACGGAACCCAATGATTTCCTGAAGCAGCATGTGGCGCTGATCGAGGCGGGCGGTCGGGTGCTGTGCCTGGGGGAGGGCGAAGGCCGCAATGCCGTGTTCCTGGCGAGGCGTGGGTTTTCGGTCACGGCCGTGGATCAGTCCCCGGTGGGGCTCGAAAAGGCGCGGCGTCTGGCCGCAGCCCATGGCGTGAGCCTCACCACGCAGGTTGCAGATCTCGCCACCTACCGGATCGAGCCGCGACATTGGCACGCCATCATTTCCATCTGGTGCCACCTCCCGGCCACGCTCAGGCGGTCCGTGCACGAACAGGTGGTCGCGGGGCTGGTGCCGGGCGGTCTGTTTCTGCTGGAGGTGTATACCCCCGACCAGCTGAAGTACGGGACGGGCGGGCCGAAGGAACTGGATCTGCTGCCGACGCTGGCGGACCTGCGCATTGACCTTGCGCCCCTGACTTTCGAGATCGGCCGGGAACTCGTGCGCAACGTGCAGGAGGGGCGTGGTCACAGCGGCCAGAGCGCGGTGTTGCAGGTGCTGGCGCGCAAGTAACGGGGCATCGAGGATGCGCGGGGCGGTGCAGGATCGCCGCCACGATCGCCGCCGTGCCCCGCTCTTGCAGCGGTCAATTCCTGCGGCGGCGAACCATGGTGCTCATCAAATGCTCGAGCGCAGCCGCAAGGTCGCTGCACCGTCCGGTGTGCACGGGCGA
The DNA here is from genome assembly GCA_044226785.1 of Steroidobacteraceae bacterium. Lineage (GTDB taxonomy): Bacteria > Pseudomonadota > Gammaproteobacteria > Steroidobacterales > Steroidobacteraceae > TMP-86. The sequence goes on along the minus strand of JBGAGK010000007.1, from coordinate 22,905 downwards.
AGTCTGCACCATGGTGCTCCTGGGCGCGACCAGCCAATGAAATCGCTCGCGCGCAGACAGCTTGCCGATGGGGCCGGCTGCCTCCCCGCCTGCGCAAATGACGGAAATCGCCGTCAACGCGTCGCGGACCAGATCCAGATCGATGGCATCATCCAGCGCGAGCAGTGCGCCCTCGTCGAGCTCGATCCTCGATTCGAGCACTCGTTCGACATCACAGGACAGAATGACCCCCGCATTGACGAACTCGCCGCGCTCGACGCGCGGCACGACGCGAATCATCGCGTAGTCGTAGTCATAGGTGCGCAGAGCGTGCACGAATCGCCTCCTCTACGAAGACGCTGGACGAGCGCAGGCGATGCAGAAAATGACTCAAGTACATTTCGCGCTGTGCGCTCTTGCTGGCAAATCCAGGGTCCTCTGGTATCCAGGAATCGGGAATCAGCGCCACGATGTGTGCCAGTTTCTGCGGGGTGAGGAGCGATGCCATGCGCGCATCGACCTCGACGAGAGCATCGGCATACTCGAGCAGCGCATGGTCCTTGATCGGAGCAAAGGGGTTCAGTGCATGCTGCTGCCCGGCGTGCCACGCATGATGAAAATACAGGGCTGCGCCATGGTCGATGAGCCAGAGCTTGCGGTGCCAGAGAAGCATGTTGGCATTGCGCGCGGTCCGGTCCACGTTGCACACGAAGGCATCGAACCACACGATTGTCGAGGCAAGTTGTGCATCGGGGACGTAAACCAGGGGATCGAAGGTCATGGATCCAGGCAGATAGTCCAAGGCAATGTTCAGCCCGGCGCTCGAGCGCATCAGTGCCTGGATTTCAGGGTCGGGTTCGGTGCGTGCCAGGCCCGCCGGAAGCTCTGCAAACACGATTTCAGGCACCGCCAGGCCCGCCAACCGCCCGATTTCGCCGGCCAGCAATTCCGCGATCAAGGCCTTGGGTCCCTGCCCCGCCCCGCGGAATTTCAGCACGTACATGCCCTCGTCATCGGCTTCGACGATGGCGGGCAAAGAGCCGCCTTCACGCAGTGGAGTCACGTAACGGCTGGCGGCAACGGTTCGAAGCTGGATCATGGCGCAAGCTTACCGGATCCCCTGATCCTTTCGCCGAACCTCGCCAAAGGATTTCGGGCATTACCGCCCGGCGTGGATCAACTTCCGTTCAGGATGGACCGGATTTCAAATCGTCCCCGCCCGGTTCGGGCGGATAGGGCAGGAAGCAGTTGAATGCCTTGCCTGGATCATAAGGCGTGTGCAGGGCGCTGGCGGGCGGGAAGCCTTCTTCGTGCAGCCCTTCCACCAGAGGCCGTTTCACCCAGCCCTCGAGGTAGGGCGTGCGCAAGATGACGTACCACTTGAACTCGATGTATTTCCACCTGCCGTCCTGCCTGCAGAAGGTCAGATCGTACTTGCCGATCTGCCACATGGCCTCCAGTGTGCCGTCATTCGCCTTGTACGTGTTGGCGCCGAGAGAATTCCACATGCCTTTGGCGCGGCTGCGGTCGCGGCTGACTTCCACGACAGGGGTCAGGAGCATATGCACCATCAGGGAGCCGGCCATTGCGTACTTCGTTCCCATGTGCCGGAAGAGTTCGATGACGCCGTCGCGGCCACGGCGGCCCGTCCGGGAGTGAGGCCAGCCTGTCGGAGTCCGGTCCTGTGCTTCCCGTGGCAGCTGGATGATGCTTTGACATCATCATATGTGGTGCTATGATGTTCCGCTGTTCAGGTTAGCCCGGAGCTCCCTCATGCGAACGACCCTGTCGATCGATGATGATGTGCTGGAAAAAGCCAGGGCAGCGGCCATCAAGCGGCGCCTGCCTTTCCGCACGGTCATCAACGAGGCTCTGCGCGCGGGATTGAAGACCCTCGGCACACCACCACAAGCAGTGCGCTATCGGACCCACGCGCGCAAGCTGGGACTCAAGGCCGGGCGAAACCTCGACAATATTCAGGAGCTCCTGGCGCAGGTGGAAGGTGAGGAGGCGAGGTGATCCTCGTCGATGCGAATCTCCTTTTGTACGCGGAAGATGCATTGAGTCCGCGGCACGAGGCCGCGCGCGCATGGTGGGATGCGCAGCTGTCGGATGCCTCCCCGGTGTGCCTGTCCTGGGGTGTGTTATGCGCGTTCATTCGCATCAGCACCAATTCCCGCGTCTACGAGCGGCCACTCGACCTCACTCAAGCGATGAGCCGCGTGCAAAGCTGGCTCGATCAACCGTGCGTACGGCTGGTCCATCCGACCGAGCGCCACTGGACCGTTTTGCAAGCACTGCTCCATGAGGGACAGGCGCTCGGAAATCTCGTCACGGATGCGCACCTCGCGGCGCTCGCGGTTCAGCACGGCTGCACGCTCATGTCGACCGATAGCGACTTTGCGAGATTTCCCAAGCTCAAGTGGAACAATCCGCTGAAGTGAGCCTGGTCGGGTTGGGCGCGCCAAAGCGGGGCAGCTCACCGCTTCGCCGCCAGCTGGTCCTGCAGTGTCAGCAGCACATCGTGCCTGGAGACTTCGCCGAGCAGGGTCGCTCGCCATGGACTGGCGATGACGGGAAGCGTGCGGACCCCTTCCTTGAGGAACATCTCGAGTGCTGCCGTCAGGCTCATCTCGGGCGTCAACGCGACCTTGACGGGTGTCGCCACGGCCGCGATCTCGGCGGTTTCACTGATGTCGCCGCGCCGCACATCCGCGGCAACCACCCGTGGCGCCAGGGCCGCCACCAGTTCGCCGGCATCGTTGACGACATAGGCGGTCCGCAGGGGTCCGTGCGGGAGGGATGCCAGCATGTCGGAGACCCGGGTGTCATTGCGGAAGCTGACCACGCTTGCGCGGACCAGCGCTGCGACGGTTTCGCTGAGGACCTCTCCGCCGGCTGCATTGGCGGGCACGAGCGAGTCCCGGTAAATGGACGCTCCGCGCCGGTAGACGGCCGATGTGTAGTGAGCCGTCACGCAGGCCAGGATCAGGGGCAGTACCACTGCATGGTCCAGAGTCATCTCGAAGATCATCAGCACCGCCGTGAGCGGTGCGTGCGTGGTTGCCGCGAGAAAGCCGCCCATGCCGACCACGGCGAAGGCCGCGTTGTCGGACGAGATGTGACCGAACCCGCTGTGCAGCGCGAAGCCGGTCAGTGATCCGACGGCAGCCCCCATGAACAGTGTCGGGGTGAACACACCACCCACCGCACCGGAGCCAACCGTCGCAGCCGTGCTGAAGGCTTTGGCGGCGAGAACTGCGAGCAGCATCCATCCCCACAGGCTCCCGGCCAGAATGGTCCCGACCACGCTGTATCCGTTTCCCCAGACCTGGGGAAATTCCATCGAGATCAGGCCGACAATCAATCCGCCCAGCGCCAGCCGCAGGGGCAACGGGCCGGCAAGGGAGGCCAGGCGCTTCTTGCTGAAGGCGAGCAATGCGAGGAATGGCGGCGCCAGGTGACCCAGCAGGATGCCCATCAGGGCATACAACGCGAGTTCCCAGTTCTCACCGAAATGGATCGGGGGAACCTGGAAAACCGGGCCATAGCCCAGGAACCTGTGGATGGTGGCATCTGCGCTCACCGATGCGACCAGCAGTGGGCCGAAGCTTTCCATTGCAAATGAACTCATGACGATCTCGGCCACGAACACTGCGCCCGCGATCGGTGCGTTGTAGGCCGAGGCGATGCCCGCCGCCGCACCGCAGGCCACGAAAAGCCGCCGGCGGGGCAGGGGTGCATGGCCGATGAGACCGAATTTCGAACCGACCAGGGCGGCCAGTTGCACCATCGCACCTTCCCGGCCGATGGATCCGCCGGAGGCAATCGTCACCAGCGATGACAGACTGCGCAGGAGCGAAGGGCGGGCGGCAATCATGCCATCGCCGACCACCACGGCTTCCATGTAATCCACATTGCGCCGGGTGCTGCTCAGCCGCTGGCCGAAATACAGGATGAGGCCTGCCACGAGGCCGCCGATGGCCGGTGTCACCAGCCTGACGAGCGGGTCCAGGGCCTGGGCAACCTGCACCATGCCGCCCGTACGCCTCGTGAGCAGCCACTGGAAGGCGTGGATGGCCTCGCGGAACAGAACGCTCGCCAGCGCTCCCAGGATGCCGATCAGCGCGGCCCACAGCACGATGGACAGCAGTTCCTCATGCCCGACGAGCACGGGACGCAGCCGCCCCGTGATCCATTGCAGGGGTCGGGCCAGGAAGCGCAGCGCCGGGGATTGTGCCACTGCCGGAAATGACCATCGCATCCGCGGCATTATACGAGCACGCGCATCTTCCGGCCGTTGTCATCGATCGGGATGATCCGGACCTTTGACGCGACGTCGATGCCTTCGGTCGAGGTCGCCGGGGTTGCGCGGCGGCCCGGTACGTCACACGGCCAGTTCAGGCGTTCAATTCACGCTGCGAGTGAACGATGGTGACGACGTCATCGAAGGAAATGCCTTCTTTCAGATCGACGTCGGCGAGCGGGTCATCGTCGCGCACCAGGGTGAAATCGTCCATGCTGATGAAGCGGCGGATGGAATCTGCGATCAGGACCGACACATTGGTGTCGGGGCGCAGGTCCGTGATCTGCTCACCGACGTAGTAGCGTGCGAGATAAGCCGCGATCTGGTGCGCGATCTTTCCTCGCCCGTCAAGGAAGTAATCGCGAATAAACGCGCTTTTCGACCACCAGTCAGTCGTGTGTTCCATCATTGCTCCCTGCCCATCCCCTGGCTTCCAGAAACGGAGCGTACTTTACAAAGCCATTATTGCAAGGGCCAACTGTCATAATTTGGCGACGGATTGGCCGCTGGTTGGATGGTTTCGGGATTGTGGATCGGAAGCCAGTCAGGCAGCGCTGTTGCGGCGCCGTGCGGCCTTCAGGGCCTCGAATCGGCCCGTCGCAGTGAAGTCCTCGAACCGGGCCTGCGCGGTCCAGTGGGCGGTCCTGTTCGCAACGAACACGGAATGCGACAGTTCATCGAGCGAGGTCGACTTTGCAAACAGGTATCCCTGTCCGGCAACGCAGCCCAGCTCCAGCAGGGCATCGACCTGGCTTTCCAGCTCGATGCCCTCGGCAACCGTGTCCAGGCCAAGGGTTTCACTCAGGGTGATGACCGCGCGGGCCAGCTCCGAGCCGTTGCCGGAATGGGTCAGCCGGTTCACGAAGGAACGGTCGATTTTCAGGATGTCGATGGGGAAGCGGTGCAGGTATGACAAAGACGAGTAGCCGGTCCCGAAATCGTCGATCGCCAGCCGTACTCCCAGAGCCTTCAGGCCGCACAGCCTGTCCAGGTTGGCATCCGAGTTGTAGATGATCGTGCTCTCCGTGAGTTCGATCACGAGATTTCCCGCCTCCAGACCCGAAGCTGCCAGTGCGTCGGCGACATCCCGCGCCAGATCCCCGCGCTGCAGATGCTGTGCGGATATGTTGACCGCGACGCGCAGACCGCTGCCACCGGGAATCGAGTCGCGCCACCGGCACAGATCCGCACAGGCATTGCTGAGGACCCAGCGGCCGAGTGCGACGATCTGGCCCGATTCCTCGGCGACTGGAATGAACTGGCCCGGAAACAGGATGCCTGCAGTCGGGTGGTGCCAGCGGACCAGCGCTTCGACGCCAAGCAGGCAGCGGGTGCCAAGGTCGATGATCGGCTGGTATTCGAGGAAAAACTCCTGGTTGCTGATCGCGTTGGCCATGTCTGCTTCGAGCCGGAAGCGGCGATGGATCTGTTCCTGCATCTCAGGCTGGAACAGCATGAAACGGCCTTTGCCTGCCGACTTGGCATGGTACATCGCGATGTCCGCGTCGCTCAGCAGATCCTCGGCATCGGCGGAGGACCGGGATGAGGCGATGCCGATGCTGGTGGCGACCTTGACCCGCGACTCGCCCAGCGAGAACGGCTCGTCGAGTGCACGGATGAGTGCGTTGGCGAGAGCCTCCACTTCTGCCGGAGATGCCACTGCCTCGAGCAGCACGGCAAATTCATCTCCGCCGAGCCGCGATACCGTGTCGGTCGCGCGTGTTGTCTTCACCAGGCGCTGTGCAACCGCCTGCAGAAGCCGATCGCCCGCTTCGTGTCCGAGGGAATCATTGACGTTCTTGAAATTGTCCAGATCCAGGAACATGACCGTTACCTCGGAGCCATCCCGCCGCGCGATGGCGAGGGCATGATGCACGCGATCACGGAACAGGTTGCGATTGGCCAGCAGGGTCAGAGGGTCGTGGAAGGCGAGCTTGCGCAGCTGCTCTTCCAGGGACTTGCGTTCGGTCACATCACGGAAATTCAGCGCCAGCCCCTGCACCGCCGAGTCGCGCGTCAGATTGCTGCCGACGATTTCCAGCACGAATCGCACGTTGTCACGCTCGAGGCGCAGTTCCACGGGTCCGATCATCCCGCTCGATGAGGCGGCTATCTCCACCAGGAAGGAGCGCAGGCGTTCGGCGTCCTCCCCGGTCCAGAGTTCGAGCAGGTTGCGGCCGGCAACATCCTCCGGCTTCATGCCAAGGGTGCGCCCGGAGGCCGGCGACGCAAACTTGAGATCACCGTTGGCGCTCGCGATCATGATGGCATCCGAGGCGTTTGCGATGAGCGATGCGTAGAGATCCTCGATGCGCTGTGCCGCCATCCGCTCGCGTACCTGGGCATGCTCACGCAGGACCATGGCCTGCCGCGCGATGACCAGTACGGTCAACGTGAATACGATCATGGTCATCATGATGACCGGACCGTTCATGTCGGACCGCGTCAGGTACACGAGCACGAACAGCGCGGTGAGCATGGCCGCGTAGGGAAGCATCTGCGCGACGGTGCTCTCGGCCGGACCTTCGTTCTGTTCCTGTGTCTCGACGGCGTTCATCGTGCGCAACTGCTCATGGCCGGCCAGTACCATCGGCAGATAGCAGCTCAGATACATGACATCCTGGAGGCCGCCGGGAAGATAGTATCCGCGGATCTTCATCAGCGACCACAGGATGTCGCCGAAGAACATGACCGCAAATCCGGTCAGCAACAGCAGTGGTACGCGCAGCGCCCCGCTGCGGGGCCCACCCGACAGTACCGGCAATCCGAGCAGAAGCAGCGCCATGCAGTCCAGGCTCAGGTAGGTCTGGGTCAGCGCCTGCTTGATCGTGCCGATATGCGTGGCGGACGCGGAAGGACGGATGACCAGGAACCAGAAGAAGGCACCAAATCCAACGATGAATATGGCGGCGTCCAGCATGAGCTGCATCCACGGTACCCGGGTCGCCGTGGCCCGGATGAAGAAGAAAATGGAACCGAGCAGTACCGGAAAGAATGCGACGAAGAACACGTCGGCAATTCCCGGAAACGGATCGATGCCGCGCAACCAGGAAATCATGTTGATGGCACTGGCGATGCCGTACAGGGAAATGGCGACGGTCAGCAGCATCCAGGCAGTTCGCGTGGGCCCGGCAGGCAACTGCCGGGCGACGGCGCCGAGGGCGAACACCGCGATCAGGTTTGCCGGCGCATCACACAGCAATCCCGCGTAGTACGAAAACCTGGAGCCACCGATGCCAGTCAGCATGATCAATGCGCCCAAGGCTGTATAGGCCGCAAGGACCGCCGACATCCGTTCGACCCGAAGCAGGGCAGGTGAGGCAGTCTGGGCGGATTGTTCTTCAGGTCGATGCATGATGCCGGATGCTGCCGGTGGGCGATGTCGGCCGGCACATGCCGGGTCATCGACTTGCTGCCATGAAAAGTTAAACAGTTCGGCTGCGATGATCCGCGAGGGAGTTCACGGTGTGACGCCGTTCTCGCAACTCCGGGGTGAGCCGGCGCACGCTTTTTGAAAGATCCCGGGGTTCTTTGAGGGGCCGTGCCTGCGCGTGGGGCGTTTCAGGGCGGGCTTCTGGCTAGTCGGGCCGCGGTCTCGGGATGCTGAACAAGCGCCCGGATTCGGTGGTCAGGACGACGATCAGTGAGGCCGCCGCGCAAAAGGCGAAACCCAGGCTCAGGGGCACGGTGCTGTGATCGTAGAGCTGACCGATCAGGGCGCCGATCAGGGCGCCTCCCAGCGTGGTGATGAATCCCTGAAGTGATGCGGCGCTGCCGGCATAAGCGCCCAGGGGTTCCATGGCAATGGCGTTGAAGTTGCCCATGATCAGGGACAGGCACCCCATTTGCAGCGACTGCATCAGGATGAAGACCGGCTCGGGGTCGAAGCCATTCGCCGCCAGCACCCAGTGCAGGGTGGACAGGCCCAGCAGGATCAGCAGGGCCGAGTGCGAGATGCGGCGCATGCCGATCCGCTCCACGATGTGCGAATTCGCGAGTGCCGTGATGGCCATGGCCCCTGCAGCGCAGGCAAACATGTAGGGAAATCGCTGCGGCGCCCGGTAGATGTCGTAATAGATCTGCTGGATGGAATTGATGTAACCCAGCAGGGTACCGAGCAGCAGGGTCGTTCCCAGGGTATAGCCCAGTGAAAGGCGATTGTGCAGTACCGCGGCGCCGGCTTCGGCAAGCGAGCGGACCGACAGGGGCCGCTGGTGTTGCGGGGCCAGAGTTTCGGGCAGCCGCCACACCACCCAGGACAGCACCACCAGGGACATGGCGGCCAGCGTGTAGAACGTGTATCGCCATGGTGCGAAGTTCATGATGAACTGCCCCAGGGCAGGGGCCAGCATCGGCACCATGAGGACGATGATGAACGTCAGGGACATGACCCGCGCCATGCGCGCACCCGAGTAACGGTCGCGAATGATGGCGACGCCGACCACGCGGGCGCCGGCGGCGGCGAAGCCTTGAAGAAAGCGCATGCCGATCATGAGTTCGAAGGTGCCGCCATGGCTGGCGCCTGCACCGAACAGGGTATAGGTGGCGAGGGCGAGGATCATGATGGGGCGTCGGCCGAAACGGTCAGCCAGCGGGCCGTACACCGGCTGACCCACGGCGTTTCCCACCATGAAGCCGCTGATGATCCATTGCGCCTGATTGGCCTGTGCCAACACATAGGCCTGGGTGATTTCGGGCAGCGCAGGCAGCATCATGTCGATGGCCAGGGCGGTCAAAGCCATCACGGCCGCCATCATCCCGACGAACTCACCGAAACCGATGGGCATCGGGTGTGGGACGGGTTCAGCTGAACGATGCCTGGGCACTTGGGTCCTTCGGGGTACGGTGGGTTGCATGGCCGGGTCCAATACAAGCAGGGCCCGGCGTTGTGGTAGGATGCGCCCCGCGAAGAATCCTCGGAGGCAAGTTCGACCTGTCCCAATGCGGGCCGAACCCGCAGATCGGCATTGCGAAATCAATCATACCATTGATTTTCCGAAAGTTTCTGACGCATTGCAGCCGATGCGCCCGTAGCTCAGTTGGATAGAGCATCACGCTACGAACGTGGGGGTCGGGAGTTCGAATCTCTCCGGGCGCGCCATTCCTCAATCATCCAATTGGTCACAGAATTTGCAAGGCCAGGCGAACGATTCGAACTCCCGACAGAAAACAAGCGAGTTCGACGAGCCGCCGCGCGCGGCGGCGAAGGACGCCGGAGCGCGCAGCGCCCCGGCGGTCCCGAGTACCAGCGAGGGACGAGCGGCGCAGCCGCGAGCAATCTCTCCGGGCGCGCCATTCCTCAATCATCCAATTGGTCACAGAATTTGCAAGGCCAGGCGCGCAAGCGGCGTGTGAACATGTCCTGTCCTCCTGGAGAATGCCTTGACCTTCGCTCATGACCTCGAACGCTACTTCGACCGGATCGGCTATCACGGCCTACGCGAGCCGACCGTGCAGGTGTTGCATGCGCTGACCCGCGCCCATGCGCAAGCCATTCCGTTCGAGAACGCAGAGGCATTTCTCGGACACCCCGTACGGCTCGAGCCCGAGTCCGTGTTCCAGAAGCTCGTTGTCGGCGGGCGCGGCGGCTATTGCTTTGAGCAGAATGGTTTGTTCATGCAGATGTTGGACCGCCTCGGGTTTGCCGTGCGCCCGCTCCGGGCGGCCGTCCGTCTGGGCGCATCGGACCGGTCCGTAAGCGTCAAGCACACGCACCTGTTGCTGGAGGTCCGGATCGACGGGGAACCCTGGCTCACGGACGTCGGGGTCGGTGTGACCTCGCTGACCGGGGCCCTGCGCCTCGTGGCGGATGTCGAGCAAGCGACACCTCACGACCGGCGACGGCTGGAGCGCAGCAATGATCGCTGGTATCACCAGATCCGTCAGCGCGACACGTGGGTGGATGTATACGAGTTCGATGGCAGTCTGATGCCGTTTCCTGATCGCGTGGTCGCCAACTGGTACACGAGCACCTGTCCGGACTCGAAGTTCCGGCGCAACCTGTTCGCTGCAAGGGCGCTGCCGGATGGTGGCCGGGTGTCGCTCCACAATCGCGAACTGACCCTGCAGCAGGCAGGCGGCGCAACAGACACGCGCATCCACCTGCATCCAGACCAGGTGCCCGGCGCACTGCGCGAGCATTTCGGCATCGTGCTTGCGCAAGGGACGCGAATCGAACCGCCCGAATGATGCTTCTGCGGCTCACCGGTCGTGTCATTCCTTGCCGCCCTCCAGCGTGAGCAGCTGCGCCTTGACCTTCAGTCCGCCTGCAAAGCCGGTCAGTTTCCCGCTGGACCCGATCACCCGATGGCAGGGCACGATGATAGACAGTGGATTCCTGCCATTCGCCGCGCCGACGGCCCGCGCGGCAGAAGGCCGGCCAATCTGCCGTGCGATCTGTGCATAGGAGCGGGTCTGCCCATAGGGGATGGTGCGCAATGCATGCCACACCTGTTTCTGAAACGGTGTTCCGGCCGGATCAAGCGGCAGATCGAAGCTCCTGCGCCTGCCGTTGAAATATTCGCGCAACTGCGCCGAGGCAGCCTCGATCACCGGGTGGCCGGCATTTCGGAGAAGCCGTCCGAGTGGCACGCGATCCGGGTCGTCGTTTTCCCACAGGACTGCGGCGAGACCGGCATCTCCGGCCACCAGGGTAAGTGATCCCACGGGAGTATCGATTGCAGCCCTGCAAAGACTGCGGTCAGCGAGGCCGTTCATGATGCATCCTTCTGGAGGTGACGTTGTGTGGGTCAAAGACTAACGCGCCTGTCGCAACGTGCTCGCCATTTCCGGACATGAAACCGTTCAGGCATTCCATGTCCGGAAACGGCTAGTGGACCGGATCACCGGCCGTATAATCCCGCCCATGGTGCAACAGGAACGATCCCGCTATCAGGCGCTCGCAGCCCGGGACTCTCGGTTCGACGGGACATTCTTTGTCGGCGTGACATCAACCGGCATCTATTGCCGTCCGGTGTGTCCTGCGAAGACGCCCAAGGCGGTCAATTGCCGGTTCTTCGATACCGCGCAGCAGGCCGAGCAGGCACACTTCCGACCCTGTCTGCGCTGCCGGCCGGAACTGGCGCCCGGCAATGCGCCCGTGGACGACTCACAGCGGATCGCACAGCAGATCGTGCAGCGACTCGAGGACGGTACGCTGGATGAGGAGACTGATCTGTCGGTTATTGCGGGTCGGTTCGAACTGAGCACGCGGCAGATCCGGCGCGTCGTGCAACAGCACTTCGGTGTGTCCCCGATCAAATTGCTGTCCACCCGGCGCCTGCTGCTGGCAAAGCAGTTGCTAACGGAGACCCGGTTGCCGGTCACGGATGTCGCATTTGCCAGCGGCTTTTCCAGTCTGAGGCGTTTCAATGATGCCTTCAGTACCCGCTATGGCATGCCTCCTTCGCGCCTGCGCCGCGAAGTTGCCGGCGGATCGGCATCCGGAGTGGAGGCCATGAGTTCCCGGCTGCAGCTGGTATACCGGCCGCCGTACGACTGGGCCGGTGTACTGGAGTTTCTGTCGAGGCGTGCGATCAGGGGCGTCGAGCTGGTGGCCGATGGCAGCTACGCACGCACGGTGCGGCTCGGCCGTCGTACGGGATGGTTCAGGATCACCCACGATGCGGACCGGCATGCGCTGCTGCTCGAGTTTCCCCATGTCCTGACACCGGTGCTGCCTTCGCTGCTAGCCCGCGTGCGTCACCTGTTCGACCTGGATGCACGGCCGGATCTGATCTGCGCGCAGTTGAAGAAGGATGAACTGCTTGCCGCGCGGGTGCGGCGCACACCGGGCATGCGGGTGCCAGGCGCCTTTCATGGCTTTGAACTGGGGCTGCGGGCCATCCTGGGCCAGCAGGTGAGCGTGAAGGCGGCGACCACGCTGGCCGGCCGGTTGGCTGAGACCTTTGGCGAGAAGATTCCTGCACCGTTTCCGGGGCTTGACCGGCTGAGTCCGGAGCCGGAAGCCTTGAGCCGTGCAAAGATCCCTGACATTGCCAGCCTCGGTGTGGTGCGTGCACGTGCAACCAGCATCCTGGCGCTGGCACGCGCCCATTGTTCCGGTGACCTGCAGCTGGATGGCGGTTCCAGTCACGACCCGCAGGCGATGATGCGTCGCCTGATGCAGATCCCGGGCATTGGTCCCTGGACCGCACACTACATCGTCATGCGGGCACTGCGATGGCCGGATGCCTTTCCCAAGGAGGATATCGTGCTGCGCAAGGTGCTTGGCGGCGTGTCTGCAAGGCAGGCTGAAGAAATCTCACAGGCTTGGCGCCCCTGGCGCAGCTACGCCGTGCTGCATCTATGGCGATGAGTCTGCGGCCTGCGGCGGGCTGTCTGCGGTTCGCGGAGCCGGCTCCGGACCAGGGCTCACGGGAGTGGGACCAGCAGGAGTGGGACCAGCAGGAGCAGTACTACTGTCGCCGGAATCCGATTCGTCGCGCTGCACGTTCAGGGTCACCGGATTGATCACGGCCGGATCGTCGCGCAGTTTCAGGTAGATCCGCTCGCCAGCGAGATGGGGTATATCGATGGCGCTGCCAAGATATCCTTCAGGCACCTTCACCGCATCGGTGAACTGGCGACTCGCCGATATCGAATCGATCAGGAACAGGTTGGTGCCCGACAACGTGCAGGGTGCATCCACGGCATGTGGACAGTGCAGGCTGCCAAGGACCGGGAGCCTGATCAATGTCACCAGCGGTTGCCAGTCACCGGCGACATCGCCGGCGAGGATCCGGAAGCGCAGGGGCCCGAATGTCGAAGGTCCCAGGCCCTTTCCCGGATCCAGGGTGATGACGGCGATCTGCTGGTTTTCCAGGGTCACGCCGCCCCCGGCCACGCTCAGTGTGACACTGGCCGACTCGTCGGCGTTGGCGATCTCGACCGCGGTTGCTCGGTCGAAGCGTTGCGGCGGAGCGATGCGAAGCGAAAACACCAGTCGCGCATCGTTGGGCAACTGATCCTGACCCGCCAGCTGCACATGAGTGTCGACATCCGAGCGCGCTGGTTGTACGCGCTTTCCGATCAGGGTCGTCTGCGGGCGTGAAGCCTGGACCTCCACGGGTACACTGAAAACTCGCCCGTCCTGCAGCGTGACCCGGGCGGTCAGCGGTTGAGCAGCGGTCAGGGTCGACAGGGTCGTGGCGGGGTCCGCCGTCAGCGGCAACTCGTCATTGCCGAAACGCGTGACGAGCGTCCCTGGCTGCAACTCGACTCCATTGAGTGCCACGGTCTTGACCTTGTCGAGCCGGCTTCCTTTCAGCACGGCATTCGCATCACCCGCGTGCAACACGATGCGATCCAGCCGCCCGGCCTCGGCGAATGTCCGGATGGGGATGGACTGCGCCTTGTCCGTGCCGAATTGCGATACCAGCAGCGTCATCTCGCCCGGACTCGCCTGCTGCAATGGCAAATGGACCTCGAGTTCCGACTCATTCACTTTCGTCCAGGGGGCCGGACTCTGCGTCCCGTTGGCATCGCGCAGTTCAACCTGTCGGGTGCAGGTCACATCCGGTGCGCGCAGGTGGATGGTGCTCTGGCGGCCGACGATCAGCCCGGCTGCATCACCCGCCGCAAGTTCCCATGCACCCTTGCCTGGAGACACCATGCGGAATTGCGGGCCCTCGTAGGCATCAAAACCCCATCTGCCCTGGAGGGTTGCGCGGGTGCCGGGTTCCAGAACGAGATTCGACCAGGGGCGCGTGTCGACGACCAGCCCTCCTTGCACCGGATCGACCTGCACGGGCGCATCGTGGGCGGTTCCCTGCACGTTGATCGACAGCGACAGGTCGTGCGCGAAGTCCGTGGCAAAGACCAGCGGCGCGCCTTCGGCCGGCAGCAGGAGCGAGGATCGGCCGGCGCAAAAGCCCTGCTGCGGATCGAGTCCACGCAAGGGCGGTTGCGGGGACCGTTCGATCGCCGGCAGGGTGGCCACCAGAACCGACATCGGGCTGGTGAAGGAAGGCGCGGCATTGAGCGAAAGCCGGATCTTCTCGCCCTGTGTGCGCGAAAGCGCCGGTATGTACTGGTATTGCGCAGTCCTGAACGAATCGAAGATCCGGGCGATGTCCATGATGGATGCGACATAGGGTCCGTAATATCCCGAGCCCAGGTGCGGCGTCAGCGTCGCCTCCATGGCCAGTTCGCTCACGGGGCCCGATGTGAGCGCTGCCACCATGGACTGGCTGTGGCTGTCGCTCAGCACCGAGGAGTCCCGGTTCTGCAGCAGACAGGCGGCCTGGATTTCGGGGGACTTGTCCAGGCAGTGTTCGTCCACCTTGATCGCCAGGCTCCGCGCGAGCATCGGTGCAGCCTGCTTGAGCGCGGCCGGGTTCGTCTCGTCGAGTTTCCGTATCGAATCCAGATAACGATCCAGCCGGGCGCGGTGCAGCGCAGCCTGGTTCAGGTCCTGGGACGCTCGTACGAATGCGCCGGGCCTGGCTCGAACGGTCTTGACCAGGGTCCGGAAGTCGCCGCCGGTCTCGGGCGCAAGGAACAGCAGGGCCTGTTGTGCGCCCTCCGGGAGGGTGACCGAAATGCCGTCGCGGGCACATCGGGTCTCCCAGGTCTGGCAGCGAAAAAACCATTTGTCCGGAGGCGGGTTCGTGGAACCGCTGAGAAAGGCTGCCACCAGCAGATAGTGGGCCGACTGAGTGGCTGGCAGGTCGGTCTTGATGGACAGGTGGTCGCCGGCCAGCAGGTTGGGTACCTGCGAGATGGGCAGGGTCTTGCCACCTCGGGTCACCCGCACCTCGAGCGCAGGGCCGGCGAGGTCGAAGGGTGCAGGGTCCGCCACCGCACGGACGCAGGCCGAGGCGAACAATGTCACGAGAAATGCCAGTTGAATCAGGGTTCTGGCGCGCGATGGGGATCGGGTCATGGGCGGTTAGAGTGGCGCATCGAGGTGCAAGTTGCACAAAGCGGATGAGGTTACCACTGAGCGTGCAGAATCGGGCGCATGAGAGACGGGGAGCTCATTTGCGTTGACCTTCCGCCGCCGATTGCTGAAGCATATTTAATCTGAACCGCCGTCCGAGGCGGCAGGTCTATTGGGTACGAACAGTTTCGAAGGCGAGGAGGTCGCCATGAAAACCAGAAAAGTGTGGAGAGCAGTCATCGCATTGTCCTGTGCCCTGCCGCTCGCGGCGCTGGCCGCTGAGCCGCCAACCCCAGATCCGCATGCGGCGTCGGCCGCGAAGACCGCACCTGCCGAAGCGCGCATTGCCTTTGCCAATCATCATGGCATCTACACCTGGGACGTGTTGAACGACAGGACGATGCTGATCCAGAGCCAGACCAGGCAGTGGTACAAGGCCACGCTCATGAGTCCCTGTTTCGAACTTCCGTTCGTCGAGACCATGGGTTTTGAAACCAACCCTGATGGCAGTTTCGACAAGTTCAGTGCGGTCAAGGTGCGGGGTCAGCGCTGTCCGCTGATATCGCTGGTGGAATCGCCACCGCCGGCGAAGAAGGTCAAGAAGCACGACTTCAAGATCGCGCCTGCGGCCACCACCCATGCGCCGGATGAAGCTGCGGCCAAGTGACTGGCCGCGGGCCGCGAGCGGCGGGCGGTGGGCGGCCGGGTCAGCCCGCGTGCAGGTGATGCCAGTACTGCTCGCGTAGTTTCGCCTTGAGGATCTTGCCGGTGGCATTCATCGGCATTTCCTTGACGAAGACCACGTCATCGGGCAGCCACCATTTCGCCATGCGCGGTGTCAGGTGGTCGATGATCTCCTGCCGGCTTGGTGCACCGCTGTCGGAGGGCACGACCACCAGCACCGGCCGCTCGTCCCATTTGGGGTGATAGGCGGCTACGGTGGCGGCGAGCTTCACGCCCGGGTGCGACATGGCGGCATTCTCCACGTCGATGGAGCTGATCCACTCGCCGCCGGACTTGATCACATCCTTGGTGCGATCGGTGATCTTCATGAAGCCATTCGCATCCCAGGTGGCCACATCGCCCGTCGCGAACCACTGGCAGGCATCCAGCGTGTTGCCACCCTCGCCCTTGAAATAGCCTGAGGCCACCCATGCGCCGCGCACCATCAGCGGACCGAAGGCCTTGCCATCCCTGGGAGCCACTTCATTGCGGGGGTCCCGCACCTCGATCTGCACGCCATAGGGCGTGCGCCCCTGCTTGAGCAGGGTTTCCTCGCGCTGGTCCTGCGACATGGCGTCGGTCTCGGGTGTCGGTGTGCTCACGGTGCCGATGGGGCTTATCTCGGTCATGCCCCAGGCGTGGATTGCGGTGGCTCCATGGACCTCGCGCAAGGCCTTCTGGATCGAGGGCGCCATGGCCGTGCCCGCAATGACGCAGCGGGACAGGTCCTTCAACCGGGTATCGCTCTCACGCAGATGATTCAGCAGCAGCGTCCAGATGGTGGGCACACCCACCGTGAAGGTGACGCGTTCCTGGATCAGCAGATCGGCAAGGTTCTTCGCGTCCATGTGCCGTCCGGGCAGCACCAGCCTGGCACCCACCAGGGCAGCACAATAGGGCATGCCCCAGGCATTGGCATGGAACATCGGCGCGAACGGCAGGACGGTATCGCGACTGCCCAGCGCGAATGTGTCAGCCTGCGTGCAGGCCAGCGCGTGCAGGATGGTGGATCGATGGTGGTACAGCACGCCCTTGGGGTTGCCCGTGGTGCCCGAGGTGTAGCACAGCGAGGAGGCGAGGCGTTCATCGAAGCTGGGCCACTGGTATTGCCCGCCCAGGCCGTCGATCCAGTCCTCGTAGGCCTGCAAGTTCAGGCTCGAGCGGGCGGGCAATTCGGCCCTTGCACACAGCATCACAAGGTGTTCCACGCTGGTCAGCTCGTGCGCGATCGCCTCGACGATGGGCAGCAAGTCCGCATCGAACAAGAGCACGCGCCCTTCGGCGTGGCGGATGATGTAGGAGATCTGGTCATGGAACAGGCGCGGGTTGACCGTGTGCAGGACCGCGCCCATGCCGGACACTCCATAGAAGCACTCGAGATGGCGGTAGCCGTTCCAGGCCAGCGTGGCGACGCGATCGCCGCGCTGGATGCCGAGGGACTCGAGTTTTTCAGCCAGCGCCCGAGCGCGCCGTTCCACCTGCGCGTAGGTGGTGCGGTGAAGGCTCGCATCACCCATGCGCGAGACGACTTCGCGGCCGGGGTGTTGTGATGCGGCATGGGTGAGCAGGCCGGAGATCAGCAGCGGATGATCCTGCATCAGGCCATACATGGGCGCGCTCCCGTGGGTGTGTGACCCTTACTGTATCCCAAGCCGCCCGGGACCGGGCACCCGACCAAAGTATCCGGGGGGCAGTCCGAAAGTGCCGGCCTTCAGTCTTTGCCTGTCGGCAGGAACAGTGCCGGATCCACCCACGCGTGATTCAACGCCAGGCCCCAGTGCAGATGCGGGCCTGTCACGCGGCCCGTCCGGCCCACTTCGCCCAGGACATCGCCGGCTTTTACCTGCTGGCCCGGCTTCACGTCGATGCGGCTGAGGTGACAGTACATGCTGATGAAGCCGGCACCGTGATCGACGAACACCGTGTTGCCATTGAAGAAGAACTGGCCGGTCTCGACCACCTCGCCGGCGAGCGGCACATGGATCCGGGTGCCGGCAGGCGCGGCGATGTCCATGCCGCTGTGGGGATTGCGTGCCTCGCCATTGAACACACGCCTAAGTCCGAAGGAGCTGCTGCGCACGCCTGACACCGGTGCTGGAAACTCCAGCGTGGCAGGCTGCGCATCGGTCCAGTGATTCATGGCCCGTTCGATCCGGACCCGCTCGCGGGCGATTCGCTCCAGGTCCTGGCGCGAAGGGTTGACCTGCCGCGGGGCGACCTTGAGTGACTGCGTGGTGTAGGCCTTGGGCGCCACCTCGAAGGCGATGATCCTTTCGACAGTCCCCTTCAGGACAACCTGTGCGCGTCCGGGTTCGGTCGAGAGCGGGATGCCCACCACTGCCACCCACTGGCCGTCCCGGCGGGTCACCAGCGCCCGGTGACCCTGTGCCAGCACCACCGGCGCAGCGGCGGATTCAACCCCCAGCGGCACGATGGCCACGCCTCCCGGTACGGCGCTTTCCCGCGGCAGGTCCATGGCAAGCGCGGGGAGGCTGGACAACAGGGTGAGGCAGCCAATGAGACGCAGGTGGCTCACTCGAGATCCTCGATACGGGCCCGCACGCGGCCCCGCGCGAGGCGCGCATGGATGATCTGGCCGCGCCGCACGACGCCTGCATCCTGCAGCACCTTTCCGGATTCCGTCGTGACGATGGCATAGCCGCGATCGAGCGTGGCCAGGGGGCTCACCGCATGCAGGGTCCGGACCAGCGGCTGGAAGCGCGCCTGCGCTGCCTGCAGGCGTGCGCGCATCGCGGCTTCCATGCGGGCGCTCAGCATGGCATGCCGTGCCCGTACGACCTGCAGGCGCTGGCCGGGACTGGCCCGCCACAGCCGACCCTGCAGGTCCAGCAGCCTCGCGTTGACATCGCTCAGGCGCTGGCGCAGGGCTCGCATCAGGCGCAGTTCCAGGTCATCGAGCTGCTGGATGCGCTGGGACAGGCGGGCCGCGGGGCTGACCAGCGCAGCACGTCGCTGCAGGAATTCCAGCTGCCGGCGCAGATCCTTGAGGTGGCGAGTCATGACCTGCAACAGGCGGCTCATGCGCTGGGCGAAGAAGCGCTCGAATTCGGCTGCATCCGGCACGGCCAGTTCGGCGGCGGCGGATGGCGTGGGTGCGCGAACGTCGGCCGCGAAATCCGCAATGGTGAAATCCACTTCATGCCCGATGCCGGTGAGTACGGGGATCGGGGAGGCCACGATCTGCCGCGCCAGGGCCTCGTCATTGAAGGCCCACAGGTCCTCCAGCGAACCACCTCCGCGCACCAGCATGATCAGGTCACACTCGGCCCGGTCCGCCGCCAGTTGCAGGGCTGCGATGATCCCGGCCGCCGCCTGGGCGCCCTGCACGGGCACCGGGTAGATGAGCACGGGAATGGCTGGAAACCGGCGTGCCAGTACCTGCAGCACGTCGCGGATGGCCGCCCCGCTGGGTGAGGTGATCACGCCGATGCGGCGGGGCAGGCGGGGCAGGGTGCGCTTGCGGCCCTGATCGAACAGGCCTTCCGCGGCGAGCCGTATCTTGAGCCGCTCGAATTCACGCTTCAGGGCGCCCTGTCCGGCATCCTCCAGATGTTCGACGATGAGCTGGTAATCGCCGCGCGGCTCGTACAGGCTGATGCGTCCCCGCACCAGCACCTGCTGCCCATCCTTCGGGGTCAGCCCGACGAGGAGGTTGCGCTGCCGGAACATGGCGCATCGGATCTGCGCGCCCGAGTCCTTGAGGGAGAAATACCAGTGTCCCGAGCCGGGACGGGAGAAATTGGAAAGCTCGGCCTCGAGCCACACCGTGCCAAACCCGCGCTCCAGCAGGGTGCGCGCCTCGCGGTTCAGGCGCGAAACCGTATAGATGTCACGCCCCGGTGCCGTGCCGGCGGAAAGGTCGGTCCCAGCCATGCGGGGATCATACGTTGGTTTACCCGGCCCGGGGCGCAAGGTAGAATGTGCCGCCTCTTGAATGAACGTGCAGGTCCTATGCGTATTCTCGAAGAGGCGCTCACTTTCGACGATGTCCTGCTGGTGCCCGCGGCCTCTGACGTCCTTCCCCGCGAAATCGACCTCGGTACCCAGCTCACGCGCAGCGTGCACCTGGGATTGCCGCTCCTGTCCGCCGCCATGGACACTGTCACCGAGGCGCGCCTCGCGATCACCATGGCCCAGGAAGGCGGCATGGGCATCATCCACAAGAACATGACCATCGAGGCGCAGGCGGCCGAAGTCGCCCGCGTCAAGAAGTTCGAAAGTGGCGTGATCCGCGACCCGATCTCGGTCACGCCCGACATGACCATACGCCAGGTGCTCGACCTCACGCGCTCGCGCGGCATCTCGGGCGTACCGGTGGTGAAGGGTCGCAAGGCCGTGGGCATCGTCACTCACCGCGACCTGCGGTTCGAGACCCAGCTCGATGCGGCGGTCTCCTCGGTGATGACGCCGCAGGATCGTCTGGTCACCGTGACCGAGGGCGCCTCCAAGGATGAGGTGCTCGCGCTGCTGCACAAGCATCGCATCGAGAAGGTGCTGGTGGTCAACGACAGCTCCGAACTCACCGGCATGATCACCGTGAAGGACATCCAGAAGGCCAAGGATTTCCCGCGCGCGAGCAAGGATGAAAATGGCCGGCTGCGGGTGGGCGCCGCCGTGGGCACGCAGGCTGATTCACTGGATCGCGTGGCGGCGCTCCGTGAGGCGGGCGTGGACGTGGTGGTCGTGGATACCGCGCATGGCCATACCCGATGGGTGCTCGACACCGTCGCGGCCATCAAGAAGAAATGGCCCGAGCTGCAGCTGATCGGCGGCAACATCGTCACGGCCGAAGCCGCGCAGGCGCTGGTGAAGGCGGGCGCCGATGGCGTGAAGGTGGGCATCGGCCCGGGGTCGATCTGCACCACCCGTGTCGTGGCCGGTGTCGGCGTGCCGCAGATCAGCGCCGTCAGCAATGTCGCGCATGCACTCGAAGGGAGCGGCGTGCCGCTCATCGCCGACGGCGGTATCCGTTACTCCGGCGACATCGCCAAGGCGCTGGCTGCCGGTGCACATTCGGTGATGATCGGCGGACTGTTTGCAGGAACGGAGGAATCTCCGGGCGAAGTCGAGCTTTACCAGGGCGCGAGCTACAAGCAGTACCGCGGCATGGGGTCTCTTGGCGCCATGGCACAGAAGCATGGCTCGGCCGACCGGTACTTCCAGGACGGCAGCAGCGAACTGGAAAAGCTCGTGCCCGAGGGCATCGAGGGCCGTGTCCTGTACAAGGGGAGCCTGGTCTCCATCCTCTACCAGCTCACCGGAGGACTGCGCGCCGCGATGGTCTACACGGGCACACGCAGCGTGCAGGAGATGCACGCCAGGGCGGACTTCGTGCGCATCACCAACGCCGGCATGCGCGAGAGCCACGTGCACGACGTGCAGATCACCAAGGAAGCGCCGAACTACCGGATTTCCTGAACCCCGTGAGCGCCCCGCATCCCGACATCCACGCTGACCGCATCCTGATCCTGGACTTCGGATCCCAGTACACCCAGCTGATTGCACGAAGGGTCCGTGAGCTCGGCGTGTACTCGGAAGTGTATGCCTGGGATGCGGACCCGGCCGAGATCCGTCATTTCGCGCCAAAGGCTGTGATCCTCTCCGGAGGACCTGAATCGGTATACGACGCCAAAGGGCCCGCGGCGCCCGAGATGGTGTTCAGGCTCGGCCGGCCGGTGCTCGGCATCTGCTACGGCATGCAGGCCATGGCCGCGCAGCTCGGCGGCGCGGTGGAGTCCTCGGCGCATCGGGAGTTCGGCGCGGCGCAGGTGCGCAATCACGGCGGCTCACGGCTCCTCGAAGGCCTCGAGGACAACCGCGATCCGAAGGGCCGCGCGTTGCTGGATGTATGGATGAGTCACGGCGACCGCGTCAGCGCCTTGCCGCCCGGCTTCAAGTCCATCGCCAGCACCGACAGCGCGCCGCTGGCCGCGATGGCCGATGAGCGGCGCGAGTTCTATGCGCTGCAGTTCCACCCGGAAGTCACGCACACGCTGCAGGGACTAGAGATCCTGCGGCGTTTCGTTCACGAGATCGCCGGATGCGGTTCGACCTGGAAGACCGGCAACATCATCGAGGATGCCATCGCGCGGGCACGTGCCCAGGTGGGTGGCGACCAGGTGCTGCTGGGATTGTCCGGCGGCGTGGACTCCTCGGTGGTGGCAGCACTGCTCCACCAGGCGCTGGGAGACCAGCTCATCTGCGTGTTCGTGGATCACGGCCTGCTGCGTCAGGGCGAGGGCGATCAGGTCATGAGCACCTTCGCCGAGCACATGGGCGTGAAGGTGATCCGCGTGAATGCGGAAGGGCGCTTCCTTTCCGCACTCGAGGGAGTCACCGACCCAGAGGCCAAGCGCAAGATCATCGGCCGGCTGTTCGTCGAGGTGTTCGATGAAGAGGCGGCGAAGCTTCCGCTCGTGAAATGGCTGGCGCAGGGCACCATCTACCCCGACGTGATCGAGTCTGCCGGTTCGCGCACCGGCAAGGCGCATGTCATCAAGTCGCACCATAACGTGGGTGGACTGCCCGAGCACATGAAGTTGAAGCTCATCGAACCCCTGCGCGAGCTGTTCAAGGACGAAGTACGAAGACTGGGACTGGAACTCGGCCTGCCGCCGACCCTGATCCACCGCCATCCCTTCCCCGGTCCGGGGCTGGGTGTGCGCATCCTGGGCGAAGTGAAAAAGGAATTCGCGGACCTGCTGCGCGCCGCCGATGCCATCTTCATCGAAGAGCTGCGCCGCGCCGAACTGTACGACACCGTAAGCCAGGCGTTCACCGTGTTCCTGCCGGTGCGCTCGGTGGGCGTGATGGGCGATGGACGGCGCTACGACTACGTGGTCAGCTTGCGCGCGGTGCAGACCATCGATTTCATGACAGCACGCTGGGCGCGGCTCCCGTACGAGTTCCTGGACCGGGTGAGCCACCGCATCATCAACGAAGTCGCCGGCATCTCGCGCGTGGTGTACGACATCTCCGGCAAGCCACCGGCGAC
>JBGAGK010000006.1:0-153911 GCA_044226785.1 Steroidobacteraceae bacterium | reverse complement strand
CCGACGCCGCAATCCCGATACTCGACCCACTATTTCATCGTCCATGGACGCAGTTTCGCCCTGGGTCAGCCGGAGGTGACGGCTTTCATGCATGAGCAGTTGTTCCTGGCGTTCAACGAGGACGTGCAGGGCCTGGAGGCCGTGGAGCAGGCGCTGCAAGCGGCCGGTGATGATCTCTACGAGATCTCGGTGGGGAGCGATCGCGCGGCGGTCGCCATGCGCAAGTACCTGAAGCACCGGGCCGACGAGGAACTCGCCGGCCCGGGGATCTGAAGATCAGCGTTTCGTTGCTACTGCGTCAAGTGTCTCGACGGTGGCTGTGGACGGGGGTTCACTGCTCATGGCACGTGCCACGGCTTCGTTCGCGGCCATGACCCGCAGCAGGTTTTCACCGGCCAGAGCCCGGATGTCCGCATCGGACCAGCCGCGCCGCATCAGTTCCTTCAGCAGCATCGGGTAAGCATCGACGCCGGTCATGCCGGTGGGAAGATCCTCGACGCCATCCATGTCGGCGCCAATCCCGACATGCCCGATGCCGGCCACCGTGCGAATGTGATCCACGTGGTCGGCAACCATGGCTACCGGCACGGCAGGCTTGGGATGGGCTGCATCCCAGGCCTTGAGTGCCTGTTCCGCACGTTCCGGCTGCCCGATGTACAGGCCATTGTAGGGAGGGCTGTTGTAACGCGCCTGTTCGCCCGCGCGGTCTGCGAGCCAATGGTTGTATGCCTCCGAGATGTATCCCGGGTAGAAATTCACCATCACCACTCCGCCATTGGCTGCCACACGCTGCAGCACCGCGTCACTGACATTGCGCGGATGATCATCCAGCGCGCGCGCCGAGGAATGGGAAAAGATCACCGGCGCACGGGTCACGTCCAGCACTGCGTTCATCGTCTCCCCGGAGACATGACTGATGTCCACCATCATGCCCAGGCGATTCATCTCGTGGACCACGGCCCTGCCGAAGGGCGTGAGTCCGTGGTGCTGCGGATTGTCGGTGGCAGAATCGGCCCAGCGGGTGTTGGAAGAGTGGGTGAGGGTCATGTAGCGCACGCCCAGTGCATACATCTGCCGCAATGCGGACATCGACCCGTTGATCTGGTGGCCACCCTCCATCCCCAGGAGGGAGGCGATCTTGCCTGCGGCATGGATGCGGCGGATGTCGCCGCTGGTGGTGGCCAGCTGCAGCGCGTCCGGGTGCCGGCTGACGAGGGACTTCACCAGGTCGATCTGCTCGATGGTCGTCTGCACGGCGGCTGGCCCCTGGATCTCCACGGGGATCCACACCGACCAGAACTGTGCGCCCACATGCCCGGCCCGAAGCCGCGGCAGGTCTGTCTGCAGGGGCTTTTCGAGCCGGGATGTGTTTGAATCCAGATCCACCTCGAGCGCCCTGGCGCCGTAGTTCTCGCGCAGCGCCCAGGCCAGGTCATTGTGGCCATCGATCAGCGGTGTCTGGCGCAACACCCGCTCGATGCGGGCATCCAGGGCGGCCTCCGGGGCAGGAGCGGCGGCAGCCTGGAGGGCCAGGGGCAGGAGCAGGGCAAGCGTTCCGAGAATCTGGCGTGGAGACATGGAAATTCCTTCATGCTTGAAAGACACCGGGGCAAGAATAGAATAGCCCAAGGCGCAACGGCGCTGTGCAATGTCTTCATCAAACCATTTTCTCCGGAGATCAAATCATGTCCATCAACGCCCTGGAAGTCCTGTTGCAGGCACTGGCGAGCGGTGCGGTCAGGGTGGTGGACCTCACCCAGCCGCTTCACCCGGGTACGCCGGTCATCCAGCTTCCCCCCGTGTTCGCCCCGTCGAAGCCGTTCGCCATGGAGGAGATCTCCCGCTATGACGAGCGAGGGCCGGCCTGGTACTGGAACAACATCAGCTGTGGCGAGCACACCGGAACCCATTTCGATGCGCCGGTGCACTGGGTGACCGGCAAGGACTATCCGGGCAATGCCACCCACAACATCCCGGTGGAGAAGTTCATCGGGCCGGCGTTCGTCATCGACGTGGCCCGCGAGGTTGCGGCCAATCCGGACTTCCTGCTGAACGAGGAGGGTGTTCTGGCCTGGGAAAAGCGCCACGCGAGGATCACCCCGAAATCCTGGGTGCTGGTGCGCACCGACTGGTCAAAGCGCTCCGAAGCCGACGCATATCTGAACATCCGCGAAGATGGCGCCCATACTCCGGGCTTCCACAAGTCGGCGGTGGAGTTCCTGTCGAAGCAACGCGACATCCTCGGCGTGGGAGTGGAAACCGTCGGTACTGACGCAGGGCAGGCAGCGACCTTCGATCCCATGTTCCCCTGCCACACGCTCATGCATGGCAGCAACAAGTTCGGGCTGGCCAGCCTCACAAACCTGGATCAGCTGCCGCCGACCGGCGCCATGGTCATTGCGCCGCCCCTGAAGATCGTGAATGGTTCCGGCAGCCCCTTGCGGGTACTGGCCCTGGTTCCGGCGCGCTGATGTTGCCGCGCAGGCCCCATGCGGAAATGATTCACTCAAGACCCGGACCCTGCCGGGCAACAACAGGAGTCTGAAGTCGTGGCCGAGAGATCATTTGCAAAAGAAGTGGAGTCCCTGCGACTGGGTGCGGGTGAGGAATTCGAAGGCGAGGGGATCCTTGCGGTCACCAAGGCCCTCCTGCAATCCGGTGTAGGGTATGTGGGCGGTTACCAGGGTGCCCCAGTGTCGCACCTGATGGACGTACTGGCGGATGCCACCGACATCATGGAGGAACTGGGCGTGCATTTCGAATCCTCCGCAAGCGAAGCCACGGCCGCGGCCATGCTCGCGGCCTCCGTCAACTACCCGATCCGGGGTGCAGTGACCTGGAAGTCGACGGTCGGCACCAACGTGGCCTCGGACGCCCTGTCCAATCTCGCCTCGGCCGGAGTGATGGGTGGCGCGCTGATCGTGCTGGGCGAGGACTATGGCGAAGGCGCCAGCATCATGCAGGAGCGGACCCACGCCTTCGCCATGAAATCGCAGATCTGGCTGCTGGACCCGCGACCGGACCTGCCGAGCCTCGTGCAGGCGGTGGAGCAGGGTTTCGAACTGTCGGAGGCCAGCAACACGCCGGTGATGCTGATGATGCGCATCCGCGCCTGTCATGTGGTGGGCCGTTTCAGGGCACACGACAACCGCAGGCCGCCCTTCAGCCTGCAACAGGCCATGGATCATCCGTCGCGCACCTTCGACCGGATCATCCTGCCTCCTTCAACCTTTGCGCAGGAGCGTGACAAGATCGAGCGCCGCTGGCCGGCTGCCGAGAAGTACATCCGCGAGCATGGCCTGAACGAGTTTCTGGCCGAAGGCAAGGCGGACATCGGTATCGTGCTGCAGGGTGGTTTGTACAACACCGTGCTGCGTGCGCTGGAGCGCCTGGGTCTTGCGGATGCATTTGGAGAATCCGGGATCCCGCTGTACGTGCTCAATGTGACCTATCCGCTGCTTGGCGATGAGTTCGTCCGCTTTGCCAACGGCAAGCGTGCCATCCTGATCATCGAGGAGGGGCAGCCGGAATTCATCGAGCAGGCGGCCAGCCTGTTCCTGCGCAAGGCCGACCTTCAGACCCGCATCATCGGCAAGGGTCCGCTGCCGATGGCCGGCGAGTACACCGGCGCGGTGGTGTTGGCCGGCCTGCGCCAGTTCCTGGGCGAGCATGGGTACCTGCCCGGGCAGGCCAGACCCCTGGTGCCCGCGACCCGGCTTGTCCCGGGTGCGTCGGTGAAGCCGCTGGTTCCCAATGTGCCGATACGGCCTTCGGGGTTGTGCACCGGTTGCCCGGAACGACCCTTGTTCGCGTCCATGAAACTGGTGGCGCGGGAGCTGGGGCCGATGCAGGTGTCTGCCGACATCGGGTGCCATTCCTTCGCCACGCTCCCGCCCTTCGACATCGGCGGCACCATCATGGGCTACGGCCTGGGTGCTGCCAGTGGCGCGACTTTCAACATTCCGAACAAGCGCCGTGCCCTGTCGATGATGGGAGACGGCGGGTTCTGGCACAACGGCCTGACCAGCGGCATCGGCAATGCAGTGTTCAATCGTCACGATGGCATCACCATCATCGTCGACAACGGTTACTCGGCTGCCACCGGCGGCCAGTACATTCCCTCTTCGAATGCCGAGGTGAAGAACCGTCATGCGCGCAATCGCATCGAGACGGCCGTGCGCGGCGTGGGCGTGGAATGGGTGCGCACGGTGCACACCTACGACATGGGGCGGGTCACGAGTGTGCTCAAGGAAGCGTTGCAGAGCCCCTTCATGGGGCCGAAGATCATCATCGCGGAGGGCGAATGCCAGCTCAACCGGCAGCGCCGCATCGCACCCCGGATCAGGAAAATGCTGGGTCAGGGCAGGCGCGTCGTGCGGCAGCGATTCGGTGTGGATGCGGATGTGTGCACGGGTGATCATTCCTGCATACGCCTGTCCGGCTGCCCGTCGCTGACCGTCAAGACCCACCCGGATCCATTGCGGCGCGATCCGGTGGCCCATGTGGACAACTCCTGCGTGGGCTGTGGCGTGTGCGGCGAGGTGGCGCATGCGGCCGTGCTGTGCCCCTCGTTCTATCGGGCCGATGTCATCCAGAATCCCAATGGCTGGGACCGTTTCGTGCAGAGCCTGCGCATGGGCGTGATCCGGCTGCTCAGCGGACGTCCGGCGCCCGCCGGTGCGGGGCATTCATGAGCGCTCTGCGGCCCACGACCCTGACCATCGCTGCACTGGGCGGACAGGGGGGCGGTGTGGTGACCGACTGGCTGGTGACGACGGCGCGACATGCCGGATACCTGGCCCAGGCCACGTCAGTCCCGGGCGTTGCGCAACGCACGGGTGCGACCATCTACTATCTGGAATTCTTCCCGCGGGCATCCTTGCGTTCCGATGGCCGGGAGCCGGTGATGGCGCTCATGCCGAACCCCGGTGATGTCGACATCGTGGTTGCCTCGGAGCTGGTGGAGGCAGGCCGTGCCATGAACCGGGGCCTGGTTACTCCCGATCGTACGACCCTGATCGCATCGACCCATCGCGACTACACCATCAGCGAAAAATCCGCGCTGGGCGATGGGCGTGCATCGAACAAGGAACTGCTCGCCGCCGCCGCGGCCTCATCGGCCCGGCTGGTGTCGTTCGACATGGCGGCTGTCGCGGAGCGCGCGGGCGGGCGCATCAGCGCAGTGATCTTCGGAGCCATCGCGGGGAGCGGTGTGCTTGCCTGGGATGTGCAGCATTTCCAGGCCGCGATCCGCGAATCGGGCATCGGCGTCGAAGCCAATCTCAAGGCGTTCGAGGCCGGGCGCAGCGCAGCGTCCCAACCCGGCACAGCGGTGACAGGTATGGCTGCTCCTGTGGCTGACCCGGCACCCGGCGCACTTTCGGCGCGCATCGCCAACGGATATCCCGCGAATCTTCACGACCTGCTGACCCGTGCGGTGGTGCGACTGGTCGATTACCAGGATGCACGCCATGCGGGACTGTATCTCGACCGGGTGGCAGGCATGCTGGAACGGGAGCCCAAAGGCGCAGGTGCTGCAAGGCTGACCGAGGCGGTGGCGCGTTCCCTGGCGCTGTGGATGAGTTTCGAGGACGTGATGCGTGTGGCCCAGGTCAAGACGCGCGCAGGACGCTTCGAGCAGATTCGCGCCGAGGTGCGCGCCGCGCCCACGGATCTCGTGCGCGTGACGGAGTTCGTCAGTCCGCGGGTGGAGGAGATCTGCGGCACGCTGCCGGCCGGGCTCGGCCGCTATCTGGAAGCCTCGCCACGCGCGACGCGGTTCCTGTCACGATTCACCCGGGGGCGGCGCATCTCCACCTCCAGCATCGGTGGGTTCCTGCTGCTGCGGATCCTGGCGGCCCTGCGCCGGATGCGCCGCGGCACCCTGCGCCATGCGGTCGAGAACGCACGCATCGAGCAGTGGCTGGGGCAGATCCGGGGTCTGGTTGCCCGCGATTACGACATGGCAGTGGAGGTGGCGGAGTGCCAGAACCTGGTCAAGGGCTATGGTTCGACCCATGAACGTGGTTGGCATTCGTTCGTGGAAATCTGCGCCCGGGCGGAAGTCCTGGCCGGTACTCCCGAGGGTCCCGCCAGGGTCCGGCGTCTGCGGGAGGCCGCCCTCGCCGACGACACCGGTGCGAAACTGGCCGCCGTGATCACCGAGCTCGGCCTTGCATGAGTCGTCCGGAGGCATGGCGGGATGCAATACACGGTGGTACCAGTTATTTCATATTTAAAATATATCGGGATCGACCTATAATCGCGCCATGAAACACATAATCGCCATGGGCGGCGGGCCGGCCGGCCTGTATTCCGCCATCCTGTTCAAGAAGGCCCTGCCGGCTGCCCGGGTGGAAGTCTACGAGCGCAACCTGCCGAACGATACCTTCGGTTGGGGTGTCGTGTTCTCCGACAAGACCATGGGCAACTTCCTGGAGGCCGATGCGCCCTCGCATGCCCGGATCGTCGAGAACTTCCATCACTGGGACGACATCGACGTGCATTTCAAGGGCCGCTGCATCCGCACCGGTGGCCATGGTTTTGCCGGCATCGAGCGCAAGGCGCTTTTGAACATCCTGCAGGAGCGGGCGGCAGATCTCGGCATCGAGCAGCATTTCCAGGTGGAGCTCGAGGATGATGCGCAGTTCGCGGGCGCCGATCTGGTGGTGGTGGCCGAAGGGGTCAACAGCAAGACCCGCACGCGACACCAGCAGGTGTTCAATCCAGACATCGATGTGCGCAAATGCCGCTACATCTGGCTGGGGACGCGCCGCAAGTTCTCCGCCTTCACCTTTGCCTTCGAGAAGACCGAGCATGGCTGGTTCCAGATCCACGCCTATCAGTTCAGCAAGGATCTTTCCACGGTCATCGTCGAGACGCGTGAGGAGACCTGGAAGGCCCACGGCCTGGACAAGGCCGACGTGCAGCAGTCGATCGACTTCTGCGAGCGGCTGTTCGCGCGCTATCTGGGTGGCGAGCGGCTGATGACCAATGCCAAACACCTGCGCGGCTCGGCATGGCTGAACTTCAACCGCATCGTGTGCGAACACTGGTACGCCGGCAATCGCGTTCTGATCGGCGATGCTGCGCACACCGCGCATTTCGCCATCGGTTCCGGAACCAAGCTGGCCATGGAGGATGCCATCTCCCTGGTGCACCATCTGGCGCGCGCTGGCGATGTGGCAGCCGGCCTTGCCAGTTACCAGTCCGAGCGCAGCATCGAGGCACTGAGGCTGCAGAACTCGGCGCGCAACCGGATGGAATGGTTCGAGAACGTCGCGCGTTATCAGGATCTCGATCCATTGCAGTTCACCTACAGCCTGCTGTCGGGCTCGCAGCGCATCGGGCACGCGAACCTGAAGCTCCGCGATGCGGGTTTCATCGCCGAGGTGGAAGCGGACCTCGCACATCGCAACCACGTGGACGCTGCACGCCCACCCATGTTCCTGCCCTTCCAGTTGCGCGGGATGCAACTGGACAATCGCATCGTGGTATCCCCGATGGCCCAGTACCGTGCTGTCGAGGGTGTCCCGGGTGACTGGCACATGGTGCATTACGGGAGCCGCTCCATCGGCGGTGCGGGACTCCTGTTCACGGAGATGACCTGCACCTCGGCGGATGCGCGCATATCCCCGGGCTGCACCGGCATCTGGAACGAGCAGCAGATGCTCGCCTGGAAGCGCATCGTGGATTTCGTGCATGCGGAAGGCTCCGCCCGGTTCTGCCTCCAGATCGGCCATGCGGGCCGCAAGGGATCGACGCAGCTGGGCTGGCAGCAGGCTGATCACCCGCTGGCCACAGGCAACTGGCCGCTGTTCGCGGCCTCACAGCTCCCTTACCTGCCCGGAATCAGCCAGGTTCCCAGGGCCATGGATCGGCAGGACATGGCACAGGTCACGGCGGATTTCGTCGCAGCGGCGCGGCGCGGCGATCAGGCCGGTTTCGACATGATCGAGCTGCACATGGCCCATGGGTATCTGCTGGCGGGGTTTCTCTCGCCGCTGGCCAATCAGCGCGAGGATGAGTTCGGTGGCGATGTGCACAACCGGCTGCGTTTCCCGTTGCAGGTGCTCTGCGCGGTGCGCGCGGCCTGGCCGGCGAACAAGCCCTTGAGCGTGCGGATCTCGGCCTGCGACTGGGCACCGGGGGGGCTGAGCGAACCGGACCTGCTGGTGATCGCGCGTGCACTCTGTGATGCCGGTGCGGATATCCTCGATGTTTCCTCCGGCCAGACCGTGCCTGACCAGCGGCCGGTCTACGGCCGCATGTACCAGACACCGTTCTCGGACCTGATCCGCAATACCCTGCATGTACCGACCATCGCGGTCGGGAACATCTACGAGGCGGATCACGTGAATTCCATCATCGCTGCCGGTCGTGCCGACCTGTGCGCGCTGGCTCGTCCGCATCTGGCCAATCCTTCCTGGACCTTGCAGCAGGCGGCCCAGCAGGTCTATGCGGGCCAGCCCTGGCCTTCGCCGTACCGATCGGCCAAGTCCCAGGCGGAGCGCAACGCCGAACGCGCTGCTGCTGCGGGTCCGGTATGAGCGATAAGCGCCCACTGGAGGGGCGGCATGCGCTGGTGACCGGTGCCGGACGCGGCATCGGCGCGAGCATTGCGCGCCGTCTGGCCGGCCTCGGTGCACGCATCAGCCTTTGCGGCCGTACTGCCGCCACCTTGCAGGAGATGGTTGCTGAACTCACGGGTGCGGGCGCCCGGGCGGCCTGGTTCGTGGCCGACGTGAGTGTGCGCGAGCAGGTGGAGGCGGCGGTGAGCGGTGCGCGTGAGACATTGGGCGGCATCGACATCCTGGTCAACAATGCAGGGCAGGCCGGCAGCGCGCCCATCACCCAGCGAAACGATGCCTTGTGGAACCAGATGCTGGCGGTGAACCTGTCCGGCACCTATTACGGCATCCAGTCGGTGTTGCCTGAAATGCTGAAAAACGACTACGGGCGAATCGTCAACATCGCCAGTACCGCGGGGCTGACCGGCTATGCTTACGTCGCGGCCTATTGTGCCGCCAAGCACGGGGTAGTCGGCCTGACTCGAGCAGTGGCGCGCGAAGTGGCAACACGCAACATCACGGTGAATGCCGTGTGTCCCGGGTACACCGATACCGACATCGTGCACCAGTCTGCCCGCAAGATCGCCGCGGTCACGCGACGGAGCGAAGCCGAGGCGGTCCAGGCGATGACCCGGACAAATCCGCAGGGGCGGCTCGTGCAGCCGGAGGAAGTGGCGAACGCGGTGGCCTGGCTCTGCCAGCCCGGAAGTGAATCGGTGACCGGCCAGAGCATCGTGGTCGCCGGAGGCGAAGTGATGTGAGTGAAATGGATGTGGGAAAGCTGGAACTGGCGGGATACGCAGCGAAGCATTTCCGCTGGGAAGTGCGCGAGCGCATCGGCTGGGTGACGCTGAACCGCCCCGAGCGCAAGAATCCGCTGACCTTCGACAGCTATGCGGAACTTCGCGACCTGTTCCGGCGCCTGGTTTATGCCACGGACGTGCGGGTGGTGGTATTGAACGGAGCCGGTGGCAACTTCTGCTCCGGTGGCGATGTGCACGAGATCATCGGCCCGCTCACCCGCATGAGCATGCCGCAGATCCTGGAGTTCACGCGCATGACCGGCGATCTGGTCAGGGCCATCCGCAACTGCCCCCAGCCGGTGATCGCCGCGGTGGATGGCGTGTGTGCCGGCGCCGGTGCGATCCTGGCGATGTGCTCGGACATCCGGCTGTCCACGCCTGAATCGAAAACTGCCTTCCTGTTCACGCGTGTGGGCCTCGCGGGGTGCGACATGGGCGCCTGCGCCATCCTGCCGCGAATCATCGGACAGGGCCGCGCCGCCGAGTGGCTGCTGAGCGGGCGCAACATATCCGCCGAGGAAGCGCTGGCCAGCGGTTTCTACAGCCGGCTGGTGGCCGGTTCCGCGATCGAGCAGGAATCCCGGGTGC
The DNA here is from genome assembly GCA_044226785.1 of Steroidobacteraceae bacterium. Classification (GTDB taxonomy): domain Bacteria; phylum Pseudomonadota; class Gammaproteobacteria; order Steroidobacterales; family Steroidobacteraceae; genus TMP-86. Next base: position 143,950 of record JBGAGK010000006.1, on the reverse strand, counting down.
TGGCTTCCACGCTCGCATCGGGACCCACCTTCGCACATGGCATCACCAAGACCATGCTCAACCAGGAATGGAACATGGGGCTCGACCAGGCGCTCGAGTCGGAGGCGCAGGCCCAGGCGCTGTGCATGAAGACGGACGACTTCCGGCGTGCATTCGAGGCCTTCGCCGGAAAGCGGCGCCCCGGGTTCCAGGGCAACTGATGCGCCTGGCGACGCATACCGACTGGCCGTTCTTCGACGCTGAGCATCGCGGCCTTGCCGATGACATCGGTGCCTGGGCGGGAAAGTCCCTGGGGACCGCACATCCGGAAGACGGTCCGGGTGCCGATGCGCATTGCCGGCAACTGGTGCGCGACCTCGGCGGGGCCGGATTCACGCGCTACTGTGTGCGCAGGGAATTCGGCGGTGCGCTTCAGGAGTTCGATGCACGCGCCATCGGCCTGATCCGCGAGACACTGGCTTACCACGACGGGCTGGCGGATTTCGCCTTTGCCATGCAGGGGCTTGGCAGCGGGGCGCTGTCCCTGGCTGCAGATTCCGGTCTGAAGCGAAAATACCTGCCGCGCGTGGCGAGGGGCGAGGCGATTGCCGCTTTCGCGCTGTCCGAGCCGCAGGCAGGATCCGATGTCGCGGCCATGCAGCTGCGTGCCCGACGCGAGGGCGATGTCTACCGGCTCGATGGCGAGAAGACCTGGATTTCCAATGGCGGCATTGCAGACTTCTACTGCGTGTTCGCACGAACTGCGGAGGGAGAGCGGCGGGCCAACGGCAGCATTGGCGCACAGGGCATCTCGGCCTTCGTGGTGGATGCGGGAACAGCCGGCCTGTCCATCGCTTCGCGCATCGATCTGATCGCACCGCACCCCATGGCGCGACTGGTCTTCAGGGATTGCCGCATCGATCCCGCCCAGCGCATCGGCGAGGAGGGGCAGGGATTCAAGATCGCCATGCGCACGCTCGATGTCTTCCGGACCACGGTTGCCGCTGCCGCCCTCGGCTTTGCGCGCCGTGCCCTGCATGAAGCAAGATCACATGCACTGACGCGAAGGATGTTCGGTGGAACCCTGGCCGATTTCCAGCTGACTCAGGCGGCGCTGGCCGACATGGCCACCCAGATCGATGCCGCCGCGCTGCTGACCTATCGTGCAGCCTGGATGCGGGACCGGGGCGAGACCGTGACTCGCGAGGCCGCCATGGCCAAGCTCACCGCCACCGAGTCGGCCCAATGGATCATCGATCGGGCGCTGCAGATGTTCGGGGGGCGGGGCGTGGTGCGCGGCGAGGTGCTCGAACGGCTGTATCGGGATATCCGCAGCCTGCGCATCTACGAAGGTGCGAGCGAAGTGCAGAAGCTCATCATCGGCAGGGATCTATTGCAGGAAAAAGCAGCAACATGACACATGAAGTCTTGCAGCCCGCGGGCTGGGCCCGACCGAAGGGATACGCCAACGGCATCGCCGCGCATGGCCGCACGGTGTTCATCGCCGGGCAGATCGGCTGGGATGCCCAGGGACGGTTCGTGGAAAAGACCCTGTCCGGGCAGGTGCGCCAGGCGCTGGAGAACATCCTGTGCGTCCTGCGCTGCGCCGGAGGTGGTCCCGAGCACGTCGTGCGCCTGACCTGGTTCGTGCTCAGCCGCGAAGCGTATCACCAGGAGATCCGGACCATCGGCGCGCGGTACCGTGAGGTCATGGGCAGGAACTTTCCGACCATGTCGGTGGTGCAGGTGGTGGGGTTGATGGAAGCGGAGGCGCTGGTGGAGATCGAGGCCACGGCCGTGATTCCCGAATCCATGTTGCCTGCCGCCGCAGGTTGATACACCCATGGCCACCTGGCGTCCGCCTGAGCGCATCAAGTTCGTTCCGGTCAGGGAGCCCTGGCCGGATGCCCCAACGGCCGAAAGGTCGCGGCTCTTTTCGCCCATCGACGTGGGACCGGCGCGCCTGACTTCGCGCACCTGGGTGCCGGCGATGGTGCCATGGCGGGCATCCGAAGAAGGCGAGGTCACGCCCTCGGTGCTGCAGTGGTACGAGCGCTTCGCCCGCGGCCGGCCCGGTGCGCTGGTCATCGAGGCCACCGGCGTGCGCGATGTGCCCAGTGGCCCGCTGCTGCGCATCGGGCATGACCGGTTCCTCCCCGGGCTTGCAAGCATCGTGGAAACCGTGCGCCGTGCCAGCGGCGGGCAGACCCGGCTGTTCATCCAGATCATCGATTTTCTCGCCATCCGCCGCCGCCCGGCCCGCGAAAAGTATCTCTCCCAGTATCTGTCCATCCAGAGCCGGCACCGCGATCACCTGGGTGTGGCCGATGCTCCCGAATCACTGGTGCGTGAGCGTCTGGCCTCACTCACCGATGAACAACTGCAGCAGGCACTGAGTCCGCGCGAATGGGAATCCCTCCAGCAGGGGTACCGCGAACGCGTCACTGATCTCGAACTGCCGGCCATTCGCGAACTGCCGGCTGTGCTGCCCGACATCTTCGCAGCAGCGGCACGCCGGGCCGAACAGGCCGGGTTCGACGGGGTGGAACTGCATTACGCACATGCCTACACCATGGCCTCCTTCCTGTCGGCACGCAACACGCGCAACGATGGTTACGGGGGCGAACGCGAGGCACGGCTCCGTCTGCCGCTGGAGGTGCTGGCGGCCGTGCGCTCGGCGGTGGGATCACGCATCGCCGTGGGATGCCGGATGCTCGCGGAGGAATGCATCGAGGGTGGCAATGGCGTGGAGGACGCAGCGTTCATCGCCGCGCGCCTGGCCACGGGCGGCATGGATTTCATCTCGCTGTCCCGAGGCGGAAAGTTCGAGGATGCCGCACAGCCCAAGGTCGGCGAGGCTGCATACCCGTACACCGGGCGCAGTGGCTATGAATGCATGCCGTCCTACTGCTCCGATGCGAAAGGTCCCTTCGGCCGCAATCGTGAGCCGGCGGCGCTTATCCGCGAGGCCATTCGCACAGCAGGGTCGAGTACTCCCACGGTCCTCGCGGGCGGGGTGCATCATTTCAATCAGGCCGAGAAGAGCCTTGAGCTGGGCGAAGCCGACATCATCGGCATGGCCCGGCAGGCACTGGCCGATCCGGACTGGTTCGCCAAGGTTCGCAGCGGCCGGGGAGAGACCATCCGCAGCTGTCTGTACACGAACTATTGCGAGGCGCTGGACCAGCGCCATCGCGAAGTGACCTGCGAACTGTGGGACAGGCTCGATCTGGATGAGCCAGGCATCATGCTGACCAAGGACGGCAAGCGCCGCCTGGTGCCACCCTGAATGGATGCTACGATCCTGATCCTGCTTCAGTAGAGGGATTGTTCAGGTGCAGGGTTTCACGCTACGTCAGGGCCAGCGAGTGCGCATCGGCGAGCACATCGTCGTGACCGTGCAGCGCATCCGCGGAGGCTCGGTGCGGCTGGGATTTCTGGTACCCCCGGAGCTCACCGTGGATCGCGAGGAAATCGCCGAGTTCAAACACCGCGCAAGTGTCGAGCGGAACCTGTCCGTGGCGTCGCAGCCGGTGGCATCGCAGTCCGGGACATCGCAGGGGCAGGGCCCATCATCCGATCACACCAAGGGCACGTAGTCCGGCGAGTTCCTCCGCGCTGAGACCGGCCTGTTCATTGAGCACCTGGGCCGTCTGCTGCCCCAGAAGTGGCGGGGCGTGCGCATATTCAAGGGTGGATCGTGAGTACAGGATGGGATTGCGCACCGAAGGTACGGAACCCGCCAGGGGATGGGGCAGGTCCATGCGCATGCGACGGTGCCTGACCTGTGGTTCGGCGAATACGGCAGCGAGATCGTTGATGGGTCCGCAGGGCACCTGGACACGGCCCAGGTGTTCCAGCCACCAGGCACGCGGATGCACGCGGCACCACTGGCCGATTTCCTCCAGCAGTTCGTGTCGATGGGCTACACGCGCCGGATTGGTGGAGAACCGGGCATCGACGGCAGCACTCTCGTGTCCCGCCACGCGGCAGAAGTCGGCGAATTGCCGATCGTTGCCCACCGCCAGCATGAACTCTCCGTCACGGGCGCAAACGGCCTGATAGGGAACCAGGTTCGGGTGAGCGGTACCCATGCGTGCCGGTGATCTTCCCGACAGCAGGAAATTCATGTTCTGGTTTGCAAGCATGGCCACCTGCGTGTCGAGCAGTGCAAGGTCGATGTGCTGTCCCAGACCGGATCGGGACCGCTCGTACAGCGCGCCGAGAATGGCCGCCACCGCATACATGCCGGTCATCAGGTCGCACACTGCAACACCGACTTTCTGAGGTGACCCTCCGGGTTCCTCCGGCGCATTGCCGGTCAGGCTCATCAGCCCACCCTTGCCCTGGATCATCGCATCGTACCCGGCACCCTGCGCATCGGGTCCGTCCTGGCCGAATGCCGAGATGGAGGCATAGATCAATGCTGGATTGAGTGGCTCGAGGGATGGCCAGTCCAGTCCGTACCGGGCCAGTGCACCGACCTTGAAATTCTCGACCAGCACGTCGGCCGATCGGGCCAGCTTCCTCACCAGATCCTGGCCCTCGGGCCGACTGAAATCGATGGCGATCGACTGCTTGCCGCGATTGGTGCTGAGGTAATAGGCCGATTCACCGCTGGCGCGACCGCACCGGTCGTTGAGCCACGGCGGGCCCCATTGGCGGGTATCGTCCCCGGTCCCGGGTTTTTCGATTTTCCAGACCGTGGCACCGAAATCCGCCAGGCACTGGGTGGCCCAGGGTCCCGCCAGTACCCGGCTCAGATCCAGAATCTTCACTCCTGCCAATGGGCCCATGACTCCTGCCTCGACGTTATGGTCAATGTGCGCAGGCTCTCGCGCACCCTGGAATCGATGATACGCACAAGGCAGGAGGCATGCAGGACGCACACTTTCGCAGATTGCACCGCCACGTCCGTCGCGGGGCGGCGACACTCGTCAACGGCAGGTCAACGCCACGCTGCATGACCCGTTTGAACCGGCATTGCCTGGCGGGAGTGCATGTGCATCCCGCGGGTCGTGTCAACCAACGGAGCCTGTCATGAAATCAAGATCAACCCTTCCCGTGCTGTGCGCCACAGCACTCGCCTTGTTGCTGGGGGGCTGCGGCGGCGGCGCCGGGTCCGGCAGCAGCCAGGGTGCGGCCGCGCCTCCCACATCCACCGCGCCACCACCGGCACAGGTACCGCTGATCCTCAGCGATGCCTCGAGCGAGGACTGGAGTGTGATCGGAGTCAAGGTGTTGGCCATCGACCTGTTGCCACAGGGAGGCGGCGATGCGGTGCGCGTGTTCACCGCTCCTTCACCAGTTCCCATGCTGAACCTGGCCGAACTCGACCAGATCGGCGAGCTGCTGGGTAACATCAGCATCCCGCAAGGCACCTACACGGGTGCAAAGCTCACGCTCTCTGCCAACAGCGGGGATGTGTCATTGACCGTCGCGCCAGATCCGGAACCGGGATTTGCTGGTGCGCCGGGCAGCAGCATTCCGGCAGGGCAGATCCAGATCCAGAACGTGCAGGGTACGGCTCCGGATCTCACGAGCGTCGCTCATGTGGGGTTTGAATCGCCCTGGACGGTGGGCGCCACCGGAAATGGTGCATTGGATCTGGAGGTGGACCTGTCGCATCCGGCATTCATCGTCGGTCATCGGCCGGTGGGATCGGGCGCAACCCTCTGGGCGGTGCGCTTTGATGGCCCCGTGCGACACCATGCCGTGCGCGATCTGACCCGTCTGGTCCTGCGGCATGCCTACGGCAAGGTCGATGCCGTGGCGACCGATCAGACATCGATCACCATCGACAAGGTGATGGCGCAGATGCCGGTGAGCAATCCGGAGACTTCCGTCGATACCGGAAAGACCCTGGCCATCCAGGCCGATGCCACCAACGGCACCTGGTTCTATGACGTGGATGCAAAGACCCGCTCATTGATCAGGGATTTTTCGGCTCAGTCCGCCTCGCTGATTGGCAAGTACGTGCGCGTCGCGGCGCGGTATCAACAGGACGGCACGCTGGTGGCCACACGCATATGGGCCTCGGCCACTTTCAATTCCGTGTGGTTGAGTCCGGAAGGCCATGTGCTGCACGTGGATGCCGCACATTCGCTCATCCAGGTGACCGACGAGACGGGCAGGCCTGTGTCGCTGGGGATCGACGCCAGCACACAGTTCTTCTTCCGCACACCGCAGGACGCAATGTCCGATGCCACACCCATCGCCACCGGACCGGCGTTCCTTGCGAGCCAGCAGCTGGTCAGGGGGTTCAAGGTGCATGTGAGCATGGTCGACCCACTGGCGGCGAACCTGGTCGCGCAGACGGTGGACATCGAGACCGCCACCTACTCGGGCAGGATCGGGCTGGCCGATGCATCCGGGTTCGTGCAGACGCGGCAGTTCCGCAATGCCACCGATGACTACACGCATCATCTCGGATATCTCGCCTCGAGCGAACCCAATGGTGTGGATGCACAGGGCGATGACGTGGCTGGATTCAAGTGGTGGAATTTCGCCTATCCCAGCCTGCTGCACACCGGAAGCAGCGCCATCGGCGATTTTCTGAGCATTGCCAATGGCAGCGTGGATGCGGGTGGAACGGTGGGCGCCCTCACGCCCTGGGGCGCGAGCTTCGCGCGCTGGGACACGAGTGGCAATGATTGGGTTGCAGCCAACTCCGTGCTGATTCCGACCCGCCTGCCCCTGGGGACGGTCGCCAACGGTTTCGCCAATGGGTCCTTCACCATGACGCTGGCGGGCGGAACCGTCGCCATTCCCGTCGCGGTTTCCACTGCAGGTGGATCGGCCACCCTGGCCTATCAGGTCGACCGGTCCAGCGGCATCGTCAGTGTCAGCCCCGAGGACCTGACCACTGCAGCCGGAATGGCAGCGCTCGGGACGGGACTGGTGAGCGGCTCGCCGGTCAGGGTCTACGGTGTGCCACAGTCCGACGGGAGCATTCGCGCCTATGTGATCACGTGGTTCACGGGCACCGATCCTGCCCAGTGAGATGACCGGGATGTCCATCGGGCAGGCGGCACCCTGCCCGGTGGATCATCCGGGGTGCGCCGGGTCACCCTGAATGCGCTGACTGTCCTTCCCGCCTCATCAGCGTGCTCTTGCCGAACAGCGAGGCGATCAGATCCACGGCAACTTCGGCGGTGCGGTTGCGCAGGTCCAGGGCCGGATTCAGCTCCATGATGTCCAGCGAACCCATGCGCCCCGTGTCGGCGATCATTTCCATGCACAGCTGGGCTTCGCGGTACGAGGGGCCGCCGGGCACCGTGGTTCCCACGCCCGGGGCAATGCCCGGGTCCAGGAAATCGACATCGAAGCTGACATGCAGATGGACGTTGGCCGGCAGGGACTGCAAGGCAACTTCCAGGGTGCGCCGCATGCCGACCTCGTCGATGTAGCGCATGTCGAATACTTCCAGGCCTGCCTCATGCACGAAGCGCTTCTCTCCCTGGTCCACGCTGCGAATCCCGATCTGGCGGATCACCAGCGGGTCGATGGCAGGCACCGCTCCGCTCAGCCCGGTCAGTTCCTCCGGCCCGTATCCGCACAGGCATGCCACCGGCATGCCATGGATGTTGCCGCTGGGCGTGAGCTGGCTGGTATTGAAATCCGCATGGGCATCCAGCCACAGCACCCGCAACTTCTGCCTGCGTTCACGGCAATGCCGGGCCACTGCGCTGATGGAGCCGATGGCCAGCGAGTGATCGCCCCCCATCAGCAGGGGCAGTTGTCCCGCGCCCAGCTCCGCATACACGGCATCGTGCGTGGCCTGGCACCAGGTGCGGACCTCGCTCAGATGCCGATAGCCATCCACCGGCGGCAGTACCGGATTGGCCGGCCCTCTGAGATCTCCGCGGTCGATGACCTGCATGCCCTGCGATTCGAGCGTGGCCCGGATGCCGGCCACACGCAGGGCTTCCGGGCCCATCGATGCACCGCGCATGCCGGCACCGATGTCGGTGGGAGCGCCGATCAGGCTGACGCCGCGGCTCATGATCAGCAAACCCTGCGCAGCCGGGCGCGGCGGCTCTTGCCCAGCGTGCCGCCGAACAGGTCCTTCGGATCGGGCAACTGCGGCACCAGGTCGATCTGCCGGCCCGCCTTGCGCTGCTCCGACAACAGCAGGTGCAGGAAACGCAGCGCGGAGTAGTCTTCCAGGGCGAAGCCGACGGAGTCGAACAGGGTGATCTCGCGGGGAGAAGTGCGGCCAGGCGCGCGCCCGGAACAGACCTGGGCAAATTCGGTGACTGCGTAATCGGCTGGCATCTGCTGGATCTCACCCTCGATCCGCGACTGCGGCTCATACTCCACCACGACTCGCAGGTCCGGCATGCGCAGGATGTCGGCGTGCAGTTCGGTCTTGCCCGGGCAGTCGCCGCCCACCGCATTGAGATGAGTGCCGGGTGCGACCATGGGTGGCGTGAGGATCACGGCGTTGCGCTTGTCGGCCGTGACCGTGGTGATGATGTCGGCCCCACGACAGGCTTCCTGTGTGGACTTGACCCGCACGGTCGCAAGATCGGCAAGGTCGGGCATGTCCCGCAGGTTGCGTTCCAGTTTGGCGCTCGCAGCCGGATCGACATCGAACAGGCGCAGTTCGCGGATTCCGAGCATGCGGTGGAACGCAATGGCCTGGAATTCGCTCTGCGCCCCGTTGCCGATCAGGGCCATGACACGCGATTCGGGGCGCGCCAGCCATCGGGCAGCCAGTGCCGACATGGCGGCGGTGCGCAGGGCTGTGGTGACGGTGAGTTCCGACAGCAGCAGCGGGTAACCCGTGTCCACATCGGCCAGCACACCGAATGCCGTCACCGTGAGCAGGCCTTGCGCGGTGTTCTTCGGATGGCCGTTGACATACTTGAACGTGTACGTCTTTCCGTCGCTGGTGGGCATCAGTTCGATGACCCCGAGCGCGGAATGGCTGGCCAGTCGCGCGGATTTCTCGAACTCGCTCCAGCGTCGGTAGTCGGCCTCGATTTCCCCTGCCAGGCGCTCCGTGAACACGCCGGCACCCATGTCGGAAACGATGCGTGTCAGGTCGCTGACGCCGATGTAGTTGACCATGTCGACTCCTTTGCAGGGACTCATCATCCCGGGCCGTGCAGCCAACAGGAAGACAGCAAAGTGCTCAATAAGCACCCTGAATTGAGCGATGTGATAGGATTTGCTGGCGAAATGACAGGATCCGGACCATGGATGACATCGATCGACAACTCATCGCCCTGCTGCGTGCCAATGCCCGGGCCACGGTTGCCTCCCTGGCGAAACAGTTGCGGGTGGCGCGCGGTACGGTCCAGAACCGCATGGCAAAACTGGAACGCACCGGCGTCATCGCCGGCTACGGCGTGCGGTTGCGGCCGCAGACAGACCTTCCGCGGGTATCGGCCCAGATGACCGTCGAAGTGGAGGGCAATCACCTGGAGCGCGTTCTGCGCACCCTGCGCGGTGATCCGGAGGTGCACACCCTTCACACCACCAATGGCCGCTGGGACCTGATCGCCGAGATCGGGGCGGAGAGTCTCGCGGCGCTTGACCAGGTCATCAGCCGCATCCGGCGCATCGAAGGCATCGCCCGCACAGAGACCAGCCTGTTGCTGTCCACCTACAAGTCGTGAGTGGGCGAGAACCCATGCGACGCACCCTGGCCAGGCTCCTGACCGATATCCGCCGATGCAATGCCTGCGTCGCGCATCTGCCGTTGGGCCCCCGTCCTATCCTGCAGGCAGCCACCCGCGCAAGGATTCTCATCGTAGGCCAGGCTCCGAGCGTCCGGGTGCATCTGACGGGTGTGCCGTGGAACGATGCGAGCGGCAACCGGTTGCGTGAGTGGCTGGCGATCAGCCGCGAGGATTTCTATGATGCGTCGCGCGTCGCCATCGTCCCCATGGGCTTCTGTTATCCGGGGCGCGGCAAGAGTGGTGACCTGCCGCCACGCCGCGAGTGCGCGGACCTGTGGCTCGATCAGCTTCTCGCCAGGCTCCCGCACATCGAGTTGACCTTGCTGATCGGACAGTATGCGCAACGCCACTTTCTCGGCCGCCTGCGCAAGCCCTCGCTCACTGAAACGGTCCGGGCCTGGCGCGAATACGGCCCGCGATACCTGCCGCTTCCCCATCCGTCGCCACGGAATCAGGCCTGGCTGATGCACAATCCCTGGTTCACGCGCACGCTCATCCCCGAACTCCGGGAACGCATCGCACGGCTGATCGCTCCGCGGTGAGAAGGCAGGTGGTGATGCCCACCCCCGCAGTGGGTGTGTGATCGGTCCCGATCCGGGCGGCGTCTTGAAAGATAACTGCCTGGGATATAATATACAAAGCAACCATGAAGCAGGCAGCCAGTCCCACGTTCGGTGTCCTCGTCACCGATGTCACACGCCTGTTCCGCAAGCACTTCGATCGTCGTGCCGTGCGCTTCCAGATGACACGCGCGCAGTGGCGCGCGCTCAAGCGCCTGCACCTCGGTGAGGGCATGCGCCAGAGCGAGCTGGCCGAGCAGCTGGAGATGGAACCGATCGCGGTGGGGCGTGTCATCGACCGGTTGCAGAAGGCCGGCTTCGTCGATCGCCGTGCGGACCCAGCGGATCGCCGCGCCTGGCGACTGCACTTGACGGCTCGTGCCCACGGCGTGGTGGATGACATGGAGCGGATTTCTTCCGGACTCATGCGCGAGGCGCGGCATGGAATCAGCGCATCCGCGATGAAGACGACCATGACGACATTGGCCCGGATGAAGGACAACCTGAACGCGCTGGATCTGTCCGGCGAGTGACGCGGGAACCGGCATGGGTGACAGGCAGGACCAGGCGTCCGGTGCGCAGACGCAGACTTCCAGCAGACGCAGGCGTCTCAACACGGTGCTGTGGGTCCTCGGCCCGTCGCTGGTGCTGATCCTCGGTGGCTGGATGTATCTGAAGGCGGGGCGCTTCGTGTCCACCGACAATGCATACGTGCAGGCGGACCGTGTCACCATCGCCCCGCAGGTCAGCGGGCGCGTCACCGAGGTGCTGGTCCGTGAAAACCAGGCCGTGAAACAGGGTGACGTGCTGTTCCGCATCGATGCCGCGCCGTTCCAGATCGCCCTGGCGCGGGCGCAGGCGCAGATGGAAGGCATGCGCAGCCTGCTGGATGCCGCGCGCGCCGGATTTCGTTCCGCGAAGGCGAACGTGCTGTCGGCACAGGAGGCACTGCGGGTCAACGACGCGCAGTACAGGCGCATGCAGGAGCTGCGTCTGAAGGGCGTGGTGGCGCAGAAGGATGTGGATGACGCGGCGAACAGTCTCGCCGACGCGCGCGGCAAGCGCGATGCCGATGTCGCCAGTGTAGCCAAGGCGCAGAGTCTGCTCGGCGGATTGCCGGAAACGCCGGATGAAGACCTGTCGGCATACAAGCTGGCCAGGGCACAGCTGGCTGCTGCGCAACTGGACCTTGATCACGCCACCGTTCGCGCGCCCATCGATGGCACCATCGGCAAGCAGGGCCTGCAGCCGGGGGATTTCCTCGCGCCCGGTCAGGCGGCGATGCCGCTGGTGGCCACGCGAGGACTGTGGATCGACGCCAACTTCAAGGAAACCGATCTGACCCATGTGCGCGTCGGCCAGCCCGTGAAGATCAGGATCGACACCTATCCGGGCCAGGTGTGGAAGGGCCGCGTCGCCTCGATCAGCCCTGCCTCGGGCGCGGAGTTCTCGGTACTGCCGGCCCAGAACGCCACCGGCAACTGGGTGAAGATCGTGCAGCGCATTTCCGTGCGCATCGCTGTCGATGACGAGAGCGCGGGTCCGGTCCTGCGCGCGGGCATGAGCGCAAGGGTCGAGATCGACACCGGCAGGCGCAACTCATTGCTCGGACGGCTCCAGGATGCGCGCAGGCATGGGGAATCGCGCGTGACCGAAGCGGCGGGCTGATAACGCGCATGAGCCAGGCGCCGGGCCATCGCGAAGTCGGGAACCGCGCCTTGCTGGTCGTCTCGGTGATGCTCGCGACCCTGATGCAGGCGCTGGACACGACAATCGCCAATGTGGCGCTGCCGAACATGCAGGGCACGCTGTCGGCGACGCAGGACGAGATCGCCTGGGTGCTGACGTCCTACATTGTCGCCGCAGCGATCGCCACGCCCGCAACCGGCTGGCTGGCGAGCGTGTTCGGGCGCCGGCGCCTTCTGCTGATGACGGTGACGGGCTTCACCGGCGCGTCGATCCTGTGCGGAATCGCGACGAGCATAGACCAGATGGTGTTGTTTCGTCTGCTGCAGGGCCTGTTCGGTGCGGCTCTGGTGCCGGTGTCGCAATCGACACTGCTCGATGTCTTTCCGCGGGAAAAGCATGGAGCGGCGATGGCGATGTGGGGCATGGGCGTGATGGTCGGGCCGATCCTCGGCCCGCCACTCGGCGGCTGGCTCACCGACAACTATTCCTGGCATTGGGTGTTCCTGATCAACGTGCCCGTCGGTGCGTTGTGCCTGTTCGGCGTGGCGGCGAGCCTGCCGGCGGACGATACGCGCGCCTCGCGCTTCGACTGGCGCGGATTCGCGTTTCTCGCCATCGGCATCGGTGCCCTGCAGATGCTTCTCGACCGCGGCCAGCTCAAGGACTGGTTCGATGCCCCTGAAATCCGCATCGAGGCTGCGCTCGCCTTCCTCGGCTTCTACCTGTATGTCGTGCACTGGTTGAGTTCGCCGCGTTCCTTCGTGGATCTGGGCCTGTTCCGCGATCGCAACTTCCTCGCGAGCAATATCTTCATCTTCCTCATCGGTGTCGTCCTGTTCGCGACCATGGCGTTGCTCCCGCCCTGTCTCCAGACACTGATGAACTATCCGGTGGTCACTGTCGGAGTGTTGCTTGCACCGCGCGGGCTCGGCACCCTGTTCGCCATGCTGGTCGTGGGCCGCCTGCTCGCGCGTGGCGCTGATCCGCGGCTCGTTGCCGGCGCCGGCATGCTGTTCACTGCATACTCATTGTGGATGATGACGCAATGGACATCAGACGTGCCGCAGTGGGACATCATCATTGCCGGCATCGTGCAGGGTGTGGGCGTGGGTCTGGTCTTCGTTCCGGTCTCGACCGTGGCATATTCCACCCTGCCGATGGCCGCACGCACCGAGGCCGCTGGCATCTACAGCCTGACGCGCAACATCGGTTCCTCGGTCGGCATTTCGGTCATGATGGCGCTGCTGGCGCGCAGCACCCAGATCAATCACGCGGAACTTGCGGCGCGCCTGACTCCTTTCAACACGCCGGTCCCGCATATGAGCGGCCTGTCGGCCGCCGGCAGCCTCGAAGCACTGAATGCCGAGGTCACACGCCAGGCGGCGACGATTGCCTTCCTAAACGATTTCTGGCTGATGATGATCCTGACGCTGGTCGCAGTGCCTTTGCTGGCACTGTTGCGGCCGGTCAGGCATACGGCGCCGGTCGATGCGTCGCTGGCTGTCGAATGATTCGACCGGTCAGGGAGCCCGAGAGGGGCGATTCTTCAGTACCCGTAGAACTCCTCGTAACGCATGTCCCGTTCGTCGATGCCCATGTCATCGAGCATCTGCTTCATGGCCGCGGTCATTGCCGGAGGCCCGGCGAAGTAGTAGATGGGCGCCTTGAGGTCCGGCACATGGCGCTCGATCATGTCGCGGCGGATGAAGCCGGTCTCACCCGACCATGGCCGGGATGATTTTCCCGCATCCGTCATGGTGGCAATCAGGCGGAAATCCGGATTGATTTCCTGAAGCCTCGTGAGCGTGTCCAGGAAGGCGGCATCCTCCGGACGGCGATTCGAAAAGAACAGGTGAATGCGGTGCGAAAGGTGTTCATGAGCAGCCTGTGCAGCCATGGCACGAAAGGGCGTTACACCGATCCCGCCGGCCAGCATGACCGCAGGCCTCGATGCATCTTCGTGCAGCGTCATCTGACCGTCGGGTCCGTCGATCATGACCCGGGTACCGGGTTGAGCCCGGCCGAGGACCCGCTTGAATGCCGTGTCGCGCATGCGGGTGGCGATCATGAGGTCGGGTTCATGATCGGCGCTGGCGATGGTGAAGGTGCGCGAGTCTCCTTCGTCATCGGTCTCCGGCGGATCGATCAGGCGCAACAGCAGTGACTGTCCCGCGCGATGGCGGAAGCCACGCGGCTTTTCGAAATGGAAGGCCATGGTGCCTTCGGCCACGGACTCGCGTCCGGTCAACGCAGTTTCATGTGCTGCCACGGGGCCCTTGCGCTTCAGCCGGAAACGGGATCAATAGCTGCGGACGCCGGGGAACGCATCGCTGCACTCATGACGGGCGCCTGCGTCGTCGTACCAGTAGAGCTTGTCGGGTGACTCGCCCAGGGTGAGCTTGTGGGATCCATCGCAGAACGGCTGGTTCTTCGACAGGCCGCAGCGACATAGATACTTGTCCGTGCCTCCGATGGAAAGCTTGTAGGGTTCATGATGCGTGCGCTTGACCATGCGGGACATGGGATCACTCCTGAGGGCCGGAACCGGCGAGTATTCTACTATCATCCGCAGCACCGCGCCGCCCCAGTGCCTGGCGGAGGGAGTCCAGGGCCAGCACGAGCGCACTGGAGTCCGTCCTGCCAGGATGCACCAGATAAACGGGCAGACGGAATTCCGGTGCACTCATTACCCGGTGCAGTTTCCCTGTGGCTTCGTGACCCTGCACCAGGCGCAGCGGAAAATATCCGCTGCCGCCCGAAGTGAGGATGTGTTCCAGGCCGAGCCATCCGACATTGGTGCAAATTCCCGCACCTGTGAATCCCGGAAACGCCAGGCCGTGATGGGTCAGGAATTCGGGTCCCCAGTCCACGTAAACGTAGTCCGGTCCCGGTTCGGCGGGTGGCGGGCTGCGGCTCGAGACCATGACGAGTCGTTCCTCGAACAGCGGTTCCACTGTCAATCCCGGACGGGACTGGGGGTTGTACATGATGCCGATGTCGATCCGTCCGTCGATGAGGGCTTCCATCAACTCTTCGTCGAATCCGAATACCTGTGCACGGATGGCAACATCCGGTGCGAGCCGGGTCATGCCCGGCAGCCAGCGCGATCGCAGTTCGCCTTCCCACAGGGCGATGCGGGCGCCGACCAAGAGCGTTGCACGGAAACCACGGACATTGCCGATTTCCTGTCGCGCCTGTTCGGCAGTGCGGGTCAACAGCGTTGCATGGCGCTGGAATTGTCGTCCAGCCGGCGTCAACGTGGTTCCGGCCTTGTTGCGCAGGAAAAGTGCCGCACCGAGTTGTTCCTCGAGACGCTGGATCCGTGCACTCACCGTGGACTGGGTGACATGCAGGCGCTCGGATGCCTCGACGAAGCTTCCCGCCGCAACGACGGCGAGAAACGTCCTGGCGAGTTCGGTATCCATCGGAATGACCGATATTGAACGCCAATAAATGTCGCTTGTGAAGTGCATCGACGCCACCATCACTGCAATCGACACCGTCTCCGGAATACACTGCCGGGAGCACGGTTCAAGCCACACAGGAGTTTGCCGTGATGCCCGAGCCCATGTATCCGCAGAGCACCCCTGACCTGGGGGCGTTGCGCAGGCAACTTGCCCCGGCGGCCATGGAGGCATTCAGCAAGTTCAGCGAAACCGTCTTTGCGGAGGGCGCACTGCCGGTGATGATCAAGCAGCTGATTGCAGTTGCGGTGGCACATGTGACCCAGTGTCCGTATTGCATCCGCGGTCACACCCGCTCCGCGCTTCGACACGGGGCGACCCGCGAACAGATCATGGAGGCGATCTGGGTGGCCTCTGAAATGCGCGCCGGCGGAGCGTATGCTCATTCGCTGATCGCGCTGTCCGAGATGCAGCAAGGCAGCGCGAAACATCCGGCTTCCTGAAGCCGGCAGGGCATGTCCTGCGCTGCCGAGGAGAAGACATGGGATCCACGAACAGGACAGTACAGATCCGGATCAAGCGGGCATATGAGGCGCCTGCGGCGGAGGATGGAGAACGCGTCCTCGTGGACCGGATCTGGCCGCGGGGTTTGCGCAAGGAAGATGCGCATATCGATCTGTGGTTGAAGGATGTGGCGCCGAGCACCACGTTGCG
Source organism: Steroidobacteraceae bacterium (assembly GCA_044226785.1). GTDB lineage: Bacteria > Pseudomonadota > Gammaproteobacteria > Steroidobacterales > Steroidobacteraceae > TMP-86. The sequence continues at coordinate 127,915 of JBGAGK010000006.1, read as the reverse complement.
GCAATGGTTCGGGCACGACCCTGTGCGCTGGGAGGAGTTCCGGCACCGCTATCGGGTGGAGCTTGCGCGCAACCATGAGCCGGTGGAGCAGCTGCGAGCCCGCGCCCGCAGCGGTACGCTGACCCTGGTCTACTCGGCGCGGGACGAACAGCACAATCAGGCGGTGGTGTTGCGGGAGTTGCTGGCAGGCCGTTGACCGAAAAGTTCCTTTCGGCATCCGATCCATGGCCATTTCCAGGCATGGCGGTGCTTGCGACCCCGGATGCCGGCACGCCCGCGATGGGGTAGAATTCGCCATCGTCGCGGGGGTACACCCGTGCAATGCACTTGGGGGGAATTGCCATGCCTGCAATGAAATCCGCATCCATCCTGATGATGCTGGGGGGTGCCGCGCTGGCTGGAATCGCCTGCGTGGCACAGGCCGATGTCACGGTGGAACAGAAGACATCGATGGACCTGGCCTTCATCAAGATGCATATCACGCGTTCCGAGGCCATCTCCGGCATGAAGAAAAGGGAGGACTCGAATGCCAGCTGCGAGGGCTTCATGTCCTTTTTCTGCCGCAAGGCAAGCAGTGGCGAGATCGTGCGCCTCGACAAGGACATGATCTATGATCTCGAACCAGCGAAGAACAGTTACCGTGAGCATGCGCTGCCCACGGCTGCCGAGCGTCAGGAGATGCAGCGCAGGATGCAGGAGGCCATGCAGAAGATGAAGCAGTGCGCCGCCCAGCAGCCGCAGCATGCCGCAGTGGATACCTCCAAGTGCAAGATGTCCCCGGCCAAGCTGGATGTGAAGAACCTGGGGGCGGCGGGGCAAATCCTGGGACACAACGTGCACCACACCTCACTGACCCTGACCAGCACCTGTACCAACGAACAGACCGGTGATGCCTGCGACATGCAGTTCGGCATGGACAGCTGGCTGACGGACGATGAAGTTGCGGGTCTGGCCGACGAACGCGCCTTCTCCAGGGCCTACATGGAGAAGATGGGGCTCACGGGTGAGGGCATGGCGTCCATGGCGAAGCAGATGCAGCAGTTCCTTGCGCCCTATGCCGACCAGATGAAGGAGCTTCAGGCAAAGTCCTCCGACCTCAAGGGCCATCCGCTTCGCTCGGAGTTCCGCGTGTCATTTGGTGGCGAGAAGTGCGCAGCTGCCCGGAACAACGGCGGCAACCCGGCGAGCGGTGGCGGATCGGGGTCAAACACGGGTGTGAACTCGGGCGAGGTGACCGATGCGGTGGCCAATTCGACGGCCGAGGTCGCGGCGTCCAAGGCTGCGGATGGGAGCGTCGGCGGTACGATCGCATCGCGTACGCTGTCGAGCGTCGGGGGCAAGCTCCTGTCGGGGCTGTTCCGGAAAAAGGCTCATGCCGACGAGGAGGCGAAAGCGCCAGCTTCAACCGGGCAGGTGGCTCCGGCTGCAACTCCCCCCGGCATGGCAACGATTCTGAGCATGACCACCGAAACGACAGCCATCACACCGGGCAGTGTTCCGGCGGATCGCTTCGAGATCCCGGCCGGGTGGAAGAAGATCGTGCCGCCGCCATCCAGAGCAGGCAATGAGGAGTTCACCTGTCCAAAGGCGGGTAGCGGGGATTGAAGCTCCACGCCGGAACGCGGCGGATCGATGGATTGTTGAAGTTGAAGGGTAATCAGCCGGGCGTGAACGGGGGAGATCTAGTCTCCGCTTGCGGCGCGCGGGCTGGCTGAAGGCAGGGTCGCGTCGTTCTGATCCGTGCCAAAGGCACGCCGGCTGGTCGGGGCGCCGGCAATCCGTTCCTCGAAGACCCGTGCAAAAGTCTCCACGAACAGATGAGGAAAGCCCCCTTCCTGGCGCTGGGTCAGGCTGTTGTAAAGCTCGGCATAAAGATCCCAGTAACGACCCTTGCCCTGCTGCCCGAATACGCTGCGCCGGCTGTTGCGTTCGAAACGCTCGGCCAGATCCTTCGGATCGAGCTGTGCGAGGGATTCTTCGAAGGCCGCATGCATGGCGGGGAGTACGGCACACTGGTGGGCCCGCAGCTGCTGGAATGCATCGCGGATCGCATCCAGCGAGCCGCCACGGACCGATGTCGTGGTCAGGAGCTTGCGCAGGGATCCATCCACATCGCGGGTCAGAAAATCAGGCGTCTCCCTGTCCGCCGGCGCTGAAATGCGGAAGCGATTGCGAAAGTCGCTGGTCACCTGCCGGACGTCGAGCAGGCCCACCACGACTTCCCGCAGCAATCGACCACACAATTGCAGCATCGCGGCGCGATTGTCCGGAGTCAGCGTGTCCGGCTCGAGGCCCGCGCCGCGCCACAGTTCGGATATCCCGGAATCGACGTCGGCATCGAAAAGCGGCAGGGACCTGGTGCGCCCCGGCGGAGCCGCCAGCGGTTCGGCCAGACGCGCTTCGGCGGCGGGTGTGCGCTGGATCCTGAGGGGCCGAGTCTTCATGTGCCAGTCCGATCCCTCTTCCACCGGCGGCAGCGACTGGCCATAGGCATCATGGGCCGGAACCGGGCCCCGTCCCGGTACAGCCGATGATGCGCCTGGCAGCAAGTCGGCCTGGGGTTCGAGCAGTTCGCTCAGGTCGAGTCTTGCACCGATGTCATCGGCGATGGACTGGCTGACGGCCGGGGAGGGCGTGCCTCCGTCATAGGCGACGATGGCGCCATCCTCGGGCGGAAAATCGTTGGCATCATCGATGCTGACCAGCATCTCGTATTCGCCCATCCGCAGGTAGTCGCCGTCCTTCAGCTGGCGGTCGTTGGACTTGCCCAGCGCCGCCTGGGCACCATTGAGATAGGTACCGTTGGAACTGCAGTCGACGATGAAGAATTGACCCGCACGAAATTCCAGGCGTGCGTGTGTTCCGGACAGGTAACGTTCGGGGTCGGGCAGGGTCCAGTCAGTATCGGTGCCGCGGCCGATGCTGCCGCCATGGACACCAAATACCCGGGTTGCCTGGCTTCCCAGCCTGCCAGCATGTTCGCTGACGATGCGCAAGCGCAAAGCCATACCCTGATTTCTCCTGCACGGTTTCACGCGAGGCACCCCGGCCTCGTATAATGGTGTCCACATTACCCAGTTGGGGGCCGCGTTGATGGCTGCGAGTCACATTTTCAAGGTTCTGTTCGTCAACCAGGGCAAGGTCTACGAAATCTATGCCCGGAAGGTGACTCACGGCAGCCTGTTTGGATTCATCGAAGTTGAGGAACTCGTATTCGGTGAACGATCCTCCGTCGTGCTGGACCCGACGGAAGAGAGGATCAAGTCCGAATTCGACGGGGTACGGCGTACCTACCTGCCTCTGCACTCGGTGTTGCGAATCGACGAGGTCCGCAAGCAGGGCGTGAGCAAGATCACGACGCTGGAGGGGGGCAGCAACGTGGCCCAGTTTCCGGTTCCGATATATCCGGGTGGAGATTCCAACGCGCGCAAATAGCCGGCCGGACTTTCGATGCTGACGCTGCTGGGGGCGCCGGCCCTGTCCCGCTTCCGGCTCGAAAGGCTGCTGCACAGCGTGAAGGGCGCAGCGCCGGACGTGACCTCGTTGAGTGCGCACTTCGTGCATTTCATCGATATCACGGGGCAACTCGATGAGCCCCAGCTCCTGCTGCTCAACCGGCTGCTGAGCTACGGCCCCCCCGAGGCACCGCCCCGGGTTTCAGGCACGCAATTGACGGTCACCCCTCGGGTGGGGACCCTCTCACCCTGGTCGAGCAAGGCGACCGACATCGCCCATGTCTGTGGGTTGTCGCAGGTGCGCCGCATCGAGCGCGGCGTGCGATACCTGATCGACTCCGCCTCGCCCTTGCAGCCCGAGGTCCTGCATGGCCTGACTGCACTTTTCCACGATCGCATGACCGAGTCGGTGTGGACGGCTCATTTCGATCCGGAGCTGCTGTTCGAGGAAGGCCCGGCACGTACCCTGCGCAGGGTGCCGCTGCTGCATGAGGGGCGCGGGGCCCTGGAGAAGGCGAATACCGACTGGGGTCTGGCGCTGTCGTCCGATGAAATCGACTATCTGCTGGAAGCGTTCCGGCGCATGCGACGTGATCCCACCGATGCCGAGCTGATGATGTTCGCGCAGGCCAACTCGGAGCATTGCCGGCACAAGATCTTCAACGCGCAGTTCACCATCGACGGCGTACCGCAGCCGGATTCCCTGTTCGGACTGATTCGGGCCACGCATGCGGCCAATCCCCGGGGTGTGCTGTCGGCCTATCGGGACAATGCGGCAGTCATCGAGGGTCCGGTGGCGCGGCGTTTCTTCGCCGACCCGAACAGCCGATGCTACGTCGGGAATGACGAGCCGGTGGATTTTCTCATCAAGGTCGAGACCCACAATCATCCCACCGCGATCGCGCCGTTCGCCGGCGCTGCCACCGGCGCGGGAGGCGAGATTCGCGATGAGGGTGCCACGGGCATCGGAGCGAGACCCAAGGCGGGGTTGTGCGGATTTTCGGTCTCCAACCTGAATATCCCCGCGCTCGCCCTGCCCTGGGAAACCGCCCCGTGCGCACCATCGCACCTTGCGACTCCGCTCGAGATCATGATCCACGGGCCACTGGGAGCCGCGGCGTTCAACAACGAGTTCGGCCGGCCCAATATCAGCGGCTATTTCCGTACCTTCGAACAACAGGGTGAGACCTGTGTGCGCGGGTATCACAAACCCATCATGATCGCCGGTGGTCTGGGCAACATCCGCCGGCCACATGTGGAGAAGAAGGATGTTTGCGTCGGTGCGCAACTGGTCGTGCTGGGTGGCCCCGCCATGCTGATCGGCCTGGGCGGCGGTGCGGCATCTTCGGTGGGAAGCGGCAGCAGCTCCTCCGAACTGGACTTCGCATCGGTGCAGCGCGGAAATCCGGAGATGCAACGACGTGCCCAGGAAGTCATCGATCGATGCTGGGCACTGGGCGAGGGCAATCCCATCCTGCTGATCCACGATGTGGGGGCCGGGGGGCTTTCGAATGCGCTGCCCGAAGCCATCGCGCACAGCCGTCGCGGCGGCCGGATCGACCTTCGGCGCATCCCCAGCGCGGAAAGCGCTCTTTCGCCCCTGGAGCTGTGGTGCAACGAGGCCCAGGAGCGCTATGTCATCGCTTTGGCGCCCGGGAGCCTGCCCCTGTTTTCAGTGTTGTGCGAGCGCGAGCGCTGTCCGTTCGCCGTGGTCGGACACGTGACCGGTGATGGACAATTGTGCGTGGTCGACGCCAAAGCCGGCGATTGCCCGGTGGACATGCCGCTGGATGTGTTGCTGGGCAAACCGCCGCGAATGCATCGCGACGTGCGGCATGTGGCGCATCCTGCCGCCGCATTGTCTGGTGCGGGCCACGATCTGGGCCCATCGCTTGCGCGCGTGCTGCGTCTGCCCGCGGTGGCCGACAAGAGCTTCCTGGTCACCATCGGCGATCGCAGTGTCGGCGGCCTGATCAGCCGGGACCAGATGGTCGGGCCGTGGCAGGTACCCGTAGCTGATGCAGGTGTGACCCTGACCGACTATCTGGGTTACACGGGCGAAGCGATGTCCATGGGCGAACGGGCGCCGGTGGCGCTGTTGAACCCGGCTGCATCCGGTCGGCTTGCGGTGGCCGAAGCGGTGACCAACATCTTCTGCGCCGATGTACGCGAACTGCGGGATGTGAGGCTCTCCGCCAACTGGATGGCGGCCTGTGGGGAGCCGGGCGAAGATGCGGACCTCTACGACACGGTGAAGGCTGTGGGCGCCGAGCTGTGCGTTGCCCTGGGACTCACCATCCCGGTCGGCAAGGACTCCCTGTCGATGAAGACGCGCTGGCGTGAGGGCGGAACTGAACACACCGTGACCTCGCCCGTGTCGGTCATCATCTCGGCGTTCGCCCCGGTCGGCGACGTTCGTCGCACGCTGACGCCGGAGCTTGTCAGGGATGTGGACTCGGTACTGCTGCTCATCGATCTGGGCCGCGGCCAGGACCGGCTGGGCGGGTCCGGCTGGGCCCAGGTGTTCGGTGAACATGGCGGAACACCACCGGACCTGGACTCGCCGCAGCTGCTCCAGTCGTTCTGTGCCGCGCTCCGGGATCTGAAGGACGCAGGGCTGGTGCTGGCCTACCACGATCGATCCGACGGGGGGCTCTTGGTCTGCCTGCTGGAGATGGCATTCGCATCCAGATGTGGTCTTGACATCGACCTGGGTTCGTCCCCGGATCCGGTTGCCGCCGCCTTTGCGGAGGAACTCGGAGCCGTGATCCAGATCCGCCGCACGGATCTTGCCCGTGTGAGCGGGATTCTGGATCGCCATGGACTGCGCGGATGTCACCGCACGACCGCTTCGCCGCGCGGCGACGGCCGCATCGAGGCATCTGCTGCCGGCCGCAGGGTGTATGCGGGCGAGCGTGTGGAGCTCCAGCGCATGTGGAGCGAGACTTCGTTCCGGATAGCCGAACTTCGGGATGATCCGCAATGCGCGCGTGAGGAGTATGACCGGATCCTGGATGACCGGGACCCGGGTCTGTACGCAAGGCTGACATTCGATCCGGCCGAAGACGTGACAGCGCCGTTCATCGGCCGCGGCGCACGCCCGCGGGTTGCGATCCTGCGCGAACAGGGTGTGAACAGTCACGTGGAGATGGCGGCGGTGTTCGTGCGTGCCGGCTTCGATGCCTTCGATGTGCACATGACGGACCTGATCGCCGGCCGGCAGACACTGGCCGGCTTCCATGGACTGGTGGGGTGTGGAGGGTTCTCTTTCGGCGATGTGCTGGGGGCAGGCGAGGGCTGGGCCAAGTCGATCCTGTATCACGCCCGCACGCGCGATGAGTTCAGCGCTTTCTTCGACCGTGCCGGCACATTCACCCTGGGGGTGTGCAATGGCTGCCAGATGCTGGCCGCCCTGAAGGAAATCATCCCGGGTGCGCACAGCTGGCCGCGTTTCGTGACCAACCGGTCAGAGCGCTATGAAGCCCGCCTGTCGCTGGTGGAGATTCCGCATTCGCGCTCGGTGCTGCTGGGGGGCATGGCTGGCTCGATCCTGCCGGTTGCGGTGGCCCATGGCGAGGGTCGCGCCGAGATGGACAATGCCGCGGCGCAGGCGCTGGATCGGCTGTCCATCACCGCCCTGCGATTCGTGGATCATCGGGGTGTCAGGACCGAACACTATCCGGAGAATCCGAGCGGATCGCCTTCAGGACTGACGGGGGTGACCAGCCTGGATGGTCGGGTGACGGCCATCATGCCGCACCCGGAACGGGTGTTCCGTTCGGTGCAGAACTCCTGGCGGCCGCGCGAGTGGGGCGAAGAAGGCGGCTGGATGCGCCTGTTTCGCAATGCCCGGGTATTCGTCAGCTGATGGCCCGGGTTCCCGTGCCCGACGCTGTCAACGGTGTCAGGTAGCGCCTGACCGTCATCGCCTGCTGGAGGCGGCTCTTGCGGACGAAGGTCTGGTAGAGCAGATCCTTCATCACCTCGAGCAGGATGCCGGCGGTCTGCGAGTCCACCCGGGGTTGATGGGCCCAGGGATCGGCATCGCTGCCGAAGATCACGCCCCGCAGGACACCAAAGGTGTCCTCGTCGAGTTCGGCCAGGACGCGTATGTCCTGCAGGGTGTCGAACAGCTCCAGCTTGCCGATTTCGCCCAGTTCATGAAACAGTGACTGCGCGGTCCGCCTGCACAGTGCCGCGAATGCCTGCAGATAGCCCGAGGCGTAACACTGCAGGGCTTCCTTGAAAAGCCCCTCGGTCTGTTCCGGCAGATAGGTCAGCGGGAAGGTCTCCCGAGCCCGTTCGATCTCGGTGTAGTTGCTGCCCAGTTCGATCCGGATGTCGGTGTACGCTTTCACCGGGAACCGGAGAAACACCGGCTCGCTGCATGCATCGCAGCGAAACACGATGCCGATGTCCCGGGGTTTCAGGCGGGACAGCAACTCGAATTTCGGCACGCCGACCGCCGTCACGTGCGACAACGTCTGACAATGAGGGCAGGTCAGTGCGATGCCCTGGTAGCCGGTATGCAGGTCGTCGTGCGGGTCGATGTAGATGGCCATGCTCATCCTGTCAGCGGCTTGTAACGGATGCGGTGCGGCTGGGCGGCGATGTCGCCCTTGCGCCGCCTGAAATCCTCGACGTATTCCTGGTAGTTGCCCTCGAACCATACCACCTGCGAGTCGCCTTCGAAAGCCAGGATATGGGTGGCGATGCGGTCGAGAAACCACCGGTCGTGCGAGATGACGACGGCGCAGCCAGGAAATGCCAGCAGCGCCTCCTCCAGCGCCCGCAGGGTCTCGATGTCCAGATCGTTCGTGGGTTCGTCCAGCAGCAGCACATTGCCGCCGGACTTGAGCACCTTGGCCAGGTGCACGCGATTGCGTTCACCGCCGGAGAGATCGCCGATCAACTGCTGCTGCTGCACGCCCTTGAAGTTGAAGCGCCCGACATAGCCGCGCGAGGAGGTCTCATAGTTGCCCACCTTGATGAGGTCCAGGCCGTTGGAAATCTCCGCCCAGACGCTCTTGCTGTCATCCAGCGCCTGTCGGGACTGATCGACGTAGGCCAGCTTGACCGTCGGGCCGATGCGGATCTCCCCGGCATCGGGCTTCTCGATCCCGGCCAGCATGCGAAACAGCGTGGTCTTGCCGGCTCCGTTCGGACCGATGATGCCCACGATGCCGCCAGCGGGCAGGTTGAATCCGAGGTTGTCGATCAGCAGGCGGTCGCCGAAGCCCTTGCGCAGGCCCTTCGCCTCGATCACCAGATCGCCGAGCCGCTCCCCGGGGGGAATGTAGATCTCGTTGGTTTCATTGCGCTTCTGGAATTCCTGTGAAGCCAGTTCCTCGTAGCGTTGCAGGCGCGCCTTGGACTTGGCCTGCCTTGCCTTGGGGTTGGTCCGCACCCACTCCAGTTCGCGCTTCAGTGTCTTGGCCAGCGCATCCTGCTGGCGCTGCTCCTGCGCGAGGCGCGCCTCCTTCTGTTCGAGCCAGGAGGAGTAGTTGCCTTCCCAGGGGATGCCATGTCCGCGATCCAGTTCCAGGATCCAGCGGGCGACGTTGTCGAGGAAATAACGGTCGTGGGTGACCGCCACCACGGTGCTGGGGTATTCCTCCAGGAAGCGCTCCAGCCAGGCCACTGATTCAGCGTCCAGGTGATTGGTGGGTTCATCCAGCAGCAACATGTCGGGTTTGGACAGCAGCAGGCGGCACAATGCAACCCGGCGCTTTTCGCCGCCCGACAGGGTCCTGATGGGAGATTCCCAGGGAGGCAGCCGCAGCGCATCGGCCGCGATCTCCAGTTTTCGCTCGAGTTCCCAGCCTCCTGCCGCGTCGATCCTGTCCTGCAACTGCGCCTGCTCCTCCAGAAGCTTGTTCATCGCTTCCTCGGGCATTTCCTCGGCGAACTTGTCACTGATGGCGTTGAAGCGATCGATGAGGCCCTGGACATCGCCGACGCCTTCCCCGACCACCTCGCGCACCGACTTGCTCTCATCCAGCTGCGGTTCCTGCGGCAGGAAACCGACCTTGATGCCGGGCTGGGGCCTGGCTTCGCCCTCGATCTCCTTGTCGATGCCGGCCATGATCCTCAACAGCGAGGACTTGCCTGCACCGTTCAGCCCAAGGACGCCGATCTTGGCGCCAGGGAAAAAACTCAGGCTGATGTCGCGCAGGATGATGCGCTTGGGGGGCACGACCTTGCCCACCCGGTTCATCGTGTATATGAACTGAGCCATTGATTACCTTGAGGTGTCGGGTCACGGGGATCGGGGGCGGATTATCCGGCAGTTGCGCGGCATTGTCACGGCATGCCGCGGACATGCGTGTGTTAGGCTTCCGCCATGTCTGCATCCGTTGCGCTGGTCAGCGGCAAGGAAATCGCCCGGTACGGCTTCCCCAATGGTCACCCGTTCGGTACTGACCGCCACGATCATTTCATGGCGGAGCTGCGCCGGCAGGGACTGGATGCGCGGGTGCAGGCGTTGCGGCCGCGGCTGGCGAGCGATGATGAACTGTTGAGTTTCCAGCACCGGGAATATGTGGAGCGGGTGCGGCGCCTGTCCATCCAGGGTGAGGGATATCTCGATGCCGGTGATACACCGGCATTCCCGGGCGTATTCGAGGCGGCAAGCGCCGTGGTGGGTGCGAGCCTGGTGGCGGCTGAGGCCATCATGAGCGGCCGGGTGAACCGGGCTTTCGTGCCCATCGCGGGCCTGCATCATGCCGGGCGAGGGCATGCCGCCGGCTTCTGCGTGTTCAACGACATCGGCGTTGTGATCGAACAGCTCCGCCACCGTCATGGCCTTGCGCGCATCGCCTACGTGGACATCGATGCGCATCATGGCGATGGGGTGTACTACGCCTATGAGGCCGATCCGGACCTGTGTTTTGCCGATATCCATGAAGATGGGCGGCTGCTGTATCCGGGCACGGGTGCTGCCTCGGAAGAGGGCGCAGGAACTGCATTGGGCACCAAGCTCAACATCCCGATGCCTGCCGGCGCGTCGGACACCCAGTTCATGCAGGCATGGGAGCGGGTGGAAAGGCATCTGGAGAAATCCGAATCACAGTTCATCATCCTGCAGTGCGGTGCCGACAGCCTGGCCGGCGATCCGATCACGCACCTGAGCTTTTCCGAGCATGCCCATGGTCATGCGGCGACCCGGCTCTGCGAAATCGCCGCATCATGGGGACATGGGCGGGTGCTCGCCCTGGGTGGCGGTGGCTACAACCGCCAGAATCTGGCGCGCGCCTGGACCCGGGTGGTCGCGGCCCTCCTGGACGCGACCTGAACCGTTCCATCCCCGCGTGGCCGGAGCCCCGGCTGGGCTGATCAGGCGCGGTTTTGCGCTACAATTTCGCGCTTTTCGCCTGCCGGAGACCTTTCAGATGTTCAGTTCCCAGATGACCATTGCCGGATTCGATCCTGAGCTGGCCGACGCAATCGACCGGGAAACGCGCCGGCAGGAGGATCACATCGAGCTGATCGCCTCGGAGAACTACACCAGTCCGCGGGTGCTTGCAGCCCAGGGGTCGGTACTGACCAACAAGTACGCGGAAGGCTACCCCGGCCGACGGTACTACGGCGGTTGCGAGTTCGTGGATATTGCCGAACAGCTGGCCATCGATCGGGCCAGGAAGCTGTTCGGTGCCGCCTACGCAAACGTCCAGCCGCATTCGGGCTCGCAGGCGAACGCCGCAGCCTATCTTGCGCTGGTGAATCCGGGAGACACCATCCTGGGCATGAGCCTGGACAGCGGCGGGCATCTCACGCATGGGGCCAGGGTCAATTTTTCAGGCAAGGTGTTCAAGGCCGTGCAGTACGGCCTGAAAGCCGACACCGGCACGATCGACTACGATCAGGTCGAACGTCTGGCGAAGGAACACAGACCCCGGCTGATCATCGCGGGGTTCTCGGCCTATTCGCGCCGGATCGACTTTGCGCGGTTCCGGGCGATCGCCGATTCCGTGGGCGCGTATTTTCTGGTGGACATGGCTCACGTGGCCGGCCTCGTCGCCACGGGTCATTATCCCAACCCGGTGCCGTTCGCGGATGTGTGTACCTCGACCACCCACAAGACCCTGCGGGGCCCGCGCGGCGGCCTGATCCTGGCCCGCCCCAACGAGGAAATCCACAAGAAGCTCAATTCGATGGTATTCCCGGGCACGCAGGGTGGCCCGTTGATGCATGTCATCGCAGCCAAGGCCGTGGCATTCCACGAGGCGATGCAGCCGGAGTTCGCCGCCTATTCGGCGCAGATCCTGGCCAATGCCCAGGCGATGACGCGGGTGCTGCAGCAGCGAGGCTACAGGATCGTATCGGGTGGTACCGACAATCACCTGTTCCTGCTTGATCTGATCGACAAGAACGTCACCGGCAAGGATGCGGACAACGCTTTGGGGCGTGCACACATCACGGTGAACAAGAATGCGGTTCCCAACGATCCGCGGCCGCCTGCGATCACCAGCGGTCTTCGCATGGGCACGCCGGCGGCGACCACCCGCGGCCTGAAGGAGTCCGAGTGTGCGCAGCTGGCTGGCTGGATCGCCGATCTGCTCGACCACATGGGCGATGAGGCCGTGCACAGGCGTGTGACCGCCGAGGTCGTCGCGCTGTGCAGTCGTTTCCCCGTCTACAGGGGCTGACGATGATGCACAGGCGATGAGATCACGAGCCGACGATGCATTGTCCGTTCTGCAATCATGCCGAAACCAAGGTGATCGACTCCAGGCTGGCTGCAGAGGGCAGACAGATCCGCCGCAGGCGGGAATGCCTGCAGTGTGAGGAGCGATTCACGACCTTCGAGGTGGCTGAGCTCCTGCTTCCGGCCGTGGTCAAGAGCGACAACCGGCGTGAACCCTTCGATGAGCACAAGCTGCGGGCCGGCATGCTGCGGGCACTGGAGAAACGCCCGGTGAGGAGCGATGCCATCGAGCAGGCTGCCGGGCGGATCTGCCATCATCTGCTGAACCTGGGCGAGAGGGAAATTTCCTCTCGCGCCATTGGCGAGCTGGTCATGGATGAGCTGCGCCAGCTGGATGAGGTGGGGTATGTGCGTTTCGCTTCGGTGTACCGGAGCTTCCAGGATGTCGAAGCATTTCGTGCCGAGATCGACCAGCTGCGCCATCACCACCGGCGGCGGGGAACGAGCGAAGGGCAGCTGACCTTGTTGCCGGGTGATGTGCCGGCAGCGACCCGGCCCCCGAAGGGCCATCGACGTTCATGAGCGGCGATGCTGATGCGACCTTCCTCGGTCGCGCACTCGAACTTGCCGCGCGTGGGCTGAATACCGCGGACCCGAATCCCCGTGTCGGATGTGTTCTGGTCAGGGATGGCAGAGTGATTGCCGAAGGCTGGCATGAACGGGCGGGCCAGGCACATGCCGAGGTGGCGGCGCTGCGTGCAGCGCAGCGGGAAGTTGCGGGCTGCACGGCCTATGTGAGCCTGGAGCCCTGTTCTCATGCCGGACGCACGCCTCCCTGCGCGGACGCACTGATTGCGGCCGGAGTGCGCCGGGTGGTGGCACCCGGGCCCGACCCGAGTCCGCGTGTGGCGGGAGCCGGTTTTGCGCGGCTGCGCGATGCCGGTGTGCAAGTGCGGACGGGGTTGCTCGAGGCCGAGGCCCGAAGGCTCAATCCCGGATTCTACTCGCGGTTCGAGCGCGGCCGGCCGTGGGTGCGGGTCAAGCTCGGCATGAGCCTGGATGGCCGCACGGCCCTGGCGGACGGCCGAAGCCGCTGGATCACCGGTGAGGCGGCGCGCGCCGACGTACAGCGCTGGCGTGCCCGGAGCTCCGCCATCCTGACCGGTGCCGGTACGGCCCGGGTGGATGACCCGCGCCTGGACGTTCGCTGGGAGTATGGTTCCTGGGTGCGGCAGCCCAGGCGCATCCTGCTCGATGCCTCGCTTTCGGTGCCGGGGAGCGCACGGCTCTTCGCCGGCGGACAGGCACTGGTATTCTCTGCGCCCGGTGTAAACGTGCCGGCCGGCTATCCAGCCACGGTGCTTGCGGTGGAATCCCGCAACGGACAGCTGGACCTGCCGGCCGTGCTTGCGAGGCTGGCGGAACTCGAGGTGAATGAGGTGCTGGTGGAAGCAGGTGCGCGATTGTCAGGGGCCTTCGTGCAGGCGGGCCTTGCCGATGAACTGCTGCTGTACATGGCGCCCCTGCTGCTTGGCTCATCGGCCATGCCGCTGATGCAGCTGGCTGCTCCTGCGGAGCTTGCGAGTGCATTTCGCTACGAGTACGCCGACGCACTGCGCATCGGAGATGATCTGCGCGTCCTGCTGCGAAGAGCGCACTGAGGCATGTTCACCGGCATCATCACGGCGCTGGGCAGGGTCGATTCGGTGCAGACCCGCGATGGCGACCTGCGCCTTGGCATTCATGCTGCCGGCCTGGATTTCGGACGGATCCGCATCGGTGACAGTATCAGCGTCCAGGGCGTGTGCCTGACGGTGGTCGAACGGGAGGACCAGAGGTTCGAAGCTGATGTCTCCCGTGAGACGCTGCTGCGGACCACCCTGTCGCGGCTGGGTCCCGGGGATCCGGTGAACCTGGAGCCTGCGCTGAGGGCCGGAGATGCGCTCGGCGGTCATCTGGTGAGCGGGCATGTGGATGGCATCGGTCGGCTCGTGTCCATGCACGCGGACGCGCGCTCGCGGCGCATGGAGTTCGAACTGCCGAAGGAACTGATGCGATTTGTCGCAGCCAAGGGATCGATATGCCTGGACGGTGTGAGCCTGACCGTGAACTCGGTGCAGGAACGCCGTTTCGATGTGAACATCATCCCGCATACCCTTGCCGTGACCTCCCTGGGAAGTCGCGGGGTGGATGATCAGGTCAACGTGGAAATCGACCTGATCGCGCGCTACCTTGACCGATTGTTGCCAAAGAACTGAAGGTGTCCGGATCCATGACTGGCTTCAACAGCATCGACGAGATCCTCGAGGACCTGCGCCAGGGTCGCATGGTCGTGATCATGGACGACGAGGATCGCGAGAACGAGGGCGATCTGATCATGGCTGCGAGCCGTGTACGGCCCGAGGACATCAATTTCATGGCCCGCTACGGCCGTGGACTGATCTGCCTGACGCTTACGCGCGAGCGCTGCCGTCAGCTGCGCCTGCCGCTCATGGTGTCCGACACCGACGAATCCCACCGGACGAATTTCACGCTGTCCATCGAGGCGGCGGAGGGCGTCACCACGGGCATATCCGCGCATGATCGCGCGCAGACCGTGCGCGCGGCGGTTGCCCCCGATGCGGTTCCGGAGAACCTTCGGCAGCCGGGACACATCTTCCCGCTGATGGCTCAGCCGGGCGGCGTGCTCACGCGCGCCGGCCATACCGAGGCGGGCTGCGATCTGGCCCGGTTGGCCGGATTCGAGCCGGCGGCGGTCATCGTCGAAGTGCTCAATGACGACGGGACCATGGCGCGGCGGGCGGATCTGGAGAAGTTCGCCCGGCATCATTCGCTCAGGATCGGCACGATCGCCGACCTGATACGGTACCGGCTGAAGAACGAGCGAACCGTGGAGCGCATCTACGACGGTACCGTCCAGACCGAGTTTGGCAGCTTTCGCCTCTGCTGTTATGAGGATCACGTGCACCGGAACGTGCACATCGTGCTGGTCAAGGGCGAGCTGGACCCGGCAGTGCCGCCGCTGGTCCGGGTGCATGTGAAGGAAACGCTGCGCGATCTGGTGGGAGTCCAGGCGGAGAGCCTGGGATGGCCGCTGCGCGCAGCCATCGAGCGCATCGCGCGAGAACCCTCCGGCGTGATGGTGATCCTGCAGCCGGAAGAGACGCCTCGCGACCTGATGGCCAGCGTGCGCCAGCTCGATGCCAGGGTGGATGCCCGCATGGCCGATACCCGCCCCGGGGCCCATTTGCCGGGTGCGACAGTGCTGCGCACTCACGGGATCGGTGCGCAGATCCTGAAGGACCTGGGGCTCACCCGAATGCGGGTGCTGAGCGCGCCCAAGCAGTTGCAGGGCCTGGCAGCATTCGGACTGGAAGTCACCGACTATGTCGGTGGCCACAGCCTATAATCCGCGCATCATGTCCAGCCACTCCAGTGCAGGTCCTTCACGCCAGCAGGCGGAACAGCGGCAGCGCCGCGCCCGCGGCCTGCGCATCGGCATCGTGGCGGCCCGCTTCAACGACTTCATCGTCACGCCCCTGGTCGATGGCGCTCTGGAATTGCTCCTCGCTCACGGTGCAGCGCGCGGCAACGTGTCCGTGTGGCGGGTGCCCGGTGCGTTCGAGCTGGCCGTGGCTGCCCGGCGTCTGGCGCGAAGTGGCCGGTTCCATGCAGTCATCGCCCTGGGAGCCGTGATCCGCGGCGATACGCCTCATTTCGATTTCGTGGCTGGCGAGTGCGCGGCAGGTCTGTCGCGGGTGGCGCTGGATACCGGCGTGCCGGTGATCTTCGGTGTGCTGACCACCGACACCGAGAAACAGGCGCGCGAACGTGCCGGCGGCCGTCGCGGCAACAAGGGCGCGGATGCGGCGATGACCGCCATCGACATGGTGCACCTGCTGCGCAGCATGCCGCGGGCGGCCGGACGTGGAACGGGCGGCCAATGAATGGCCGTGCAGTGATCCGGGCGCGCCATCATGCGCGCCGTGCGGCGTTGCAGGCCTTGTATCAACTGCAGATCAATCCGCGCCCCTGGCAGGATGTCTATCAGCAATACGCCACCGATCCCCAGGCCAGCCGCGCCGACCTGGAATACTTCCGTTCGCTGCTGATGGGGATCAGCGAGCAGACCGGCGAACTCGACGCGTTCGCGGCCCGGTTCGGCCAGATCCTGCCGAACGATCTGGATCCTGTCGAGCGGGCCGTCCTTTGGCTGGGGTTGCACGAGTTGCTGTCGCATCCGGAACTGCCCTATCGGGTGATCCTGGACGAGGCGGTGAAGCTGGCCAGGCGATTCGGTGCGACCGACGGCCACAAGTACGTCAATGCGGTGCTGGACCGGGCGGCACGCGAAATGCGCAGCACCGAATACGGTGCCGCATCCTGACCGGCACTGGGCAGGTGCATGGCGCTGGGTGAATTCGAAATCATCGACCGGTTCTTCCGCCGGCCCCCGCATCATGATCACGGCGTGAGGCTCGGCATTGGCGATGACGCGGCGCTGCTGGAACTGCCACCGGGGAGCGATCTGGTCGCAGCGCTGGACACCATCGTTGCGGGCCGGCATTTTCCGGAAGATGCCGATGCACGCAGTGTCGGCCATCGTGCGCTGGCAGTGAATCTGAGCGATCTGGCGGCCATGGGCGCCACACCGGCCTGGGCGTTGATGGGCCTGACATTGCGGGAGCCTGAGGAGCGCTGGCTCGGGGAGTTTGCGGACGGCTGGTTCGATCTCGCCGGGCGTCACGGTGTCGAGCTGGTCGGCGGTGACACCACCTCGGGTCCCTTGACGGTGAGCGTGCAACTGTCGGGCTGGGTGGAGCGTGGCACTGCGCTGCGTCGCAGTGGCGGACGGCCGGGCGATCTGCTGGTGGTGACTGGAACCCTGGGTGATGCCGCGGCCGGGCTTGCCATCGCAAGCGGCAACCTGCGGGCAGACGCACCGGCGGACGAGAAGGGGGCGAGAGCAGCCACGTCTTTCCGCAGCGAGTTGCGCCACCGGTTCGAATACCCCGAGCCCAGGGTGGAATTTGGCCGCCTGGCTCGGGGTCTCGCCACGGCCGCCATGGATCTGTCGGACGGGATTGCCGGCGATCTGCCGAAGCTCGCCATGGCCAGCGGCGTGGCCGCCCGGGTGGCAGTGGATCGTTTGCCACTGTCGCCGGCGCTGCGGTCCCTCGTGCCGCAGGAGAAGGCGCGGCACTGGGCGCTGTCGGGTGGCGATGACTACGAGCTGCTTCTGTCCGTGCCTTCCGGAAGGCTGGCAGACCTGCTGGCAGCGGCCGGGCAATGCCAGCTGAAGCTTTCGCAGATCGGCGAACTGTGCGCCGGGAGCGGTGTGACGTGGTCGATGGATGGCAGACCGCTCGAGGGCCATCCAGCCGGTTACGAGCATTTTCGCTGAAGCGGCGGACCTCCGTCACAGTCTGATCCCGGTCTCGTTAAGTATGCTGGCGCTCACCATCCCCAACCCCCGTGCCAGTGGCTGACCGACGTGAGCAACCTGCGATCCCTGAACTCCCATAAACCCGCTGCGGGACGTCAGCCGCCGATACCCGAGAAGATCGGCAAGTACGTGATCATCAATGAGGTGGGCCGCGGCAGCACCGGTACGGTGTACCTGTCGCACGATCCGTATTACGGGCGCGACGTTGCCATCAAGGTCTACAGCATCGACGCCAGTGGCGATGAGGAGCGCCGCCGCATTGCCCGCAAGATGTTCCTGTCCGAGGCCCACATGGTGGGCATGCTGCAACACCCGAACATCCTGCCCATCTATGACGCGGGCGAGGAAAACGGCCGCTGCTACATCGTCACCGAGCACGTGCATGGTGCCCGGACCCTGTCTGCCTATTGCCGGCCGGACAACCTGCTGCGCGTGGATGATGTGGTCGAGATCATCTACAAGGCGGCGCGCGCCCTGCATTACGCGCACTCGCGCGGCGTCATCCATCGCGACATCAAGCCCAGCAACATCATGCTCACGCTGGACAGTGACGTGCGCATCATCGATTTTGGCATTGCGCTGGTCGCGGATTCGGAGATCTCGCGCATCGAGGGCATTGCCGGAAGCCCCTCGTACATGTCACCCGAGCAGGTGCAGTCCGTCGAGCTGACCAACCGCTCGGACCTGTATTCGCTGGGTGCGGTGATGTACGAACTGCTGACCGGGACCCGGCCGTTCCGTGCCGGCAACCTGCAGAAACTCCTGCACCAGATCGTGTTTGCGACGCCGCCGCCCATCCACACGCTTCGTCCGGAAATCCCCGAGGAACTGGAGAACGTGACGGCGATGGCGCTGCAGAAGGATCCTGCCAAGCGCTACAAGACGGGGCTGGATTTCGCCGCGGAACTGACCCGCGTGCATCAGAAGCTGCGGGCGCAGTACAAGCGCATCGACCAGCAGGAACAGTTCAGCATGTTGCGCAAGCTGAAGTTCTTCCATGAGTTCTCGCACGAGGAAATCTGGGAGGTGCTGCGGGCCAGCAGCTGGCAGGACTATGCTGACCGCGAGGAGATCGTCAAGGAAGGCGAGATGGATGACCGCTTCTACATCATCGTGCACGGCATCGTGGCAGTGGAACGAAATGCACGGGCGCTGGGCCAGCTGGATGCGGGGGACTGCTTTGGCGAGACGTCCTACGTTCGCGGGGCCAAGCGCACGGCCACCATCCGCGCCGCCGGTTCGGTGACCGTGATGAAGGTGAGCTCGACCCTGCTGGAGCAGGTCTCGGCGGAATGCCAGTTGAGGTTCAACCAGGTCTTCCTGCGCAACATGATCGGCCGTCTGCAGCGCGCCGAAGCCGGCACCGCCTGAGCCTTCAGTCCGCGTCCTTGTCGTGCTCGATCAGGGCGTACGCCGAGTGGTTGTGGATCGACTCGAAATTCTCGCATTCCACCGTGTAGGCGCGCACCCGGGCTTCGTGGTTCAATGCCACTGCCACGTCACGAACGATGTCCTCCACGAATTTCGGGTTCGTGTAGGCACGTTCGGTCACGAATTTCTCGTCTGACCGCTTGAGGATGCCGTAGACCTCGCAGGAGGCCTGGCTTTCCGCAATCTCGATCAGTTCCTCCAGCCACATGTGCTCCCGGATGCGGGCATTGATGGTGATGTGGGAGCGCTGGTTGTGTGCCCCGTATTCGGAGATCTCCTTCGAGCAGGGGCACAGGCTGGTGGCCGCGACCACGACTTTCACCCAGATGTGAGTCCGGCCCTCGCGATGCTCCCCATGCATGGAGACCTTGTAATCCATCAGGCTCTGCACGCCGGAGACCGGCGCGCGTTTCATGACGAAATACGGGAATGACATTTCGATGTGGCCTGCGGTGGCATCCAGATGATGCGTCATGTCTGCCAGCATGCGCCGGAATGACTCCACCGAGATCTCACGTTCGCCGCGGTGGAGTATCTCCACGAAGCGTGACATGTGTGTGCCCTTGAAGTCATGCGGCAGGTTGACGTACATGTTGAAGTTGGCAATGGTGTGCTGCTCGCCGCCTGCACGGTCGCGCACCCGTACCGGGTGATAGATGTCCTTGACGCCGACCTTGTTGATCGGCACCTGCCGCTGGTCCGACCGGCCCTGCACGTCCTCGATGCCCGAACCCAGGGGTTTCTTCCGCTTCAGGGGATTTTCTACACTCATGCGTCCTCGATTCTGCCCTCAGTTGGCTTCGGCGGCCAGACGCAAACCGGGGCGCCACCAGGCCTGCACCCGCATGCGGACCGACACCAGATCCAGCCCGGCATCCGCCAGGCAGTCCTCACGGGAACCATGTGCGATGAACCGGTCTGGAATGCCGATGTGCAGGATCGGCAGGCACAGTCCCGCCCGGCTCAGGGATTCCGCCACGGCGCTGCCAGCGCCGCCCGCCACGACATTCTCCTCCAGGGTGACGATCGCCCGGGCTCTGGATGCCAGACGGCAGACCAGCTCCTCGTCCAGAGGCTTGACATATCTCATGTTCACGACCGTGGCGTCGAATTCCTCTCCGAGTTGCCCGGCCACCGCCACCATGCTTCCGAAACCGAGAAACACAAGACCTGACCGGCCCTCGCGGCGCAGCGCTGCCTTGCCAACCGGAAGCCCGGTCATTTCCGTCCGCGCCGGCTCACCGGGCCCGTTGCCGCGCGGATAGCGCACAGCAGATGGGCCGGGGAGGGTTGTCCCGGTGTACAGCATCTGCCGGCATTCATTCTCGTCGCTTGGCGCCATGATCACCAGATTGGGGATGCAGCGCAGAAAGCTGAAGTCGAAGCTTCCCTGGTGGGTGGCGCCGTCCCCGCCCACCAGTCCGGCGCGATCCACGGCGAACAGCACCGGCAGGTTCTGGAGCGCCACGTCATGGATGAGCTGGTCATAGGCGCGCTGCAGGAACGTGGAGTAGATGGCAACCACCGGGCGCATTCCCTCGCAGGCGAGGCCGGCGGCAAAGGTCACCGCGTGCTGTTCGGCAATGGCCACATCGAAATAGCGGTCGGGAAAGCGTCTTTCGAACTCCACCATGCCCGAGCCTTCGCGCATCGCCGGGGTGATGCCGATGATGCGAGGATCCCTTTCGGCCATGTCGCACAGCCATTGGCCGAAGATCTGGGAGTAGGAAGGTCCGGTGGATTTTTCCTTGAAGATGGTGGCACTTGCGGCATCGAAAGGCCCGGGTCCGTGCCACTTGATCGGATCGGCCTCGGCAGCGGCGAATCCCTTGCCCTTGCGGGTGACCACGTGCAGGAACTGCGGACCCTTCAGGTCGCGCATGTTCTGCAGCGTGCGTATCAGCGCATCCAGATCGTGTCCGTCGATGGGCCCGATGTAGTTGAGCCCCATTTCCTCGAAGATGGTTCCAGGCAGGACCATGCCCTTCATGTGTGATTCGGAGCGGCGGGCCAGCTCCCAGACGGTGGGCATCTGCCGCAGCACCTTCTTGCCGCCTTCGCGCAGGGTTGCGTAGAGCTTGCCGGAAAGGACCCTGGCGAAGTAGTTCGACATGGCGCCGACGTTTTCCGATATCGACATGTCGTTGTCGTTGAGGATGACCAGCAGGTTCACGTCGAGGCTCCCTGCGTGATTCAGCGCCTCGAACGCCATGCCGGCGCTCATCGCGCCATCGCCTATGACTGCGATGACACGTCGGGATTCTGCGCGGGCGGCCGCGGCAATGGCCATGCCCAGTGCCGCGCTGATGGAGGTGCTCGAATGGCCCACCCCGAATGTGTCAAAGGGGCTTTCCTCACGGGTGGGGAACGGTGCCAGGCCACCGGCCTGCTTGATGGTTCGCAACTGGTCGCGCCGCCCGGTCAGCACCTTGTGCGGATAGGCCTGGTGGCCCACATCCCATATGAGCCGGTCCTGCGGTGTGTCGAAGACGCGATGAAGGGCAACCGTCAGTTCCACCGTGCCCAGTCCTGCCGCGAAATGCCCGCCCATCTGGCTGACCGTGGTGATCAGGTAGCGGCGCAATTCGTCATTGAGCTCCTGGAGTTGCGAGCGTGGCAGATCGCGCAGGTCGGCCGGTGAGTCGATGCGCGAAAGCAACGGGAATCTGTCGTCCGGCGGATTCATGAACCGTGATTCTAACCGGGAGAGCCGGGCGTTCGCCTGTCAAACCTGTCGGTCCACCACGTAGGCTGCGAGCCAGGCAAGCAATGAAGTGTCGCCGGACAGGCTGCCCAGGCGCTGGAGGGCGCGATCCTTGAGTTCCAGGGTCTGTGCCCTGGCCTGCTCCAGGCCCAGCATGCTCGGGTAAGTGGGTTTGGCGCGGGCGGCATCGGCGCCGGTGCGCTTGCCCAGATGACCGGGTTCGCCCTCGATGTCGAGGATGTCGTCCCTGATCTGGAAGGCCAGACCGATGTCGCGGGCGCAGGCATCCAGGTCCGCGAGGGCTGGTCCTGGCAGGTCCGGCACACAGGCAGCCGCCAGCAGCACGCTGGCGCGGATCAGGGCACCGGTTTTCATCCGGTGCATGGTTTCCAGCTCGCCCAGTGAGAGTGACCGGCCCACGGCGGCCAGGTCCAGCGCCTGTCCGCCAGCCATGCCGGCAGTGCCGCTGGCTTCGGCCAGGATCTGGATCATCTTCAGGCGGGCTCGTGGCCCGGCTGCGTGCGGTGCGTCAGCGGCCAGCAATTCGAAGGCGAGTACCTGCAACGCATCCCCGGCCAGTATTGCGGTTGCCTCATCGAATGCGCGATGGGTGGTCGGACGGCCGCGGCGCAGGTCATCATCGTCCATGGCCGGCAGATCATCATGCACCAGTGAATAGGCATGGATCAGTTCGACGGCCGCAGCAGGGGCATCAAGGCGGGTGATCGGTACGGACAGGCATTCTCCGGTTGCATAGACCAGCAGGGGACGCAGCCTCTTTCCGCCTCCCAGGACGGAATATCGCTGTGCGGCATGCAGCCGCGTGGGCGCCCGATCCTCCGGCGGCAGCGCCGCGGCAAGCACCGATTCGATCCGGTCCTGAAGGCCTTGCAGGCGCAGCTCGGGCGACACTAATCGTCCGTGGTCTGGGTGAATGATTCCAGCGAGGGCTGGCCGGCTTTTTTCAGCAAC
This sequence comes from Steroidobacteraceae bacterium, assembly GCA_044226785.1. Lineage (GTDB taxonomy): Bacteria > Pseudomonadota > Gammaproteobacteria > Steroidobacterales > Steroidobacteraceae > TMP-86. The sequence continues at coordinate 105,260 of JBGAGK010000006.1, read as the reverse complement.
ACCTCGACCTTCTGCTCGGCTTCCTTGAGAGCCAGCTGGCAGGAGCGGGTCAGGGCCACACCACGCTCGAAGGTCTTGAGCGAATCCTCCAGAGGCAGATCGCCACCCTCCAGACGTTCCACCAGAGACTCGAGTTCGGACATTGCCGCCTCGAAATTCAGGGTGGGCGATTCCGGCTGAACAGTGGCTTTTGGCATTGGGACCGGAACGGTACACAGCCGCCCGCCATCGGTCAAACCGGCTGAAGGGAACCGGTGGTCGGTCCACAGCAGCCGCTGGTCCGGCAGGCCGGCTCGAAATGCCTGGGACGTGACCGGTTTCACACAGCGGGCCGATGCAGGCAGGCCGATCTTGGATAACATTCCGGTCACGGATACGGACATGAATACCCTGAAATTTCCGATTCTTGCCATCTGCATGTGCATGGCTTCGATCCTTCTCCTGTCGGGCTGTGACGATCCGCCACTGAAGCCGTTGAGTGTCGACCAGCTGGTCGATGACCCGGTGATGCTGGATGGCGTATTGATGAAATGCAGTGAAAGGGCTGCTGCCCAGCGGGCCCCCGAGGAATGCAGGAATGCCCGATTGGCGGTCGATCGGATTGCAGCCGGGCGGGAAAGGACTGAAGCGGCAAGGCGCGAAGCCGCCTTTGAACATCACCGCGACCGCCTGCGCCAGCAGCAGGACATGCAGCGCCGCCAGGAAGAGGAAGCGAGGAAGGTAGATCCTTACAAGCTACCGCTCGTACCACCCTCCGATAACCAGGCACCGGCCGTTACGGCCAGCAATTGATACGCCATGCCCCTGCCAGGCAACTGGCCCAGGCGACTCGATATCCCTCGATATCCCGGAAGCGCCCCGGCTACCTGGGCGGCTCCTGGCCCGCGCTGCCATCCTCCATCGGAAAGGTCCGGGCAGGCGCAGGAGGCGTTGAGGGCGCGCTGCTTGCGGGCGGGGCGGTGGTCGGCGCATTTGCCGGGGATCCCGCCTGCGGGTCTGTCGAGGCGCGCACGCTCGTGCGTGTGACCTGCGCCAGCCTGTCCAGGAAACGTTGCCCCGCTTCCGGCGGCGCGGGGGAATGGCCGGAGAATATGTCCGATGCCGTGACACCGGGCTTCTTGTAGAACGCTGCATTGGCCTTCCGGTCTATGGAAAGGACCGTGCCGTCCAGCGCAGCGCCTGCAAACAGGCCACGGGACCGTGCGTACGAATACACTTCTGCATCGAAGTTCAGGTCCGTGCCGGCAGAGCCAGATCGGCCCACCGGGCCTGTGGTCACCGAGGCATTGGCACCCAGGGTCATTTTCCCTCCGGTGATGCCCTCGATGCCGGACCGGGTGGTGAACACCAGCACGACATCCGAGCTTTGGGCCCCGATCATGAATCCGAGCTCACCCGCAGTCAGCGTGATGAATGACGGGTTGCTCCAGGGTGCGGTGAGCTTGTCCCGGACGATCAGCACGCCTTTGCCACGGGCTGCTGCGACCGGCGTCAGTCCGACCTTGATCACGTCGGGCACGACGGCAATGCCGTAGGCCCGGGACAGCAGCATGTCCGGAATGCGCTGATCCGGCATGGCCTGGATTTCCTCGAGGACTTCGGTGGCGGTGAGGAGGCGGCCTTCCTCGCGCGCGCTCGCCTGTGCCGCGGAGTTTGCCAGGATGAGTACTGCCGTCAGGGCCAGGCCTGTTGCAGTGGATTGAAGAATATTTCGCATTGAAACTCCTGCTACGGACCACGACGCATATTGTCAAGTTCCCCAAGCTTAGCGCGAGTCGAGCGTTGCGAGAACCCGTGCGGCGTCGGCATCGCGGTGATGCAGGCGGTAATAGCCGGCCAGGTACCGGGAGGCGCGCTGGGTGGCCGGGTTCCGGTCGCCAAGCAATTGCGACAGCTGCCGCTGCGACTCGATCAGGAGCGTTGCACCTGCAGGGTCGTCTCCAGCGTTGATCCGGGCCCATCCCAGGCTTGCGTTGGCGCGTGCGGTCCGCCAGCTGTCATCGCCGGCGAGCTGGCGTGACAGGTCGGCAGCAGCGCGCAGTTCGCTGATTGCGCCCGGGTAGCGTTTACGGGCGATCAGGATGTCTCCCAGGAGCTGACGCGTGGACGCGACGTACAGGTGCTCGGCCGGCAGGCTCCGGGCATAGATCCTGAGAGCCTCGTGAGCCTTTTCCTCCGCCGCCGGCAGATCGTCTGACTCGAGATACAGGCTGGCCAGAAAATCCAGGCGATAGCCAACCAGGTAATGATCACTTCCCAGGCGCTGGCGGGAGATCGAGATGGACTGCAGCAGGGTATCGATGGCCAATGGGAGTTTGCCGCGCCCCTCGTGGAGTCTCGCCAGGTGTTCCAGCGTTTCGGCCACCCGCTGATGATCCGGGCCGAAGACGCGTTTTTCGATGTCCAGCGCTTCATTCAGCATCGGCTCGGCCTGCGCATAATTTCCGCGCTCGACCAGAATGAACCCGAGGTTGGCGAGTGCTATGGCCTGATCCGGGTGATTGCGGCCCAGCGTCGCCTGATAGATGGCCAACCCCTGGCGATAATGGCGCTCAGCCTGCGCCAATTCGTTCTGCCACGACGCAACTTCTCCCAGTCTGATCTGTGCGGTCCCGACTTCAGTGGCTTCAGGACCCAGGGCGTTGATATAGACGGAAAGGGCCTGCTCGAAGTACGCGGCTGCCTGTGTGGTCCGGCTCTGGCCATCCAGGGCGAGTCTGCCCAGCTGCATGAGGATATCGGCCGTCTGCCGATTGGCTGCAGGCGAGGCAGACTTCGACAACGCCAGGGCACTGTGAAGATGCTTCTCGGCGGCAGACAGGTTGCCGGCATCGGCCAGTGCCTCGGCCAGATTGGCCTGTGCGACCGCGATCCGGACGGGATCCGCGGGCTTCAGGGCACGGCGGATGGCCACAGCCTGTTCGAACAGCGGCACGGCGCGACTGCCCAGCCCCTGGCGCCGGTAGGCGAGGCCGATGCTCTCCAGAAGTTCGGCCCTGACCTCTGGTTGCTCGTCCAGATCATCCATGATGCGCGAGGCTCCGCGATCCAGCAGATCACGGGCCGTTGTCTCATGACCCTGTGCATTGAATGGATCGGCCTGGGAGAACACATCGACCAGAAAGCCGGAGACCTGCTGCGCACGATCCCGTTCGCGGGCAGTGGCCAGCCTCGCCTGCTCGATGCGGTGGCTCTGCCACAGCGTGATTCCGGCCAGACCAGCCAGACCCAGGACTACCGCTGTGGCGCCGGCAACGGCCAGGAGATGACGTCTCAGGAACTTGCCGGCGCAGTAACGCCAGTCGCCCTGGCGCGCGAGCACCGGTTCGGCCCGCAGATGCCGGCCGAGATCCTCGGCCATGGCCTGGGCCGAGGCATAGCGCCGTTCCGGCTCCTTTCGCATGGCCATGGCAATGATGGCGTCCAGGTCGCCGGCAAGGCTCGCGCGGAGCCGGTCTGCAGACAAACCCCGCCGCTCGGAAATCCGCTGGCGCCCGGAGCCGGCCTCTCCGGCGATCCTGGTATTTGCTGCCTGACTGGCGCGCGGCGGGTCATCCATGCAGATGGCGCGCTCCAGCTGGAGCTGGCTGTAACTGGCAAGCCGATAGGGCGGGCGGCCGCTGAGCAGCTGATACAGCAGCACGCCCAGGGCGTAGACGTCTGTGGCTGTCGTGATGGGGCGCCCCAGGACCTGCTCCGGTGCAGCGTTCTCGGGCGTCAGGACCCGTTCGTGCAGCCGGGTGACCGGCAGGGTGTGTGACAGGCTTTCCGGTGCCAGGAGCTTGGCGATGCCGAAGTCGAGCAGTTTCGGATTGCCTTCCGGGGTCACCAGGATGTTGCCAGGCTTGATGTCGCGGTGAACGATCAGGTTGCGATGTGCAAACTGCACGGCTTCGCAGACCCTGATGAACAGTTCCACACGTTCGCGAAGAAACAGTGCGTGACTGTCGCAGTATTGCAGCACGTCCTCGCCTGCCACGTGTTCCAGCACGATGTAGGGCGAGCCGTCCGGCAGATCCCCGCTGTCGATCAGGCGGGCAATCCCCGGGTGCTCGAGTCTGGCCATGACATGCCGTTCAGCGTGCAGGCGGCTGCGAAGTTGCGGGTGGATGACGGCATGATGGAGCACCTTGATGGCCACGGTCTGATCGAACCGCGCATCGACCCTTCGGGCCGAATACACCGTCGAGGTGCCGCCATACCCCAGGACTGCGGTGATCTGGTAAGGGCCCACCCGCGTGCCGATGAGCCGATCAGCCTGGTGCTCCATCAACTCGCCGGCTGCGGTACCGATGACCTGCTCCAGCGGGTCCCCGGAGGTGCCGTCCATGCGCAACAGCGCCTCCACCGATGCGCGCAGTTGCGGGTCGGTTGCGCCAACTTCTTCCAGCCGGTTCATTCGACCGGTGGCGTCGGTCTCGACCACCTCCTCGAACAATGCCCGGATTTCCTCCCAGCGAGCTGGCGAGACGGTCATGCCCGGTTGCCGCCGAGAAAATCGAGCAGCCAGGCACGTGCCAACCGGATGTCGCGATGCACGGTCGCTGCCGAGGTGTCCATGGCCTGCGCGATCTGTTCATAGGTCAGATCACCGAAGTAGTGCAACTCCAGGACCTGTGCAAGACGCGGCTCGAGGCGGGCAAGATGATCCAGCCCCAGATCGAGGTCGACGATGTCGAAGCTGGTCTCGACCTTCAACGGCGGAGCATCCTCCAGTGGTACCTGCCGCGCGTTTCCGAATCTCTTGTCGCGTGAACGGCTCCGGGCATGATCGACCAGGACTCGCCGCATCAGCCTGGAAGCCAGTGCGAAGAAGTGGGTGCGATCCTGCATGGGTACTTCCGACTGGATCAGACGCAGGAAAGCCTCGTGTACCACCGCGGTGGCCTGCAGGGTATGGCTGCTGCGCTCGCTGCGCATGTATCGATGTGCCAGGCGCCGAAGTTCTTCGTACACGAGCGGTGTCAATTCGCCCAATGCCCGGTCGCTGCCGCCACGCCAGTCGCTCAGCAATTGCGTGAATTTTCCCCTGGGTGCCGTCACGGTTGGCACACCTCGATCGAGCCTTGCGGATCTGCCGCAGACAGGTCCCCGGAGCGGTGGACGGGAATCACGGTGATTCCCGGGGTGCCTCCATCTGTTGGACGATGGACAAGATTCTGCGCAGAGGTGTGAGGGTATTCACGCATTCGCGGCGCTTTTGATGGGTGCCGTGGACTCCCGCATCGCGCGGGTATTCGGCAATTATCTGAAAACACAGGAGAAAAAGGTATGGGCGTTTGGAAGAATTCCGCATCACTGACCATTTTCATATCTTGCGCAGCATTCGCGACGGGCGCCAGTGCCGCTGCGACGACCTTTGACCTGACCGGTGCACATCCACCCCGGGCCTCGGTGCAGGACCTGACCGGTGCACACCCGCCGCGGGCCTCGGTGCAGGACCTGACCGGTGCACATCCACCCCGGGCCTCGGTGCAGGACCTGACCGGTGCACATCCACCCCGGGCCTCGGTAAAGGATCTGACCGGCGCACACCCGCCCCGGGCCTCGGTACAGGACCTGACCGGTGCACACCCGCCGCGAGTGTTCTGAAGGAGTCCCCATGCCACGACGCAGATTGATCCTGACGGGTGCTGCCATCCTCGTGTTCGGCGGAGCACTGGCTGCGACCCGGACCGCAGTGGATGCAGTTCACGGCCAGGAACGAGGCGCGCATGCGAGCCAGTGGCGACCGGGCGGGGAGATTGCCATGTCGGCCTACGAGATGGGAGCGCAGGCCGTCCATCCCCCGCGCTGACCGTGCTGGAGTCATGACAGGGACTGGCCTCGTCCAGGCCAGTCCCGCTCATCTGCGATGGATGATCCGCCCGCGTGGGTCAGAAGAACATGGATGCGTACAGCTGCATCACGTTGGCGTGGAACCGGTACAGCGGCTCGGTACCCGCGGTGTATCCATTCGCGACGCCATAGTCCTTGATGTCGCGGAAATCGTCGTACTTGAACTGGATGCGGCTCACATCGAGCGTGACGGTGCCGCGCTTGAACATTTTCCACCCGTCCGGCAGGAATGCGTAGGTGAGCTTGCCGCCGAGGGAGATGTTCTGCCCGGCTGCCAGGTCCTTGTCGCGGGCGAGGAAATTGAATGCATCACGGCGTGAGAACAGGTCGCTGTAGAAATTCGCGGCGTTCTGCCGGTACAGGCGTACCCTGCCTTCGATGATCCATCGGTTGCCAAGCGGGTGCGTATAGCCCAGCTCGAGGGTGTTGCCGCGGATGCCCCAGGTGTCGGAAAAATACCGGTAGGATGCGCTGGCAGCGGCGCGGTACCACAGGTAGTAGCGGGCCTTGGCGGTCAGCGCTGTACTGGTGCGGGTATGCGGATAGGCCTCGGGCTGCGTGTTCCAGCCCCGCGCATCGGTGAGATCGGCATAGCGCACGAAGCGGTACGGGTTGTTGAGGAAGCCTTCGTCGGTGATCACTTCCAGCATCACCGAACCGATGAGATTGCGGGTGAAGATCTGCGACAGGCCCAGGTCGTAGCTGCGGCGGTCGACCTGACCCATCTTCGAGATGGTATTGCCTGAGCGGGCGCTGACCGTGTCAAAACCGCGGGTGTATCCCATCGTCACGGTGGTCAGATCGCCGAACATGTCCTGGCTGATGCCGACATGCCAGTTGTCGGAAACGTAGTCCGACTCCTTGCTGTTGGAATACGAGGCGTTATAAGCAGTCTTGCCGCGGATGTAGTCCAGGCTCAGTGTCTTCTGTTTGCGCTCATCGTGAATGGTGCTTGCGTTGCTGAGCACATCGATCGACGCCCCGCTCACGGTATCCACGAAATATTCGCCCTGGACCGAGAGCGTCTCCGCGAATTTCTTGCGCACCAGCACCGACTTGCCGGTGATGTCCATCCCGCCACCCTTGTAGGTGCTGTAGAACACATCGGCGCGGTCATCGGGCAGCACGGCCGCGTGCACGCCAGGGCAGAACAGCAGCAGGGCGATCAGCCAGCGGTGCAGCGGGCGGGGCATCATCAGTTGCATCCACAGCCGCCGCCGGTATTCCCGGTGGCGCCGCGGGAGCCTTCGCGCGATTCGTATACGTGATCCAGGAACTGCGAGGAGATCGCATCGCGGTCCCAGGACATGATGGGATCCGCCATGCGATCCCGCTCGTAGGGCTTGACCCAGGGTTTGATGCTGCTGCAGCCGGCTGCTGCAAGCAGGATCAGGACCGCGGACAGACGTGCGAGGTTTCGGGTGGTCATTCGCGGATCAACTGCCGGATGCGGTCCTGGTATTCGTTTTCATCGCCGGGGCGGTAGCCGCGATGGACGTAGCGGACCATGCCCTTGCGGTCGATGATCACCGTGCTGGGCATGTCGGCCACGTGATAGCTGCGGCTGACGGTGCTCGTGGGGTCCATCAGGACCGTGAAACTCACCGGCTTGCGCTCGAGCAGTTCCTTCACGGCAGGTACTTCCTTGTCCACGTTGACGCCCAGCAGGGTGAATCCGGCCGGTTTGTACTTCCTGTACATCTGGTCCAGCAACGGCATTTCCTGCTGGCAAGGGCCGCACCAGGTCGCCCAGAAGTTGACCATCACCACATTGCCCTTGAACTGGCTCAGCGCGACCGGCTTGCCGGCCAGCGAATCGAGCGAAAAATCGGCCGCAGGCGCATTGACGTCTCCCGCAACGGAAATTCCTGCGCCGGCGGTGATCATCGCCATCAATGTGATGCGGGTCATCATGGAAAGATTCCTGCGTTTCATGGTCATCTCCATCAGCTCAGAAGAACCAGGCGAAGCCCAGTGTGGCTTCGATGTTGTGGACATTCTTGGTCCGACCCGTGATGTCGGTCTCGAACACGTGGTCCTTGACATCCAGATGCATGTCCAGCCAGTCGGTGAGCAGGATGCGGGTGCCGACACCGAAGTTCAGGGCGAACTTGTCCTGGTCCGCGAATTTCACGGCACCCATGCCGACCACGGCATACAGCGCCGTGTTGAAGGCGCGTCCGCGACCCAGGAAAACCTCTCCCGGGAGAAAGTTGTATCCCACATCCAGGTCGTAGTACGTGAGCTTTCTCCCGGAATCGGACAGGACCGTGATGTTCGGAAACACATCCTCGAGACTGGTGGTGCCCGCCTTGGAGCGGGCGATGCTGCCTTCGAGGAAAATGTCCTCGGTCACGTGGTAGGCGAGGCGTGCTCCGTACAGGGGATTGGTGCCGAAATCCTGGATGCTCAGTGCTCCGAAGTTGGCGCCGATCTCGAAGTTCCTCGCCTTGATCTTCGGCGTCTTGATCACCCGCCGCTGAACCTGCGGGGTGATGATGGATGTGTCGGCATCGACCGGCTCGGGCACGATTTCAGGCTGGGATTTCGGGCCCCGATGAAACCAGCTGCAGCCGGACATCAGTGCCGCGATCAGAAGAATACTGCCAGGGCGAATTTCCATTCTTCCGGTTCCTTGTTGTCATTTTCTCGGGTAAAGACCACGTAATTGCGCCAGTCGAGGCGCCACATGAATTTCCGGGTGATGAAGCCGCGCAGCCCCAGCGTCACGTAAGCGACCTGATTGGTCTTGTCCAGCGGCTGCGGCGGAGTGCTCTTGTCGATGTATTGGACACCGGTGCCAAGACCCGCAGTCGGAGACAGCCATTTCCATTCGGGGATGAAGGTGTGACGGATGCCGAGCGTGGCGAGATACCGGTTGTCGATGGTACCCATTGCCTGTTGCAGGGTCAGTTCGGCGTCCAGGCTGTCGGTGATGGCGTAGTCCACATAGGCCGCCACCAGGTTCTGGTGGTTGTAGACGCCATACGCGGCCCCGAACTCCCATGTATGGGTCGTGAAGTCCGGATAGGGAGGAATGGGTGCGGGAGAGCCGTCCGCAAGCTGTGTCAGGGCAAGTTCTTCGCGTTTGACCCAGCCTTCCTGGCCGCGAGATGCGCGCACCTTGAACCAGTCGGTACGGCTGTACATCACCTGCACGCTGTCGCCACGGCCAACCACGTAGGTGACCGGGTAACCCCGGCCCGGGCCGGAGTGCATTTCCACATAGGGTTCGGTCACGGTCAGTGCCAGGGGCCTGGCAGAAGTCCTGGCAGTGACCAGAGCGGGTGTTCCCAGCAATATCTGCGCACACAGAAGTAACGGCAGCAGGTGGCGCATCAGGTCAGTTCGCTGGGGCCACGAAGGGATCGTTGTAGTACTGGGCTCCGATGTCTAGCCATTCAGCGATCATCTTCAGTTCGGCGGGCGTCAACCAGCCCGCGTGAGTGCCGCCTGTGTCGAAGCGGCTGAAAAATCCCGTCGATGCATTGGCACTGCCGGCACTCATGCTGCCGGGAAGCACCACCGGAACCTGGGTCGGCAGGCCGGTCGCGGGATCCACCGGCCCGTTTACCATAACATCCTGCAGGGCGCCCATAATAAGCTCTTGCTGATTGTGTGAAAACAACAGCTGCGCATAGGAAGTCACCACGTTGGGGTCGGCATTGGAGGTCGAATCGGTGAGGTCCAGCTGTCCGGCCGGAACCTGCGTGGTACCGGCGGCGTCCTTGGGGTTGTGACACAGGATGCAGGTGTGGTCGGCGAGCACCGTGACCCCATCCGCCGCCAGCGTCTGGCGCGGGAAATTCCAGATCGGCTGGATGTGCTGCAGGTAATGGATCGTGGCCCTGCAACGGTTGCTCCAGGCCGGCAGGCAGTTGCCGTTGAAAGGCGCCGGCGTGGTCAGGTCCGAATACAGATATGAAAAGCTCATATCCCTGGCGCGGCCGGCGGCCACCGGATCGGTCCACACGTCGTCGTAGACGATATTGATGCCCGGAATGACGGAGCAGCCGGGGGCATCGACCGTGATGCAGGTGATCCGGGCCCGGGTCTGGGCCATGACTTCGCCGAAGTTCGCGACAAGGCTGGCATCGGTATTCGGGAAGGGTCTGCCGTCGGATGCTGCCCCGGTGTTCACCGGGTTGGTCAGGCCGTCACGACCGTGTGCGGTCTGCTTGTTGCCATCATGGCAGCCATTGCACGTACGGACTTCGCCGGGCAACAGTTGCAGCCAGCTGCCATGGCGCTGGCCGACGCGACGGCCGTTCCTGTCCAGCACGCTGATCGCAAAGGGCACGTTTGCCGGCACCTTGATCCTGATCGACCCATCCGGTTCGACCGGCGCATAGGCGAGGATCTCACGCATGCCGAGCCCGGCGGGGCCAAAGGCAAATCCCGGGACGCGGCGTACGTCGTTGTCCGGGATCGACACCGGCTTTTCAATGCGCAGAAAGCGGTCCGGCCGCTGGTCGGCGGTGGTCTGTTTCGGATCGGCCAGGGCGGCAATGTTCGGGCGCGCGGTGTCGATGCCGTCGAAATCGTAGACGCTGCGGATGACCAGGATGCCGACGCCCTCGGTCGCAAGGTTCTGATCCACGTCGACGCCCGGCACCTTGTCCGGGATCACTGGAGGCGCGGGTGTGCGCTGCTGCAGGATGACCGGGTCCACGATCATCATGCCATCTTCGGCCGCCAGCATCGGTTGCAGGGTGTTGGTATCCAGGTTGTAGACCCAGATGGTGTACTGCGGTGGCGCCAGCTGCACATTCGTGCCCGCAGTGTTCTCATCGGTACAGACCCGTGTTGCCGCAGGTGACACCGAGTTGTCGAGCACGAGACAGGGGGACCAGCTCACCAGCATGCGGTTGGTTCCGTCGTACAACGGGAACGCGGATGCGAATCGCCCGCCGAGCGAGGGCTGATCGGGGACGGTGGATGCATTGGTCGTGGTGGCGGGGGTCTGTCCGGGGCCTGGTGCGCCGGCCGCGGCCAGGGTGGTCTGATTGATCTCGACGAAGCGTTCAGCGTCGATCAGCGTCAGGTCGCCCCCCTGCTGGGTTCCCTGGAAGGGCCGTGTCATCACCAGCAACTTGTCGTCAGGTCGGGAACGAGCCCTGAGGAACTGGATCACCGATCCGGCGGTGCCGGTGGCATGGCTGTTCTGCCCGTAATACAGCTCCAGCCCCGTACCGTCGGGATTGGCGCGGTACAGATTGATGCGATCACCGCCATTCACGCGTTCCCATCGCGAGAACACGATCTGCCCGTTGTTCAGTACCGACGGATCGAAGTCGTGATTGGTGTTGAAGCTGATCTGGTGGATGTCCGAACCGTCTGTATTCATGACATGCAGCAGGAATGCTGCCTGCTGACGATTGTCGGTCTGTGCCGCGTATTGCGGCCGGCCTTCGTCCAGCAGGATGGCGCGCGAAGTGTTCTGGCGGGTGGAGGCGAACACGATCCTTCCGTCAGGCAGGTAATGCGGGTCGATGTCGTGACCCTTCTCGGCGGTGATGTCGTCGGCAATCACACGGCGCAGGGTCTTCGCCTTCGCGTCGTATTCCCAGATGTTCCAGGTGGGCTGCTCCGCATCGGTGGCGTCTGCAAGCAGCGGCAGGCGCAGTGCAAAGACCACGCGGGTGCCGTCCGGCGATACGTCCAGGTCCTTCACGAAGCCCTTGCCCTGGGTGATGTCCCTGGTGACATTTGTCTCCACGCCGCTGGCGCTGGCCTTGTCGCGGATGAAAAGGTCGCCCCCTGCCGTGGAGGTGATGAGGTCGCGCACGTCGATGTCGCGGGTCGGTACCGGGCGCTTGACATAGGCCAGCGGGAAGTCAAGCGTGACCGGGTCGGCGATCTGCCCGCCCGCAAGCCCAGGTGCATGTCCGCTGTTGCCACCGGCGCACGCTGCCAGCAGCACAGGGACCAGCAGCACAGGGGCCAGCAGCAACGAACGCCACGCGCGAATCATGCGAAGGCTGGGTGCGCGGGACCGGTTGTGTGCCGGTTCACAGTAGTGGGTCTTGTCCATGGATATTGTCACCCGATGATCCTCACAGGTTTTCAGGTTTTCGCAGGCGGATCTTCACGGGTGTGTGGCATGCGCGCATCTTCGCTTCGATGCGTGTCCTGATTCTGTTAACACACTCACAGAAGAACTCTCGCTCTCAGACCAGCATATAGGCCGGTTTGCATGCACCGGCTTTGTCTCTCAACACCGACGTCGTCTGCTTGAGACATTCCGGAGCGCAATTCCGGCTGCGTATAGTCGCCGCCAGTGGAATTTCACACACACGTCAAACGGACCTGCATATGAACAACGGGATGCTGACCCTGCCCATCAGGATCAGGCGGGATGCACCAGCCAGACCGATGCGAACCCTGATCGGGGTGGCGGTGGCCGTCAGTCTTGTCCTGGGAAACCTCGACGCGGGTGCGATCACCCGCGATCAGGCCAAGCGGATTCATGACCGCATTGCCGGCGTGCCGCCATCGGATGCGGTCCTGTCACAGATGGCATCCTCGTCGGCCGATGCGGCCGCACAGATCGCGCTGGAGAATCCGAACTTCTACAACGTCACGTTGAAGAACATGGCGATGCCCTGGACCAACCGGGAGCAGACCGTGTTTGCTCCGCTCAATGATTACGTGGCGACGGTCATCGGCATGGTGCGGGACGATGTGGATTTCTCAACCCTCCTGTCGGCCGATCTCGTATACGTGGCGAAGGCGGGTACGCCTGGCGTGAGCGCGGCTTACTCACCTGCCAACAATGACATGTACGCACAACTCGAGTCGAGCGGTGCGGATCTGAAAACCGCATTGCAGGCAACCACGCAGTCTTCGGTCACGGGATTGCCGGCTGGAGCGACGGCCGGGGTCATCACGACGCGCGCAGCGGCACAGGCCTTCTTCATTGCAGGTACCAACCGGGCAATGTTCAGTTTCACCATCCAGAATCATCTGTGTCACGACATGGGCAGCCTCATTGATCCAACCCGTGCGCCGGACCGCGTCCGGCAGGACGTGAGCCGGAGTCCTGGTGGTGACAGCCGCCTGTACCTCAATGTCTGCATGGGCTGCCACAGCGGCATGGATCCCCTGACACAGGCGTACGCGTACTACAACTTCGACCAGACCGCAGGGAAGATCGTCTACACCGAAGGACAGGTGCAGCCCAAGTACCTGATCAACTCCGACAACTTCAAGCCCGGCTATGTGACACCGGATGACCACTGGGACAACCGCTGGATTGCAGGGCCCAACCAGATCCTGGGGTGGCCTGCGAACTCCACCCATTCGGGAAATGGCGCGAAATCGATGGGCCTGGAGCTGGCAAAGAGCGATGCATTCGCCCGTTGCCAGGTGGAAAAGGTGTTCAAGACCGTCTGCTACCGGGCTCCCACAAATCAGGCCGACCGCAACCAGATCGACTCGATGATCAACAGGTTCAGGAGTGGTTACAAGCTCAAGCAGGTGTTCGCTGACTCGGCTGTCTACTGCATGGGTCCCTAGAAGGTCACCGGCATGAACAGGTCATACAACATGAAATCCTCGACGATTGGCGTCTGGCTGATGATGAGCCTCGCACTGGGGCTGAACGCCTGCGGCGGTGGCGGTGCGCCGGTGACGGCCAACCCGGTCACCCCGGTCACGGCCGGCTCCGATTACACCGGCCCGGCACCCGCCACCGCGGATGTCCAGGCGTTCAAGCTCAACTTCTGGGACAACGTCCGGTCGACCAACCGGTGCGGTCAGTGCCACAACGCGACATCACCGGCGCAGATGCCGAATTTTGCCCGCAACGACGATGTGAACCTGGCGTATTCCCAGGCCAACACGGTGGTCAATCTCTCCGATCCCAAGACTTCCCGCATCGTCGCCAAGGTGGGAGGTGGCCACAACTGCTGGCTGGCTGACCCGAGCGCCTGTGCGTCCATTCTCACCACCTGGATCACCAACTGGGCTGGCGCATCGGCCGGCGGCGGGACCCAGATCGAGCTCACTGCCCCGGTTCTGAAGGACGTCGGTGGTGGCAAGGAATTTCCCAGTGATCCCGGGTCGTTCTCCTCAACCGTGTATCCGCTGCTGAGGCAGCACTGCTCTGCCTGTCATTCGCACTCGGCAGCGGCCCCGGAGTCCCCGTTCTTCGCGTCTTCCGATCTGGATGAAGCCTATGCCGCGGCACGCATGAAGATCAATCTGGGCAATCCAGCGCAGTCTCGCCTCGTGATCCGGCTGCGGGAGGAGTCCCACAACTGTTGGAATTCCAACTGTGTGTTGGCATCGCAGACCATGGAGGATGCCATCACTGCATTTGCCAATCAGGTGCCGGTCACCAATGTCGACCCCGCGCTGGTCATCAGCAAGGCGCTGGGCATGTACGATGGCACCGTCGCCAGCGGCGGCAGCCGTTACGATTCGAATGCCATTGCGAAATACGAATTCCGGACCGGCAATGGTTTCACTGCGTACGACACCAGTGGCGTCGACCCGGCAGCGGATCTTACGCTGTCCGGCACTGTCAACTGGGTCGGTGGCTGGGGCCTCAGCTTCGGCCCGGGAAGCAAGGCCCAGGCCTCGACCGGCGCCAGCAAAAAACTCCATGACATGATCCTCGCCACCGGGGAGTTCACCATCGAGGCCTGGGTGGCGCCGGCCAACGTGACCCAGGATGGCGCCTACATCGTCAGCTACTCCGGCGGGACCGATGCCCGCAACTTCACGCTCGGGCAGTCCAAGTTCGACTATGCGGCGTACCTGCGCTCTTCCCAGACGGATGCGAACGGCATGCCGGCACTGTCGACCACCGACGATGCACGGCTGGCGCAGGCCTCGCTGCAGCATGTCGTGGTCACCTATGATCCGGTCAACGGTCGGCGCATTTACGTGAACGGCGTGTTCACCGGTGATGTCGACAAGCAGACCGGCGGCACCCTCGGCAACTGGGACAACACCTTTGCGCTGGTCCTCGGCAACGAGGTATCGGGCAACCGTTCCTGGGCCGGCGTGATCAGAATGGTCGTGATCCACAACCGCGCGCTCACCGATGCGCAGATCAGGCAGAACTTCGCGGCCGGAGTGGGCGAGAAGTACTTCCTTCTGTTCAACGTCGAGCAGCCGACGGGCGTAGCCAAAGCCTACGTGATGTTTCAGGTCAGCCAGTACGACAGTTACTCCTACCTGTTCGAAAAGCCCACCTTCATATCGCTGGACCCGGCCGCGAAGCCCGACGGCATCGTCATCAAGGGCATCCGGATCGGCATCAACGGTGTCGTGCCGAACATCGGGCAGGCCTACATCCCGCTGAGCACGACCGTCACCTCGTCGAACTATTTCCCCGGCCAGGGACAGCTGTTGTCACCGATCGGCATGGTGATCGGGTCCGCCCAGGGACCCAAATTCGACACCTTCTTCCTGAGCTTCGACCAGCTGGGAACGAAAACCCATGTGGTGACCGAACCGGTGCCGGTTGCGCCAACGCCGGTCGATGGCACGGTGGTATCGGACATCGGTGTGCGCACCTTCGACCGCATCAACCAGTCGTTTGCCGCCATCACCACGATCCCGGCCAGCAACGTCAATGTCACCTCGACCTTCCAGACCGTGCAGCAGCAGCTGCCCGTGGTGCCGACACTCGAGGGTTTCATGGCCTCCCATCAGGTGGGCATCGCGCAGCTGGCCATCCAGTACTGCAGCGAACTGGTCAATGACTCCACAAGGCGCGGCGCATTCTTCCCGGGCGTCAATTTCGGCGCCGGATCGAAATTCGGCACGCCCTCGGGTCGCAGCGCGGTGATCGCCCCGATCGTCAATTCCGCGCTGGGTACCAGCCTGAATTCCCAGGATTCAGCCGGCATGACCACCGAGCTCAATGCCCTGATGGGCAACCTGGGCTGTGGTGACGGGAGCAGTTGCAGTGCGGCGCGCGAGCAGGCAGTCACCAAGGCCGTGTGTGCCGCGGCGATCGGCAGCGCGGGCGTGCTGGTCAACTGAAGCGCAGCACAGGAACTACGAGGAAAGCACATGCGCAAGAACAAGCACCGCCCCCCCGGCCTGAACGGACCCCTCCGGCATCCGGATCACCCGCGGCCACGGACGCGTCGCGAATTCATCGCTCAGGGTTTCATGAGCGGAGCAGCCACCGTGATGGTGCCTGCGGCCCTCGGTGGCCTGTTCACACCGCGACTGGCCCGTGCGACGCTGTCGCCGGACGTGCAGAACTTCGCCACCTCGATCTGCAAGATCACCGGCGGTGCCGGGAAGATTCCTTTCATTGCGTTCGATCTGGCCGGCGGCGGCAATGTGGTCGGATCCAATGTGCTGATCGGTGGTCAGGGGGGGCAGCTGGACTTCCTCGGCACCGCCGGCTACAACAAGCTGGGTCTGCCCGGCAACATGATCCCCAACTCCAGCGCCTCGGGCAGCTTCATCGACTCGACCTTCGGATTGCGATTCCACAGCGACAGCGCTTACCTGCGCGGCATGCTGACCAGAACGGGTGCATCGGCCCGGGCCAATACCCATGGCTCGGTGATTGCGGCCCGCTCCGAGAATGACACGGGCACCAATCCGCACAATCCGATGTATGGCATCTACCGGGCCGGCGCCAAGGGCGAATTGCTGGGTCTGATCGGTTCGGAGAATTCCGTATCGGGTGGTAACTCGATGGCACCGGCTGTGATGATCGACGTGACCGCAGCACCGACCAAGGTCGACCAGGCCAGCGATGTCACGGGTCTGGTGGACACCGGGCAGCTCGGGACACTCCTGCCAACACCGCAGGATGTCACGGAAGTGATGGAGTCGATGAAGCGGCTCAGCGACGGAAAGCTTGCCAGGGTGACCGCCTACACCGATCCAACGGCCGATGCGGCATCCAAGCAGCTGGCTCAATGCGGGTACACCAAGGCTGCGTATCTGACCGACAAGTTCAACGACCCGGCGGCCCTGAATCCGGACGTCGATCCGCTGATCGTCGGCCCATCCGGCATCTTCACGCAGGCGGAATACGACAACGACTCCGAGTTTCGAAAGACCGCCGCCGTCATGAGCATGGTGATCAACGGAAACGCCGGTGCCGGCACCATCACCATGGGCGGCTTCGACTATCACACCGGTGACCGGGCGACAGGTGAGCTGCGCGACTTCCGTGCAGGTGTGTGCATCGGCGCCTGCCTCGAGTATGCCGCCCGCAAGGGCAAGCCTCTGATGATCTACCTGTTCAGTGACGGCTCACTGACCAGCAACGGGATGATCGACAATTCGACTGATGGCCGCGGCAAGGGCCAATGGACGGGTGACAACCAGGCGACTGCTGCGACCTTCTTCCTCGTGTTCAATCCGGCCCGGCGTCCGGTCCATGCACCGGACAGCAATCAGGGTACCGATGGGCGCATCCAGATCGGCTGGTTCAACGCCGATGGCTCGATCAACACGAGCTCCAGCCCGGCTGCCAATGCGGTCAACCAGCTGGCTGCCACGGTGGTGTTGAACTACATGGCTCTGCACGGCGAACAGGGCAATTTCGCCAATCTGTTCGGCTCCAACTGGAGCGGCCTTGGCAGTTCACAGGTGCAGGACAGCCTGATTGCGTTCACTCCGATCGTGAACGGCACCATTGTCAATCCGGTCTGAGCAATCGGCCAGTTCGCGAATCGGGCCCGCTGCGCCTGTCGCATTTTGCCGACGGGGTACCGAGCGGACATGAAGTCCCGCGAATGTGCGCCAGGTCATGAAAAAAACCAGTCTTTTCAATGGCGATACCTCGATCTCCGATGTATTGTTAACCGAGGTCTTGTCGACTCTGACCAGGGCAAACCCGTCGAAAGGCGGGGACGCAAAGCTTCCGGTCTGCGGGTGGGATTCCCATGACAGCGGGGTTGCCAGTGAGGAATGATTCCATGCCGCGAATCGCGGCTTTAGACATAATGCGGCGTGCGGATCGCCTCATGATCAAGTATCGAGTGCTGCTGGCGCTGTTCCTCGGCGCCATGGTGCTGCCGGCTGCCGTTGCAGCGCGACCCGATCCGCTCATCGGCAGGGCTGCGCCCGATTTCGTGCTCAAGGGACTCGACGGCACCAATCGCAGGCTGTCCGAATACCGGGGTCAGGTGGTGCTGGTGAATTTCTGGGCGCGATGGGCTGGCGCGTCCCGCCAGGAGATGCCCGAACTCGAGAAGATCCATGCCACCTATGAACGGGCCGGACTTGTGGTTCTGGGCGTGTCCATCGATGAGGATGTCGTGCACGCGCGTGAATTCTCAGCCGCCGTTCGAGTGAGTTACCCCATCCTGTTTGACTCCGGCGCAGCCATCGGCGCCAGCTACGGAATCGAGAAGCTGCCCATGACCGTACTGGTCGATCGGGGCGGGATCATCCGTTACACCAATGTCGGTTTCAAACGAGGTGACCTGAAGGCTTGTCTCGAAACGATACGTGAACTTCTCCGGGAATGAATGGGAAGAGGCAGATGAATTCCAGATTTCAGTTTTTCGTTCCTGTGTTTTGCATGGCGCTGCTGACCGCGGTGCCGGGCCATTGTGCCCGCGCTGCGACTGGGAAGGCTCCGGCACCCCCCGCAGCGAGCGGAACGTCGCCCGCCGTTCCCGTGGCTCCGGCAGCGCAAGCAGCCGTGCCGGCAGACGGCGCGTCCCCCGTTGGTGGCACGGAGCCGGCAGGCGCACCGCCAGGCGACTCCAGAACCCTGGACCAGGAAGTGCAGGGTCTGAAAAAGGACGTCATCGACCTCAACAAGGATCTGTTCGTGCTGGAGGAGGAGCTGTTGTTCCCTGCGAACACGCAGGTCGCAGTATTCCTGTCCATGGATGTGGGCAGCTTCTTCGCGCTCGATTCGGTCACCATCAAGATCGACAACAAGGAGGTGGCCAATTATCTGTACACGGCCCGTGAGGCACAGGCGCTTCTCAAGGGTGGTGTGCATCGCGTGTACATCGGCAACCTGAAGGTCGGCAAGCACGAGATCGTCGGTTTCTTCACCGGCAAGGGTCCGCATGAGCGCGACTACAAGCGGGGAGCCACCATCAATTTCGAGAAGGGAGTCGGCGCCAAGTATCTCGAGTTCAAGATCAGCGACAAGGTCCCTTCGCATCAGCCGGAGTTCCTGGTGAAAGACTGGGAGTGATCGGTGATCCGGTGGACTGATCGATTCGTGATGGCCCTGGCCGGGGTGGCGCTGCTCGCCGGCCCGGCCATCGCGCGCCATCGCACGCAGTACGTCAGGCCGGACCCGGGGCAGCTGGCGCCGCATGAAGTCCTGGACCTGCACTACGGCGATGTGCTGTTCCATTTCTATCAGGACGACTACTTCGCCGCGATTACCCGGCTGCTGGCGGCCCGACAGCTTGGCCTGATAACCCATCACCGCGACGAGGCGGAACTCCTGCTGGGTGGTCTGTACCTGTCGCTCGGCCAGCATATCGAAGCGGGCCGCATCTTCCAGGCTCTGCTGGCGACCAATGCGCCGCTCCCGGTGCGAAACCGCGCCTGGTATTACCTCGCCATGATCTGGTACCAGCGCGGTTACCTGAAGGAATCCGATCAGGCACTGTCCCGGATCTCGGGAACCCTGGAGCCACGCCTTGAGGCCGAGCGGGCCATGTTGCTGGCGCAGGTGCAGATGCTGCAGGGCCGCTACGATGATGCCATCCGCACCCTCAGTGCCTACAAGGGTCCGCCGGACTGGACCGCCTATGCGAAATTCAATCTGGGTGTAGCGCTGGTTCGCACGGATCGACTCGATGATGCGGCGCCGCTGCTGGGGGCGGTCGGTGCGCTCGCGTCGCAAAGCGAGGAGATGCTGAGCCTGCGCGACAAGGCCAATCTCGCGCTCGGCTATGCGCTGCTTCAGGGCAAGCGTCCGGCGCAGGCGCGGCCCGTGCTGGAGCGGGTGCGTCTGGAGGGCCCATTTTCCAGCAAGGCCCTGCTGGGCGTTGGCTGGGCCGATGCACAGCTGGATGAATACAGGAAGGCGCTGTCCCCCTGGATGGCATTGCACGACCGGAATCTTCTGGATGCGGCTGTGCAGGAGTCCTATCTTGCGGTGCCATACGCATTCACACGATTGGCGGCCAACGGTCAGGCAGCACAGTATTACGAATCCGCCATCAAGTCCTTCGACGCCGAGACGCGCCGCATCGACGATTCAATCGGGCAGATCCGGGAAGGCAAGCTCCTCGACCGGATCCTGACCGGGGAGAAGGACGCAGACAGGAAGGACGCGGTGGGCTGGTTCTGGCAGATGAAGAATCTTCCCGATGCGCCGGAGTCACGCTACCTGTATGAAGTGCTGGCTGGCAATGAATTCCAGGAAGGCCTGAAGAATTATCGCGACATCGAGTACATGCGGCACAACATCGATGGCTGGCGTGACAGCGTTGCTGCCTTCGATGACATGCTCGTCACCCGCGGCAAAGCGTATGCGGAACGACTCCCCAGGGCAGATGCGCTGATGCACGGTACCGACGTGGGAAAGCTGTTGCAGGAACGCGTGGATTTCGAGTCACGACTGAACGAAATCGAGAAGACCGACGACTATGCCGCGCTGGGTACGCCAGAGGAACAGAAGACCTGGGCACGCCTGAAGCGCATCGAGGAGTTTCTGGCGGCCCATCCCGATGACCCTGACCTTGCCGAAATGCGCGACAAGCATCGGCTGATGAAGGGCGTGATGATGTGGCACCTGTCCGAGAGCTTCAAGGCCCGGCTGTGGAACGAGCGACGGTCGGTCAAGGAGCTGGAAGCCGGACTGCAGGAAACCCAGCAGCGGGTCGTGCGGGTGGGTCAGGCGCGCAGTTCGGTTCCGACGGATGCGGATGCATATGCAAAGCGCGTCGCGGACATGCGTGGCCGCATGGATGACCTGCAGGAGCGGCTTGCGCAGGCGGCACAGCGTCAGGGCCAGCATCTGCAGGCCATTGCCATCAATACCCTGGAGGCACAGAAGCAGCGAATAGCCACCTACCAGGTCCAGGCGCGGTTCGCGCTGGCATCGATCTACGATCGCGCCATCAGTGCCCCCGAGTCCGGTGCGCAGGAGCGCAAGCCATGATGGGGGCGGCCTGGTTTCCGGTGGCGGTGTGTGCAGGTGCCATCCTGTGCGCGGGCATCGCACAGGGCGCCGGCCGGGAGCAGCCGACCATCAGGGATCTGGATAACCGTGAAGTGCAGGTCAGGAAGGACGCTCCGGTCGCGGTCGATGCGGGAAAGGCCATGGACAGCTACCGGCGTTTCCTCGAGCTGAACGCAGGGGATGCCCAGTTGCGCGCCGAAGCCATGCGCCGCCTGGGTGACCTGAATCTCGAATCCTCCGAGGCGGAGAGCATCGAGCGCGATCTGGCGGCAAACGAGGGACTCCGGGCCAGGGAGGCCGTCACGCTGTATTCAGCCTTGCTGAAGACCTATCCCCGCTACGAGCGCAACGATGCGGTGCTGTATCAGTTGGCGCGTGCCTATGAACTCGATGCACAGCCGGACAAGGCCCTGGCAACCCTGGATCGGCTGGTGGCGGGTTTTCCGGCCAGCCGGTATGTCGACGAAGCGCAATTCCGCCGCGGCGAGCTGCTGTTTTCGGCGAAGCAGTATGCCGGTGCGCAGCAGGCTTACGAGGCTGTCGTCGGCAGGGGCGCGCACTCGGCCTTCTACCGGCAGAGCCTGTACAAACTGGGCTGGTCGATGTTCAAACAGGCAGACAACGAGCACAGCCTTGTGGCGTTTTCGGGTGTGCTCGATTCGGTGCTGGGATCCGGCGGCACGGGTACGCGGTCCGCGGAGCTTGCACACCTCAGCCGGCCAGATCGTGAGCTGGCGGAGGACACCTTCCGGGTGATGAGCATCATGTTCTCGTATGGCGAGGGCGCCCGGTCGATCGACGGGTTCATGCAGGGCAGGGCCGGAAAGCCCTATGACTATCTGCTCTATCAACGGCTCGGTGACCTGTACGTCGAGAAGCAGCGTTACACCGATGCCGCGGATACCTATCGGGCCTTCGTGCAGCGGCAGCCCGACCATGACAAGTCGCCGCTCCTGCAGATGCAGGCGATCGAGGCGTATCGTCTGGGAGGATTTCCGGATCTGGTGCTCAAGGGCAAGAAGGAGTTCGTGCAGACCTACGGTCTGGGGGGGGCGTTCTGGAAGGATCGAAAACCGGCCGACCTGCCGCAGGTGGTGGCGCAGCTGAAGACGAACCTGAAGGATGTGGCGCAGTACTATCACGCCCAGGCCCAGAAATCGAAGAGTGTTCCGGATTTTCAGGAGGCAGCGAAGTGGTATCGCAGCTATCTCACTTCATTCCCGGATGATCCTGAGTCTGCGAGCACCAACTATCTGCTGGCCGACACCCTGTACGAGAGCAGGCAGTACGCAGATGCCGCGAGGGAATACGAGCGGACGGCTTATGACTACGGGCCCGGCGAGAAGGCTGCGAGGGCAGGCTATGCCGCACTGGTAGCCTACGGCAAGCAGGAGGATCTGCTGCCGGCGCAGGATCGGCCGGCGATCCATGCCCGTGCGCTGGAGAGTTCATTGAAGTTTGCGGACACGTATCCGCAGCAGCCGGAGGTGCCCCAGATACTGACGCGGGCCGCAACCGATCTGTATGCGGCCAGGGATTACCCGCGGGCAACCAGTGCAGCCCGGACCCTGCTGGCTCGCCAGCCTCCGGGTGATGTAACCCAGCAACGGGTGGCCTGGACTGTGATCGCCAATTCGGCCTTCGACCAGGGGCAGTTCCCGCAGGCAGAGGCAGCGTATGGCAGCGCGCAGGGGCTGATGTCAGCGAACGATCCCGAGCGGGCGGCGATCGTCGAGCGGCTGGCTGCCTCCATCTACAAACAAGGTGAGCAGAAGAACAAGACGGGCGACGCGTCGGGCGCCGTCGAGGATTTCCTGCGGGTATCGGCACTGGCACCGACATCGAAGATCCGGTCAAATGCGGATTTCGATGCGGCCGCGCTTCTCATCGAGCGCAAGCAGTGGGATCGGGCGATCGCGGTGCTGGAGGGCTTTCGTCGCAATTTCCCGCAAAGTACGCTGCAAGCCGATGTCACCCGCAAGCTGGCGGTGGCGTACTCGGAGGCTGGCCGGTCGCTCCCGGCAGCCATTGAATTCGAGCGTATCGCGTCATCGCCGGGTGAGTCGCAGGATGTGCAGCGCGAGGCCGTCATGCAGGCGGCCAATCTGTACGAGAAGGGCGGCAACCCGGAAAAGTCCCGCATCATGCTCGAAACGTTTGTCAAACGGTTTCCGATGCCGCTGGATCCGGCGATGGAATCAAGAAATCGCCTGGTGACGATGGCCGAGAAGGCCGGCGACCTGTCGGCACGCAACGCCTGGCTTCGGGACATCATTGCGGCTGACCGCGCTGCAGGTGCGCAACGCACCGATCTGAGCAGGAGTCTGGCTGCGCATGCCGCACTGAGCTTTGCTGCGCCGCTTCAGGATGCATTCAACCGCATCAGGCTGGTCATCCCGTTGAAGAAATCACTTGCCCGGAAGCGAAAGGCGATGGAGGAAGCGCTCAGCGCATTCACCCAGGCGGCGGATTATCAGGTGCTGGATGTCACCACGGCCGCGACGTTCCACAGTGCCGAGCTGTACCGGCAACTGGGCAAGGACCTGATGTCTTCCGAGCGGCCGAAGAAGCTGTCGAAGGATGAGCTCGAAGAGTACCAGGTGCTGCTCGAGGAGCAGGCGTTTCCATTCGAGGAAAAGGCGATCAAGCTGCATGAGGTCAACGCAGTACGTGTCCGGGATGGAGTCTATGACGAATGGGTCAGGAAGAGCTTCGAGTCACTGGCTGAAATGGATCCAGGCCGGTACGCGAGACCCGAGGTGAGCCAGGGTGATCCGGCGGGCCAGGGGGCGAATCCCGGCAGCGCCGTGGCCGATTCCGACGCGGGCATCCTCAATCGGCGTCTGGGCAAGTTCGCGGATGCGGAGTCCAATTACCAGCGAGCGATCGTGGCAGACCCCCACTATGCGCCTGCGCATCTGAATCTCGGCATCCTGTATGAGCTGTACCTGCTTCAGCCGCAGAAGGCGCTGGAACAGTTCGAGCTCTACCTGGGAATCGCTGGCGACAACAAGCAGGTTTCGGGGTGGGTGGCGGAGTTGCGCAAGCGACTGGGGATCAAGGCCCCGTCCCCGGCAGCCCCATCTGCCGACGGACCGGCTCCTGCAGCGCCGGACCCCGGTCCTGAAGCGGTAACGGCGAACCCGAAGGAGGGCGCATGAACGGGATCATGTCGGAGCGATGGGTGGGCGTCGCGGCATGGTTGCTGGTGGTGAGCGGCGCAATGGCGCAGGATGTGAACCCGGTCACACCCGGTACATCGAGCGCGACCCATCCGGCGAAGCAGGCTTCCAGCACGGACAGCGCCCAGCGTGAAGCGGGCGAACCGCGAGTGGCGACCTCGCCGGCAGCCCCGGCCACCGGGCGGGCGCGAGGCAGGGGTGCCGCCGACCGGGTGGATCTGGACACCACCACCGTGACGGGCAACCGTGAATTGCCCAAGGTCATGTACGTGGTGCCCTGGAAACACTCGGATATCGGGGATCTGATCGGCCGGCCGGCCAACAGCCTGCTGGATGAGGTCCTGGCCCCCGTGGACCGGAATGTCTTCCGGCGCGAAGTGCAGTACTACCAGGCGCTGAAACCCGACACGGCCCCCGCCGTGGCGACATCGCCAGCGGCGCAAGGTGAGAAGTGAGTCGTAGCCGATTTTACCGAATCTGTTTGAATCATTGCGTTTTTCGAAGGATTGCTGCTTCAGGAGTGCATCGATGAATTCCATCAATACGGTCATTTCCTTCTTCAAGGACGGTGGCTTTTTCCTGTACCCGCTGGCGCTGATATTCGTCGTCGGGGTCGCCATCGCCATCGAGCGATACGTGTATCTGACGCGTGAGACGCTGCGCAATCGCGGTCTGTGGGACGAACTCGTTCCGCTCCTGAGTTCGGGCAATTTCCGCCAGGCAGTGGGACTGACGCATGACTCGAAAGCCTCGATCGCGACGATCCTCAACTACGGGATATCGCGTGTGGCAACGGCCCGGCGCCGGGACGATATCGAGAAGGCAATGGATGAGAGCATGCTGGAGGTCATCCCGCGGCTCGAAAAGCGGACGCATTTCCTGTCCTCCCTGGCAAACATCGGCCTGCTGATCGGCCTTCTGGGCACCATCGGCGGCCTCATCGACGCCTTCGCGGCGGTGGCCACGGTGAATCCGGCGGAGAAGGCCACGCTCCTGGCGCAGGCCATCGCGGTTGCCATGCACAACACTGCGGCCGGTCTGGCCGTGGCCATCACCCTGCTCCTGTCACACATGTTCCTCGAGGCCAAGACCACGGCTCTGATCGACAGCCTGGAAATTGCCTCGGTGAAGTTCCTGAATTCGGTCTCCGAGCGCAGCAGCGAAGTCCAGGCACCGGCGCCGGCAGCGGCGGCTGCTCCTGCGCCGCGGGCTGCGGCGGTCCGCAGTCCGGCCTGAACGTCCGCGCGGGGCAACCATGAAATCGAAGGCAGCCGGTCTGGTGCGACGCAATCACGCCCGCTATCACCGCGGGCGGGACGATCTCAACATCGTGCCGATGATCGACATGATGGTCATCCTCGTATTCTTCCTGATCTTCACCGCCGTGTTTTCGAAGACCAACATCCTTCAGCTGAACCTGCCGTCGAGCCAATCCGTTCCGGTTGACCTGCCGAAGGACCTGCAGCTGGAGATCATCGTCCATCCGCAGGAGCTGGTGATCAACGATGCCAATTCGGGGCCGCTCAAAGTGCTGCCCAACCTGCCGACCGGCTATGACCTGAATTCGCTGTCCGAATTCATGCGCGCGGTGAAGTCGAAGTTTCCCCAGAAGACCGAAGCCAAGGTGCTGCTGGCACCTGAAATTGCCTACGACGTGCTGGTTCAGGTCATGGATGCCGTGCGGGTCTATGAACTGCCGACGGCACCGTTCGCAAAGGCCGAGCTGTTTCCGGACATTTCCGTGGGAGATGCCCCTACATGACGCCCTACCGGTTGAAACGCCATCGCCGGCGCACCCACGGTGCCAGCCATTTTGCGCTGATTCCGTTCATCGACATGATGACCATCCTGGTCGTGTTCCTGCTGTTTCATACGGCCGAGGTGGACATCCTTCCCAACTCGAAGAGCATTGCCATCCCGCAGTCGATCTCCGAGCGCAAGCCCAGTGAAACCGTGGTGGTGATGATCACGCGCGATTCGCTGTTCGTGGATGGTCGGTTGATCAGTTCCCTGCGGGATGTGGCGGCCATGCCAGGCACCATCATCACTCCGTTGAAGGAGGCGTTGATCGCCCAGAATGATCGCATCCTGAACAAGGCACAGAAGACCGACATCACCCGGCGGGAAGTCACCATCATGGGAGACAAGGCCACTCCGTTTTCGATGCTGAAGCGCATCATGGCGACCTGCACCGAGGCCGATTACGGCAAGGTATCGCTGGCCGTGGTCGAGCGCGAAGGCAGGGCGGCAAGCTGATGGCGACCGCGAATCCAGTGATGAGCGGAACGGGTCTTGCTCCTTACTACCGCCGCTACGAGCTGCCCTGGTCGCCCAGCGAGGAGATCGAACAGCGCTTCAGGCGGATCCTGCGCAACTGCGCCATCGTGTTCCTGATCATTGCGGTCATCATGCCGTTCCTGCCGCGAACCGAACGCAGCATCAATACCGATTCACTTCCCGAGCGTGTGGTACAGCTGGTGATCGAGCCTCCCAAGCCGCCACCACCACCTCCACCTCCCAAGCCGGAAAAGCTCCCCGAGGCAAAGCAGACGACTCCCGCCCCGAAGGTGCCGGTGGATCCGCGGGTCAAGGCTTCGAAGAGTGGCCTGCTGGCTTTCCAGGATGACCTGGCGGACCTGCGCGACAAGGTCGACCTGGACAAGTTCTCGAAGAACCAGAACAGGACCACGGATCGGGGAGATGTGACCGTGGTCCAGCGATCGCTGATCGCCTCGAAAGCCGGAGGCACCAGCGGAGGCATCTCCACCAGCAGCATCAGCAGCGGCCTGGCGGCGGGGAGTGGTTCGCTCCACGGGATCGCCACCACGAAGGTCAAGGACCCGGCCCTGGGGGCGGGTGCTCGTGCCGTGCGGGCGGGCGGCAGCGGCAAGGCTTCGCGCAGCGCCGAGGAAATTGCGCTGGTGTTCGATCGCAACAAGGGTGCGATCTACGCGTTGTACATGCGTGCCCTGCGCGACAATCCGGCCATGCAGGGCAAGGTGGTGCTCGAGATCAGCATCGCACCCTCGGGCGAGGTGACCGCGGCCCGGGTCGTGTCGAGCGAGCTCAAGGATGCAGAATTCGAACGCAAATTGCTCGCGCGAATCCGGTTGTTCCGTTTCGAAGCACGCGACGTGGCGCCGATGACCACGACCAAACCCATCGACTTCTTCCCGCAATAGCGGTATCCCGTTGGCATGAACATCCAGTCGGAAATCGGGTTCTTCAGCGAGTTGGGGCCAGTGGACAAGGCGCGGTTCCTTACGCGCCTGATGGGCGAGGTATCAGAGGAAGTCAAGGTGGGCGGGAGCAACAGCCAGGATCTGTCACGGTACCGTTTCGTGGTGGAGATCAACCAGCGACTTGCGCGGCTGGTCTACCAGGTGCTCAGCGAGGACCAGGCGCGGCCGCAGGATGATGTGATCATCCGCATGCTGCTCAGCAGCCGCGCCGACAAGTCCACCGAACAGCTCATGCACAAGGCCTATGCGCGGGTCGTGTCCGGCTTTGAGAGCCATGACACCACCGTGCTGCTCAATTCGCCCTAGGTCGGATTCCTGCGCAGTGGAGCGGCTCCTTCCTGCTCTGACCCGGGGCCCCGGTGCCCCGGTATGTGAACCCGTGTTTGCCTGACGAGCCCGCCGCGAGGGAGGCTGCGGCGATGCGCCCTGATTTTGATACCATCGCGGCCGTGTCGATGTATCGTCAGAATCTCCAGTTTCCCGCCAAGGACGCCGCACTGCGTGAGGATGTGCACGCTCTGGGGATGCTCGTGGGCAGTGTCGTGCGCGAGCAGGGTGGGGAGGTCCTTTTCGACCTGGTGGAGGGCGACCGGCAGGCAGCGATTCGCCGCCGCGAGGCAGAGGCAGCTGATGATGCCGAGCTTCGCCATCGGGCGAGCGGACGCACTCCCGAGGCGGCTCGAAATCTGACACGGGCATTCACCATCTGGTTCCAGGCTGTCAATACCGCAGAGAAAGTGCACCGGGTGCGCCGGCGCCGGCAGTACCTGATGGATCCGGCCGCGGTGCAACCCGGCGGCATCATCGATTGTCTGGCGCAGCTCAGGAATGAGGGCAGGAGTCTCGATCAGGTCCTGACACTGATCTCGGGTCTGTCAATCGAGCCGGTGTTCACTGCACACCCCACCGAGTCCACGCGCCGGACCATACTGCGCAAACACGAGCGCATTTCACGCGAACTGCTGCACCGCCTGAATCCGGCGCTGACACCGCTGGAGCTTCGAACGCTGTGGGAGAGGGTGCATCTGGAGTTCACGACGCTCTGGCAGACAGAGGATCACCCGCGCTCACGCCTGAATGTCGCCGATGAGCGCGAGCATGTGCTCTATTACCTTGCCGAGGTGCTGTACCGGGTGGTGCCGCTGTTTTACGAGGAACTTGAAACCGCGCTGGTCCAGACCTTTGGTGCCGATGCGGATTCGCTGGATCTGCCCAACATCCTGAATTTCGGATCGTGGGTGGGCGGCGACATGGATGGCAATCCGGATGTCAATGCCAAGAGCATCCGCGAGACGCTGGAGCGCCAGCAGCGCCTGATCATCTCCGCGTACTATACGGAAGCGCAGCAGCTGGCGGAGGTGCTCAGCCAGAGCGCAAGCCGGGTGGGTATCGATCCTGCGCTGGTGCGCCGGGCCGAACAGTATTCAGTGCTCCTGCCCGGTGCGCAGGCCATCACGCCGGCACGTCACGATCGCATGCCGTACCGGATTTTCTTCGGTCTGATCGCGGAACGGCTCAAGACCACGTATGACGGGCGTCCGAATGGCTATGAGGGACCGGCCGAACTGCTGGCCGACATCCAGCTCGTGGCCGACAGCCTGCTTGCCAATCACGCGCGCCGCGGGGGCTATTTTCTGGTCCGGAGGCTGATCCGCCGCATCCGGACTTTCGGTTTTCACCTGGCCACGCTCGATGTGCGCCAGCACGCCCGGATCCATGACGAAGTCATCGGACAGGGCATGGGGCGCGAAGACTGGGCGGAACTGCCGCGCCCGGTGAGACTGGCGCAATTGCGGGAATGGCTGGCACTCGACCAGGGGCCGGCAGTACCGCTGGATGCGATGGGCCGGCGAACCCTGCGGGTTTTTGAAGGGATGATTCAGGCGCGTCACCGTTTTGGCGATCGTGCAATCCGCCACTACGTGGTGAGCGGGGCCGCGGGCGCGGAGGATGTGCTGGGCGTACTCCTGCTCGCCCGCTGGGCCGACGTCATCGACAAGCGAACCGGCCAATGCCCGCTGGACATCGCGCCACAGTTCGAGAATCTGGAGGCACTGAACGGTGCGGGGGCCATAGTCGCCGAACTGTGCACCGATCCGGTGTATGGAAGGCACCTTCTGAGCCGGGGGCATCGTCAGACGGTTGTCATCGATTATTCCGATGCCAACAAGGAAGGTGGATTGTTCGCCTCGCGCTGGAGCCTGCAGGTGGCGCAGTCACAGATCATGGATGCGGCGCGAGCATGCGGAGTCCAGGCAGTGATATTCCATGGTCGTGGCGGAACGCCAGCGCGCGGAGGCGGCCAGCCCGAGTATCTGGTCGAGAGCACTCCGCAGGGCGCCATCCGCAATGTCCTTCGCCTGACCGAGCAGGGTGAGGTGGTCAGCCAGAACTACGGCCTCAGACCGCTTGCATTGCGCACGCTGGAGCGCTCCTTTGCGGCACTCGCGCGGGTCACTGTGCATGCCGATGACCGATTCTCTCCCGATGCCGGGCAACGGGCGGTCATGACCCTGGTCAGCGAACGCAGCCAGGCGGCGTACCGTTCCCTGGTGTACGAGTCCCGGGAGTTCTCCGCCTATTTCCGGGGCGTGACGCCCATCGATGTCATCGAACGGATGCACATTGGATCCCGGGTGGCGGCGCATCCTGATTCCGCAGGCCTGCAGGCCCTGCGGGCCCTTCCATGGGTGTTCGCCTGGACGCAGAGCCGGCACAGCATACCGGGATGGTTCGGCGTGGGCTCCGGGCTCGAGGCTGCGTTCGACCGCCACGGCGCAGACATGATTGGGCAGGTCATGGCGCAATGGCCGTTCCTTGCCAACCTGATCGATGACGTGGAAGCGATGCTGGCCCGTACCGATCTTGGGATCGCCGCCATCTATGATCTGCTGGTGCCGGAGGGCCTGCGTCGTTTCACGACGGCGATCCGTTCGGAATACGATCGCACGGTGCAGGGAATCCTGATGCTTCGCGGGAACGCCCGTCTCCTCGACAACGACCCCACGCTTCAGCGTGCCATCATGCTGCGAAGCCCCTACATCGATCCCATGCATCTGATGCAGGTGGATCTGCTTCAGCGGTGGCGGACCACCGGGCGAAAGGACGACGCGCTCTTCGGGGCGCTGGTATCCACCATCTCGGGCATCGCGCAGGGTCTGGAGGCGACGGGCTGACCGGCCACGCGCTTCGCAATCACCGCCCGTTGCCTCGGGATCTCAGCACTCGGGCACATTGACCGCCAGTCCGCCCTGTGAGGTTTCCTTGTAGATCACGGACATGTCGTGCCCGGTCTGGCGCATGGTGGCGATCACCTGATCCAGCGAGACCTTGTGCGTGCCGTCCCCGCGCATTGACAGGCGGGCCGCATTGATGGCCTTGACCGATCCCATGGCATTGCGCTCGATGCACGGGATCTGCACGAGGCCAGCGACCGGATCGCAGGTCAGGCCCAGGTTGTGTTCCATGCCGATCTCGGCCGCATTCTCGATCTGTTCATTCGTTCCGTTGAGCGCCGAGACCAGTCCGGCGGCTGCCATCGAGCAGGCGACGCCGACCTCGCCCTGGCATCCCATTTCGGCACCGGAAATCGAGGCGTTCTTCTTGTACAGGATGCCGATCGCAGCGGCGGTCAGCAGGAAACGGATCACGCCTTCGTCATCTGCTCCGGGTTCGAAGCGCATGTAGTAATGCAGCACCGCAGGAATGATGCCTGCCGCACCATTGGTGGGTGCCGTCACCACCTGTCCGCCCGCAGCATTCTCCTCGTTTACGGCCAGCGCGAATGCATTGACCCAGTCCATCGCCTGCATCGGGTCACGCGGGTTGCCGGTCTGCAGCATGCGGAACAGCTTGGGCGCGCGCCGCCGGACCGTCAGAACTCCGGGCAGAAGCCCGCTGGCCTCGAAGCCGCGGCTGACGCAGGCCTGCATCACGGCCCAGATGCGCAAGAGGCTCGCGCGGACCTCGGCCTCGCATTTCCAGGTGCGTTCGCGCGCCAGCATGAGTTCATGGATCTCCAGACCCTGCATGCGGGCCTGCTGCAGCAGACTCTGTGCCGAGTCGAATTCATGCGGCGCCGGCGGGCGCTGGTCCGCATCCGGGGCCGTGCTGCCGGCCTGGATCACGAATCCGCCGCCAATGCTGTAGTACTCTTCACGAGCGATCAACTGACCCTGCCCGTCATGGGCCGAGAAGCGCATGCCGTTGGAATGTCCGGGAAGGATCTGGTCGCGGTGGAACAGCAGATTGAGCGGTTCGTCGAAGGCGATGTCGTGCCGCCCGAGCAGACTGATCCTTCCGCTGGAGCGGATCTGTGCGAGCACGGGTTCGATGGCGGCAGGATCGATGGTGTCCGGGCTTGCGCCACCCAGCCCCAGCAGGATCGCGCGATCCGTGCAATGACCGCGGCCGGTGAGCGCCAGCGAACCATAGAGCTGGGCGGTCACCTGCGCGGTACGCGCCAGCAGCGTGCGTTGATCGAGCAGTTCGACGAAACTGCGTGCCGCGTTCATCGGGCCCATCGTATGTGAACTGGACGGGCCGATGCCGATCTTGAAGATGTCGAAGACACTCAGGAGCATGGGTTCATCATATCCAAAGCGGCTCGGCGACAGGGCATCCAGAAACGACGCCCGCTTGTCTTCCATGATTGTGTTCGCAGTATGATGGGGCGGTCAATGGCGCGGGCGTGCGCATCGCGCCCAAATCGGGAGTGTCATGAACATCGAACGCATCGGAGCCGGTCCGCGGATGAGCCAGGCTGTCAAGGCGGGTTCACTGGTTTTTCTTGCAGGGCAGGTGGCGGATCATGGCGGCACCGTGGGCGAGCAGACAGCGGCCATCCTTGCCAAGATCGATGCGCTGCTGGCAAGGGCCGGCAGCGACAAGACCCGTGTCCTGTCTGCCAGCATCTGGCTTGCCGACATGGGTACCTTCGGGCAGATGAACGCGATCTGGGACCAATGGGTGGTGCCGGGGCACACACCGGCGCGCGCCACCGTCGAGGCCCGGCTCGCGGCGCCGGAATTCAAGGTCGAGATTTCGGTGATTGCCGCTGTCTGAGCCGCATCGCGTCCTGCAGATGCGAATGCCCCGGAATCACGGTGCGATCCGCCGGCCGCCGATGAAGCCCTTGCGATAGGGCCTCGAGTCCAGAAGGTCGATGCGGACCTGGCCGCCCGAAGAGGGTGCATGAACGAATGAGTCGGGCCCCGTCATGATGCCGACATGAAGCTCCCTGTTCAGGCGCATGAATACCAGGTCGCCGGCCTGCAGGGCCTCCCGCTCGACGGCAACGCCTGCTTTCCATTGGTCTGCGGCCGTACGCGGCACCGGTATGCCGGCACCCTGGGCCGCATAGGCCACCAGACCGCTGCAGTCGAATCCCGAAGGAGTTGAGCCGCCAAACCGGTAGGGATGACCGCGCATCGACAATGCCGTGGAAACGAGCAGCCCGCGCGGATCCTGCACTCCTGATGGCGGTTCCGGCGAGGGCATGGACAATGGCTCGGATGCCGGCGCGGGCGGGGGAGAACGGGGCGTCACCACGCATCCGGACATGATCAGCAATGAGGCATGTACGCAGAGCCATCGCATCATCATCGTCCGGAAACCGCGTGTCAGGATGCCGTGGCCATGGCCGCCCCGACGATGCCGGCGTCGGCGCGCAGCCGGCCGATGCGCAGTTCGGCACGGCAGTCGAGCTTGTCGAAGAACCGCGGCGCTTCCTCGGTCACGCCTCCGCACAGTACGATGAGGTCTGGCCACAGCAACTTGTGATATTCCTGCAGGACGCGGTTCAAGGCTGCAGTCCATTGATCCCAGTCGAGGTGCTGCTCGGTCCTCACGCGGCCGCTGGCGCGCTGCTCGGCCTCCATGCCGTCGACCTGCAGATGCCCGAGCTCGGAATTCCTGACCAGTACGCCATCATGGAACAGGGCGCTTCCGATTCCCGTACCCAGCGTGAGCACCATGACCAGACCTCGTACGCCCATGGCCGCGCCGCACCGCACCTCGGCCAGGCCAGCCGCATCGGCATCGTTGATCACGGTCACTGCGCGACCCAGTTGCTGCGCCGCGAGCCGGGCAAGTGGCTGACCGATCCAGGCCTTGCTGATGTTGGCCGCTGTCTCGACCGTGCCGCCACAGATCACGCTGGGAAAGGCGATGCCCGCTGGCAGGGTCGGATCGATGTCCGCGACCAGGCTGGCGATGGCCTCGAGCATGGCGGCGGGTGGCCCTTGCGCGGGCGTGGGAACGCTGCGCCGCTCGCTGCAAAGCCTCCCCTCGGCCAGGTTCACGAGCGCACTCTTGATCGAGGATCCGCCCACATCCACGCCGATCGCTGTGGTCCGATTCATGTGACTCCGTCCTCGAAAGTTCCGGCCGCCCGTCGATATGATACCGTTATTCATTGCCTTGACCGTTGTTGCAATATCCTTGAATCGGGAACATGAATTCAACGCCTGATCTCCATGACGAACATCGCCTGCCGGTGCTTCAGCCCGGCAAACTGCGTGAAGCGCTGCTCGACCGCCTGACGCGCGCGCTTGACAAGGACCTGGAAACCGCGACGCTGCATGACATTTACGACGCACTGTCGCTGGCGGTGCGCGAGGAATTTGCACTGCGCTGGCTGGCGACGCAGCGCCGGGTGACCAGGGCGCGGGTCAAGCGGGTGTGCTACCTCTCGGTCGAATTCCTGCCGGGACGTTCGCTTCTCAATGCCCTGTCCAGTCTGGATGGGGATTTCGTCAAGGAGGCACGTGAGGTGCTGGCGGGCATGGGCCGTGACCTTGACGAAGTGATGGCGCAGGAAGTGGATCCGGGGCTTGGCAATGGCGGCCTTGGACGCCTTGCAGCCTGTTACCTGGATTCCCTGGCCACCCTGCAGTACCCGGCCACCGGATATGGCATCCGCTATGACTACGGGATCTTCACCCAGGTCATTGACGACAAGGGTGCGCAACGCGAGGTTGCGAGCAGCTGGCTGGCGTTGCGCAACGTATGGGAAACGCCGCGCGGAAACATCCGCTTCATCGTCAGGTTCGGCGGCCGGAGTGAACCGGTGGGCAAGGATGATGGGCGTCAGCCGCATCGCTGGGTCGACACGCGCAACCTGTATGCCATCGGTTTCGACCAGATGATTCCCGGTAACCGCGTGCCGACGGTGAATCATCTGCGCTTGTGGTCCGGCCGCGGCATCACCCCGTTTCACATCGAGGCCTTCAACGCAGGGGATTATGCCGCAGCGGTCCAGGAACAGATCGAGGCGAAAAACCTGTCGCGGGTCCTGTACCCGGACGACTCGACGCCGCAGGGACGCGAGCTGCGCTTCAAGCAGCAGTACTTCTTCGTCAGCGCGAGCCTGCAGGACATTCTGGCGACTCACGTGAACGAGGGGCGGCCGCTGGCCACCCTGCCGGAGTCGGTCGCGGTGCAGTTGAACGATACCCATCCGGCCGTGGCAATAGCCGAGTTCATGCGTCTGCTGGTGGACGAGCACGAGTTTCCGTGGTCCAGGGCCTGGGAGATGACCCGGCAGATTTTCTCCTACACCAATCACACCCTGCTGCCGGAGGCTCTGGAGACCTGGCCGGTGGAGTTCTTCGAGCGGCTCCTGCCGCGCCATCTGCAGATCATCTATCTGATCAACGAGGATTTCCTTGCCAGCGTGGAACTGCGCTACCCGGGTGATATCGAGCGGCAGGCCAGCATGTCGATGATCGCCGAGGGGCATGATCGGCGGATGCGCATGGCGCATCTGGCCGTGATCGGCAGCCACCGCGTGAACGGCGTGGCGAAACTCCATTCGGAGCTGATGTGCAGGACGATCTTCTCCAGTTTCGCGAAAATGTACCCGGACCGCTTCATCAATGTCACCAACGGCATTGCCCCGCGCCGCTGGCTCAAGCAATCCAATCCGGGACTGTCTGCGCTGTTCACGGAACGGCTGGGGTCAGCCTGGGAGAACGATCTGGAAGAGATACACCGGCTGGCAGGCGCCTGGGATGACAGCGATTTCCTGCATCGCTTCCGTGCCATCAAGCACGCCAACAAGCAGCGCCTGATGGAGGAGACGCTCAGGCGTACCGGCATCGCCGTGGACGTCAATTCCCTGTTCGATGTGCAGGTCAAGCGCATACACGAATACAAGCGCCAGCTCCTGAATCTCCTGTACGTGATCTCGCGCTACAACCGCATCCGTGACAATCCGGGACTGGATATCGTGCCGCGCACCGTGTTCTTCGCCGGCAAGGCGGCTCCGGGCTACTTTCTGGCCAAGGCCGTGATCCAGCTCATCAACAACGTGGCGGCCGTCATCGACAAGGATCCGGTGGTGCGCGACCGCCTGCGTGTAGTGTTCCTCCCTGATTACGATGTTTCCCTGGCGCAGAAGATCATGCCGGCGGCAAACCTGTCCGAGCAGATCTCCACGGCCGGCATGGAGGCTTCGGGTACCGGCAACATGAAGCTCGCGCTCAACGGTGCCCTGACCATCGGGACACTCGACGGTGCCAACATCGAAATCCGCGACCAGGTGGGTGCGGACAACATCTTCATCTTCGGATTGACATCGGAACAGGTGACCGAACTGCGCGGCCGCGGATACTGGCCGGGGGAGTACATCGAGGCGAACCCCGACCTGCACCGCGCGCTCTGCCTGATCGAATCCGGGCATTTCGGAGAAACCCAGGCGTCGCGCCATATTGCCGGCCGGTTGCGGGCACCGGGCGAGCAGTTCCTGGTCTGCGCCGATTTCGACGCCTATTCGGCCGCACAGGACGCAGTGGACACGTTGTTCCGCAACGGCATCGAGTGGTCGCGCAAGGCGGTGATCAACTGCCTGTCCATGGGCGGCTTCTCGAGCGACCGGAGCGTCCGTGAATATGCGGAGCGAATCTGGTCGGTCCGACCGGTCATCTGATGAATTCGTGCCTCCTGACCGACTTCGACCTGTATCTGTTCGGGCAGGGCAAACACCGCCGCATCTACGAAAAGCTCGGCGCACATCCGGACATCACGGATGACGTGCGCGGAACGCGTTTTGCCGTCTGGGCGCCCAATGCCAACGGCGTCAGCGTGGTCGGCGATTTCAATGCCTGGGATGGCCGACAGAACCAGCTGAAGCCCTGCGGGAGTTCCGGCATCTGGTCCGGCTTCGTGGCCGGGGTCGGCGAGGGTGCGGGATACAAGTACGAGATCCGTGCGCATGACGGCGGCTTGCTGCTCAAATCCGATCCGTATGGCACCCGGATGCTGTTGCGTCCGGGGAACTGTTCGGTGGTGCATGCGCTGGGGGGATTCCGATGGGATGACGCGGCCTGGCTGGAACGGCGTCGCCACCGCAATGTGTGTTGTGAACCGATGTGGGTTTACGAGGTTCATCTGGGTTCATGGCGGCGACCCTGGGATGTGCGGACACCGCCGTTCATGAGCTGGCGCGAGGCGGAAGGCCAGCTCATTCCCCATGCGCTGGACCTGGGTTATACCCATCTGGAACTCATGGGTGTCGCCGAACACCCGCTGGATGAATCCTGGGGATATCAGGTCACGGGATATTTTGCCGCCACTTCCCGTTACGGCACACCCCAGGATTTCATGCATTTCGTCGATGCCTGCCATCGTGCCGGACTCGGGGTGATACTGGACTGGGTACCCGCGCATTTTCCCCGTGATGAACATGGTCTGGCCTGGTTCGACGGTACGGCGCTGTACGAACATGCCGATACACGCCGGGGCGAGCATCGTGACTGGGGTACCAAGATCTTCAACTATGGGCGTCATGAGGTGCGGAATTTCCTGATGTCGAATGCCCTGTTCTGGCTGGACCGGTACCATATCGACGGTCTGCGGGTTGATGCAGTGGCCTCGATGCTGTACCTGGACTACAGTCGTGAAGCGGGCGATTGGCTTCCCAACCGGTTCGGCGGCCGCGAAAATCTGGAGGCGATCGATTTTCTCAAGGATATCAACGCCACGGTGGCCGAGGAGTTTCCGGGCGTGATGACCATCGCGGAGGAGTCCACGGCATTCGATGGCGTGACGAGGCCGGTGACGGACGGCGGACTGGGATTCACCCTCAAATGGAACATGGGATGGATGAACGACACGCTGCGCTACTTCGGACAGGATCCCGTGCATCGCAGTCATCATCATCGCCTGCTGACCTTCTCGTTCATGTACGCCTGGTCGGAACATTTCCTGCTGGCCATCTCGCATGACGAGGTTGTGCACGGCAAGGCATCGCTCCTGTCGAAGATGCCGGGGGATGAGTGGCAGAAGCGCGCGAATCTGCGCCTGCTGCTGGCCTATCAGCTGGCCCATCCGGGCAAGAAGCTTTCCTTCATGGGCAGCGAATTCGGCCAATGGCGTGAATGGCGTGACGGCGGACAGCTCGACTGGGATCTGCTGAAGTACTCTCCGCATCGTGAACTGCAGGACTTCGTGCGTGCGCTGAACCGGCTGTATCGCGAGTCTCCGGCGCTGTATCGCGCCGATTGCGAGCACAGTGGCTTTCAGTGGCTGGAAGTGGACAACGCACGGGAGAGTGTCTGGGCGTTTGCACGACAGGCCCCGGATGCTTCAATCGTGGTCTGTGTGTTCAATGGCACGCCGGTCCCCCGCGCAAGGTATCCCCTGGCCGTGCCCGGACCGGGTATCTGGCACAAGGTGCTGGATTCCGATGCACGGCAGTACGGGGGGTCCGGGTATGCGGACCAGCAGGATCTGCCGGCCGAGGCACACGATCCGGGGTGGCGGGTCCTTGCGGATCTGCCGCCGCTCGGAGCGTTGTTCCTGCGCCGCTGAGCCGCCCATGGCCCTGTCGCACGGATCAGCTCATCCCCTCGGCGCCACCCGGTTGGCGCAGGGCGTGAATTTTGCGGTGTTTTCCATGCATGCCGAACGGGTCGTGCTGGTGGTGTGGAGTGCAGCGGACACGGTCCGTGAATTCGATTTGCCGGGGCGGAGCGGCCATGTCTGGCATGGACTCCTGCCGCCGACGATGGCACCGCCAGGCACCCGTTATGCGTACCGTGTCTTCGGGCCGTTCGATCCTGCCAGTGGCCATCGATTCGACCCCGAGCAGCTCCTGGTCGATCCATGTACCCGCGACCTGCACCTGCCGGCCCCGTTTGCGGCCGCCGGGTCACGCAGGCCTGTGAGCCGGGTGATCGATGCCTCGTTCGATTGGGAGGGGGATCGTCCGCCTGCGATACCGTGGCGCGACACGCTCGTCTACGAACTCCATGTCAAGGGATTCACCCGCCGCCATCCGCAGTTGCCGGATCATCTGCGTGGGACCTATGCCGGGCTGGGCAGTGCGCCGGTCATCGAGCATCTGCAGAGCCTGCATGTCACGGCAGTCGAACTGCTGCCGGTCCAGGCTTTCATGTCGGAAGGCTTCCTGTCCGAGCGGGGGTTGTCGAACTACTGGGGGTACAATCCCCTCGCCTGGTTTGCACCCGCTGCGCAGTATGCCCTTGCTGATCCGGTCCGCGAGTTCAAGGGGATGGTAAAGGCGCTGCATGCGGCCGGCATCGAGGTCATCCTGGATGTGGTGTTCAATCACACTGCGGAAGGCAATGAGGCAGGGCCCACACTGAGCCTGCGCGGACTGGATAACGCGGTCTACTATCGTCTGCTGCGCGAGGACCGCCGCTACTACGAGAATCTCACCGGGTGCGGAAACACGGTCAATTGTGCGCACCCGGCCGTTCGCCGGCTGATTGTCGATTGCCTCCGGTACTGGGTCGAGGAGATGCACGTGGATGGCTTTCGATTCGACCTGGCTACGGTGCTGGCGCGCGAGGATGAGGGCTTCAACGAAAAATCGGTGCTGTTCGATGAACTGCGCGCCGAACCCTCGCTGGCGTTCACCAAGCTCATCGCCGAGCCCTGGGATGTCGGGCTGGGTGGATATCAGCTCGGAAGGTTTCCCATGGGATGGTCGGAATGGAACGACCGATACCGGGATCAGGTGCGGGCGTTCTGGAATACGGACTCGGGCCGGATCGGAGATCTGGCGGAGCGCATGGCCGGGTCGAGCGACATCTTCCGCCAGCGCGCACGCAAGCCCACGGCAGGCGTGAATTTCATCACGGCTCATGACGGATTCACGTTGCGCGACCTCGTAAGCTACAACCGTCGCCGCAATCAGGCCAATGGCGAGAATGGGCTGGATGGGCACTCGCATAATCTTTCCTGGAATTGCGGCGTGGAAGGTGAGACTGCGGATGCGGGGGTTCTCCAGTTGCGTCTCAGGCAGTCGATGAATTTCCTGACGACCCTGTTGCTTTCCCAGGGCGTGCCGATGCTCCAGGCAGGCGACGAATTCGGCCGGACGCAGCAGGGCAACAACAATGCATGGTGTCAGGACAACGAGATTTCATGGGTGGACTGGTCCCTGGTCCGGACAAACGCGATGTTGCTCGACTTCACGCGGGAGCTTGTGAGAATCAGGCGATCGCTCGGCGTATATCAGCGGGAAGTCTTTCTCAAGGGGGCGGGGCAGG
Organism: Steroidobacteraceae bacterium; assembly: GCA_044226785.1. Classification (GTDB taxonomy): domain Bacteria; phylum Pseudomonadota; class Gammaproteobacteria; order Steroidobacterales; family Steroidobacteraceae; genus TMP-86. The sequence continues at coordinate 65,386 of JBGAGK010000006.1, read as the reverse complement.
GCGGTGTGAAGGATGTGTCATGGTTGCGTGCCGATGGTGGGGAGATGGTGGAGGCTGACTGGAGGGACCCCGGGGTGCGCGCCATGGGCATGGAATTTCGCATGACGCAAGGGTCCGATGTCCATGTGCTCCTGCTGGTCAACGCCCGCCGCGACGTATTGCAGTTCTCTCTGCCCCGGATCGATGCGGGCTGGCGACCCCGGTTCGACACCGCCCTCGCGGCGCGCGGTGAACACACGCCGCGGAACCACATCCAGGACACGTACCGGATGGAACCGCTGTCGATGGTCATGCTGGAGGTCTGACAGATGAATCAGGCTCTGATCGAACGTCTGGCGCGACTCCGGGGCATTGGTGAGGCGTATCACGATTACCGTGGAGAATTGCAGTATTTCACGGCCGAGACCAGGATCGCGCTGTTGCGCGCGATGGATGGCGGGATGAAGGATGAGGCGGCACTGGAACTGCAGGTGCGTGAAATGGAAGCGGTACGTGCGGGGAGACTCCTGCCGCCTCTGGCGGTTTTCCGGACCTCACGGATCCTGCTCGAACTCAATGTCAGTGCCCGCGATTTCGGAGGAAGCCTCATTTGGGATCTGTGCATGGAGGATGGCACGCGCCATCAGGGCGTGGCGTCGACTTCCGCCATGCGGGAGACCTGGCGCGGGGAGGTCGACGGCAGCTGGATGACCCGCCGCCAGTTCGAGTTGCCGCACAGTCTGCCCTTCGGCCTGCATGATCTGCGGGCACGGGTGGCGGGCGGGCTGGAATGCCAGTGCCGTCTGGTCGTCGCTCCGATGCGATGCCACCTTCCGCCGGACATCGCCTCGGGCCGGCATTGCTGGGGCGTTGCCGTGCAGCTGTATGCCGTGCGCAGCGGACAGAACTGGGGCATCGGTGATTTCAGGGACCTGATGGACCTGCTGCGTTGGGCCGCGGCGCGAGGGGCGGATTTCGTCGCGCTCAACCCCCTGCATGCACTGGCACCTGCGGATCCCGAGCGCTGCAGTCCGTACAGCGCCTCCAGCCGGCTTTTCCTGAATGTCCTGTACATCAGCGTGCCACTGGTCGAAGATTTCATGGAAGCGACACGGTGTGCCGGACACCCCGATGACGAAGAATCTGCAGCGCGCCTGGCGCAGTTGCGTTCAGGGTCGCATGTGAACTATCGCGGTGTCGCATCACTCAAGCTGGATGTCCTGAGCACCTTGTATCGCAGTTTCAGGACTCGTCATCCCGATTCCGGCGAGGAGCGCGCACGGCGTTTCCAGACATTCGTCGATCAGGGTGGTGAGGCCCTGCGCCTGCACGCGCTGTTCGACGCCCTGGACGAACACTTCGCGGCCACGCGGGGCAGCGTGCCGGGCTGGCAAAACTGGCCGGCGGAATTTGCAAGCCCTGCTTCCGATGCGGTGGCCCGCTTTGCACGGGACCATGCCGAGCGGATCGGGTTCTTCCAGTACCTGCAATGGCTGGCGCATGAGCAGCTGCGACAGTGCCAGGAGCTGGCCAGGTCATTGGGGATGCGGATCGGGCTGTATGGAGATCTGGCGGTTGGCGCTCATCCCGGTGGCTCGGAGGTCTGGTCTGCCCGGGAGATCTTCCGACTGGGTGCCGAGATCGGTGCACCGCCCGACCCGCTGGCACTGAAGGGGCAGGGTTGGGGTCTGCCGCCCCAGGACCCGCAGGCCCTGGTGCACGCCAGGCTCGGACCCTTCGTGGACCTGATGAATGCGAACATGCGTCACTTTGGCGCATTGCGCATCGATCATGTCATGGCGCTGTTCCGGCAGTGGTGGGTTCCGGTCGGACAATCCCCGGAAACCGGTGCCTATGTGCACTATCCGCTGGCAGAGTCGATGGCCGTACTGAGCCTGATCAGTGAGCGGCGGCGCTGTCTGGTGGTCGGCGAGGATCTGGGTGTGGTGCCGGACGAGATCCGCAGTGCCATGACAGAGCACGGGCTGTTGCATTACAAGGTGCTGCTCTTCGAGAAGGAGGGTGAACGGTTCCGGTTGCCACGGGAATACGAGCCCCTTGCGCTTGCGACTGCCTGCACCCACGACATGCCCACTCTGTGCAGTTACTGGGAGGGGCGTGACATCGACCTGCGCAACAAACTCAACCTGTATCCGTCCGAGAGCATTCGCGATGCGGTGCTCTCGGCGCGGGAGCACGACCGGTTTGCACTGCTTGACGCATTGCGCGCCGAGGGGCTGTCACCGGCAAAGCCCCGTGACACCATCGAGCCCTTTGACCCCGCGCTGGCGACAGCGGTTCACGAGTATCTGGCGCGCAGTGCCTCGATCCTGGTTGCGTTGCAACTGGACGATCTTCTCGGGATGGCCGATCCGGTCAACGTGCCGGGGACATTCTGGGAATACCCGAACTGGAAGCGCAAGCTCAGTGCCACAGTCGAGCAGATCACACAGCGCGCCGATCTGGATCTGGCCCTGGCGCGCGTCGAGGCGGCAAGGCGCGGGAACCGGTTTCAGTAGCGATGACTCCACATGAGATACCCACGGCCGATACCGGTGCGCCTGTGCGTGGCCGGATCCAGCAGGCTGTCCATGCCCACTCCGGCACGAAATGCGCCCCATTGGCCCGCGACAAACTGCCATTCCAGATCCGCGCCATCCAGTTTGCGCCGGGTGGGTGCCGCGACATTGTAGGGGTCCAGGTACTGGTTTCGATGCAGCTGCCCGTGCCTTGCGCGCAGGGTGAAGGTTTCACCATCGGGTCTCACCCAGGCCAGCTTCAGGCTCGAAACCTCGGCATCACCTTCCCATGATGAGCCGATGGTGTAACCGCGATAGCGGTAGCCATCCTTGTCGAAAATGTAGTGGTGATAGGCGCACCAGGGGATCGGCTTCGAGCTGCTGAACGAGCACATGGTGTTGGCGTACTCGAGGTTGACATGCAGGAGCGAGCCGGAGGGTCTGTTGAACGAGGCCTGCACGCCTGCCTCGCCCATGTACTTGAAAGGCACGCCACCCTGCTGGTCCTCGCCGATCATCTGCCCGTACACGGCAACGGGTACATGATGCACCGTGGTCGCCCAGCGCGCATCGAACCCCGCCTCATCATTGCCGGGGTCCGTGGCGGCGGTGATGTCCGCGGACGTGCCCGTATTGGTGTTGCCGAACAACCAGTTTTTCACTGTGTGGAGATTGCATTGGCGGCCCCGTCCGCAGACCTGTGAAGTCCGGGTCAGTCCCAATTCAAGTTCACGCAGGGGTTTGAAGGTGAAGCGGACGCCGACGAACAGCGGGCTCTTCACATCCTGTCGCGGGCTGTCGTTCCCGCCTCCCAGAAACATGTTGAAACGCCAGGGTCCGACCCAGTGGAGCAGGCGCCAGTCCGGCGCCCTGGCCGACAATCGATCCAGTCCGATGGCTGGCATGGGTCGCGCATTGGCCGAGAGGATCACGCTGTCGTTCTGGCTGGGTCCCCAGGACCTGGCCAGAAAACCGGCGCTCCAGATCCAGTTGCCGGTGATCACGGAGACGTACGAGCCATCGGGCCGCAGCATCTGCCGGTCAACGGGAACATCCGAGTAGGGAGGTTGACTGTCCAGTGCCAATTCCATGTGCGCGGTGAATCGACCATGATCCCGGCCGGTGACGAATCCGGCGCTGGCATCGTCCCGGGGAATCGGCTGGTTCTGGCGGAATCGGGTTGGGTGCACCGAAATCGACGCGCGGATCCGGTCGTCATCCGGCGTGTCGTAGATGTCCAGGATCCCTTTTAGCCGGTTCAGCGCGGCAAGGGGCGCCGGATCCAGCGCTGTCGCGTCGACCGCGGCAACCGCGTCGTGAATCTCGTCGATGGGCATGGGCCAAACGGATACGCTCAGACGCAGCACCCCGGCATTGACCAGGTATTCGACATCGGCACGCACCCCGTCCTGATCGGCGCCGAAAAAGCCCGATGACCGGGAATTTGTGGAGACACCCATCAGCAGGACAAAAATCAGCCATGCAGCTTTTCGCAAGATCTCTCCAGGCAGGCAAGCGGGACGGATTGCGAAGGATGGCGGATCGACATACGGCTGTCCATGGCTGTGAAAAGCGCGTCGTTCACCATTCGCGGCCGGCCGGCTCGAGCCGTTGCACGCGCGCACCGTACATCCACAATCCCGCCGCCAGCGCAATGGATGCCGGAACAATCGTCATGGCACTTTCCAGTGACCTGATACCGGAGAGCAGTCCGATCAACGGAGGGGAGATTGCATCGCCGAGCAGATGGATCGTCAGGATGCTGAGCGCAAATGCCGTGGCGCGTACGGATGGTGCCGAGAGATTGATGATTGCGGCGTTCACCGGGCCGACCGACAGCCACAGGCAGAGCTGTGCCGCGATCATGCTGATCCAGTACCACAGGTTCGATTCCGTGGTCAGCGCCAGCCAGACCAGGGGCGCGGCGATGAGTGTCACAATACCGGACATCCACAGGAATGCCTGATGCGAGCGGCGGGCCAGTCGGTCACCCATCCAGCCGCCTGCCAGCGTGCCGGCAAAGCCGCACACCGCGACGATGGCGCCGAATCCCACGGTTGCCTCGATCCGCGGTACACCACGTACACGCTCGAGAAAGGATGGCATCCAGAATCCCAGGGCACCCACTCCGAATGTGTACGCGGCATATCCGAGTACCGTGAAGCGGTACGCGCGGCTGGAGAGAACCTCGCGGGTCCGCTGCCGGTAATCGAGCCAGAGTGCGGCGGCGCCGACGCTTGAGGGGGCGGCCTCCAACCGGGGATTGGCGCCGCGGGGCGGGTCGGGCAGCAACCAGACAAGGATCGCCAAAATGAGCCCAGGGAAGCCGGCCACGAAGAACGCCATGCGCCAGCCCAGATGCTGGTCGACCCAGCCGCCGACCATGTAGCCCAGGGCGGCGCCGACGGGAATGGCGCAGTAGAACACCGCCATGATCCGGCCTCGCTGATCACGGCGGAAATAATCCGCGAGCAGTCCCGGTGCAATGGTGCCGTAGGCAGCCTCGCCAACCCCCACTGCGGCGCGTGCGCACATCAGCGCCCAGAACGACTGCACCGTGCCGGACAAGCCCGTCGCAAGACTCCAGCAGGCGATACCGAACGCGATGATGCGTGGGCGTGAACGCGTATCGCCGGCTGTGCCGAAGGCTGGTGCAGACAGCATGTAGACGATGAGGAATCCCGGGGCCAGCAGCCCCAGCTGGAAGTCATTCAATGCCAGGGAGGACAGTTTCAGGGACTGAGCAAGCGCCGAGACCAGATAACGATCCAGATAGTTGAGCAGATTGATGATCGTGAGCGCCGTGAGCGCAACGCCGGCGAAGCGGTGGGTCGCAGTCTGTGTTTGCCTGATCATGTTCGCCTTGTGGTATCCGGTGCAAGCCGGATGTCAGGTTGAGTGACGCAAATTTACGACAACAGCATCGGCGGCAGCATCATATTTGTGCCGGTCGCGGAAGATTTTCGGCCAGCCCCAGTCTCATCTCCTGAATGTCCGTCGAATCACTGCCTGCGATCTCCCTCGTACGAAGCCGTTCGGTGCAAGCCATCCTCGGATTGGCGGTGTTTGTCATCGCATGGTTCGCGCTGCTGGGTATTCGCCCCCTGTACGAACCTGACGAGGGGCGATACGCCGAGATACCGCGTGAGATGCTGGCTGGCGCCGGGTACGTGATCCCGCATCTGAATGGCGTGGCGTATCTGGAAAAACCTCCGTTGCAATACTGGCTGACGGCAGCTGCCATGCACACCTTCGGGGAGAACGAGTTCGCAGCGCGCCTGGTCACGGGCCTTGCCGGATTCGCCAGCCTTCTCATGGTGTGCTCTTTGGCCGCGCGCCTGTGGGGCGTCCGGGCCGCCTGGCGCGCCGGTGCACTGCTGCCGGGATCGTCCCTGTTCATGCTGCTGTCGCACCAGCTCACGCTCGACATGCTGCTGACATTCTGGCTTGTCCTGGCATTGAGCTGCTTCATTCGCGCACAGATCGTGCGAGAGGGCCCGGTTGCCAGTCGTCGCTGGATGCTCGGCTGCTGGGCGGGGATGGCGGGTGCGGTGATGACCAAGGGTCTGATCGGTGTGCTGATTCCGGCTGCGACCCTGCTCCTGTATGCGCTGCTGCAGCGGGACTTCGACATCTTCCGCCGGCTGGAACTGCGCTGGGGCCCGCTGCTGTTCACGGTTCTCGTCGCCCCCTGGTTCGTGCTGGCCGCGCATGGGAACAAGGCGTTCCTGGAGTTTTTCTTCGTGCGCGAGCATTTCGAGCGCTACCTGACCACGGTGGAGCATCGGGTGCAACCATGGTGGTTCTTTCTGCTGGTACTGGGAATCGGCGTACTGCCCTGGATCGGGCAGGCACTTGGGGTGTTGTGGACCGATGGCAGGCAGCGGGTCCCTCGCGGGCGGTTCGATCCGGTGCGGTTGCTCTGGGTATGGTGCCTGTTCATCCTGGTCTTCTTTTCCCTGTCTGAATCCAAGCTCATCCCCTACATCCTGCCTGCCATTCCTGCGCTGGCCCTGCTGTGTGCCCGCCATGAACCTCGCGCGAAGGAGCGGATATTGTTGCCGGGTGCCCTGCTCACGGCGTTGCTGGCCGTGATCCTGGCCACGATGCTGGTCGTGGCGACCCACGGCGGTCATGCTCACACGGCGTGGGCCACGATGGAGGCGTTCAGCCGGCCGTTGGCCCTGTTGGCCGCCTTTCTCCTGGGCGGCGCAGCCCTGTCAGTCTGGTACTGGCGGGAGGGTCGGTCCACCCAGGCAATGGGCACTCTGTGCATGGGGTGGTGCCTGGGGTGCAGCGCCTTGCTGGGGGGAAGCGGGCAGGGTGATCCGCTGTTCTCGGGACGTGCTCTGGCGCAGACCCTCAGGCAACAGGCGCCGCCATCGGCGCAGGTGTTCAATGTTGCCGACTACGACCAGACATTGCCGTTCTATCTGGGACGAACGGTGATCCCGGTCGCCTATCGCGGTGAGCTGGATTTTGGTCTGACCCAGGCGCCGCAGCTTGGCATCGATACGATGGAAGAATTCAAGACTCGCTGGATGCAACTGGAGGTGGCGTTTGCCGTCATGCCGTCGGCGCAGTTCGCAGCACTTTCGGCAGAAAGCCTGCCCATGCGGTTCATTGCCCGCAGTGGGAATTCCATCCTGGTCGCCCGTCGCTGATTCAGCGCAGGCGCCAGCGAACGCTCAGGAGCGGCGTGACAGGCAGCCAGGCCTGCGGAGTCAACTGCAGGGTCGAGCTTCCGTTCGCACTCTCGACCTCGTAGTCCCGGCAACACTCGTTGTACGAGTTGAACGCGTTTCGCAGCTCGAAGCTGGCCTCCAGTTCGCCCCGCAGCAGCGGATGCACCCAGCCGATTCGCAGGTCCATCGACTGGAACGCGCGGTATCGCAAGCTGTTGCGCGCTCCGGGCTCGAGCTTCACCGTGGACGGGTCGGTCCAGGTCTGGGCAGAGACAACGAGCGGCGTATAGGGCCAGCCGGTGTGCCAGCTGAATGTGCCCGCCATGTACCACGGACCCCGGCGCCACTGCAGGGCTGCACGCACGGCGTGCGGCTGATCCCAGCTGCGCGGGACATCCGTCCCGATCCTGTCCAATGCACGCGACCAGGCATAACTGACCCAGCCGCTCAGGGGCCGACCCGGGTCGCTCTGCAGCATGATTTCCACTCCGCGCATGGTCGCGCCACTGCTGGTGTAGGAGAGGCGGTCGACCTCGATTTCGGGAGTGGCCACCAGGATCGAGAACAGGTTCTCGAATGAAGTTCGGGAACTGCTCTCGTGCTTGTCATAGGCTCCCAGGCGCAAAAGCCAGTTCCTTCCGAAGCGCTTTTCCAGGCTCAGGCTGGTCTGGCGCGCACGTCGGGCCGAGTCCAGTTCACTGAACCCATCGGCAACGTCCAGCCGACTCAGGATCTGCGGCTGGGCGTATTGACCCCATGCGGCACGTACCGTGAGGTCATCATTGAACCGGTGCCACCAGTTCATGCGCACGTTCCACTGCGAACGCTCATTCTCGTCCTGGAAATGCTGGCTGTCCCGCCGGATGCCAGCCTCGAGCACATCTGTATTCCGCGCCTCCCAGCGGACCGCCACATGCGCCGCCAGCGTGTGATAGCGCGCCGGGACGTCAAGGTCCTGCCGGACGTTCTGTACCGGCTGGACTCCGGGAAAAAACGGTGCGTCGAAGCTTGCCAGGCTGTCGATGTCCGCAAGGGTGCTCGCATGCGTGAATTCGGCACCACCGCGGAGCGATAACCGTGGACTTATCGCGGCGTGGAGGTCCTGTCGCAGGGTGAACACCGAGGAATCGCGCGATTCCTGCAACGACCCCTGGTTGATGCCAGGCCTGTCCACGGCTGCGCTGCGACGAGCCCGCAGACCTGCACCGGACACCAGCGTTTCGCCACGGAGGTCTCCGCCCAACGGGTAGCTCAGTCGCGTCCAAATGTAATGGTCCTGATAGGAAGCGAAGGCCTGCTGCACGGGGTCCTGCATCGACAGGCTGACCGCATCCTCGAGACCGAGGGCGCCGGCGCTCAAGTGCACCCGGTCATTGATGTCCCATGTGACCCTCATGATGATGTCGCGGAAATCCGGATCGCCGATATTGCGGTCAAACAACTGTGCCATGTAGGACAGGTTGCTGTTGCGGGCACTGACCAGTACGCTCCCGCGGCCATCGGCGAACGGAGAGCCGAGCAGCAGGCTGGTATTGAGCACCGACAGTCCCGCCTCCGCCAGGAGCCGGGTGGGCTGGCGCGGTGCGATCTCGGCAACGGCGCCGATGCTGCCGCCGAGTTCGATCGGGAAGTCGCCGGTCCAGAAGCGGACCGATTCGATCGCTGCCGGATCGATGGCGCTGAAAAGCCCCTGGAAGTTCTTCAGGTGAAATGGATCGTAGAGTGTCACGCCATCGAACCGGAAGACGGTCTCGTCGTCGCGGCTTCCGCGTACATGCGTGCGTGCGGAGTAATCGCCTGCAGCGGTTCCCGGGAGTGACTGCAGCGAGCGTGCCACGTCTTCCTCGGTACCCGGCAGTTCCTCGATCTGCACGCGCGACAATGACAGCGCATCCGTGGAAATCCGGTCGAACTGGTACCGGCTGGTTTGCACGACGATGGTGTCGAGCGCACGCACCGGGGTGGGCGCTTCGGGTGCGCGCGCCCCGGCGCCGGATCGCTCCACCACCACCCAGCTGCGCCCCCCCAACGGCTGGAGGTCCAGGCCGAGCGGCTCGAGGAGGGATCGCAGCTGCTGCTCCATCGTGTCGCCGCGCGGGGCGGATGGTACGACCAGATCGTCACGCACCAGCTGCGACGACCAGATCAGTGTCATGCCCCGGGACTGGAAGTCGCGCAGACACTGCGCCAGCGAATCGCCAGGCCTGATCACGGCCCCCACCGGTGTGGCGAGGAACACCAGCAGTGCTGGGGCCTTCAGCCAGATCCATCGGGGCCGCAGATCAAGGCTGTCGGCCCGGCTCCGCGGCGCTCGCTCCGTTTGCATGTGACCGGAGTCTATCACGCAGTGGTGGGCGCACTTTCAATCGCAGGACTCCGGCATCCGAAGACTCGATCGTGAATTGCGTGGAAGCCAGCACTGCGGTCAGGGCATCCTGCGGCGCAAGTCCGGAGACGCTGCCGCTCAAACGGGTCGAGGCCGCGGTGGCTTGCGCTGCGGCGGAACCGTAGTCGACCCGCTGGCCAGTCTCGCGGGTGAACCATTCGAGGAATTCGGCGAGCGTGCGGCCTTCGATGGCGAAGTCCGGGTGCAGATCACTGGTCCATGCCCAGATGCTGCCGTAGTCGGACATCGGCCGAATCTGCACATGACCGGTGGCGCCGACCTCGGCAATCTCGTGTGCGTCGACCTTCTGGACCGTGGCTGGTGTAGCCAGTCGTACCTGGCCATCGCGTACCATGACGCTGAGCATGTCGTGATCCATCCGCACCTGGTATTGAGTGCCCAGATGTTCGATGCTGCCCAGCGATGTCATCACGGTGAGTGGCTGGTGCTCCTCCAGGGATGGTCCCGAGTCCAGATACAGCCGTCCACGCAGCAGGCGTATCTGCCTTGCGCTTTCCAGCATGAGGTCACTGTCAGGCCCGACGCGTATCGACATTCGTCCATTGGCCAGCAGCATCAGACCATCGTGTTCCGTATGAATGCGCGCACCAGCGGGTAGAGGCTTTCCGCCCGTGGCCGGCCCATCGCGTTCCGGTGTGATCGTCACTGTGCCACGTGAGGCCAGATAGATGCCGGCATCTTCAGGGGCGGCCGGCCGATGCCGGACAAGTGACGGAATGAGGACAGAGAATGCTGCGGCCGTGGCTGCCGCCGCGAGCCAGTATCGCCGTCGCGACCGTCGTCGGTGCTCCAGGGTCTTCGTCCAGCCGTGTTCCACGGCGTCCCGGACCTGGGAGGCGATGTGCCCAGGCGGTTCGGGGCGACTGCCGGCCTGCTGCAGCAGGGATGCAATTGAGTCATCGTTCATGATCCGGTCTCCGGGGAGCCGAGTCTTTCGATACCTGAGGTCAGCACACCGTGGGCTTCGCGGAATGCGGCGCGCGCACGTGCCAGGAGCGACTGTGCCGCCGTGGCGGTGACCCCGAGACGCTGTGCGATCTGTTCCACGGGAAGTTCCTCCACGTATTTCATCTCGAGCAAAGCTGCATAGCGTGGTGGCAGATAGTCGAGCGCCGCGTGCACCAGTTCGCGCTGCTGCTGGCGCTCCAGTGCCTGTTGCGGTTCGGCCAGTTCGGCCCACTCGAGCGATTCGAGTGCAGCGCGTACCGATGGATCGTTCTCCAGTGCGACGATCGTCCGGTCGGCAGTCTGCTGCCGGGATCGCTGGTCGGCAAATTCATGTCGCGCAATCTGGCACAACCAGGTAAACAGCGAAGCTTCTCCCCGGTAGGAGGCCAGGTTCCGGATTCCCTTGAGCATTGCCGATTGCACGACATCGCGCGCGAGCTCCACGTTCCGGTCGGTGCGGCGCATGACGAAACGGAACAGGCGCGGGAAACAATCACCAAAGAACTGGCTGAACGCGGTCTGATCGCCCGCCAGGACGCGCCTCGCCACCTCCAGATCCTCCTGGTGCACGGTGATTCAGGCGGTGTCGGGCACTTGCGGCTGCGGGCGCCTGTCCCGGCCGTAATAATTCGGATAGTCGGCAGCCAGGCCCTTGAACCGTCGATGGATCCACAGGTACTGTTCGGGTACGCGGCGGATATGGGCTTCGATCAGCGCATGGAATCGCGCAACGTCTGCCGCCGGATCCGGGCCGGGGAAGTTCTCCAGTGGCTCACTGATCGTCACCCGGTAACGGCCATCCGGCAGGCGCTCGGGCAGATAGATCAGTACCTTTGCCCCCGAGAGGCGCGCGAGGCGCGAGGTGGCAGTGGTGCTGGCGGCGGGAATGCCGAAGAACGGAACCATTGCCGCTCCCTTGTTGCGATAGCTCTGGTCGGGTGCGTACCAGACCACCTCGTTCGCCCGCAAGGCGCTCACCAGTGTGCGAATGTCATCGTAGGGAATCGCCCTGCGGGCATGCCGGGCCGTATTGTCCAGCAGGAATCGCGCCAGGAGCTTGTTCCTGGTCGGGCGATAGAGCACGTTCAGCGGCGCCAGGGTTCCCAGGATGCGTGTCGCGATTTCGATGGTGGTGAAATGTCCGCCCACGACGATCACGCCACGCCCGGCCTGCAAGGCGCCCGCGATATGCTCACGACCCACGACTTCGGCCATGGCCTCGACCTGTTCAATGGGTGCCCACCAGGTATTGGCGGTTTCGCAGACGCCCATTCCGATACTGTAGAAATGGCGACTCAGCAACTGTTTGCGCTGGGACGGGGAAAGTTCAGGAAAGCACAGCGCCAGATTTGACTTTGCAATGCGCACGTAGGCCAGCGGCAGATTCAACGCGATGTGTCCGAGGATCTGTCCGATCCATCGCTGCTGTGAACGGGGACATCGGTTGATCAGCCACATGGCGGCAAGGCCGGCCCAGGTCAGCCAGTAGCGAGGTGCCCAGAAACTCCGCAGGCGCGCAGCTCGTGTAACCGGTCGGCATGGCTGCGTTGGTGTGGAAGTCCCCATTGTTCCCATGCGCTATTAGACGCTGGCTACGATCAATCCAGTCGAGAGCTCGTCGATATGACCACTGATCGGACAATCCACGATCATTGCGTCCGATTTACTTCATTGATAAATTATACATCGCTGAAGTAATCAGACTGCTGCAATGCAACCTCAAATCGAGCGACTGGAACAGGGAATGGATCTGATCAGATCCAGGTTTCCCGCTGCCCCGGTGGAGCAGATCCTGCTGTTTCGTCTGATCGTCATCCTCGGTCGTGAATATTCGGCACTGTTCGATCGGGTGTTGCGTCCGCGGGGACTGAACGAAACCGATTTTCGGGTATTGGCCATGATCTTTGTCCAGCCCGACGGCATGGCGCATCCGGGTGACATTTGTGCGGGTGTGGCCCAGAGCCCTGCCAACATGACCCGCATTACCGACAATCTGGTTGCACGCGACCTGATCACGCGGGTGCCCAGTGAATCGGATCGCCGCCGCATGGTGTTGCGAATCACCCCCCGGGGCGAACGGTTGCTGGAAGAATGTCTGCCGCTGACTTCGGATCTGGTGAGGCGGGCATTCTCGTCGCTGTCGGAAGAGGATATCCGCGAAGTGATCGAACGGTTGAAGAAGGTCGCCGCATCGCTTGAGGCACAGTGCGATGCCCGGGAGCACGGCTGATGCGTGCCATCTCCGTGGCCGCCGCAGTTGTGTTGCTGCTGGGCGCATGCGCCCGGATTCCTCCGGTGGAGGTGGAATTGCCGATGCGCGTTCGGGCGCCCATCGACACGCCTCCAGCGACTGCTCGCGCCGATATGCGCTGGCCGGAGCCGCAGTGGTGGCAGCATTACGGAGATGCCACACTCGATGCGCTGATCGAACAGAGCCTGAAACAGGCGCCGACACTGAATCTGGCCCGCGCGCGGTTCTCTGAGGCGCGCGCGGCAGTGCGCGAGGCTGGCGCAAACGTCGGTGTGCGGGTGGATCTGCAGGCACAGTACCAGCGCCAGCGACTGAGTGACAACGGCATGTTTCCGCCCAGGTTCCTCGGTTTCAACTGGTACAACCAGGCGGATCTGGGGCTCGCCGCAAGTTACACCTTCGACTGGTGGGGCAAGCAGCGCTCGGCGGTGGAAGCATCGGTGGACATGGCACGTGCGAGCCAGGCGGAGCGCGAAGCGGCACAACTGGTGCTGGCATCATCCGTGGCCGAGACCTATTTTGGCTGGCAGCTGGATCAGGCACGCCTTTCGCTGGCAACCCGGGCGGCGCAGGATGCGACGCGTGTCGAAGACATTGCACGTGCCCGGGTCGCGGCAGAGATCGACCCGCCCGACGTGCTGCATGCGGCGATGGCAGCTGCGTCGGCCGCCCGCGAGCAGGTCGCCGGACTCGAAGGCTCCATGCACCTGCGTGTGGTGGCTCTGGCCGCATTGGCGGGAACTGCCCCTGCCGAGCTGCCTGCGCTCGAGTCCAGGCCGCTGCCCGAGGTGTCAGCGGCGCTCCCCGACAACGTGGGCATCGATCTGCTGGCGCGCCGTCCGGACATTGCCGCGAGCCTCTGGCGGGTGGAATCAGCACGCCGGAGCGTGGCATCGGCCCGGGCGGATTTCTATCCGGACATTTCGCTCCATGCACTGCTTGGCGTCCAGAGTCTGAAACTCGGCAAGCTGTTGCGCACTGACAGCGGCGTACCCTCGCTGGGCGCTGCACTGCATCTGCCATTGTTCGATTCGGGGCGCATCGCTGCGCGATTCGGCGCGACGCATGCCCAGCTGAACAGTGCGATTGCCGACTACGATGAAGCTGTCGTCTCAGCGGCCCGTGATGTGGCAACCCAGGCGACGATGCGCGATCAGCTGGTGCGCCAGCGGGCAGAAGCCGCCACACAGCTGTCGGCTGCGCAGGGGTCGCTGCGATCAGCCCGATCCCGTGCGGATGCCGGTATCGTCGATCTGCGTCCCCAGCTGGCGGCTGAACAGCAGGTGCTGACTCAACAGGATGCATCGCTCCAGCTGCACGGTGCCGCGTTGTCGGCTGATATCGGCCTGCGCCGGGCGCTTGGCGGAGGCTATGAAGCCGAAGCGGTGCTGCCCGGCGGCCATGGCCGCTCCCACGATTCCATAACAAAGAACCTGCCATGAATGTCACTGAATCCCCTCCTGTTCCCGCCACGAATGGCAGCCGGTCCCGTGTGATGTGGGTGATTGCCGCGGTGTTCGTGGTTGCCGGCATCCTGTGGTGGGTGTACTGGCTGCTCGTGTTGTCGGTGCGCGAAAGCACCGAGGATGCCTACGTGGGCGGAAACAAGGTGGTCATTTCAGCGCTGGTGCCGGGAACCGTCACGGCGATTTCCGCGGATGACACCCAGCTGGTCAAGGCCGGGCAGGTGCTGGTGCGCCTCGATCCGGCCGACGCGACGGCACAACTCGACCAGGCCGCTGGTGCGCTGGCGCAGGCCGTGCGCGAAGTGCATCAGCTCTCTGCCAGCGCGGATCAGTACGAAGCGCTGATCCAGGCACGTCAGCGTGAACTGGCGCGCGCGCAGGCGGATCTTGCCAGGCGTGAACCGCTGATCGGACAGCAGGCGATCGCACCGGAGGAGGTGCGCCACGCCCGTGATGCGGTTGCTCTGGCGCGGGCGGCGCTGGAGCAGGTCCGGCGTCAAGCGCAGGCTGCGCGAGCGGCCGTCGAAGGCGTGGACGTGCCGGAGAATCCTGCAGTCCTCAGGGCACGTGCCGCCTACATGGTGGCGTGGATCAACTCGCATCGCAATGCCATCGTCGCGCCCGTCACCGGCTACGTCGCAGAGCGGGGTGTGCAGCTTGGGCAGAGGGTGGCGGCAGGGCAGGCACTGATGACCGTCGTGCCGCTCGACGCCCTCTGGGTGGATGCGAATTTCAAGGAAGGCCAGTTGCGGAACCTGCGCCTCGGCCAGCCAGCACACATCGAGAGCGATCTCTACGGTGGCGGTGTCGACTATCGCGGTCACGTGGTCGGCATGGCAGCCGGTACCGGAGCGGCCTTTTCGCTGTTGCCGGCGCAGAACGCCTCGGGCAACTGGGTGAAGGTGGTGCAGCGGGTGCCGGTACGCATCGCAATCGACCGGCAGGATCTTGCGAAGCATCCGTTGCGCATCGGGTTGTCGACCACGGTGACCGTCGATACGCATGACCGGTCCGGGAGCGTCCTGCCGTCCGCGGCCACCAACCCGGTTGCCGATACCGACGTCTACGTCCGGGACCGGGAGCAGGCCATGGCCGCGGCTGATGCGATCATTGCCCGCAATCTGAAATCCCTTCGCTGAAAGAACGCCGGCGATGAGTGCGACTGCCGCATCCGCTCCGCAGGGGGAATTGCCGCCGCTGCGCGGTGCTTCGCTCTGGATCCTCACGGTGGGCATCGCGATGGCCACGCTGATGGAAATCCTGGACATGACCATCGTCAATGTCTCGATACCCCACATTTCCGGAAGCCTGGGCGTGAGCATCACCGAAGGCACCTGGACCATCAGCTCATATCAGTTGGCCTCAGCCGTCATGCAACCTCTGACGGGGTGGATCGGCCGCCGCTTCGGCGAGGTCCGGACCTTCAATGTCTCCATCATCCTGTTCATCCTGTTCTCGGCGCTGTGCGGCCTGGCAGTCAACATGCCCATGCTGGTGGCGTGCCGCCTGCTGCAGGGCCTGGTGTCGGGGCCGATCATGGCGCTGGGTCAGGCCCTGCTGCTGCGAAACTACCCGGTGCACAAGCGCGGTCTGGCGCTCGGCCTGTGGGGCATGGTGGTGATTCTCGCACCGATATGCGGTCCGATCCTGGGCGGCATCATCACGGACAATCTGAGCTGGCCATGGCTGTTCTACATCAATGTACCGGTGGGCGTGCTGGCCGCAGTCATGGTCTCCAGCACGCTGAAGGGTCGCGAGTCGTTCCGGGTGAAACTGCCCATCGACGTGGTCGGGATTGCACTGCTCGTCATCGGTGTGGCCAGCCTGCAATTCATGCTGGACAAGGGCAATGATCTGGACTGGTTCGGTTCGCCGGTGATCGTGACGGCCGCGGTGGTATCCACGGTGTGCCTGGTGTTCCTCGTGGCATGGGAGCTGAAGGATCCGCACCCCATCATCGATCTTCATTTTTTCCAGCGCAGGAATTTTCTCGTCAGCACCATCTGCATCGCGTTGGGGTACTTCTGCTTCATGGGCTCCAACGTGATCTTCCCGCTGTGGCTGCAGATCAATCTCGGTTACACGGCAACCTGGGCAGGCATGGCGGTGGCACCGGTGGGGCTGCTGGCGATGGTCATTGCGCCCATACTGGGCCGCAACATGCATCGACTCGATCTTCGCAAGGTCGTGACTTTTGCCTTTCTCGTGTTCGTGGTCTCGATGTACTGGATGTCGGAGCTGAACCACACCGCCGATTTCCTGCAGCTCGCGGCGCCACGCTTCTTCCAGGGCCTGGGCGTATCGAGTTTCTTCCTGGCGCTGAACCAGATCACGGTATCCTCCGTGAGCGCGAATGAACTTGCCTCTGCCAGTGGCATTGCCAGTTTCGTTCGCACCATGTCGGGAAGCATTTCCACGGCAGTCACGGTATGGTTGTGGAACCGGCGAACCGATTTTCACCATGCGGTGATGACGGAGCACGTGCGCGAAACGGCCTACGGGTGGATCCAGTTCCAGCAGGATCTGGCCAACCTCGGCGTGAGTGGCGCACGTGCCCTCAAGTTCGTGGACGAATTGCTGATCCAGCAGGCTCAGACGCTGGGCGTGAACGACATGTTCCGGCTGTTCGCCCTGGTGTTCGTGTTCCTGTTGCCGATCGTCTGGCTGACCCGGCCACCGTTCAAGGCGGCAGGCACCGGCGGCATCCATTAGAGCCGGATCAGGGGGAGAGGAAGCAATGATGCCGATGAGCGTGACCGAGGCGATGCGCAGCCGCATGAGTTGCCGCGCCTTCCTGCCCACTCCAGTGCCGCTGGCGACCATACGGGAGATCCTCGATGTCGCACGGCAGGCTCCATCCGGAGGCAACGTCCAGCCCTGGCACGTGCATGTGCTGACGGGTGCCCCGCTGGATGATCTGCGCGCACGAATCCGCGCGAGCCTTCCGCAGCACCCCCGGGGCGAAGGACCGGAGTATCACATCTACCCGCCGGAGCTGCCGCAGGCCTATCGCAACCGGATCTTCAAATGCGGCGAGGATCTGTATGCCACCATCAACATCGCACGGGCGGACAAGCCGGCCCGCCTGACCCAGTTCGCGCGCAACTACGAATTCTTTGGCGCGCCGGTGGGCATGTTCTTCTCGCTCGACCGGCGCATGGGCGCACCACAGTGGTCGGACATGGGCATGCTGATCCAGAGCATCATGCTGCTGGCGCGTGAACGGGGGCTGCATACCTGCGCACAGGAATCCTGGGCAGTCTGGCACAGGATGGTGGGCGAGTTCCTGGGCCTTGAGCCGGAACTGATGCTGTTCTGCGGTCTGGCGATCGGGTTCCGCGACGAGACGGCACCGATCAACACGCTGCGCACCGAGCGTGCGGCCCTGGATGAAATCGCCGTTTTCAGAGGCTTCTGAGCGATTGCAGGGCATGGCTCGGATACAGGAAATGCCGCGCGACCCTGGCCTCGTGATCTTCGACCTCGACGGAACCCTGGTGGACAGTGCCCTGGATCTGGCCGCCGCCGTGAATCTCGTGCTGGGTGAACACGGTGCCGCGCCGCTCCACCCTGCGCAGATCAGGGCCATGATCGGTGAAGGCGCGATAATCCTGCTGAGGAGGGCATTTGCAGCCCGAAACCTGCCCATTCCTGATCCCGAGGCCAAGCGGCAGCGGTTCCTCGCCGCCTGCCAGGCCAATCCGGCAGCGCGGAGTTGCCTCTACGAGGGCGTGCGTGAAACCCTGGCTGCCCTGCACGACCTGGGGATTCCGATGGCAGTGTGCACCAACAAGGCCGAAGCACTGGCCAGGATCGTCCTGGACGACATGAAAATCGGCACGCTGTTCAGCGGATTGGTCGGGGGAGACACGCACCCTTTCTGCAAACCCGATCCACGCATGCTTCAGGGACTGCTGCAGGGATTCGCCGTCGAGCCGGCAAGGGCCCTGATGGTGGGCGACAGCGAGATCGACGCTGCCACTGCCGAGGCAGCCGGGGTGCCCTTCGTTCTGGTCACCTATGGTTACCGGCGCGGCCCCGTCGAAGGCATGCAGGCATGTGCGCGGGTGGAGCGGTTCGCCGAACTGATGCGGGTGATCGGTCCCGCGTCGCGAAGCAGCCTGAAGTCTCCGGGGCTCGAGTGAGCGGGCAGCGGTGCGGCGCTTCCCTCGGGTTGCACCGCACCGCGCAGACCCTCAGCTCAGTGCTTTTTCCGCCTGCACTGCTGCCTGCACCTTTGGACGGGCGCCGATCCGGTCGGCATACGCCTTGAGCGTGGGCCAGCGACTCACGTCGATGCCGACATGGGCGCCCCAGCCGAGCATGGTAAACAGGTAGGCATCTGCGACGGTGAAGTGATCACCCACCAGGAACTGGCGGTCCTTCAGGTGCTTGCTGAGATGGTCGAAATGCCGATGAAGGGCTGCGGTGGCAAATTCCTTCCACTCCGCTGAAGTTCCCGGCCGGAACAAGGGCGAGAATGATTTGTGTACCTCCGTGCCCTCGAAATTCAGCCATTCGAGCACCCGATACCGATCCATCGAACCGGCAGAGGGCATCAGACCACTCTGCGGCTTCTGGTCCGCAAGATACTGCACGATGGCAGGTCCCTCGGTGAGCCGGGTGCCATCTTCAAGGACCAGCGTGGGCACGCTGCCCTTCGGGTTGATATCGGTGTAATCGCTGCCATCGCTGACCTTCCTGGTCCGCAGATCGACCTTCTTCAGTTCAAGTGGAATGCCTGCTTCCTGGGCAACGATGTGGGGAGACAGCGAACAGGCGAAGGGAGACATGTACAGTTTCATGGAAGTCCTTGTTTGGGTTGTAACGATCAGGGAATGGTCAGACCGGATTGGACATCGGGGGTTATCTGGGCGAATCCGCAAAACTCAAGGCATTGATCGAGGCATCCGGATGCTGCGCGATCATGCCACGCGTCATCTGTTTGACAAAAACCAGTCATGGAGTACGCTGCGGCAGCATTGAAAATACTGCGGCGGCGACCGTGCGAAGGGGGAGGTTCGCCATGCAAAAGGCGGCTGTTTCACCAATGCCTGTATGGCTCCTGGGAAGCGCGTTTGCACTGCTGGGGCTGACTGGCTGCAGCAAGCCCGGTTCGCCTTCCGCGCCCGAGGGTGGCGCGCCCCAGGCAGGGCCACCGCCCGGGTCCACGCTGGCCATCGCCGGGCAGATGTTCACGGGTGAGGATCCGGCTGCAATCCGCGCCTATCTGCAAACCGTCAAGGAGATCAAGCCGGCCCGATTCGAGGTGGAGTGGAATCCGGCCACCGTGGCGATCTCGCGCGAGGAGGCCATCCGGTCCCTGCGTTCCATCAGTCACGATGGCGGCACGTTCAGGCTCGCAAGTTCCGAACCCGTGGTCGGCAAGCTCAAGCCCGGGAGCATCCTCTGGATCCGGGACATCGCAGTTCGCAAGGTGGATCGATTGGAGATCGAGGACGATGTGACCGTCGTCCACACCATTTCCGTTCCGCTCACCGAAGCGCTGACCAATGCGCAGATTGAATTCGAGGCGCCGGTCAGCCTGGCGAACTATTACATCGATCGCCGGCCACCTCCATCTCCGCGCCCGCCGGCGGCGCCGCCCACGACAAGGGTTTCCGGATCATGGCGGTTCATGCCGGTGGGACTGAATCCCGATACACCGGCGCAACCGCAGGACCAGAACCCCGATGACGCTGCGGCCCAGAATGACAACGAGGACACCACCGAGGCCGGCACGCCAGCGCTCGAGGCGAGGAAGGGCGGGGAAGGAGGCGATGAGACCGGGGACACGCGCTCCGAGGGTGAGGACAAGATCAAGGAGAAGTTCAAGGAACTGACCGAAGAGGCCAAGGCAGCCGGAGAAGAGGCCCGGAAGGCGCAAAAGGAAGTCGATTCGCTGCAGGCGGGCCTGACCCAGCTCGAGGCTGCCTATCAGCATGATGTCGAGCAGGCCAAGGCCGACGCTGCAGCACGCAGCAATCCGGACTTCCAGGGTCCGAAACCGCCGGTACCCACCAATTCCAACGGTGTGCCACTCACCCTGCAGGGCCAGATCGACCGGTTGACCGATGTCTACAACAAGCAGCGTTCCACGGAGATCAGCAAGATCCATGCGGATCTCAAGGTTCGCAACGAGGCGCAGAAGCGCAAGATGGATGCCGACGAACAGCGCAAACGGCTTGCAGATCTCGGGGGTGTGGCGAAGAAGCTCTACGAGATCGCCTCCGACAACCTCGATGTGCGTTTTCGTGCGAAGGTGGATCTCGACAATTTTGCAGTCAACGGAGCCATGGCCATCAGGGGAGGAAAGCTGGAGGACGCCGCGGCCCAGTTCAAGCAGGTCAATGGCAAGATCGCCGTCTCGTTCATCGGTCGATTCGGTAAGACCGGCAACGGGGCGGTCAAGGTCCCGGTGGTGAATCTGCCCATCGCCTTCAACATCCCGTTTCCCGTCGGTGGACTGCCGTTCGTGATCCAGCTTGGATCCGATTTTCTGGTCAATGTGTTTCTTGCGGGCAAGAACGCGGCGATGCATTTCGACGGGACCTATGCATTCAGCGGGAGCGAAGGCGTTCGTGCCACGAACGGTGCCACCACCGAGGAAGGCAACATGACCGGCGGAACTCCCGAGATCAAGGATTCCGCGGGGATGAGTCCGGGCGTTTCAGGGCTGGTTCTCGGAGTCCAGGTACCACGGCTGGGTTTCGGCTTCGGCGTGCTCAGCATGTCCTCGGTCGCCTATTTCGATGTGGTGAACGTCGTGACGCTGACCAACAGCGCAGCCGTCGCGGCCGGCATGCTGGCACCGCCCTGCCGGAGGGCTTCCCTCAATTCGGTGGGGCATGTCGGCATCAGCACCAATATCGTCCCATGGCCGATTCCGTATGTCGCCGACAAGATCAACAAGGCGCTGAGCACCAAACCCAAGGAGGTTTTCAACTTCCAGAAGGTGGTGCTCGATCCGCCGATCAAGGCGTGCGAAATCTGACCGGCGGGCATGGTTGATGAGTGACGGACCGGATGCCGCGGGTACGGTGGCGCTGGCGCTCGAGCATGCGGCGCGTCTGCTGCAGCGCGACCCGGCCCTGGCCCTGGAGCAGTGCACGGAAATCCTGAAGGCTGCCCCCAACCATCCGGTGGCGACGCTCATGCAGGGAATTGCGCATCGGCTTTCAGGCGATGCGGCAACTGCGGTGAAGGTCCTCACCCGGCTCACGGATGCGCAGCATCGGTGGGCGCAGGCCCATCATGAACGCGGCCTTGCGCTGATGGATACCGGCCACCTGAGCGAGGCAATCGCCGCGATACGGTGCGCGATCGATCTGAAACCGGATCTTCCTGACGCGCACCGCACCCTGGGCGACCTGCTCACGGCGGCCGGTGACTCCGACGCCGCGGATCACGCCTATGCGGTGCACATCAAGGTGTCAACGCGCGATCCGCGTCTGCTGGCGCCGGCGAACGCGCTGGTGGAAAACCGCATTCCGGAAGCGGAAGGTCTGCTGCGTGCGCATCTGAAGGCATATCCCTCCGATGTCGTTGCGCTGCGCATGCTGGCCGAGGTTGCGGCGCGACTGGGACGCCTCGAGGATTCGAGCATCCTGCTCGAGCGTTGCCTGGAGCTGGCGCCGGGCTTTCATGCGGCACGATACAACCATGCCCTGGTCCTGCATCGCCGCGACCGGCCGGCCGAAGCATTGAAGCAGATCGATCAACTGCTCGAGGTTGATCCCCGCCACCTGGCTTACAGGAACCTCAAGGCGGTGGTGCTGGTGAAGATCGGCGAGTACCGGGAAGCGGTTTCGCTCTACTCGCAGATTCTTGCGGGCTCGCCCGGTCACCCCGCGATCTGGATGAGCCTGGCGCATGCACTGTCCACCGAGGGGCGGGTGAAGGAAGCCATTGCGGCGTATCGGCGCAGCATCGATCTGCAACCTGGTTTCGGGGAAGCGTACTGGAGCCTGGCGAATCTCAAGACGTTCCGGTTCGATGCCAGCGAGGTGGATGCAATGCGAGTGCAGCTTGCGCGCGCAGATCTGGGCCATGAGGACCGGTTCCACTTCCACTTCGCCCTGGGCAAGGCTCAGGAGGATGCGGGCGAGTATGCTGAAAGCTTCGAGCACTACGCGCAGGGAAACAGCCTGCGGCGGCAGCGTATCCGTTACGACGCCGCCGACACCTCCGCGAGACTGGAGCGAACCCGCCAGGTGTGTACGGCAGCTTTCTTTCGCGACAGATCCGGCTACGGTTGCGGGGCGCATGATCCGATTTTCATCGTGGGACTGCCGCGAGCAGGTTCCACACTGGTGGAGCAGATCCTGGCCAGTCACTCACGGGTCGAGGGCACCATGGAGTTGCCCAATCTGGTCAGCATCGCGCGTGAGTTGAACGGCCGGAAGAGACCGGCCGATCCTTCCCGATATCCGGAAGTTCTCGGGCAGATCGACTCGCAGCGGTGCCGGCAGCTGGGGGAGCGGTACATGGAGGAAACCCGGATACAGAGAAAGACCGGCAAGCCGCATTTCATCGACAAACTGCCGAACAACTTCATGCACATCGGGCTGATCCAGCTGATCCTGCCCAACGCACGGATCATCGATGCCCGGAGGCATCCGATGGCCTGCTGCTTCTCGGCTTTCAAGCAGCACTTCGCCATGGGCCAGCACTACACGTATTCCCTGGCCGAGCTGGGTCACTATTACCGCAGCTACGTGGACCTGATGGCTCATTTCGACAATGTCCTGCCGGGCAGGGTCCATCGGGTCATGTACGAGGATCTGATCGAGGACACCGGGACACAGGTACGTGCGCTGCTCGCGTATTGCGGGTTGCCGTTCGAAGAGGCGTGCCTGAATTTTCACCAGAATGAGCGTGCTGTGAGGACCGCCAGCGCCCACCAGGTCCGCAAGCCCATTTTCCGCGAGGGGATCGATCACTGGCGGCATTTCGAATCCTGGCTCGATCCACTGGTCGAGGCGCTCGGTCCCGGACTCAGAAACTGAACTGGCTGCGCAGGGCGTAGCTGTTGAATTCCTGACCGGTCTGCACACCGGCCGGAGGTGTGAGGGGGGCAATGCCGAACGGCGCCGGAGTGCCATCGCCCGCCGGATTCAGACGGTCGATCCGCACGCGGGAATAATCGAAGAGGAACCGGATGTTGGCATTCAGGTACCAGTTCAGACCGAAGGTGAGGATGTCCTGCACTCCACCTCGCACTGCATCGGCCGTGGCGAACACCCCGGGATCGCCAGCATGGTGGTTCAGGTCGACATGGCTGTAGCGCAGTGCCAGTTCCCAGGCTCCCCATCCGCCTGAACTCGAGAAGGTCGCACGTGGACGCGGATTCTGCATGGCTGCCGTTGCCGCGTTGTAGCGGTGTGGTTCACCGGTGAGAACCCAGCTGCCCTCGAGGTAGTAGCCGCTGAATCGCGGGTCACTCAGGGTGGTTGGCCTGGCACGCTCGATGCCGAACCAGAAGCTCTCACCCTGCAGCAGCAGACTGCGCCATCGGGCCACCCATTCGACACCTGCCGCATAAGCATGATCTGCGTCGATGGTGCCGGTATCGATCAGGCGGGTGCCGTCGATGCGCAATTCAGGCCGGTCGCGGAAGCGGATGCCGTGGCGGGCGCCTGGGGCATCCGCCCCGGAATCGGGCGGGTGGATGACATAGCTTCCCGACAGTCCCAGCTGAAAGGTGAAGTCCTCCGAGCCTGCAAGCAGGGCGGCGCCGCGGCCCACGACCGCAGTCTGGGAATCGAACACCTCGGCGTCATTCACCGTCCGGCCGGTGAGTGTCAGCGCACCGAACCAGCGCGAACCGGTGGCACGAACACCGATTCCAAGGCGGCCGTCTGCGCCTGCGAGGGCACGGCTGAGTTCTGCGGAACTCGCACGCTCCAGGAACAGCTGGTCTTCCGGCGAGGTCGAGTCTTCGAGGTTGGCCGGCGGAGCGAAGGCGCCGATCTGCATGCTGATTGGGGCAAAGCCGTTGTAGGCCAGCCAGGCGTCATTGATGCGGGTCGGGCCTTCCGTGCCTGCACCGCCGAGTTCTGCGACGAAGCGGTAGCTGAAGTCCCGTGCGATCACGCCTTCGACGCCGAGCCGGGCCCGCCGGAAATTGAATCCGTCACCCAAATCGCGGGCTCCATTGTTTTCACGGTTGCCGCTGCTGCCGATCGACCCCCGGCGGTAATCCACGCCGAGGGGGCCGACCGGGTCCTGTGTGTAATGGCCCAGGTCGCCCTGCACCAGGGCTCGTACGGACAGGGAGTTTCGCCCGTCGCTGCTGCTGATGGCCGGCCGCCCGTTGGTGAAGGTCCATCGGGGCGAGTCCTGGACGCCGGGCTTCGAGGTGGCACGCAGGGCTTCGAGCTGTGCCTGCAGATCGGCCAACTGTCCCTGTTGCACCTTGATCTGGGTCTGCTGGGTCTCGAGCCTGGTCTGCAGTTCCTGGATGCGGTGCGCGAGGTCGGCCTCATCGCCGGTCGGAGTCTGCGCATGCACGATCGTCAGCGCAGACAGGACGAGCATGGTCGCCGAGCCAGCGGCGGTCCGGTTCAGAAACATGAGGTTCTCCCTGATCGAGCACGATGAATCCGTATCTGCGGAATACTGTGCTGGACTTTCCGCCGCGCAGCCAGTCCAGGAATCGTTTGCTCCCCGCACCGGCCGATCGGGTGAGTGCGGCAGGGTAAAGGATGGGCGGATGCGTGCCAGCCGGAAACACATCGATCCGGCGCACGCCCCGGTCGATCAGCGCATCGGATTCGTACACGATGCCCAGGGGTGCTTCTCCGCGGGCAACGAATGCCAGCGCGCTGCGGACATTCTCGGCCCGGACCAGCCGGTCCTGAACGTCCTTCCAGACGCCGAGCGAAATCAGCGCGCTGCGCGCGTATCGGCCGGCCGGTACCGAGTCCGGATCCCCGGTGGCGAGTCTTCCACCGCCCAGGGCTGCCAGCAACCCGAAGTGCGGTGCGATCCTGAGAGTGACGGGGCTGTCGGCAGGTGCAATCAATACCAGCCGGTTCCCCAGCAGATTCCGCCGGGAGGAAGGATCGATGAGGTTCCGCGCCTGCAGATAGTCCATCCATTGCTCGTCAGCACTGATGAAGACATCCGCCCGTGCACCGTGCTCGAGTTGTCGGGCGAGCACAGAACTGGCGGCGAACGAGAATCTCACCGGCAACGAGGTGGCGCGGGTGAATTCATCCCCGGTCTCCTGCAGGACATTCGTGAGGGAAGCTGCGCCGAATACAGTGACCGGGTGAGCGCCGCTGGCTGCTGCAACAACAGGCAACGCCGCAACTGACAGCAGAGCAGCCGGGATGATCCGGCGGAGATGTCTCATGATGCGCAGGGCTCCCGGAGCGCTATACTCAACTGTATATAGCGAAAGTGTATACGGGGGAGGTTCGGGCAGCAATCGGGATCCGGTCTGCGCTGTGCAGCTTGCAACTCCCGACCCTTGGCTTACAATCCGCTGTCGCCCGCAGAACAATGATAAAGGGGATTCATCGATGACACGAAGCCGCAGGCGCAAATTGCAGCGATCCGGTGCAAGGTGGGCGGGCATGCCAATGGCCTCGGCCTTGCTGGCAGGCGGAACCGTCCTGCATGCCCAGCAGACCGAGGGGGTCACCCTCGAGGAGGTGGTGGTCACCGCCCAGAAGCGCTCCGAAGACCTGCAGAAGGTGCCGATCAGCCTGCAGGTGCTGGGAAACGAAAAGCTCGAGCAGTTGCAGGTCAGCAGCTTCGACGATTACGCCAAATTCCTGCCCAGCGTGAGTTTCGACTCCTACGGGCCCGGGCAGGCCCAGCTGTATTTCCGCGGCATTTCCAGCGGCGGCGATGGACACCACGCCGGTTCGTTGCCGGCGACGGGCGTGTACCTGGATGAAATTCCCGTCACCACGATCGCCAATTCGCTCGATGTCCATGTGTACGACATTGCCCGTGTCGAGGCACTGGCCGGCCCGCAGGGCACCCTGTATGGCGCCAGTTCGTTGTCGGGCACCCTGCGGATCATCACCAACAAGCCGGATCCGTCGAAATTCTCGGCCGGTTATGACGTCAAGGCCACCAAGTTCGGCAAGGGTGATGGGGGCGGCGGATTCGAGGGATTCGTGAACATTCCCCTGTCGGACCGCGCTGCCGTTCGTCTGGTGGGCTACTACGAGCACGATGGCGGTTACATCAACAACGTCTATACCCAGAACACCTATCTGCGGCCCGATTACGATCTGGTCACATCGCCGCTCACCGTCAACAACGCATCCACGGTGAAGCGGAACCAGAACGATGTCGAGGAATACGGTGGGCGCGCCGCACTCAAGCTCGATCTGGACGACAACTGGTCGATCACGCCCATGGTCATCTACCAGAACCAGAAGGCCACCGGGGATTTCACCTTCGACCCGAGAAAAGGGGATCTGAACGTCGGGGATTTCCGTCCCGGCTACAACCATGATCACTGGTACCAGTCGGCGCTCACCGTCGAGGGAAAGATCTCGAATTTCGACGTGATGTATTCCGGCGGCTGGTTCGAGCGCCGTGTCGACAACGTGGTCGACTATGCCGAATACACGGTTGCATACGACGCGCTGGCTTTCGTGCCGGGCTATCAGTACGCCTACACGCGTCTGGCGGACGCGGCCGGGAACCTCATCGACCCGACCTCGTACGTGAGAAACATCGACAAGTACACCAAGATGAGCCACGAGGTCCGCATCACCTCACCGCAGGACAACCGCTTCCGCTTCGTGGCTGGCGGGTTCTATCAACGGCAGACGGACAACTTCCGTGCCGAGTACCGGGTGGATGGCCTGGCCGCAGCCGATGATCCAAACCTCGTGCCACGGAGCGACATCTATCTGTACGGCGTCGACGGTGAACCCAACATCTATTTCCTCAACCAGCAGATACGCGTGGATCGGGACTATGCGGTGTTCGGCGAGGGCACGTACGACCTGACCGACCGGCTCAAGGTGACGGCCGGCATCCGCAAGTTCTGGGTGAACAACACCCTGTATGGATTTTTCGGATTCCAGCCCTACAGCAGCGGCGAGGCCACCTGCAATCCGCCGGTGAGCCCGCAGACCATCATTCCGGGCCTGCTTCCCTGCATCAACACGGACAAGAAGGTGGTCGAGAACGGCGAGACCCACAAGGTCAACCTGACCTATCAGGTGACACCCGACCACCTGATCTACGGTACCTATTCCACGGGCTTTCGTCCCGGCGGCAACAACCGGCGCGTGGAAATCGTGCCGTACGGGTCCGACCGCCTGACCAACGTGGAATTCGGCTGGAAGACGAGCTGGTTTGACCGGCGTGTCCGGTTCAACGGCGCATTGTTCTACGAGAAATGGAAGGGTGTGCAGATCGGCGTACAGGGTGAAAACGGCATCACCTCGATCATGAACATCGGCGAAGCCAAGTCCAGAGGCATCGAGTCGGACCTGAGCTGGGCA
This sequence comes from Steroidobacteraceae bacterium, assembly GCA_044226785.1. Taxonomy (GTDB): domain Bacteria; phylum Pseudomonadota; class Gammaproteobacteria; order Steroidobacterales; family Steroidobacteraceae; genus TMP-86. The sequence continues at coordinate 37,650 of JBGAGK010000006.1, read as the reverse complement.
ATCACCGATGCCCTGATGTTCACGGCCTCAGGCACCTACGTGAATGCAAAGACCTCCTCGAACTTCTGCACGGCGCCCAATGGCGTGGTGACCTCGGATTGCGTGGCCGACTCACCGGATCCGGATGCACCGCAACTGGTGGCTGCCTCAGGAACCCGGCTGCCGACCACACCCCGGATCAAGGCGGCAGGGACCCTGCGCTACAAGTTCAATGTTGGCTCCATGGACAGCTTCGTCCAGGGCTCGCTCATCCACCAGGGGTCGAAGCCGTACAGCATCGAGGTGGCCAAGAATGCCATCGTGGGCCCGCTCCCGGGTTTCACCACCTTTGATTTCTCCGCCGGCACCGGCAGGGACAACTGGCACATCGAGGCCTACATCGAAAATGCTTTCGACAAGCGCGGTGTTCTTGGCCGGCTGTCCGAATGCAACGATGCATTGAACTACTGCACGGCCAATACCCGGATCTATCCCATCAGACCGATGAATTTCGGCGTGAAGTTCGGCCAGAAATTCTGATCGCACGTGGAGTACAGGCGGGAGGATGAATCCGCCTCCCGCCATTTCCATCGCGGCGTCGCCCCGCGCCTTCGCATCGCTCGCAAATCCGCAGTTCCGCTGGTATTTCCTGTGCGGGACTTCGGCCATCATGGCGGACAGCATCGAGCATGTCATCAGCTACTGGGTGATGTTCCAGAAGTTCCGCTCACCCGCGCTGGGTGGGTTCGCGGTGATTGCCCACTGGGCGCCGCACCTGCTGCTGGCAGCCTGGTCGGGGAGTCTCGCCGACCGCATGGACGTCCGTCGCCTGATCCAGCTCGGCATGGGCCTGCTTCTCGTCGTGTCGGTGGGCTGGGGCGTGATGTTCACAACCGACACGCTCGAAGTGTGGAAGGTCGTGGTTCTGCTGATCGTACACGGCCTGGCCGGCGTGTTCTGGCTTCCGGCAGCGCAGGTGCTGATCCATGACCTGGTCAGCCAGGAGCAACTGCCAAGCGCCGTGCGCCTCAATTCGACCAGCCGCTATGTCGGATTTCTCATGGGACCCGCCCTGGGTGCGGGGCTGCTGCTGATTCTGGGTCCCACCTGGGGCATCTGGGTCAATGCGCTGATCTACCTGCCCATGATGATCTGGGTGGGTGGCCTGCCACGCCGGACTGCTCCTCACAGGCTTGCACGCGCGGTCCGCGGAATTGGCGACCTGCTGGTCGGCATGCGTGCCGTCGTTGCGCATCCGGTGCTTCTGTCCATGACGCTGCTGGCGGGCGCCGCTTCGTTCTTCATCGGCAACGCCTATCAGGCGCAGATGCCCGAGTTTGCCCTTGAATTGGGGCACGGCAGGGCGGACTTCCTCTATGGCCTGCTGCTGGCGGCCGATGCGGCCGGAGGTCTGGCTGCCGGCCTCATGCTGGAGGCACGAGGTCTGTTGCAACCGCGGACGCGCAGTGCCTTCATGCTGGCGGTGACCTGGGCGGCCCTGCTCGGCGCGTTTGCGCTGTCGCGCTGGTACTGGCTTTCGGTGTTCCTGCTGTTTGCAGCCGGCTTTGTCGATCTGGCGTTCAACGCCATGGCGCAGACGCTGGTGCAACTGTGCGCGCCGCCTGACATGCGCGGTCGGGTCATCGGGGTTTTCACCATGGCTGCCCTGGGCCTGCGCTTTTTCAGCGGCATTTCCATCGGCATCATCGGCGCGGCCGTGGGCATTCACGGGTCGCTTGCGGCAAGCGCCATGTCACTGGTGATCGTATGCATCATGCTTGGGTGGTGGCTTCGCCGGCGGTGAGGTGGAACAGGAACCCCGGCACGTCCGGCGTCAGTTGCCACTGCGGATGGCCTGACAGGCGTTATCATGGGGCATGCGCGGCGCAACGGTCATTTTCCTGGTCACCGCGGGGACAAGTCTTGCGGGCCTGTATGGATCCCCGGCCATCATCGAGCGGCTGATCCTTCGCCCATACCGGGTTCAGCGCAGGGGCGAGTACGACCGGCTGGTCACCAGCGGCTTCGTGCACGCGGATCTCGCGCACCTCATTTTCAACCTGCTGACATTCTACTTCTTCGCGTTTTCCATCGAACTGTACATCGGTACGCCGCGGTTCCTCACGTTGTACCTTGCCGGGCTGGTGATCGCGAACATCGGGACGACCATCAAGCAGCGCAACAATCCGGAGTATTCCACGCTGGGCGCATCCGGCGCGATCCTCGCGGTGATGTTCGCCGCCATCGTGTACTTTCCGCATCAGAGCCTGTTCATCCTGCCCATTCCCGTGCCGATTCCGGCACCGCTGTTCGCCGTCGGATACCTGGCCTACAGCATCTGGTCCTCACACCGCGCCACCGGCCGGGTGAACCATGATGCGCACATTGCCGGTGCGATCACCGGGCTCGTGTTCGTCGCATTGACGGATCCTGCGGCCTACCGGCAGCTGGCCGGCATGTTGGGCTACGACGCGCAGTAGCACCGTGGAAGACAGCGATCTCACCCTGGCGATGATCGTGGATGCCCATCGGCGGGTCCGCGATCACATCCACCAGACTCCAGTGATGACCAGCAGCGTACTCGACCGGGAGTTCGGCGGCCGGTTGTACTTCAAGTGCGAGAATCTTCAGAAGACCGGCTCGTTCAAGGTGCGAGGGGCGACCAACGCCGTGTTGCGGCTCGACAGCGGAAAGGCCGCGCGTGGCGTGCTGACCCATTCCTCGGGCAATCACGCGGCGGCCCTGGCGCGTGCGGCCGCGCTGCGCGGGATTCCCGCCCATATCGTGATGCCGCGAACCGCACCCGTATCGAAGCAGGCGGCTGTGCAGCGGCTGGGTGGCCGGATAACCCTGTGTGAGCCCACCCAGATGGCGCGTGAAATGGCGGCGGCACTCCTGCAGGAGGCAACGGGTGCGACCATGATCCATCCCTATGATGACCTGCATGTCATGGCGGGGCAGGGTACGACGGCGCTGGAGTTCCTCGAACAGGTGCCGGACCTGGAAGCCATCATCTGCCCCGTCGGCGGCGGCGGGCACCTGTCGGGAATCGCGGTGGCTGCAAAGTCATTGAACCCGGCCATCCGCATCCTGGGGGCCGAGCCGGCAGGGGCTGCCGATACGGCACGGTCGATCGCAGCTGGCCGCATCGTTGCCTGCGACAATCCCCGCAGCATTGCCGACGGACTGCTGGCGACCGTGGGACGGCAGTGCTTTTCGCTGGTGCAGAGGCATGTGGATGAGATCATCGAGGTCGATGATGCCGCCATCGTCGACGCCATGCGCAAGATCTGGCAGATCATGAAACTCCTGGTCGAGCCCTCCGGGGCGGTCGGGCTTGCCGCCGCTTTGAAGCTGGCCGCACGCCTGGCACCGATACGCACGGGCGTGGTGCTGAGTGGAGGGAACATGGATCTGGACCGGCTGCCCTGGCAGGTTTCAATGAATCCATGGAGGTCGCCAGATCCGAAGTGCCGATGACGGGCGAGGGCGGGTCGCGCCTTCAACTACGATGGCCTGCGTTCGTCTAAAATGCACGTTTGACCAGGGGATCGATGGGCATGAGATTTCGATTGTGCAGCTTCGGGTGTTGTCTTGCGTCGATGATCGGCATGGCGATGGCGGTTCCGCAGGAAGCGTGGGCACAGTCCCCGGCCGCACCGGCGCCGTTACCGTCCAGTGATTACGGTCCCTGGGGGCTTGATCTGGGGGCGCGCGATCCGAAGATCAGGCCTGGCGCTGATTTTTACGCCTTTGCCAACGGGCACTGGCTGGCCAGCAGCGTGATTCCGCCCGACCGTGCCAGCTGGAACTCGTTCACCGCCCTGGTGATCGATGCCGAGAGGAAGGTCCAGGGGATCATCCAGAATCTGCCGGAGCATGCTCATGCCGGGTCCCTGGAGCAGAAGATCGGTGACTATTACCGCGCGTTCCTCGATACGCGCCAGATCGATCGTGAAGGCCTTGCACCAGTACGGCCGGTGCTGCAGGCGATCGATGCCATTGACTCCCTCGGGCAGGTGGCCACGTTTCTGGGCAGGCCTGATCTGCAACTCTCCTCGCCGATCAACTTCGGCATCTCGCTGGATGAAAAGAACCCGGATCGGTATCTTGTCCATGTCGCTCAGGGCGGCCTGGGGCTCCCCCAACGGGATTACTACCTGAGCCCGGATACCCAGTTTGCACGCATCCGCTCTTTGTACCTTGCGCACATCGAGCGCATGCTCGCTCTGGCGGGCGTTTCAGGCGCGCATGAGGACGCCCAGAAGATCCTGGATCTGGAATCCTCGATGGCCAAGGCGCACTGGCCCATCGAAAAGCAGCGCGAGGCCGATCTCACCTACAACCTTCGCAGCCGGGACGGGCTTTCGAAACTCGCGCCGAAGTTCCCCTGGCACTCGCTCCTGGGTGCCGGCGGCGTCGCCGGGGAAAAGCTGTATGTCGTGCAGGAACTCGATGCCGTACAGAAGCTGGCACGGCAGTTCGGGACCGTTCCCGTCTCGACCTGGAAGGCCTATCTCAAGTATCACTATCTGGTGGGCGCGGCGGCCGTTCTGCCGAGTGCCTTCGACAGCGAGCGGTTCGACTTTTACGGCAAGGTCCTGAATGGCCAGCCCCAGCAGCGCGACCGCTGGAAGCGGGCGGTGCAGGCGACCAACGACGCGCTGGGTGAAGCCGTGGGAGAACTCTATGTGCAGCGATATTTTCCGGCCAGCGCCAAGGCGCAGATGCTCCAGCTGGTGGAAAATCTCCGTGCTGCATACGCCGGACGCATCGAGGCCGCCACCTGGATGACGCCCGTGACACGCCAGAAGGCGCTGAAGAAGCTGGCTGCCTTCCGGCCCAAGATCGCCTACCCGGACAAGTGGCGTGATTACGCTGATCTGCTGGTGCGGCCGGCTGATGCGATCGGAAATATGACGCGAACGGCTGTGTTCGAATGGCAGCGCCAGCTGAAACGGCTCCATCAGCCCACTGACCGTGATGAATGGGAAATGCCGCCCCAGACCGTGAATGCCTATTACAGCCCGGGGTTCAACGAAATCGTGTTCCCGGCAGCCATCCTGCAGCCGCCATTCTTTGATCCGAAGGCCGATGCCGCCGTGAACTACGGAGGGATCGGTGCGGTCATCGGGCACGAAATGAGTCATGGGTTCGATGATCAGGGAGCCAAGTTCGACGAGCGGGGTGTCCTGCGCAACTGGTGGGAGCCGCAGGACGAAGCGGCATTCAAGGCGTTGGGTGACAGGCTGGCGGCACAGTACGACCAGTTCACTCCGGTTGCGGGCCTGAAGATCAATGGGCGCAATACGCTGGGCGAGAACCTGGGCGATCTGAACGGGCTGGCCGTTGCGCATGCCGCCTATCGCCTTTCCCTGAAAGGACAGGATCCTCCCGTGCTCGACGGGCTGACCGGCGAACAGCGTTTCTTCCTGTCCTGGGCGCAGGAATGGCGGAGCCTGGACCGGGAGGAGAGCCTGCGCACACAGGTCATGAGCGATCCGCACAGCCCGGACAGGTTCCGCGTGATCGGTCCGCTGCGAAATCTCGATGCCTGGTATGCGGCTTTCGATGTCCAGGTTTCCGATCCCATGTATCTGCCGCCGGAACAGCGGGTACACGTGTGGTAGAAGCGAATTCCGGCGCGGCCGGGGCAGATGTCGGCGGAGATCGGGTGCAGATGAATCCGGTGACCATCTTCGCGACGGGCGAGTACGTGCCTCACACGGTGCTCGACAACGAATACTACGCCGCACGGACCGGCAAGCCGGCTGACTGGTTCGTTCGCCGGACGGGAATCCTGGAGAGGCGACGTGCCGGCGAACATGAGACCAGTGCCAGCATGGCCATTGCCGCCGTACGGAATCTGCTGCAGCACACTGGCGAATGGCCGGCGCAGGTGGACCTGGTGATCTCGGCTTCCTATACCCCCCATGACACCATCGGTACCACTGCACATCAGGTGCAGCGCGAGTTCTCGTTGCGGGATGCCAAGGTGTTCGAGCTGTCCTCGGCCTGCTCCTCCTTTCTCAATGCCCTGGAAGTGGCGACCACGTTCATCGAGGCAGGCCGCTCCCGGTGTGCACTGATCGTCGCCACCGAGCACAACAGTCATTTCAGTGATGTGGACACCGATCACCTCTGGGGTGACGGTGCGGCGGCGGTACTGCTCGCGCCGGGTGGGTCGTTGCGGGTCATTTCCACGCTGACGCGCGGGCGCGCGGAACTCGGCCGTGGCCCCCTGGCGGTGAGCATGCGGCCGCGGGCCGGAGGGTTGCAGATGCCGCATGGCCGCGAGGTCTTTCACCACGCAGTCGTGGAGATGGAGCAGATCGGCCGGGAAATTCTCGGCGCGGCAGGCCTGGCTCCGGCGGACCTGTCGCTCCTGGTGCCTCACCAGGCCAACTTGCGGATCCTGCAGGCGCTGGCCGAAAAGCTCGGAATCGATGCCGCGCGGGTGGCGGTCAGCATCGATGCGCTGGGCAATACCGGCAGTGCGAGCATTCCCATCACCCTGCATCGCAATGATGCGCGAATCCCTGCGGGCGGCAAGGTGCTGCTGCTCTCCTTTGGCGGTGGATATTCGGTGGGCGCGGCCCTGCTGGAGCGCATCTGAGCCGGGCGCGACGGGTGCCCCTGGCTTGCGACCCTGGCTGCGCGGCTCAGATCGTCAGATTGTAGTAATGGAATTCCTGGTCGCGCTTCCAGCCCATGCGCTCGTACAGGCTCTGGGCCTTGAGGTTGGTGATGGCGGTGGAAAGGGTCAGATCGTGAGCGCCGGTGTCCAGCCCCAACTGGCGTGCCTGCCCGAGCAGTCGGGTCGCCACACCCTTGCCACGCGCTTCAGGCGTTACGAACAGGTCGTACAGGATCCATGTGCGGCGAAGCGACAGTGAACCGAACGAGGGGTACAGTTGCATGAATCCTTCGAACCGACCCTCCCGGCAGGCCAGATACACACGGGAATCGCCGTGTGCCAGGCGCTCCCGCAGGTAGGCGCGGCAGGCCGCCATGTCGGAGGGCCGCCCGTAGAATTGCCGGTAGGCGTCAAACAGCTTCGCGGCCGGCTCGAGTTCGTCAAGCCCGGCCTCGATGATCCGGATTTCATTCATGGTTGCCCCGCAATCAGCCAGTTACCCCCGGGAATTGCAGCGCATCGGACATTGAACAAACCCGCATCCTGGGGCTATCATTCAGCAATCCCCTGCTGCCCGATGCGACCAACGATACCCGCATGGAAACGTCCCGAAAATGGCATGCCGTGAGCATCGTCGCCGATGGCGCGGCCTGCCGTGCCGCCCTTGCGCTTGCCGACCGTCGTTACCTGTCGGCGGAGGCGCCCCGCCTGCCCCTCGATGGTTGCGACAAGCCGGGCGGTTGTCAATGCCGCTACCGGCATCACCCTGACCGCCGGGTCGGCCCGCGGCGGGCGGTGGAGAATTTCCGGCCCGCCCGTTACTGGCGAGGCGATGAAAAGCGGCTGATCAGTGGTCGGCGTTCAACCGACTACAGCAGCATTTGACCCCGCTCGGGAAATAGCTTGACCCGGTATCGCCCATTGCGGGTCCGGTCCGGCGTGGATTCCTGATCCGATGTGGATCGTCCAGCTTGCCTTGAGGCGCCCGCTCACGTTCATGGCGCTGAGCCTGGTCATCGTCCTGCTCGGACTGTTCACCCTGAGCCGCACAGCGGTCGACATTTTCCCCAGCATCCGCATTCCGATCGCGGCCACCATCTGGTTCTACACAGGGCTCCCGCCCCAGGAAATGGCCAATCGCATCGTGCTCGGCACCGAGCGCAACGCCCAGACCGCGATCACCAATGTGGAGCACACCGAATCGCAGTCGTTGAACGGCATGGCCGTGGTCAAAGCGTTCTTCCAGCCCGATGTGAATGAGGATCTGGCCTACGCCCAGATCGCCGCCGTCTCGCAGGCGCAGCTCCGCCAGATGCCGCCCGGAACCAATCCCCCGTTCGTGCTGGCCTACGATGCCTCCACCGTTCCGGTGCTGCAGCTCGCCTTTTCCAGCCCGTCGCTCTCCGAGGCCGAAATCAACGACCTTGCGCTGATGAGCGTGCGCGCGGGTCTGGCCACGGTCCCGGGGGTCGCGCTGCCGTACCCCTACGGAGGCCGCATGCGGCAGGTGCAGGTGGACCTGAATCCGCAGGCCTTGCGCGCCAACGGGATGTCGGCGCTGGATGTGTCCAACGCCATCGCGGCGCAGAACCTGATCATCCCGGCCGGAACGCAGAAGATCGGACCGACCGAGTATTACGTGCAGCTCAATTCCGGAACGCGCACGGTGGATGAACTTAACGATCTGCCCCTGGGCGTCCAGCACGGCAACGTGCTGCGCGTACGCGATGTGGCCCATGTCAGGGATGGATCCTCGCCGCAGACCAATGTGGTGCGTCTGGGCGGACAGCGGGCCGTCCTGCTCAATGTCCTGAAGACCGGCAATGCTTCCACGCTGGATGTGATCCGCGGGGTGCGTGAACGCATCAGGACCCTGAAGGCCGGCCTGCCGGCTGACCTGTCGATCCAGGCCATCGGCGACCAGTCGCTGTTCGTGCGGGCAGCTGTCCAGGGAGTGATCCGCGAAGGGCTGGTCGCGGCGGCACTCACTGCGATCATGATCCTGCTGTTCCTGGGGAGCTGGCGCAGCACGCTGATCATCACCATCTCCATTCCGCTGGCGGCATTGACCTCGATCGTCTGCCTGTCGGCGCTGGGTGAGACCATGAACATCATGACCCTCGGCGGCCTTGCGCTGGCCGTCGGCATCCTGGTGGATGATGCCACGGTCACCATCGAGAACATCAATGCGCATCTGGAAATGGGCAAGGAGGTGAAGCAGGCGGTCCTGGATGGTGCACACCAGATCGCCGTGCCGGCATTCGTGTCGACTCTGGCCATCTGCATCGTGTTCATTCCGATGTTCTACCTGTCGGGGATCGCCCGGTTCCTGTTCGTGCCCATGGCAGAAGCGGTGGTATTCGCCATGCTGGCTTCCTACGTGCTGTCGCGCACGCTGGTACCGACGCTGGCGAGTTTCTGGCTGCATCCGCATGAACATGAACAGCACCAGCACTCCCGGCACCTCCTTGCACGCTGGCAACGGGCCTTCGAGGAAAGTTTCGGGAAACTTCGCCAGCATTACCGGCGCTGGCTGGAGCGCGCCATCCAGGCCGGTCCGCGCTTCGCAGTACCTTTCCTGGCCGCCATGGCTTCGACGGCGCTGCTGGCATTTCCGCTGGGCCCGCTTCCGGGCCTCGGACAGGATTTCTTCCCCAGCGTGGATGCGGGTCAGATCAAGCTGCACCTGCGCGGGCCGACGGGCATGCGCATCGAGGAGACCGCGGCGCTGACCGACCGGGTGGAAGCCAGTGTCCGGGAGGTGATCCCGGCAGTGCAGGTCGACAGCATCGCGGACAACATCGGCGTCCCCTACAGCGGCATCAACCTCTCCTACAGCACTTCATCGCCGATCGGACCTTCGGATGCCGATGTGCTCATCTCGCTGAAGGAACGCCATACACCCACCGCGCAGCACGTGGAACGGCTGCGACGTACGCTGCGTGATCGTTTTCCGGGTGTGGATTTTTCATTTCTGCCAGCCGATATCGTCAACCAGATCCTGAACTTCGGAGTCCCGGTGCCCATCGACATCCAGATTGCGGGCATGGACATCGAGGCCAACCGAAAGCTGGCGCGGGAACTGGTCAGGCGCATCCAGAAGGTACCGGGTGCGGCCGACGTCCATGTGCACCAGGCGTTCGATTACCCGCAGCTCAATGTGGATGTGGACCGTATCCGCGCACAGCAGTTGGGGCTCACCCAGGCATCCATCGCATCCGATCTGCTGGTATCGCTTTCGGGCAGTTTCCAGACCCAGCCGTCGTTCTGGCTCGATCCGCACACTGGAAATTCCTATTCGGTGGTGGTGCAGACCCCGCAGTACCGGCTCGACACGCTTGACCAGCTCAAGCTCACACCGGTGTCGTCGATGGCGGGGGGTGCCGCGACGCCTCAGGTTCTGGGCAACATGGCGAGTTTCAGCCGGAGTGTCGCACCGGCCGTGGTCAGTCATTACAATGCCCGCCCGGTGATCGACGTATTCGCATCGGTCGATGGCATCGACCTGGGATTCGTGGCGGGCAAGGTACGCGCCATCGTCAAGGAGATGTCGGGGCAGGTTCCAAAGGGCTCGACGGTATCCATCAGGGGCCAGGCACAGACCATGACCGGATCCTTCAACGGCCTGCTGCTGGGGCTGCTGGGCGCGGTGGTGCTGGTCTACCTGCTGATCGTGATCAACTTCCAGTCCTGGCTTGATCCGTTCATCATCATCACCGGCTTGCCGGCGGCACTGGCGGGCATCGTGTGGATGCTGTTCCTGACCCATACCACGGTGAGTGTGCCGGCCCTGATCGGTGCCATCATGTGCATGGGAGTGGCCACGGCCAACAGCGTACTGGTGGTGAGTTTCGCACGCGAGCAGCTCGATGCCGGCATGGAGGCCGGGCAGGCGGCCATCGAGGCCGGCGTGGCGCGCATCCGCCCGGTGCTGATGACCGCAGCGGCCATGATCATCGGCATGCTGCCGATGGCGCTGGGCCTGGGAGAGGGGGGAGAGCAGAATGCGCCGTTGGGGCGTGCGGTCATCGGAGGATTGATCCTTGCAACGGGCGCGACACTCTTCTTCGTGCCGGCGGTGTTCAACCTGATTCACGGCCATCGCGCATCGAAACCGGAGCAGGCTCCATGAGTCCTGACCCGCTTCGCACCGGTGGGCGCCGCTGGGGCTGGCTGGCACTTCTCCTCGTGCTGGTCGTGGCCGGATGGGGCATCCTGACTCGCCTGCAAACCCGCAGCGCACTGGCAGGGATTGCCCGTGATGCAGCGCTGCCCAGGGTCAATGTGGTATTGCCCAGTGCGGATCACGAGGGCGGAACCCTTCAGCTGCCTGCCAATATCGAGGCCTGGGCCGATGCGCCCATCCATGCCCGCGCCAACGGCTATCTGCGACGCTGGCTGGTGGACATCGGTGATCGGGTCCGGCGTGGCCAGTTGCTGGCGGAAATCGAGGCGCCGGAGGTTACCCAGCAGATTGCCCAGGCAAGAGCCCAGCTCGCGGCCTCGGAGACGGCAGAGCAGCTGGCTCAGAGCACGGCAGCCAGGTGGAAATCGATGCTCGCCACGGATTCCGTGGCGAGGCAGGATGTCGATGAAAAGGTGGCCGACGCAGCGGCGAAACATTCCGATCTGGCGGCCGCCCGGGCCAACCTGAACCGTCTGAGCCAGCTGGGCGATTTCCAGCGGATCAGGGCACCGTTCGACGGGGTCATCACCGCACGCGGGACCGACATTGGTGCGCTGGTGACCGCGGGGAGCGGCGCGGGCGCGGGCCAGGAGTTGTTCCGCATCCAGGATGTGAGCCGCCTTCGCGTGTATGTCAACGTGCCACAGGGGTTTGCGCCTGCGATCAAGGTCGGAGACCCTGCGGTGCTGCGGATTTCCGAACTGCCCGGGAAGATGTTCCCCGTGCGCGTGGCCAGCATCGCGGGCGCACTCGATCCCGTATCGCGCACACTGCTCACCCAGCTCGAACTGGACAATGGCGGTGCCCGCATCCGGCCAGGCTCCTATGGCGAAGTGGCCTTCGATCTGGCGGCCGGTGGTGGCGGGCTGCGCCTACCGGCCAATTGCCTGCTGTTCCGTTCGGAGGGACTGAGCATTGCCCGTGTGGATGACATGGGCAAGGTGGAACTCAGGCAGGTGACCCTTGGAAGGGATTTCGGCAAGGAGGTGGAAGTCGTCCAGGGGCTCGCCGCTGGTGATCGGGTCATCATCAATCCTCCTGACTCGATCGAGTCAGGCATGGTCGTACGGGTGGCAACGGGTTCATGAGTACATCACGTCCACCACGCCGCCTGTTCGTTGCAGCGGATACGGCGATCACCTGCCCGGACTGCGGGCATGAGTTCCGCATGGAGGACGGGCTTGCCAGACGCACCCTGGAAGGCCTGGAGCGCGACAGCGAAGCGGCGCTGTCCGAAATGCGTCAGACCGAGCGCGCAACCGAACAGCGCCGCGCGGATGCCCAGACGCGTGAGGCCATCGAGGTCGAGCGCAAGCGGCAGGTGCAGCTGGAAACACGCCTGGCCGAACAGCAGCAGCAACTGCAGACCATGCGCGAACAGGAACTGGGCTGGCGCAAGGAAAGGGATGCTCTGGCCGACCGCGAAGCCGCGATGGATCTGGAAGTGGCGCGCAAGGTGGATGCGGGGCGCAGTGCGATCGAGACGCGGGTCCGCAGCCAGATCGAGGAGCGAAGCGCGCTGCAGGTGGCCGAGCTGCAGAAGAAGCTCGATGACCTGAACATGCAGCTGGCCGCCGCGCAGCGCAGGGCCGAGCAGGGGTCGCAGCAGTTGCAGGGCGAGGTGCTGGAGCTGGCGATGGAAGATGCGCTCCGGCGCCAGTTCCCGATCGATGCCTTCGAGGAAGTGAAAAAAGGTGCCCGCGGTGGCGACATCATCCATCGGGTCATGACCCGATCGGGACAACTTGCGGGCACCATCCTGTGGGAAGTCAAACGGACCAGGGACTGGAGTGCACCCTGGACCGCCAAGCTGAAGGAGGACATGCGGGCGTGCGGCGCGGATCTGGGCGTGCTGGTCACCCTGGTGCTGCCGCGGGAATTCACGGCGTCGCAGGCGTTCGGCCTGCACGAGGAGGTCTGGGTGAGCGGCTGGAGCACGGCGGTGCCATTGGCACAGGCGCTGCGGGCGGGCGTGCTGGATGTGCATCATCAACGGCTGGTCAGCAAAGGCAAGGGGGAGAGCATGGAGGCACTGTACGATTACGTCACCAGCGTACAGTTCGCCCGGAAGATCCGTGCAGTGGTGGACGCCTTCAAGCGCATGCGTGAGGAACTGGAATCCGAGAAGACCACCACGCAGCAGCGCTGGGCACGGCGCGAAAAGCAGATCCAGCTGGCGATGACCGAGCTGATCGGCATTGCCGGCAACGTTCAGGGACTGGCGAGACAGGAATTGCCGGAGCTGGAGCTGCAGCCAAAGGATGCACCGGATCAGGGCTGACCGGTCAGCGTCTTTGCCTCGAAGCCTTCGTCAACCGAGGCGTTGTGGGAACGCTGGCGATGTGCGCCCCACAGCATCCCGGCGATGGCAATGGCCGGGACCAGCACCGGCAGCAGCGTGACCGGACCGCGCGTGACGCCGGTCATCTCGTTGAAGTAGACCAGCGCGAGCACGAGCGCGAATCCCAGACCCAGGGCGCCCAGGATGGGCGCGACGAGGGTCGGCCAGATCCGGCGGTCACGTCGCGTCCTGCGGAAGAAGCCCACCACTGCGATGGACGCGAAGAACTGCAGGACGAGAACTCCGACGGTTCCCAGGCCGACGAACCAGGCATACAGCGTGGCAAACGGATCGGCCCGGACCGCCACGAAAGCGCCGACGGCGATGACGACGATCAGGGACTCCACGAGGCTGGCCCGGTATGGAGAGCAATATCTTGGATGACTGCGGCCAAGGGAGGCTGGCAGGAGCCGGCCCCGGCCCATGGCGAACAGATACCGCGAACAGGTGTTCTGCAGGGCGAGCAGGACTGCAAACAGGCTGGTGATGACCAGGATCTTCATCAGCAGCGTGGACCACGCGCCGACATACCGGGTGTTGATGTCGAAGACAAAGGTGTCGGGGTGCCTGGCGGCGATCTCGACGACCCGCTCCGTGCCGTATGCGCAGCCCAGTGCATAGGTGACCAGCACGTAGAAGCCGCCCGTGAGCGCAACCGCGATGTAGGTTGCGCGCGGTACCGTGCGTTCGGGATTTCTGGCCTCCTCGCCGTAGATGACAGTGGCCTCCACGCCGATGAACGCCGAGAACGCGAACAGGAAGGCAAGGCCGACGTTCCCGCTGAACACCCGATCCGGATGGAAGGCATCCAGGTTCAGGCCGTTTTGCCCGCCGGTGGCGATCACCGCCACGGAAAACAGGATGAGTATGGCCACTTCGAGGATCATGAGCACCCCGAGCACGCGCGCGCTCATGTGGATGTCAAGGTAACCCATGACGCCGATGCTGATGATGACCAGGGCCGCCCAGTCCTGCCACGGGACATGGATGCCCGTGAGATCGGCGAATATGCTGTTCGCGAAAAACGAGAACAATCCGATGATGCCGACCAGCATGGCATTGTAGGCGAGCAGTGCCACGCCTGCGGCAGCAAAACCCGCCCGGGCGCCAAGGCCGCGCGAGATCAGCATGGCGAAGCCGCCTGCCGACGAGACGTGGCGCGACATGGTCGCAAATCCCACCGCGAAGACGAGGTAGATGAGTGTGCCGATCAGGTAGGTTCCGGTGGTGCCGACCCCGTTGGCGCGAAAGGTCATGGGTGATGCACCCACCGTGGCGGCCAGCGGGCCGGCGGCGGCAACCACGAAAAACACGATATCGCCGGTGCCGATGGCACCCCGGCGCAGCGCGCCATCCGCGTTCCGGCGCTCAGTATCGGAGACCGTCATGCGGGTGTCGACAATCCATGGAATTGCGTTTAGCGTGTGCCCATGCCGGGACAGACGGCATCGCTTTCAAATGAGGACTACCATGGCCGGCCGATTCGAACACCTTTTTACCCGCAACATGAAGATCGTCAACGATGATCTCGACAACGAAGGGCCGGCCATCGGCGAGGTACGCCCGGCCAACATCGGCGATCCCTTCGGACTCCTGCGTGCGGTGGATATCCCCGGGGCAACCGTGCACATGGCCTACAGCTGGATTGGTCCGACCGACAAACGCATACACTGGGTGAATGAGCACGTCCATGATTATGACGAAGTCCTCGTCTGGCTGGGGAGCGATCCGGCGAATCCGCACGATCTGGGAGGGGAGATCTCGATCGACATCGGGGGCGAAAACTACCGGGTGACGACCACCGGGTCACTGTACATTCCGGCCGGCATCCGGCATTGCCCGCTGGATTTCATGCGGGTGGAGCGCCCCTTCCAGTTCTTCGCGCTGTCCCTCAACAAGGTGTACGGATCAGTACGCTAGCCCTGGAAGACATGTTCCGTCTGGTTGAGGATGCAGCCACGCGCACCGAAGGTCTTGTGCGACAGCACGTCCGGCTTCGGATCCCAGCCGAAAAACCTCCCGATGTTGGTCATGGCGCCGGGCGTGAAGTTGAGCACGAACACGCCGTCCCAGGGAAATACGGTTTCGGTGACGAAAAACACGTAGATCTCGCTGGTGATCCGGTAAGTGCGGGTCTGGTCGACATCGGCAATCGATTTCTCGGGACCGGCCAGGCAGTGCCATGCATAGGTCCCCGAATTGAGATAGATGTGCTCATAGGCATGGCTGTCGCTGTACACCCACATGGCACGGCGGCCGACGAGATCGGCAGTACGCGTGATCGGATCGCGCGCAGGAGCGCCGATGCCGACGGAGTGAATGGATGAGCGGGTCCGTCGCATGTCACCGCGATCATAGGTCCAGGTGTAGACCAGCAGGGCACGCGAGCGGGTGCGGTCAAGGACCATGGTTGCACAGGTGGCGTTGGGTGCATCCTCACGGCCGATGAGGATGTCGATGAAGTAGATGCCGCCGGGCAATGGCAGGACAGTCAGTTCGCCGGATCCCTTCCCGCGGCTGAACCAGTCGGGTTGCTCCGCGGCCGTGGCCGGAGGTGCGCTGACCTGCCAGGATGCCTTGCGGCCGCTGAGCGTGAGCGACAGGATCGCGCCATCCTCCCGATGCAGTTCCAGGGTCCCAGTGAGTTCATCCGTGTGGGCGGGGCGGTTCTGTTCCATGCCCAGGGTCCATTCCTGGAACGCAGGACCCTGTTCGACATCGTGAAAATCGTCATGGTCTGCATAGTTGCGGGTTTCATTCATGGGTGGTCTTCGGATCAGTGGTTGAGGGTGATTCAGCCGGTTCGCGCCGTCCGGAGAATGTCCGGGATGTGTGCGTTCAGCGTCCGAGTTCGATGACGATATCCTTGACAGTCTGGATGAACGAGTCGACGTCGGCATCGGTCATGGGCAGGGACAGCGAGATTTCGCCACGGTGCACGGGGAAGAACCCTCGATTGGCCAGTTCAAGCGACAGGATGTGCGTTTTTTCCGCGTTGACCTTGTGCCAGTAATCCCGGTGATTCCTTACCTGCAGTCCCGGCGCATTCAGCCAGGCGTAGGCCATGTGCGAAGAACCGTTGCCAAATACCGCGAATGGACTTTGCCGGGCGGTGCTCCAGTCGTTCAATTCCGTCATGATGCGCAAGGCTTGCGCATTCAACCGGTCGAAGGCACTCCTGTCCATCGCAGTCATGCATGCCTCACCTGCAATCAGTGCCAGCTTGTGACCGTGGTGGGTGCCCGAGATCCGGACCGTGCCATCCTCGAGCAGTTTCATGATTTCGGCAGACCCGCCCACGGCACCGAGCGGCAAACCGCCACCGATGATCTTGCCCATGACGGTGAGGTCCGGGGTCACGCCATACAAACCTTGCAGGCCGTTGTATCCGGCCCGCAGGCTGATCGTCTCGTCGAAGATCAGCACGATCCCCAGTTTGCTGGTGATGGCGCGAAGTTCCTCGACGAAGTCCCGGTCAAGCGCCACCAGTCCGCCGGCACCGCTCTGCAGTTCAAGGATCAGGCACGCGATCTCGTGCCCGTGTGCGCGCAGGATCCGGGCAGTGCCTGCACGATCGTTCTGTACCAGGACGATGATGTTGTCGGTTTCGAACCTGGGGATGCCGCCGCTGTCCGCATGCGCCGCAGGATCAGAGTCGCTCCCGGCCCCATCACCCGGCTGCGTGTGTGATGAAATATGCAGCGTGTCTGAAAACCCGTGATACCCGCCCTCGAACTTGGCAATCCGCGTCCGCCCGGTGAAGGCGCGGGCGAGACGCACCGCACTCATGCAGGACTCGGTCGCCGAGCACGAGAACTGGATTCTCTGCACGGATGGAATGCGGTCGATGAGCATGCGGGCAAGTCTTGCTTCGGCGCGTCCCGGGTTGCCGAAGGAAATTCCGGACGGGATTGCCTGCATCAATGCCTGCGAGATTCCCGGATGAGCGTGTCCCAGCACATTGACGGTGAAGTTGTTGTTGAGATCGAGCATCCGGTGACCCTCGACCGTCGTGATGTGCGCGCCATCACCTCGCTGGACAAAGATCGCATGAGGCCCGAAATTGAATGTACTCCGGCTGTAGCCCCCCGGCACGAGCGTGGCGCCCTCGCGTGCCAGGGCTGCCGAAACGGCGAACCGCGTGGTGAAGATGCGGGAACTGGTTGCCAGGGTCAAAGCCGGCATTGGACCTGCCTCTGCGTGGAGCTGAACGACCGCGCCCGGATGCCTCCCGGTCGCCATGCAGGAAGATGGATGTTTGCCCCCACTGCTGTCAACTGCGGTTCGAAGATGCGGGCTGGATCACCAGGATCAGGATCCCGATCGTGACCAGCGCAATCCCGATCCAGGTCCTGGGGCTGGGGCGCTCGCCCAGCAGGAAATAGGCAAACATGGCGGCCAGAACCACGCTGAACTTGTCCACGGGCGCCACCTGCGCGACCGTGCCCAGCTTCAGCGCCCGGAAATAGCAGATCCAGGAAGCGCCGGTGGCCAGGGCCGACAAGGCCAGAAAGAACAGCGTGCGGCTCGAGAGCGTCAACGGATTGGCCCACTTCCCCGTGAGCCACACCAGCGGGCCCAGGGCAAGGACGATGAGCACCGTACGGATGAAGGTGGCCAGGTCCGCATCCACGTCCTGTACACCGACCCTGGCGAAGACTGCCGTGAGTGCGGCAAAGCAAGCCGACAGGATCGCCCAGCTCACCCAGCCTGAACTTGTGCTCATTGCCGCCTTGTCGTCCGACCCGATCCTGGGGGGACTTTAACGTCAGCGCCTGATTCCGGGCAACTGTTCCGGCCGTGACGACCCGTCGCCCGGAAAGGGTGCGCGCGCGGAAGCGCCA
Organism: Steroidobacteraceae bacterium; assembly: GCA_044226785.1. GTDB lineage: Bacteria > Pseudomonadota > Gammaproteobacteria > Steroidobacterales > Steroidobacteraceae > TMP-86. The sequence goes on along the minus strand of JBGAGK010000006.1, from coordinate 19,663 downwards.
GGCGCGGCCGCTCAGCCCCTGATGGTGAAACCGCCGTCGACCACCAGAGTGGCGCCGGTGACGAACGAGGCTGCATCGCTCGCGAGGAAGTGGATGGCAGCGGCGATTTCGGCGGGCTCGGCCACGCGGCCGAGCAGTGCATAGCCACGTGTGGCTTCGCGCAGCTGCGCCTCGCTCTGGCCGCGGGCGGCGGCGGCACGCAGGTGATGGTCGGTGAGCGTGGCACCAGGGCACACCGCGTTCACCCGTATCCCGTCGCGACCGTGATCCACGGCCAGGCTTCGCATCAGCCCGATGACGCCGGCCTTGGTCATGTCGTACACGCTCATGCCGGGCGGGGACAGCAGTGCGTTGATCGAGGACACGAGCACGATGCGCCCATCATGTTGCCGGATCATCGAGGGCAGCACGGCGCGGCAGGCATTGGCCACGCCCTTCAGGTTGACCGACACCAGCCGGTCCCAGTGACTCTCGTCAGCTTCCAGCAGGCGCGCCGCGATCTGTACGCCGGCATTGCCCACCAGCACATCGATCCGTCCCCAGCGCTCCACGGCTTTCTGGGCGGCTGCCTCGCAGTCCGCGCGGCTGGCCACGTCGCAGCTCACGCCCATGCAGTCGATGCCATGAGTTTCCTGCGCCTGCCGGGCCGATGCCTGCGCCGCCCGCTCCAACAGATCGGCGACCAGCACGTTGCAGCCCTGGGCTGCAAAATACTCCACGCAGGCCCGTCCGATGCCTGCGCCTCCACCGGTGACCAGACAGACCTTCGCGGCGCTCATGCAGGCCTCGGCACGTAATCGACCGGCTCGATGCATACATGCGCAAGCTTGTTCATCATCGTTTCAAATCTCTCCGGGCGGAGCATCCAGACCCTGGCTCCACCAGTCCGAACCGGCCACGCCGCGCAGGAAGACATCGCGGGAGGCATCATCCTGCGCCCACATCGTGCCCAGCACCCGGCGCGCGACTTCATCGGCGGGCCAGCGCAGCTGCTGTCCGTCGGAGCGTGCGATATCGAGCAGGAGCCGTCCGACGATGTCGGGATCCATGGCCTGCGGCAGGCGCTGCACCAGTTCCCGCTGGCGCTGTTCGATCAGGGCGCGGTAGGGCGAATCGGCCGGATAGTGCTCTGGCAGCACACCACCTTCGCGCAGGCTCCAGTCCATGATGCGTGTGGCATACAGTCCGCCTTCCACCAGCGCCACGCGGATGTTCCAGCGGTCCACCTCGTGGCGCAAGGCCTCGGTGGCACCTTCCAGTGCGAATTTGCTGCCGGTGTAGGCCACGTCCCCCGGGAGCCCGGCGATGCCGGACAGCGAGCTGATCATGATGATGCAGCCGGAGCGCTGTGCCCGCATGTGAGGCAGAGCCGCCCGCGCCAGCAGCATGGGCGCCAGGAAATTGGTCTCCATTACAGCGCGAATGTCGCGCTCCTGCAGATCCTCGAAGGCGCCGGCACGCAGGATGCCGGCATTGTTCACCAGCACGTCGATCCGGCCACTCTCGGTGACGATTCTCGACAGGAGGGGGGCGAAATCGGCGCTGCGGGTGACGTCGAGTGCGACCGGCCGGATGTCCAGCGATTCCCGCCGTGCGAGGGCGGTGAGGTCTCCGGCGCCGGCCGGATCGCGCATCGAGGCATACACGATATCGCCATTGCGCGCGAAATGCCGGGTCGCCGACGCGCCCAGGCCGCTGTTGGAGCCGGTGATCAGAACGACTGCCATCAGATGTTCCTCCCTTCGGGTTGTCTGGACTCGCCTGGATACACGAGCCCGATCCGGGCACGGATGCCGTCCAGTGTACGCATGATCCCGAGGGATTCCTCCAGCGGCATGATGGGACACCCGGTGAGGCCTGCTCGCAGGGCGGCATTCACGGCGCGCAGCTGGTAGCCGTAGCCGCTGCCCTCGATGGGATGTTCCATGCGCAGTTCGCGACCTTCGCGATCCCACAGCACCAGATGCGCGGGACGGAACACTGGTGCGGGAATGCAGATGCGGCCCGCATCGCCCAGGATCTCCAGCTCCGGCGGGCGCTTCGAGTGGAGTGACACGTACAGGCAGGCCGTGGCGCCGCCTTCGTGATCCAGCAGCACGGCATCCTGCTCGTCGACGCCGCTTGCGCCTATGCGCCCGCTGGCCTGAATGCGCACCGGCGTTCCGAGCAGCATGGATGCCATCGAGACCAGATAGACCCCCGCATCCAGCAGCACGCCGCCGGCGCGTCGCGGGTCGAACAGGTAATGGCCAGCGTTGCGGTCCGGCATGAACGCTCCACCCCCCACGATCATCTGGATGCGTCCGATGGCGCCCCCGGCCAGCAGTTCGCGCAGGGCGGCGATTGCAGGCAGAAAGCGGGTCCACATCGCCTCCATCACGAACACACCGCGCCGGCGTGCCGCATCGATTGCCTCCGCTGCCTGGACGGCATTGACGGTGAAGGGCTTTTCGCACAGCACGGCCTTGCCCGCCTCGATGGCAGCCAGCATGCACTCGTGGTGCAGGGGATGGGGCGTTGCGATGTACAGGACATCGATGTCCGGGTCCTTCGCCAGATGCCGGAAGTCGCCATGGATGCGACGGATGTCGTGCCTGGCGGCAAAGGCCGCGGCGCGGCCCGCATCGCGCCCGCAGACAGCCACCAGCTGCGCCTCATCCGCGGCAAGGGTGGCGAACTCGGTGGCCAGCACGCTTGCCATGTGGCCGGTGCCCACGATGCCCCAGAGCACCGGCGTTGCCGCCCGGTTGCCCGGGCTGCCTGTTCGTGTGTGCCCGGGGCCTGTCATCATCACTTGAGGTGCTGTATCAGGAACGCCGCGCTCTTTCGGCGTGCCAGCTGCGATTCGGGCAGATCCGGACGGATCTCCTGAAATGTGTGCACCATGCCCTCGTACAGATCCAGTCTTGCCATTCCGCCCTGGGTGTCAATGGCCTGGTAAAGCCGGACAAATCCGCTCAGCAGGACCTCGCGCGTTCCCCCCTGGATAAGGGTCGGTGGGAAGCTGGGACCGAATTTCCCGTGAACCGGCGAAACGACCGGATCGTTCAACCGGCCCGGCGGTGCAACCATGCCCAGCATCTCATGGGCCTGTGAGACGTCAAATGCCGGCTCATAGCGGGCCAGGGTGGTCATGGTCTCGCCCTGCATCGCGAGGTCGGCTGCCGGAGACCAGAGCAGGAGCGTCGCCGGCAGTGGCTTGCCCTCGGCCTGCATGCGCAACAGGCTTCCCGTCGCGAGGCCACCACCTGCCGATACTCCCATCACGGCAAGGCTGGACGGCGGATGACCTTCCTTGATCACGGCCTCGATGACGCGGACCACCTGATCGACCATCCTGTCATAGGGCGTCTCCGGCGCCAGGGAGTAGTCCACCGAGATGATCCGCAAACCAGAGTCGCTTGCCATCGGCACTGACGCGCCCAGGGAACTGGCCGCGGAGCCCATCACGTAGCCGCCGCCATGCACGAAGATTACAACGCGTCGGTCGGGGTGATAATCCCGCGGTCGAATATCCAGTACCGGAACGCCAGCGTAAGTCGCGCTGCGGATCTGTGGTTGATACTGCTCGCGGATCCGGCTCATGGCCCCTGCAGAGCGATTCTCGTAATCCTGCTGGATCTTTCGCCAGCCCGCGGCGTCCTGCGCATCCGGCAGTACAAGCGGTGTCGGGGCGTGCAGGTCGCTCAGGAACTGTCGCGCCTGCGCCGACACCGTGATCGGTACCGGGTTTTCGAATCTGACCGATTCGCCTGCCTGACAGAGTGTGCAGGCAAGAACCATTCCAAGAACGGTCGACACCCTTGCGATCAGCCCGCGATTGGCGCGAAGACTGGTTCTGGTCCGGACTGATGGATCGATGCTGCTCACGGAATCTGGTCAATGGGCCGCTCAGTGGTCCTCGAAAGACAAGGAGAGCGATCTTTTCATGGACCGCTCTCCCGAGGGCTTTCAGCGCATCCGGTAGATGGCCTCGATGAGCCACATCCGCGGATGCGGGCGCACACGCACGCCTGCAAAGCCGAAGTGATCTCCGGTTCCGGTGTAGTACTGCTTGTCGAACAGGTTGTCGATGGACCCCCTGATCGTCAGGTCTCCGACATTCACGCCGGCTGACAGATTCGACACTGCGAATGACGGCGACTGATACGGGAACTGCGGCAGTCCGAGCGGAGCTGCTGCTACGGCCTGGAGGTTCGAGAAGGACTTGCTGCGGAACGATTCTTCAAAGCGGGCATACCAGCTGAAGCTGTCTGACACTTCCTTTGACCATTCAGCCGATGCATTGCCGGTCCAGCGGGGCGATTGCGGCAGCTGCCGTCCCGAAAGGTCGACCTCATTGCTGTACACGACGGCATTGGGGAATTTGCCGAATGTAGCGTCCAGATAACCCAGGGTAAATCCAAGCGTCAGGGGCTCGATCGGCCGGAAGCGGGCCTCCAGATCGATGCCCTTGCTGGTCGCATTGGCCGCACTTTCAGTCAGCGAAACGGCGGAGCTGATGTCGGTCGGATCGATCAGGTAGATGACGTCCGACTGCAGGTCAGACCACTTCATGTAAAACACGGATCCGTTGAGCAGGGCCCGGTGGTCCCAGAACTCGGACTTGAAGCCGACTTCGTAGTTCCATGCCTTCTCCGGTGCAAACGGCCTGACATGCTGCGGGAGCGAACCGTTCAGGTTGTTGCCGCCGGCCTTGTAGCCCCGGGCGATGGAGGCGTAGAAATTGACATCGGGCGAGAGCTTGTAGGTCAGCACCGCACGCGGGGAGAAGTCATTGAACGAGGAACTGCCGGCAAGGTCCGGCTGCGGGGAGCCGAATGCGATCAGACCGGTCAGGGTATTGTCGATCTTGTCATGGGTATACCGACCACCTGCCGTGAACGCCCAGGCATCCGTGAAGTGCCAGGTGACCTCGCCGTACAGCGCTGCGCTCTTGTTGGTAAAGCTGGAGTTGTTCTCGTTGATGGCCAGGTCCGGGAAGGGGGGCGCCAGACCGACCGTCTCACCCGTGTCGGGATAGGTATAGGTGAATTCCGTTCCGAGATAGATACGATTGTATCGCTCGTTCTTGTCACGAGCGTACAGGGCACCCACCACCCAGTCGAGCGCGTTGCCGGATTTGGATTGGAGCCGGAATTCCTGGCTCGTGGAATCGGCATGCCACTCGTTGCGCCGGTTGATGGTGTCGGGGGAGACCACGTCCTGGTCGAACATGCGCGAATTGCGCGTACGGATCTGGCCGGTGATCGACTTCAGCGTAAAGCCCCCGAAGTCATAGGTCAGGCGCAGGTTGGCCAGCTGCAGCCCGTTGCGGTTCCATTCGGGCGTTCCATGCGCGACCAGACGCTGGTTCTGCGGGTAGTACGGCAAACCGTCACTGATCGGCCGGAAGGTCGGCCCTTCGATGCTCATGGTGTCAAGATCGAGAACCCCGGTATTGACGTCGCCGTCGAATCCTTCAGTGTCGTTGGAGTAGGAGTAGGAAAAGTCGGCGGTGAAATTGTCCGTGATCAGCCAGCGTGCCGAAAGCCGCGCGTCCGTCTGGTCGTATCCGCTGTTCGGCGTGCCGGTCGGAATGATGTTCTTGACCAGACCCGTGCTGCTTTCGTAGTTCAGCACGCCGCGCAGGAAGAAGGTGTCGCTCAAGGGCACATTGACAATGCCATGCCCGCCCCAGGTTCCGAAGTTTCCGACCTTGCCTCCAAGCTCGGCGAACCAGTGCCGGTCGGGGAGCTTCGTGGTGATGTTGATCGCACCGCCCGTGGAGTTGCGGCCGAAATAGGTGCCCTGCGGACCACGCAGGACTTCCACACGCTCGACATCCAGCAATCCCGGGTTGATGGTATTGCTCGCAACCGAGCCCACGTTGAACTCGTCGATGTAGTAGCCCAGGGCGTTGGGAGAGGCGATTTCCCCCAGCGAGACGTTGCTGACACCGCGAATGGAAATCCTGATGGAGCGGTTGCCGGTCTGCCCGTCGTCGGAGAAGCTGACGTTGGGCGACATCATCAGGTAATCGCGGGCCTGCGTGATGTTGGACTTCTCCAGATCACTTGCGGTGAATGCGCTGATCGAAATGGGCACGTTCTGCAGCGATTCCTCCCGGCGTTGTGCGGTCACTACGATTTCCGCGAGCTGACCCGAGTCGCGCTCCGCGGGCTCACCCCCCTCTGCCTGTGCCGCACAGATGGCGGGTGCGGTGGCGAGCACACCGAGGAAGATCGTTGCACATGTTCTCATCGCTGTTCCCTTTGTCATGACTGGAGCCCTGTCGGGCATTCTTCGCGGCGGGGCCCATCGGACGCCGGCGCGGCTGCCTTTAAGAGGCAGCAGGCGTATCTTTCGGTTCGGCTCGGGCCATTGGCAACTGAAACTTCCTAATCGCTCAGACAAAACGGGCTCATGGGTATGGACCGCCCATTTCCGTGGATGGCCCGCCTTCCGGCCTACCAGTTCCACAGCGTGCCGTCCTCCAGCCGGTTCACCGGCAGGAAGGCACGCCGGTAGGGGTACTTCTCCGCCAGCTTTTCGTCGATGTCGGCGCCATGCCCCGGTGATTCCCCCGGGTTCAGCCGGCCGTTGGCAAATGTGTAGTCATGCGGAAACACGGCATCGGTTTCCGGCGTATGGCGCATGTATTCCTGGATGCCGAAATTCGGGATGGCGGTGTTCAGGTGGAGCGAGGCGCTCATGCAGACGGGAGACAGATCGGTGGCGCCGTGGCAGCCCATGCGCACGTTGTTCAGGGCGGCAAAGTCGGCGATGCGTTTCAGGTGGGTGATGCCGCCGGCATGGACCACCGTGGTGCGAATGTAGTCGATGAGCTGCTCTTCCACCAGTTGCTTGCAGTCCCAGATGGTGTTGAACACCTCGCCCACGGCCAGCGGCGTCACGGTGTGCTGGCGGATCAGCCTGAAGTTGGCCTGGTTTTCCGCCGGAGTTGCGTCTTCCATCCAGAAGAGCGAACAGGGCTCCAGTGCCTTGCCCAGACGTGCCGCCTCGATGGGCGTCAGCCGGTGATGTACGTCGTGCAGCAGCCGCGGGCCGCTTCCGAACCGGTCGCGCAGTGTTTCGAACAGTCTGGGTACATGTGCCAGGTACTTTTCGGTCGACCACAGGTTCTCGGTGGGCAGGTCGCCGTCTGCGGGCTCATAGAACATCTTGTCCCCGGATACGCCGTAGGTGCTGGCCATGCCGGGGATCCCGGTCTGGGCGCGAATCGCGAGGTACCCCATCTCGATGTATCGATGCACCTCGTCGCTGGTCTCGGCGATGTCGCGCCCGTTCGCATGGCCGTAGACCATGACGCCTTCGCGGCTGCGGCCACCGAGCAGCTGATACAGGGGCAGGCCGGCGACTTTTGCCTTGATGTCCCACAGGGCGGTGTCCACCGCGGCAATCGCGCTCATGGTGACCGGACCGCGGCGCCAGTAGGCCCCGCGGTACAGGTATTGCCAGATATCCTCGATCTGGTGGGCATCCCGGCCGATCAGGCAGGGAATCACGTGCTCGGTGAGGTAGGCGGCAACGGACAGTTCCCGGCCATTCAGGGTCGCATCGCCCACGCCATGGACACCCTGGTCGGTCAGGATCTTCAGCGTGACGAAGTTGCGCCCCGGGCAGGTCAGGATTACGCGCGCATCGGTGATTTTCATCTAGACTTTCTCCCAAAAGCTTCAATCAAGGACTTGTACATGGCCCGACGTCTGCCTCCGCTCAACGCCCTGGTCGTGTTCGAATCGGCTGCGCGCCATCTGAGTTTCACGCGGGCGGCGGAATCCCTGCATGTCACCCAGGCCGCCGTGAGCCATCAGATCAAGGCACTGGAGGAATGGCTGGGTGTGGCGCTGTTCCATCGCATCGGCCGGGGTCAGGGTCTGGCCCTGACCGACTCGGGTCGCGCCTACCTGCCCCGCATCAACGCCGCATTCGACGCTATCCGTGCGGCGACCAGTTCGGTCATGGACAACCGGCGCCAGCGCGTGATCAATGTGGCCACGCTGGATTCCTTTGGCCTTCTGTGGCTGCTGCCGCGTCTGGGCCACTTCCTGCGCGATCATCCTGGCATCGACGTGCGCATCATGTCGTCCGACCTGCTGGACGATGCCCTGGCCAGGGGAGAAGTGAGCATCGACATACGCTATGGGGAAGGCGACTGGCCGGGCTTCGAAGTGACCCGCTTCCTGTCCGAAACGGCCTTTCCGGTATGCAACCCCGGCATCGTCTCGGCCGAAAAGCCGATGCGAACGCCATCGGATCTGCGCTTTCACACCCTGTTGCACGACGTGATGATCCCCGACTGGCAGGCCTGGCTGACAGCCGCCGGCGTGGGTGATGTCGATGTCGAGCGCGGGCCGGGGTTCAATCATTCGCATCTGGTCACCGCGGCCGCCATCAATGGTGATGGTGTGGCGCTGGGGCGAAGTGCGCTGGTGGCCGATGCCCTCGGAAAGGGTCAGCTGATCAAGCCGTTCGATCTGGTTCTGCCCTGCAGGTATTCGTATCACGCAGTCTGTTCCAGTGGTGCTCTCGGTGATCCGGTGGTGGCGGCGTTCCGCGACTGGCTGGTGGAAGAGGGGCGCATTTCGCAGAAGGCCCTGGATGCCATTGGCGGCCCGTCGGAGCTGTGAAAGCCTAGCACGCAGGATCAGCGGGCCAAATTAGGCTTGCTAATGATCTGAATGAAAACTAATGCATTGCTTTGCGTGGCCCGGTCGCGAGTAAATGACGGCCGGATTTTCCCAGGGTGCAGTGGCGATCGGACCTATGGCAAGGATGAGCGGTGCGGATGCGATCCTCGCGCAGTGCATGCGCAATCGCGTCGATACGATATTCGGCCTGCCCGGCGGGCAGCTGGACCATTTCTTTGACTCCATGTACCGCGAGCCGAGGGTCCGGTTCGTCGGCGCGAGGCATGAGCAGGGCGCGGGCTACATGGCGTTCGGTTACGCGCGTTCCACCGGCCGGCCCGGCATGTACACCGTGGTGCCCGGCCCGGGTGTCCTGAACTCCACGGCTGCGTTGTGCTCTGCCTACGCGACCAATGCACCCGTCCTGTGCCTCACCGGTCAGATCCCGAGCCAGGCCATTGGGCGCGGGATCGGCTACCTGCACGAGTTGCCCGATCAGCTCGCGACGTTGCGTCTGCTGACGCGCTGGGCAGACCGGATCGATCGTCCTCAGGATGCCCCGGCATTGGTGAACCAGGCCTTTGCGCATCTGTGGGGTGGTCGGCGAGGACCTGTGTCTCTTGAAATGCCCATGGATATCATGGCGTTGCAATCTGAAGTTGATCTGCTGGATGCAGCGCAGCCCCTGCCTCCACCGGTGCTCGACACGGACCGGGTCGAGCAGGCGGCCCAGTTGCTGGCCAGCTCGCAGCGACCCCTGATCATCGTCGGTGGCGGGGCCGTGGATGCTCACGAAGCCGTGTTCGAGCTGGCGCAACGCCTGCAGGCGCCGGTGGTGTCTTTTCGCAGTGGTCGCGGCATCGTGTCCGACCGGGAGTATCTCGCGCAGGTGCTGCCTGCCGGCTATGAGCTGTGGAAGGATGCCGACGTGGTGATCGGCATCGGCACGCGCATGGAACAGCAACTGCTTCACTGGAAGACTGCACCAGGCATGCGCGTCATCCGGATCGACATCGATGCCGCGGAGTTCGATCGGATCGAGTCCCCGGCCGTGGCTCTGCATGCCGATGCGCGGCAGGCCGTACCAGCCCTGAATGCCGCATTGGGCCGGAGTTCGCGTTCCCGCGCCTCGAGGCGCGAGGAACTGGAGACACTGAAGCAGCGCGTGGCAGGACAGATCGAGCAGGTGCAGCCCCAGATGTCCTATCTCCACGCCATTCGAACGGCCCTGCCGGAGGATGGCTACTTCGTCGATGAAATCACCCAGGTGGGTTACACGTCCTGGTATGGTTTTCCGGTGTACGAGCCGCGCCACCACGTGAATTGCGGCTATCAGGGTACCCTCGGATACGGCTATGCCACGGCACTGGGCGTGAAGGTCGCACATCCCGGCAAACCGGTGGTGAACATCGCTGGAGACGGAGGCTTCCTGTTCACTTCCAACGAAATGGCCACGGCCGTGCAGTACAACATCGCTCTGGTCACCGTGCTGTTCAACAACAACCGGTTCCTGAACGTCCAACGCCAGCAGAACGAGTGGTTCGGCGGCCGGCGCATCGGTTCGGACCTTCGCAACCCCGATTTCGTGAAGTATGCGGAGAGCTTTGGCATGCACGCGGAGCGCGTCAAGGGTCCGGAACAGCTGGGCGGTGCCATCAAGGCGGCGCTCGATCGAAATGCGCCGGCACTGATCGAAGTACCCTGCGGCGACATGACTTCGCCCTGGACGCACATCATCAAGCCGCCCGTGCATGCAGGTGCTGCATGAACGCGCGCGTGAAAAATCCGGCGACCACGCTTGTGCCCCGGCCGGAGATCTCGAGACTTGCGCCCTATCAGCAGGGCAGAGGCGAGATCGAGGGCTGCGATCAGCCGATCAAGCTCTCCGCGAACGAGTCGCACCTGGGCCCCTCGCCACGGGCCATCGAGGCCTATCAGCAGGTATCGAGCAGACTGTTCCGCTACCCCGACGGCAGCCAGCAGGAACTGCGCGAGGCCATCGCCGGCGTGTTCCGGCTGGACGCCGGACGCATCGTCTGCGGCAATGGCTCGGATGAACTGCTGCAGCTGCTGATCCGTGCCTATGTGCGGCAGGATGACGAAGTGGTGTTCAGCCGCCACAGCTTTGCCATGGCCATGGTGCATGCCACGGCACAGGGGGCGGCACTGGTTTTCGCCGAGGAGCCGCAGCTGCGGCCCGATACCGACGCGTTGCTCGCGGCGGTCACACCCCGCACCCGCATGGTGGTGCTTGCCTCGCCCAACAATCCGGTGGGCCAGTACCTGTCCGCAGCGGAATTGTGGCGCCTGTATCGCGGCCTGCCGCCGCAGGTGATGCTGGTCATCGATGCCGCATATGCCGATTACGTGACGGCCGATGATTTCGAAGCCGGTGCGGCGCTGGTGGACGCTGGCAACAATGCGGTGATGACGCGCACCTTTTCCAAGCTGTATGGCCTCGCCGGGTTGCGCATCGGCTGGGTCTATGCGCCGGCCGGCGTGGTCGACAGCGTGCAGCGCATCCGCACGCCGTTCAATGCATCGGCGGATGCGATGGCTGCGGCCTCGGCGGCAGTGCGTGATACGGCCTACAGCGCCCATGTCAGATCCAGCACGGCCCGCGAGCGTGAACGCATCGCCGTGGCGCTGGCGGCCATGCCGCACGTGGAGGTCCTGCCCAGTCACACCAACTTCTACCTGCTGCGATTTCCGGACGCATCGCGTACCGCCGAGGGGGCGGCAGCGGCGCTGGAAGCCGCCGGCATCATTCCGCGCCCGGTCGGAGCGGGCGGCCCTGCACAATGCCTTCGGATCACGGTGGGTCTGAGCGGGGAAAACGATGCCGTGCTGGCGGTGATGTCCCGCTACCTTGCGGGTTGAGCATGGGTCGGCCGCATCAGCTATCTCCCGAGACGCGAAAGTTCCTGTCGCAGCCGCGCCCCTTTCTGGTCGGCGAGCACTGGCGCAGCGGCAGCGGCACGATCGAGTCGATCGACCCGGCCACGGGTGAAGTGATCGGCGCCTTCCATGAAGCGGGGAAGGGGGAGGTGGACGATGCGGTTGCAATTGCCCGCGTCAGTTTCGAGGATGGCCGCTGGCGGCGCCTGACGCCGGCACGTCGCCAGCAGGTCCTGTGGCGTGTGGCTGATCTCATCGATGCGCATGCCGGAATGCTGGCCGAGCTCGAATGTCTGGACGGCGGCAAGCTGTATGCGCCAGCACTGCAGCACGAGGTGCCGCACGCCGCGGAGACTTTCCGCTACTACGCCGGCTGGTGCACCCGGATGCCGGGCCATACCTTCGAACCCTCGGTCCCGGGACTGGAGTTCCACGGTTACGTCCGCCACGAACCGGTGGGTGTCGTGGCGCAGATCATCCCCTGGAACGGTGCGCTGGTCGCGGCTGCCTGGAAGCTGGCACCGGCACTGGCCGCCGGCTGCAGCGTGGTGCTGAAGCCCGCTGAGTGGGCCAGCCTGTCGGTGTTGCGGCTGGCCGGACTGCTGCTCGAAGCGGGCGTTCCGCCGGGCGTGGTATCGGTACTGGGTGGGCGCGGCCGATCGGTGGGTCGGGCCCTGGCCGAGCATCCCGGAGTGGACAAGGTGGCGTTCACGGGTTCCACGGGAGTTGGCAAGCAGCTGGTGGTGGCTGCGCAGGGGAATCTGAAGCGCCTGTCGCTGGAGCTGGGCGGCAAGTCGCCCACGCTGATCTTCGAGGACGCCGATCTGTCCATGGCGTTGCCGTCAGCCGCGGCCGGGATTTTCTCCAATGCCGGTCAGGTGTGTGTGGCAGGCTCGCGCGTCTATGCCCACCGGTCCATCTATCGCGAGGTGGCCGAGGGGCTCGCGGCGGCCGGCCGGAACCTGAAGGTGGGTCCGGGTCTGGACCCCGACAGCCAGATGGGTCCGCTGATCTCGGCAGCGCATCGTGAGTCGGTCGATGGCATCGTGGCCCGCAGCCGGAATGAGGCCGTCCAGGTGCTTTGCGGCGGTTCGCCAATGCCCGGCCGGGGATTTTTCTATGAGCCGACCGTGATTGCCTGCGAACACGCGGAGGTTCCGGCGGTGCAGGAGGAAATCTTCGGGCCGGTGGTGACGGTGATGCCGTTCGACGATGCGGCTCAGGCCATCCGTCATGCCAACGATTCGATCTATGGCCTCGCGGCGAGCATCTGGACGCGCGACCTGTCACGCGCGCATCGCGTGGCGGCCGGGATCAGGTCCGGAATCGTCTGGGTGAACGTGCACGGCATTCCGGAACTGAGCATGCCGATCGGCGGCATGAAGCAGTCCGGCTGGGGACGCGAGCATGGCCTGGAAGGCCTGATGATCTATCTGGAAACCAAATCCGTGATGATGCGCCTGTGATGGCGTGCTGAAATGCGGCCGCACGAGTCGTACGGCCGTGGCGGCCTACCAGGGCTTGTTGATGTCGGTGACCGGGCCGCCCGTGCCAGGTCCGCCGTCATTCGACTGATCGGTACTGTGCCGCAGTGCCAGAAAGGGAAGCCCGAGCACGAATGACAGGCCGGCACCGCTCCGAAGGACCCGCCCCAGGATGCCCAGCGCTTCGCGTGCGCTGATCCGGATGGTGGTCTGCAGTGCGCTGCCCTCACCGGACTCCAGAACCAGCACGGGGCCATCGCGATGCACGGACCCCACCGTGATCTGCATGTCGGCCAGCGCGGATTTCACCCTCATGCGTTTCTCCCCATCAGCTCTTCTTCAGGGTGCCCATCTCCTGGGCACGGGTCACGCGTTGCTCGTGCAGTCCTGGCATGTCTGCCACGGACATTCCGGCGGGTGGCGTGAACTGGCCGCGCCCGTACAGATCGGCGAACACCTGCTTGAGAGGGCCCATCTTGTCGGCCAGCGTGCGGGGTGGCTTGCCACTCGGGAACTGGTTGGCGGGGTAGATCGGCTTGTCATAAATCTGCCGGAACCCTTCGGTACGCACATCGACCCAGCAGTTGTGATTGCAGCGTGAGCGGTGCTCACGCAGCGCCTCGATGTCGATGGTGGCGGCCAGCACCTGCTCCTGGGGATAGGGCGCATGGCGCATCACCATGCCCGTGTAGTCGATGGCGAAGGAATTCCCCGGGCAGAACGCGCTTGGATAGTAGGCATAATCCACGGTGCCCCAGTTCGAGCCCAGCACATAGGCCATGTTGTCATGCGCCCGGGTGCGGCGGGTGAACATCCAGAAGTCCCACGGCGGGGATACGCCTTCCATTTCCTGCAGCGCCACCGGATGGCAGATGACCTCGACGCCGTTGTAGCCCAATGCCCGCGAAACCTCCGGCGTGCAGCCATCGTGACAGGTCATGGTGCCGAGCTTGCCGATGGGGGTGTCGATCACCGGGAACAGCGTCTTGATGTCGCCGCCGAACACCTGCTTGTATTCCTCGAACAGGTCATGCGGACTGCTGCCGAGGCCAATGGAGGCGGGGATGTGCCACTTGTGATAGCGCAGGGCGAGTTCCCCGTCCGGACCGATGATGAAGGCGGTATTGAACCAGCGGTCGGGAAACTGCGGCACCTTTTCAACCACACCGCCGCCGGCAATGTAGATCCCGTACTCTCGGGCCTTGTCGGCCAGCGTCCGGAACTCCGGGCCGTCGAAGGTGATGGCCTTCTTCATGAAGGAGTCGATGCCGTGCTCGCCCTTTCCGGGCGTGGTCACGCCCTGCAGGAAGTACTCAGGGAACACCACCAGTTTTGTCGGCAGTTCCCACGTGTAGCCCACCCCGAAGTCGATCATCTGCAGCGCACGCTGCAGGTTCTTCTGGATGCCGGCGCGGTCCTGCGCCACATGGATGTGCGGCTGCATGACCAGGGCGGTGTACTTTTCGATGCGTTGACTCATGGATCTCTCCGGGCCTTTTTGCGGCCGATTCAGAAATTGGCGCGACGGACGCCGAAATCATCCAGCATCACTCGCGCGGTGATGGTCCCCATGGCCGAGATCCCGCCGCCGGGATGGCAATGCGGGCCGGTCATGTACAGATGCTTGATGGGCGAACGGTAGTGTGCGTATCCGGGAAAGGGCCGGAAATAGCCCAGCTGGGCCGCAATGCGTTCACCGCCGTTGGTGGTGCCCTCGACGAAACTCGGGTTGGCGGCTTCCAGCGACTCGCGCGTCTCCACGTACATCCCGAGGATGGTGGAATCGTTGATGTTCGGGGCATATTGCTGGAGCTTGCGAAGCAGGACTTCGCGCCCGTACTGCTCGCCGATGTCCGCCCAGGCGCGGCCATCGGCCAGCCAGTTGGATACGTAAGTGTCGAGGATCAGCGTATGCCTTCCCGGCGGCGCACGGGTGGGATCCATCAATGTCCAGCATGCGCTCCACAGAAACGGATCCGACGGGGGCAGACCCATGGCGATCTCGGCATAGAACCGCATCATCTGCTCCGTGGAATCGACCACCCGGTGAAACAGGCAGGCACTCATGTCTGCACCGTTGTTGAACCGGGGCGGTTCCGACAGTGCCAGATGCAGCCGGCAGATGCTGATGCGGCCGAAGGAAAATCCGCGCACCATGCGCTCGAAGTCCGGCTTCAGATGTTCCGTGCCGACGAACTTCAGGAAAGTCTGTTTGGGTTCGAGCGCCGACACGACGGCGCGGCGCGCCTGGATGATGCGGCCATCGGTCAGCTTGAGGCCGGTTGCCCGTCCACCTTCGACCAGGATGCGCTCGATCGACGCCTGTGTGAGCACCCTGCCGCCATGCGCTTCCACGTAGCGGGCCATCGCATTGGGCAGTTCCTGGCTGCCGCCGCGCGGTATGGCTTGACCATACACGTGGATGGCCGGAATCATGATGTAGAAGGATTGTCCGGCACCCTCCTGCTCGGGCAGGATCTGCGGCGCCAGTGCCCAGTTCAGCATGACCGCCTTGACGAAATCGTTCTCGAAGTTCTTCTCCACCCAGGAACGCGCCGACAGCGAGAATTCCTGCAGACGCCTCAGACCTTCGTGCGAAGTCTCCAGCGCCCGCGCCAGCGTGGAGGGCGGTGAGGGCGGGGAGAAGAACGCCTTGAGGAAACCGTCCTTCACCAGGCTGAAATCATCGTGGATTTCCCGGTAACGGTCGGCATCGGCCTTCGAATACTGCGCGATGCTCTGGCAGGTCTTGTCGATGGACTTGTAGATGATGATGCCGGGACCGCCGGACCTGTCGGGATGCCCGGTGATGTGATCCTGCGCCCAGAGGTAGCTCAAGCCCTGCTTTTCCAGCTCGGGCAGGATGGTCTGGAAGTCCGGATTGCAGTGTATCCAGACGTGTGAACTGCCGAACATGTCATGCCTGAATCCCGGCAGGGTCACTTCGCGCGTGACCGCTCCGCCGCCCACCCAGGCGTTGCGCTCGACCACGCATACCGAAAGGCCGGCTTGCGCCAGCGTGGCCGCGCAGGCCAGACCATTGACGCCACCGCCGGCAATGGCGACATCACAGGATATGGGGTCACTCATGGCCACATGATCGCAACGTCGTTGCGATTAGCCAATGCTCCGGCGCATCCCGCCGCCTGATACTTCTTCATGCGGCTGATCAATTGCGCTCATGACCTTCAGCGTCGCACGTCGATCCGGCCACCCTGAAGCAGATGCTCGACGTCGGCGATGCCCAGTGTGCTGAAATCGCCCGGCAACGTGTGCTTGAGCGCGGCGGCAGCGGTGGCGAAGTCGATCTGTGCCTGCGGTGCCTCATGACCGGACAGCCCATGCAGCACGCCGGCTGCAAAGGCATCGCCCCCTCCGATGCGTTCGATCACCGGATCCAGTTCGAAACGGCGGCTGACATGGATCGATTGGCGGTCGCAGAGCAGGCCGGTCAGGGTGTGATGATCGGCCGAGTGGGTTTGCCGGTGCATGGTGGCCACGTGCTGGAGCCTGGGGCAGGTGTCGAATGCGACCTGTGCGGCCCGTTGCTGGCATTCCCCGACATCGCCTGCGGGTGGCGGGCCCCCAAGCAGGGCGCTGATGTCCGGGCTGTTGCCGAACAGGAGGTGTGCGCCATCGATCAGGGGCCGCATGATCGAAGCCATCTGTTGCTCCCGTCCCTGCCACAGGGCAGGGCGGATGTTGCAGTCGAAGCTGACCCGCACGCCCTGCGCATGGGCCTGCTCGATGGCCTTGCGCTGGGCTGCCAGCGGTTCATCTCCCAGGGCCGGCGTAATACCGGACAGGTGCAGCCAGTCCGCATTTCGCAGCAGGGCAGGCCAGTCATGATGTCCTGCGCCGGTCAGTGCAAACACGGAATGGCTGCGATCGTAGATGACCTGCGCCGGACGCAACTGGGCCGGCGCCGTGTAGTAGTACAGGCCGAGTCGCCCCGGGAGCATGAGGACGCCGGCGGTATCAAGGCCGTGCCGTCGCAGTTCCCCCATACACGCGGTACCCACGGGATTATCCGGCAGTGCCGTGACGGCGCGTACCTGATGACCCAGATGGGCGAGCGCAATGCCGACATTGGCTTCTGCGCCGCCGAAGTGCGCATCGAGCCGTGACGAGCGCAGGAGTGGTTCGAAACCCGGCGCCGAAAGACGCAACAGGACTTCGCCAAAAAACACGATGGTAGCCATTTCCGCTTACGCTAATGCGGGTGCGGCCAGCCATGCAAGCCGCCTGTACATCAGATCCGCTCATGACCCGGATTAGCAGGCGGGTGGTTGCCGCCGGGGCTGGCCCCTGCAGTATCGGCCAGGGAAAACCGGACCCGAACCATCGGGAGCGACGGGATGAGTCTTATTGCACCGAATGATGTGCTGGGCAGCTCGCGCCCTGGCACGTGAGTCCCGAGGTGGCACGGGATTCGGGTGACGCGCAAGCCACCAATCAGTTTGCAGTCATGCCGGAATTCCGGCTCGCGCACATCAGCGGGGCACTGGCCTTGAGCCTGACGCTGTGTGCGATGGCAAAGCTCCTGGCCGATGCCGTGAGCAGATGTACCGGCCATGGTCTGCATGTACCTGGCTGTATCGGCTTGTCGAGCAGCACTATCCGAATTTCCGTGAACTGCGTGCGAGAGAAGGGAGATCACTCCCCGAGCATGTGCAAGAGGAGTTCGATGGCTATCTGAAATGCAGACGGCTGGAAGAAGGCTTCCTGCGCGTACGATGCAAGGGTTGCCACGCCGAGAAGCTCGTGGCGTTCAGCTGCAAGAAGCGCG
The DNA here is from genome assembly GCA_044226785.1 of Steroidobacteraceae bacterium. Lineage (GTDB taxonomy): Bacteria > Pseudomonadota > Gammaproteobacteria > Steroidobacterales > Steroidobacteraceae > TMP-86. The sequence continues at coordinate 1,859 of JBGAGK010000006.1, read as the reverse complement.
GGTTTTGTCCCTCGTGCGGGGGGTCTTCGCCTGTCAGCCGGGCCGCTCACAGCATGAGCAAGTTTTCTTCCCAGGGCTTCTGCGCGAGATAGGAGGTCAGACGCTCGTTCAACGGACCCAGGTCCCAGCCGTATAGTGTAGCGATGTCCACCGCGCGTTTTTCGTCCCTGACCGCGCCGGCAAAGTCTCCCGTGGCCGCCAGCGCCGCAGCCCGCACCTTAAAACTTGAGGGATCATCCTTCGTCGCCGCGTCTCGTCGGCATGGCCACCGCGCTCAAGCAACAACTGGCGGCCACATTCACAATGGAGCGACCGGCTCCCGATTTGCAGCAACGCGGATTACGCTGCGAATCGGGAAAACCCGCAGCGCAGAGCCGCATGCAAATGGGAGCCGGCCATGAAGAACGTACGATTTATCGGATTGGATGTCCATGCACAGACCATCGCATTGACCCATACGCGAATAGGTTGCTCGTACCACGGACTAAAGAGTATCGGTAGCTGTGGAATTGGTTGGGCGCTTTATCGGTGGCCGAGCGGCATTGACTGCCGCGAAAAATGACCCCTCAATGTTCTGCGTCGAGGCATTTAGTCCATTTAACAGAAAGCGATAAACCTTAAACTGATCGGACTGCATCGGAGTCGCAATTCCGAGTCGCTCGCCAGCACGAATCATGAGTTCGAGATCCTTCCAATTCCTAAACGAAAAGCTATATAGACCATTTTTTTCAACACCGTTGCAGTGCAGAGTAAACGACGCCGCACCTTTGTCGGTATTCGCAAGAACTGGATATTCTTGGTCCTTTATGCACTTCGAATCTACGGCAATGAGCCACAGACAGTTTTTCGTGGCGAAGTAGCAATACTCGCCAAAAATTGCACCGCTGTCGTTGATCGTGGCGGCATATAGCCCTCCACTGTTATCGATTACCCCGGTTGTCCAACTACCGAAGGTCGTTTGCGCTTGGACAACGAAGGGACAAGCCAAGGTAGCAAAAACTAGTGTAACGCGCGCCTTCATGATCGCTCTCCGAGGTATCGCCGCTAAATACTCGCAGAATCATACTCCGTAAGGCATGACGAAGGTCACACTCCGAAACGAGTTGCGGTGCTCTGCCGCACAAGAGACAACTGCGACAGTGCAATTTGCGCACGTATGACTGTCCAGTCGGTTACATGAATGAATGGCGCTAATGACATGGACTCCCCTGCTCCCACGGCATCAAATGTGCCAGATTGAAGGTTGGTGTCGATCAATCACGGAGCAGGAGGAGCAGAGATGAAGGTTACACGAGTGGGACTGGATATTGCGAAACTGGTATCTAAGGTGCATGGCGTGGACGAGCATGAGAAGCAGACGCTGCGCAAGCAGTTGGCGCGGACGAAGGTGCTGGAGTTTTTCGCGAACTTGCCATTGAGGAGCCGGAGGTCATCGCGAAGGTTCTTTCGCACTTGGAGAAGACGGCCCCGGACCAGTACCAGGCCGAGCTGCCGCTCGGCGCGTGGGCGCCGCCGGAGCAGGGGCGGCTGGTTTGAACTAAATGCGAGGAGGGATTCCCGGCGTCGGGTCAGGCGGCCGGCCGGTCCCGGCTAAGCCCAGTTCAGCTTGATGGCAGGACGGAGCTGATCGGCGCCGGGGTGGAGGCAGCCAGGGCAGGTTTCAAGGGAGGGTGCGGCCAAGAACGGGCTGGAACCACTTGATCTGATGGCAAGGCTTGCTGCCTTGGTGCCACCACCACGGATGCACCTGACGAGATTCCATGGGGTGTTCGCGCCGCACAGCAAGCTGTGGGCGGCGGTGACACCGGCGCATCGGGGCGTGGGTGGTAAAGGGCAGGGCGATCAACCCGACCCCGACA
>JBGAGK010000047.1:0-18634 GCA_044226785.1 Steroidobacteraceae bacterium | reverse complement strand
GCCTCGCGGCAGCTGGGGCATGCGGCCCTCGACGATGCCGATCTGGCCCAAGGCGTCGAATCGCTCCTCGCCGACGAGGCAGCCTGGCAGGAGGCCAGTGTCCGCTGCGTTGCATTCATGCGGGAGCGATTTGCGGACGGTTCGGCGCTGGCGGAGTATGAATCGGCCTTCCGTACCATCGGGCTGGCACCTCCGCCGTGAGCCGGACTCCTGGCCTCCTGTTCATCTGCAATTCGCTGGGCATCGGCGGAGCCGAGGCACATGTGGTGTCGCTCCTGAATCGTCTGGACACGGGAAGGTTCCGTCTCAACCTGGCTTACCTCAAACCGGATGCCCGCCTGTTGCCCCAGTTGAATGTCCCCCGGTTGCAGAGTGTGCATTGCATGGAAGTCGGCTCACGGATCGATGTCGGGGCCGTGCGGAGGCTGGCTGCCCTGATCGATGAGCAGCAGATCGATCTGCTGGTGTGCACCAATAATTATTCCATGTTGTACGGATTCCTGGCGCGCCGCCGGGCGCGGCGGGCTGTGCGCATCATCGAAGTCTTCCACACCACCCAGCTGCATTCACTCAAGGAGCGCATACAATCGCTCCTGTACCGGCATCTGTTCGCGCGATGCGATCTTCTTGTCTTTGTCTGCCGCAACCAGATGCTGCATTGGCAAAATGAAGGCGTGAGATGCAGACGACAGTCCGTCATCTACAACGGGATCGATACCGATCACTACCAGGACAGGTACTCACCCGCTGACAAGGCGGCCCTGCGCGCCCGGTTCGGATTCAGTGCGGACGATTACCTGATCGGCCTGTGCGCATCGTTCCGGCCGGAAAAGGCCCATGGCGACCTGCTCGAAACCTTGCAGCGCCTGCGGCGGACCATTCCCCATGCCCGGGTACTGCTGATCGGCGATGGCGCGGGACGCGCGCAGCTGGAGCAGCGCATCCAGGCTCTGGGCCTGCGCGGCCTGGTGGGCATCACCGGCTTTCAGGCCGACGTTCGACCCTTTGTGTCCGCCTGTGATGTCATGGTTCTCACCTCGCACGCCATCGAGACATTTTCGCTGTCCGCGCTCGAATCCATGTCCATGGGCAAGCCCCTGGTCTTGAGCCGCATCGGCGGCGCGGACGAGCAGGTCGAGGAAGGCGTCAACGGGTATCTTTTCCCGGCCGGCGACATCGAGACCCTGGCGCGGCATCTCGACGCCCTGGCCGATCCGGCGCTGCGACACCGCATGGGGGCCCGCGCCCGGGAGATCGCGCGCACCCGCTTCCATGTCACCGGCATGGTGAGCGCCTTCGAGGCGGAGTTCTCCTCCGTCCTGACTGCGCGAGGGCAGTAATCCGATTCAGAGTGAATCGATCCTGACGGCAGCACCTTCCTGGATGGACCGCAGGACCGCAAAGGTCACCAGCATGCTGCGGCGGGATTGCTCGTAGGGCATGGGGTGCGGCGCCTTGCCGTCCAGGAAAGCGAGCCAGGCCGCCATCTGCTCGGGATGACCTTTCGAATTGAAGCCCGTGCGCTGCTTTCCGCCACGCGAGTACACCTGCAGCGACTGGAAGTTCTCGATGTCCGCCGACAGGTTGCCGGCGAAGACGGACACGGTCTCCTTCGGATACCGCGTATTGGCCTCGGTGGCGTAGATGACCTGTCCGCTGGATCCATCCGCAAACTCGATGTGGGCCGTGACGCTGTCCGGAAACGGCAGGCGGCCACCGACTTCACCCACGGATTGGGCAAACACCCGTACGGGCTCGCTGCCGGCAAGGTAACAGCAGAAGTCGAAGAAATGACAGGCCTCGCCCAGGACGCGTCCACCGCTTTCCGCATGATTCGCATACCAGCTGGTCGGGTCGAGTCGACCCGGCACGACCCGATAGGTGATCACCCGGGGCCCGGGGATCTGCTCGAGCTGGGCTTTCAGCTTCTGCGTCGCCGGTGCAAAACGCCGGTTGAATCCCACCTGCAGGGTTCCTCGTGTGTCGGACATGGCCGCATCGATGGCAGACAACTCCGCGAGTGTCAGGCACAGCGGCTTTTCCACGTAGACATGCCGGTTGGCGGCCAGCGCGGCGAGCACCAGGGGCGCATGCAGAACGTGCCGGGTCGAGATCATCACCGCCGGCCCTTTCGCATCGCTCACTTCGGTCGAGGCCTGTGCAAATCCGAATTTGGTCTGCACGTGACGGGCACTGAGCGCGGTCTGGTTGACCACGGTGCCCAGCCCGATCCGGCCCTTGAGATGAGGCAGCAGCATCGATCGGGCAAAGTTGCCCGCACCGATCACATCCACGGTGATTACTGGCTCACTCAGCCGGGAAGCGACCCCGGCCACGGGCGGCTGGGCATGCACCTGCGGCGCCGGTTTCCCGACGGATTCGGACGGCGTGCCGTACTCGAGCACCACACCCACATCGGTCGAGGTGCCGCTGGCGAGCGCCTCATAAACACTCACCGCCTGGTTGAACGGCAGGCGGCGGGTGGTGAGCTGCCCAAGCCCCAAGCGGCCCGCCTGCATCAGCGCGAGGCAGCACTGGAAATTGCGTTGTTCTGTCCAGCGTACATAGCCCACCGGGTAGTCGATGCCGCCCCACTCGTACTGGTGTTCATACCGGCCCGGACCATAGGAGCGGGAGTACCGGATATCGAGTTCCTTTTCGTAGAAGTGCCCTCGCGGCAATTCCACCCGGGTGATGCCGACGATCACGATGCGGCCCCGGTCACGCGCGATCTCCGCCGCCTGCTCGATGGGAGCGTTCGAGTCCGTCGCCGTGCAGACCAGCGAGATGTCGGCTCCATACCCGTGCGTCCAAGCGCGAACCTCGTCGGCAAGATTCTGCTGGCCCAGAATGACCGTGCGCTCGGCACCGAGCGAAGCACACAGCTCCCGGCGTGAGGCCAGAACGTCCACGGCCATCACACGAGCCCCCGCGTTGGCGAGGAGATTGGTCACCAGCAACCCGATCAGGCCCTGGCCAATCACGACCACGTGTTCGCCGAGCTGGACCTGGGACTGTCGGACGGCCTGCAGCGCAATCGAACACACCGTGGTATATGCGGCCTGCCAGCCCTCGACTCCTTCCGGCACAGGGGCCGCCAGCATGTCCGGCACGGCCAGATACTCGGCATGGAAGGCACACTCCGCGCCCGCGCAAGCCACCAAGTCACCGACCCGAAATCGCGTATTGTGCGGATCGACGGCCTCCACAATCCCCGCGGCGCTGTAACCCAGCGGTGTCGGGACCGAAAGCCGGTTCCTGACTTTCTCCAGGGCATTCTTCCAGCCCAGCGTGCGCGCCGTGTCCAGAACCTTGCGGACCTGGTCGGGCCGCGCGCGCGCCTTCTGCAGCAGGTTCATCTTCGCCTGCGACACCTTCATCTTCTCGGTGCCGATACTGATCACGGAATGCGTGGTTCGCACCAGAATACCGCCCTGGGGTGCCGTGGGAACCGGCAGCTCCTGCAACTCGATGCGTCCGTCCTGATATTGGGCAATTTGTTTCATATGAGTTTACTGATCAGCCATCGGTGTTTTCCGCGAGATGTCTTTTCAAGCTCCGCCGCCCGCACGAATTCAAGCTGGAAATCCTCGCCCAGCTTGGCAGCCATCCGTTGCCGCAGCACGTCGAGCCGGGAGGCGTCATACCGGGCATTCGGAATGAAGCGGAACTGGGCGCACCCAGGCTCGCTCTGGTGAAACTGCACGGCGGCGAAATGATCGAATATGGAATCGTGCATGTTGAATGCGGTGAGCGAAATGCGCCGCCCCGTGCGAGTGACCAGAAATTCCTGACCGCGCCCGGCGATCTGTGAAGCGGCCGGCCATGGGAACTCCAGATTTTCCCGGGTCAGCCGCACAAAGTCCCCGGTACGGTATCGGATCAGTGGCATGGCGAAGTTGTCGAACGTCGTGCCGATGACTTCCTGCAGGCCTTCCTCGTCCGGCGGTCCGAATTCGACGAATCCGTAAGTCGGGAAAAAGTAGAAATTCGGGGACTTTCGCCCCTCACCGGCCAGGACCACGCGCTCCGAGTGGCCGTACCAGCGATATACCCGGCAACCGAAAGCCTGCTCGACCCGGGTCTTCTGCTCCAGGGACATCCATTCAGAGCCGCACAGGATGCCCTTCAGGGGTACCTGCCATTGCCGCCCGCGCGAACCAACCCATTGCGCCAACTGCATCACCGCGGACGGGTAGGCATGCAGGAAATCCGGCCTGAATCGCTCGATGTGCGCAAGGTACTCCTCCGCCCGCTGCGCAGTGAGGTGGTAGGAGGACAACATGAGCCAGTCCCGCGTGGCATCGTAGTCGTCGATGCGCCCGTCGTCGGCATTGCTGATGACATGCCCGCGGATCACCACGAGGCGCGCCGCGCGCGTATAGCCTGCGCGTGCCCACAGGGTCTCGAGGAACGCCTGCTCCTTGGGCCGGCTGATGCCCTTTTGCAGATAGAAGCCCACCGGCACGCCGGTTGAGCCGCCCGTGGTGATGTACAGGCGCTCGCCGGGCGCAATGGCCTCCGAGACCATCCGGTCGCGATTTGCCTGCAGATCCGCCTTTTCGAGCATGGGACACGACTGCAGATCATCCGCATTCTGCACGCGCCGCGGATCGAACCCGTGCCTGGCGAAGACATCGCGATAATAGGGACAATGCCGGGCCGCGTGATCGAGAGTCTCCTTCAGCCGGGTCATCCGGTATGCCTCGACCTGGTCTGGCTGCGCATCCTCCAGCGCCGCAGCCACACGCAGGAAGTCGGCGTAATGCGAACCGAAACGCACGCGCTCAGGCAGCTGCCGGTAGACCCGCCCGGACAGCGTACGGACCCATCGGGGAGAACGACCGTACAGTCGCAACAGGGGATACAATCGATCTTCAAGGCTCATGCTGGCGATCCTGGCAGCCCTACGGCAAAGCACCGCGATCCGTCTTCAGGCGGCTGGATGCGCAATGTCCAAGGCGCAGCGGCACGGGCGCGCAGATTATAAGGATCCGGTTCCCTCATTTCGAGCGACATGCCTGATTCAGCACTCGATGAATTCGTGACTGGTCGCACGTTTTGCCATTTTAGCGATCAGGCAACGCCCGATTGGGCATAATTCGCCCCGCCATGACCGACCGCACCATCGTGATGCTGGGCACCTCCGAGGAAACCGCCGGCGGCGTATCGGCCGTCATACGGTCCTATCGCCAGGCGGGCCTGTTCGAACGCTTTCCGCTGACGCATATCCCCACGCATTGCGATGGAACCGCCACCGACAAATTCCGCCGCGCCGTGAGTGCGCTTGGCCGATATCTTTCGCTGCTGGTCCGGGGCCGCATTGCTCTGGTCCATGTCCACGGCGCCTCCAATGCAAGTTTCCGGCGCAAGTTCCCCTTCATCGCGCTGGCCTTCATTTGCAGGGTACCCGTGATCTATCACGTCCATGGCGGTGGATTTCTCCAATTTCACCAGCGATCAGGATGGCTCGGCCGTGCCTGCATACGGCTGGTGCTGAACAGGTCGGCCCGGGTCATTGCCGTGTCCGATTTCTGGCTTGCCCCGTTGCACGGGATCGCGCCGCACGCACGCATCGTGCGCATCTACAATCCCCTGAGCGATCCCGGGTTGCTCGATCTACAACATGTCACACCGGCACACCCAAGCCTGTTGTTCCTCGGCCGCATCGACGCCGACAAGGGCATCAACGAACTGCTGAGTGCATTCGCAACCGTCCGGCGCAGCATACCCGACCTGCATCTGGACATTGGCGGCGACGGTGAACTCACCCAGGCCCGCGAGGCGGTTCGCGGCCTGGACATCGAAGCCGGAGTCACTTTTCACGGCTGGATCGATGGCAACAAGCGCCAGGACCTTCTGCAGGCTGCTGCGGCTTTCGTGTTGCCCTCCTACCTCGAAGGTCTTCCCATGGCCCTGATCGAGGCCATGGCCGCCGCCGTGCCTCCGATTGCATCGGCCGTGGGCGGCGTGCCTGACCTAGTGAGCGATGGCGTGGAAGGTCTGCTGGTGCAGCCCCGCGACCCGCAGGCGCTTGCAAATGCCATCAGCCGCCTCTTCGCGGACGACGCTGCGCGCCAGCGGATGGGCCGCTGCGCGCGGGAGCGGATCCGCCGGGATTTTTCCCCCGAGACCATCGCCAGGCAGGTGGGCGCGCTGTATCAGGAATTGCTGCCGCCCCCGATCCGGGCTCACGAAGCAACGTGAGCTCGATCCGGGTTGCGACCCGGATCGATGCACAGGGTCGTAAGACCCGTCCATGTCCCGCTGACCGATCCGCCCACGACCAGCGTCTGGCAGGGCGCCTTGAAATCGAATCGCCGTGAAATCCAGCCCAATGGTGGCTCTTCCTGGGCGCGCACCAGCCTGGCCGCGAGACCTTGCGGCCAGGTCAGGACCAGGCGATGCTTGGCACTCCGGATGCTGGCCTCGCCGGGTCCGAGCTGGACCTCGCAGGCCGGATCCAGGTGCCAGAAGATCTCCACCTCGTGAGAATCCTTGCAGACCAGCCGATCGGTGATCTCGAACCTGCGTGCGCCCTTGTGATACACCCATTCGCGGCTCACGGCCACAGGGTCACTGAGCCTTGCGTACCCGTCGTGTTCACCGCGCAGCCGATCGATGGTCGCATCCCTGAACCGCGAGACGACGCGGGCATTCGCGTGCCGGGTCCAGAGAAAATTTCCGCCTGTCACCGATTGATCCAGCCCGTCGACCCGCACGGTATTGTGTGCGGATGTTCCCCGGAAATAGTCACGCCATTTTTTCTGGGTGTGATAGGCAAACGTTCCCGGATCGATCAGCATGGCCTCGCCACCCACGGACAGCACGCAGGAAAGTGCATCGGCATGCCCATGCGCGGCAATGGCAAGATATCCCAGGGGTCCCACGTCGGCCACCAGATGCACTTCATCCGCAGTCCCCAGGGCCTCGCCGAGTATGAAGTACCCGCCTTCGGGAAAATCCGTGCGGGCAGCTCGAGCCGATGCCGGCTCCTGCAGGGATGCAAAGGCGCTTCGGGCTTCATCGCCCAGCAGCCACAGGGTCTTGTCATCGAGCGTCCCTGCCTTGTGTCTGAAGTCGGGGCGACTGAACAGCACGGCGCCGGTGGCCAGCAAGGAGCGATAAACGTGCGCACGGGGATCCGGCACCAGATGCACCATGACGGCATCGTCGGCATCGCCGATCATCGGAACCTCACCCGATGCGTTCATCAGCGCGGCAATGAATTCCAGCATGGACTCAAGGCGCTTCCAGTACCCCGACCCGAAGGTCACATCGTCGTTCCGGTTGTACAGACCGACGATCAGCATCATGTCGGCCACTTCATGGTGATACCAGGTCGCCTGCTCCCGGTTCACGCCGTCGCCGAAGTTCTGCACCAGGGCTTCGCGTTCGAATTCCCCTCGAGCTTCCGCTTTCCATTTCACGAGGTCCGGCCAGCAAGGCCAGGTACAACCGGCCAGGTACAAGCCCGCCAGTTCGCCCAGCAAGTGATTGTTGGCCGAGGAAAAGCGCGAGAAATGCCCGTGGATGAAATGCGCATGCTCATAGATGCTGGTCAGCCAACGGCGCCTGAACGCATCACCTTCGCCGGTCTGGAACAACGGGCTGCGCTCCCCGCCCAGCAGACGCCACGCGAACGACCAGTTCATCAGCCGTACACCGTGCTCGAGGCTGCTGGTCCAGTTGGGTCCGAGTGGATACGGGCATTGCTCGAACCAGGACTCGAGCAGCGTCCGGCAACCCAGCGCGAAGCGCTCCTCCCCGCTCAGGTGCCAGGCCTGAGCCAGCGCCACCAGTTCCAGGTGTCGATTGGGTTCCCACAGGTACTTGATGTCACCGACCAATCGCTCGTCGCGGTAGTTCAGCCGCTTGCCAAACGTATGCGGTGCCTCAGTGCCGGTTTTCGGATCGCGATTCCAGCGGGGCGGAAAACCGAGCACCTGGCCCTCAAGGGCAAATACGTCGAACCGTCCTTCCAGGATGCGTTCCGCGGCCTTCAGATACGGCGCTGGATCAATCCCGGTGGGAAGTCCCTCCGACCATGGAGTGGAAGCAGCAGGCCTCGGCTCGCGCACTCGAGCCGTACCCACGCCCACACTCTCCAACCTCGAATGAATGATCTGGCGCAGCCGATAGGCCACCTCGCGCCGGTCCATGGCCGCAAGGCGCCGAAGTGCCCAGCGCAGATTCATGATCAGGCTCCGGAGAACAGCCGGTCGTAGGCCGCCAGCAGCCGCGGAACCTCATGATCCCAGGACAGCTCATTGGCGACGCGCTCCCGGCCAAATGCACCCATGCGCTGCCTCGTCGGCTCATCGTCGAGCAGGGCCATGAGCTTGCCGGCAAGATCCACCGGATCATTGCGACGAGCGTACAGCGAGGCCTCCAGGGCCGACACTCGTCCTTCAGTGAGGTCGAACTGCACAATGGGCTTTCCCAGCGCCATGTATTCCATGATCTTGTTCATGGTGGACTTGTCATTCATGGCATTCGCGACATCCGGATTCACGCAGACATCCGCGGTGTTGAGCATCTCCAGCAACTCCCTGTCCGGCACCCGCCCCGTGAAGGTTACATACTCGGCGACCCCCAGATCGTGTGCCATCTCCTGCATCGCCGGCAGCTCGGTACCGCCGCCAACAAGACCAAAATGCACATCGCTGCGATTGAGGTCCACGACGATGTGACGCACCGCTGCCAGGAGCAGATCGATCCCCTCCTGGCGACCCATGACGCCCACATATCCGACCAGATACCGGCGCCCGCGTTTCAGCGCCGGCACGGGCGGCAGGATCTGCAGGCGCCGCAGATCCGGGCCGCTGCGCACGACAAAGACCCTGTCCGCAGGCATGCCGCCCCGCTCGATCGCAATCCGCCGGTAGGACTCGTTAGTGGCGATGGAAACGTCGGCTGCCCGGAATGTCCACCTTTCCAACGCCAGCATCACACGGTAGAAAAAATCCTGCCGATTGAACTTCGCCTCATAGAGCTCCGGATTGATGTCATGATGATCGAACAGGAACTTCTTGCCGAACAGCTTGTAGAAGCGGCCCAGGATGAAGATGGTATCAGGCGGGTTGCAGGCATGGATGACATCGAAACCACGGCGCATCAGAACGCGCAGCGAGAGCAGGAATTCCGCGCAAAGTGCCCAGGAATACTCCAGTGCGTATCCGAAAGCACCAGCCGCTTCGACGGGGAGTGAATGACGGAAGATCTCGATGCCGTCGATTTCTTCAAACGACTTCTCGTAACCTTTGCCCTTCGGACAGATGATGGATACCTGATACCCTGCGGCGGCCAGCGTACGGGCCTCCTGCCACACGCGCCGGTCGAACGGGCAGGGAAGATTCTCGACGATGATCAGGACGCGACGCGGCCTGCGCGCGTTATTCACCAGCAAATACCCTCGTAGCCCTGCGCCCTGTGCAGCGTGGACTTGATCCGCACGAGGTCGATGGCCTTCTGGTCCGGTCGGAGTCGGTCCACGACATCGGTGAATTCGGCGCCCGCGTTGCCGATGACCACCACTTCAGCATGCGCCAGTACCTCTTCCATGTTGTCACGCATGAGGTTGGCGATATGCGGAATGTGATTGAGGATGTAGTCGCGGTTGGCGCCGGTGAGCCTCGCCAGATTCACATTCCGGTCGAACACCAGCAGTTCGTGGCCCTTGCCAAGGAGCGTTTCAATGAGTTCGACGATCGGGCTTTCACGCAGATCGTCGGTACCCGCCTTGAAACTGAACCCGAGAATGCCGACGCGCTTCCTGCCCTGGGCGAGGATCAGTTCAAGACCCCGACGCACATGAGCTTCATTGCTGGGCAGGATGGAATTGAGGATGGGAACTTCCACATCCAGGGTCTTGGCCTTGTAGCGCAGTGCCCGAACGTCCTTGGGCAGGCATGAACCCCCGAACGCAAAGCCGGGCTTGAGGTAGTACGAAGACAGGTTGAGCTTGGTGTCCTGACAGAAGATGTTCATGACCTCCAGGCTGTCGATGCCAAGCGGCTTGCACAAGGAACCGATTTCGTTTGCGAAACCCACCTTGAGCGCGTGCCAGGTATTGTCCACATACTTGACCATTTCTGCCGTTTCCAGCGAAGTGCGAATCACCGGGGCATCGAGCTTCGCATACAACTCCAGCAACCGGCTCCCTGCCTTCTCGTCGATTTCGCCGACGACCGTCTTGGGCGGATGGTGATAGTCCTTGACCGCCGTACCTTCACGCAGGAATTCGGGATTGAAGCACACACCAAAGTCAGGTCCCGCCTTTCTTCCGGAGGCTGCCTCGAGTGCGGGAATCACCACCTGCCGCATGGTGCCCGGCAGTACGGTGCTGCGAATGACCACGATGTGATATCGGCCCAGCGCCGTCAGCGCCGCGCCCATGTCCTGACAGACGTTCCTGATGTGGGAAAGATCCAGACTCCCGTTGCGCTCGCTCGGCGTACCCACGCACACCAGTGAAAGATCCGTTTGCCCGATGGCAATTCCAGCGTCGGTGGATGCGGTAAGGCGCTTCTGCCGGTGAGCGTCCGCCATCAGTTCATCGACCCCTGCCTCGATGATCGGCGACTTTCCCCGATTGATGAGGTCTACCTTGGTCTGGTTCTTGTCCACGCCCACCACGGTATGTCCGTCAGCCGCCAGGCAGGCTGCCGACACAGCACCCACATAACCGAGGCCAAAGACGCTTATCCGCATGAACCGCTCCAAGCCATTGGAAAAAAGCAGTTTATCAGCATGACCTGCAGGGAAACGTGAACAACGCCTTGTCCTGACCAGTGCTCATTCGCACCCGTTGTCTACAGGCCCCATTCGTCGCACCACGCCTGAAACATCAGGATGCCCCAGAGGTTGGCCGCCCAGTCCATGCGTCCGTCCAGATGCTGCTGCCAGCGCCTGGCCACCAGGGAAGGCTCCAGGATACCTTGCCTGCGCAACCGATCGACCGACAGCAAATCCTGCGCCCAGGACTTGAGGTCGGTACGCAACCATCGCGCGACTGGCACTGCAAAGCCCTGTTTTGGCCTGTCGAAGGAGTCCACCGGGACATGACGGGCCAGCAACTGGCGCAGAATCCATTTTCCGCGGCCATCGGCGAAGTGGATGGCATCGGGTATACGCCACGCAAGACGGGCCAGTTCGCTGTCCAGCAGCGGCACCCGCGTTTCCAGCGACACAGCCATGGCAGCCCGATCCACTTTCACCAGCACGTCATCCGGCAGGTAGAACCCCGTGTCGAGCAGCATGAGGAATCGCCGATCGTCAAACGACCCGGCGTGTTCTGCCATTGCATCGAGTTCGGTCAGAGGTTCGCGCGCTCCCAAGACCAGATCCGCGGGCCGCTGGGCCATCGACATCATGGATCGATACAGTTCGAAAAGTGATTTCGCCCGCCATCGGACGCTTCGTTCACTCAGGTAATCCGAAATCCTCCCGCCATGCCGCACCCCGAATCCAGCGGATATACCCGGCCGATCCCCGGTGCCCCTCCGGAATACGGAATCGAGCCCGCTTCCCGCCACGCGACGAAACCAGCCCGCAATCGATCGAGACCGCTGCATTCGCCGGATCAGATCCTGATAGCGCCAGTATCCACCAAACAACTCATCGCCAGCATCGCCGGACAGCGAGACAGTGACCTCCTTGCGAGCCAGGGCGCTGACAATGCAGGTGGGAATCTGCGATGAATCCGCGAATGGCTCATCGTATATTCGCGGCAGCGAAGGTATGACGGCCAGGGCTTCCTCGGGTGAGACCATCATCTGCGTATGACGTGTCCCGATCAACGAAGCCATGCGTGCCGCATGCCCGGACTCGTCAAACTCCTTCTCGGTGAACCCGATCGAATAGGTGTGTACCGGTCGATTGCTGATCCGCTGCATCGCGGCCACCACCAGCGAGGAATCGATTCCACCGGAAAGAAACGCACCCACCGGCACATCCGCAACCATCTGTCGACGGATGGATTGGTCCAGGGCCAGCGACACGGCTTCGACAGCCTCCCCGGGGGTTCCCGAAAAGGGCTCCACAGCGGCCCGCAGTGCTTCGTGCCTGTAATCCCAATACAGGGACTCGCGCATATCGAGGGAATTGCCGCTGCGCTGGATTTCCAGCATGGCGCCTGGCCGGAGCTTTCTGACCTGCCTGAAAATGCTGTAGGGCGCCGGTATGAAATCAAATCGCATCAGCAGCGCAAGAGCATCCCGATCGATGCTGACGTCCCAGACTGGATGCTGCCGCAATGCCCGCAGCTCTGAACCGAATATCAACGTGCCATTGAACCGGCCGTAGTAGAGAGGCTTCTCGCCAAACCGGTCGCGGGCAAGCGTCAGGATCCGCTTCTCGTTGTCCCACAGGGCGATGGCGAACATTCCCTCGATCCGATCAAGCGTGCCGCGCAAGCCCCATTGCACGACCGCCGCCAGCAGCACTTCCGTATCCGACGTACTGACGAATTCATGGCCCTGGCTACTCAAGTCTGTCCGGATATCGCGATAGTTGTAGATCTCGCCGTTGAAAGCAATGACATATCGCGAATTGCGGGACCGCATCGGCTGGTGCCCACTCGCGGACAGGTCAACGATGGACAAGCGCCGGTGCGCAAGACCAATGCCTTGCTGCTCGTCGAACCAGATCCCTTGATCATCCGGCCCACGATGCACCAGCGAACGAGCCATTGACTCCAGGACGGCCTTCCAGGGGGAAACCGGACTGTGATCAGCCGAAATTGCACCGGCGATGCCGCACATCAGGCCGGCCTCGAAACAGGCCGCAGTGCGACTCCCTTGCGGAGTAAATGCCTTTCCAGAACGTACATTGGAAAAGCATAGCAGCTCGCCGCCGGACAATACCGGGACACGCTTCAGATTGCGTGGCCCAAGCCAGCGCTACACACACTTTGCCTTGCGGCGGGAGCCGCCCAGAACTACTCGACGACCACGCTTTGCGGTGCTGCGGGCCGTGCCGTCGACACCGAGGGAGAACCTCCTGCGGACCGCAACAGGATGATCCCGTCACGATCCTTCAGCGTTACCGTCCGGGTTACCTGGCCATTGTTGACAGAGGGCGCCTGTTTGCCACTCAGGCGCCAGTAATCCTGCTCGAGGGTTACCGTCACGGTACCGTTTCCCTTGGGGTTGACCAGAGCAATACCATTTTCGAAATCGCGCCGGTATACCCCGTTCTGCCAGGCAGAGGTGGACGGAGATGAGGTCGCCTGCCCCAGGTTGGCATCGAACTCGTCGAACCAGGTGACACCGTAATAGCCCTTGGAGGAGTCGGTGTAGGCGAAATAGCCATCATCCATCAGGCATGAAGCAAGCCCGTATCGAAGTCCCTGATAGTCCGTCGCACTGCCCTTCTGGTTGAACACGACCAGCTTCGGCTCCGCGGAAATGGCCATCGACTTCCGGTACCACGCCATCATCTGAGACCAGGTACCCCAAGTCTCAACCGAATATGACGCACCCATCAGTCCCTCGATCACGCCGCCTCCCATGGCACCCTGCAGTTCAGGGGCTACCGCCTTCGGATCACCCAGATCCGCGATGTTGCCTATCTGCAATTTGCCGGGCATCAGCGACTTGACCAGATCAAAATAGCGCCGATAGCCCTGTCGCAACCAGGCCGATGCATTCGTATCACCAGCGCTCTCGGTCGAACCGCTCAGGTTCCAGTCACCCGCCACCCGTGTCTTCCAGAACACGTTGTCCATGAAGAACCCGTCGATCGACGGGTTCGGCTTGTAGTAGTTGTCTACGAAAAAGCGCGTCATCCATTCCATCGCGTCGTTACCCGACGCGTCGTTGGGCACGAATGCAGTTGTGTTGATGGTCTGGTAGTTGGCGCCATAGCTCGATGCCACGATCGGCCCTGAGCGACCACTTGAGTGCAACCACCAGTTCATGGCGTTCATCTTTGCGCGTACGGCATCCCAGGCAGGCCCGGTAACCGAAGAGCTGCCCAATTCGTTCGCGCTGACATACAGGAATACCAGCGTGTTCGGGTTGATGCTCTTTATGTTGCTTACGACCTGATTCATGCTCATGCCGCCAGGCTTGAGCCCCGGATACATGCCCAGCACCGTCATGTCGAGACGCGCGAGCTGCTTCTGGTAAGCCGGGTCGTTATAGTTGAACGGGGATCCATTCTGCACCCCACCCAGGCGCGGGAAACCCGGCTTGGCAACGGCGCTGGATGTCGCACCGGCGAAAAACATGACGCCAGTCACAAAAGCGATCGAAATTCTGTTGATCATCACTCTGGATCTCGCTGCTTGGGTTCAACCAGGAAACTCCCGCTTTACAAAATACGTCCGCGAAAGCTCTCCACCACACAGATTCACCCGGATTAGATATTACCGGAGCGACCCCTGTAAACCTGTCTGTCACCGGCGACGAGTCGGGGCTGATCGCCCTATCCGGATGCCGCAGTAGCTGCACGCTTCAATCGCGACGGTGCACGCACAGCGGTCGTGGCGCGTCTTGCTGATATCGCGCTGCACGCCAGCCGCATGATCGCCCCGACGTACATCCACACGTACGGCGTTGCCCTGTACAACTGTGTGAAAAACAGGGCTACAGCCAGCATCGACATGCCGATCACGAACGCAATCAGCGATGATCTGTCTCGTGACTCCGATATCGGGACGGCCCTGAGACCGGCGCCGATGGCTTCACGCAGAAGCATCATGTAACTGCCCACACCGACGATGCCCAACTCGAACCAGAGCGAGAGATACTGGTTGTGCGGTGCGTAGTAAAAATTCATGACGGAGTATGCGTTCCATCCAAAACCGGTGATCAGGGTCGCCGGTGTGCCCATCATCTTGTCGATCGCAGCTTTCCAGATTGCGTTGCGGCCAGACCCGCCAGTCGCTGGATCAAAGGAAAGTATCCGGTCGATCATGATATTCCCATGCCCGGCACTGAGCAGCGCCACCACCGGAGTGACGATCACCACGGCAGCGAGGATCGATGCCAGTGTCACCGAGAACGCTTTGCCGCTGATGTACCGGCGACACAGGAATGCACCGGCAAGTCCGCCAACCACGACGCCCACCATGCCGCCGCGGGATCCGGTAAGCATCAGCATCACGAAGGAGACCAGAAACGCCGCCAGCCAGAACGCGCGCTTCATGCCCCTGGCACCCATCATGGCTGCGATGTAGCCGGGCATCACGGTCACGATCACTGCGGCTGCAGCGTTCGGGTGACCGAATGGCCCGAACACGCGCCCAGCCTCCTCACCACCTTCGCGTCCCATTTCACTGATGCCAAGATCGATGATCCCGGCCAGATTGGCAATGGTGATCAGATTCATGGCTGCGATGACAATCAACAGCAGAGAATTGATGGCTCGCGCGTCCTCACTCGTTCTGCACCCATAGAACACGACACCAAAGAACAGCGCGTGATCGATCAGGTCGCCCTTCAACCGGATGGCACCATCCGTCCAGCTGTATTGGGGATAGTGCACGAGTACAACGACCACCATCCATGACAACACCGCATAGCCGATCAGTATCCCGAACCATGCATGCAGGGCCGGTAGCTCCAGCTTGAAACGAGTTCCCAAAGTCACCTGCAAGATCAGGATCAATGCGATGACGTTGAGCAGCGCGTTCTTCACACTCAGCCCGGGACCAAGACTCAAGTCCAGCGAAAACGTATCTGATGCCGCAAGGACCATGACCATCAGAAACAGTATGATCATCAGCTTGCGCATGCTCGCCCGCCCCCGATTCCGTCGACTTCATGGCCGTTCATTCAAAGCATCCTCAAGGGACTGCCGGCTGCCGCCCTGATCACCTGCGTGATTCGCCCCCATAGCATCCGCGCCTCGTCGATCCGCAACGCCAGGGCAAGCGCAATGAAGCATCCGCAATACGCGCTCGCAACCACCGCTACACCGGCAATTCCAGGTTGTTCGCGCGACAGCATCCACAGGACGGGGGTACCGGCCAGGGCCGCAATGCCCGTCTTGAGGATACCACCCCACGGGAGAACACCCGCATGCCCGACCCTGTACACCACGGCAACACTGAAGCCAAGATAGATGACATCGACGAGACCTGAAAGCACCCGGGCCAGCATGGCTCCCTCGATCCCGAAGCGATCAAGCAGGAAATAAAGCGCACAAAGGCTGGCGATTGCGGCAATCACGTTACTGTAGAGCAACGGCCGCGTCCGGTTCAGGGCCCGCAATGGCGGCGAGAAATCCAGGCATTCCCGGATCATGATGATCGCGTAGAGTTGCAGCACCGGTACCGCTGGACGATACGCGCTGCCGAATGCCGTCACGATCAGCGGCTCGGCGAAGAATGCGCAGATTGCAGCGGCCGGGAACAACAACAGACAGTTCACGATGACGGAACGATGCCACAGCTCCAGACGCTCGTCCGGCGACTGGCTCTGACGTCTCACCATTTCCGGCAGCAGGACCGTCGAGATTGAATTTCTCAAGGTCACGACAATCGGATCGCCGTACGTCCCTATCGTGTAATGAGCGAATGCCACGGTGCCGAGGACCTTGGCAACAGCGACATTGCCGACATTGCGGTTGATCATCGAAAACACCACGGCAAGTCCCACCGGCACACAGAAGTGCAGCTGCTCGGCCCACAGTCCCGGTGCACGCATGGTACTGCCCGAACCGGGAAGCCGGCGCCATGCCACGGCAGCGACCAGCATGCGCGCACCTTCGAGCAGGATCAGCGCCCAGATGATCTTCTGGACATCCCTGCTCACCAGCGCAACGCCTACGACCACCAGCATGCGCAACGTGAGCCGACCCACGGTGTAATAGAACACAGCCGCCGGCTTGTGAATGGCAAGCCAGTAAGACTCCCAGAAGTCGAAATTCACGTACAACAGGACATAGCAGATGATCGGTACCGTATAGCTGCCGAAAACCGCACCGGCGCTCACCTGGTCCACCAGCAACAATGCGCAGATAACAGCAGCACTGCAGACGCCCGAGAGCAGCACGGTCTGGTCCACTATCTGCCGGGTACTGCGCGGGTGGTGAGGCATCAGGTACAACAGGCTGTCATTGATGGAAAATGCAGCCAGCGCCTGCACAATCGAGGCATAGAGCAGAAACTCCCGATAGCGGCCGAAATCTGTCACGGGAAGGATGCGCGCCAGGATTACCGGGCTGACGATCATCAGCCCATAGTTCGCAAGGCGCGACAATGACAGGATGATCGCGCG
Source organism: Steroidobacteraceae bacterium (assembly GCA_044226785.1). Taxonomy (GTDB): domain Bacteria; phylum Pseudomonadota; class Gammaproteobacteria; order Steroidobacterales; family Steroidobacteraceae; genus TMP-86. The sequence goes on along the minus strand of JBGAGK010000047.1, from coordinate 1,406 downwards.
ATTCCCGAGCCCCGACATGGACTACCTGCTTTCCGGTGTATCCGGTGCAGCCGGACGTTTCGCCAGGATCCAGACCTTGGTCAGGTGATCTCGCCCTGTATAGATCTCGTGAAAATCGTGCTTCAGCACATCGCCGATGCCATCCGCACGTGCGGCCTGTCTGCCATCTTCCTGTTGCTCACCACTCCCGATCACGAATATGCGTCCCTGCGGATGATCACGGATGACCTGTTCGAACTGCTCTCCGTTGGTGATCACCCGGGTGCCTGTATAGATGTCCCTCAGAGTGCCATCGTCCAGTTCCACGACAAACGATCCCGCGAACTGGTTGCTGATGACCCAGTAGTCGACCTTGCCGAGGTAATAGGTCTGTTGATTCACATCCTCTGCAATCAGCAGATCCTGTGGTCCCGGATCCATCGAACGGATGAACTCGGCGGCCCCCTTGTGATCCGGGTGGATGGTGTAGCCGGCGTTGACCACCCGGGCGGTGGCCACGGGGTTGATCAACACGAGCGCTGCGAGGACCGATGCCGCGACCGGCCGTCGAGGGACTATGCGCTGCAGCCATGCGAGCGCACAGACAAACACCGGCAGAAGTGCGAATTCCGTGTAACGCTGCTCCACGTTCCACGCAAACATGCCAATCAGGAACACGGGCACCCACAAGCCAAGCAGCAGAAGCAGCCAGTAATCGTCGATCCTTCGACGCATGGCCAATTCCCGCAATGCCGCCAGGGCGCCCACGATTACTACGGCAAAACCGCCCAGGGTATAAGGCATCATCCTGAAAAACGGCCAGATGCTGGGCAGCCCCACCATTGCGCCGATGACCTTGCGACCCGGATAAATTCCCGTCCTGTGCAACAGGTACAGTTGCACAGCCGACAGCAGCAACAGCGGTACCACCAGCAGCGATATCCGTACCAGCGGCCGGTCGGCATTTCTCCACAGCAGGATCGCAGTGATCAGGGCCAGAATCACCGCAAGGTGATAGAACAGGATCATCGCGCACGCCAGACTGGCAAATGCCGTGCACCCGATCACCACCCTGTGTACCGCACGCATCGACCCGCGGACAACCAGAAAGGCAAGACCAGCCGCAATCAATGCGCCGACGAAGTACGCCAGCGGGGGAAATCCCAGGTGAGCGAATCCGCCCAGGTGCTTTTCCGCGACCAGAGTCACACCATGTGATGCTGGCCGCGGAGGATAGAAACTGCCAATCCAGCTGCTGATCAACTCGTATCCGGCCACAATGGCAACAAATGCGACCAGCGCCTTGGTCATCGCGCGAGTGCTGCCCCTCAGCAGCGCGGGGAAAAATACCAGGAACGCACCGAACACTGCGAGCGTGTGGAACTGAAGCGTAACCAGCATCACCGCTACTGCGGCCACGAGGCGCG
>JBGAGK010000046.1:0-18784 GCA_044226785.1 Steroidobacteraceae bacterium | reverse complement strand
GTCTCGCTGGGCCGCCACAAGGCCCATGTCCTCATCGACGGCAAGAAGATGCGTCTGGGCCACGATTACGGCCGTGACCAGGAGTCGCTGGAGGCCTGGGTCGCCAAGGTCGTGGTGCTCGAGGATCCGCGCCCTGCCATCGCGAAATATCCGGCCGACATCCAGGGCGCCATCCGGCAGGGGCGGGTGGTCGTGGGGATGACGCGGCAGCAGGCGGTGCAGTCCATCGGCTACCCGCTGACCAGTGAAAACCCGTCGTTTGATGGACCGCTCTGGCGACACTGGCTGTCGAGCTTCGAGGAATACCATCTGAACTGGGGGAGCGATGGCAAGCTGAAGGAGATCACGGCCGATGCGCCCATCAGGAATCGCGTCGTGTATTCGGGGAGCAACTGAATGGACCGCAGGAATTTCGTACAGGGCACAGCGGCCGGGCTTCTTCTGAGCACGCTGGGGGGCGAGCTGTCGGCGGCGGCGCGTGGCGACAAGGCGACGGTGCTGGCGCGGGTGGCGGGCCTTCACGCGGAAAATCTCAAGCGTCTGCAGGCCTGGATCGCGCTGCCGTCCATCGCCGCGGAGAACCGCAATTACCCGCAAGGCCCCGAGTACATGGCCGAGCTTGCGCGCGGAGCAGGATTCACCGGCGTGCGCATCCTGCCCACGTCGGGCAAGCCGGGCGTCTTCGGCCGGCTGGATGCCGGCGCACGCAGTACCGTGGCCGTGTACTTCATGTATGACGTCAAGCAGTTCGACCCGGCGGAGTGGAGCTCGCCGCCCCTGGAAGGGCGGCTGGTACCGCGCGGGGATCTGGGCACGGTGTGCATGGGGCGCGGTGCGGTCAACCAGAAAGGTCCCCAGAACTCCTTCCTGGGCGCGCTCGCGGCGTTCAAGGCAGCTGGTCGAAAACTGCCGGTGAATCTGATGCTGATTGCGGAAGGCGAGGAGGAAATCGGCTCACCGCATTTCGGGGAAATCGTCTCGGATCCGGAAGTCACGGCGGCGCTCAAGGAATGCATCGGCGTGCTTCTGCCATCTGCGACGCAGGAAGCCGATGCCAGCATCCAGATGGAACTGGGCGCAAAGGGCGTGATCGAGCTCGAACTGGTGTCCAGCGGCGAGAAGTGGGGCCGCGGCCCGGACAAGGACGTGCACTCGAGCCTCGAGGCGCAGATCGACTCGCCCTCCTGGCATCTGGTGCAGGCGCTGAACACGCTGGTGGAAAAGGATGGCCACACACCCGCGGTCGATGGCCTGTTCGAGCATGCAAAGCCCTTGAGCGAAGCGCAAGAGCAGATGGTCCGCGAATACGCGGCCGCGGTACCCGAGGACACCATCAAGAAACTCTACGGTGTGAAGCACTGGGTGCACGACCTGGGCTGGGAGGAATCCCTGATGCGCCTGTATTCGCAGCCCACGGTGAACATCGAAGGGCTGGTGGGCGGTTATACAGGTCCTGGCGGCAAGACGGTGCTGCCGCATCGGGCGGTGGCGAAGATCGACATGCGCCTCGTGCCCGACATGACCGCCGCCGACACCCTGGCCAAGCTCAAGGCGCATCTGGCGCGCCGCGGCTTCGGCGACATCGAGGTCAACATGACCGGCGGTTACGACCCGACGCAATCGGACCCCGACAGCAAGTTCGCCAAAGGGTTGCGGGCCGCGTATCGCACCCTCGGGGTGCAGCCGCGGCTCATGCCGCGAAGCCCCGGCTCCTGGCCGGGCTACCGATTCACCAATCCGCCGCTGTCATTGCCCGCGCTGGATTTCGGCATGGGGCATGGATCGGGCGCACACGCCCCGGACGAGTACTACGTCATCGAATCGGCCAAGCCGGGACTTGCGGGGCTGGACGGAGCGGTGGCCTCGTTCGTGGAAGTGCTGTACGCGCTGGCGTGATGGAACGTATCCATCCCGTCCAGCTCGAGGGTCTGCGTCGGATGACGCCGGCGCAAAAGATCGAGATGGTCTGCAGTCTGTATCATGCCGGGATCGCATTGCGTGTGGCTGGATTGAAACGCATGCATCCGACCATTCCCGCCGAAGAACTCGAGTTCCAGGCGCGACGTGCTTTGCGCCATGCCGGTACCTAGCCTCTTCCAGCCGTTCATCGAGCCGCTCGAACGACTGGATCTACCGTATTGTATTACCGGATCCGTCGCATCCAGCGTTTACGGCGAGCCGCGACTCACCGCGGACATTGACATCGTCTTGTTGCTCCAGGAAGCGAATATTCAGGAATTCGTCGCTGCCTTTCCGGACGATCGCTACTACGTTCCTCCGCTGGATCTGGTCAGTGAACAGATCCAGCACAGCGCTCGTGGCATGTTCAACATCATCCATCACACAACCCAGTTCAAGGCCGACTTTTACCTTGCGGCCGATGATCCATTGCAGAACTGGGCAATCGAGAACAGGCGTCGTATCGACCTGGGAGGCGAAGGAATATGGGTCGCGCCTCCAGAGTATGTCATCGTGCGCAAGCTGGAATTTTTCAGGGAAGGCGGCAGCGACAAGCACTTGCGCGACATCCGCTTCATCCTGGCCGCAACTCCGGTTCAACACGAGTTTGTGGAACGGGAGGTTTCGCTTCGCAACCTTGATGCGCAATGGCGGCGCATTCTGGATGACGACTCGGTTCCGAAATGACCCGACAGGGGTTCAGGCGATCAAGGCCAGCGCCTCAACTTGATATGCGCACTCAAACTTTCCAATAATGGGTGCCCATATGAAGACCATGATCGATATCCTGGCGCTCTTGCTCCAGCTCAAACGGCGGGCCCGCCGGGCCGCATTCAAGCTCCAGGACGCATCCGTTTCCGGCAAGGGGCTGCAGCCGGATGCTGCAGCCATGTCCTGGGAGCAGATCCGCCGCCTGTCATACGAGGGTCACGGTGGATGATTGCGGCCAACACCAATTTGCAGGTCTGCGCACGCGACCGCCAGAGTCTGAGATCTGGCGCGCGCAGGCGCGCGCCGGTCAGGCGGCGGACGTGCGCCGGCGGCGTGCAAAGGCGCCGAGGCCCGCCAGCCCGGAGAGCATCAGCAGCGCGGCGCCGGGGAGCGGTACCGCCGTGAGCTTCACGTTGTCGAGCAGCAGGCCCGCGTTGTCGGAAACCCTGCTGATGGCGCTGAATACCAGTCGCGCCGTGACCGGGGCGGCCACAGTGAAGGTCTCGGTAAATGTGGTGAAGCCTGCCGTGTAGGCAAGATTGGTGACCTGATTGGTGCCGGGCACCAGATGCCCGCCGGTGTCACGGAAGGAAGCGCGGACCCGGTCCCTTGGCGACCAGTCGCGCTGGCTGCCGGCCAGCTGGTAGCTCAGGGTGTAGGTCTGGCCGGGGACGAAGTTGAAGGTCTGGACGGTGCGCAGCCGTCCCTGGTGGGTCGTGCTGCCATCCATGTCAATGTACATGCCGTTTCCCGGCAGGAAGTCATACGGCGTACCCGAGCCGATGATGTCCACGGTGCCTGAGGTGACTTTCCATCCGGTGGGTGTTCCATTGAGCGCGTAGCTGTCGGAATTGAAGTCGTCCTGGAAGAGGACCGTGGCGGCCTGCGAGGCCGTGCACAGTGCCAGGGTTCCGAGGGCGGAAAATGCCAGTGCGTTGAGTAGCTTCATGCTGATCCCCTTCGATTGGACACCCGTGAGCGCACCGCTCACGGGTCTTTCATCGCAGTCGAATTTACTCTGTGAACCACGCGAGCACCAGACATCGGTGGAGAAAAACACACGGCACATGAATGCCAGTTGTATGACACTTGAATGCGACTGGAGGAGCTCAACCCGCGGGACCCAGCAGTGCCAGCGTCTGACGTGCTTCTGCGAGCCCGTCGTAACGGGCCCCGGCCACCACGGCCAGGTTCAACTGCTGCCGAGCCGCATCGTTCTGGCCGGCACGAAACTGGGCCATGCCCAGGTGGTAATGCATGAGAGGCGCGGGGGCCAGTTCCACAGCGCGTTTCAAGGCTGTCACGGCCTGATCGAATTCGCCCCGGATGTAACGGACCCAGCCGTAGGTGTCCACCAGGGCAGCGCTGGGTGAATTGCCGAAATGCCGGGTCAGCTCCAGGGCGCGATCGCGTGCCTTCGGGTCCTGCGCCTTGTAGGTCACCAGCAGCATGGCCAGATTGTTGGCGGCGAGATCCGAGGCGGGATCGCTCCTGAGCCAGCTTTCATACAGGTCGATGGCGGCTGCGGGCTGTCCCGCACGCTCGTACGTGGCTGCAAACTGCAGCAGCAGGGGCATGGCATGCGTGGCATCGAGTCCACGCTGGAAGGCAGCAAAGCAGGCTGGATTGTTCCCGGAGCCGAGCTGCGCCAGGGCAATGCCCCGGTAGGGCGGCCACCATTTCGGCGCCAGCTGGATCGCATGCTCGAAGGCCACGATGGCATCCTGCGTTCTCCCGGATCGGGACAGCACTTCACCCTTGAGATTCATCAGCGCGACATCCCGGGGCGAGCGGGTCAGAGCGGCTTCAAGCCGCGCGAGCGCCTTGTCGGGATGCTTCTGCGAAAGATCGATGCGCACTGCCGCGGACAGCGGCTCGATCCCCGCATCGGGATGGGCCAGCGCCTTTTCGTAGTTTTCCAGGGCGTCGGCGGGCTTGTGATCGTATTCGTCGATCACTCCCGCCAGGTAGAAGCCCAGCGGCCCCTGCGGATCGACCGCGCGAATGGCCCGAACGCTGCTCCGGGCCGCACCCAGATCGTTGCGAGCCATCTGGACCCGGAAGGCGGCCTCCAGCCCCTGCGTGTTCCCGGGACGGTCATTGGCAAGCTGGTCCACCAGCGTCTGCGCCTCGTCGGCGCGGTTGCTGTCGATGAGCAGCCGCGCCAGTGCGAGCCGGGAGGCGATTTCCGAGGGGTTGGCACTGATCGCCTTGCGAAGGATCTCCTCCGCCAGCGTCTTGTCCTGGTTGACGAGATAGGCCTGGGCGAGGGTGCGCATCACCGAGGTGTCGTCCGGATCATCGCGCAGCACGGCGCGAAGGTCGGTGATCGCCTGGATGGCATCGCCGTGCGACAGGGAAATTTCCGCGCGCATGATCAGGGCATCGTGGTCGCGGGGATTGGCCTTGAGCACCTCGTCGACGAGCTTTGCGGATTCGCCTCCACGGTTGTTGCGCAGTTCGATGGCGGCCATGCGGTTGCGTGCCGTCAACCCTTGTGGGCCGGTGTCATCGGCCGCGACGATGCCGCGATAGACGGCCATGGCCTCGTCGGCGTGGCCATGCGTGGCATAGAACTCGCCCAACCCCATCTGCAATGGCAGGCTGTTGCCACTCTGCGCGATCAGGCGCTTCAATTCCTTCTCCCCGTCCGCGAACGAGCGATGCGAGGCGATGACATTGGCCAGCGTCAGCTTGGCCGCGACGTCCTCGGGTTGAGCTGCCACGGCTTCGCTCAAGGTTTGCTCGGCCGCTTCGACCTGGTCATTGACCAGATAGAACTGGGCCAGATGGTAACGGTGACCCAGGTTCTCGGGCTCGAGCGGGATGATGCTGCGAAGCTGTTCCTCGGCGCCCGCGCGGTCGCCGGCCTTGTACTTCAGCTGCGCCATGATCTCGTGCAGGGCGATGCTGCCGGGTGTGAGCTTCAGGGCCTGGCCGGCAACGCGCAGTGCATCGGCATTGCGGTTCGTCCGCGAATACAGCGCCACCAGGAGCGATGCCGCATTTTCGTTGCCCGGCGCCAGCTGGATGGCCTTCTCGCCCTCGCGCAGGGCCCCGGCCATATCCCCCGTCAATTGCAACGCAGCGCCACGGACCGCCAGCAGATCCGCGTCCCGGGTCCCGGACGGCGCCGCGTCGATCAGCTTGAGCGTCTCCTTCGCCAGTCCCCCTGCGACCATGATGCGACCGAGTTCGGCCCGCGCCCGGTTGTTCGCCGGGTCCACCTTGATCGCGGCCTGATAGAACATGACCGCGTCCTTGAAGCTCTCGAGTTTCTCCGACATCTCCGCGGCGCGCATCAGGGTCCGGGTGTCCTTTTCATCGATCTGAAGCGCGTTGCGAAATTCCACCCGGGCCTTGGCATATTCGCGCTGGGCTGCAAGGGTTTCTGCCCGCTGGATGAATCGTTCGCGGCGGGTCTGCGCGCTGGTGCAGGCGGTCACGAGCAGCGCGAGGGCGAGAATCGGGAGCAGGGGTGATTTCATCGAATCCGGTTCCGTGGGCTTGGCTTCACATCCGGGATGTTAATGCAGCGGCACCGGGCGAGGTGCATGTCGTTCTTTCAGGAAGGTGTATGACAAGTGTCATCCCAGCGCCGATCGCAGCAGGATCACGGCACTGAACAGCACGACGCCGGCCGCCAGCGCGGGAGGCGCCTTTCGCGACCGGCTGGCGCACAGCTCGATGCCATAGACCAGCGCCACCAGTTTTCCCAGCGAGATCCCGAGGTGCGCCGGGGAGCTGGAAAGGCCGGGGAGGTTGGGCAGGGTGATGACGATGAAGATCAAAAGCACATCCAGCGTGGTGATGGTGAAGCGCCGCTCCGGGGACAGCCGCATGCTCATGCCCACCGCGATGACCAGCAGTGGCAGGAACATCCACTTGGCAAACAGCAAGGGTCCGGAGGTCGCCGGTGTCAGGAAATCGAGGTACACCGCCAGCGTAACCGCCATGTACAACGTGGCACGCATCAACCACTCGAAATCGGGAATGAGTCGCTCCATGATCGTGCCGACCAGCGCAACTGCTCCAAGGGCCAGGGCAAACCAGCGGATCTGCGCGTCGGGCGGCTTTGCAAGGCCCGCGACACTCAGCAGGTAGCCGATGACACAGGCACTGGCAGCGATCAGCATCCAGCGGGGCAGACGGTCGGGGCTCGACAGCCAGCCGATGGCGCGGGCGAGCCGCGACGTGCTCCAGGCGTTCTGGGCCGCCGCGTGCGGCGTGACTCCACGCCAGCGCCATCCCATCCGTCCCGCCACCATCATCGCGGTCACGACACCGCCAGCGAGCAGGGCGAAAATGCCGAGCACAAGCGTGTCAGAGGCGAACCGGGTGAACCAGGCCGCGAGGAAGAACAGGGCCTGCACCGCGTAGATGATGACCACTGCTTCGTGATGGTCGAACCCCAGGCCCAGCAACTTGTGGTGAAGATGTTTCTGGTCCGCGATGAACGGCGAACGGCCCTCGCGCAGGCGCTGCAGCATCACGGTGAGCGTATCGACGATGGGCAGGCCAAGCAGCAGCACCGGCAGGGCTGTGGCATAGACCACGCCGGATGACTGGGTGAGCGTGATGGACAGCACCGCAACGCTGAAGCCCAGGAACTGGCTGCCACCATCGCCCATGAACACCCGTGCGGGATGGGTATTGAACCGCAGGAAACCCAGGATGCTGCCGCACAGCACCAGTGCAATGGTGGCGACCTCGTTCAGGCCCACCGCCCAGGCCAAAAGGAAAATAGCCGCGCAGCAAAGCATGGTTGTGCCGCCGGCGAGGCCATCCAGTCCATCCGCCAGATTGATGGCGTTGGTGGCGCCCAGCAGGAAGAATACCGTCAGCGGCAGGCTGAGGAATTCGGGCAGGGGGATGCGCTCCATCAGGGTGATGTGCGAAATCCGGATATCGCCTGCGTAGATGACGATGAACACTGCCACCAGTTGTCCAAGGATCTTGGCCACGATGCCGCCCACGCGGGGAATCGCAGTGCCATGCACCTTGCGGGCACCGGGCTGATCCAGCACCTTCATCCGGCCGGCCAGACGCATCAGCACGGGGATCAGCGCGATGGTGATGGCCATGGAAAGGATGAAGGCGAGAAACGGGTTCATGCGCGGCGCCGGTTCAATCCGGGAGATACGGCTCGAGTGCAGGTGCGAACAGGCCCGCGAGACGCGTCAGCCGGGCATCCACCGCATCGATCGACTCACCATCCCGCACCAGCACGGTCAGGCGCACCAGCGCCCCGTCGCTGCGGTTGCGGCGGATCGCATCGACGAACAGGTCCCATTTCACCGCATATTCATTGGTCTGCACGCGGCCGCGCTGGGCAAACCAGTAGTACACGAGTTGCCTCTGGCCCTGGCGGCTGATCAGGGCGCGATTGACGCTCAGCGGCTGGTTGAACATGCGATCCGCCGGCAAGTCCCGAGCCGAAAAGCTCTCCACCTCCCAACCGCCGCTGGGCAGGCAGGTGCGGGGCGAGTGGGTGGAATGCCCGGCACGCTGCGAGTTGTACCAGGCCACGTAGAAGTTGACGGGCGGACCATCGCCGGTGACCACATCGGCCAGGAGATAGTCATCGAGCTTGAGCTCATCCAGGTAGATCGGGTCGAGAGCCAGCCGATGCAGTGCCCAGCCAGGGCCGCTGGAGGGGAAATCCACCAGGCTGTGTCGCGCAGGGATGATCTCGGCGCGGTCGGGCAACAAGGTTCCCACCACCACCGCGACGACCAGCACACAGAACGCGGCGAGGAAACTGGCCGGTATTGCGCGGGCCACGCGCGGTGTTCCCGGTGGCGCGGGTGCCGGCCACTCGACTCCGAACACTTCCCGCCAGGGGCGGCGGTCAGGGCCTAAGCGGGCCAGCACCACGACCTCCAGCATCATCAATGCAAGGCAGGACATGAAAATGACCCAGCCCTGGAACTGATGCAGGAACCCTTCAGCCATCCCTATGCCCCAGTGCTGCACCGTGACGCCGATGATGCCGATGCGCAGGCTGTTCATCAGGATGGTGATCGGAATCGAGGACAGGAACAGCAGCACGCGCTTCCACAGGTTCGCCCTGAAGAAATACGCCATGATGAAGCCCAGCGTCATCAACGGGAACAGATAGCGCAGGCCGTCGCAGGCTTCAGCCACCTGAAGCTGGAACACCCCGAGGTCGATGACGTTGCCTTCCAGGTTGACGCTGATGCCGAACAGCCGGATGACCCACACACCGATGGCCGAGGAGATGAGCTGGAGCTGGGCCGACAGGTTCTGCAGCACAAACTCGGGGAAGGGGATCATGAACAGGATCAGGAGGAGCGGCACCCAGATGCGCCGGAACGCCGCGCCGCCGATCAGCGCAAGGACCAGGCCGTACAGCGCAATGACGGCCGAGTACTGCTGGATGATGAACAGCGTTGCGGACTTGCCAAGAAAATTCAGCGCGACGCCTAAAAGCAGCACGGCGACGCCCCACCACGATCCCTTGAATGGCAGTCTTTCGAGCTGGTCGCGCCGTTGCCAGATGAGAAACGTGCTGACGAAGGGAATGATCAACCCGTGCCCGTACTCGGGCCGATCCCAGATCCAGCGCGCCGAGAAATCGACTCCCGTCCGGAAGGCAAGGTAACCAAGCGCCAGGCATGGGAGCAATAGCAGCCAGAGCAAGGCGGGTGTCCTGAAAAAAGGCCGGCTATCCATAAAGTCGCATCAGCAGGCCGGACCAGATGTCAACGGCGGATTGGCGGTGGCAACGGACGCAGCATAAACGCTCGGTGGACTCCGTGATCCGATTGCGCAGACACTCATCCGCCAGATTCCTTCCGACTCGAGCAGTTCATCGCCGCCAGAATGCGTACCAGAGGAATGCGGGAAAGGATACCAGAGTCCGTCGCCACAACCGGCGGGGTTCGCCGGCAAGGCGAAACAGCCATTCTGCGCCGAGGCGGCAAACCCAAGGCGGCGCGCGCCGCACAGTGCCCGCGTAATAGTCAAATACTGCACCGATTGAACCCACCACTGGAACTTCCAGACGGGGTGCGTTAGCGTCCACCCACTTCTCCTGCTTTGGTGCGGTCATTCCAACCCACAGGATGTCTGGACGGAAGCGCTTGATATGGTCTACATAAGAATCATCTGCCGCCGGAGTCCACTCACCAAATGGCGGATCAAGTCCGGAGCACACAGCACCCGGGAAATTGTGTTCACACTTTCTCAGGAGCGCTTCTATCGTCGGGGATGACGCTCCGAAAAAGAAGATGCGCGCCCGTTTGATGGAAGCAAAGCGCATAGCTGACACGAAAAAGTCATGGCCGGTAATGCGGGGGCCAATATCCCTGCGCAACAGGGTCGCAGCGATGCGGCAACCGATGCCATCGGCCACAACTGCTGAAGTTCTATTCAGGGCATTCCGGAACTCCTCGTCGTGCTGCGCAACCACAAGAGAGTGCGGGTTAGCGCAAGCAAACGTATAGGTGCCAACTCGAGATTCCATCGCAAGAGCAACCGCGTGCATGAGTTCCTCAAGAGTACGACGGCCGATGCGCACGCCTGCAAGATGAGCGGTATCATCAGCTTGATTGGGGTCTGGCATCTCAGCGAGTCCGGATCTGCGAAGGGAAATGTTGAGCAAGCGAATTGTATTATTTGAGCCCTACGCAAGTACATGACAGGTTCAGCACAGCTTCGCCCAATGATGATCCCGAGGCCTTGTGCTGAATGCAATACTGTCGCCTACGATATAGGATGGGTAGGGACGTCAGTAATTCAGATTCGTCGAGAGCAGTCTCGTCGGCGTCGGCTCGCAAAGGGGTAGGGTGGATGCCTGAGTCACGCGGCCAAAGTCTTGCGAAGCAGACCGTGGCTATTGCGTTCATGCTTGCGTTGGCTTGTCTTGAGGCGAGACGTTCCCACGCGCTTGAACATTCGGAACACAAAGCGCTGGAAGTAGAACTTGTGCGCCAAAGCGGAAATGCCTTGGTCAGGATCCAGGATCAGCTATTTGGCTCCGTGGTTGATGTCAGAGATAGCCAATCCAAGCACGGGTACCTTCTGGAAGGTGCTGCTACGCTCACTGGACTTGGCGGCACGCTATCCATGTGGGTGCGTCCAAGCTGGTCACCAAGCGGAAAGCAGTCACACACACTGGTATCTGCAAACTGGGGTGACGACAGGAAGAGCTACTTCGCAATCAGTCAAGGATGGTGGGAGCCCGTTGGTGCTGATCGCCTTTACTTTATTGCGAGCAACCAGGATATTGCGCACTGTTCATCACGCTATCAGTTACCGGTCCTGCAATGGTCTCTGGTCACAGTAACCTGGAAATCCATGGGTGCCGACAAATTTTGCCGGCTTTACGTGGATGAGGACTTGATTGCTGAGTCACATTCCGGCCCGTCGCCAACGATGCGTTCGACGGCCTTGCGGATCGGCAGTGACTTCGGAGTAAGTGAAGCACGAGATCGATCAGCAGCATTTCAGATCAAGAATCTGCAAGTGCTCGATTATTCGATAACCCAGGCGGCGGTTCGGGCAATCTACAAGTCCGATACGACAGATGCCTTTCGACAGGACCGGGAGTGGTCTTGGATCGGAAGTCAAAAGGATCGAGCAGATAGGAATCGGGTGACCGGCACCAAGGCTGCCACAATTGCGATCTTTGATGAAGACATGGGATGGGCGAATTCCAGATTCGAGATTTCAAAGCGCTTGGATAGGGTCAAACGCTCGGGGGCGAGGATCTACGTCCCAGTTGTCTGGGACGGTGGAATGGCGGCGTTTCCATCCAGTGGCAGACTGCCAATGCGGATCTCCGGCATCCCCGGATTTGATCCGCTTGCGTATCTTGTGGAGTCCGCACATTTGCGTGGAATCGAGGTATACCCCTGGATCATGGTTGCGCGCCGGAGCGCTGCAATCTTTCCAAAGTGGTCGCAATTGGGCACGCCACACCAGGCATTTGATGTACATGACCAGTCGTTCCGTAAGTTCATAGTTGAAATCGTCGTCAATGTTGTACGGCGATACCCGGTTGACGGAATCAATCTGGATTATGTGCGGGCGATGGGTGTTTGCCTTTCGGCCAGTTGCAAGAGTGACTATTTGGAGGCGACTGGCGAGTCGCTCGAAACGGACTACGCGGATGGTTCGCCGACCCCGGACGCTCGGAACCGCATTGCGCGTTGGCAAGATAGCGCTGTTCAAGACATAGTCCAAAGTATATCTACGCAAGCAAAAGAGATCAGGAGTTCAGTAGCGTTAACGGTTGACGGGTACGTAGTTGACGATGCACAGCGACCGTTGGAGGGGCGCAACGAAGTCCTGTGGGAGCAACGCGGATTGGTGGATGGTGTGTTCAATATGGACTACCGGCGCCACCTGGATGTAGCGAAACTCAGGCGAGGCGTCGAGCAGTTTGCGCAAGGGCGGCGTCTATATCCGCTGATTGGCAATTATGATCGAATCGATGGCCGGGCAGTTCCAAGAAGCGGAGTGTGGTTGCGCAGTGTCGTCCAGTTCTTGAACGCTGAGAAGGTACGCCCAAAGATCATCGGAATATACCTGTACGGACAGATGACTGAAGGGCAGATCGAGTCGCTCTCCGATGTAAACGAGTGGGGATACTGATAACTGATGGAAGCTGTGGCTCTGTGTCTGTCGTAGCGATTATTCTGGTTCTCGGGCTTGTGGCGAAGGACTTGGTCTATATGCCAGGGCCCAATGTCATTCGTACAGTTGCCCAAGTGCTTTGCGGTCTTGCTGTTTGCACTCATGTGATGCGTGGTGGTGCTGTCCTGCCGCTCAAGGCCAGTTGGATGCTGGTTTTCTATTGGGTCATTCTGGCTCTTGGAGCCATTGCGTCGCCCTATCCGCAGTTCGTTAGCCTCCAGGTCGCGTCACTTGTAGTTACGACTGCATTTCTGAGTTGCTATTTCCAGCAAGGCGGGGAGATGGCAAGTTCACGATTCACCCTGTTTTCAACTTGGGTGATTGCCGCATACGGGATAAGTATCATAGGCAGTCTGCTCTTGCCGATGTTCAACGCAAGCGCGGCCTATGACGTGCTTTACGTCGGCGGACTGGAGTCAACCGAGGTGCGATTCCGCGGTCTATATCCAAAGCCAAGCATGTTGGCAAGCGCATCGGGACTATTGGCCGGATTGCTGCTATTCCGGCGAAGAATTACGTTTGCTGGCTTGGGGCTCGCTTTTCTTGCGCTTGTTTGCATGGCCTTGACTCAAACTCGTACGTATTGGGCCAGCTTTGTTCTGTCCGGTGCGATAACCTCTTGGCGATTCATTCCCTGGGTACGCATGCGTGGCATTTGGCTTGTAGCGGGGCTTTCGGTGGTCTTGGTCGCAATTTTTCTGTCCAGCAAATCGGTACATCTGAGCGAACTGGACAAGTTGGCGCGCGCAGACAGCATCCAGAATTTGAGTGGCCGTACTGCCCTATGGGATGATGCGTTGCAAGCAATCGACAACAGACCGATTCTTGGATACGGGTTTACAATGGGCTCTCTCGGCTTGAGCAAGAATAGAAGTAGAAGTGTTGGCGACGAGGAAGTACCGAGGCTGCTGGCACGGGAGACGCTGCACAATGGCTATCTCCAGTGTATTTTGGACGCGGGTGTGTTGGGGTTGGTCTTTTACTGTGCCGCGATAGTGGCAACCATTTGGCGAGCCTGGCGGGATGGCGAAGGCGAGCGACCCGAAGTCCTGTTCGTCCTTCTATTCCTGGCATTAGCAAATTTTGGCGAGAGTGTCATTTATTCAGGAGCGGTCTTTGACAGCCTGTTTTTTTGGGCGTGCGCAGTCTACGCGTTGAACCAAGGCCAGGGTGGCAGTCGGGCCACGTCGCGCGCAGGTGTGGTTACGCACAGTATATTGCGCTGACATGAGCGGAAGTATCAGAACCGGAGAGTTCAATGCCTGTTGGTGACGGTTGTGTTTTGGGTCGCAAGTACGATTGTCTAAGTTGAGTGCAAGTTTCTCAGGTAGTTAACCATCGCCGTCGCTGTTCGATCCGGGGACAGTGCTTGAACCAACTCCTGTGCATGCGCTACGACTGACGTGCGAACTGATTTGGACAAGTGAAGCGCATGGGTAATGATGTTGATGCTGGCGTCAATGGCAAGTGGGTCGAACGCAAAGCCTGTGTAACCGTCGACGATCAAATCTTCCGTTGCTGCTGCGTATACCGACGCCGCAACCAATGCGCCCGCTGCCATAGCTTCAGGGACGACCGCGCCGTACGTGTCCGATAAACTGGGGAAGACGAACAGGTCGCAGTCGCGCATGAGATCACGCAACTCTTCAGAAGGGCGATGCCCCAGGACGTGCACTTCCGTGAGTCCACGTTCGCAAATGGTTTGTTCGATCTCGCCGCGAAGCGGGCCGTCGCCACAGATTACCAGTGTCAGATGCGGAAACGAAAGCCGCAGCCGAGAGTAGATTTCGAGTAGTTGGCGATAGCCCTTGCATTCAACTAGCCTGCCGGCGGTGAGCAGTACCGGTCCGGCCTCGGAGGAAGAAATGGTGCTTGGGGGAGGGATCGCCCGAGGTTGCTGAAACCGATCGATGTCTATGGGCATCGGTGAAAGAAGGACTGAGGCGAAGTCAGCGCCATAGTATGCAAATGCTCGCTGTGCGGTGCTCGAGGAGGCGATGTGACCAGAACAGTGTGAAATCATTGTTCGGCGAATCAAACGGCGAATTCGGGAGTACTCCGCACCATCAGTCAAGGAGAACTCCCCCCAGCAGACGTAAGATCTTTTCGCGATCTTGCAATACATGAATGCCCCAATATGGGCTGGAGCAAAGCCCCCGCCCACGACGACATCGGGGGACAGACGGATCAGAACAGGAATGATTGAATAATTAACGTGGAATGGGTCCTTGTCGCCATTTCCGGAAAAATGGACTCCGGGCAGCACATGGAGTGCAAATGAGTGCTCTTGACCCACGATCCAGTCGCGGTTTGGATGAGATCGCGCCATCACAAGGACGGTGAGCCGCTCAATGCGACGAGCGATCGCCTCGAAGAGGGGGATTCGGTATGGAGTCAGAATATTGGTCAGCATTACGACGTGCATGGTCTTACAGACGCACCTGACAATGTCTTTGGGTTGCGCGCACGTACCCGGCAATGAGGAAGAGACCGCAAATTGAGTAAGCCGCGGCAACTCCCAATGAAAATTGTCTGAGTGGATCGGCCATTTCGACCAGGGGAGTCGCTACCACGCACATGAGCATGGCGAGTCGGGCGACGAACAGACGTGTAAGCATCATATAGCCCAAGAAAGCGCGTGAAATGGGCTCGGCACACGAGAGTATACCCATGCCGACAACAAGCGGGAGGCTAACACGATAGAGGTCGGGAGAGAGATTGCCGTACATGAGTGTAAGCGCTCTGGGCGCAATCAGAACATAGACCAGCAGACCCAGTATCAACGCGAGGGCGATCGATGCCATGCAATTACGAATAAGAAGTATTGTGCGCTGGGACCAGCGGACCGGGTCGTTGGCTGCAGCAACCAAAATAGGTGCGGCAAGCGTTGCGAGTGCTGTGGTTGGCAGCGCCGCGATGCGAAACGCGATGTCGAAAATTGCATATGCACCGCCGTTGGAAAGGGACCGGAGAAGCAGCAGGTTCAGTAATGGAAATAGAACAATCATGGGGATGCTTGCGGCAACAGACGAGATGGCATATCTGAGCATGTCTGCCAGCTCCCTTGCAGAAGGCTTCAGGAGGCGCAGGCAGTCAACAGTGCGAAGCTTATGAAGGTGTATGGACATGATCATGATGTGAGTGGCCGATACGCCGAAGGCGAGCGCGACCGGATTCCTGGTCGCAAGCGTCATGCAGATAAGAACCGCGTAATAGAGGGTCGTTAGTAATAGATATCCGAAATGTACGAATGGAAGCAGCAGGCAGCCTTCCAGGACTCCGCGTGCGACGGCGGTGATCAGGTACGCCATGACTATCGTAGTCCCTGCCAGCAGGGTGGCGGGACGAATCATGGGCGGGATGAGTGTTCCCCGTAACGGATCCAGTTTCAGCAGCAGGCACGCCACATATAACACTCCTACCAATGCGCACAAGACTGTCGCTACGAGCAATCCCAGGGAAGCTTGTTTTGCACGATGCGCGACTGGAGCGCGCGAAACAAAATATGCGACGGCCTTGGACAGGCCAAGCTCTACAACGGTTCCAACCGCAATAAAGATATTCAGGGACGCTACAATCCCGTATGTTTCGAGTCCAACTCGAGAAATGACATACGGTATGGCGACTGTTGCCGCAATTGCGCTGACGAACGCATTGGCCGCCCCGGAAAGCAATGTACGAATAAAGTAAGAGCGGTTCAGCACTATCTGTTACGTCAGGCTGTCGCTAGGACGTGAGGGATCGCAGGATCGAAAGGTAGCTTTCCACAAAGGTTGCGGGGGCGAAGCGCTCCAAAGCGGCATTGCGGGCGTTGCTCGCTATGCTGCGGGCCGTCTCCGGCGCATCGATCAGGGAGCGAATGGCGGACGCCAGATCTGCTGAATCATGCGGGCGGTATAGTATTCCGGTGCGCGAATGCTCGATGAGTTCGGGATGGGCGCCGGCATCGGCGACTACGACTGGTGTGGCTGACAACATGGCTTCCGCTACCGCAATGCCAAATCCCTCAGCTATGGCTGGATTGATGTAAATTGCCGCTGCAAGCAGGTCTTCCGATACGTCGTCGACATATCCTCGAAAGTTCACATGATCAGAAATTCCGAGTCTGCGGGAATGGGTGATCAGGTTGGCTCGTTCCTCGCCGTCCCCGATGATCACCAGTCGAACGCCCAATCTCTGTTGCCTGAGTATTGCCAAGGCATCGAGCAATGTTCGCTGATCCCGGGACGGTATCAGGCCGCCTATATGCAGAAGAGTGATTTCGGCCGTTTGCGGTGGCTTCTTTGGCAGGCGTTCCGCAAAAACATCAGGTACCGGATTATACAGATGCCTGATCTTGCTGGCAGGCACTCCGTAATTCTCGGCGACCGAGTCTTTCGTGAATTTGGAATTGCAGAGGACAAGACTGGACCTCAGAAGTGCGAGCCTGCGCAGTTCTCTGATTCGTCGTGCGCGAAATGAGGGCTCCGGTGGTACTGCGAGGGAGGCTGAGCCGTGTTCGTGATGCAACAACTTGATCTTGTGCAGCAATGCCAACGGGGTCGCGCATAGGAGCGCGCGAGTGAAATGAGTCGCGGCAACGTCAGGTCGTTGTCTTCTCATTGCTCTATGGATCGCCAAGGCTATCGCGGCCGGATTGCAACTCCCGGCGTTATGAACGGAACTGCCAAGTTCACGGAATGAATCATCCAGGCTGCCGGTGTAGAAGGTGATGAAATCGTGAGCAACCGCGGCGGAGTCCGAGTGCCTGACAATCCACAGCAGCTTTCTCGGTGTGCCGCCATGGCGATCAAGCTGTTCGATGATGTGCAATACCCGAATCATGGGCAGAGGGGTGTGCGACCAAAATCCGGTGACCAGGGAGCGCCAATGTTGGGAGAAATTGTGCGACCGTTCGTTGAAGTGGTTGCCGATGATTTTGGTCGGGACATTAAATGCAACGAATCAATTAGTCAATGTGTCGAGGAAGGGCGCTTCTGTGACGTAAGGGGGGTGATGATAGTTGCGGCGACATTCGATTGAGGATGATCTACGCGCGCAACGCAGTGCGATAGATCTCGATCAGCTCCGAAGCATTGCGCTCTTCGGTCAAGTGTTGCGTGAAGTATTGGCGGCAGGCTGCGCGCATTGAAGTGTGGAGTGCAGGGGTATTCCATGCGGTCTGGACTGCGCTGCGCAGATCTGTGGCGTTACCTGGTGCAAAATGCCATCCAGTGATTCCATGCGCGATTAACTCACTCAGGCTTCCTATGCGCGAAGCAATGACGGGTGTGCCGCACGCATACGACTCGACAACTACCATTGGAAAGCCTTCGTAGCATTGAGACGGGACGACAGTGAGGGATGCACGTGAAAACTGTTCAAGAACCTCGGTGCGGGAGCAGGAGCCAAGGAATGTCACATTCAGCGAGTGGGTGCGCGCGAACTCGACCAGTTCTGGCATCTCGCTTCCATTCCCGACGATTCGCAATGGGATGCCGGCAAGGCCTTGCCATGCGGCCAACAAGGTATGAACACCCTTTCCTTCGGCCAGCCGGCCAACGTAGAGTGCATAGCCACCATTCCCGGGGCCTGGTGGAGGCGGGTCTGGCAGAAAATTTCCTTTGATGACGACTCTCTGTGGATCGAATCCGGCGCGGATAAAGCGTGATTTCGCAAACGCCGTCAAGGAAATGAAAGTTGTTACATGACGTTGATAGGTGCGAAACATTCGGTGGGTGGCAAGCGTTGCAGCCACTACCGAAGTGGCAAGGGCCGAGTTGCGATAACAGCGGTGCGCAATCGATTGAAGCAGGGATTTGTCGACGCAAAGCTCACAGGCGGTTCCATTTCGCAGGAAAAGCGCTGAAGGACATAGCAGGCGATAGTTGTGAAGGGTTTGAATGACTGTCGCACCAGCAACTTTGCATGATCCGTATATGCTTGGAGAGAGCGTAGCAAACGTATTATGGACATGGACAATTTCCGGTCTGAATGACATGACAGCCTGGTGAAGCGCGCGACGCTGCGAATGCGACCAGATTGAGTTGCTGGCGGTGGCGAGTCGTGCGAACGCGCCGGAAGATCGCAGACTGTCATTGCATACGTCGAATACGCGCACATCATGGTCATGTCGTCTTAATAGGGCGATTTCGTTCGCAACGGCAATGTCTTCTCCGCTCGGAGCGGAAGTACGATATCGATTGTGTACGACCAGTATTTTCAATTGACGGATTCGGTGTGTGGAGTCGACTAGGTCAGGACGCAGGTCAACGTGCAGGTCTGCGGCCTGATGGCCTCAAGCGCTGGTTCGAACTGGCGGAATCAATTCGCCGTCGCCCGCGTCTCCGTCCGCTTGCGAACCGGAAACACCCCGCCGCGCAGCCGGTCCTCGATGGCCTGGCGCATCAGGTGGTGGTCGATCTGCTGCACCTGCTGGGAGTATCCGTAGGTGAGGGCGCGGTCGCAGAGC
>JBGAGK010000045.1:0-18801 GCA_044226785.1 Steroidobacteraceae bacterium | reverse complement strand
GGCCGCGAGCAGCGTGATCAGCAGGATGCCAAGACGCCGGCCGGCGGCGCGCCAACCCGATGCGCGTGCAGCCATCAGCAGTGCAAGGGCCAGGGCCACCCACGGCAGGAGGCGCAGCCAGCCGGGAACGGGCGCCGGCGCTTCGAGCCGAAATCCGGACAGGTTGCCCTCGACGGTGGCCTGACCCAGCCCTGCGCCACCCATCGGATCGTCCAGCACCAGGCCATGGACGCGCCGGTCGTAGACGCTGAGCTTCGGGTACTGGAACAGGAATACGTTGACCGCATCCTCCGCGATCCTTCGCTGGATGGCAGCCAGCGCCGCGATCCGCCCCGGCGCGTCGATGGCCTGCTCGAGCTTCGCCATCAGCGGTTTGAACCCGCTGTTCTCGTAGCCGAAGTAGTAGTCGTCGCGCCCATAGATGTCGTAGTCCATGGGTTCGGCATGCTGAATCACCGTGGCGTCGAACTCATGCCGGGCAAACACCTGATCCAGCCACTGCGCCCACTCGATGTTCTCGATGCGTGCCGTGATGCCCACCGCCGCGAGCTGCGCCGCGATGATCTCCCCGCTGCGCCGTGCATAGGCCGGCGGCGGGAGCTTCAGTGTCATGGAAAATCCGTGGGGGTAGCCGGCCTCGGCCAACAGCCGCCGCGCAGCCTCCGGGGAATAGGGGTATCGCCCCGTGAGATCCACCGAGGCCGGACGATGCGGCGGGAAGTGACTGCCGATGGGCTCGCCATGGCCGTACATCGCACCGTCGATGATCGCGCGCCGATCCACGGCATGGGCGATGGCGCGGCGTACACGCAGATCATTGAAAGGCGGCCGCGCGTTGTTCAGTGCCAGCAGCGTCTCCCCTTCGCTCGTGCCTTCGAACACCACGAAGCGCGGATCGCGCTGGAACTGCGCGAGGCTCTCCGGCGCCGGATAGTTGGCGAACACCTGCACGTCGCCCGACATCAGTGCGGCATAGGCCGCCGAAGGATCGGGAATGAACTTGAACCGCACGGCCTGCAACGCAGGCTTTGCGCCCCAGTAGTCATCGTTCCTGACGAGATCCAGCGAATCGCCCCGCCGCCAACTGCTGAAGCGGAATGGCCCGGTGCCCACCGGATGTGCGGCGTTGTCCGGGCTTGCGGGCGAGAGCATGGCAAAGGCCGTGAAGGCCAGGCTTTGCAGCAGATTCCCTGAGCGCCTGGACAGGTGAAGTGTCAGCGTATGCGCATCGGTGGCCTCGACATCGCGGATCGCCTCCAGCCGCGAGCGCTGGGGATTGGCCGAGTCGGGCGCGCGCGCGCGATCCAGCGAGAATTTCGCCGCACCGGCATCGAAGACCTTGCCGTCGTGGAAACGCACGCCCTCGCGAAGATGAAAGGCCCAGGTGAGGCCGTCCGGCGAAATGTCCCAGCGGCTCGCCAGCGCGGGCAGCACCTCGCCCCGGGCGTCGAAGCGCACCAGGCCCTCGTACAGGTTGCCGTCCAGGATCTCGCCGATGGCGGCCGCGGGATTCACGGTGGGATCGAGCACCGGCGGCTCGAGCTGCACCCCCAGCACGAGCGCCGCGGCTCCGCCCTGCGCCGGCAGCAGTGCCAGCGCGGCCAGTCCCGCCGCCACGACGGCACGCCCGGCGCGCACGATCATGCTCAGGTGCTGCCGGTGAGCAACGACAGGGCCGACAATGCCATGACCTTGGCCGAGGCCATCATGTCATCGATCACCACATACTCATCCGGCTGATGCGCCAGATCGAGGATTCCCGGACCATAGGCGATGCAGTCCTTCAGCCGGCCGATGCGGTCGATGTGTTCTGGTCGTAGGTGCCGGGCGAGCAGACGAACTGCGGCGCCCGGCCCAGGATGCGTTTCACGGCGGCCGCGGTGCTGCGCGCCACCGGACCTTCCGGATCGGCCATGGTGGGCAGCACCTCGAACAGTTCGCGCAAGGTGTACCGGAACCCGGGTCGCTCGCGCACCAGCGTCTCGAGGATGCCGCGGATCTCGTCCTTGACCTGCGCGATGTCCTCCTCGATCACGAAGCGCCGGTCAATGATCATGCGGCAGGAATCCGGCACGCAGGGCGAGGGAAACCCCTCGCTCTGCTCGACCGCGCCGCCGCTGCGCCAGCGCCGGGTACAGCTCGCGCTCGAATCGTTCGATGACGGCGTGCATGTGGCGAATGGCGCAATCGCCCAGGAAGGGCATGGAGCCGTGCGCAATGCGGCCGTGCGTCTGTATTTCCGCCCACCACACACCGCGATGACCGATGCACACCCGGTCCACGTTCAGCGGCTCGGGGATGATGACGTGATCCACCCGCGGCGGACTGAACCAGCCGCGCCCGGCCAGGTAATGCACGCCCCCGTAACCCCCGGACTCCTCGTCCACGGTGCCGGAGATTTCCAGCGCGCCAGGCAGGCCCGCGTCCTCCTCGATCAGAGATTCCACCGCGACGATGGCAGCGGCCAGTCCCGCCTTCATGTCGCAGGCGCCGCGACCGTAGATGCGGCCCTCGCGCACGAGCGCGGCAAACGGGTCCACGCTCCAGCCCTCGCCGGCGGTCACCACGTCGAGATGGCCGTTGAAGTGCACGCAGGGGCCGGGGCGGCCACTCTCGTGCCGCGCGATGACATTGATGCGCGGCCAGCGATCGGAATCGCCCGGCGTGCCTTCGGCGCGGATGTAGCTCACCTCGAAACCGCGTGCCTTCAGCCGCTGGCCGATGAAGCGCGCGCAGGGTTCGTAGGTATCGCCGGGCGGGTTCACCGTGGGAAAGTGGATCAGCTCGCGCGCAAGTTCCACCATCTCGCCGGCACGCGAGTCGATCCGGCGCAGCACTCGATCCTGCAGGGTAGGGCTCAACGACATCGCTCCCGCCGCATCGGTCACAGCGCCGTCAGGAAGTCCGCGACATCGGCGGCCGAGCGCTGCGGGATCTCGATCTGCGGCAGGTGCCCCACCTGTGGGTAGAGGATGAGTTTAGCGCCCGGAATCGCCGCCGCCACCCGTCGCGAACTGGCCGGTTCGATCAACACATCCGCCTCGCCCTGCAGCACCAGTGTCGGCACATGGATCTGCGCCAGGACCTGGGTGGTGGCGGCCAGCGCGTTGCCCGGATTCACCGACATCAGGATATCCCGATGACCCGGTGCCCGCTGGAATTCGGCCCAGCGCGCCACCAGCGCGGGCGTGATCAGCGACTTGTCGTACACGTCAGTCTTCAGGCCCTGGTCGATGAGCGGCGTGTTGTCGATGCTGGCCAGAAGCTTGCGCCCCCACTGATATTGCAGGATGCGAAAGGCCAGCGGCACTTCCCCGGACGGGTGCTCCGGCGGAAAGGCCGCGGCATCCACCAGAATGAGCGCGCGCAGCCGCTGCGGATGGCGTACGGCGAATCGCCACGCCACCCCGCCACCCATGGAGTTTCCCGCCAGCGCGAACGGCGGCAAGTTCAGGCGCACGGCCACCATGTCCACAAGGTCAGCAAGCGAATCCCCGTCCAGGCGATAATCCGCGGGCGCGCGCGTCAGGCCATGTCCCGGGAAATCCAGGCTGATGACCCGGAATCGGTCCTTCAGCGTCCCGACCCAGCCCTGCCAGCTCGTGTACGAATCGCCATAGCCATGCAACAACACCAGCACCGTGCCATCGGACTTTCCCTCGTCGCGGTAATGGAGGCGCAAGCCGCCGGGCAGGTCGAGGAAATGCGAGCCGGCATCGGCGTACTTCTTCTCCAGCGTCGCGTAGGGAATGTCGGGGCCGCGAAGTTTCAGCCACAGCGCCAGGATGGCCAGAGCCAGAAGGGAAACGACAATTCCCAGCACTTTCATCGTGATCCGTCCGCTGCCGCCTCAGAACGCGAAGTCCACCCGGATACCTGCCGTGGTGGGCTGCCCGGCCGCCGCGATATTGGTATTCGGCAGAAAATAGTTCCTGGTGAGCAGGTAGCGCTCATTGAACACATTCAGCGCCCACAGCGAAAACGTCCAGGACCGCGACGCGGCCGGCGCAATGCTCAAGCTCGCATTGACCAGCCAGTAGGAGTCGACGGTGAAATCAGGCCCCAGCAGGAACAGCTGCGCATACTTGTCGTGGTAGCTGTAGTTCATGGCCGCGGTCAGGCGCATGCCGCCGACATCGAACCCGTAAGCCACATCGCCGCCATAACTCAGCTTCGGAAAGCTCAGGTCCTTGCCGTTGAAGTCAACGCCCTCGCTGTTGATCACGTAGGCTTTGTACTTGCCTTCCTTGTAGCCCAGGTACTGGCTGACATCCAGACCGGCGACCGGACGCCATTGCAGTTCGAGTTCGGCGCCGGTGATTTCGGATTTCGGTGCATTGATGAATCGGCCGATATAGGACTGGGACACCGAGTCGAACACCTTCGACAGCACCTGCTGGTCCTTGTAGTCGTAGTAGAAGACCGCCGCATTCACCCGCAGCGTCGGGGTGATGTCGCTCTTGAGCCCGGCCTCGTAGGCGGTCAGCTTCTCGGGCCTGAACGCATCCACCGCATTGGGGCTGCCGACGGTGTTGTGCGCCGTGAACCCACCGGATTTGGTGCCGTGGCTGATGCTGGCGTACAGGAGCGATCGCTGCGCCAGCTGGTACTCCAGCTCGGCCTTGCCATCCAGACCCGAATTGCTGAGCGACCGGCTCTGCGGTCCGCCGATGATGAGCGACGGAATGCCCGTGAAGCTGGTATTCAGGCCAATCAGGTCGCGGCTCTCATGCGAATAGCGCAACCCCAGGATGCCCTTGAGCCGATCGGTGAACCGGTAGTTCGCCTGCCCGAACACGCCCGTGGACTTGCCTTCCTGACCATAGTGGGTCAGCGCACTGCCGCCGAGGCGCTGGGTGAAGTCACCGAAGAAATCTTCCTTGAGCTTGTCGTTCGAGTAATAGACCCCGCCCAGCCAGCCCAGCGGCCCCGAGCCGGTAGAGGCAAGCCTCAATTCCTGGGAGAAGACCCTCACATCGTCATGGAAATAGATGTCCGACTCCGCATACTGCGTGGCATCCCAGTCGCCCAGTTCCCGGCGGATGAACCGGTTGAAGGCACTGACGCTGGTGAGACGCACGGCGCCCAGATCGAAAACCGCGGTCAGGTCGACGCCGTTGTTTTCATTGTTCACGCCGGGCTTGCTGCCGGGCGCGATTCCCACGGTACTCGCGAATTCCGGACGCAGGCTCCAGCCCGTCGCGTAGGGACTGGTATCGGCGGGAATCACGGCTCCGCCGCTGGTCGGCGTGAAATTCGAAAACAGCTGGGTGCCATAGGCGTCCGACTGGTCCTGCGACATGTGGACATTCAACCGCAGATTGACGGCTTCGCCGGGTACGTACTCCAGCTGCATCCGGCCCGCGAGTTTGTCCTTGTCTCCCAGCGTTTCTCCCGTCAGGCGATTGCGCTGCCACGCTCCGCCATGTTCCGTCGCCCAGGAGAACCGGGCCCGCAATGTTTCGCTCAGCGGCCCTGACAGGAAACCTTCGGCCGCAAAGGCGCGGTGCGAACCATACTGCGCCGAAACGCCGGCATGAAAGTCCTCCGTCGGCCGGTTGGTGACGAAATTGATCGCGCCACCCGTGGTATTGCGTCCATACAAGGTGCCCTGCGGACCTCGCAGCACCTCGACCCGGGCAATGTCGAACAGCTGTCCCTGGGTCTGCACCGGGAACGGCAGCGCGACTTCGTCGATGTAGACGCCGACCGGCGAGCTGTTGTTGGCCGTGTAGTCGATGAACCCCACGCCGCGCAGGCGGAACTGCGGCTGACCGCTGCCAAAGGCAGGCTCCACTTCCAGGCTGGGTGTCGCGTTCTGCAGGTCATTGACCTTTTCGATGCCCTTGTCGCGCAGTTCATCGCCATTGATCACCGACAGCGCGAGCCCGATGCTCTGCGCCGACTCCTGCGTGCGCTGCGCCGTGACGATGATTTCCTCCAGGCCATCGACATCAGCCAGGGCGACCGGGGCCGCCAGCAAAGCAAGGAACGCCGTGACAAAAGACCGGATCCGGAAGCGCATCGATTCACCCCATGGTCAACACCGGCTGGTTATAAACGATGGGCGTGCCACAGCGCAAACGCGCCGCCCTGACCCACGGGCGCCTGGCTCACACGCAACGCCCGCCATCCACCTCGATGCAGGTCCCGGTGACGAAGGCCGCATCGTCGGACGCAAGATACAGGCAGGCGCCGGCAATGTCCTCGGGAGTGGACAGGCGGCCCAGCGGGATGCTGGCCATGAACTTCTGGCGGACCTGCGGCGTATCCGCACCGCCGATGAACGATTCCATGAGGCCGGTGGCGCCCAGCACGGGATTCACGCAATTCACGCGGATGTTGTCCGGCGCCAGCTCCACGGCCATGGACTTGCTGATGACCACCACCGCGCCCTTGGTGCCGTTGTACCAGGTCAGACCCGGACGTGGACGAACCGCGGCGGTGGACGCGATGTTGACGAATACCCCGCCACCGGCCTTCCGGAATTGCGGCACGAAGTGGCGTGCCGCGAGGTAAATGCTCTTGACGTTCACCGCGAAAATACGATCGAACTCGGACTCCTCGACCTCGAGCAGGGGCCGGTTGCGGTGGGTGATGCCGGCGTTGTTGACCACGATGTTCACGCCGCCGAAAGCACTCAGCGTCGCCTTCAGCAGCCCGCCCATGCTGGCATCGCTGGCAACGTCGACCTGCGCAAAGGTGGCCGTCCCGCCGCCGGCGAGTATGTCGGTGACGACACGCCGCCCGCCCGCCTCGTTGATGTCGGCCACCACCACCTGTGCGCCTTCGGCAGCAAACCGGCACGCAATGCCCTCTCCGAACCCCGAAGCCGCGCCGGTGACCACCGCAATCTTGTTCTGCAATCGCATGACTTTTTATCCGTGCCGGATGGCAACCGTCTTCAACGTGGTGAAACCCAGCAGCGCCTCGAAGCCCTTTTCGCGGCCGTGACCGCTGGATTTGACCCCACCGAACGGCAGCTCCACACCGCCACCCGCGCCGTAGTTGTTGATGAACACCTGGCCGCACCGGAGCTTGCGTGCCATGCGCAACTGACGCGCTCCGTCGCGGGTCCACACGCCGGCGCACAGGCCGTACTGCGTGCCGTTCGCCAGTTCCACCGCCTGCGCCTCGTCGTCGAAGGGCAGGGCCACGAGCACGGGGCCGAAAATCTCCTCCTGCGCCAGCCGATGCCGCGGCGGCACATCGAGCAGCAGCACGGCCTCCTGATAGTACCCACCCGCGGGTGACCCCGGTGCGATGCTGCCGCGTGCAGCCTCGCGGATGCCATCGGCCGCCGCCTGCGCCAGGAAGGAACGTACCTGACGGTGTTGCTTCTCATTGATCAACGGGCCCATGTCCAGGTCCATCGAGGACGGTCCCGCGCGCAGCGCCGAGAATCGCGCCGACAGCAGTTCCAGCACCCGTTCGTAGACGCCTCGCTCCACCAGCAGCCGGCTGCCCGCCGAACAGGTCTGCCCGCAGTTCTGCGCAATCGCATTGACCACGGCCGGAAGCGCTGCCTCCAGGTCCGCATCGGCGAACACGATCTGCGGCGACTTGCCGCCCAGCTCCAGCACCACCGGACAATGCCGCTCGGCCGCCGCATGGGCCACCCGCCGTCCCGTTGCCGTGGATCCGGTGAACGAGAGGTGGTCGATGCCGGCATGGGCGGTGAGCGCTTCCCCCGCCTCGGCGCCGAGTCCGGTGACGACATTGAGTGCGCCGGCCGGAAAACCCACTCCGGCCGCCAGCTCCGCCACCCGCAGGAGCGCAAGGCTCCCGTCTTCCGCAGGCTTGACCACGCAGGCATTGCCCACGGCCAACGCCGCACCGACACTTCGCCCGAACACCTGCATGGGATAGTTCCACGGCAGGATGTGCCCGGTCACGCCGTGCGGCTCGCGCAGGGTCAGCACCGTGTAACCGGACTGGTACGGCAGGGTCTCGCCGTGCAGCTTGTCGCAGGCGCCGGCGTAGTATTCGAAATAGCGCGCCAGCACCTGCGCATCGGTGCGCGCCACCTTGGGCGTCTTGCCGGTATCGCGCGCCTCGATCTGAGCCAGCGCTTCCTGCTGCGAAAGCACGGCCTGCGACAGCTTCGAAAGCAGCCTCCCGCGCTCCAGCGCGCTCAAGCCGGCGATATGCGTGAAGACCTTCCCGTAGCAGGGATCGATGACCGGGATCTGCAGCCCGCCCGCCGCCGGCCGCCACTGGTTGCCGACGAAGTGCGCGGGCTGGCCCGGCTCGCTCACCGCGTCACGCAGCAGCCGCGGCGCCGGTGAGCCGCAGCAGCAGCCGGTTGAGCCGCTGCACGTAATCCACCGGATTGCCGATGCGATCGCCCTCCACCAGCGCCGCCTGCTCGTACAGAAGCGTGGCCAGTTCTCCAAAAGCGGCCGCATCAGACTGCTTCTCGAGGTACTTGACCAGGTCATGCCCCACGTTCAGTTCCAGGATCGGCTTGCCGGCCGGCATCTTCTGCCCGGTGGCCTCGAGGATCCGCCGCATGGCGGCGTCGGGTTCATGCTCGCCTACCACGAGGCAGGTGGGTGAATCCTTGAGCCGCGTGCCGATGCGCACTTCGCTCACCTTCTCGCCCAGCGCATCCTTGACCCGCTTGAGCAGGCCCTTGCTTTCCTTGAGGTCGTTTTCCTTGCGCAGCTTGTCGAACTCGGTCTCCAGTTTCCCCAGGCCCAGATCGCCCCGCGCGGCATTGCGGAAATGCTTGTTCTCGAAAGTGCCGAACTGCTCGCTGATCCAGGCGTCGATCCGGTCGGCCAGCAGCAGGACCTCGATGCCATGGTCCTTCAACTGCTCGATGTACGGCGACTGGCGGGCCGCCTCGACCGTATCCGCTATGAGAAAGTAGATGTTCTCCTGCTCGGGCTTCATGCGCTGAACGTACTCGGACAGGCTGACCCGCGGTTCGTCCGACGCATCATGAGTGCTGCAGAATCGCAGCAGCGGCAGGATGCGCTCCCGGTTACCGGCGTCCTCGGCGATGCCCTCCTTGAGCGCCATGCCGAACTCCTTCCAGAACGTGCGGTACTTGTCCGCATCGTCCGTCGCGAGCTTGGCCAGCAGGTCCAGCACCCGGCGGGTCAGACCGCTGCGGATGGCCTCGACTTCCGGATCGCTCTGCAGGATTTCGCGCGACACGTTCAGCGGCAGGTCGCCCGAGTCGATCACGCCCTTGACGAAGCGCAGGTACAGCGGCAGGAAACTCTCGGCGTTGTCCATGATGAACACGCGCTTCACGTACAGTTTCAACCCGCGCGCGGCCTCACGCTGCCACAGGTCGAAGGGCGCCCTTCCGGGGATATACAGAAGGCTGGTGTACTCACGCCGCCCCTCCACCCGGTTGTGCGCCCAGATGAGCGGATCGGTGAAATCGTGGGAGATGTGCTGGTAGAACTGTTTGTATTCCTCGTCCTTGACGTCATTGCGCGGCAGCGTCCACAGCGCCTGGGCCTGGTTGACGGTCTCGTACTCGAGCGACGCCTCGCCGGTCTTCTGCATCAGGATGGGAAACCCGATGTGATCCGAGTAACGCCGGATCAATCCGCGCAGACGGAACGCGTCGGCGAATTCCTTTGCCTCGGGTTTCAGGTGCAGCACGATGCGGGTGCCGCGCGCATCCAGCGTGACATCCTCCACCTCGAACTCGCCCTCACCGCTCGAGGCCCAGCGAACGCCGGCTTCGGGTGCATCCCCGGCACGGCGAGAAAACACCTCCACGCGGTTCGCCACGATGAACGCCGAATAAAAGCCCACGCCGAACTGGCCGATGAGCTGTGAGTCCCTCTGCTGATCACCCGACAGCTGCTGGAAAAAGGCCGCCGTGCCGGATTTTGCGATGGTGCCCAGATGCGCGATGGCTTCCTCGCGGTTCATCCCGGCGCCGTTGTCGCGCACGGTGATGGTGCCGTCGCCGGCAGGATCGAAATCCACCCAGATCCTGAGCTCCGGATCATCGGCCAGCAGCGCCGGATTCGCGATGGCGCCAAACCTCAACCGGTCATTGGCATCCGAGGCGTTGGAGATGAGCTCGCGCAGGAAAATCTCCCTGTTGCTGTACAGGGAATGGATCATCAGCTTCAGGAGCTGTTTGACCTCGGCCTGGAAACCGTGCTTCTCGACTGTCATGGATCTTGTCCCGTCCTCCTGTCAACCGGGGCAGGATTGTGGCAGATCCGGGATCTTCAAGCCTCAGTGGGCATCGAAAAAGGCTTTCACGGCACTCACGCAGAAGGGCGGCACGAGGCCGGCATGATATTCATCCAGCACGGCCTGATCCCCGCCGTCCGTTGCACCACCCAGGATCGCGGCCGCCCGCACCGCCGCCTTGGCCGCCTGGAAGCCCGTTCTTTGCGAGTTGTAGGGGTCGGACCCCGCCACCCTGGCGTCAAGGTCGAGGATCACCGGGACGATGGGCGGCGGGTGCGCCGCCCAATACTGCTGCATCAGCACCGTATTGAAGTAGAACACCGTGGGGTCGGAGTCACCGCCACACAGCAGGACCGGCGCCGTGGGCGCCCAGTTGCGCAGGTCATTCGTTTTGAGATCCTGCCGAAGCGCATTGCCGGGATTGACCGGCGGCAGGCCGTCGGAGACGCTGGGGAAACCACCGTCCGGCGCAGTCTTCGCATCGTTAAGATAGCTCAGCCGGTACGCGTTGGTGATGAGATGATCCGGTGCAAACCCTGCCGCGAACACGCTCGCAAGATTGGCCGGCTCGGTGGCCGGCGTGAAGGCGGCCCAGGAAGCATCGGGGGGAACACTGTCGAACAACGCGGAAGGGAGCTTGCCCTGGGCCTGCAGATCTCCCACGGAGGTCGTGCTGGGCAGCAGGTCCTTCATCGTGGCGGCATACTTCGCTTCGAACAGGTTCCCGGGGCTGGCGAACACGTTGCCGTAAACGTGCTGGTAGCTGTTGACCAGCAATGCGAAGTTCACCGCGGCGCTGTTGCTGACCTGCCCTTCGAATATGGCATCTCCGAAAGCGCTCAGCGCGTAGGGCCCCGACATGGGTGCCGCCGCCGTCACGACCTGGCCCGCGTCCTGCATGGCCCGGTGAGTGGCCATGGCCACGAACCCGCCCTGCGAATACCCGGTGATGAACAGCTTGCCGCCATCGGTGGTCGAGGGCGCACTGACCACCGGCAGGGCGCTGCGCGCCGCGGACAGTGCATCGATCATGTCCCTGGACTGCTGGTCGGCAACCAGGTAGGGGTGATAGCCCAGGGTGGAACTGCCGTATCCGACATACTCCGGCGCCACCACGATGTAGCCCTGGGAGGCGAACACCGCGGCCAGCATCACGCCCTCGGTGTTTTTTCCGGTGAGCACATCACCCAGGTCATAGTTGCGGTCGGTGCTGGTGCCATGGGCGTATAGAAGCACGGGACGCGATCCGGTGCACACCGGATCAGCCCCGCGCGGCACCATCAGCGTGCCGGAGGCCGGCGTGAGATTACCGGCCGGATCGACGGTGCGATATTCGATCCGGTACACGTCGAGGTCGCAGCGAGGCGTGTAGGTCTGGTCCAGCAGGTACCTACCCAGGTTGCTGGTGCCCAGCAGGAGCAGCAAGGATGCAGCATCGAGCGATGCGGTGCGTGTGGGCGGCGAGACAATCAGCTGCCCCCGCGCCGGATTGAGCGGCGGTGGCGACGAACCGCCCTGACCGCCACAGGCCGTGACCAACGCCAGGAGTAGCGCCAGCCACGATCTCCCTTTGAAAAAACCCATCAGACCCCCAACATTCTTCCGGTGACCGCAGTTACGTGTCTGACTGCTCCATGAACCCGCAGGTTCACTGCCTGGATGCAAGCGTGCCGCGGCCGCATACTGTAACCAGGCTGACCCACCCGAACCGATGAACATTCCATTCGACAACAGCTACGCACACCTGCCCGAGCGATTCTTTGCCCGGGTGGCGCCGGCGCACAGACCAGCCCCGCAGCTTGTGCAGCTGAACGAGGATCTGGCCGCCGAGCTGGGTCTGGATGCCGGATGGCTCTCGAGCGAGTCCGGCGTGCGGGTGCTGGCTGGCAACCAGGTGCCTGAAGGGGCCGCGTCGCTAGCCATGGTCTATGCCGGTCACCAGTTCGGGGGCTGGGTTCCACGGCTCGGCGACGGCCGCGCCATCCTGATGGGCGAGGTCATCGACCGCGACGGCCATCGCCGCGACATCCAGTGGAAGGGCGCGGGCCGCACACCCTATTCACGTGACGGAGATGGTCGGGCGGTCCTGGGTCCCTGCCTGCGCGAATACCTCGTCAGCGAAGCCATGCATGCGCTGGGCATCCCGAGCACGCGCGCACTGGCGGTGCTCACCACCGGAGATACGGTGCGGCGCGACGGACCGAAGCCCGGCGCGCTGATCGTACGCGTGGCGGCCAGCCATATCCGCGTCGGCACGTTCGAGTACTTTGCCAACCGGGGCGATCTCGATGGCGTGAAGATCCTGGCGGACCATGTCATCGAGCGCCACTATCCGCAGGCACGGCAGGAAACCAACCCGTATCGCGCATTGCTGCTGGCCATCACCGGGCGCATCGCAACGCTGGTGGCCCAGTGGCAATGCGTGGGATTCATCCACGGTGTCATGAACACCGACAACATGTCGGTGGCCGGTGAGACCATCGACTACGGCCCCTGCGCCTTCATGGATGCTTACGATCCGGCCACGGTGTTCAGCTCCATCGACACCGGTGGCCGATATGCCTACGGGAACCAGCCTCGCATCGCGCAGTGGAATCTGTCGCGCCTTGCGCTGTCCCTCTTGCCGTTGCTCGATGCAAACCAGGACGAGGCCATCCGGTTCGCCCAGGAGGCCCTGAGCGGTTTCGTCGGGCATTTCGAATCCGCGTATCGCCGGGGCTTGCTGGCAAAAATCGGCATCGGGAACCCTTCCGAAGCCGATGTCGCGCTGGCGCAGGAATTGCTGGACCTCATGACCGCGCAACATCCGGACCTGACGCTCACCTTCCGCAATCTGCTGCATGCGGCCGAGGACCCGGCCGCAGCGGCTTCCGTGATCGCACTGTTCAGCGACCCGCAGCCTCTGGAAGCGTGGATCGGACGCTGGCGGCAGCGCCTCGAAGCATCGGGCATCGACTCCGCCGTGACACTCATGCGCTCCCACAACCCCGCGTACATTCCCCGCAATCACCGGGTGGAAGCAGTCATCGAGGCCGCCGAGGACCGGGCGGATTTCGCCCCTTTTCGCGAACTGCTCGCCGTGCTGTCGGCCCCCTTCGACGAGCAGGCAATGTACAGCGCCTACACGCGCCCGCCTCTGCCGCACGAGATCGTACAGGCCACCTTCTGCGGAACGTGAACCATGCACGGCAGAGGATGGGACTTGCCGTGTCTGTGACTCGTTTCCCACCCGGAAAGACGCTGATTTGCCAAGCTGAGCACCCATTTATGTCATGGATGGACCCATGGCCCCAGAGCCAAGGTTCGAGCCACATATGCAGATCCTGGGCTCCCTGGTCCCTCAGGCGAACCGGATCGCGCTGCACGACCTGAAAGGCCGGGTGCTGGCCTTTGCACCGGCGACACCCACGGCTGCCCTGACGGCGGCAGTCGCTTCGATGGCCGCGCAACTGGCAAAGTCACCTGCAGCGCAGTCACCCGATGCACGGCTCCTGGTCGAGGGGCGCGCGACATTCATCATCGGCGTGCGCGACCCGGCCGGGCAGATTCAGGGATTGCTCGCGCTGCAATGCGCATCGGCGTCGAACATGCCGCAGAGCCAGGAACTGCAAGCCATGCAGGCGCTGTGCAATCCCGCATTGGCCTTGCTGGGCCGCGAACTCGATGGACCTGCCGGTCGCAATCCCCCCGCAAAGGGCCTGCCGCCAACCCCGCCGGAACAGGTCGCCGGGCCCCAGGAGACGGCACCCGGCAACGGACTCATCAGCCCGGAGATGTTCGAAAAGCTGGTCAGGCGAAGCAATCTGGATGGCGCGTTGCTGTACTTGCCGACGGCGGGCCTCGAGATCTTCCGGGCGTCCGAACAGACTTCCGCGCAGGACCTGGATGTCCTGCGGCGTGTGATGATCCACCACCTGTTCGCAAACCTGAGCAAGTCCGGTGCTCCGGTCATCGTCAACAAGATCCGCGAGGCATCCAGCGCCGACATCGTCCCCTGGCGCATCCTGTGCGTGCCGCTAATCCGCGGTACCGTAACCGTAGGGATGGTCGCAGCCTTCCGGCCACGCACGGGCGAGGCGTTCACGCCCAGCGACGAAAATCTGCTGCAGCGTCTGGCAGACGAGCTGTTCGGCGCGGTGGCCTCATCGTATGACGAAGCCACGGGACTGCTGTCGCATCAGGCCTTCGAAGAAAACGCGCTGAAGTGCCTTGACACCGACGCGCATCGACCCCGCTGTGTCGTGTACGGCGACATGGACCGCCTGCACATGGTGAATGACCTGTTCGGATTCGCGCGGGGCGATGAAGTGCTGCGCGCGGTGGCCAATATCTGGCATCGCAGCGGCCTGCCCAAGGGGAGCCTGGTCTCAAGACTCTCGGGAGATCGCTTCGTAGGCCTGCTGAACGGATTCACGCTCAATCAGGCCAGAGTCTGGGCCGAGCAGCTGCGCACCCAGATCTGCGCCATCAAGCCGCCCACCGAATGCGCGGGCCTGGATGTTTCCGCCAGCTTCGGGATCGCGGCCATCTCGGCCGAGAACTCGCTCAATCACGCGCTGGCCGCATCGGAAACCGCCTGCAAGGCCGCCAAGGACCGCGGGCGCGATCGCGTTGAATTGTTCGCCGATACCGATGCCAGCCTGATGCAGCGTCACGATGACCTGCGGGTATTCCGGGATCTTGTCGATGCGCTGGACTCGGATCGCTTCAAGCCCTATGCCCAGCCCCTGCGGCCGCTGGCCGATCCGACTCGGCCCACCCACTACGAAATCCTGATTCGCATGCTCGACAGCTCCGGCACCATCGTGCTGCCGGCGAAATTCCTGTCGGCGGCGACGCGCTACCAGCTGTTCATGCGGCTAGACCAATGGGTGATCGCCCACACGCTGGAATCCCTCAAGCCCTACGCACGGAAACTGCACGACACCGCCACCATGTTCTGGATCAACCTGTCCGGACAGTCGCTGGCGCAGGAAGAGTTCGCGGACTTCGTCCAGGCCGCGGTGCGCGACTCCGGATTGCCGGCGGGGAGCATCGGGTTCGAGATCACGGAGAGTGCCGCGATCGGAAATCTCGAACAGGCACAGAAGTTCATGAGTCGCCTGCGGGATCTGGGCTGCAGCTTCGCGCTGGATGACTTCGGCACCGGATTGTCCTCACTCCGGTACCTGAAGGACCTGAAGGTGTCGATGCTGAAGATCGACGGCAGCTTCATCCGCGACCTGCTGCGCGATCCGCGATCCGACTCACTGGTGCGCGCCGTGCTGCGCGTGGCCGGAGAACTGAATCTGGAGACCACGGCCGAGTGCATCGAGACACCGGAAACCGCACATCGCCTGAGCGACCTCGGAGTCACCTACGGGCAAGGGTTCGAACTGGGCCGCCCCGGCCCGCTGGACGAACTGCTCGCCACCCAGTTCGGATCCGGCAGCGACACCACGAACAGCCTGCAGGTTGCACAGACTGCGGTTGGGTGAGGGCGGCGCCTGCGCAGCAGTGCCTCCTTCGATTGCTCTCAGACGCAGGCGCATCAGCGGCCTTCAAACTGTGCCTGTATTTCCGCGGGTAACGGCGAATCAAAGTCAGGCGCGCCACTGGTTTGCCACCTCGCGCGATGACGACGTCATGACCGGATGCCGCCTGTTCAACCAGGATGATGAGCCGGGCCTTTGCTTCGCAAATATCAACGACGGGCACAGGTCAACCTCTTTGACGACAGGGTTAGTCGCATCCAGTCAACAGGAGATCGCAATATGGAGCAATCCATGCCGGCCACATGAACCCGGAAGCGATCGGCCTCGGGGCAGTTCCAAGTCGGCGAGCAACTTGGCACGGCCGAGCTGTTCACCCGACAAACCTCGCCGTGTCCACTTCTGAAGTCGAATCCATATGCACGAAGTGCTCTATTCCGAAGTCTTCGGCGACTGATTTTGTGGCATGAAAGTGCTCCCGCCTATAGTCTGCAAATGCGATTCACGACACAAAGAAGGCCACAGGCAATCGGGATCTCGGCAAGTCCGACCAAGAGCCACTCGTTAAGTTTGAAACCCACAATGCCGCCTGACGTCCCAAGAGCAACGAGCACAACCGGTATCGAAAGAAAGATGACGGCAAATACCAATCCGACTAACGGCGAATGCCATCTTAGCTCCGACCGACGAACAACGAAATCGCTTCCGAAGCCCGGACGCTCAGAACTGACCGGGTCTCCACTTCCGGTCGACGACCTCACAGGCGCAACCAGTCTCCGACAGACCGCATGTCGCATGAGACCCGAGACTGCCATGTATGAGACCAGCAGGGCGACTGCAATCTTTGCAAGCAACAGATAGTCGACATATGTGAGTGCTGCGTCGCTATGCCACTCTCGCATGACCTGCGCCGCTTCCACTAGCAGGTATAAGAACGCGGAAACCAAAAGGTACAGATAAGCGAGTCTACGAACCATGCATGATAGTTTCTGCTTCATTGCTGGTTGCCGCCGGAAATAGCGCAAACATTCGAAAGAGCTTGGGCGGCAATTGCAGACGCTAGTGTCCCAATTCGAGAGTTTTTGGTGCCAGCGGCAAGAGCGGCGGTTAAAGCCCCAATATTCACCAACTCTCCCACCTGCCCGCCCATTTCGCCTCCGTATCGTTGACCAGCCAGACCAAATGTGGTTGCAGGATCTCCGGATCCACTGACGGCAGAGCTAATCATCATTCCGCCATCAAGAACTGCTGCGGAACCAACAACGGTATTTACTACTCCACCTGCAACCACCAATAGGCTCCCTCCCACGCTCGCTGGCGCAGCAAATAGCCCAGCCCCCGCTTGAAACACGCCCTCAACAGCTTGCACACCGCCCGCCGCGAGTTGCACCAAGCCGATCGACGCTTGCGCAATTCTGATGCCAGTTCTCATGCAACTCTGCTTTGTCTGCGGCGGCACCTTTGGAGGTTGCTGCGGCGGCGTCTGATGACCACCGCCTCCACCACCGGGCTACCCGATGCCGGGTGGAAGACTGGGGTACGAACCACACAACGTGACTGAGCCGGAAGTCGACCCGACCACGGGAGTCGTTCCCAGATTTCCGTCCGAGTCCACATATACAATGCCGTCGTTACCCGGAGTGAAATAGTCATAAGACGTACATCCGCCCCACAAACCCGATGGGTCCCGCCCGTTGATCGGCCCATTGTGAACAAACGCATACAGGTTCATCCCGTCGCTGTAGCCGGAAGGGTCGGGCTGCATGAACCGCCCCAGGTACTGGGAGTAGGTGCGGGCTCTGGCGTGATACAGACCAACCTCCGGGATGTACGCCATGCCCTTGTACTGGAACCTTCCCAGGTTGCTGGTCGGCCCCACCCCGAACTCATCGTATTGGTTGATCGCAAGCGTCGTGTTCGCTGCTCCGGTGCTGCCCACCGCGATGATCGATCCGAATGCATTGCCCAACAGCCACCGGGCGGTGTTGCTCGCCGTCCCCGTCCCCTCGAACCACACGTACGGGTTGCCCAGTCCCGGACCGGGGATGTACCGGCGCTGCAAGGCGCCAGCTCCAGTGTACTCGGCAATGATCTGCTGGCCCTCGTACAGGAACTTCGTCCCCGCCCCCGACACCACCTGGTTCAACCGGTCCAGCGCATCGTAGATGAGCGTGGTCCCGGTGGTGCTGGTCATGCGGTTCAGGCCATCGTACCCAAAGCTCTGCAATCCGGTGGATGAGAGGTTCGAGCGCCCATCGTAGGTCAGTGAGCTGGCCCCCACCGCACTGTAGCGGTTCAACCCGTCCGTCGCATACGCCGCCCCTGCCCGCGCCGCGGTGTTGCGGTACGCCGCATTGGAAGCCGTGGCGGTCATCGGCTGGCCAGCCAGGTTGTAGGTGTAGCTGAGCGTCACATTCTTGCTGGCATCGGCAAAGCCATACGCCAAGCTCGACAGGCGCAAATCGCTCCCGTAGCCCAGGGTCTCATTGGGTCCCTGAGTCCGGCTGATCGAGCTCGGGCGGCCCAGGTTGTCATAGGCCAGGTTCATCAGGGTGATGCTGCTCGGGTCGCTGATCGAGGTGAGCTCGCCCACGGCATCGAATGCGTAGTTGGCAAAGTAGCCATCCGGGTACTTCAGTTGCGTGCGGTTGCCGTTCAGGTCGAACTGCCGGGTGATGGTTCCTTGAGGTGAGCTCTCGCTGATCTGCCGGTTCAGCGCATCCCAGGTAAAGCCCAGTGCCAGCCCCGACAGATTCGCCGCGGTCATCCGCCCGGCGTTGTCGTAGGCGAAACTCGCCCCGTTGTAGCCGCTGACCGGCTGGTTCAGGGCGTCATAGCCGATGTTCACCAGCGTGCCGTCGCGCCGGCGGATCTGGGTGATGTTCCCATTGGCATCCGGGCTGTACTGCTCGTAGTCCGTGGTCGAGCTGACACTGCCATTGGCCGGGGTGGGAAAATACACCCGGGTCACCCGGTTGAAGGTGTCGCGCGAGATACCGGTCAGGTTCCCCTTCCCATCGGCCTGGGTAACCAGCTCATCGTCATTGCCGTACGAGTACACGGCATCGTCCGCTGCCACCGAGGTGCCATAGCCACTGGTGGACTTGAGCAGCCGGTCGGCGTTGTCGTAATAGAACGCCGTGATCCGGTCCGGCCC
>JBGAGK010000044.1:0-18931 GCA_044226785.1 Steroidobacteraceae bacterium | reverse complement strand
AAAGGCGCGCAGGAAAGCCGCTCGCAGCGCAGGGTCGAGAAAGCCCAGCGGCTCGGCCGCCTTGTCCACCAGGGTCACGCGCGTGCCCAGCGCTGCGAAAATCGAGGCGTATTCGCAGGCGATCACCCCGCTCCCCAGCACCACGAGGCTCTGCGGCAGGTAACCCAGGCTCAGGATGGAATCGCTGTCCAGGATGCGCTCGTGGTCCACGGGCACCGCGGCGACATGCCGCGGGCGCGAGCCCGTGGCGATGAGCACGGCACCGGCCGACAACCCGGTGCACGAACCGTCCAGCGCCTCCACCACCAGCATGCCGGGGCGCGCGATGCGCCCGCGGCCGCGAAACACGTGGACGCCATTGCGCTGCATCTGGTCGCGCAGGTAGCGATCCTGCGCGACCACCACGTCCTCGACTCCGGACAGCAGCGCCGACAGCGGCGCGGCCGCATCGAAGGAAACCGCGAGCGACTTTGCATGCTCGCGCAGACGCGATACGCGCAGCGCCTGCTCGCGCAGGGCCTTGCTCGGGATCGTGCCGGTCATCAGGCAGGCGCCGCCGACGCGCGCATCCTGCTCGATGATGGCCGCGCGATGGCCGGCCTTCGCCGCCTGGATGGCCGCCTTCTGGCCCGCAGGACCCGCGCCCAGGCAGACGAGATCGAAGTGTTCGGCGCTCACGCTGGAAGGCCCTCTTACGCAGCGCCGGCCGAACTGCGGATGGTCTCCCGCTGCGCGATCAGGGCCTTGCGCTGATCGACGAACAGGCCCAGATGCTCGAACACCGGGCTCTCCATCACCATCTCCTCGACCAGAAGTTGAGGATGCATGGTATGTACGGCCAGCACATGGGCTGCATGCACTGTGGCAGCGAGGTCGGACTGCGCCGACAGACGATAGTCCCGCCAGTCGATCGCACCGGCCTGGATTTCCGGTGCGATGCGCCAGCCGTCCATGAGCGCGCGCGCAAAGGCCGGATCGAACTCCACCATCAGATCCCCCAGCGTACGGGCATCCAGTGCGATGCGTTGCTGCATTTCGAAGCGCGCCAGCGTGCGCAATGCCAACGCGGCGCCGGTGCGGTGCATGAGCGCGGCGAGGAACGCACTCTCCACATGCCAGCGCCTCAGGCGCGCGACTTCCTTGGCCCACAATCCCGCATACCAGGCTTCACGCCAAAAGTCCTCGCACTCGGGGTCGTGGCCGGGCGCCGAAAACACTTCTCCGCGCAGCATCATGGCCGTGGCGATGTTGCGTACTTCCGATATGCCCAGCCAGGAGATCGCCTGCTGGAGGGATACGACGTTCGAACGCGGACGCATTGCCGGCGAGTTCGCCACACGCATCACTTCGCCCGCCAGCCCGGGATCGGACTGCATGACGCGGGCATACTGCGCGCCGTCCGCCGAATCCGCTGCCGCCAGCTCGGCAAGCTGGGCGCACACACGCGACATGGGCGCCACACTCTGCGGCGCGGCCAGCGCTGCGGTCAGGTAATCCCGCGACAGGGCGCCCAGGTCGGAAGATACGATCAGTTGCGATTCGCGCAGCACGGCCTTGCCCCTGGAACACTTCGACGCATCCAGGGCGGGTCGGCACGAGTCCGGGAATCTTGAGGCGGTTCAGCTCAGTCGAAGGCCGCTTTGAGAGCCTGATCAAGGTCCGCCAGCAGGTCGTCTACATCCTCGATGCCGATCGACAGCCGCACCGTGCCAGGACCAATCGATGCCTGCCGGCGCTGCTCATCGGTGAGATCCGCCGCGCCAAGCAGGCTCGGGGGCATGACCAGCGATTCGACCGAGCCCAGGCTTGCGGAAATGGAAAAAAACTCCAGTGCATCGGCGAACCGCCTGCCCTGATCCAGCCCGCCGTCGAGGTCAAAGGTCACCACGCAGCCGAAATCCTTCATCTGCCGGGCGGCGAGTGCATGCTGCGGGTGGCTCGGCAATCCCGGGTGGAACACCCGCGCCACTTTCGGATGCGTGGCCAGGAACTGCGCCACCCGCAGGGCGCTGGCGCACTGCTGGTCATAGCGAAGGAAATAAGTCCGCATGCCCCGCTGCAGCAGGAACGCCGCATGAGGATCCAGGGTGGCGCCCAGCGTTCCGATGTCGGGACGCAGGGTCTTGAGCAGCGCGCGCGAGGCGAGGATGGCGCCGCCCATGACATCGCCATGGCCCGAGGCGAACTTGGTCAGCGAATGCACGTGCACGTCGATCCCGAACTGGCCGTGGTTGTGAAAGCCGGTAAAAGTGTTGTCCATCACCGCCAGCGCACCGTGCTTGTGCGCATGGGCGACCAGATGTTCGATGTCGGCGATCCGGGTGACCGGGTTGGTGGGGCTTTCGAACATCACCAGGCGCGTCGGAGTCTCCCCCAGAACCCGTTCGATGCCGGCCCGGTCCTCGATCGGCAGCAGCGTGTGCCGCACGCCATAACGACCGAGGATCTTGCGGATCATGTGGCGCGTCGGACCGTAGGACTCGATGAAGAACAGGATGTGATCCCCGGCCTTGCACAGCGCCGTCAGGCACACGGCCACGGCCCCGGCGCCCGACGCGGTCAGTACACAGTCTTCCTGTCCCTGGAGTTCGGCCAGCAGGATCTCCAGCTGGCGCAGCGTCGGGTTCGACTGGCGCGAATAGAAAAAGCCTCCGCGCTGCCCGCGCAGCATCAGCTCGGTCTGTGCCGTGTCATCCAGGGTGAACTTCACGCTCTGGTAGATCGGCGCGATCAGCGGCCGGTTGTCGGCCGGCACATCCACCGGTGCGGGATGCACCACACGGCTTCTGTCTTTCATGATGGAACCCTTGAATGAAATGCTATCGGCCGGCCTTTTCCAGACGCGCCGCGCGCGCCATCCACCACGCAACGCCGACCATGATCAGCGTCACGAATGAAATGGTGAGGGTGGCCAGGACATTGATCTCGGGGCTCACGCCCAGGCGCACCTTGGAAAAAATCACCATGGGCAGCGTGCTGCTGCCCGGGCCCGAGGCAAAACTGGAGATCACCAGATCGTCCCATGACATGGTGAAGGCCAGCAGCCAGCCCGACAGGATGGCGGGAAAGATGATCGGCAGGGTGATGACGAAGAACACCTTGGCAGGATGCGCGCCCAGGTCCATGGCGGCCTCCTCCAGGGCGATGTCGAACGTGCCCAGGCGGGACTGGATGACCACGGCCACGAATGCCATGGAAAAAGTCATGTGCGCGATGGTGATGGTGGTCATGCCGCGCCCCGCCGGCCAGCCGAAAACCTGCTCCATCGCGACGAAGGTCAGCAGGAGCGACAGGCCCGTGATCACCTCTGGCATGACCAGCGGCGCGGTGGTCATGGCATTGAACAGCATGCGGCCCCGGAATCTTCCGAACCTCGACAGCGAGAAGCCGGCCAGCGTTCCCAGGATGGATGCGCCGGTGGCATTGATCACCGCCACCTTCAGCGAGATCCAGGCGGCATCCAGGATCTCGTCGTTGTTGAACAGGGCGAAATACCACTTGAGCGTGGGCGAGTTGTGCACGTCCCACACCGTCACGAGCCTCGAAGCATTGAAGGAAAACACCACCATCGACAGGATCGGCAGGTACAGGAAAGCGAAGCCGAAGCCCAGCGCACACAGGATGAACAGGGATCGCCGCTCGTTCACTTGCGGTCTCCCGCCGCTTCACGCGCCTGGATGCTCTGGTACCACATCATGAACGGCACCAGCACCAGCAGCAGCAGGATCGCCACGGCGCTCGCGACCGGCCAGGCGCGATTGGCGAAGAACTCGTCCCACAGGATCCGGCCGATCATCAGCGCATTGGGTCCGCCGAGCAGCGCCGGGATCACGAACTCGCCCACCGCCGGAATGAACACCAGCATGCTCCCCGCGAGGATCCCGTTGCGCGACAATGGCAGCGTCACCTTGTAGAACGCCTGCCAGGGCTTGCATCCAAGGTCCTGTGCCGCTTCGAGCAACTGCCAGTCCATCTTCTCCAGGTTCGAGTACAGCGGCAGGATCATGAACGGCAGGTAGGAATACACGATGCCCACGTACATGGCGAACTGCGTATACAGCATGGGCAAGGGTTCGTGGATCAGCCCCAGCGACATCAGGATGTTGTTGATCACACCGTTGGCCTTGAGCAGGCCGATCCAGGCGTAGACGCGCAGCAGGAGCGATGTCCAGAACGGCAGCACCACGAACAGCAGCAGCACGTTGCGCGTGGAGGGTGCCGAGCGTGCGATGCCATAGGCCATCGGATATCCGATGAACAGGCACAGGACGGTGGACACGAAGGCCACCTTGATCGAGTTCAGGAAGGCGTTGAAATACAGCGAGTCGGTGAACAGGAAGG
Source organism: Steroidobacteraceae bacterium (assembly GCA_044226785.1). Classification (GTDB taxonomy): domain Bacteria; phylum Pseudomonadota; class Gammaproteobacteria; order Steroidobacterales; family Steroidobacteraceae; genus TMP-86. Next base: position 14,590 of record JBGAGK010000044.1, on the reverse strand, counting down.
CGTAGTTGTTGAAGTTGAGCTTGATGGCGACCAGGTTCTTTCCGGCCCACTCGAACAGCGGCTTGTACGGCGGTATCGCAAGGTCGACGTCCGAGAAGGAGATCTTCAGGACGATGATGAACGGCACCGCAAAGAACAGCAGCAGCCAGATGTACGGCACAGCCACCACGAAGGTGCTTCCCGAGAACTTCCAGCGCCGCAACAGGCCACGCCGCGCCATGATGTTCAGCGCACCACCACGACCGGACTGGAGGAATCCCAGCTGAGGAACACCCGCTGCTCCCAGCTGATCTCCTCGGCGTGACGGGATGTGTTGGGTCGGGTCACGCGCACCACCTTGCCGGTGGCCAGCTTGACCAGATAGATGGACAGATCGCCGAGGTAAGCGATGTCCTGCACCACGCCGCTGACGCAGTTGTCGCAGGCATCCTCGGGCGATGCCAGGGTCATGAAGATCTTCTCGGGGCGGATCGCGGCCCAGACCACCGCCTCGGGCGGTGCGCTGATGCCGTGGTTCACGAAAATCGTCGACCCCAGCTCATCGGACTGGATGCGCACATGGTCGGGTTCGTCCTCGACCAGCTTGCCCTGGAACATGTTCACCGAGCCGATGAAGTCGGCGACGAAACGGGTGGTCGGAAATTCGTAGATCTCGCTGGGCGTCCCCGCCTGCACGATCTCGCCATGGTCCATCACGCCGATGCGGCTGGCCAGGGTCATCGCCTCTTCCTGGTCATGGGTCACCACGATGAAGGTGACGCCGAGCTTTTCCTGCAGGCTGATCAGCTCGAACTGCGTGTGTTCGCGCAGCTTCTTGTCCAGCGCACCCAGCGGCTCATCCAGCAACAGGAGCTTTGGCCGCTTGACCAGCGAGCGCGCCAGGGCCACACGCTGGCGCTGGCCGCCGGAGAGCTGGTGCGGTTTGCGCTTTGCGTACTCGCCCATCCGCACCTGGTCGAGCATGGTGGCGACACGTTCACGGATTTCCGCTTTCGATACGCCGTCCTGTTTGAGTCCGAACGCGACATTCTGTTCCACGTTCATGTGCGGAAAGATGGCATAGGACTGGAACATCATGTTCACGGGACGCTGGTACGGCGGCACTGCGGACATGTCCTCGCCGTCGATGAGGATGCGCCCCGAGGTGGGCGTCTCGAATCCGCCCAGCATGCGAAGCAATGTGGTCTTGCCGCAGCCCGAAGCACCCAGCAGGCAGAAGATCTCGCCCTTGTAGATGTTCAGGCTGATGTCATCGACCGCGGTGAAATCGCCGAATTTCTTGGTGATGCGCTCGATCTGCACATACGGTTTCGCACCCGGTTCCTTCCATGGTGCGGGTTTGACGGGTGCCCCCGGCGGCGCGCTCATCGCTACTGCCCCGTCTTGAATCGCTGCCACACGCGGGTGATGGCTCGCGTCTGCTCGGGTGAGTCGGCCAGCTGCACCGACAGCCGCTTGCGCGTTTCTTCGGTCGGGTAGATGCCCGGATCTCCCGTGACCGACTTGTCCACGAACGGCGTGGAAGCGGCGTTGGCATTGGCGAATCGCTTGTGGTTGGAAATGTCGGCGATCACGTGAGGTTCCATCACGTAGTTCATGAAAGCGTAGGCGGCGTCCTGATGCGGCGCGTCCTTCGGGATGGCCAGCATGTCGAACCACAGGATGGTGCCTTCTTTGGGCACGAAATACCGGATGTCGATGCCCTTTCCGGCATCGCGCGCCCGATCGCGCGCCTGCAGCACATCGCCGTTGTAGCCCACCGACAGGCACAGATCCCCGTTGGCCAGCGCCTCGATGTATTCCGAGGAGTTGATGTTGCGTACATAGGGCCGCATGGCCATGAGCACCTTCTCGGCTTCGGCCAGGTCATCCGCGCTCTGCGAATTCGGATCCTTGCCCAGATAGTTGTAGACCGCGCGCAGCATCTCGGCGGGCGAGTCGAGCACGCTGACGCCGCATTTCGCGAGCCTGGAAACATAGGCCGGATCGAACGCCAGCTTCCAGGTGTCGAGCGGCACGCCCGGCAGCGCCGCCTGGACCATTTTCTCGTTGTAGCCGATGCCGTTGGTTCCCCACAGGTAGATGATGCCGTGGGCATTGCCGGGGTCGTGCCGCGCCACCAGCTGCATCAGCTGCGGATCCATGTTCTTCAGGTTCGGGAGCTTGCTCTTGTCGAGCGCAAGGTACACGCCGGCCTTGATCTGCCGTTCGAAATACGAAGCCGTCGGGACGACCACATCGAACCCGCTGCTGCCGGCGAGGAGCTTCGTTTCCAGCGTCTCGTTGGTGTCGAAGTACGCGACGTTGACCTTGATGCCGGTCCGTTTCTCGAAATTGGACAAGGTGTCGGAGGCGAGGTAATCCGACCAGATGTACAGGTTGAGCACCTTGTCGCCGCCCGAGGATGCCGAATCGCCGGGAGATGCCGGGTGACGGCCGCATCCCGCCAGGACAAACAAGACACACGCAACGCTCAATGCCGGTCGAAGCAAGCTCCGCATCGCACAGATCCCCCTGTTTCCAGTCTCGCGGCCACCGGACGCCATTCCTGGCGCAGGCTGCGCAAAGGTATCACACGTTCAGCAACAGGTGCTCCCGCTCCCATGAACTGATCACCTGTGCGAAGGTCTCGAACTCCGCCTCCTTGACCGCAGTGTACGCCAGCACGAACCGGTCGCCGAACAGGTCCACCAGCGCCTTCGACTCACGCAGCAGCCGCAGGGCCTCAGCCAGGGTGCGGGGCAGGCCAATGGCCAGTTCATAGGCGCTGCCGCTGATGGGCTCGGAGGGCTTGAGCCCTTCCACCATGCCAAGATACCCGCAAGCCAGCGATGCCGCGAAGGCAAGGTAGGGGTTTGCATCCGCCCCACCCACCCGGTTCTCGACCCGGCGCGCTTCCGGCCCGGACATGGGTACGCGCAGCCCCGCGGTACGATTGTCATAGCCCCACTGCACGTTGATCGGCGCGGCCGAATAGCGGCTGATGCGGCGGTAGCTGTTCACGTTGGGCGCGAACAGGGACATTGCCGCCGGCAGGTATCTCTGCAATCCGGCGATATGCGAAAAGAACAGGTTCGAAGGCGAACCGTCAGGATTGGAAAAGACGTTCTTCCGGGTGTTCTGGTCGACGATGCTCTGGTGCAGGTGCATGGCGCTGCCTGGCTCCTTGGCCATGGGCTTGGCCATGAAGGTCGCATACATCTTGTGGCGCAACGCGGCCTCGCGCGCCGTTCGCTTGAACAGGAACGCCTGATCGGCCAGGCTCAACGCATTTCCATGCAGCAGGTTGATCTCCATCTGCGCGGCGCCTGCCTCGTGGATCAGCGTGTCGATCTCGATGTCCTGCGCTTCGCAAAAGGAATAGATGTCATCGAACAGCGGATCGAACTCGTTCACCGCCGCGATGCTGTAGGCCTGCCGGCCGATTTCCGGCCTTCCCGACCGGCCCACCGGCGGCTTGAGTGGATAATCCGAATCGATGTTCGGTTCGACCAGGAAGAACTCGAGTTCCGGTGCGATCACCGGATCCCAGCCATGCGAGGCATACAGATCGAGTACCCGCCGCAGCACATAGCGCGGCGACATGGTTACCGGACGGCCATCGCCGTAGAAGCAGTCATGGATCACCTGCGCCGTCGGCTCGGCCGCCCAGGGCACGACCCGCACCGTGTTGGCATCGGCCTTGAGGACGATGTCGATGTCCGAAGGGTTCATTGCGCTCTGATCGTCCGGATAATCGCCGGTCACGGTCTGCAGAAAGACCGCTTCGGGCAGGCGCATGCCCTCTTCTTCCGCGAACTTCTGCGCCGGCATCAGCTTGCCGCGCGGAACGCCCGCCATGTCAGGGATGATGGCCTCTACTTCAGAAATTCCATGTTCCTTGAGGAACTGCTGGATCGTGCTCGACATGACTCACCTCGATGTCCCCGCATACTGGCGGCTGGCCTTGCCCAGCGCGCCAAACAGGGCTCGCGAAAACGCATTCTTCTCGAATTGCCACTCGGGATGCCATTGCACACCGAGCGCAAAACCCGGGGCCGCCGGATCGCTGAACGCCTCCACCAGCCCGTCCGGTGCGCGTGCTTCGACCATCAGTCCCTGACCCAGTCTGTCCACACCCTGGGAGTGCAGGGAATTCACGGTCAACTTCTCGCCACCGGAAATGTTCCTGAGCACTCCCCCAGGCTCGAGCAGCACCTCGTGCGCTGGCCCGTACTGCCGGTCCAGCGGCTGGGACTCGTCTTCGCGATGATCGAGATGACCCTCGATCTCGTGGACACGCTGCCAGAGCGTGCCGCCATAAGCGACATTCATTTCCTGGAAGCCACGGCAGATGGCCAGCACCGGAATGCCGGCGGCCACGGCCAGGGGGATCAGCGAAAGCGTCGTAGCATCCCGATCAGGATCATGCAGTGTTCCCGGCGCGCTGGCCGGGCCTCCATATCGATGCGGCTCGACGTTGGATGGGCTGCCGGTGAGCAGGATGCCATCGAACTGGTCGAGCAGGTCTTGCAAGCCCGTGTCCATGCCGAACGCCGGGATCAGCACCGGAACCGCATCGGCCCCTTCTGCCACGGCCCGGATGTACTTCTCGCCGACCATGTGGAAATGATGTTTCCCCACCAGTCGCCGATCGGCTGGAATTGCTATGAGCGGCTTGCGCAACATGTTGATGATTTTAAACGCCTGATCCCAGGATCAGGCAGGTTCGACAGGGCTATTAGAGCACAGCAGCGACCAATCGTCCCGGGCACGGCGCAAGAATCGGCCAAGATTCAAGTATTTCCACGACTTACACTTGCTTGCTGCGAGACAGCATGCCGGGTTTTTTGGTCAGGATCCCCTCAGCCCACAGGCAAGCGCCCGAGTCAATAGTAACAAGATCCTAAACACCCGGATTGATGTTGCGGTGCGCTCAGGTGCGGTGGCGAAAGACCAGGCATTGATGGATGCGCGGATTCCGGGCGAAATCCTCCGGTATGGTCGCGGCGCTGATGTCCTCGACGATGAACTCTTCTTGGACGACCGGATCCAGCCTGAATCTCGAAAAGTGGGTTGAGAACAACAGGTGCCCCGCGGGCCTGAGCAGGCGCATGGCATTGCGGATCATGCCCACATGGTCGCGCTGCACATCCAGGACACCGCTCATGCGGGCTGAATTGGAAAACGTGGGCGGATCCATGAAGATCAGATCAAAGGCCTGCCCCCCGGCCGCTTCGCGCGCAAGCCATGCCAGGCAGTCGGTCGCCAGCAACTCATGCTGTTCGCGCCCGAAGCCGTTCAGCTCGAGATTGTCTCGCGCCCATTGCAGATAGGTGTTGGACAGATCCACGCCCAGGGTGCGCCGGGCGCCTCCCGCAGCGGCATATACCGTGGCACTGGCCGTATAGCAGAACAGGTTGAGGAAGACCTTGCCTGCCGCAAGCTGCCGGATGCGCTCCCGGGTCGGCCGATGATCCAGGAACAGACCGGTATCCAGATAGTCGCTGAAATTGACCCAGAATTTCAGTCCGCCTTCCTGGATCTGGAAGCGCTGCCCACGCTCACCGCGGGCCTCGTACTGCGAAGCCCGCTTCTGCACGCGCCGCACCCGCGAATGAATGTTCCCGATCGGGACATCGAAGACTTCCGGCAGTACCGACAGCACCTCGCGTCGCCGGACCCGCGCCTTGTCTGCATCGACGCTGCGGGGTGGTGCATATTCCTGCACCACCAGATGCCGAGGATGCCGGCCGTACACGTCGATGGCGAAGGCATACTCAGGCATGTCGGCGTCATACGCGCGGAATGCCTCGATCCGGTTGCGCTCGGCCCATCCTTCCAGTTGCGCCAGATTCTTGCGCAGCCGGTTCGCGAACATCCGTGCGCCACTGCGTTGCGCCACCGGTTCGCTCCGGCCTGCAAGTCGGTGCCCGGCCTCGCCGGCGGGTTCGAACCGCAGCAGCCGGCAGTCGATGGCCCCATTCATGAAGCGGTGGCTGCGCCAGGCGTAGATGCCCAGATGACGCGCCAGCGAGGGATTGCCGCACAGGATGGCGGCATGCCACCCCTGATAGGCCTCGCGCAGCAGGATCCCCAGTTGCTGGTAGATTGCGGCCAGCGAGCCCTCTTCACCCATGCGCTCGCCATAGGGAGGATTGACCACGAGCAACCCGCCGGACGAGGGGGCCACGTGGGGCGCGCGGATGTCGCGCCGTTCGACATGGATCCAGGCGGCCACGCCGGCCCTTTCGGAGTTGGCAAGCGCATGACGCACGGCGGCAGCATCGATGTCATAGCCGATGATGCAGCGTCGCGCATCGGCCCTCCTGCGGGCTCGCGCCTCTTCCAGCAGGCCCTGCCAGCATTGCTCATCATGGGCGCGCCAGCCGGAAAAGCCCCAGTACTCACGCGCCAGGCCCGGCGCCACATCGGCGGCGATCATGGCCGCTTCGACGAGGAGCGTCCCGGAACCGCACATCGGATCCACCAGGCTCTCGCCGGAGGCAGCAAGGGCCGGCCAGCCCGCGCGCAACAGGATGGCAGCGGCGAGGTTTTCCTTCAGCGGCGCAGCGACGCTATCCAGCCGATACCCTCGCCGGTGCAGGCTCTCACCGGACAGATCGATGAGCACCTGGGCACGCTGCGCCTCGACATGCAGATGCAGCCGGACATCGGGGCGGCGCGGGCGCACGTCCGGCCGCACACCCGTGGCATCGCGCAGTGCATCGCACACCGCATCCTTGAGGAGCTGGGCACCATACAACGTGTGCTGGATGACGGCGTTGCCACCCGTGCAGTCACAGGCCAGCGTCGCACCGGGCCCCAGGTGTTCACGCCAGTCGATGCCGCGCGCCCCCTGATGGATCGCTTGCACACTGTCTGCCGCCACCTGCCCCAGCAGCAACAGAACCCGGGTGGCGCTTCGCGACCACAGGCAGGCTCGATACCCGACTTCGAGCGACCCTTCGAACCGCACATCGGTGGAACGCTCCCGGATGTCATGCGCACCGAAGCCGGCCAGTTCCGTGGCCAGCACCGAAGTGGCGCCGAGCGGCGCCGTCGCAACCCAGGAATGCGTGGATGTCTTCACGGGAAACGCGCCGGTCGGCCCGCTGCGCTGTGTGTCCGGCAAGCGCTCAGCCGCGGCCGTCGAGGGACATCAGGGGGTAATAGAGGTCCGGCCGCCGGTCGCGGAACACACCCCAGGCATGGCGATACCGGCGCACCTGCTCGAGATCAAAGCTGGCGGTCAGGACGGTCTCGCTGCGTCGATCGGCCTCGGCCACCTTCTCGCCCGTGGGCCCGGCGATGAACGAGGAACCGTAGAACGTCAGCGACCCGCGTTCCCCGGTCTCCAATCCGATCCGGTTGGAGGCCACCAGCGGCATGATGTTGGCAGCGGCGTGTCCCTGCATGGTGCGCTGCCAGTGGCCACTGGAGTCGATCGAGTCATCCTGGGGTTCGGAGCCGATGGCCGTCGGATACAGCAGGATCTCGGCCCCCATCAAAGCCATGGCGCGCGCACATTCGGGAAACCACTGGTCCCAGCAGATACCCACGCCCACCCGGGCATACGCCGTGTCGAACACCCGGAATCCGGTGTCGCCGGGCGAAAAGTAGAATTTCTCGTGATAGCCAGGTCCTTCCGGGATATGTGACTTGCGGTAGTTGCCCAGCACTTTCCCGTCCGCGTCCAGCATCACCACGGTGTTGAAGTACAAATTGCCGCTGCGCTCGAACACGCTCACCGGCAGCACGACGCGAAGTTCACGTGCCACGGCACGAAAATGGTCCACCGCCGGGTGTCCTTCGAGCTCGTGTGCCAGCTCAAGATGCCGCGTGTCGTGGTCCTGGCAAAAATACGGAGTCTCGAACAGCTCCTGCAACAGGATGACCTGCGCTCCGCGCGCAGCGGCCTCGCGCACCAGCTTCTCGCCGCGCGCCACGTTGGCGGCGCGGTCCCAGGTGCAGGCCATCTGGGTGGCGGCCACGGTCAATCTGCTCATGACGTCATGCTACGACATTTCGCGGTTCAGAATGTCGGCGGAGAGGTTGCACTGACGATCTCGCATTCCTCGCGCGCCGGGTTGCGGAACCGGTGCGGCATGGTGCTGTTGAAATAATAGGCATCGCCCGGCCCCAGGATGCGGGACTCGCCACCCACCGTGAGTTCGATCCGCCCGCGGATCACCACGCCGCCCTCCTCGCCATTGTGCGTGAGCATTTCGGTGCCCGTGTCGGCATGCGCGCCATACCGTTCATGCAGGACCGACATGCAGCGCTTGGGCAGTCGCGAACCGACCAGACGCAGTTCCACCGCGCCGGAACCGATGTCGGTGAGTTCATCGCGCCCGAAGAATACCTGAGGGCGCCCGGCAGGATCGAAGGTGAAGAAATCGGACAGCGCCATGGGGATGCCATCCAGGACCTTCTTGAGCGAGCTGACCGACGGGCTGACCCGGTTCTGTTCGATCAGGGAAATCAGGCCATTGGTGACCCCGGAACGCTTGGCCAGTTCGCGCTGCGACAGGCCGTACATCTGCCGCACGGCTTTCAGGTGCGAGCCCACGTTGATATCCATGATGTCAATTATATTAAACAATCATGGCGGACAGACCCCTGAATTTGATGATCGTGTCGAATTTTCTTATCATCCGAAGGCCTTTACCGCCCCAACCAAGGACTCCCGCCATGAGTGCCCAGCCACACGCCCAGCCCGGACATGATCTCGATGCCTTCTGGATGCCGTTCACCGCCAACCGGCAGTTCAAGGCTAAACCGCGCATGTTGATGCGCGCCCAGGGCATGCACTACTTCACCGCGGATGGCCGGCAGATCCTGGATGCGGTTGCCGGACTGTGGTGCGTCAACGCAGGCCATGGGCGCCAGGAGATCACCGAAGCCATCGCACGGCAGGCCGCCACGATGGATTTCGCGCCCACTTTCCAGATGGGCCATCCGCTGGCATTCGAGGTGGCCGCACGGCTGGCTTCCCTGGCCCCTCCGGGCCTCGATCGCGTGTTCTTCACCAACTCGGGCTCCGAGTCGGTGGATACCGCGCTGAAGATCGCCATCGCCTATCACCGCGTCCGGGGAGAAGCTGCGCGTACCCGCCTCATCGGTCGCGAAAAGGCCTATCACGGCGTTGGCTTTGGCGGAATTTCCGTGGGCGGCATCGTCAACAACCGCAAGTTCTTCGGCTCGCTCCTGCCCGGAGTGGACCATCTGCCCCACACGCTGGATCTCGAGCACAATGCCTTCTCCCGCGGCCTGCCGCAGTGGGGTGCGCACCTGGCCAACGATCTGGAGCGCATCATCGCGCTGCATGATGCATCGACCATTGCGGCCGTCATCGTCGAGCCGATCTCGGGTTCGGTGGGCGTCATCCTGCCGCCGGTGGGGTACCTGAAGCGCCTGCGCGAGATCTGCGACCGCCACGGCATCCTGCTGATTTTCGACGAGGTGATCACCGGCTTTGGACGCACCGGCCAGCCATTCGCCGCGCAGTCCTTCGACGTGGTGCCCGACCTCATCACCACGGCCAAGGGTCTGAGCAACGGCGCCGTACCCATGGGCGCGGTGTTCGCCCAGCGCAAGGTCTACGATGCCTTCATGCAGGGGCCGGAGAATGCCATCGAACTGTTCCATGGCTACACCTACTCCGCCCATCCGCTGGCCTGTGCCGCCGCGCTGGCAACCCTCGACATCTATGCCCGGGACAATCTGCTGACCCGCGCCGCCTCGATTTCATCCCGCTGGGAAAACGCCGTGCATTCACTGCGGGGCCTCCCGAACGTGATCGACATCCGCAATTACGGGCTGATCGGCGCAGTCGAACTCAAGGCGCGCGATGGCAAGCCAGGGGCGCGCGGCTACGAGGTCTTCACGCAGTGCTTCGAGAAAGGCGTTCTGGTTCGCCAGACAGGCGATGTGATCGCCCTGTCACCGCCCCTGATCATCGAGGACGCCCACATCGAGCAGATCGTGTCGACACTTCGTCAGGTGATCAGCGCGACGGCCTGAGGCAGGCGCGATCACGCGCCTGCCCCACAGCCGCGGGTCAGGTCTTCGGCTCGAAGATCGCGTACCACTTGCGGCAGGCTTCGATGACCTCCCAGGTCCCGGTAAAGCCCGCAGGGACCACGAAGGCATCGCCGACGCGGAACTCCCAGCGCTCGCCATCCTCCGACTCCAGGCGCACCCGGCCTTCGAACAGCACGCACATTTCGTGCTCGGTGTACCGGATGCGCCATTTACCCATGCTGCTCGACCACCATCCGCAGTAGAACTGCCCGGTGGGCTCTGCATACTGATTGGAGACACGAGAGCGGGGAATCCCGGAAAGGATTCTTTCCGGCGCCGGATTCGCCGGTTCACCGTTCTGATGGCGGTCGACGATGATGATGCGCGGGCCGGTCATGCCCTATCGTAGTATCGAATCTTCTGCCGAAACAAGGGCGGCGCGAGTGATCGCGCCGCCCGATGTCAGGACAGGGCCAGGCCGGCTCATTCAGGCGAGCCGACCTGCGCAACTGCCGCTGGCTGCCGTGGTTCGATGGTCAGGCGCACGCGCCGCTCCAGTGCGTAACCATCGAGGTCCCCGGGCCCCGCCTCGCTTTGCGCCTGGCCCCAGGCGTTGACTTCGAGCAGGTCCTCGCTGATCCCGGCGGCGATCAGCACGTCGCGCACCGCGTTGGCACGGCTCTCGGAGAGCCTGAGATTGTCCTCCTCGTTGCCGCGAGGATCTGCATATCCGTCGATGCGGATCTTCAGGTCCCTCGATCGCGCCAGGGCCTGCGCAAGCGCCTGAATCTGCTTGCCCATCTCCGGCTCCAGGACATGGCTCCCGGTGCGGAACAATACATCGCCGCTCAGGCCCTCAAGCGCAGTTGCCGGATCGGACTGCACGATGCGCACGCGCTCCACTTCCTGCGACAGGGTAGAAATCTGCGCGCTCAGCCGGTGGTTGGTCTCGATGAGTTCGTCCCGGTCGCCGGCAAGTTTCTCGACCTGCATCTCGGCCACATGCGCCTCGTGGGCACGATGCACACGATTGCCCAGCCAGGTACCGACGCCGGCACCGATGACCGCCCCGACAGGGCCTGCCGCAAAACCACCCACCACCGCACCGCTGATGAAACCGGCCGGTTCCGACACCGGTCTGACCCCCGCCTCACCAGCCTGCGCCACCGCACTCAGGCCGACCAGCCCGATACCCATCGCCACGGATGACCAGGATTTGTTCATGACAGATTCCTCGCGTTCCAGTTCGTCTGCGGGTGGCACGACCGTGCCGACCCTGGAGACCATTGAAATCCGCGATCAGGACATTCCCCTGGTCGTGGGAATGTCAGATTGTGGCAAGGAGAAGTTCAATCGGGGCAGCCGCTGCGCGCCGATGCAGGTCAGGTCCTGAGCGAGAACGGCGTGAAATTGGTGTTCCGGTCGTAGAAATCCTCGTGCTCGACCCGCTTCAGGAAGCCGATGATCCGGTAGGTCACCGGCGTCATGACGATTTCCCAGCCGCTTTTCAGGAAGTACTGTGTAAACGCCACTTGCATCAACTGGTCGGCCGGCCACAGGCCGGCGAACGCGATGTAGTAAAACAGCGCGGAATCCACCAGTTCTCCGCACAGCGTCGAACCGATGATCCGGCTCCACAGCCAGCGGCCCTCCGTCCACACTTTCATCTTTGCCATGACGTAGCTGTTGACGAACGTACCACACAGGAACCCGATGACGGACGCGGCGATGATGCGTGGCGTATTGCCGAAGATGGTCTCGACGGCCTGCTGTTTGTCGCGCCAGAAATCAGCCGGTGGCAGGTGCACGACGACGGCGGACATGAGGGTCGCGAATGCCAGTGCCCCGAATCCGGCCCACACGACGCGCCGATCGCGCGCGTAGCCGTAGACTTCCGTCAACACATCGCCGAACAGATAGGAGATCGGAAAGAACAGCACGCCGGCCATGAAGGTGACGGGCCCGATCAGGGGTAGCTGGACCGTGGATACCTTGGCCGGGCCAATCAGGTTGGAGCACAGCAGCACACACACATAGGCCGCCATCAGGAAATCGTAGTAACGGTACTGGCGAACGGTGGAAATGGCGGCGTTTTCCTGGCTGGCGCGAAGCAGGCCGCATGATAACCGGGATATGTCGCATCCCGCGACGGTTCCGGCACCTGCCCGCGGGTCGCCTGAAGGGCACGGACACCAATTGGCGACAGGTGTCACATCAGGCCCAGGTGCGCTCCTGTACAAAAGCCTCTGCGCATCACCTACGGAACGCATCGCGTCCATCATGAAGCCATCCAACCAGCCCTCCGCGGGCCCGCTCGACGCACCTGACCTCGCCTCGCTGTGTCAGAAGATCCGCCGCGCCGCCGACGCGGTGCGGGTTTCGGCAGTGTCCCTGCACGATGCCGCCGGCGAAACACTGTGGCTCACCGAAAGTTCCATGGGGCCTGATGAGCACAACGCGGTGTGCGAGGCCGCGGAAGGTTTCCGCAATCCGCAGGCCACCCCCATCATTGCTCACGACCTGGGAGACTCGCGCAGTGCGGTGCTGATCCGCCTGGCCGGATCCCGGCAGGCGACCCTGGGCATCGTCATGCTGATCGTCGACTCGCGGGCCATCGGACCCGCAGCCCGCGGCCTGTCGAAGCTCATGACGCCGGCCATGCAGTCGGCGCTTGAAGAGTTCACCGGCATCCGTATCGCGACCCTGGCGAAGACCACGCCCGTCCCGCCGCCCGCGCGCCAGCAGGTGACGACACCGGTCTCACCCCAGCTCGACCGGCTCAATGCCGCATTGCGGGCCAATCCCATCGCCTTGCATGCCCAGAAGCTGGTGCCGCTGGCAAGGGGCGGCAACGTGCAGCGTTACGAGGTCTTGCTGCGCAACGGGGCGAGCACCGACCGGAACGCCGCCCCGGAAGCCATGCTCAAATCCGCGGTCGACAGCGGCCTGGGTTCGATGATCGATCGCCGGGTGCTCACCGAATTGATAGGCTGGCTGATCCGGCATCCCGGCATCTGGCAGGACGGCCACAGCCGCTTCACCATGAACCTCACGGCCACCGCGCTGTTCGACGAGCATTTCCTCAAGTTCGTCGAACTGTGCATCGGCAAGGCCGCGCTGCCCCAGGGCCTGATCGGCTTTGAGGCCAGCGTACCGACCCTGGGCAAGGCCGGCGAGCGCATGCCCCACATCGCCGCGACACTCCAGCGCATCGGCTGCCCGCTGGTCCTGGATGACTTCGACCTGCGTACCGAGTGCTTCTCGCTCCTGCGGCTGCCGGGCGTGAACCTGCTCAAGCTGTCGCATACCGTGACGGCTCAACTGCGCAGCGACAGGATCGCACAGGCCACGGTCACGGCGGTGGCCCAGATGTCGCGCGTCCTGGGCATTCACACGGTCGCCAAGCGCACCGAATCCGCGGCTGAACACGAATGGCTCACTGCACTGGGCGTGGACTTCGTGCAATCCAGCGCCTTCTCGCCTCCGGTACCGATCGAAACCCTTGCTTCCGGGCATCCGCGCCAGGAAGGGATTTCCGCTTCCTGATCCGGTACCTCACAGGTGAACGGCCTGGCCGGCAGGGCCTACTCTTCGCCTGAATCCTGCAGGCGCTCGCGGCGCCGGCGCACGAAGGGACGCGACCCGCTGGAGTAGAAAACCAGCAGGTTGCGCGCCTCGGGGGTTGGGAATCGATTCTCCGCCAGCGCGTGCTGCGCGAGCCTGCGCACGTCACGCCCCGCCGGATCCAGTTCCCGGATGATTGCCTTGAGTTCGCGCAGAGCCTCACGGCCCACGCCCCGGCGCCGCAGGCCGACCAGGTTCAACCCGTTGGATGTATTGCGTTCGCTGGCCATCATGTAGCAGGGCACATCGCAGGAAATGCGTGCCCCCCCGCCGATCATGGCGGACTCACCGATGCGGCAGAACTGGTGGACCGCTGCACCACCGCCGATGAAAACATGGGCGCCCACCTGCACATGGCCCGCGAGCAGGACTGCATTGGCCATCACCACCCGGTCTCCGATTGTGCAGTCGTGACCGACATGGCTCGCGGTCATCAGGAAACAATCGGAACCGACCGTGGTCGATCCACCGGGCCGCGTGGCGCGGTTGATGGTCACCTGCTCGCGGACGACCGTGCGTGCCCCGATGACCACGCCGGAATCCGTGGCCGGGTCGAATCGCAGATCCTGGGGATCCCCACCCAGCACGGCATGCGGATGCACCGCCACGCCCTCCTCCAGCCGGCAATGCCGGGTGATGATGGCATAGGCGTGGATGAGGGCACCCCGGCCGAGGACCGCACCCGGTTCGACGAGGCAGCGGATGGATGCGCCTTTCCGCGAGGGGGGCTTTGGGGTCTGATGGGGCATGCGGGACGCAACTATAACGCGAGTTGAGCGGCTCTCCGCCCGGGAACTTCAGACTCGACTGACTTCCCCGGGAAATCTGCACCGCTACAGATGCTTGACGGGCGGCGATGGTGACGAGGCCTGCGCCTCATTCACCCGCACTTGCGAAGGCCTGCCGCGAGCGAACCTACGAACCCATCCCGGATCAGCGAGTTGCGGCAAATGGACCTTGC
>JBGAGK010000005.1:0-164274 GCA_044226785.1 Steroidobacteraceae bacterium | reverse complement strand
GGCCTTCGCGGCGGCAAATTTCGCCGGGTCCATGGCGCCCAGCCAGAACATCACCGTGGGAAGGTGGTTCTGCCCCAACCCGAAATGTCCAAAGTCCTCGCTGGCGGTGACGGGTGCCGTGTCCTCGACGTGATCCGGGCCCAGCGTCTTCACCAGCGCGGCGCGCACCCGCGTGCTCAGGGCGGGGTCGTTGTAGGTCACGGGTGTGGACTCATCGTCGTGCACCGTGACGAGGGGCATGCGGTCTTCGGGCACACCAGCCGCCACCGCGATGCCGCGGGCACTGCGGCGGATGCCCTCGAACATGATGTCACGAGACTTCTCGTTGAACGTGCGCGCGGTCAGCTCCATCTTGACGTCATTCGGGATGATGTTGCGCTTGGTGCCGCCGTGGATGGTGCCCACGGTAATCACCACCGGATCGCGCGGATCCTCCTGCCGGCTGACCACGGTCTGCACCTGATTGATGAACTGCGCCGCCATGACGATGGGGTCCTTGCCGAGCTGCGGTGCCGAACCGTGGCCACCGAGGCCGCGCATGATCACGTCGATGGAGTCACTGGCGGCCATGGCCGGTCCACTGGTGAGCTGCACCATGCCGGCGGGCGCCATGAACGTGTCATGCAGCGCGATGGCCATGTCGGGTCTGCCGAAGCGAGTGTAAAGATCATCCGCCATCATGGCCTTGGCGCCATCGATGGTCTCCTCGGACGGCTGACCCACCAGCATCAGCGTGCCATGCCATTGGGATTTGAGCTGCGCCAGCGCCCGGGCCGTACCGATCAGCGTGGTCATGTGGATGTCGTGACCGCACGCATGCATGACGCCCACGTCCTGCCCGGAAGCGTTCTGGGTGCGCACGTGACTGGCGTAGGGAAGCCCCGTTTCCTCGGTCACCGGCAGGGCGTCCATGTCGGCGCGGATCAGGAGCGTCGGACCCTGGCCGTTTTTCAGGATACCCACCAGTCCGTAGGCGCGGCTACCGTCCGGATATTTCCCGATGTGCTCGGTGACGGAGTAGCCCGCCTTGCGCAGCTCGCCCGCCAGCAGCTCGGAGGACTTCACCTCGTGATGCGACAGCTCCGGGTTGGCATGCAGGTGCTTGTAGGTCTCGACCAGCGACGGGATCTGCGGTTCGACCGCGGAGCGCAGGTCGGCGGCGCTGGCGATCATCGGCAGCAACGCGGCGCACAGCAGGGTGAGTGTGGGTCGGGTGATTGGAATAGTGGGCATTTGATTGTCCTGCGCAGGAGCCATGACCGGATCGGCCGTGGACGAATTGTAATCAGTTTGCTCAGGCAGATGTACGGGCGCGCGAGATCCAGGGAGTCAACTTGTGGGCAACGCGCCGCCAGGGGCAGCCTGCGGACACCAGAATCTGTACATTTGCGGGTGTTTCAGGCTTTCACACATCCTGATTGCAGCATTATTATTCCTGCCCGTCATATACTCGGGCTTCGAGGTGTCCCATGCGAAAAATCGAGGAAATCGAAGACCAGATTCGCAGGCTTTCAGGCGAAGATTTTGCGGAGCTGCGCGACTGGATCCTGGAGCAGGACTGGAGAACCTGGGACGCTCAGATCAAGGCCGATGCAGAGGCTGGAAGGCTGGATCGACTTGTTTCCGAAGCCAGGGATGAGTACGCCGCCGGTCGAGCGCGGAAGCTTTGAATCATTTCGCATCGAGTGGATTCTGGGCGCTGTACAACGCCCTGCCACCCGAGGCCCGGAAAGTTGCCGAGAAGAACCATCAGCTCTTGGTCGCAGACTTCCGACATCCTTCTCTGCATTTCAAGCGCATAGGCAACTTCTGGTCTGTTCGTGCCGGTATTCAGCACCGTGCGCTCGGTGTTGAAGTGCCTGATGGAATCCTGTGGATCTGGATTGGTACACACCGCGAATACGAAAAAATCATTGGCGGATAATGCCACGATGTGGATAGTTACGCGGACGAGACGCCAAGTAACGGATAATGCAGGAACTTCAGGACCCCGCCTTGAACCGCTGCCAGGCGCGCAGGAAGACCCGAGTCTCTTCGGGGGTGTACACGCGACCGAGCTGCATGCGCGCCCGGACTTCGGGTGGCGGGAACACCGCCGGATTGTTGCGCACCTCGGGCGGCAGCAACGGTATGGCGGCAGCATTGCCGGGTCCGAAGCCGATATCACGGGCCACCGCAGCGGAAATTTCCGGGCGCATGACGAAGTCGAGGAATGCGTACGCGGCGTCGACGTGCGGTGCATCCGCCGGGATGGCCAGGTTGTCGATGTACATGCCCACCACGCCTTTGGGGAAGCCGTAGTCGATGGTGCGGTTCAAGTGGCCTTCGCGAACCATGCGGCGCGCGATCATGGCATCGCCGGAATAGCCCACCGCCAAACATAGTTCGCCATTGGCGAGCTGCTCGAAATAGCCTGAACTGGTGATGAGGGGAAGCCGTAGTCGATGGTGCGGTTCAAGTGGCCTTCGCGAACCATGCGGCGCGCGATCATGGCATCGCCGGAATAGCCCACCGCCAAACATAGTTCGCCATTGGCGAGCTGCTCGAAATAGCCTGAACTGGTGATGACCCGCAGGTAGGGCCGGATGGCGCCCAGGGCCTTCATCACGGCATCGAGGGGTTGCGGCTTGGCTGACAGGTCCTTTTGTCCAAGGTAGCTGGACACCATGGGCAGGATGTCGATCCACGAGTCCAGCACGCTGATGCCGCACTTTTCGAGCTTCGCGGCCAGGGCAGGGTTCATCAGCAACTCCATCGGGTTCGCCGGCAATGCCGGCAGCGCCGCCTGCACGTGATCCCGGTCGTACATCACCCCGGTGGTGCCCCACATCCAGGGCACGGCGTACCGGTTGCCCGGGTCCGAGCGCTGCAGCGCGTGCATGACCTGTGCATCGGCCTGCTGGAGATTGGGAAGCCGCGCCTTGTCGAGGCGGAGGAAGAATCCGCGCGGGGCCTCGCGTGCCAGATGAGGCGTTGCGTTGACGATGACCAGGTCATATCCGGAATGACCCACCGACAGGAGCGTCTCCACCGTGTCCGGATTGTCGAAGACGGTGTAGTGGACCTTGATGCCGGTTTCCGCCTGGAAGCGGTCGCGGATGCCCTTCGGGAAATAGTCGGACCAGGAGTACAGGTTCAGGACGGCGTTGCGACCTGTCTGGCGCTCGGCAGCTTGCGATGCGAGGGCGGCAAAGAACAGCAGCATCGCGCCGAGCATCCATGCAAGGTGCCGTGACATGGTCAACCCACCCGCGGCTGCTGCTGCGTGATGCAGTGAAAGCCGCCGCCGCCGATGGCAATGCGACCGATGGGCAGCATGACGATGCGCCGGCCGGGGTAGGCTCGGCGCAGCACCGCTTCCACTCGCGCATCCGAGGCAAGTCCATAGGCAGGTGCAATGACGGCGCCATTGAGCACATAAAAGTTGACGTACGAACGGCAGTACCTCGGACCACGGATGACTTCGGCACTGGCTTCTTCGACGGCGACGATTTCGAATCGCCGGCCGCGCGCATCCACGGCCAGTTCCAGCGCGCGGCGATTTTCACGCAAGATCTCGTGGCGCGGGTCCGACGGGTCGTCGATCTGCTCCACCAGCGCCCGCGCCGGCGCGGCCAGGGCCATCAGTCCATCGATGTGGCCATCGGTCTCGGTTTCCGTGGGATCGCCCGGCAGCCAGATGATCTTCTGCACGCCCAG
Source organism: Steroidobacteraceae bacterium (assembly GCA_044226785.1). Taxonomy (GTDB): domain Bacteria; phylum Pseudomonadota; class Gammaproteobacteria; order Steroidobacterales; family Steroidobacteraceae; genus TMP-86. Next base: position 160,575 of record JBGAGK010000005.1, on the reverse strand, counting down.
CATGCGCCGGATCTCCGTTTCGATCCGAGCCTTGCTCCATCCTGGATTGCGGTTCGGATTCAGCAGGCAGCTCTCGGTGGTGAGCAGCGTGCCTTCACCGTCGCTGAAGATGCTGCCGCCTTCCAGCACCATCGCTGAGGGCGCGAGAGGCACATCCAGATGCGCAGCAATCTGACGGGCGAGCTGCGCGTCCTTGTCATGCGGGTGGTACTTCCCGCCCCAGGCATTGAAGGTGAACCCGGTGGCGAGCAGCCCGCCGCGATCGTTCACGAGAAAGGTGGGACCTGAATCGCGGGTCCAGGAATCATCGATGGGCAGGTCAATGACCTGCACGGAAGGTCCGCAGACCTGGTGTGCTTCAGCGGCGAGGTGCGGCGGCGCCACCATGTGCAGGGGTTCGAAGCGCGCGATGGTGCGCGCCAGATTCGCGTAATCATCCTTGACGGCGCCGAGTTCCGCACCCCAGATCTCCTCCCGGCAGGGCCAGGCCATCCAGGTGGCAGCGTGCGGCTCGAACTCGGCGGGCATGCGCCAGCCTTGCGTGGAAGCGTCGAAACCCGCATCCAGGGTGCGCAAGTACGGGGCTCGGGGTTGGGACATGGCGGCTGCGCGCTACTGCAACAGGAACGGGTTGATCTGCGCCGCCACCGCGGCCGCGTCATCCCAGAAAGGATTGTGGCCATAGTCGGGGAAGACATGGACACGTGCCTGAGGCAGTGCCTCACGCAGCGCGCAGCGCACCGGCTCGGTCATCAATTCATCCCGCGCCCCCCAGATCAACAGCGCCGGTGCATGGAACCGGGCCAGCGCGGATTGGAGTTCGGCACCCATGTTGCCCTGCCGGATCACAGCCAGCCACACGCGCACGGGGATGGCGGCGGCATCGCGTCGTTGACGCTGCAGCAGGTCGGGATCATCGAGCTTCGATCCAGCATCTCCATACCACTGGTTCATGAAGGCTCCGTTCGGGTCGATCGGGTCCTTCAGCCTCTCGAGCTGAGGCACCATCCAGCTGACCGGGGAGGCGGGTTTGCCCTTGCGTTCGCAGTCCGGACGTGAACCTCCGGTGGAACCGATCAGCACCACTTTTCGGGTGTGCTCGGGCCAGGTCTCGGCAAAGGCCTGGGCCACGATGCTGCCCATGGAGTGCCCGATGACATGCGCGGCGGGAATCTTCAGTTGATCGAGCAGGAGCTTCACGTCATAGGCCATGTCGATGCGTGTGTAGCAGCACTCGGGACGGCTGGAACGACCGTGGCCTCGGGCATCGATCAGGATCAGGTGGAACCTGGGGTCCAGGTAGGGGATGAGGGGTGCCCAATTGCGGGCGTTGTTGGTGAATCCATGTAGCATCACCACCGGTATCCCGTCGTGTGGCCCGCGTTCGGTGTAGGCGAGGGACACGCCATTGGGCAGCTGTGCGATCTTCATGCTGGCATCGAACGCATCCAGGTCCACCGGGGGCAGCGGGGCGGCCATCGCCGGAAAGCACGCCAGCAGGGCGATGGTCATCAGCAGGGAGCGACTCATGCTCATCATCAATTACCTCGCCCGTTTCAGTACATGGGTGTCCAGCCAGTTGCGGATCTCGAGCCGGCGCAGGGCAGGGCTGCGCTGCGCTTCGCCCAGGCCGTGCTTCCAGGCCAGCGGTCCATCCGTAGGATGGGCCTGCAGGCGCGTGAGATCCGAAGCGAACGCACGCAGTGCGGTCATGTCGGCAAACATGCCTTCATCCACCAGCGTCTGGCCGTAGCGTTCGGCAATCGCAGCGAGGTCGCGGTAGTCGTACTCCGGGTGATACTGCACCCCCCAGAACTGGCCGCGGCCGAAGGTGAAGGATGCAGCCTGGATGCCGTAATCGTTGTGGGCCAGCGTCAGGGCGTCGGCCGGCAAGGAAACCACAGAATCCTTGTGGATGGTTGGCGCCTCGAAGACCGCGGGTTTGCCGGTGAACAGGCGATGGAGCCGGCCGGCTTCGGTGAGCTGGATGCGACGCCCGAAGCCGAATTCCCGGCCCTTGGGGTTGGCGCGTACTTCGCCACCCGCCGCCGTCACCGCCACCTGCAGTCCCCAGCAACTGCCGAAGAACGGCACGCCTGCCTCGAAGACAGCCCGCGCCAGCTCGACCTGGCGGGTGACAGCGGGGCTGACATCGTAGATGTTCAGCGCCGAACCGGTCATGGTCACGCCGTGGAACTGTTCGAGGCCGACGCCCGGCGGCAGGCTGTCCCCATCCGCAGCGGCAAGGATTTCGATTTCCAGCGAGGGCTCGATGTCCTTCAGCACGCGCGCATATCCGGTGCCCGAGTCATAGCCCAGCAGTTCGGTGAGTCGCGCCCGGACCCGCGCCACATTGCCGTCGATGACCAGGATGCGGGGACCTTTCAACATCGCCGCCATCTTGCGTCATTGGCAAGCCCAGTCAAGTCCATGGCCGTCCCGTACAAGAGTCCCGGGTGTGCTCCTTCCATACTCCGGTTCCATCTGGGCTGACTATTTGGGGGAGGGGAGATGAATCGTCATCTGGGTGGTTCCTTGTTGGGCGTCATGGTGGCAACGGGTCTGGGCTTGCCGGTCGAGGCCGTGCACGCACAGGAGAGCGATGCACAGGGCACGCCGGCGCTCGCCGAGATCGTGGTGACGGCCCAGCGACGCGAACAGCGGATGCAGGATGTGCCGATCAGCGTCACGGCTCTCAGTCAGGAGCAGATGGACGCGCAGGGTGTGCGCAGCGTGGATGATATCGCCCGGCTGACACCCGGCATCACGTTCCAGCGTGCGGATCCGCGCAACAGTGCGATGTCCATCATTTCCATCCGCGGGATCGCATCGACCGCCGGCGCATCGACCACCGGCATCTACATCGACGATACCCCGATCCAGGTGCGCGCACTGGGCGCCGGCGACTCCACTTTCAACTCCTTCCCCGGCGTGTTCGATCTGGAGCGGGTCGAGGTGCTGCGTGGACCCCAGGGAACGCTGTTCGGTGCCGGTTCGGAAGGCGGCACCGTGCGATTCATCACGCCGCCGCCGAATCTGCACAAGACGGATTTCCATGCCCGTACCGAGATGGCTTACACGCAGGACGGTGCTCCGAGCTACGAGGCCGGCATCGCCTTCGGCACGCCATTGGTGCAGGACCGGATCGCCCTGCGATTCAGTGCCTGGGTGCGGCGCGATGGCGGATGGGTGGATCGTGCCAACTGGTCGCGCGCCGGACTGACGTCCTATCCGGCCGGGACGCCGTACCCGCCCACGCCGCCGACGCCGGCAAACGTCATCGGCACGCTTGACGGCAACTCCAACTGGCAGAATTCCTCGGCATTCAAGCTGGCGATGAGTTTTGCTCCCACCGACAACCTGACCATCACGCCATCGATCTACTACCAGCGGGTGTATCTGCACGATACCTCCGCATTCTGGGCGGCGTTCTCCAACCCCGGGAGCGGTTCGTACAAGAGTGGCTACAACTTCAACGCCAACAGCAATGACCGGTTCTACATGCCGGCACTTAAGATGGAGTGGTCTCTGGGCAAATTGCGACTGGTGTCCAATACCTCGTACTTCAATCGCACCAACGAGGCGCTGAACGACTACTCCGTGTTCGAGACGGCACTGTGGGGCCAGGTGTTTACCTCACTGGGGTCTCCGCCCTTGCCGCCCACCGTGCAACCCTACCTGAATGGACCGTACTATCCGGCCGGATTCCCGCCCGCCTCCAGTTTCATGGGCAACCAGCAGAACAACATCACCCAGGAACTGCGCCTGCAATCGGACGATGCCGATGCGCGCATCAACTGGGTGGTCGGATTGTTCTACACGCACAACCGGCAGACGGCGGTCCAGATCGTCTCGGATCCGGGGCTGAGCGGATTCATTGCACAGATGACGGGTGGCATTGCGCCGGAACTGGAGGATGGCAAGTACACCTTCGTGCAGGAACCGGTGATCGCCTACGACAAGCAGATTGCCCTGTATGCGCAGGCGGATGCGAAGCTTACCGATCACCTCACGTTGACCGCGGGCGTTCGTGCGGCCGACACCCGGTTCGAGGCTTCGGCGAATTACCACGGCTTCGTCGTCGGGCCGCCGGTCAGGGATTCAGGTACTCAGCACGAGCGCCCGGTGACACCGAAATTCGGGCTGTCATGGAAATTCGATCCGGACAACATGCTGTATGCGACCGCCGCCAAGGGCTATCGCATCGGCGGCTACAACCCGCGGGTCGGCACTCCCTGCGCGAGTGATCCGAACTACAGCGGCTTTCACAGTCTGTATGACTCGGATTCGGTCTGGAGCTACGAGGTGGGATCGAAGAACGACCTGATGGACCACCGGGTCCGCATCAACACCAGCCTGTACTTCATCGACTGGAGCAACATCCAGCAGGTGATCGGGCTGTCCGGGTGCGGCTTCGCCTACACCAGCAACCTGGGCAAGGCGCGCAGCCAGGGTTTGGACTTTCAGGCGGACCTTGCGCTGGCGAAGAATCTGGTGGCGGGTATCGCTTTCGGCTACAACGATGCGAAGTTCACCCAGACCGTGACCAGCCCTGCCGGTGGCCGCCTGGTAACGGATGGTGACCACATCTACGGCTGGCCGTGGTCCCTGGGCCTTTCCGCCCAATACAACTTCCGGATTTTCCAGGAACGTGGGGGTTACCTGCGGCTTGATTACCAATACCAGGCCAGGCAATCCACCCTCACTCCCGGAAACAATCCGGAGAACGGCAGCTACACGCCATGGGGTACGTTCAGTCTGCCGAAGACCTCGCAGCTGTCGCTCCGGGCCGGCGTGAAGCTCGCGGAGTGGGATGTCTCGTTGTTCTGCAACAACCTGACGGGCGATCATCCGATCCTTTCCAGCTCGCCCAGCCCCAATTTCGGCTTTCCGGGCGGACTGGTGGGCTACGAGCAGAGCACCTTCCGTCCGCGGACCTACGGCGTGACAGTGACCTACCGGCATTGAGGCTGCGCATGAACAAGTCAAATCGATCAGGCTGGGTTGCGATCACCATGGCGGCTGCCGGTCTCCTGGCCGCTCACGCTTCGTGGGGTGAAACGGCGCCCGGGGGCGAAGCCGACCTGATCCTGACGAATGGCGAGATCCACACCCCCGGCGGATGGGTGCATGCGCTGGCGGCACGGCAGGGCGTGATCCTGGCACTGGGTGAATCCGAGGCGATCCTTCGCTTGAAGGGAGAGCATACCCGGCTGATCGATCTTGCAGGCGCCACGGTGGTACCGGGGCTGCATGACATGCACGTGCACCCGCTGTTCGCGGGACTGTCCGCCATGCAATGCAATTTTGCGCAAGGTGCCAGCCCCGACGAGATCGCGGCGGCCTTGCGCCAGTGCGTGCAGCACAAGACCAGGGGCGAATGGATCACCGGGGGGCAATGGGATGCGAACTCCCTCGGGAAAAGGCGGCCGGACCGCAAGTTCCTGGATCGCATCGCTCCGGACAATCCGGTCGTGCTCACCGACATCAGCGGGCACAGCGCCTGGGCCAACTCGGCAGCTCTGAAGGCGGCTGGAATCACCACCGCCACGGTGAATCCGGACGGCGGTTTCATCGAGCGCGACGCCCGGGGTGATCCCAACGGATTCCTGCGTGAGTCTGCTGCGGGACTCGTGCGCCGCGTCGTGCCTCCGGCCACGGACGCCCAGAACGTGGAGGCGCTGCAGTCCGCGTTGCACACCATGCTGTCATTTGGCATCACGTCCCTGACGGATGCCATTGTCGCCGGGGACGGCCTGCGCGCCTATGCCACGCTTGCCGACCGCGGGATCCTGAAGCAGCGGGTGAAGGCCTGCATGCCATGGCACCCGACATCGCCTGACGCTGCCCATGATGCGTTGCCCGAATACATCATGGAGCGCAACCTTTTTGCACGTGAGCGTTTCTCACCCACCTGCATCAAGATATTCCTGGACGGTGTGCCCACCGACAGCCACACGGCGGCCATGGTGGAGCCCTATGCTGATGCGAAGGCTCTTGATGCCGCACGTGCACGAGGAGTACTCATGGTGCAGCCGGATGTCCTCAAGGCGGCGACCACGCGCTTCGATCGCATGGGTCTTGTGGTGAAATATCACGCAGCGGGCGATGCGGCAGTGCGTGAAGGCCTGGATGCCATCGAAGCGGCACGCAAGGCCGACGGGTACAGCGGGCTCATGCACGAGGTCGGACACAACAGTTTCGTGCAGGAAAGCGACCTCCCGCGCGCGCGCGCCATCGGGGCAACCTTCGAGATGTCCCCCTACATCTGGTACCCGAACCCGATCATCCCGGATATCGTCAAGGCCATTGGACCCGATCGCATGAAGCGATGGATTCCGGTGAAAGATGCCATCGACTCAGGCGCACTCGTGGTGCCTGGGTCCGACTGGCCGGTGGTGCCGAGCGTGGACCCCTGGATCGCGATCGAAACCCTCGTGACGCGCCAGCCTCCCGGTGGCGGCGGAGAACCTTTGGGAGGCGTCGAACGCATCACCCTCGAGCAGGCGTTCGACCTGTTCACCACAAATGCCGCTCGCGAGATGGGCAATGCAAGCCGCACCGGTCGCATCGAGAAAGGCATGCTGGCCGACGTGCTGGTGCTCGACCGGAATCCGTTCAGGATCCCGATCACACAGGTTCATGAGACGAAGGTCAGGCTCGCGATCATCAATGGTGAAGTGGTCTACCGCGCGCAGTAGGCCGGCGGGTCAGCTGGAGGTCAGCGGCGGGGCAGGGTGACTGGCAGATAGGTCCCGAGGTATGCGATGCAGGCCCTGCCCGCTTCCGCCTGCATCTCGGCCGTGATGGAAGAATCATCCATCAGCGACAGGCAGAACATCAGGTCGGCGATTTCCACAGCGCGGAAAAAGATCTGTGAACGCTGGGGCAGCGCGGGCAGGACAAAATGACGCCCGACATGCTGCTCGTAGGCGGATCCGATGGCTGCGTCGCTCCGCCGGTCCCGCATCTTGAGTTCCGGCGGTATGCGCGGTCCGATCTGCAGCTGCCGGGCAGCGGCATCCGAATTGTAGAACCGGACCCCGCGACCGTTGAGCCGTGAGATCACGTCCTGCCAGCTCGCAAGGGGCTGGCGCAAGGGCCTTAGCACGATGTCGATCAGTTCACCCTGGATCAGGGTCTGCAGGTGAGTGAGCAGCTCTTCCATGTCGGCATAGAAATGATACGCCGAACTCGTCGCCACCCCTGCCGCCTCGGCTACATCGGCGAGCGCAATGTCGCGAAGATCATGTGTCTCAAGGAGTTTGCGCGCGGCTTCCAGCATGCGGCGGCGATTCTGAAGTCCCCGGGCCTGAGGGGTGGAGCGGCGCTGACGAAGCATGGTCATCACGTGGCAGTTGGCGCATACCCAGTTGGCGCATACCCGTTGACGGGTTCTGCAGTTATCGAAATAATACTGGAAATGATTCCAATCAGGAATCGGGTCGCAGGGGAGCGTGAGTGGGGCGGGGCAACCAGGACCAGTACGACTGATCGACCGAGGGGGCAGGATCACGATGGATGCGCTTGCAACGGGCTTGAAGGGGTTGCGTGCCTGCAATGGTGAACTGGAGTCCTGGGGAGGAGACTATCGGGTGGACTGTACCCACCCGGCCATCTTTCGGGGCCGTATCGTCTGCAGAATCCTGGGACCCGCAGTCCTGGTCGAGGTGGAACTCGCGCATTGCATCGTGCGCCGCAACCTTGAAAGCAGCAGACCGGCCCCCGAAACCTACAATCTGATCCTGCAGTGTGAAGGCCGTGCCTGGATGCGTCAGTGCGGCACCGCGACCCTGCTCTCGCCCGGGGATCTGACCATCATCGATTCGCGGTTCGCATCCGAATTCGAAACCGCCGATGCCTTCCACCAGCTTGCACTGACGCTTCCGGCAGCCCCGATCCGCCATCTGCTCGGCAGCGCCGGGGTGCCCCTGGCGCGGAGGATTCCGGGGTCATCCGGCGCCGCGCGCCTGCTCGTCGATCTGATGACTTCCTGTCATCGCAATGCGTCGAGCCTGGTGGATGTGGACGTGATTGCTGCGATCACGCAGCTGTTCGCCGCATCGGTTGGCCGGCGTCAGGCTTCGGATCGGGACAGCGGCACGCGCCTGCCGGACCTGTGGAGAATCGAGGATTTCATCGACGCCAATCTCGATCGGGATGAACTGTCGCCTTCGGTGCTGGCGCGGCAGTTCGCGATGTCCGTGCGCCAGCTGTATCGCGTCACTTCGACGGCCGGGTGCACGCCGTCCGGGCTGATCTGGTCCCGCCGCCTGGAGCGGGCCCGACGCTTGCTCAACGAGGAGCGGAGCGAGGCGCGCGTGCTGGATGTCGCGCTCAGTTGCGGATTCAAGGATGGCGCGCACTTCTCGCGCGCTTTCCGCCGGGCCTACGGCAGTTCGCCTCGCGAGTCGCGCCAGAGCTGGTGCACATCCCAGGTGTAGGGCGAGGCGGTGGGCGCCCGGCCCAATTCCGCGGATTTCATGGCGCTCCCTACCGGATTCGAACCGGTGTACTAGCCTTGAGAGGGCTATGTCCTGGGCCTCTAGACGAAGGGAGCGTCGTTTGCGGCGGGTTTGCCGAAGGGCTGGTAGTATACGGACCAATCCATCCAAAACCCAGTGGAACCTGAGCTTTTTGAACGACCCTGCCGCGACCCGCGCGCCCCTCGTCATTCCCCGCGACGAGCACTGCATCTCGCGCTCGAATATTTCGCCCAACGCCCTCAAGGTGCTGTACCGGCTGCACGAGGCCGGCTTTCAGGCCTTTCTGGTCGGCGGCGCCGTGCGTGACCTGCTGCTGGGGCGATCTCCGAAGGACTTCGACGTCGCCACCAATGCGCTTCCCGAGGAGGTGCGGCATCTGTTCCGCAACTGCCGGCTGATCGGCCGGCGTTTCCGGCTGGCGCATGTGCATTTCGGCCGGGAGATCATCGAGGTTGCCACGTTTCGTGCGTCCGCTGCTCCGGAGCGCGAAGATGCGGACGATGATGAGGAAGGCGCGGAAGGCGAGGACGACGCACAGCAAGCCGTGCCGGAGGACAATCCGCACCGGGCCGTGGATGAGCGTGGGCGGATCCTGCGCGACAACATGTATGGCACGGTCGACGAGGATGTGTGGCGGCGTGATTTCGCGGCCAATGCGCTGTATTACAACATCGAGGACTTCTCCGTCTGGGACTACGTGGGCGGAGTGGCCGATATCGGGGCGAAACGTCTCAGGCTGATCGGTGACCCCGAGCAGCGCTATCGTGAAGATCCGGTGCGCATGCTGCGCGCGGTGCGATTCGCGGCCAAGCTGGACTTCACCCTCGATGCGGCCACCGAGGAGCCGATCCGGCGGCTGGCCTTTCTGCTCGATGGGGTTCCGGCAGCCCGGCTGTTCGATGAAACGCTGAAACTGTTCCTGTCCGGTTACGGTGCGCGGGCCCATGAGCTGATGAAGGCCTACGGGTTGTTCGAACATCTGTTCCCGGCCACGGCCGAAGCCTTTGCACTTCCGCCCTACGCCTATGCAGAGGAGATGCTGGTGCGGGGCCTGGCCAACACCGACTCGCGCGTGCGCGAGGACAAACCGGTCACGCCCACGTTCCTGTTCGCGATCCTGCTCTGGGGCGCGGTGCTTCGCGACATGAATGAGCGTCAGGCGGGTTCTTCACCGGATACCGCCACGCTGTTCGCCGCCTGCGAGGCCGTGCTCAAGCGCCAGCAGTCGCGGGTATCCATCCCGAAGCGCTTTGGCATGCCGATGCGGGAGCTGCTGATGCTGCAGCCACGTTTCAATCGCCGCAGCGGCGCCAAGTCCCTGAGCCTGCTGCAGCATCCGCGCTTCCGCGCGGCGTTTGATTTCCTGCTGCTGCGGGCCGAGTGCGGGGTGGCCGACCCCGAGCTTGCGCAGTGGTGGACCCGGATACAGACCCTGCCGCAGGAAGAGCGGTTGAAGCTGGTGGCTGTGCCGTCGGGCCAGCCGGGACCGGAAGGCGAGGCGAGTCGTTCGACCCGGCGGCGCCGGCGCCGGCGACCCCGGCCGGCCGCTCCTGCGGAATGAAGCCCCGGCATTGGCGGCCGGCCTACGTCGCCCTCGGTTCGAATCTCCATGACCCGATTGCACAGGTGCGGCGTGCCTTCGACCTGCTGCAGGAGCTGAAGGGTTCGCGGCTGATCCGGCGATCCGCGCTGTATGCCACGGCGCCGATGGGCATTCCTGATCAACCGTCTTTCGTCAACGCGGCCGCCGGCTTGCTGACGGAGCTTGCTGCGCGTGAACTGTTCGGGAATTTGCAGGGCATCGAGCGGGACATGGGCCGGGTGAAAGGCGAGCGCTGGGGTCCGCGCATCATCGATCTGGACCTGATCTGGATCACAGGCCCCCTCATCGACGAACCTGACCTGTGCGTGCCGCACCGGGGCGTGTCCGGACGGAATTTCGTGCTGTATCCTTTGATGGATATCGCGCCCGAGCTCTTGCTGCCCGGCCTTGGCCGGGTACGGGAGCTGGCTGCGCGTGTCAGCCCGCAGGGAATCCAGTGCTTGCAGCAGGAACGGACGTCGACGTGACCAGCGCTTCTCCCCATCGCTTCATCGTGATCGAAGGCCCGATCGGCGTGGGCAAAACCAGCCTCGCGCGTCGACTGGGTGAGACGCTGTCGGCGCAGCTGGTGCTCGAGCAGGCTGACCAGAATCCGTTCCTGGAGCGCTTCTACAGGAATCCCAGAGCGGCCGCCTTCCAGGCGCAGCTGTTCTTCCTGTTCCAGAGGGCGCGGCAGCTCGAGGAGGTCAGGCAGCAGGACCTGTTCGAATCCGTGCGCGTGGCCGACTACCTTCTCGAGAAGGATCAGCTGTTCGCTCGCGTCACGCTGGATGAGGCCGAGTATGGGCTGTACGAAAAGGTCTATGGTCGCGTGGTGGTGGATGCACCCAGACCCGACCTGGTGGTGTACCTGCAGGCACCGCTCGATGTGTTGATGGAGCGCATCGCCCGGCGCGGCATCCGTCATGAGCAGTACCTGGAGCGTGGATACCTGGAAAAGGTCATGCAGGCCTATGCGCGCTTTTTCCACGATTACGATGGCGCGCCGCTGCTGATCGTCAACGCAGCGGCCATCGATCCGGTCAACAGCGACGAGGACTACCAGGTGCTGCTCCAGGAAATCCTGAAGCCGCGCCGCGGCCGGCATTTTTTCAATCCGCCGGGACGGAGCCTGCTGGCGGGCAACTGATCCCGTGGCGCTCCAGCGCCCAGCGCACGTGCTCGCGTACGAGTTCTGAGGGGTGGTCGGCGCGTGAGCGCAGCGCTACGAGCACGGCATCCTCACGCGGCGCATTCCCCAGTGCCACCGCGATGTTGCGCAGCCAGCGCTCATGGCCGATGCGGTGGATGGGGCTGCCGGCGGTGCGGGCCTGGAACTCGTCCTCGGTCCACGAAAACAGTTCGCAGAGCCGGGCCTGATCCAGTCCATGCCGCACGGAAAAATCCGGCATGCGCGTGACCTTCGCAAATTTGTTCCAGGGACACACCAGCTGACAGTCATCACAACCGAAGATCCGGTTGCCCATCATCGGGCGCAGCTCCACGGGGATGGCGCCTTTGAGTTCGATGGTCAGGTAGGAGATGCAACGGCGTGCATCCAGCCGCCACGGGGCCACGATGGCGCCGGTGGGGCAGGACGGCAGGCAGGCCTCGCAACTGCCGCAGTGGGCGCTGGCGGTATCCGGGATCGGCAGTTCCAGATCCACATAGATCTCGCCGAGGAAGAAATACGATCCGGCATCCCTGGCAATCAGGTTGGTGTGCTTGCCGATCCAGCCGAGCCCTGCATGGCGGGCCAGCGCCTTCTCGAGCACCGGAGCACTGTCGGTGAAGACACGGTGTCCGAACGGGCCCACGGCGGCCTGGATGCGTTCGCACAGTCGCTGCAGGCGCTGCCGCAGCAGCTTGTGATAGTCACGGCCCAGGGCGTAGCGGGAAACATAGGCCAGTCGCGGATCATCGAGGACGCTCCTGGCCGGCGCGGCATTGCCCGGCCAGTAGTCCATGCGGGCGCTGATGCAGCTCACCGTGCCGGGGATCAGCTCCGCGGGGCGGCTGCGACGGGTCCCATGCCGCTGCATGTAGTCCATCTCGCCGTGAAACCCCTGTGCCAGCCAGTCCAGGAAATGCGCTTCGTCCTGCGACAGGTCGATGCGCGCCACCCCGAGCGCGTCGAATCCCAGCTCGCGGCCCCAGGCCTGAATCTTCCTCAGCAGCGTTTCGGGGTTCATGGCGTCATCGGGATTCATGGCGCCAGTATAATCAGCCGATGCGCCCCGACCCCCAGGCCCTGTGGTCCGTCGAGCAGGTGCGCGCGGTCGATGTCCATGCCATCGAAACGCTGCGCATCCCCGGTTACGAGCTCATGCAGCGAGCGGCCGTGGCGGGTCTGCGTGAACTGCGCGAGCGCTGGCCCGCGGCGCGCTCGGTGTGCGTGCTGTGCGGAGGCGGCAACAATGGGGGAGATGGATATGTGCTGGCGCGTCTGGCCCGCAGCGAGGGGCTGGAGGTCATCGCCGGCGCGCTGGTCGATCCGGCGGCGCTCAAGGCCGATGCGGCCAGGGCGTTTGCCGACTGGCAGGCCGCGGGCGGCCGGACCATGGGCTGGGCCGATGCGCTGAAGGCCGGCGCTGCCGTGGTGGTGGATGCCATGCTCGGCACGGGTTCGACCGGCGCGCTGCGTGGAGCGTTTCTCGATGCGGTCGAGGCGGTCAATGCCGGACGATGTCGGGTCCTGGCACTGGATATACCGACCGGACTGTCCGCGCAGACCGGTCAGATCGCGAACACCTGCGTGCGTGCGCAATGTACGGTGACCTTCATCGCCCACAAGCCGGGACTGTGGCTGGGCGCTGGACCGGACTGCACCGGCGAGCTGGTCCTGGCGGATCTGGGTGTGCCTTCCTGGCCGGATGATCTGGGCGCGCCATTCCTCGACGTCCTGCGGCCCTCGCTGGTGACCGATTCTTTCACACCTCGTCCGCGGGGTGCGAACAAGGGACAGTTCGGACATGTGCTGGTCATCGGCGGCGGACCTGGCATGCCGGGTGCGGTGCGATTGTGTGGAGAGGCGGCGCTGCGGGTCGGCGCGGGGCTGGTGAGTGTGGTCACGGCCTGCGAACATGCCGGGCAGATCGCCGCCGGGCGCCCCGAGCTCATGGTGCACGGCGTTGCCGATGCGGCAGAGCTCATGCCGCTGCTGGGCCGCTCGGATGTCATCGCGGTGGGTCCCGGTCTGGGGCAGTCGGCCTGGGCGCGGAGCCTGTGGTCCTGCGCCATGGCATCGGGCAAGCCCATGGTGGTGGATGCGGACGCACTGAACCTGCTGGCGGCCCAGCCCGAGAACCGGAGTTCCTGGATCCTCACGCCACACCCTGGAGAAGCCGGCCGTCTGCTCGGTGTGGCCACGGGCGAGGTGCAGGCCGACCGGATGGGAGCGGCCAGCCGGCTGGTGCAACGCTATGGCGGCGCGATGGTGCTGAAGGGCGCTGGCTCACTGGTGGTGACATCGCAGGATGGTCAGTGGCAGATCCAGCTCTGCCAGGCGGGAAATCCGGGCATGGCTGCACCCGGCATGGGCGATGTGCTCACCGGCATCATCGCGGGACTCCTTGGGCAACTGGGGGACCTGTGGCTTTCGGCCCGGCTCGGCGTGCTCGTGCATGCGATGGCCGGCGATCGCGCATCCGGCACCCGGACGCGCGGCCTGCTGGCCTCGGATCTGCTGGCTGAGCTTCGCGGATGCGTGAACCCACCCTCGCGCTGACCCTGCCTGATGAGGTGCAGACGCAGCGTCTGGGCGAATTGCTCGCAGGCGCGCTTCCGGATCTGTCGCAGCGACCGCTGGTCATCCATTTGCAGGGCGATCTGGGCGCAGGCAAGACGACGCTGGTGCGTGGTTTCGCGCGCCGGCTGGGCATCACGGAAACCATCCGCAGCCCCACCTATACACTGGTCGAGACCCATGAGACGGCTGATCTGTGCGTGGTGCATGTGGACCTGTATCGCGTGAACGACGAGCAGGAGGTTGACGCCCTGGCGCTGAGCGAATATCTGATGCCCCGGCACGTCCTGCTGATCGAGTGGCCGCAGCGGGGCGGTGGGTTCACCCCGCCCGCAGATCTTTCCCTGCAGCTGGAATACAGGGGTGCGGGCCGGCAGGCGCTGCTGGCCGGACAGTCCGGTCCGGGGCGTGCGCTGGTGGATGCCCTTCGATGACATCCACTCTAGATAACGCGGCTATGTGTTGATTCTGACTTGAAATTACGCCTGTGGTTACGTTAAATTCCCGCCATGTTCCGTGTCCTTGCGCTGTTGCTGCTGACTGCGAGTGCGCATGCTGTCGAGGTGCGGGATGCGCGCATCCTGTCGGATGCCGGCAAGCAACGCGTGGTGCTCGATCTGTCGGGCAGGACGTCGCACCGCCTTTCGACGCTGTCGAACCCTGATCGTCTGGTCATCGATCTGGATCACACCCGGGCACGTCTCGCGCGATTCAGGGCTCTGGGAGCGGAAGGGTCGGTGAAATCGGTTCGCGCCGCGGCGCGCGGCAAGGACGGTCTGCGGGTGGTGGTCGACCTGGGCCGCCATGTCCGCGCCCGCAGTTTTTTCAGGGACTCCACGCGGGGAACCGCGGCCCAGCTGGTGATCGAGTGGCGCGAATCCGCCGCGCCGCTGAGTGCGGGTGTGAACGGATCTGCTCCAGCGCCCGCGGGTCCCGCCGCACCGGCGAAGGCGGTGCGCATCGAGCATGCACCGCCGCCGGCACGCAACCTGACCATCGCCATAGACGCCGGCCATGGTGGCACCGATCCGGGTGCCACGGGCATGAACGGAACGCATGAGAAGGATGTCGTGCTGGCGATCGCCCGTGTGCTGGCGCAGCAGGTCAATGGCGAAAACGGCATGCGGGCGGTGCTGATCCGGGACGGCGACTACTTCATTCCCTTGCGCGATCGCATGGGGCGGGCGCGCAGGCAGCAGGCGGACCTGTTCGTCAGCATTCACGCCGATTCGATCCGCAACCGGGCGATCACCGGTTCCTCGGTCTACATCCTGTCCCAGCGGGGTGCCACGGACGAAGCGGCTCGCTGGCTGGCAGAGCGGGAAAACGCGGCGGACCTGATGGGAGGAGTCGCGCTGGACAACAAGGATGATGTTCTCGCGTCGGTCCTGCTGGACCTGTCCCAGACGGCGGCACTCACCGCCAGCCAGGCCGCGGCCTCCAGCATCCTGCACCGCCTCGACGCGATCGGGGAAATCCGCAAGCGGGAGGTGCAGCAGGCGCGCTTCGTGGTGCTCAAGAGTCCGGACATTCCTTCCATGCTCGTGGAGACCGCCTACATCTCCAATCCGGGTGAGGAGCGACGGCTGCGCAGTCGCGAATACCAGGATCGCCTGGCTTCGGCCATCCAGCAGGGTCTGCGGGACTATTTCTACGCCAATCCTCCGGCGGGTACGCGCATAGCGCAGCTGGCCGGACGCAAGGATTCCATGCCCAGCGCCGCGATCCTGGGTTCCCGCGACGACAGCGGGGGTTGATCTTCAGTATTCTTGCAGGCGTGTCCATCCACGTCCTGCCCAACGAACTCGTCAACCAGATCGCTGCCGGCGAAGTCATCGAGCGTCCGTCCTCGGTGGTCAAGGAGCTGGTGGAGAATGCCCTGGATGCCGGAGCGACGCGGATCGAGGTCGAACTGGAGAGGGGTGGGCTCGGGCTGATCCGTGTGCGTGACGACGGGGCGGGCATCGCGCCGGCCGAGCTTGCGCTGGCCCTGCGGGCGCATGCCACCAGCAAGATCGCATCCGTCGAGGACTTGTCACGGGTGGCTACCCTGGGCTTTCGCGGTGAGGCATTGGCGAGCATCGCCTCGGTCTCGGATCTCAGGCTGGTCTCACGCACTGCCGAGGCGGAGCACGGGCACGCCATCGCCGGCGGGTCGGCGGGAATCGAGCCTGCAGCAGGCCCGCGGGGGACCGGTGTCGAGGTGCGCAACCTGTTCTTCAACGTGCCGGCCCGGCGAAAATTCCTGCGCACGGAGGCCACCGAACTGCAGCATGTCGCCCGGATGCTCGAGCGGCTGGCACTGTCGCGGTTCGATGTCGAGTTTGCGCTGATCCACAACGGCAGGACCAGCTGGCGGCTGCCGCGGGCGCTGGATGAGCAGCAGATGCTGTCACGGGTGGAGCAGATCTGCGGCGCGCAGTTTGCCTCGCACGTGATCGCGATCGAACACGGCATCCAGAGCCTGAAGCTGCGCGGCTGGCTCGGACTGCCCACCTTCTCGCGCTCCCAGGGCGATCTGCAATACCTGTACGTCAATGGCAGGTTCGTGCGCGACCGGCTGCTGGGCAACGCCCTGCGGATGGGTTACCAGGATGTGATGTTCCATGGACGCTACCCGGCGTATGTGGTGTATCTCACGCTGGAGCCTGGCGCGGTCGACGTGAATACGCATCCGCAGAAGCTCGAAGTGCGCTTTCGCGATTCGCGCAGCGTGCACGATTTCGTGTTCCGCACCGTGCAGGATGCGCTGGCACAGACCCGGCCCACACAGGGTCCGGGCAGCGCGCCGGTCGACTGGTTGAGCGCGGCTGCGGGCTTTGCGGATTCAGCACGGGAGTCCGCGGCCGGACCGTTGCCCCGGAGGTTCGCCTTCGACACGCACCGGCAGGACGCGCTGCCGCTGGATGCATCGGTGCGCGAGGCCGCAAGCCCGGATCCGGCCAGTGTCGGGACCAGCGCTGGGGCCCGCGCCGGGGTTGGTGCCGGGGACGTTCCACCCCTGGGTCTGGCGGTCGGGCAGCTGCATGGCATCTACATCCTATCTTCGGTGCCGGACGGCGTGGTGCTGGTGGACATGCACGCAGCGCATGAGCGCATCCTGTACGAGCGCATGAAGAAACTCCTGGCCGGCGAAGTGCGCAGCCAGCCGTTGCTCCTGCCTCAGTCCCTGAAGCTCACGCCGGCCCAGGCGGACTGCGCCGAGGCTCATGGCGGGCAGTTCGCGGCCCTGGGCTTCGAAGTGCAGCGCATCGCCCCGGATGAGCTGGTGTTGCGTGCGGTTCCCGCCATCCTTGCGCAGGAGGACTGCGCTTCGCTGGTACGGGACACGTTGTCGGACCTGCTCGAACACGAGCATTCACGGCGGGTGGAGACGGCCCTGGATCATGTGCTGGCAAGCTCGGCCTGCCGCACCTCGGTGCGGGCGCATCGCGCGCTTGCACTGCCGGAAATGAATGCGCTCCTGCGGGAGATGGAACACACCGAGCGCGCCGACCAGTGCAACCATGGCCGGCCCACCTGGCTGCGCCTGTCGCTGGCCGAGCTGGATCGGCTGTTCCTGCGCGGGCGCTGATGCATCGCGCGATCCTGCTGATGGGACCCACGGGTGCGGGCAAGTCGGATCTGGCGCTGCAGCTGGCGCAGGAATTTCCACTGGAGATCATCAGCGTGGACAGCGCGCTGGTGTATCGGGGGATGGACATCGGCACCGCAAAGCCCTCGCTCGAGGAACGGGCCCGTGTGCCGCACCACCTCATCGATATCCTTGATCCGGCGCTGAGCTATTCGGCCGGGGAGTTCCTGCGCGATGCACAGCAGGCCATGCAGGCAGTGTGGACGCGCGGTCGCGTGCCGCTGCTGGTGGGCGGCACCATGATGTATTTCCATGCCCTGACCCACGGCATATCCGATCTTCCCGGTCGCGATGCGGCGATCAGGGCGGACATCGAGGCGCGCGCCGCGCGACTTGGATGGCCGGCCATGCATGCAGAGCTCGAGCGCGTGGATGAGCAGGCTGCCCGTCGCATCCGGCCCGGTGACCCCCAGAGGATCCAGCGTGCCCTGGAGGTGTTCCATCTCACGGGGCGGCCGATCAGCGAGCTGCAGCAGGTACGTCGCATGCCGCTGGCAGATGTGCAGTGGCAGGAATTCGTGCTGGCCCCGATGGAACGGGCGGCGCTGCGCGAACGGGTCGAGGTGCGGTTCAACCGCATGATGGCGCGGGGCTTTGTCGCAGAGGTGGCCGCCCTGCGCGCGCGCGGGGACCTGTCGCTCGATCACCCTTCAATGCGTTGCGTCGGGTATCGCCAGCTCTGGCAGCACCTGGATGGTGAATTCGGACTGGAAGAGGCGATCCGGCGGGGTGTCACCGCAACGCGCCAACTGGCCAAGCGGCAATGGACGTGGTTGCGCAGACGAGGGCAGGCCCGGTGGGTCGACCCGGTTCAGTCCGGACTGGTCTCCCTCATGTCGGCGATCAAGCCGATGCTCTGAGCGGTGTGCGGAAAAATCCGGGGGCTGCCAGCATGAAAGACCACACCACCAGCACGAAAGGCAGGGTCAGCGCCGGCATGCCTAGCGGTTCGAGGGCAGCGGATATCGCGGCGTAGACGAATGAGGTCGTCACGACGGCGATTGCACCATAGGCCAGCGAGCCGATGGTGGGTGCAAGAAAAACGCTCCCAAGGGCGATTGCCGTCAGCACACTGTTGAATCCGAAAGCGCCGGATCGGATTGCCGTCTCCGCAGCGCCCATCCCCCAGGCGACCAGGAGTCCGGCCAGCGAACCGGCCAGCGCCGTTGCACAGGCCACGCGCGAACTGATGGCAAGGCCAGCCACGAAGATCACGCCGGTCAGCACGCTCCCCTGGAAGAAGACCTGGGCGACGCCGTTGAACAGGCCTTGCATGAGCGTCGATGCATCGACCACTCCCTCGACGGTTGCCGAGGAGGGCAGTCCGGCCGTGGGCAGCAGATGAGTGGAATGCAGCCGGCCAAACCGGGCGATTGCCAGGAAGAAGCACAGTGAGGTGAAGACGAATGGGGCCGTCAGTGCCGGGATTTTCCAGGTCTTCAGCAAGGTTTGCAGGGCCGCCATGACGATGCTCGAAGTGCCGCTGGCGAAGATCACGCAGACCCAGGTCAGCGCATCGGGCCGAAGGAAATACAGCAGGGCCACAGCAACGAGCGCGCCATTGAACCCGTACATGCCGGCCCGGACCAGCGCCTTGTCGGCACCCAGCAGGATGGCTGTCGCGGTGCTGACCGTTGCGCCGAGCGCCACCGCAAAACCAAACAGGACCGAATTGAAAAATATGCCGATCAGGAACAGAAGCCCTGCATAGGCATTGTCCTGAAGCATCACCTGTCCGACGCCCCGCAGGAGCGTATCCGGAAATTCCAGGAGCGCCCGCAGCGGCAGATCTTCGGCAACGAGGAGACCGGAACGCGACAGTTTGATGGACATGGGCCAGCCTCAGCAGTCGATGCGGCATTCTCGCATGCAGGCTGCGCAAGAGGGACTCTCATGTTCCCTGACACCGCTCGTCAGCCTGGGGCGACCCTTCGGCGACTGCGCGGTGTCGCGCTGCTGCCTCGCTGTGCTAGCATCTTGAATCGCGGCTGTGGGTCCCCATATTTCCTGCAGCCGAGGACTGGCGGCGCACGGAAGCATCGCGTCCGTCGTGCATGTGACCAAACAATAAGGAGTTACCGACATGGCCCGCGGCCAATCTCTGCAGGATCCGTTTCTGAATGCGCTTCGCAAGGAGCGTGTCCCCGTGTCCATCTACCTGGTCAACGGCATCAAACTGCAGGGTCAGATCGATTCTTTTGACCAGTTCGTCGTCCTTCTTCGCAACAGCGTCAGCCAGATGGTGTACAAGCACGCGATTTCCACCGTGGTACCGGCGCGCAACGTCCGCCTGCCGACGGGCGAGGACGGTGAAGTGACGGACGCTGCGGTCGTTGAATAGGACGAGCTCGAATTCACCGGGATGCCGGGTTGATTGAACGTCCCCGTTCGGGTGAACGGGCGGTTCTGGTGCGCATAGGGCTGGGCGCGCCCGTGCAGGCCGAAGATGTGGCCGAGTTCGATGCTCTGGCCCGCTCTGCCGGCACCCAGCCCGCGATTTTCCTCACGGGTGCGCGGGCCTCCCCCGATCCGCGCTTTTTCATCGGCTCCGGAAAGGCCGAGGAGGTGCGTGAGGCTGCCAAGGCCCACGGCGCCGAGGTCATCCTGGTGGACCATGCGCTCAGTCCCAGCCAGGAACGCAATCTCGAAATGCTTACGGATCGTCGAGTATTGGATCGTAACGGGCTGATTCTCGACATTTTTGCGCAACGTGCCCGAAGTTTCGAGGGCAAGCTTCAGGTGGAACTGGCACAACTGCGGCATCTGTCCACACGACTGGTACGGGGCTGGACCCACCTGGAGCGGCAGAAGGGCGGCATCGGTCTGCGCGGCCCGGGCGAGACCCAGCTCGAGACCGACCGGCGCCTGATCGGCAAGCGCATCCGTACGCTGGAAAAGCGGCTCGACAAATTGCATCGCCAGCGTGAAACCGGCCGGCATGTGCGACGCGAGGTGCCGATTCCCACCGTGGCGCTGGTGGGTTACACCAATGCCGGCAAATCCACGCTCTTCAACGCACTCACGGGCGCCACGACGTACGTGGCCGATCAGTTGTTCGCGACGCTGGACCCGACGGTCCGCCGGGTCGAACTGCCCCAGGTGGGTGAAGTGGTGCTGGCAGATACCGTGGGCTTCGTGAGGGAATTGCCTCATGAGCTGATCGCCGCCTTCAACTCCACGCTGCAGGAGGCGCGCGATGCGGACCTGCTGTTGCACGTGGTTGATGCGCAGGATCCGCGGCGCGATGAGCGCATCCAGCAGGTACGTGATGTCCTTCGCGGCATCGGTGCGGGAGAGGTGCGCGAGCTCACGGTGTACAACAAGATCGATCTGGCGGATGTACCGGCACGCATCGAGCGTGGCCCGGATGGCCTTGCAGTCCAGGCCTGGGTATCGGCTGCAACGGGATCAGGCATCGGCGAACTCAAGGCAGCGATGGCCGATTGCGTGCGTCCCCAGCGTCTTCGCCGCAGCCTCCATCTGGAGTTGCAGGCCGGCGCCCTGCGTTCGGCCCTGTACGAGCGTCACGCAGTACGTTCGGAACGTATCCGCAAGGATGGCAGCTGGGTGCTCGAGGTTGAGCTCGAGCAGGACGAGTTCGACCGGATCCTGGGCCGTCCGGGCGTGAAGCTCGTGCGCGGGGCGGTGCGACGTGTGGCCTGAAAGCCTGCCGTACAGCGCCATCGGCTGCTAGAATCGCCGGTCCCTGCGCTCAACAACGGTAATCTTCACGACCATGGCCTGGAACGAACCCGGCGGCGACAAGCGAAATCCCTGGAATCGCCAGCAGCCGCGCGAAAGCGATCTCGATGAGGTGGTGCGCAACTTCCAGAAGCGTCTGGCGGCGATTTTCGGCCGTCGAGGCGGCAATGGAAGCGGCGGCGGGAGCGGCCCGCAGAAGACACCGGGGTTCAGCGTGGGCACGGGCGGGCTCATCTTCCTGCTGGTGGCCTGGCTGGGGTCGGGCATCTACAGCGTCGATGCCCAGGAAAAGGCGGTGATCCTTCGGTTCGGCAAATACGTGGAAACCACGGGCCCGGGTTACAACTGGCACCTGCCATGGCCGATCGAGCGCAAGTACATCGTCAACGTCTCCCGTCAGTTCAGCGTCACCGATGATTCGAGCATGCTGACTGCCGACACCAACCTGGTCGAAGTGAAATCAGCCGTCCAGTACACCCAGCCCGATCCGATCAAGTTCCTGTTCCGCGTCAAACGGATGGACGAGACCCTGCAACTCGTCTGCGAAAGTGCGATCCGCGAGGCGGTGGGACAGTCATCGCTGGACATGGCCCTTGCGCGGGACCCGAACATCACCGACCGCGCCCGCGCCATCCTGCAACGCACGCTCGACTCCTATGATACCGGGATCCGCATCCTGTCGGTGAACCTGACCGACGTGAACGTGCCGGATGCCGTGCAGGACGCCCAACGCGATGCCATCAAGGCTGACAAGGACCGGCAGCGGTTCGCGCAGGAGGCGGAGACCTACCGCAACGACGTTCTGCCTCGGGCCCGGGGCGCAGCCGCCCGCGAGATCCAGGATGCCGAAGCCTACCGTCTGCAGGTTCAGGCCCAGTCCCAGGGTGAAACTTCGCGCTTCGACCAGGTGCTGGCCCAGTACCAGAAGGCGCCGAAGGTGACCCGCGAGCGCATGTACATCGACACCATGGAAAGCGTATACCGCCACGCCCGCAAGGTATTCGTGGACACCAAGGGCAACAACAACATCCTGTACCTGCCGCTCGACAGGATCCTGCAGGAAACAGCGCCCTCGGGCACCGGACAGGCTCTGCCGGTCGAGCCGGCGGGCACGCCCCAGCAGTCAGCGGATGGTTCGGCGACGGACGATGTGCGCAGCCGGGGGACGCGATGATGCAAAACCGCATGCTCGCGATCCTGATCGCCGTGGTGGTGCTCATCCTGCTGGTGCGGTTCAGCACCTTCACAGTCGGCGAGGGCCAGCTGGCCATCAAGACCGTCGGCGGAAAGATCGTCGATTCGCAGTATGAACCAGGCCTGCATTTCCGCATCCCGTTGCTCGAGCAGGTCACCCGGTTCGACAAGCGCATCATCACACAGGTGTATCCGGGTGAGCGATTCCTGACCAGCGAACAGGAGCAGCTGATCGTCGATTTCTACGTAAAATGGAAGATCAGCAATCTGCGCCAGTTCTACGAGGCGGCCGGCGGCATGGAGGACATCGCGAACGCCCGGCTGAGCGAGATCGTCAAGAACAGCATCAAGGGCGTGGTCACGCAACGCACGCTGCAGCAGGTGGTCACTGCTGATCGTGCGGATTTCACCGACGCCATGATGTCGAATGCGCGGCCGGCGGCCGGGCAGCTGGGCGTGGAACTGGTGGATGTGCGCATCACGAAGATCGACCTGCCGCAGCAGGTGCGCGATTCGGTCTACGAGCGCATGCGTGCCAGCTTCCGTGCACAGGCGGCCAAGCTCCGTGCCGAAGGCGTGGAATCCTCCGACAAGATTCGCGCGGAGGCCAACAAGGAACGCACCGAGATCCTCGCCAACGCCAACCGGCAGGCCAACGAGACCCGCGGTGCCGGCGACGCGGCGGCGAGTGCCGTGTATGGCAAGTCATATTCGAAGGATGCTGATTTCTACAGCTTCTATCGCAGCATGCAGTCGTATCGTCAGTCCATCGGCAAGGAGGGCGATGTGCTCGTCATATCGCCTGACAGTGCCTACTTCAAGTACATGGGCAAGGGCGAAGCTGCGCGCTGAAGCAATGCCCAACCTTTTCTCGCAGGTCAGCTGGGAGGAGCTTGCGCGCTACGTTTGTGGTGCGTTTGCCCTGTATCTGGTCATCGAAGGCCTGCTGCCCTTCATCAATCCGGCGGCGGCACAGCGGTTGATGCTGCGCATGTCCCAGATGTCCACCCACCAGATGCGCTGGGGCGGACTCGTGAGCATGGCGCTCGGCGTGGCGCTGCTGTGGGTGGTGCGCAGTGGCTAGGAACGTGGTCGTCATCGGCCTGCAGTGGGGTGATGAGGGCAAGGGCAAGGTGGTCGACCTGCTCACGGGGCGCGTGCATGCCGTGGTGCGCTTCCAGGGCGGGCACAATGCCGGGCATACCCTGGTGATCGGTGGCCAGAAGACCATCCTTTCGCTCATTCCCTCCGGCATCCTGCACTCGCACGTGAAATGCCTGATCGGAAACGGTGTGGTGTTGTCGCTCGAGGCCTTCTTCCGCGAGGCCGACACGCTGATAGCCCGGGGCGTGCCGGTGTTCGAGCGTCTGCGCGCCAGTCCCGCCTGCCCGCTGATCCTGCCTTCGCATGTGGCGCTGGACAAGGCCCGGGAAGCGGCGCAGGGCACTCATGCCATCGGGACGACGGGCCGTGGCATCGGGCCGGCCTACGAGGACAAGGTCGCGCGCAGAGCATTGCGCGTGGCCGACCTGTTCCAGCCGGCGCAGCTGGCTGAGAAGTTGCGCTCCGTGCTCGACTACCACAACTTCATGCTGGAGCGATTTCTCGGCGCCGGGACGGTGGACTTCGGTGCGACGCTGGATTCGTTGCTGGCCAACGGCGAGCGGTTCAGGCCGCTGGTCGCCGATGTCACCGGCATCCTCGATGAACTGCAGCGGGCAGGGTGCAGCATCATGTTCGAAGGCGCCCAGGGTGCGATGCTGGATGTCGATCTGGGGACTTATCCTTTCGTGACGTCCTCCAACACGACTGCCGGCGGTGCGGCGGCAGGCACGGGTCTTGGCCCGCGCTGCCTGCACGAGGTCGTGGGCATCGTCAAGGCGTATGCCACTCGGGTCGGGGCCGGGCCGTTCCCCACCGAACTGTTCGATGCCGATGGCGAGCATCTGTCACGGGTCGGTCAGGAGTTCGGCTCGGTCACGGGACGCAGGCGGCGCTGTGGCTGGTTCGATGCGGTCGCGCTGAGGCGGGCGGTGATCCACAGCAGTTGTTCCTCGCTGTGCGTGACCAAGCTGGATGTGCTCGATGGTCTTTCGAAGGTGCGGGTGTGCATCGGCTACGAGCTCGATGGACGCCGGATCGATGTGCCACCGCTCCTGCCCGAGCAGCTGGCGCAGTGCCGGCCGGTGTACGAGGAGCTGCCGGGCTGGTCGCAGAGCACGGTGGGTCTGGTGCACTACGAGCAGCTCCCGGTCGCAGCGCGGACCTACCTCGATCGCTTGCAGACCCTGGTCGGGGTTCCCGTGGACATCATCTCCACCGGCCCTGAGCGGGATCAGACCATCATCCGCAAGGATCCGTTTGCCGGCTAGCGGCTCAGGCCTTCATCGCTCCCGACTGCTTCGCTGCGTGGGTGGCCAGCGCATCCATCAGCGGAGGGCTCAGACAGTCGTAAGGTTCCAGCCCGAGTTGCTTGAGACGGCTTCTCACCTCACCCATGCGCGCCGGATCGAATCCCGACTCGATGATCGAGGAGACGAAGGCCGCGAAGCCCGGCGCACACCAGCCTTGATCGCTGGAAAGCTCCGTATGTACGAAGTCAAGGCCATGGAAGGCGTGGCGGGTGTTCTCGATGCGCCCGTACATGTGGACGCCACAGCCCTTGCAGGCATAACGCTGGATGAGGGCATTCGGATCGACCACGGCGAGCTTGTCCCCGTTCTGCAGCACCGAGACCTTGTCACGGGGAACCACCGCTACCATCGAAAAAAGCGCGCCCTTGGGCTTCCAGCACTTCGAGCAGCCGCAGGCATGATTGTGCAGGGTCTGCGCCTTCAGGGCGACCTTCACCGGCCGGTCCGTGCACTTGCAGGTCAGGGTGCCACCGGCAAAGTCCTTGCCGGCGGGCTTGATGCCGTTGTCCACCGAAGGATGAATGGATATTGCCATGCGATGTCTCCTGGGGCAGCGAAGATCAGACGGTTGCGCGCGGGACCGGCGCGTATGCAAAACGAACGATATTTGATCCGCTTTGGCCCGCGTGCGCAAGTCATGCGTGGGTCGGACCCCAATCCGTTAAGATTCACGCGACGAATCAGTGGATGTGTGGGATGAAGATGCGGTTCTGGTGGGTGATGTGGACGGGACTGGTGCCGGCGGACCTGGCTCTGGCTGGAGGGGTTCTGGCGGGACCGACACCCGCACCGCTCCTCTCACCGGTGGTGGTCACGGCCACCCGTGTGGCGCAGGCGAGCATGGATCTGCCCGTATCGGTGGATCGGGTGGGCCTGGACGAGTTGCGCACGGGGCAGTTGCAGGTCAACCTGTCGGAATCCTTGATGACCATCCCCGGGCTCTCCGTGCAGAGCCGGCAGAATTATGCGCAGGACCTGCAGATGTCCATCCGCGGGTTTGGTGCGCGATCCAGCTTTGGTGTGCGGGGCGTACGCCTGATCTCCGATGGCATCCCCGGCACCATGCCCGATGGACAGGGGCAGTTCTCGCAGTTCGACCTGGGATCGGCGGCTGCGGTCGAAGTGCTGCGGGGGCCATTTTCCGCCCTGTATGGCAATTCCTCCGGCGGCGTCATCGCCCTGTTCACCGAGGATGGCTCGCCGGGCAATGATGTCTACGCGAGCGGCACCGGAGGCAGCCTCGGGACGCAACGGTATTCCCTGAAGACATCCGGTGACGCGGGTGTGGTGAATTATGTAGTGGACGCGGCGCATTTCCAGACCGACGGCTATCGTGATCACAGCGACGCGGAGCGCAACAACCTCAACGCCAAGGTGCGCTTCACCCTGGCGCCCGGGTCCGAACTGACGCTGATCGCCAATGGTGTCCAGACGCCTGCGGTGCAGGATCCGCTCGGCCTGACCCGGCAGCAGTGGGAGGCGGACCCGCGTCAGGCAGGGACCAACGCGATCACCTACAACACGCGCAAGTCGCTCCAGCAGGGTCAGGGGGGAGCGACCTGGCATCGCAAGCTCGGTGGCTCGAACGACCTTTCCGTCACGGCGTACGCCGGACATCGCAGCACCGAGCAGTTTCAGGCCATTCCCTTCTCGGCCCAGGCGCGTCCCACTCACCCGGGCGGGGTCATCGACCTCGGTCGTGATTTCCGGGGTGTGGATACCCGCATCAGCGGACTGCACTCCCTGGCCGGCTTCCCGCTGCGGGTGACGGCGGGGCTCAACTACGACGAGATGAGCGAAGCACGCCGGGGTTACCTCAATTTCGTTGGCGACCAGGTGGGCGTCAAGGGCGATCTGCGACGGGATGAATCCAATTTCATCCATGACTTCGACCAGTATCTGCAGCTGGAGTGGGACCCTGGCAGTCGCTGGCATCTGCTGGCTGGCGTGCGCAACAGCGAAGTCAGGCTCCGCTCACGCAACCGGCTGCAGCTCTCCGGCGATCCGGTGAGTCGTGTGGGGTATTCCGCGGTGAATCCGGTAGCCGGCGTCACCTATGGTCTGCGGCCCGACCTGAACATTTATGCCGCGTATGGTCGGGGTTTCGAGACACCGACACTGAACGAGCTGGCCTACCGCTCGACGGACGGGAGCATTCCGGGCATGAACCTCGGATTGAAACCCTCTCGCAGCGACAACCTCGAAGTGGGCCTGAAAGCCGGCGGCACGGCCTGGCGGGCCGACCTCGCCGCGTTCCAGACGAGGACCCGGGATGAACTGGCGGTGCTCTACAACTTTGGCGGGCGTTCGGTGTATCAGAACATCGGTGCCACTCTGCGTCGCGGCCTGGAGTTGTCCGTCGATGCGGTGCTGCCGCAGCATCTCACGGCAAGGTTTGCCTTGACGCACATCAGGGCGCTGGTCGATCAGACCTACACTACCTGCACGGGTCTGCCTTGCCTGCCGGTGCAGGTCGTGGACGGCAATCAGTTGCCGGCGGTACCGGAGAATTCGCTGTACGCGGGTCTGACCTGGCGCCGTGCGCCTATCGGCCTGACCGCGACGGCCGAAGTGCTGGGTCGATCGAAGGTCTATGCGGATGATCGAAACACGGACGCGGCCCCGGCTTACTGGTCGGCGAATTTGAGGGTCGGCCTGGAACAGCAGAGCGCGCGCTGGAAATTCAGCGAGTTTCTTCGGGTGGACAACATCACCGATCGCGCCTATGTGGGAAGCGTCATCGTCAATGCCAGCAATGCGGGGTTCTTCGAGCCTGCGCCGGGACGCACGTACTATGCGATGTTCACGATGTCACGCCGGAACTGAGCGGGTGGGCGGGCGAAAGCCGCGAGGCGCGAAGCGCTATATTCAGTGTGAGAAATAACGCGTAATATATTGAATTTATTGGTGCCCAGGAGAGGACTCGAACCTCCACGAATTGCTCCACTGGTACCTGAAACCAGCGCGTCTACCAGTTCCGCCACCTGGGCACAGGGGGTTGAAAGGCGCGCAGAATGTACGCACCGGCATCCAAAGTGTCAACCAAGTCCAGGCAGGCCGACGGTCTGCGAGAAACCAGCAGTCCATTTCCATGACAAGACATCCACATCATCCACATCATCGCCGCAAGACCGGAAGACCTTCCGGTTCCCGCCAGCACAAGGCTGAATCCCGGATCGAACCCGGGCCTGCCCCCAGCATGGAACCGATTACCGGGCGTGTACGCGGCAGGGCCAGGGGCGAAGCCAGCGTCGTGCCTGATGACGGATCTCCTGCCTTGATCATGATGCGGGACGACATGACGGCCTTGATGCATCAGGATCGTGTCGAGGTGCGCGCAATCGGCACCAACGAACGCGGGCGCCGCATTGCGAAGCTGCTCCGGCGGCTGGGAGAGGGGCCCCGGCAGATGGCCGGGCGTCTGCGGCGCATCCATGGACGAATCCTCGTCGAACCGGAAGACCCGGGACACTGGTATCCGGTGGAACTTGCGCCCCGCGAGCGGCCCGAAGTCCCCGATGGCGAACCGGTGGTGGTGGAGATACTGAAACGGCCGCAGGCGGGCAGGGCGGCGCAAGCGCGGGTCACTGAAGTGCTGGCGGATCTGCGACCGTCGGATCTGGCAGCGCGTTTCGCGATCCTGCGGCACGACCTGCCTGGCGAGTTTCCCGCGGCAGTCCTGCAGGCTGCCGAACGCCTTGGCAGCGAGGTCCGCCCGGCCGACCGCGCGCATCGGGAGGATCTCGGGTCCCTGCCGCTGGTCACCATCGACGGCGAGGATGCGCGTGACTTCGACGATGCGGTGTTTGGAGAGCCGCTGCGGGGCGGTGGCTGGCGGCTGGTGGTCGCCATCGCCGATGTCAGCCATTACGTCCGCTCCGGCAGTGTCATCGACCAGGAGGCCCGGCAGAGGGCGACCTCGGTGTATTTTCCGGATCGCGTCATTCCCATGCTCCCGGAACGCCTGTCGAACCACCTGTGTTCCCTCATGCCGCAGGTGGAACGGCTGGCCTTCGTGTGCGACATGCGCGTGAGCCGGCACGGCCGGATCAGTCGTGCGCGCTTTTTCGAAGCCCTGATCCGCTCCCACGCGCGCCTGACCTACCAGTCCGCGTGGGACTATCTGCGTGAACCCGTGCGGCATACCCAGATGCTGGCCGCCGGTGTACGCAGTTCGCTGGATGCCCTGTACGAGATCTATCGCGCCCTCAAGTCGGCGCGCGATGCCCGGGGTGCGCTGGATTTTCGCGGTGCCGAAGTCAAGGCGCGGATCGGCGCGGATGGCGTGATCGTGGGTTTCAGCACGCCTGAGCGCAACGATGCACATCGGCTGATCGAGGAATGCATGATCGCTGCCAATGTGGAGACTGCGGCGGCGCTGCGCAAGGCAAAGGCCGGCGGGCTGTTCCGTGTCCATGGCCTGCCGGAGGACAAACGGGTGACCGAGCTGGAGAAGATGCTCGGTGCCATCAACGTGGCGACCCGGTTCTCGGATGAACCCACGCCGCGCGAATACCGGCAGCTCATCGAAAGGCTGGCGGCTCGCCCCGACGGGCTGCTGCTGGAAGGGCTGGTCATCCGGTCGCTGGCCCAGGCGGTCTATCAGGCCACCAACATCGGCCATTTCGGTCTGGCGCTGGATGAATATGCCCACTTCACTTCACCGATCCGCCGCTATCCTGATCTGATCGTGCATCGGGCCCTGAAGGCGGCATTGCTGCCGAAGAGCGCGGCCGGTCACCGGTATGAGGGCAAGGAACTTCAGGCCCTGGGTGCGGAGACCTCGCGGCGTGAACGCCGCGCCGACGATGCGGCGCGCGATGTCATGGCCTACCTCAAATGCCTGTACCTGCAACCGCGGGTCGGCGAGCAGTTCGACGCCAGCATCACCAGCGCGCAGGAATTCGGCTTGTTCGTGCAACTGGCACAGATGCCCATCGACGGTCTGGTGCATGTGTCGGCGATACCCGGGGACTTCTGGGAACTGGATCGCGGCGGATTGGGACTGGTGGGCAGAAGCACCCGGCGGCGCTATCGCATGGGTGACAGGGTCCGCGTGAAATTGACCGGAGTGGATGTCGCCCAACGCCAGATCGACTTCGAGCTGGTCGACAGCACGGTCGTACGGGCGGCAGGCCGCCGGCACCGACGTGGCTGAGAGCGGCCGGATCCTGTACGGATGGCACGCGGTCGAGGCGATGCTGCGGCATTCGCCCGAGCGTGTGTTCGAGGTGTGGGTTCAGGCCGGGCGCACCGATCGACGCGCCGGGTCGTTGCTGGCGCTGGCGGCGGGTCACCAGGTGCATGTCGAGGAGGCGACCAGCAACCAGCTGGATCGGCTGTGCGGAGGTGCCGCGCATCAGGGGGTGGTGGCGCGTGTGCGCACACTGGGACCCTGGGACGAGGCCCGGTTGTTCGACCTGCTGGAGAACCTGGCGCGCCCGCCGTTGCTGCTCGTGCTGGACGGCATTACCGATCCACACAACCTGGGAGCCTGCCTGCGCAGCGCCGATGCGGCCGGTGTCGACGCCGTGATCGCGACCCGGGACCGGGCTGCAAGTCTGGATGGCGCGGCGCGCAAGGTGGCGGCGGGCGCCGCGGAGTTCGTGCCGTTCGTGGCCGTGACCAACCTGGTCCGGACGCTGGATTCGCTGAAGGAGCGGGGTATCTGGGTGGCGGGGTTGGCCGGCGAGGCGCCGTCCCCGCTGTACGAAAGGGATCTGACCGGCGCGCTGGCCATCGTCGCCGGGGCGGAAGGGCAGGGACTGAGGCGGCTGACGCGTGAGCACTGCGATTTTCTGTTGAGAATCCCGATGAGCGGGCATGTCGAATCGCTCAATGTATCGGTCTCGACCGGCATCGCCCTGTTCGAAGCCGTCCGGCAGCGATTGGCCGCTGCCGGCCCGCGTCCGTGATGATCGACATGGTCTGCCAGGGGCATTGGAGGAATCCATGAAGAAGCCGAATCTGCTGATCCTCATGGCCGACCAGCTCGGGGCTTCGGCCCTTCCGGCCTATGGAAATCGCGTGGCGAAGACGCCCACCATCGATGCGCTCGCCGCTGGTGGTGTCGTATTCGACTCGTTCTACTGCAACAGTCCGCTGTGCGCGCCATCGCGCTTTTCCTTCATGTCCGGGCGGCTCCCCTCGCAGATCGGCGCATACGACAATGCCGCGGAGTTCGGAGCGCAGGTTCCGACCTTTGCGCATTGTCTGCGCATTGCGGGTTACCAGACGGCGCTGTCGGGCAAGATGCATTTCTGCGGACCCGACCAGTTGCATGGATTCGAGGAACGCCTGACCACCGACATCTATCCGGCGGATTTCGGGTGGACGCCGGACTGGGATCGCTTTGAGCACCGACCGAGCTGGTATCACGACATGAATTCGGTCGCGCAGGCCGGACCCTGCGCGCGCACCAACCAGATCGATTTCGATGAGGAGGTCGTGCACGCAGCGAAGCAGAAGCTGTTCGACCTGGCCCGGTCGAGGGATCAGCGGCCCTTCATGCTGCTGGTGTCCATGACCCATCCCCATGATCCCTACGTGATTGCGCAGGAATACTGGGACCGATATGAGGGCGTGGAGATCGACATGCCCGGCGTGAGTCTGGAACCGGGGCAGATCGATCCGCACTCGCGCCGTATCCGCCATGTCATCGGTCTGGATCTGCAGCCGGTGAACGATGTGCAGGTGCGCGCCGCGCGCCGCGCATATTACGGCGCGGTGTCCTACGTGGATGAGCGGATCGGCCAGATACTGGGCGTGCTGGGGGAGACCGGACTTGCGCAGGATACGATCGTCCTGCTGATCGCCGACCACGGTGACATGCTGGGCGAGCGGGGCCTGTGGTACAAGATGGGCTTCTTCGAGCCGGCCTGCCGCATCCCGTTGATCGTGCATGCACCGGGTCGGTTCGCTGCCCATCGCGTGGCGGAGTCGGCCTCGCTGCTGGACCTGTTGCCGACCCTGTGTGATCTGGGCGGTGCCGACCTGCAGGGGAGCGGTGTTTCGGGCGAAGGCAGGAGCCTCGTGTCTGCCATGCGGGGCGGCCCGGGTCCGGATGAGGTTCTGGGGGAGTATCTGGCGGAAGGTGCCATCGCACCCATCGTGATGATCCGGCGGGACCGCTGGAAATTCATCCACTCGCCCGTCGATCCGGACCAGCTGTTCGATCTTGTCAGCGATCCGCGGGAGCTGCACAACCTGGCAGCGGAACCGGCCCACCGGCAGCGTGTGGCGCAGTTCCGGCAGGAAGTCGCGCGGCGCTGGGATCTGCCGGCACTGAACCAGGCTGTACGGGCAAGCCAGCGGCGCAGGATATTCGTCAACGATGCGCTGCGAACAGGGCATTGCACGTCCTGGGACTACCAGCCCCCGTACGATGCATCCCGGAAGTTCATCCGGAACAGTCTGGACCTGCCTGACCTGGAGGCCCGGGCGCGCCTGCCCGGGTTGACCGTCGGCCGGCCCGGCAGGTAACATGCCCGTCTTTTTTCCGGGTCGCCGGAAAGCAATCCTTGCCTCACCGCTCGCAACGGGAGGCTTACAACCGAAAGGAATGACATGCGACATTATGAAATCGTGTTCCTGGTCCATCCGGACCAGAGCGAGCAGGTTCCTGCGATGGTCGAGCGCTACAGGGGCATCATCAGCGCCGGCGGCGGGCAGGTCCATCGCTTCGAGGACTGGGGTCGCCGGCAGCTGACGTTCCCGATCTCGAAAGTCCACAAGGCCCATTACGTCCTGTTGAACATCGAATGCGATGCCAGGGTACTGTCTGAGCTGACAGCGGCTTTCCGTTTCAGCGACGCCGTGTTGCGGCACCTGGTCGTGAAGATGGACGAGGCCGTGACCGAGCCTTCCCCGATGTCGCGACCGCCGGACGAGAATGCCCGCCGGCACGACGACTACATGGATGGCGATGACGACGATCTTTCGATGGGGTCCCGCTGAGGGACGGCTCGAGGAACACACAGATGGCACGTTTTTTCAGGCGCAAGAAGTTCTGCCGGTTCACGGCGGATGACGTCAAGCAGATCGACTACAAGGATCTTGCAGTCCTCAAGGGCTACATCACCGAGACCGGCAAGATCGTTCCGAGCCGGATCACCGGCACCCGTGCCCATTATCAGCGGCAGCTCCAGCTGGCCATCCGGCGTGCCCGGTTCCTGGCCCTGTTGCCCTACACCGATCAGCACTAGTCCTCCAGGCGGAACCCATGGAAGTCATCCTGTTGCAGAAAGTCGCGAATCTGGGCCAGATCGGCGATCGCGTGAAGGTCAAGTCGGGCTATGCCCGCAACTATCTGGTGCCCACCGGTCGCGCCACCGTGGCCACCGCAGCCAACATTGCGCGGTTCGATGCGCAGCGCGCGCAGCTGGAAGCCCGGGCTGCGGAGGATCTCAATGCCGCCCAGGCACGCGCGGAGTCGCTCGGTGCCTTCAGACTCGAGTTGCGCGCCAAGGCCGGCGCCGAAGGCAAACTGTTCGGCTCGATCGGGACTGCAGACATCGCTGCTGCAGCGACCCACGCGGGTCACGCCCTGTCCCGCAGTGAAGTGCGCCTGCCTGCCGGCCCGATCCGCATCACGGGTGAGCACCAGGTCCAGCTTCACCTGCACACCGACGTGGACGTGGTGCTCGCCGTTTCCATCATCGCCGAGGACTGAGGCGATACCGCCGCGTCTGCGCAGCACAGGAAGTTTGCACGGGTGATGCAGCGACACGTCGAGTCCCGGGACGATGTGCGGCTGCCACCGAATTCGGTGGAGGCCGAACAGGCCGTACTCGGCGGGCTGATGATCGAAGCGACCGCCTGGGACCAGATCGCGGACCGTATCGGCACCGAGGATTTCTACCGGAACGACCACCGGCTGATCTTCGAAGCAGCCGGTACGCTCATCGGCCGCTCCCAGCCCTGCGATGCGGTGACCCTGTCCGAGTACCTGCAGAGCAAGGGACAGCTCGAGCAGGTGGGCGGGCTTGCCTATCTCGGCACACTGGCGCGCGACACTCCCACGGCCGCGAACATCCGCGCGTACGCCGACATCGTGCGCGAGCGCGCGGTGCTTCGACAGCTGATAACCGCCGGCAACCGGATCGTGGCTTCGGCACTGGACCCCGAGGGCCGCGAGGCACGCGAGATCGTCGATGATGCCGAGCGCGCCGTGTTCGAGATCGCGGAGCGCGGCGCGCGTGGCGTTGCCGGCTTCCGGTCGGTCAAGAACATCCTGCCGACGGTGGTGGACCGGATCGACACCCTGTACAACTCCGGAGGCAATCTCACTGGCATCGCCACGGGGTTCAAGGTCCTGGACGAGATGACCTCGGGCCTGCAGCCGGGCGATCTGATCGTCGTTGCGGGAAGGCCTTCCATGGGCAAGTCCACCCTGGCCGTGAACATCGCCGAGAATGCGGCGTTGGGTGCCGGCAAGTCCGCGGCCATCTTCAGCATGGAAATGTCCGCAGAATCGATCACCATGCGCATGATTTCCTCGTTGGGGCGCATCAACCAGGCGAATCTTCGATCAGGGCGGCTCTCCGAGGAGGACTGGCCACGCATCGACACGGCCATGAACCAGCTGACCGGCGCACGTCTGTTCGTCGATGAATCCCCTGCGCTCACGCCCACGGAAGTCAGGGCGCGCGCCCGCCGCCTGAAGCGCGAGCACGGACTCGACCTGATCGTCGTCGATTACCTGCAGCTCATGCAGGTCAGCGGCACCAAGGAAAACCGCGCCACGGAGATTTCGGAGATTTCACGGTCGCTGAAGGCCCTGGCCAAGGAACTGTCAGTCCCGGTGATTGCCCTTTCACAGCTGAATCGGGGTGTCGAGCAGCGGGTCGAAAAGAAACCGGTGATGTCGGACCTGCGTGAATGTGTCACGGGTGACACGCCCGTGTGGCTCGCGGATGGCCGTCGGGTACCCATCCGGGACCTGGTCGGACAGACTCCTGAAGTCTGGGCCATGGACGCAGATCAGCGGATCGTCCCGGCGCGCAGCGACCAGGTCTGGTCGGTGGGCGAGAAACCGGTTTTTCGGCTCACGCTGGCCAGCGGCCGAAGCGTCCGGGCGACCGCCAGCCATCGCATGTACACCAGTCGCGGCTGGCAGGAAGTGGCGGATATCGGGCCGGGCGACCAGATGGGTCTGGCTCGACGGGTGCCCGCGTTGCACCAGCCGGTCTTGAGGAGTCCGGAGCAGATCCTGTTGCTCGCCCACCTGCTCATGGCAGGCCGGTGGACCGGCGAGCGTTCGGTGCGGTATGCGACGCGCTTCCAGCTCAACGGTGAGGCGGTGGCCAGGGCGGGGCGCCAGCTTGGCTTCCGTGTCGAACGCATCGACGGCGTACGGTCCGGGTTTCACTACCTCATCACCGACCGGGCCATGCAGCGCCGGTCAGGCGTTGCGGCCCGGGGGCTGGGAGCCCTGGGGATATCGCAATGCCTGCCTGAGCTCCGGGAGCTTCCGCCGGAAGTCTTCCAGTTCGATGACGAACAGATTTCCCAATTGCTCAGGCATCTTTGGGCGGCGGGCGGCATCGTCCAGGTGCGCGGGCCGGTGACGGCCCGGAGCGGGGTGCGTGTGTCATTCTCAACCTTGAGCGAACGGCTGGCACAGCAGGTGTCGGCCCTGCTGCTTCGCATCGGCATCATCGCGCGCGGGGGAGCCGCGCAGCAGCGCTCCGGGCAGATAGTCTTCTCCATCGACATCAGCGATCCGCTCGCGCAGCGTGTGTTCCTGGCGCGCGTGGGGGCTTTCGGTCCCTGGGTCGTCCCAGCGCAGCGACTTGCCGAGCAGCTCATGCCGCAGATCTCCCATGAACAGGAAGGCATGTCGCCGCGCAGGTCGGGCGGCGGGTCTGCCCTGCGCATGTTCTCGCCTGAAGTGTCGGAGGCAGAGCGCGCGGGCGATGCATCCCCGGATGTCCCGCAGACCGGCAGTGCGGGCGCGGATCTGGCCTGGGATCGCGTGGTGGCGGTCGAGCCCTGTGGCGTGGAAGAGGTTTTCGATCTGACGGTTCCTGGTCCCGGCAGCTGGCTCGCCGACGGCATGGTCAGCCACAACTCCGGTGCCATCGAGCAGGATGCGGACCTGATCCTGCTCATCTACCGCGAGGAAGTGTACGAACCCAATACCACGCGCAAGGGCATTGCAGACATCATCATCGCCAAGCAGCGCAACGGCCCCATCGGTGATGTCCAGCTGACCTTCCTGGGTCAGTACACCAAGTTCGAGAACTTCGCTCCGGAGTCATACTCGGAAGGGGTTTTCTGATGGGGCATCCTGCCCGATGAGGGCACTGGTCAGCGCCACGATCTCCACGGCGGCGTTACGTCACAACCTGGAGGCCATCCGGCGCCATGCAGCCCGATCCAGGGTCATGGCGGTGGTCAAGGCCAATGCCTACGGTCATGGTCTGGCAGCGGTCGCGCAGGCTCTCGGACAAGCCGACGCCTTTGCCGTGGCGCGCATCGAGGAGGGGATCATCCTTCGAAATGCAGGTATCACTCAGCCGGTGGTGCTGCTCGAGGGGGTGTTCGATCGCGAGCAGCTGATGGCTGCGGCGAAGGCCCGCTTCGAACTGGTGGTGCACAGTGCCGGCCAGATCGACCTGCTGCGGGAGGCGCCCGTGGATGCGGTCTTCCCCGTCTGGCTGAAGCTCGATACCGGCATGAACCGGCTTGGATTCCGGCCCGGCGAGTTCGAGTCTGCGCTCAGTGCACTCAGACGCATGGTCTGCGTGCGCCAGCCGGTTCGCCTGTGCACCCACATGGCCAACGCCGATACGCCCGAGCATCCGGGTACCGCGCAGCAGCTTGCCGTGTTTGATCGTGTCTGCGCGGGGCTTGAAGGTGAGCAGAGCACGGCGAACTCGGCAGCGCTGTTTGCGTTTCCTGAGGCCCAGCGCGACTGGGTGCGGCCCGGCGTGGCCCTTTTCGGAGTGTCCCCGTTTGCGGATCGGGTGGGAACGGAGCTCGGCCTGCTGCCGGTGATGACATTGCGCACGCGCATCATCGCCGTCAAGACTCTGGAGGCCGGCGAGAGCGTGGGTTATGGCAGCCAGTGGACGGCACGCCGCAGGACGGTACTGGCCATTGCAGCCATCGGCTACGGTGATGGGTATCCGCGCAATGTCATCTCCAGCACGCAGGTCCTCGTGGCCGGCCGACGAGCGCCGCTCGCTGGCAGGGTGTCCATGGACATGCTGGGTGTGGATGTCACTGATGTGCCGCAGGCCCGGGTGGGGACGGAAGTGGTGCTGTGGGGCGATGGACTGCCGGTGGAGCGGATCGCATCGTGTGCGGGCACGGTGCCGTACGAATTGCTGTGCGGAATCAGCCAGCGCGTGGCCGTCAGCGTGGTCTGATCCTGCACGCGGGCATGCCCGCGTGCACCCTCAGCTTTCGAAAAAGCCCATCTTCACGCCGGCCAGCTGCACCACGTCGTTGTCGTTGAGACGTCGCGCCTGCGGCCCGATCGGAACTCCATTGACCAGCGGGTAGTCGTTCTCGGTGCCGCTGTCGACATGCACGATGAAGTAGCCTTCCGAGCGTCGTGTGATCGCTGCCACCTGGATGCCGGGTCGGCCCAGCGTGGTCAGCGCCTTGGTCAACTCGAGTTCCCGTCCCGCAAATGCACCACTGAGGACCTGCAGCTTGGCCTTGGGCAGCGCCATGCCAGGATCGGCACTTGCCGCGGGGCGCCGGCTGGGCATCGCCTTTGCTGCCTGCTCAACGGCATGACCGACGCGGCGAATCCGGTCCTCACCCTGCGAACTCGAGGTGATGACCATGGTCTTTTCGAACTCTTCCTGGGAGCTGTCGCTTTCCTGCTGGTCCACGAAACGCAACTGGTGATGTCCGACGGTGATGACGTCACCGTGCTGCATGGCGTGCTTCTTGATGAGCTTGCCATTGACGTACGTGCCGTTGGTGCTGTTCAGGTCCTCGAGGAAGGAATCGTTGAGGATGTTGATGATCAGCGAGTGATGGCCGCTCACGGCAGGGTTGTCGATCCGGATGTCGTTGTCCGGCAGGCGCCCGATCGTGTAGCGCTCCTTGTTCATGTTGTACTCGGCCAGTACCTGACCATCCAAGCTCAGCAGCAGGCGTGCCATTGGATTACCCCCGTGACCTTAACCAAACCATCCCAGTATTTTGTCAAATAAACGTCGCTTTGCGGGGAAAGCTTCCTGTACGTGCGCCATGATGACAGAGATGTTGTCCCGGCCGCCATTGTCGTTGGAAAGCTGGATCAATTGCTTGGCAACGGTATCAAGATTAGCACTAAAGGTGCTGATAGTTAAATGAATGTCCTCATCTTCGATCATGTCGGAGAGGCCGTCGGAGCACAGGACATAGTAATCGCTCTTCTGGACCGGCTCTTCGTGGATCTCCACGTCGACCTGCTGTTCGACGCCCAGCGCACGCGTGACATAATTCTTGTTGGTGGCCCGCTGCGCCTCCTCCTGGGAATAAAAGCCCCGGTCCACCAGTTCCTGCAGCAGGGAATGGTCCATGGTCAGCTGCTCGAAGCGGTTGTCGCGAAGCCGGTAGAGGCGGGAATCCCCCACATGGGCAATTGAAATCCGGTTGTCGTGGAACAGGCAGGCCACCACCGTCGTTCCCATGCCCTCGCATTGCGGCTGGGTCTTGGAGGTGTGGTAGATGATCTTGTTGGCGCGATGAATGGCGTCGCGAAGGATGATGCTGGGCCGGGTGAGACCGCCGTTGGCATCCGGAGTGCTGAGATCTTCCTTCTGTATGGCATCGCGCACCAGGCTGATGATGGTCTTCACGGCGATGCCGCTGGCCACTTCGCCGGCATTGTATCCACCCATGCCGTCGGCCAGGACGAACAGGCCGATATCGGCTTCGGTGCCGATCATGTCCTCGTTGTGCTCACGAACCTTTCCGGTATCCGTAAGGGCCACGCAGGCGATCTTTCCGCGCAGGCTGGTGCTCATGGCCGGATCCGCCATGTTTCGTACAGGTGGCCGGTCACGATGCAACACCCGGGATTTGCCTGGAGCAGTCCTGCAGCGCCGCGGCCATCTGCATGCCTGACTCGAATCGCCGCTCCGGCTGCTTTGCCAGCGCACGGTCGATCACTTTCTGCACGCAGTCGGGCAGATCGGGGCGAATTGCCCGGATGGAGGGATGTGGCATTTCTGCGATCTGCTGCATCAGGCCGGTCATGGTGTCGGCGCGGAAGGGCAGTTGCGCAGTCAGCAACTGGAACAGGCTGACTCCGAGCGAGAACAGGTCGGATGCACCGCTGACCGCACGCCCCTCGAGTTGCTCGGGCGACATGAACGAAGGCGTACCCAGGACGATGCCGGTCCGCGTGCAACCCGAATCGGTGAGGCGGGCGATGCCGAAATCCGTGATCTTGAGCGAATCGCTCGCCGGATCGAACATGAGATTAGCCGGCTTGATGTCACGGTGCACGACATTCTGCCGATGCGCGAACCCCAGTGCATCGGCCGTGCGGGCCATGAGATCCATCACCTTGCGGGGCTCCAGAAGCGAGGCGGGTGTTGCGAAGTCACTCAGGTGTCTGCCCTTCAGGTACTCCATGGCAATGTAGGCCAGCCCATCCTGTTCGCCGACGTCGTAGATGGTGACGATGCCGGGGTGGTTGAGCCGCCCGGCAGTCTCGGCTTCGCGAAAGAACCTCGACCGTGCCTCGACCAGTTCCGAATCGCTGAACTCGCGCGCCAGCGGGATTGCCTTGACCGCGACGAGCCGGTTGATGGCCGAATCGCGGCCCAGATAGACCGTGCCCATGGCGCCGCGGCCGATCTCACGTTCGAGCCGGTAACGGCCCAGGCTCCGGACCTCACCGTGCATGCCCTCGGCTACCGCACCTTTGGCATCGACCTTCGCAGGCTGCAATGCGGGCTTAGCGGCCGGGCGCGCCGGAGGCTGGGGCTTCGCGGGCGCTGGCGCGGTGGCGCGCTGACCGACCGGCCCCTGCCGGTCGATCAACCGCTTCAGACGCGCATCCGCATCGCGAAAGCCCGCGTCCAGACGGACGAGATGGCGGAAGACAGCCGTCGCCTGTGCGATCCGGCCATGCTGTTCGAGCTTGCTGGCCAGATCATGCAGGTCACCCAGCACGGTTGCGCTCGGAGCCCGCTTCTTGAGTTCGGCAAATCGCTGTTCGAAGTTCTCCAGCAGGTGCGTGGTCTCAAGACCCGGTGGCGGCGTGGGTGCAGGAGGCGCGCGCAACACGGGCTGTATGGAGCGCGCGCTTGTCTTCCATGCGACTGCGCCCGCCATCAGGAACACGATGCCTGCCAGCCAGGTCCAGGTGGATGAACCAGCCAGGGAGCGCAGTGCCAGGTCGACGACCACGAGCACGGCACCCAGCGCCATGGCGATCATCCCGAACTTGCGCATGGGGGTGCCGGCTTGAACATATTGATTGCGAAGTATAGGTGATCAGGGCCAAATATCTGCAGGGCAAATTTCACGAAATTGGCGCAAGGGGGGCATTTGGCCAGATCGAAGGAGGTATTCCTGTGTCAGTCCTGCGGTGCGAGTGCTCCGAAATGGCAGGGTCAGTGCGCGGCCTGCGGGGAATGGAACACGATGGTCGCGGAAGCCGCCCCGCGTACCCGGGCGGCGCACGCTGCGAGTCATGCTTCCGCCGAACCCAGCCTGACCGTCCAGTCGGCAGCCGAACAGCAGCGTTTTGTGACCGGATCCGCAGAACTGGACCGGGTGCTGGGTGGTGGACTGGTCGAAGGGTCGGTGACGCTGATCGGCGGGGATCCCGGGATCGGAAAGTCCACGCTGATGTTGCAGGCGGCTGCGGCGCTGGCTGCGGTCGGACCGGTGCTGTATGCCACCGGCGAGGAGTCCCCCGGCCAGGTGGCATTGCGGGCACGTCGCCTCGGCCTTGCCCAGGCAGCTGCGAATCTGGTGGCGCAGACCCATCTGGAGGCGATCCTGGAAGAGGCCAGGAGGCTCAAGGCCCGAGTGCTGATCGTGGATTCGATCCAGACCATGTTCACGGACCGGGTCGAGGCGGCTCCCGGCGCAGTATCGCAGCTGCGTGAGTGCACGGCCGATCTCGTACGCTTTGCAAAGAGCCGGGGTGTGGCGGTGCTGCTGGTGGGGCATGTGACCAAGGAGGGGCAGATCGCCGGGCCGCGCGTGCTGGAACACATGGTCGATACCGTCCTGTACTTCGAAAGCGATACCGGAAGCCGGTTCCGCGTGCTGCGTTCAGTCAAGAACCGCTTCGGCGCCGCCAACGAACTGGGTGTGTTCGCGATGGTTGAGGAGGGCCTGCGTGAAGTCCGGAACCCCTCGGCCATGTTTCTGTCGCGGCATGAGCAGCCGGTGTCGGGCAGTGTCGTGACGGTCCTGCGTGAGGGGAGCCGTTCACTGCTGATCGAGGTGCAGGCGCTGGTGGACGAATCGCATGCGCCCAATCCGCGGCGGGTGGCGGTGGGCATCGATGCGAACCGCCTGTCGATGCTGCTGGCGGTGGCACATCGCCATGCGGGTATTGCCCTGCATTCTCAGGACGTATTCGCCAACATGGTCGGCGGTGTGCGGCTCACGGAAACGGCAGCGGATCTTGCCATCGTGCTGGCGGCCCGATCCAGCCTGCTGGATGTTCCGCTGCCCCAGGACCTGGTGGCGTTCGGCGAGATCGGCCTGGCAGGGGAAATCAGGCCCGTGCCATTCGGAGAAGAGCGGGTTCGTGAAGCCGCCAAACATGGTTTTCGGACCGCCCTGGTGCCGGCGGCCAATGTGCCGAAGAAGGCACCGGAGGGCATGCGGGTTCAGGCTCTGCGCCGCCTGGGCGATGCCCTGGAGACCGGTTGAGAAAATCAGGACTGGGTGTCGGCGGACTCGTCCAGGGCAGCCGCCGGCAATCTGCCTGCGGATGCGGGTGGGCGTACCCGTGCCGTGCGGACCGCATTGTCGCTCACCTGGAGGACTTCGAGCATGTAATCGTCGACTTTCAGCGTGGTACCGATCTCGGGGATGTTCTCCAGGGTTTCCACGATCAGCCCGCTCAGGGTCTTCGGGCCGCTGGTGGGCAGGTTCCATTGCATGGCCCGATTCAGCGCTCGTATTCCGGCACTGCCGTTCACCACGAAGGTCCCGTCTACATCGGCATGGACATCACGATGCATCATGGTGGCCGGATCCGTGGTGAACTCGCCGACGATTTCCTCCAGGATGTCCTCCAGCGTGACCAGGCCCTGGATGTCCCCGTACTCATCGACGACGAACGCCATCCGGCGCTTGTTGCGCTGGAAATTGAGCAACTGCTTGTTGAGTGTGGTGCCGGCGGGAACGAAGTAGTTGTCCCTGGCCACGGCCGTCTGGACCAGCGACTCGAGGGTGAGCTGACCGCGAGCCATCTCATGTGCGATGCGCTTCATGTGGGTGACGCCGATGATGCGGTCGATCTCACCTTCGTAGACAGGCATTCGCGTGTGCTGCGACTGTCGTATGCGTTCGATGATGGCATCCCAGTCGTCCTCGATGTCGATGCCCACGATCTCGTTGCGTGGAACCATGATGTCCTCGACTGTGACCTTCTCCAGATCCAGGATGCTGACCAGCATCTGCCGGTGACGCCGCGGGATCATGGCGCCCGCCTCGGCGACCACGGTGCGCAGCTCTTCGCGGCTCAGTGCGTTGCTCGCCTGACCGCTGGATACTCCCAGCATCCGCAACATGCCGTTGGCCAGCAGGTTGGTCGCCCAGACCAGCGGCTGGAACAGGAACAGCAGCACCCGGTATACATGGGCTGCCGGCACGGCCAGCCGTTCCGGATGCAGTGCCCCGAAGGTCTTTGGCGCAACTTCACACAGGACCAGGGTGACCACCGTGAGTGCCGCGGCGCC
Source organism: Steroidobacteraceae bacterium (assembly GCA_044226785.1). Lineage (GTDB taxonomy): Bacteria > Pseudomonadota > Gammaproteobacteria > Steroidobacterales > Steroidobacteraceae > TMP-86. The sequence goes on along the minus strand of JBGAGK010000005.1, from coordinate 117,933 downwards.
GATCGCGACGCCCAGATCTCCGCCGAGGCGATAGGCGATGAAGCTGGCCAGCATGGGCGTGATCACGTTGACGATGGTGCTGAGCAGGAGGATCAAGCCGATCAGCCGGTCGGGTTGCCGCAACAGCCGTTCGACCAGGCGCGCGCCTCGCTCGCCGGCCTGCGCACGATGGCGCAGGCGATAGCGATTGAGGCTCATCAGCGCCGTTTCGCTGCCGTTGATGAAGATTGCCAGCGCCAGGAGCAGGCCCAGCCCGAGGAACAGCACCGGAATCGAGGAATCGTTCACTTCAGTCCCGGTCAGCCCCAGTGGCGGCCCAGCACGGTTTCGAGCACGAACTTCGAACCGAAGTAGGCCAGCACCAGCAAGGCGAATCCGAACAGCGTCCAGCGTACCGCTGTGCGCCCGCGCCAGCCGAATCGCGCGCGACCTGCCAGCAGGACTGCGAACAGGATCCAGGCGATGACCGACAGCACCGTCTTGTGGACCAGGTGCTGGGCAAACAGGTTGGTGACGAACACGAATCCGGTGAGCAGGGCCAGCGTCAGCAGGGCAAAACCCGCGCCGATGAGCCTGAACAGGATGGTCTCGAGCTGGTCGATCGGCGGCAGGGAACCGGGCAGGTTGGCCAGTCGACGGCTGCGCAGTTGCCGGTCGAGCACCAGCAGCAGAATCGCGGTGACAGCCGCGGCGAACAGCAGTGCGGCCGCGCCCATCGACAACAGCACGTGTGCGGTCATCTCCCAGCTGCCGGGCTCGATCAGGTTGAAATGCGGAGAGCCGCCGGTGAACGCCGCTCCGACGCCTGCGCTCAGCAGCAGTATGCTGGCCAGAACGCGGCTGCGGCGCTCGGTGCCCACCACGCAGGCCAGCATGCCCAGCGTCCATCCAAGGAGCGACGTTGCGGCGCGCAGGTCCAGCATCCACGGGCCGTAGGCGCGCAGGCTGTGCATGAGACCGATGCAGTGGGCCAGCAGTGCCAGCGCAGCGCTGACCCAGGCCAGCGCGGAGTATCGCGGCCGGCTGACGCTGCGAAGCATCGACCAGGCAGCAAGAACGTACAGGATCACCGAGGCGTATGCGAAGTGCACGATTGATGATGACATACCGGCGCGGCCTGCGCTAACGCCTTATAATCCCGCTCATGTTCGACCGTCTCACCGAACGGCTGTCACAGGCCGTGCAAACCCTGTCCGGCCGCGGCCGGATCAGCGAGGACAACATTTCGGAGACCGTGCGCCAGGTGCGGCTGGCTCTGCTGGAAGCCGACGTGGCATTGCCGGTGGTCAAGGAGTTTGCCGAAGGCGTACGCACCCGGGCGCTGGGTGCGGAAGTCACCCGGAGCCTCACCCCCGGGCAGGCCTTCATCAAGATCGTCCACGAAGAACTGACACGGCTGATGGGTGAGGCGAGCGAGGGGCTCAACCTGCGTGCTCAAAGGCCGGTTGTGGTGCTGCTCGCCGGACTTCAAGGCGCGGGCAAGACCACCACAGCCGGCAAGCTGGCGCGCTGGCTGATCGAAAAGCAGCGCAAGAAGGTGCTCCTGTGCAGCACGGACGTGTACCGTCCCGCAGCCATCCTTCAGCTGCAGACCCTGGCGACCCAGGTGGGTGCGGGATTTGCTTCGGCTGCTCCGACCGAAGAGCCGCTGACCATTGCCCGGCGCGCGCTGGATGACGCGAAACTCCAGGGGTTCGATGTGCTGCTGGTCGATACGGCAGGCCGGCTGCACGTGGACGATGCGATGATGTCCGAAGTGCGCCTGCTCGAGGCCGAAATTCGGCCGCATGAGCGGCTTTTCGTGGTCGACAGCATGGCCGGGCAGGATGCCGTGAATTCGGCGCGAGCCTTCAATGAGGCGCTTGCCTTGACGGGTGTGGTGCTGACAAAAGCCGATGGCGATGCACGCGGAGGCGCCGCCCTGTCGGTGCGCCAGGTGACCGGCAAGCCCATCCTGTTCATCGGGACGGGCGAAAAATCCGAAGCGCTGGAACTGTTCCAGCCGGAACGGATCGCATCGCGGATCCTCGGCATGGGCGATGTGTTGTCGCTGGTCGAACAGGTGCAGGAAAAGGCTGACCTGGAGAAGGCCGACAAGCTCGCGAAAAAGCTCCAGAAGGGAAAGTCGTTCGACCTGTCCGACCTGCGCGACCAGCTGGCGCAGATCGGCCGGATGGGGGGCATGACCTCGCTCCTGGAGAAGCTCCCGGCGCACATGCAGGCCAATGCGGCGGCCGCGGCCTCGGCGGTCAACGAGAAAAGCCTCCGCAGGCAGATGGGCATCATCGATTCGATGACCCCGCGGGAGCGCCGCCGTCCAGAGCTGATCGACCCCTCACGCAAGCGCCGGATCGCCAATGGGGCAGGGGTGCAGGTCGCGGAGGTCAACCGGCTGCTCAAGCAGTTCGACCAGATGCAGAAGACCATGAAGAAGTTCATGAAGGGCGGGATGATGCAGAACATGCTGCGCGGCATGGCCGGCCGCCTCCCCGGGGGGTTCCGCCATTGATCCACGAGGATTTGCGCAAGTACGTTGTTTTCAAATAGAATTCGCGGCTCATTAAAGTTTGGGTGTGCAAAGATGGTGACGATTCGCTTGACCCGCCGCGGCGGCAAGAAGACGCCTTTCTACCAGGTGGTGGTGACCGATAGCCGGAAACGGCAGGGAGGAACGAGCCTGGAGAGCGTGGGCATATTCAATCCCGTGGCGCGGGGTGCGGAGATCCGCCTGCGTCTCGAGCTGGCGCGCATCGATCATTGGGTCAAGCAGGGCGCACACATGTCGGATCGGGTGAAGCAACTGGTGACTACCTACCGCAAGCAGGCCGCGTAAAGCGCATCGGGAAAAGGCGGGCGCCATGAGTGGCGCGGAATCCACGCTCATCGAACTGGGGACGATCGGTGCACCATTCGGTGTGCGGGGTTGGCTAAAGGTCCGCTCGTACACCGATCCACCCGAACGCATTCTTGATTTTCCGGTATGGAGCATCGCCGGCGGCAAGGGCTGCGAGAGCCACGCGGTGCTGGACAGCGGCGGGTCGGGAGGGCGCCTCACGGTGAGGCTGGCCGGAGTGGAGGACCGCGATGCGGCAACGCGTCTGCGGGGTGCTGCGATCATGGTGCAGCGTGAACAACTGCCGGCACTGCGGGAGGGTGAGTACTTCCGCACTGACCTGGTCGGCTTCGAGGTGTGCGATCTCGACGGCAGGGTGCTCGGGAAGCTCGAGTATTTTGTGGACAGTCCGGCGCATGCCCTGATGATGGTGACGGGAAGGCGGCGGACCCTGATTCCTGCGGTCAGGCCGCACCTGCGCCGGGTCGAACTGGCCGAGCGGCGGGTGGTGGTGGACTGGACCGGGTGATGCGCATCGCTGTGGTGACACTGTTTCCGGCCATGGTGCGTGATGCCTTGCGGTACGGTGTCGTGGGAAGGACGCTGGGGGAAGGCCGGGTGCAGGTCGACTGCATCGATCCTCGCGAGTTCGCCGACGATGTCCATCGCACGGTGGACGACCGGCCTTATGGCGGCGGGCCGGGCATGGTGCTCAAGGTGGAGCCGCTCCGCCAGGCCATTCGCAGGGCGTGCGAGCGGGTGCCCGATGGCAGTCCGCGGGTATATCTGGGCGCCGAAGGCGAGCCATTCGGGGCCGCGACGGCGCGCAAGGCCGCAGGCTGGCCGGGCATGGTCCTGGTGGCCGGGCGGTATGAGGGGGTGGATCAGCGCTTGCTGGACACCGAGATCGACCTGGTATGGTCGATCGGGGATTATGTCCTGTCCGGCGGAGAGCTGCCGGCGCTGGTGGTGATCGATGCGATCGCGCGGTTGTTGCCGGGGACGCTGGGTTCGGCGGATTCGGTGCTGGCGGAGTCGCACAACGATGCGTTGCTGGACTGGCCGCACTACACCCGGCCGGAGGAAATCGATGGCCTGCGGGTGCCGCAGGTGCTGCTGTCGGGAGATCATGCTGCCATACAACGCTGGCGGCTGCGCCAGGCACTGGGGCGCACCTGGGAGCGGCGGCCGGATCTGCTGGCCCGGCGCGGGTTGAGCGAGGACGAGCAGCGATTGCTCGAGGAATTCAAGGCCGGCAACGATGTGCTGGCCAGCTGACGAGTGAGGAAGGGCTGGAAGATGAACAAGATCATTCAGGATATCAACGCCGGACAGGTACAGGACCGGTTTCCGGCGTTTTCGCCGGGCGATACCGTGGTGGTGCAGGTGAAGGTGGTCGAGGGAGACCGTGAGCGCATGCAGGCCTACGAGGGCGTGGTCATTGCGATCAGGAACCGGGGACTGAATTCCTCCTTCACGGTGCGCAAGATTTCGCATGGTGAGGGTGTCGAGCGTGTCTTCCCGACCCACAGCCCCGCCATCAGCGAGGTCAGCGTGAAGCGTCGCGGCAGCGTCCGGCGCGCCAAGCTCTATTACCTGCGTGAGCGCTCCGGCAAGGCAGCGCGGATCGAAGAAAAGGTCTGATTCCCGTGGCGCAGGGCGCGACCTGGTCGAGCCTGCTGGGCCTGGTGTGGCGGATCCTCGACGGGATCCGCAAGGCGCTGCATCTGCTGGTGCTGCTGGTCATGTTCGGCCTGCTGCTGGCGCTGCTTCACAATGCCGTTCCGCGTCTGCCGGCCACGGCGGCCCTTGTCCTTGCGCCCGAGGGCCAACTGGTCGAACAACTCTCCACGGACCCGGTGCGGCGTGCCATCGGCCAGGTCACCGGCGGTCCTGCGCCCGAGACATTGCTGCCTGACGTGCTTGATGCGATCAAGGCCGCCATCGCAGACCCGCACATCAAGCTGATCGTGCTCGATACACGCAACCTGACCGGGGGTGGTCTGCCCAAGCTGCAGGAACTGGGTGCGGCACTACGCGAGTTCCGGTCCTCCGGCAAGCGCGTGGTGGCGGTCGGCGATTCGTTCGACCAGGCCCAGTATTATCTGGCGGCCCAGGGCAGTGAAATCTATCTCGACCCGCTGGGGATGGTCTATATCGATGGCTTCAGTTACTACCGGACGTATCTCAAGGACGCGGTGGACAAACTGGGCGTGGACATCAACGTATTCCGCGTCGGCACATTCAAGAGCTTCACGGATCAGTACTCGCGGACCGACATGGCGGATTCCGAACGGGAGGAGGCCGCCGCGTGGCTCGGAGCGCTGTGGGGTGCCTACCAGCAGGATGTTGCCCGTGCCCGATCCCTGCCCGCTGGCGCGATCAGCGATTACGTGAACCAGGCACCGGCCGCTCTGGCCGCCGCGGGCGGAGATGCGGCACGGCTCGCGCTGCAGCGCGGGCTGGTCACGGCATTGAAGAGCCGGCGGCAGGTGTCCGAGGATCTGCGGACGCTGGTGGGCGAGGACAGCTCCACCCATTCCTTCAATCAGGTGACCATGAACGATTACCTGCGGATCGTGCGCGCCAGGCGTGATCTGCGACCGTCCGCGGATGCGCATGTCGGTATCGTGGTGGCGTCGGGCGACATCCGCGATGGACATCAGGCCCCTGGCAATATCGGCGGCGACAGCACATCGGATCTGCTGCGCGAAGCCCGCTACAACAATGCCATCAAGGCCGTGGTGCTTCGCGTGGACAGCCCCGGTGGCAGCATGTTCGCGTCCGAGCAGATCCTGCGTGAGGTGCAGGCCCTGCGTCAGGCGGGCAAGCCGGTCGTGGTGTCGATGAGCAGCTATGCGGCTTCAGGCGGCTACTATATCTCGGCGGCCGCCAACCAGATCTTCGCGAGCCCCACCACCCTGACCGGGTCGATCGGTGTGTTTGCCGTCATACCGACCTTTCAGAGGACCTTGCAGAAGCTGGGCATCAATGTCGATGGGGTCGGGACGACGCCCCGCGCCGGAGAGCTGCAGCTGGAGCGGCCCCTGAGTGCGGACGCCCGCCAGATGCTGCAGCAGGGTGTGGAGCATGCCTATGCACTTTTCCTGCAGCGGGTGGCCGAAGGCCGCAAGAAGACCGTGGAGGAAGTCGACCGGATTGCGCAGGGCCGGGTCTGGGCCGGCTCGGATGCACTGCGGCTGGGCCTGGTGGACCATCTGGGCGGACTCAAGGATGCGACCGATGCGGCGGCGAAGCTGGCCGACCTGGGGAGCGATTACACGATCGAATACCTCCAGCAGGATCTGAGCCTTCGCGAGGAATTGCTGACCCAGCTGCATTCGGTGTTCGTGCGACTCGCGGGTCCGCCGGCATGGCCTTCGGTCCCGCCGGCCCTGCAACAGATCATGGATCCGCTGCTGGCGGAAGCGCAACGGCTCGCTGCAATGCGCGATGCGCGCGGTCTGCTCAGCTATTGCTGGTGCGCAGAACCACGGGGCGCGTTCACAGGGATGACCAGTCCAAGATGACCTTGCCGGACCTGCCTGAACCCATGATCTCGAAACCTTCGCGATAGTCATTGATGCCGAAGCGGTGGGTGATGACGCCGCGCACGTCGAGCCCGCTTTGCAGCATGCTCGCCATCTTGTACCAGGTCTCGAACATCTCCCGACCGTAGATGCCCTTGATCACCAGACCCTTGAAGATGACCTGATTCCAGTCGATGGCGGTTTCACCGGGCGGAATGCCCAGCATCGAGATGCTGCCGCCGTGGTTCATGGTGCGCAGCATCTCGCGCAGGGCGGACGGGTTTCCCGACATCTCGAAACCGACATCGAACCCTTCCTCCATTCCCAGTTCTGCCATGGCCGCATCGAGTGAATCCCGTGTGACGTTCAGTGCCCGGGAGGCGCCCATGCGGCGTGCCAGATCCAGGCGGTAGTCGTTGACATCGGTGATGACGACATGGCGGGCACCGCAGTGCCGGGCGATCGCCACGGCCATCACGCCAATGGGGCCTGCGCCGGTGATCAGCACATCCTCGCCGACCACGTTGAATGCCAGCGCCGTGTGCGTGGCATTGCCCAGCGGATCAAGGATGGATGCGACCTCGTCGTCGATGGCTGACGGGAGCTTGAACACGTTGGAGGCAGGAAGGGCCAGGTATTGTGCGAACGAACCGGGCCGGTTCACGCCCACACCCTGGGAATTGCGGCACAGATGCCGGCGCCCTGCGCGGCAGTTGCGGCAATGGCCGCAGGTGATGTGCCCTTCGCCGGAAACGCGATCGCCGGTCGACAGACCGCGCACTTCCACGCCCATGTCGACGATTTCTCCCGAGTACTCGTGCCCCACGGTCATGGGTACCGGCACCGCCTTCTGTGCCCAGGCATCCCAGTTGTAGATATGCATGTCGGTTCCGCAGATGGCGGACCGATGTACGCGGATCAGGACGTCATTGTGCCCGATGGCCGGTTCCGGGACATCCTGCATCCAGATGCCCGGCTCGGCGAATGCCTTGACCAGTGATTTCATGATGTCCTCACCTTTCCCCGATGAAGCCCGATGTCGCGGGCGGCCTGTGAAAACGCGGCGATGGCCCGATCGAGCTGGTCCGGGTCATGGGCGGCGTTCATCTGGGTACGGATTCGCGCCTTGTCGCGCGGCACCACCGGAAACGAGAACGCGACCACGTACACACCCAGTGCCAGGAGGCGCTCGGCCAGCGCACCCGCCACACGCGCATCGCCCAGCATGACGGGAATGATCGGGTGTTCGCCCGGTACGAGTTCGAAGCCATGCGCCGCGAGGCCCGACCGGAATCTGGAAGCATTGGCATGGAGCCTGCTGCGCAGGTCGGCTGAGGACTCAAGCAGTTCCAGGACGCGCAGCGTGGTGGCCGCCACCACCGGTGCCAGCGAATTGGAGAACAGGTAGGGACGGGAGCGCTGGCGCAGCCAGGCCACGATCTCGCGGCGGGCTGCAACGTAGCCGCCGCTGGCGCCTCCGAGCGCCTTGCCCAGCGTTCCTGTCAGGATGTCGATGCGATCCATGACATCGCAGTATTCATGTGTCCCGCGTCCGGTCGCGCCCATGAAACCCGTGGCATGGGAGTCGTCCACCATGACCAGAGCCCCATACCGGTCAGCCAGATCGCAGATCTGCCGCAGGCGGGCGATCGAACCGTCCATGGAAAACACACCGTCGGTGGCGATCAGCCGGACGCGGGCATCCCGGGAATCCTTCAGCGCCTGTTCCAGCTGATCCAGGTCGTCGTTGGCGTAGCGGAGCCGTCGCGCCTTGCACAGCCGGATGCCGTCGATGATGCTGGCATGATTGAGCGCATCGCTGATCACCGCATCCTGCTCGTCGAGCAGGGTTTCGAACAGCCCGCCGTTGGCGTCGAAGCAGGAGGAATACAGGATGGCATCGTCCACACCGAGGAAGGCGCTCAGGCGCTCCTCCAGATCGCGATGCACGCTCTGGGTACCGCAGATGAAACGCACCGAGGCCATGCCATACCCGTAGCGGTCGATGGCGTGATGCGCCGCCTCACACACCTCGGGATGGTTGGCCAGGCCCAGGTAGTTGTTGGCGCACAGGTTGATCAGTTCGCGGCCATCGGCCAGACGCACGGTCGGGCCCTGCGCAGAGTCGATCACGCGTTCGCGTTTGAGCAGCCCTTCCTTCTCCAGCGCAAGTTCATCCCGTCGCAGCCGTTCACGAAACTCATCCAGCATGTACCAGCCTCCCAGCGGGTCCGAAAGCGCATGTGATTATACCGGTGGGCCGTTGCAGGCGAGGCGGGCGCGCGGGGCCGCCTCGCCTCATCACCCGAAGTCGGGCGCAGGCTTTTCCGGGTCGTCGTAGTCGCTATGCAGGGCGGAGCGCGGGCTGAGCGCATCCCAGGAAAGGTCCGGCCATGTGGCCAGCACCTTGCCGGCCGGGGGCAGTTCATGGCGCCGCGGCATGTGCCCGAGCCGGCTGGCAAGGTCTGAAAGCCCGGGATTGTGGCCGCAGATGAGCAGGTGACGCGCGGCTTCGCGTTGCTGCGATACCAGCGTCCAGATACCCTCGGCCGCACCCAGGTACAGGGTGCGTTCGCACCGCACCTGTCTGTCGTCCAGATCCAGGGCCCTGGCGAGCAGGAGCGCCGTGGACCATGTACGTTCGGCGGGACTGGCCAGGACAAGGTCCGGAATTTCACGCCGGGCAAGCATGCGGCGCGCCATCTCGCGGACTTCGGCGAGTCCCCGCTTGGTCAGGGGGCGCTCGAAGTCCTCCGGCCACAGGTCCGGTGATTCAGCGCTGCCGTGGCGAAGCAGGGTCAGCCGGCGTGGTTCCACGTGCGGACCGTCGAAACAGCAAGGTTGGCGGGAGAGATCACTACATCATTCCAGTCTGCAGTTGCGCTTCCACCGACATCATGGACCTGTTCCAGGGCGGATCAAACACCAGTTCCACATCGACGCTGGTTACCGTGGGTACGATCGAGACCTTCTCCTTGACATCCTGCACCAGAACCTCACCCATGCCGCAACCCGGGGCAGTGAGGGTCATCTTGATCGAGACATGGCGGGTCTGGTCCGGGCTTCGCGTCACGTCGCACTCATAGACCAGCCCAAGGTCGACGATGTTGATCGGGATCTCGGGGTCATAACAGGTCCGGAGCTGCTTCCATACGACGCTGCGGATTTCCTCTTCCGAGGCGTCTGGCAGCACTTGCGGAGCCGCTGCGGCTTCCTTGCCGATCGCGTCGGCATCGGACCCGGCGATGCGGAACAGGTTGCCGTCGATATAGACGGTGAAGCTCCCTCCCAGCGCCTGGGTGATGTACCCCACGGAACCCACCTTGAGGTTGACTTCGATGCCGGCGGGAATGGCAATGGCCTTTACGGCCCGGTTCACCATAATGGCTTCATTTGCGTGATGATACATGGCGGTCATTCCGTGGAAACGGCATCAGGCCGCTGCCCGGCGGACTTCAGCGCTGAATTGAGCGTATGCCAGCAGAGGCTGGCACACTTGACCCGTGCAGGGAACTCGCGGACACCGGACAGGGCAGCGAGCTTGCCCAGGTCTTCGGGCGGCATCGCGGCATCGCTGGTCAGCAGTTCATGAACGCGATCGAACAGCCGGCCGACTTCCGCGCGCGTCCTGCCCTTGACGGCTTCGGTCATGAGCGAGGCCGATGCCGTGGAGATGGCGCAGCCCTTGCCTTCGAAGCGCACATCACTGATCCGGTCTCCCTCGAATCGCAGGCGCAGGGTCAGCCGGTCGCCGCACAGCGGGTTGAACCCCTCCATCGTGACATCGGCCGGATCCATCGGGCCGAAATTGCGCGGCTGCCGGTTGTGGTCGAGGATCACGTCGCGGTACAGGTCGGCCAGATCCATCAGGGTTCCTTCAGGCAAACAGCCGTCTGGCCTCATCGACGCCGGCGACCAGGCGATCCACTTCGTCGAACGTGTTGTAGAACGCGAAGGAGGCGCGCGCCGTCGCCGGCAGGTCGAAGAAGTCCATGACCGGCATGGCGCAGTGATGGCCGGTCCGGATGGCGACGCCGCGTTCGTCCAGGATGGTGCCCAGATCGTGCGGGTGAACACCCTCGAGCACGAACGAGGTGAGACTGAGCTTGTGGCCTGATGTGCCGATGATCCGCAGACCCGGAATCCTGCCGAGCTCGCGTTCCGCGTGGGCCCGCAATGCGTTTTCATGGGCGTGTGCCGCGGCCCGGTCCAGGGACCCCAGGTAGTCCACGGCAGCGCCAAGGCCGATCGCGCCTTCGATATTGGGCGTCCCGGCCTCGAACTTGTGGGGCAGGGCGTTGTACGTGGTCTTCTCGAAGCTCACGGTGAGGATCATGTCGCCGCCCCCCTGCCAGGGCGGCATGGCCTGCAGCAGTTCCTCACGTCCATACAGGACGCCGATCCCGGTGGGTCCGAACATCTTGTGGCCGGAGAATGCGTAGAAATCGCAGCCGAGGGCGCTCACATCCAGTTCGAGATGAGGGATGGCCTGCGCTCCATCCACGACGGTGACGATGCCGCGCGCTCGCGCCGCAGCGACGAGCTCGCGCACCGGAAGCACCGTGCCCAGTGCGTTGGAAGCATGTGCACAGGCGAGTATCCGCGTGCGTGGTCCGAACCGGGATACCACCGACGAAACCGCCACCTCACCGCGTTCATCGATCGGTGCGACCACCAGTTTCGCACCGGTCTGGGCGCATGCCAGCTGCCAGGGCACGATGTTGGCGTGATGTTCGAGTCCGGTGATCAGGACTTCATCGCCTGCCTGAAGGACGGGCCTGGCATGGGCCTGTGCCACCAGGTTGATGCCCTCGGTGGTGCCGCGCACGAAGATGATTTCGCGCGTCGAGGCGGCATTGATGAACCGCATCAGGCGTTCCCGTGAGGACTCGAACAGGGAAGTGGCTTCCTGGCTCAAGGCATGCACCCCGCGGTGCACGTTGGAATGGTGGCGGCGCTGATAGTCGTCCAGCGCCTCGATCACCTGCAGGGGCCGCTGGGAAGAGGCCGCGTTGTCGAGATAGGCCAGTGGCTGCCCGTTGATGCTGCGGCCGAGGAGCGGAAATGCGGCCCGCACGTGGAGCGGGTCGAATGATGGCGACTGGGCTTTCAGGGCGGTGCTCATCGCGACAGGAATTGCTGCAGGGTGCTGGTGTCGGGCAGGAGGGACACCAGATGATCCTCGATGGCAGTACGCACGGATTCAAGGGACATGCCGGTGAGGACATCGGCAAGGAAGGCGAATACCAGCAGGCTCTGCGCCGTCGCCGGATCGATGCCGCGCGAGAGCAGGTAGAACAGCATGTCGGGATCCAGCCGGCCGGTCGTGGCTCCATGCGAGCACTTGACGTCATCGGCATATATTTCCAGTTGCGGGCGGGTGTCGATTTCAGCGCCGGGTGACAGCAGCAACCCGCGACAGGACTGCACGGAGTCGGCCTTCTGTGCACCGGGGGCGACTGTGACCTTGCTGTTGAAAGCGGCGCGCCCGTTGCGGCTTGCGATCAGACGCGCGGTCTGCCGGCTGCGGGTCTGCGGCGCCTCATGGCTGACCAGATTGACGCAATCCGGGAGATCCTCGCCATGTGCGGCCATCAGCGTGTGACTGTCGAGCGAAGCACCGGGTCCGCACAGCCCGGCCTCCAGTGTCGTGCGGACGAAGCCGCTGCCAGGCACCACGGTGTGCTGGAGGAAGGTGGAATCCGCCGCCTGTCGAACCAGCAGGTGATCCAGGTGCCGGGATTTCGTGCCGGACGAAAAGATCCGATAGTGTTCGAGTCTCGCCGACCTGCCCAGGTGAATGATGCTGGCCGAATTGCAAAGCTGCGCGGCGCTTGCGTCGAGATGGTGCTCGATGATGATGCCGCGCGAATTCGCGTCGGCCTCGATGATCACACGTGAATTGGACAGCGCATGGGTCCCCTCACGGGGCGGATGATGCAGGATCAGCAGGGGTGAACGCAGCTGGCCGGTCAGGTGTACATGCAGACCGTCGTCGTACAGCGCGGTGTTGAGCAACAGCCAGCGCTGAATTTCGCTGTCGGTTGCCACCGGCGACAGTTCAAGCAGATGCCGGGGGTCGAGCCGTTCGAGCTGTGACAGGCGCTGCAGCGCGCAGCCTTCGATCGACGGCAGGTCGGCGTGCGGCGCCGAGGCGGGCGGGAGGTGCAGTGTGGGCCATGAACGCCCGGGATCCAGCCAGGAGCCGGAGCGTGCTGGAGCAGGGGCATTGGCGGCTGGAATGGTGCCGACCTGGGACAGCACCCGAAGATTGCTGTATTTCCAGCTGTCATCCTGGGGCGTCGGCAACCCCAGCCGGTTGAACTTTGCCATGGCAGCTGCACGAAGCTCATGCAGGGAGGCCGAACCCTGGCCTTGGCCCTGGCGCGCGTCGCGCCGGGCCCAGGCTTCAGTGACTGCAGCCGGGAGCGGTGATGCGCTCATGCGGTTCGCGCCTCATTGCGGATCCAGTCATAGCCGCGTTGCTCCAGCTCCAGCGCCAGGGTGCGGTCGCCCGAACGCAGGATCCGGCCTCCGGACAGCACGTGCACGCGGTCGGGCACCACGTAATCGAGCAGGCGCTGGTAATGCGTCACCATGACGATGGCGCGCCCTTCGCCACGCATGCTGTTGATGCCGGAGGCGACGATTTTCAGGGCGTCGATATCCAGGCCCGAATCGGTCTCGTCCAGGATGGCGAGTTTCGGTTCCAGCACCAGCAATTGCAGGATCTCGTTGCGCTTCTTCTCGCCGCCGGAAAATCCCTGGTTCACGCCGCGTGCGAGGAAGCTCTCGTCCATCTGCATGAGCTTCATCTTCTGCCGCACCAGCGCGAGGAATTCATAGGCATCCACTTCCGGCATGCCCAGCGCCTTGCGCCGCGCATTGAGGGCAGCCTTCAGCAGGTACACGTTGTTGACTCCCGGAATTTCCACCGGATACTGGAATCCCAGGAACAGGCCTGCCCGGGCACGCTCCTCCACCGGCATGGCCAGCAGGTCCTGACCATCGAACCGCACTTGCCCGGCGGTCACCTCGTATTCCCTGCGTCCCGCCAACACCTGTGCCAGCGTGCTTTTTCCCGAACCGTTCGGCCCCATGATGGCGTGCACTTCGCCGGCCTCCACGGACAGGGTCAGACCATTGAGAATCGGGCGTTCGCCGATGCGGGCGCTCAGGCCCGTGATTTCCAGCAACATCTGTTTTCCTCTTTCCTGTTCGCACCGGCTCAGCCGATCGCGCCCTCCAGGCTCACCGCCAGAAGGTTCTGGGCTTCCACGGCAAATTCCATCGGCAGCTCCTTGAAGACCGTCTTGCAGAAGCCGCTGACGATCATGTTGACCGCATCCTCCGCGCAGATGCCCCGCTGCAGGCAATAGAAGAGCTGGTCCTCGCTGATCTTCGAGGTGCTGGCCTCGTGCTCGACCGTGGCGCTGTCGTTCTTCACTTCCATGTAGGGGTAAGTGTGCGCGCCGCACTGATCTCCCATCAGCAGGGAATCGCACTGGGTGAAATTGCGGGCATGGTGAGCGCCGGGAAGAATCCTCACCAGTCCGCGATAGGTGTTCTGCGCCTTGCCTGCGGAAATCCCCTTGGAGACGATGGTGCTGCGCGTGTTGCGGCCGATGTGGATCATCTTGGTGCCGGTATCGGCCTGCTGATGGTGGTTGGTCAGCGCCACCGAATGGAATTCGCCCACGGAGGACTCGCCCTTGAGGATGCAGCTTGGATATTTCCAGGTGATCGCCGAACCGGTCTCCACCTGGGTCCAGGAGATGTGCGAGCGGGCGCCGCGGCACTCGCCCCGCTTGGTGACGAAATTGTAGATGCCGCCCACGCCATTCTCGTCGCCCGGGTACCAGTTCTGCACCGTCGAGTACTTGATCCGCGCATCGTCCATGGCGATGAGTTCAACCACGGCGGCGTGCAACTGGTTTTCATCGCGCATCGGTGCCGTGCAGCCTTCCAGGTAGCTCACCGAGGCGCCTTCATCCGCGATGATCAGCGTGCGTTCGAACTGCCCCGTCTTTGCGGCGTTGATGCGAAAATAGGTGGACAGTTCCATCGGGCAGCGAACACCCTTGGGTACGTACACGAACGAGCCGTCTGAGAACACGGCCGAATTCAGCGTGGCGAAGAAGTTGTCCGTGTAGCGCACCACGGTGCCCAGAAACCGTTCGATCAGTTCCGTGTGCTTCTGCACGGCCTCCGAAAACGGGCAGAACACCACTCCCGCCTTCGCCAGCTTGTCCTTGAATGTCGTGGCGACCGAGACGCTGTCGAACACGGCATCGACCGCCACGCCGGCCAGCGCGGCGCGCTCATGCAGCGGGATGCCCAGCTTTTCATAGGTGGCCAGCAGCTTCGGGTCGACTTCATCCAGGCTCTTTGGCGCGTTGGCCGGCTTGCGCGGGGCCGAATAATAGGAGATGGCCTGGTAATCGATCGGACCAAAGTGCACCTTTGCCCAGACGGGTTCCCGCATGCGCTGCCAGTGCCTGAAGGCCTTGAGCCGCCAGTCACACAGGAATTGGGGTTCATGCTTGATGCGCGACAGGGCGCGCACCACATCCTCGTCCAGGCCGGGCGGCAGGCTCTCGGCTTCGATGTCCGTGACGAATCCGTGGCGGTACTTCTGGGCAACCAGTGCTTCGACATCCTGGGGATTGGTGGACATGGGACCTCGATCCGGGTTCAGCGCTGCAGCGTGGTACGCACGCTGCCAGGCAGTCTGGATATGTGGACCAGAGCTTGATCCAGTCCGGCCAGTTGCCGCAGGGTGACATCTTCCAGCGCGGCGCGAATCAGGGCACTGACGCGCTGCCAGGCGCGTCCCACGCCGCAGGCCTGCTCGATGTCGCAATCGCTGGCCCGGCTTGCGCATTCGGTGATGGCGATGGGGCCTTCGAAAACGTCCAGGATCTGGGCTGCGGTGATCTGTTCGGGGTCTCGGGCCAGACGGTACCCGCCATGCGAGCCGCGCGCTGATTGCACCAGACCGGCACGCTGCAGGCCCTTGAGCACCTTGCTCACGGTGGCCCGCGGCAAATGGGTGCGCTGCGCCAGTTCGGTCGCTGCACGGTGCTGATGCGGGTCCCTCGCGAGGACCGCGAGTACCACGGTGGCATAGTCAGTCAGCTTCCCGATGCGCAGCATGCAAACCCTTCGTATGATCCACGGACGATCTGGGACGATTTTAGTCCTCTTTTGTCTCCGTGCCAACCGCTGAAACAACAGATACTTGATTTTGCTATGATTCGCGCCAGTTTTTGTTCCGAAACCATGCAACAGGGGCTCACCGATCGAACCCATCATTGAAATCCGGGATCTGGATTACTCGGTCAATGGCCGCTACATCTTCCGGGATCTGGAAATCCTCATTCCGAAGGGCGGGATCTCGGCGGTGATGGGTCCCAGTGGTACGGGCAAGACCACGCTGCTCCGGCTCATCACCCGTCAGGTACGGCCTGATCGGGGAACCGTGCTGGTGGGGGGGCAGGACATCGGAGCCTTGTCACTCGACGGGATCTACCGCCTCCGGCGCCGCATGGGCATGCTGTTCCAGAACGGGGCGCTGCTCACCGATCTGGACGTCTTCGAGAACGTGGCCTTTCCCTTGCGTGAACACGCGGATCTGCCGGAACGGCTCATCCGCCAGCTGGTGTTGATGAAGCTGCAGGCCGTGGGGCTTCGCGGTGCTGCGGCGCTCATGCCGGGAGAATTGTCGGGTGGCATGGGACGCCGGGTCGCGCTGGCGCGCGCCATCGTCATGGATCCCGAGCTGCTCATCTACGACGAGCCGTTCGTCGGTCTGGATCCGATCTCCATGGGCGTGGTGCTGAGGCTGATCCGGCGTCTCAACGATACCCTGGGTCTGACCAGCATCGTGGTCTCGCACGACATCGACCAGATCACCGCGGTGGCAGACCACTGCTACCTGCTGTCGGGGGGTAAGGTCGCGGCTTCCGGCACGCCAGCGCAGCTGCGCAGCGACCCGTCCGGCATGGTGCATCAGTTCATGGGCGGGCTGGCCGATGGCCCGGTGCCATTTCATTATCCGGCGCCGGATTACTTCCACTCGCTCCTGCAGCGTGAGGGCAGCGGAACATGAAGCTGCTGCGGGACCTGTGGCAGAGTTTCCTCGGCGCCGTTGCGAGCCTCGGTGCCCAGACCCGATTCCTGCTGTTGCTGTTGTGGCGCACGCCCCGGGGGGTGTTGCGATTCGGTCTCGTGGCGGACCAGATCTACAACACGGGCACGCTGTCGCTCGTAATCATCATGATGAGCGGCATGTTCGTCGGCATGGTGCTCGGGCTGCAGGGATTCACCCTGCTGCAGAAGTTCGGGTCCGAGACCTACCTGGGTACGGCTGCAGCGGTGTCCCTGTTCAAGGAACTGAGTCCGGTGATCACGTCGCTCCTGTTTGCGGGGCGCGCGGGGACGGCGCTGACTTCCGAAATCGGCCTGATGCGGGCCACGGACCAGCTGTCGGCCATGGAAATGATGGCGGTGGATCCGGTCCGGCGTGTGGTCCTGCCGCGCTTTCTGGGCGGTGTGGTGGCCTTGCCGATGCTCTCCATGGTGTTCAGCATGGTGGGCATCTTCGGTGCCTGGCTTGTCGGGGTCCATTTCATGTCGGTCGACGCCGGCAGTTTCTGGTCGCAGATGCGCTCATCCGTCGAGCTCAAGGATGTCAGTGAAGGCATCGTGAAGAGCGTGGCATTCGGCGTGGCCTGCAGTCTGATCGCCGTGTATCAGGGCTATCATGCGACGCCCACGGCCGAGGGCGTCGGGCGCGCGACCACCCAGACCGTGGTCACCTCGGCGGTGATCACGCTGTTTCTCGACTACCTGCTGACGGCCGTTTTCCTGTGAGGTGATATTGCATGCGAAAGTCACGTACCACTGATCTGGGCGCCGGCCTGTTCGTGCTGCTCGGGTTTGCAGCATTCTTCTTTCTGACCACGCAGACCACCAGCAAGGGCCTGACGCTGCGCAGCAGCGCTCATTACGTCGTCACTGCGAAATTCGACAATATCGGTGACCTCAAGGTCGGATCGCCGGTGACCATGGCTGGCGTGGAAGTGGGGCGGGTAGCGGGGATCGATTTCGATTCGAACGACTACAAGGCGGTGGTGCGGATGAGCATCGAGACCCGATTCGACAAGATTCCCTCCGACAGCGATGCCAGCATTTACACGCAGGGGTTGCTGGGAGGGAAATTCATCGGGCTCACGCCCGGTGGATCGGAAACTTATCTGAAGTCAAACGATCGAATCGAGTTCACGCAGTCGGCGTTGGTGCTGGAGAACCTGATCGGCCAGTTCCTGGCCAACATGGGCAAGAACCCGAAGGACAAGGGAACAGCGGATTCCTCAGCGCCGGCGCAGGAGGGCGGAAACAAGTGATGCGACAACTCTGTCTGATCACCCTGGGCGCAATGCTTGCGCTGGGTTCGGGTGAAAGTGCCCGTGCATTTGCAGACCAGGATGCCAATCCGCAGAAGCTGGTCGAAGACTCGGCCAAGCGCATGCTGGACGAGCTCGACGCACATCGGGCGATGTACCGGAGCGATCCGGCCAAGCTCGACCATCTCATCGCCACCGTACTGCTGCCGAATTTCGATATCGATTATGCCGCACGGCTGGTGCTTGGGCAGAACTGGCGAAATGCCACCGAAGACCAGCGCAAGCGGTTCGTCGATGCGTTCTATCACGCACTGCTGCGCAACTACGGCACCGCGCTGGTGGAGTTCACGGCGGAGCGCATGACGGTGTTGCCGTTCCGGGGTGATCCGGGCAGCAAGTTCGCGACCGTTCGCACCGAGATCAGGCGCGGCGACGGCAGCAAGGTGCCGGTCAACTATTCGTTGCACATGACGGATTCGGGCTGGAAGGCGTGGGACGTGACGATCGAGGGGGTTTCATACGTCAAGAGCCTGCGCACCGATATCGGCAGCGAGGTCCAGCAGAAGGGTCTGGAGGCCGTCATACAGCGCCTGGAGAACGAGGCGAAGGTGTCCGCATCAGGTTCGGGTGCTCCATCGGGCAGCGCATCCTCCAGGACTGCATCGCCTCGATGATGCGGGAGCCTCCAGCCGCAGATGTGGCATTCGATGTGACCGCGGACGGCAGGGCAAGCGTGCGTGGTCCCCTGACCTTTGCGACGGTCGGAGCACTCCTGAAGTCCGGCACCGACTTTCTGACTGGCAGGTCCTCGGGCCGTATCGACCTGGCGGGTGTCCAGGCAGCTGACAGTGCTGGCCTGGCGCTGCTGGTCGAATGGCTCAGTCTGTCCGGCGCATCGGGCTGCACGCTGAAGTACGAGAACATTCCCGCCGTCTTTCTGCAGCTCGCACGGCTCAGCGATCTGGAGCCGCTGCTCGTCGGGGATTTCACCCCTGTGGGCCAGGCAGCTCAGGGTGTGGAGGGGTCCGGCCCGGCGTCAGGGTCTTCCGGTGGCTGATCCGGAACATTGCCGTCACTGACCTTGTACGCGCGGTTCTGGAGGTAAGCCTCGCGCATGAAGGCGTACTTGTCGAATGCCTTGTCCAGGGTCGAATCCAGGGGGAGCAGTTCGTAGCGGGTGTTGATCAGGCTCACCGCAGCATAACTCCATGCGGCCTCATGGTTCGCGTACCTGGCGGGGTGTGAATACAGGTCCACGATACGTGCGGGACCGTCACGCAGGTCGGAAGGCCCGAGAAAAGGTATGACCAGATAGGGGCCGGGAGGTACGCCCCACTTGCCGAGGGTCTGTCCAAAGTCCTCGTCATTGTGGTCGATACCGGCCCAGGTGGCGGCATCGAACAGGCCACCCATCCCGAGACTGGTGTTGATCAACAGCCGGCCGGTATCAGCCAGTGCCGCACGGAACTTGCCCTGCAGCAGATCGTTCAGCAGCGTGCGTGGCATCTCCAGGTTGGCGATGAAATTCCCAATTCCGGTGCGCACGAACTGGGGAGTGGCCGCGCGATAGGCCTTGGCCACCGGTCTGGCGACGGAGCGGTCCAGCGCGTCGTTGAACCGGTAGATTCCCCGGTTCATCCGCTGCAGGGGATCGTCGCGTGAGGGGGTAAGCCGGGGCGGGTTTGCCGCACATCCAGCCAGTACGACAAGGCCCAGCACGAGCCCGGCGCGCGCCGCAGTCTTGGACATCACAGATGCTCAATTGATCAATGGGTTGTGTATTGTATCAATTCAGTCGTGCGCCTCCGGGGCCATCTTCGCCTCCGGAACCGCCTCCGGACCTGTCAGCAAAACCCCCGCGCCGGTCCTTGGGCATGGCATTGTGGACTTCCTCGAGCCGGGCGCTGAAGCGGGCGCGCTGGATGGCATTGATGCCGGGCAGTCCCAACGCCATCTGCAACTGGTTGGATGCCAGCATCAGTTCACCGCTCATGATGTAGAACTCGGACATGTAGTAGTACGAGTCGCCGATGTCGCCGGCCGCGTTGGCTGCCTTCGCGATCAGCCTTGCCTGATCAGGCGTCGGTGCGACCACGTTGAACAGGTCCAGAAGGATCTGATGGGCGCGCTTGTTGTCGCCGGCCCTCATCAGCGTTTCGGCCAGCCGGATGGTGATGGGGACATTACGGGGGAACAGGTTCAGCGCCGCTTCGAGCTGGGCGCGTGACTCGGCGATCTGCCCGTCTGCCAGCAGTGCCTGGCCCAGCGCGCCGTAGTATTGCGTCACTTTGGGATGTTCGGCGACCAGGGATCTCAGCTCCTTGATCGCGGGAGCCGCCACGCCGAGAGCAATATTGGCTACGGCCAGTCCATATCGCTGGTCGGGGCTTCGGCCGGCGCCGTTCCTGATCAGGCCTTCATAGTAGGCCTTGGCATCCTCGGGTCGGCCGACGAGTGTGCGCAACCGTTCACGGATGAGGGCGTAGCTTTCCGAATCCACATGCCGGATGCGGCCAATCGCCTCGGCGCGTTCTTTCGATTCGGCAATGCGCGTGGTGTTGACCGGATGGGTCTGCAGGAATTCGAAACTGTTCATGGCCGGATCGCCATCCAGGCGCATCATGGTCTGGAAGAACGCCGGCATGCCCAGCGGATCGAATCCGGCGGCGGCCATGGTGCCGATGCCGATCCTGTCCGCCTCGATCTCATTGGCGCGGGAGTAGTTGAGCTGATGTTGTATGGCGGCACTCTGTGAGGCGACGATGGCGCCTTGCATCACATCTCCCGAGTTGCGTCCTCCAGCCGTGGCACCCAGCAGGATGGCAGCCAGCATGGCAGCCGTGGAAATCAGGCCTGCATGGGCCTGATCGACGACTCCCCGGGCGAGGTGGCGTTGAGTCACGTGCGCGGTTTCGTGCGCCAGCACACCTGCCAGTTCATTTTCGTTGCGGGTGGCCAGAAGCAGCCCACTGTGGATCGCGATGAAGCCGCCGGGCAGCGCATAGGCATTGATGCTGGGGTCCTTCACCACGAAGTAATAGAATTGATGCGCACCTTCATCGGCATGGCTGGAGATGCTGTGGCCGACGGCCTGGATGTACTCGCTGACCTCCGGATCATCGAGGATCTGGCCGGAGTCCCGCAGGCCTCGTACGACCATCAAGCCGACACGGTATTCCTCATCCAGCGAAATGGCCGCATTGGCGGCGCTGCCCATGTCGGGCAGGTCCTGTTGTGCAGCGGCCACCCAGCCTGCCATGCCCTGAAACAGGGCAAGGATTGCGAGGGTGGCCGCAACGCCGGGACGGCGCAGTCGGTTCATCGAGCCTCCTGAATTGCCCGTTGGACTGCAACAGCCGGCCGGAAGTTCGGGTGGGCGAGGGTCATGGGTGAAAAAGGCCTGCTGGCCGCACCGTCAGAGAATTTCAGCAGCCCGGTCAGCCAGCCGGGATCGTTCGCCGCGAAGCAGCGTGATATGGCCCGAGTGTTCCCAGCCGCGGAACCGGGTGACCACGAAGGTGAGGCCCGAAGTCGTCTCCGTGAGGTAAGGGGTGTCGATCTGCGCGATGTTGCCCAGGCAGACCAGCTTGGTTCCGGGGCCTGCGCGGGTGACGATGGCGCGCATCTGCTTCGGGCTCAGGTTCTGCGCTTCGTCGATGATCACGAACCGGTTGAGGAAGGTCCGTCCGCGCATGTAGTTGAGCGAGCGGATCTTGATGCGGTGGCGAAGCAGGTCATTGGTGGCTGCCCGTCCCCAGCTGCCGCCGGGCTGGCCCTGCGTGAGGACTTCAAGGTTGTCCATCAACGCGCCCATCCAGGGTTCCATCTTCTCCTCCTCGGTGCCGGGCAGGAAACCGATGTCCTCGCCCAGCGGTATGGTCACCCGTGTCATGATGATTTCGGAAAAGCGGTTGTGATCGAGCGTCTGGGCAAGTCCCGAGGCCAGGGTCAACAGGGTCTTGCCGGTTCCGGCAGGTCCGAGCAGGGTGACGAAATCGATTTCCGGATCCATCAGCAGATTCAGGGCAAGATTCTGTTCGCGGTTGCGGGCGGTGATGCCCCAGACATCGTTCCTGTCGCTGCGGTAGTCGGTTGTCAGCTCCAGTACGGCTGACTCACCTTCCAGTCTGCGCACGATGGCCTCGATGCCATTGTCGGCGGGATCGATGACGAACTGGTTGCACTGCCATTCCCGGATCAGCGGACCCCGCACGCGATAGAAGGTACGGCTCTGTTCCTTCCAGGACTCCATGTTGGTTCCGTGCTCGAGCCAGAAATTCGCGGGCATCACCTGCAGGCCTGTCGGCAGCAGATCAGCGTCCTCGATGGTGCGATCACTGGAGTAGTCCTCGGCATGAACGCCGAGGATGGCCGCCTTGATCCGCAGGTTGATGTCCTTGGAGACCAGCGTCACCCTGGTGGTGCGCATCTCCGAGGACAGCGCCAGGGTGATCGCCAGGATTGCATTGTCCGCTCCGTTGCCCGGAAGGTCTTCGGGCAATACGGAGGGACGGGGGTGGGTCTGGAAATACAGGCGTCCGCTGGGTTCCGGTCGGCCGTGGTTGGCCCGGGAATCCGGCAGGAGCAGGCCGCCTGCGATCTGCTCCCGGGTCGCGCCGTGCATGATTTCATCGAAGTAGCGGCTGACCTGCCGCACGTTGCGGGCCGATTCCGACAGACCCTTCTTGCCAGCGTCCAGCTCCTCCAGCACGATCATCGGTATGAAGATGTCATGTTCATCGAAGCGGAAGATCGCTGTCGGGTCATGCATGAGCACGTTGGTGTCGAGCACGAAGAGTCTTCTCGACGATCTGCCGGACCTGGTCCTTGGCATCAGGGTGTCCGTCAACTCTTGTAGGGTTCGAATATGGCGTCGAGATTCTGATGGTCGCAGAAATCCATGAACTCCTCCCGCAACACACCGATGTGCGTGCGGCTCGGCACGTTGACGATCATCTGCACGGAGAACATGGGCGCTCCGGTGTGCGCAGCGGCATAGGAGCGGGTGGACAGCTCCGCAATCTCGATGCCGCGCTGGGAAAAGAAGCCGGAAAGACCTGATACGATGCCCATCTGGTCGAGGCACACGACATCGATGGAGTAAGGGAGCATGTCACTTCGCGGCGCGCGGGTTTCCGTTCGCCGTAACTGGATGCTCATGCCGGTGGCGTCTCCCAGCTTCTTGAACTCGCCTTCCAGCTTGGCCAGCGTATGCCAGTTGCCGGACACCAGCAGCAGCATGGCAAATTCGCTCCCCAGCGCGGTCATGCGGCTTTCGCTGATGCTGCCCCCGCAGTCCGACACGGCCCTGGACAGGTCATGCACCATTCCGATCCGGTCGTTGCCGACTGCGGAGATCACGATATGTTGTTTCATGCGGTGTCATTTTAGCGGTGATTCAGCTGGCGGCGAAATCCGGGTTCGCAGGGCGCCGCCGGCGCATGGCAGACTGCCCTTGCCCCTTGCAATGAGGCGCCACAGGCATCTAAGGTATGCGCTCCGCTCCGGCAGGTGATGACATGTTTTCGGGAAGCATGGTCGCGATCGCGACCCCGATGTGTGATGACGGCAGTATCGACTGGCCGGCGTGGGAGCGGCTGGTGGATTTTCATCTGCAGGCGGGAACCGATGGCATCGTGGTTGCCGGGACCACGGGCGAATCTCCCGCCCTCAGGCTGCAGGAAATCTCCGAGCTGGCCCGTCGTGCACTGGTGCAATGCAAGGGCCGAATCCCGGTGATCGCCGGTGCGGGCACCAACAGCACCCGTACCACCCTGGAGCGGGTGCGGGAACTGTCCAGCCTGCAGGTGGATGGACTGTTGCTGGTCACTCCCTATTACAACAGGCCGCCCCAGGAAGGGCTGTACGAACATTTCACGGCGGCTGCGGATGCATCCGCAGTGCCTGTCATCCTGTATAACGTTCCTTCGCGCACCGCGGTGGATCTGCTGCCGGCGACGATCGGCCGTCTGGCGCTTCACCCACGGATCGCAGCCGTCAAGGAAGCCCTGGGCAGTGCCGAGCGGGGCCGGCAGATCAGGCAGGTATGCCCGCCGGATTTCGTACTGCTGTCGGGGGATGATGCCACTTACCTGGACCTGATGGCCGTGGGCGCGCGTGGCATCATTTCGGTGACAGCCAATGTTGCACCGCGCCTGATGCATGAGGCCTGCGCGGCGGCCCTGGCGGGAAATTCTGCCCGCGCACGTCAGCTCGACGCGGCACTGGGCGCTTTGCACCGTGATCTTTTCGTGGAATCCAATCCGATTCCGGTCAAATGGGTGCTGGCTGGAATGGGGTTGATCGGGAACGGCATCAGGTTGCCGCTGGTCGAACTGGCCAGCGTGCATCATGACAGGCTGCGGCGTGCGATGCAGTTGGCGGGACTTGAACTGACGGGAAGGGCAGCATGATTCACCTGGCCAGATGGCTGTTGATTTTCACGACTCTGATCGCCGCGAGCGGGTGCCAGTTCCTGCGTGCACGGACCGGATGCCATGCAGACCAGCCCTACCTGCATGCCAGGCAGCTCGCACCCTTGCGGGTGCCTGCCGGGCTGGATGCACCGAACACCTCTGCTTCCATGGTGATCCCGGAGGTCGCCAACGACTTCCCGCCGCGCGGCCCGAAGGATCCGTGCCTCGATGAACCGCCTTCCTACAAGGTGCAGCCGGGCAGCAAGCCGCAACCCGGGACCTGAGGCGCTGAGGCCCGCTGCTGCGAAGCCGGGCGCCATTCCGATTGCGTGCCATGGTTCCGGTACTGTACCCTTGCGCGCGCGCAATCATTGTGGACGCTCGACAGGGCGGCACCGTGGGAGAGGTGGCCGAGTGGTCGAAGGCGCTCGCCTGGAAAGTGAGTAACATCCCAAAAGATGTTCGAGGGTTCGAATCCCTCCCTCTCCGCCAGTTTCGAAGGTCCATGGTGACTCGCGTCCGCAGCTTCGCGACGATCAACCACGAACCCCGTCAGGCCCGGAAGGGAGCAGCGGTAGCGGATTCGGTCGGGCGCCGGAGTCCGGCGGGCGCGGGTCGCCTCCCGTTGGCGCAACCCGGGAGCGGTGACCGCAATGGCCCCGGATGCTGCTCCTTTTGCGATAGACTTCCTCGATGAGTTATCTGGTTCTGGCGCGCAAATGGAGACCCCGGAATTTTGCAGAGATGGTCGGCCAGGAGCATGTGCTCAGGGCATTGACCAATGCCCTGGACAGCGGCCGGCTGCATCACGCATACCTGTTTACCGGTACCCGTGGTGTGGGCAAGACCACGATCGCACGTATCCTGGCGAAATCCCTCAATTGCGAAAAAGGACCCACTTCGCGCCCATGCGGGGAATGTACGGCCTGCCAGGAGATCGATGAGGGACGCTTCATCGACCTGATCGAAGTCGATGCCGCATCCCGCACCAAGGTCGATGATACACGTGACCTGCTTGACAACGTGCCGTATGCACCGGCCCGGGCCCGGTTCAAGGTATACCTCATCGACGAGGTGCACATGTTGTCCACCCACTCGTTCAATGCGCTGCTCAAGACGCTCGAAGAGCCGCCGCCGCATGTCAAGTTCCTGCTCGCGACCACCGATCCGCAAAGACTCCCGGCAACGGTGCTGTCGCGCTGTCTGCAGTTCAGTCTGAAACGATTGCCGGTACAGTTGATCACCCAGCGGCTCGGCTTCATTGCCGGGTCCGAGTCGATCAAGGCGGAAAGGGCGGGTCTGGAACTGGTCGCCCGGGCGGCGGAAGGGAGCCTGCGTGATGCCCTGAGCCTGATGGACCAATTGGTTGCCTTCAGCGGCGGCGACTGCAGCGAAGCGAATGCACGCGCCATGCTGGGCACGATCGACCGGGGTCACGTCCTGAGGATTTTCGATGCGATGGCGAGGGGTGACGGGAAAACGGTGCTCGCGGAGGTCTCCGCCATGGACCAGGATGTGCCGGACTATGATCGCGCCATGAGCGACATGGGCGCGCTGCTGCAGCGCATGGCGGTGCAACAGATAGTGCCGGGCCGGGTCCCGGATGAGAATGAGGTCTGGGAATCAGAGGTGGAGCGGCTGGCTGCGGCGTTTTCGCCCGAAGATGTCCAGTTGTTCTACCAGATGACGTTGATGGGGCGCCGCGAGCTGCCGCAGGCGCCGGATCCGCGGCTGGGCTTTGAAATGACCCTGCTGCGCATGCTGGCGTTCAGGCCCGAGCGGGAAGGCGAACGCCTGGTGCCGGCCGCCGCAGCCATGGCCACCGGCACCCGTGCACCGGCCGGCATGGCGGGCACGTCCGGGTCCCCGCGGATCGTGGCGGGGTTGGAAATCAATGCCGGTACCTGGCCTGCGTTGATCGAGCAGGCTCTGCGGTCGGGGATGGTGCGCCAGTTCGCACTCCACTGCGTGCCGGTGTCCTTTGAAGGCGGCGTTCTGAAGCTGGTGCTGGATGCGGCGGGTATCGGCCTTCGGACGCAGCACCTGGAGGATACGCTCACCCGGTCCCTGAGCCGGCACCTTGGCTGTGCGGTGAGGCTGATCATCGACGAGGGTGGGGCAGAGGTGCCGACGCCTGCGCGACAACGCACGCAGGGCGAACAGCAGCGCGTCCGGCTGGCAGTCGAAGCTTTCGAGCGTGACCCCGCGGTAAGTGGTCTGCGTGAGCGCTTCGACGCAAACGTGGAAGACGGTTCGGTGAAACCTTCGCCAGGAGAAAGGGCATGATGAAGGGCGGTCTGGGAAACCTGATGCGTCAGGCTCAGCAGATGCAGGAAAGCATGAAGAAGGCGCAGGCCGAGCTTGCCGCCATCGAAGTCATCGGGGAAGCCGGAGGTGGCATGGTCAAGGTGACCATGAACGGCCGCCACGAAACACGCAAGGTCAGCATCGAGCCGCAGCTGCTCAAGGAAGACAGGGAGATGATCGAAGATCTCCTGGGCGCCGCCTGCAACGATGCGGCGCGCAAGATCGAGGCCAGGATGACGGAGAAGTATTCAGGCTTGATGGCGGGCCTCAATCTGCCGCCCGGCATGAAATTGCCTTTGTAGATGAAGTACACGCCGGCGCTTGCCCGCCTCATCGATGCATTGCGCTGCCTGCCGGGTGTCGGGCCAAAATCGGCCCAGCGCATGGCCTTCCACCTGCTCGAGCGTGGAAGGGATGGTGGGGCGCGGCTGGCCGAGGCGCTTGGCGTGGCCCTGCACGACATCGGTCATTGCCGCACCTGCCGGATGTTCACCGAGAACGAACAGTGCCTGATCTGTGAATCCCCGCAACGTGATGCGGCGCTGCTGTGCGTGGTCGAATCGCCCGCCGATGTGGTGGCCGTGGAACAGTCCGGCGGCTACAGGGGCCGGTACTTCGTGCTGATGGGGCATTTGTCTCCACTGGATGGCATTGGACCGGCCGAACTGGGACTGGATCGCTTCGAGCAGCTTCTGCAGGGTGGTGATGTGCGCGAGGTGATCCTGGCGACAAATCCCACGGTGGAGGGTGAAGCCACGGCTCATTATCTCGGGGAGATCGGGCTTCGGCACGGTGTGCAGGTGTCCCGCATCGCACACGGCGTTCCCGTTGGCGGGGAACTGGAGTTCATCGACGGCGGCACGCTTGCGCATGCGCTGGCCGGGCGTACTCAGGTATCCTGAATCCTGTCTTTCGAATCGGATCGGCAACGGGCGGACACGTGAAACCGGCAGACAACCTCATCTGGATCGATCTGGAGATGACCGGCCTGAGCCCCGATGCGGATCGCATCATCGAAATTGCCACGCTGGTGACCGATACGCATCTGACGGTGCTCGCAGAGGGCCCGGTCATCGCCATACATCAGACCGATCAGGTGCTGGGCGGCATGGACGAATGGAACCGGCGCCAGCATGGCGGTTCCGGCCTGGTTCAGCGCATCCAGGCCAGCACGCAGGATGAGGGTGCAGCGCAGAGGGCGACGCTCGAGTTCCTGGCACAATGGGTGGCACCGGGTCGTTCGCCGATGTGCGGAAACAGCATCTGCCAGGACCGGCGCTTTCTCGCACGTCATATGCCGGAGCTGGAGAAATTTTTCCATTACCGCAACCTCGATGTCAGCACCCTCAAGGAGCTGGCATTGCGCTGGGCGCCGGATGTCGCGAAGCAGGTGAAAAAGACCTCGGCCCATCGCGCGCTCGAAGACATCCGCGATTCCATCCGCGAGCTCCAGATCTACCGGGATCTGTTCCTTCGTCTGCCCGCGGCCTGATGCGCAACGGCCCGGTTTGTCTTCAACCGGTTTGCTGGCCTGCGAGGAACATCCAGGTCTCGACCACGGTGTCCGGATTGAGCGAGATGCTGTCGATGCCCTGATCCACGAGCCAGCGCGCGAGGTCGGGATGATCGGATGGCCCCTGGCCGCAGATTCCGACGTACTTGCCGCCGGCACGGCAGGCTTTTATCGCCATGGCCAGCAGCGCCTTGACTGCCGGGTCGCGTTCGTCGAACAGCCGGGCGACGATGGCTGAATCACGATCCACTCCCAGGGTGAGCTGGGTCATGTCGTTCGACCCGATCGACATGCCGTCGAAATATTCCAGATACTGATCAGCCAGAAGTGCGTTGGTGGGCAGTTCGCACATCATGATGAGCTTGAGCCCGTCCTGTCCGCGTTTCAGGCCATTTGCCGCCAGAAGCCCGGTCACCTGCCGTGCTTCGGTCACGGTGCGTACGAAGGGCACCATCACCTGCACATTCCGGAGGCCCATCTGCTCGCGCACGTACCGCAGGGCCCGGCATTCCAGCTCGAAACAGGCGCGGAACTGCTCGTCGACGTAGCGCGATGCGCCCCGGAAGCCGAGCATGGGATTTTCTTCGTGAGGTTCGAAGCGTTTGCCGCCGATGAGGTTGGCATATTCGTTCGACTTGAAATCCGACAGCCGTACGATGACCGGTTCGGGTGCAAAAGCGGCGGCGATGTGGGAGATCCCTTCGGCGAGCTTGTCCACGTAGAAACTGACAGGATCTGGATATCCCGCCATCTGGCGGCGGATCGCGTCCTTGAGTTCGGCAGGCTGACTGTCGAACTCGAGCAACGCCCGGGGGTGAACGCCAATCATGCGGTTGATGATGAATTCCAGGCGGGCCAGGCCCACACCGCCGTTGGGAATGCCGGCAAAATCGAACGCCCTGTCCGGATTGCCCACGTTCATCATGATGCGGACCGGGATCTTCGGCAGGGAATCCAGCTCGATGTTCTGGTGATCGAAGGGCAGGGCGCCTTCGTAGATGTAGCCGGTATCGCCTTCGGCACATGATACGGTGACGGGCTGGTTCTCCTGCAGCACCGTGGTGGCCTCGCCGCAACCCACCACGGCCGGAATCCCCAGTTCCCTGGCGATGATCGCCGCATGACAGGTGCGGCCTCCGCGGTTGGTCACGATGGCCGAAGCGCGCTTCATCACCGGTTCCCAGTCGGGGTCGGTCATGTCCGCCACCAGGATATCGCCAGCCTGTACGCGTGCCATCTCCCTGACATCGCGGATGATCCGCACAGGACCTGCTCCGATGCGCTGGCCGATGCTTCGACCCGTGATCAGCACCCGTGAACGCGCCTTCAGGGTGAAGCGCTGGATGGTACGCCCGGCACGACTCTGGACGGTCTCGGGGCGTGCCTGGAGGATGTACAGCCTGCCGGTGGTGCCATCCTTGCCCCATTCGATGTCCATGGGAGTGCCATAGTGCTTCTCGATGACCAGTGCCTGTTTTCCCAGCTCGACCAGATCCGCATCGTTCACGCAGAACCGCTGGCGGTCCGCCTCAGGTACATCCACCGTGCATACGCGCTCCTTCTGGCCGGGAGCCGCGTAGATCATCTTGATGGCCTTGCTGCCCAGGTTGCGCCGCAGGACGGGCTGGTGCCCCGAATCCAGGGCCGGCTTGTACAGGTAGAATTCATCGGGATTCACCGCTCCCTGCACCACGGTTTCTCCCAGCCCCCAGGACGCGGTGATGAATACCGTGTTGCGAAAGCCCGAGTCGGTGTCCAGTGTGAACATGACACCCGCACTGCCCAGGTCGCTTCTCACCATGTATTGCACGCCCACCGACAGAGCCACGTGGGTGTGATCGAAATGGTTATGCACCCGGTAGGCGATGGCCCTGTCATTGAAAAGCGAGGCGTAGACTTCGTGCACGCATTTGAGGAGTTGCGCGGCACCCCGCACGTTCAGGAAGGTCTCCTGCTGCCCGGCAAATGAAGCTTCCGGCAGGTCTTCGGCCGTGGCGGAGGAGCGCACGGCCACGGCGAAATCCTCGCCATGCCCCATGGCCTGCCAGGCAGCCAGAACTTCCTGTTCCAGGCGCGCCGGAAACGGAGTCTCCAGAATCCACGCACGGATCTGTGCCCCGGTGTGAGTGAGGGCCGGAATGTCATCGATATCCAGGGATGCGAGTGCCTCGCGGATCCGCTGGTCAAGGCCGCCCCGGGCCAGAAAATCCCGATAGGCATGCGCGGTGGTTGCAAACCCGCCTGGCACACTCACACCGGCCTTCCCCAGGCTGGAAATCATCTCGCCGATGGAAGCGTTCTTGCCTCCGACCAGCTCGATGTCCTTCATTCGCAACTGCTCGTAGGGAATTACATATGGATGCATGGGCTTGGCGCTTGTTCTGTTCCGGACAAGTGGGTATTTTGACCCAACGTGAACAAACGAACCGTATTTTTTGTCTCCGATCAGACAGGTGTCACGGCCGAGACCATGGGCCACAGCCTGATGACCCAGTTCGATGGCATCGAATTCCGGCCGGTGACTTTGCCATTTGTATCCTCCATTGACAAGGCGCTGGAGGCTGTCCGCAAGATCGATCTGACGACGTCGGAAGAGGGCATCCGGCCGATCGTGTTCAGCACACTGGTGCAGGACGAGATCCGCAATGTTGTCCGGCGGAGCACCGGGTTGTTCATGGACTGCTTCGATGCATTCCTGGGAGCGCTCGAGGCGGAACTGAAGGTGCGTTCGTCCCACAAGGCTGGCCGCGCACATGGCATGGCGGACTCGCACACCTATGCGATGCGTATCGACGCCACCAATTTTGCCCTGACCAATGACGACGGGTCATCGCGCAGCGATTACACGCGGGCCGACGTGATCCTGCTCGGAGTGTCCCGGAGCGGCAAGACACCGACCTGCCTGTATCTGGCCATGCAGTACGGGGTGTTCGCGGCGAATTACCCTCTGACCGAGGAGGATCTGGAGTCCAGGCGTCTGCCCAGAGCCGTGGCGGGATTGTCCGGAAAGCTGTTCGGTCTGACCATCAAACCCGATCGCCTGCAGCAGATCCGCCATGAGCGACGTCCCGAAAGCCGTTATGCATCTGCGCAACAGGTCGCATTCGAATTGCGCGCTGCCGAGGCACTGTTCTTGCAACACAATATTCCGTTCATCGACACCACCGAGTCCTCGATCGAGGAAATTGCCAGCCGGATCCTGGATGTGACCGGAATTGCGAGACGTGTGCGTCCGTGAAGGCCGCAAAGAGCGTGCTATAGTCAAAATCATGATCACGGATACGTGGTGCATCTCGAGCTGGCGGGCGAAGCCTGCGAGTTTCGTCGGATTGATGACGCTCTACGAAAGCAACTTCGTGCGCCTGGGCTGGATCATTGCGGATCTGGCTTCCCTGCGGGGACGTTGCATTTCGCGGGCGGCGGCGGACTGTGACCTGCATCTCACCGTGATCGAACACTGCCGGTACACGAGCCTGTTGCGCCTGAGTTACGAGTTCGAGCATGATGGCCGGACGGTACCGGATCCCGATCTTGAATTGTGTGTCTATCACGACGCACGTCTGGCCGAGGTCCGTGCCTTCAGTGGAGCGTGCCATCACCCCCATGTGCGCAAGCTCCAGCGGGAGCTCAAGCGTGAACTGGATCAGCGCTGGAGCCGCAACATGATGTTAAATAAATGGCTGGAATATTGCGCCGAGCGGGGGCACCGGTTCTGACATCAAGACCGCGGCCGGCCTGCGATCGGTCGTGGCCACACGGATACTGAAGGCATCGTCTTGATCGACAAGTTTGGGCTGAGAAGTACTGCGCAGCAGGATGAAGAGCGGCTGATGCAGCTTTTCCAGAATCGCGCGGGCCTCAAGAAGGCCTACGCGGATCTGCAGGATGAATTTCACCTGCTTCGGGATCGGCTCAAACAGCAGGAGGGTGCCACGGTACGCGTCCAGGAGCAGCTGGACGCGCTCGGCGATCAGCTCGGCAATCCGACCCGGGGTTTCTCGGCCCTGGTCTTCTTTCAGTTGCGGGCCCTGTGGAAGTTGTGCCATCAGCGCCTTTCCGAGTTCGAAGCCGATCTGGTGCGCCAGCAGGAAGCGCGCGAAACCGCGCGGCACAATGCCGATGCGCAGGCACGGCGTGCGACCCAGCTGGAACAGGTGCAGCTCCGGCTCAACGATGCAGCAACCGGCGCGGATTCCGAACGGGCACGACTCGCGGGTCTGCAGCAGCAACTGGCCGGCGCAACGGCCATCTGGCACTACTTCAAGCGACGCCGGTTGATCCGCGAGGTCGAGACGCAGCGCGTGAAAGTCGCCAGCTCGGATGCGAGGGTCGGAGAGCTCCACTCGGAGTTCAGTTCGGTGCAGAACGAGCACTTGCCCGAATTCCCGGGTCTTTCGCTGGAAGCCCGGCGCACGATCAATCTCGCCATCATCGGCTATGCGGAGGTGTTGTGCGAACGACTGCAATCGATCGGCCTTGCCTCCCGCGCCAAGGAGGTGGTGGCGCGACGGGTCAACGAAATGGAGTTCGGCTCCAGGTCCGAGTGTGATGCACTGATGGAGCGGATCCAGAACGGCATGGGCATTGCCGCCAGCGAGCGGGAAATCGCGGTACAGGTGAAGTCGAAGATCGAGCGTTACAGGGCACAGGTCAACTACAGGAACGATTCCGATACGGTACCTGCCGCGGATTCGTTTGCCGCACACGCGGTTGATGATGTGCTCAGGCGTGCCGAGCAGCCGGCGAATGCCGGCTCATGGAATGTCCTGGCCGATGATTACTGGGACGTATATACCCTGATGTTGCGCTGAGCGCGACTCCTGGCGACCGATCCGACGCACAGGATGTGCGATCCGCTCAGTGGGTGGCTCCGTGCTGCGGCATGCGCTGTGCCTGGGTGGGTGCAGTTGTCTGCGGTGCCGGATTCAGCAAGGCAAAGTCGGCGGCGATCTGGGAGGTCTCCTCCAGCAGGATGGACGCCGTCGCGTCATCCTTGACCTCTTCCAGCGACTTGTAGGGCGGTTTGCCCTGCACGGCCCGCAAGGCGTTCTCGCGCGCCAACCGCTCCCCATCCAGCCGCTTTCGTTCGGCTTCCCGCACATTCAGCGACAGGGAAACCGATTTCTGGGAGCGCGCCGCATCCAGTGCCGCGACATCCTCACGGACATACCTGAACTCGGGGCTGTTCGCTGTTCGATCCTTGTGCATCCGGGCGAGCTGTGCAATGTCACTCCTGAGGTCTCCAGCCGGCTGGAAGCTGACCGATGCAATGTGGTCCCAGGGCAGAGCGCGGTCCCGGGTGCTCTCGCCAACATCATTGGCATTGATCAGCGAGGGCATGGGGATGTCCGGGATCACGCCCCGGTCCTGGGTACTTTCGCCCGTGACCCGGTAGTACTTGCCGATGGTCACGTTGAGCTGCCCGAGATCGGGCTTGCGGCCGAAGATGGTGTAGTTGAGGGGGTGTGCGTTCTGCACCGTGCCCTTGCCGTAGGTCTGCTGGCCGACAATGATGCCGCGGCCATAATCCTGGAGTGCCCCGGAGAAGATCTCCGAGGCCGAGGCGCTGAACCGGTCCACCAGGACGATCAGTGGCCCGCCGTAGACCTTGGCGGGATCGGGATCATCATCCACTTCGATGTGCCCGGTCGTGTCCCGCAGCTGGACCACGGGACCCTTGTCGATGAACAGCCCCGTCAGCGATTCGGCTTCGGGCAGATAGCCGCCGCCATTGGCGCGCAGGTCCATGATCAGGGCCTGTGCGCCGTCCTTGCGCAGCTCGCCTATCAGGCGTTGCACATCGCGAGTCGTGCTGCGGTAATCCTTGGCGCCTGCCCGGCTGGCATCGTAGTCCTGGTAGAAGCTGGGCACCGTGATGATGCCGATCTTGATGTCGCGCCCGTTGCGCGTGACTGTGCGCATGCTCTTCTGGGACGCCTGCGCGTCGAGGGAAACACGGTTGCGGGTGAATTCGACCACGCGCTGGGCCGAACCCGGTGCGGCGCCGGCGGGAAGAATCTGCAGCCGTACCACCGTTCCACCAGGCCCGCGAATGCGCTGCACCACATCGTCCAGACGCCACCCGATCACATCGGTCAGCTCTCCGGTCCTGCCTTCGCCCACCGCGGTGATCCGGTCCTTCGCTGACAGCTTGCCGCTCACGGCAGCCGGGCCGCCGGCGATCACATCGACGACGGTGACATAGTCATCCGTGAGCTGCAGGGATGCGCCGATGCCCTCGTAGGACAGGCTCATCTGGATGTTGTATTCCTCGGAATTGCGCGGCGAGAAGTAGTTGGAGTGCGGGTCGAGGGACAGCAGGTACGCATTCATGAAGACTTCGAATACGTCCTCGCTCTTGCTTTGATCCAGGCGCTTGCCCACCCGGTCGTAGCGCTTCTGCAGGGTCTCGACCACATCCGGCCAGGCCTTGCCGGCCAGCATCAGCGAAAGCTCGTCATTCTTGACGCGCTTCCGCCAAAGCTCGTTCATTTCATTCTGGCTCGCCGGCCAGGGTTCCTTGTCGCGGTCGAAGCTGAATGACTCGTCGATGGAGAAATCCGGTTTGGTTGCGAGCAGGGAAATCGCATACGCGATGCGCTCCCGCGAGCGTTCCTGGTAACGCCGGAAGATGGCGAACGCCGGTTCGACATCGCCGGATTTGATGGCATCGTCGAGCTGGTAGCGATACTTCTCGAAGTCGGCAATGTCGCCGGCAAGAAAATAGCTTCGGCTGCCGTCGATGGCATCGAGATAGCGGTCGAGGATCAGGCTCGACAGCCGGTCATCCAGCGGCGCGCGCCGGTAGTGCTCGCGGGCGACGATCTCGCTGATGCGGCGCGCCACGTAGTCCTGTTGCTCGGTGGGGACAAGACCCGTTCCCGCCTTCGCGGCTGGCGAGGGGGAGCCGGCCGCCCCGAGAAGGGCAAAAAGTGCAATGGTGCCGACGGACAGTGCAAGTCCTGCAATCCAGCGCATCAGCGGCCGCGAAGGTCTGATCATGAACACCGTGGGCGATCTCCTGTAAGCTTCTCACCTTGCCCCGGAGGATTCAGCGAGTGCTTCAAAGTCAACAGTTTACCTGACCGGATCCCCATGCGTCCCTTTACTGTCCTGATTGGCATCGTGCTGGGTTCATCGGCCTCCATTACCTTCGGGTTGGCCGCCGTGCTGGTGATTTTCACCATCCTCAGTCCACGGCATCCGGAACTGAGCCTCGAATTCCATCGGCTGATTTCCGGCCTGCTGGCATTTGCCTTATTGACAGCGGCCAGCGCCGGCAGTTTCCGCGGGCAGATCAAGGGCCGGGCGTGGCGGTTCTGGGCGCACGGGTTCCTGGTGCTGTCCCTGGTGGCCGTGGTCTTCATGTTCTGGCCGCGGAGTGCGATCGGGTGAGGCTTGGCTGGCGGGAAATGCTGCCAGGCATGTGCTTGCTCGTAGCGGGTTGTGCCGGTCATCCGGTCGAACGGCCCTCGGCGGCGCTGGACGAGGATGCATTCCGCACTCATGTGCGAACACTTGCTTCTCAGGAGTTCCAGGGGCGCAGGCCGGGCACGCCAGGCGAGGAGCGAACCGTCGCCTATCTGACCGATCAGTTCAGGCGTCTGGGCCTGAAGCCGGGGTTCGGAAAGCAATACAGTCAGCCGGTACCCCTGATCGAGATCCGGGTCAGCGGGCCCGTGGGGCTTCAGGTCGAGACTGCCAGCGGAATGTTTCAACTGGCGCCCGGGCGTGATGTGCTGATCTGGAGCCGCAGACCCGACTCATCGGTCGGGCTTGAACACAGCGCAGTCGTGTTTGCCGGCCATGGCGTTGTCGCACCCGAATATGGCTGGGATGACTATGCCGGCATGGATGTCCGCGGCAAGACCGTGCTGCTGCTGAGCAATGACCCGGGTTTTTCCAGCGGGGATCCCACCCTTTTCAAAGGGCGAGCCATGACCGGATATGGCACGCCGGCCTACAAGTTCGAAGAGGCTGCCCGTCATGGCGCGGCGGGCGCACTCATCATTCATGACGATGCCAGTGCGGGTTATTCGTGGAATGCCGCGGAAGCGATTCATTCGGGGCCGCGGCTCGACCAGCGCGAAGCGGACGGCGGCTTGGCACGTGTTCCGGTCGAAGGGTGGATCAGCCCCGATGCCGCACGGAGGTTGCTGGATGCGGCGGGACAGGATCCGGCCCGGCTTCGAAAAGCCGCTTCCGTGAAAGGCTTCAAGGCGAACCTGCTGAAGATTCGCGTGGATACCAGGATCCACAATGAGGTGCGTGAGGTGGACTCGAACAACCTGGTCGCGGTGATTCCCGGGAATGAACGGCCTCACGAATGCATCGTCTTCAGCGCCCACTGGGACGGGTTGGGTGAACAGGCTGATGCCGGAGGCGGGAAACTGTTTCCTGGCGCCATCGAGAATGCCAGTGGAGTGGCTGCATTGCTGACCATCGCCCAGACCATGAGCCGCGCGCCCCGGCGGCCAGCCCGCTCCATGGTCTTCCTGTTTCCGACGGCGACCGAGGAAGGACTGCTGGGTTCGAGCTGGTATGTCCGGCATCCCGTTTGCGCCATGCGTGACACCGTGGCAGTGATCAATGTCGATCCGGCACACATCGGCGGTCCCACGCGCGATGTGCAGGTCGAGCAACCCGGAAGTTCGGAGCTGGATACCATCCTGCGAGGCAGCGCGCTGCTGCAGGGGCGTGAAGAGCGAGCCGCACCACACCCCGAATACGGAGAATTCTTCGCGTCCGACTCCTTCACCTTTGCCAGCGCGGGGGTGCCCGTGCTGAGCGCGAGAGGCGGCATCGATGACTCTGCACGCGGACCCCGGTGGGGACAGGCGCAGGAGGACGACTTCAGACAGCACCGCTATCTTCAGCCGGGGGACCGGTACCAGGAATCCTGGGACTTGCGAGGGACGCTGCAGGATCTGGCCCTGTATCTCGACGTCGCGATGCGGCTGGCTTATGCCAGCCGTTTCCCGGAGTGGTCGCCGAACAGCCGGTTCAGGGCCATACGGGAACGTGATCGCACCGGGCAGGGGGGGGTGCGTTTCACCCGGGGCGCTGCTTCAGGGCACTGACAGGCAAGTCCTCGCGCATTGCGTGATCAGGATGCCTCGGTCATGCGCAGCGGTTCCCGTGGTTCGAAAACGACCATTCGGTTCGGTCCCATGAGTCTGGCGGTGTGCAGCGCCTGATGGGCTGCAAGCATGAACTCCCGGGCGCCGGTGAACGATGAGTGGCGGGCATGCGTCGCACAGCCGATCGAGATGCCCGGGCTGGATGCCCGCGTGACCTCATGGAGGCGCGCCGGCACCTCGCGGACGATGCGCTCGCAGATGTGGCGGGCGGTGTCCGGATCCGTTTGAGGCATGAGGAGCGCGAACCCATCGACATCATGACGCACCACGATGTCGGTGTGTCTTGCATGTGTCTTGAGGGCTCTTGCCAGCACTGGCAATGCCTGCTCCGAGGCCCGCGTTCCTTCATCGCTCTCCAGGTGCCGCAATGCCACGAAAGCAAGACTCAGCGGCAAACCGGACTGGCTGGCGCGTTCGAACTCGCGCACCATGGGATGATCGAGCGGAGGCGTTTCCATCAGTTCTGGCTGCGCATCGGCTGCGGTGTTTTCGTCCAGGATCGGAGCATCCAGCTCGGGTCCCGTCCCAGCCGCGCTCGTGTCACTCGTGTCGCGCAGGTTCTGCAGGTTTCGCAGTTCCAGGACGTTCCGCGCCTGTTCCAGTATGGCTTCCGGATCCGTACCGGGCTGCAGATCCGTGTCGAACAGGGATGCTGTGTCCGGAATCAGAGTGCCGATGGTCCGAAGCAACTGACCGAATGCCGGTCTGCCCAGACCAAGACTTCTTCCGGTCGCGAGTGCGACCTGCTGGAAATCGCGCCGCTCGGGTTCTACCAGGTAAAGGTCTGCGATCAGGCCCGAAAGCGCAACGCAGCGATGCGCGAGGGCATCGGTTGTAGCGGCCCTTGATTGTTCCATGACGTGGGAAATCGAAATGGCGCGGTGCAATCGCTCCGGCAGATTCCAGGCGTTCATCAGTCGCCCGCCGATCGAGGCATGATCGGTGCCAAGGCGCTTGCGCTCGAATTCGGCCAGGGCGTGATGATCACGTTGCAGACCCGCTGTGTTCAGGTACATCTCCGGCAGGGCCTGATCCAGCGCCAGTATGCCCACGTCCTGCAGCAGGCCCGCAAGGAACAGTTCCTCGGCGCGCGGCTGTCCCAGCGCCTCACCCAGAGCACGTGCCGCAAGCGCGGAAATCAGGGCGCGGGACCAGTAGAACGGATAGTCGATGCTGCGGGGCTTCTGACCCCGCAGCGTGCCCGCAAGAGTGAAGCTCAGGGCAAGCGTCAGTGTGGCGTTCAGCCCGAGCAC
This sequence comes from Steroidobacteraceae bacterium, assembly GCA_044226785.1. Taxonomy (GTDB): domain Bacteria; phylum Pseudomonadota; class Gammaproteobacteria; order Steroidobacterales; family Steroidobacteraceae; genus TMP-86. Next base: position 79,533 of record JBGAGK010000005.1, on the reverse strand, counting down.
CACCATGGCCTGGTGGAGGTTTGCGCACCTGCGCCGCTGGGCGTAGAGAGGGGAATTGGCAGTGCGCAGGACGCGTGTGGTCAATGCAGGATCGAGGCTGATGGTCCTTGCGACCCTGGCGATGTCGATCTCGGGATCCTGTGCCAATTCGATGATGCGCAAGGCAACGCCGCAGGGCGTGGGGAGGCGGACGTGTTGGACGAGTCGTTCCAGTTCGGGCGTCATGCGCGGCACAGGGGTGGCAGGGTTCCACCACGCTAACGTCCGGCTGCCGCAAATCTTTAGGGGAAACCCTGCTTCCGGGGGCCTTGTCCCGCCGTGGCTTGGCCGCTGCGGCGCCAGAAGGCGATCAGGCCGCGAGCCAGCATCAGCAGCAATGCCGGACCGAGAACCACCAGCCAGGCCGCCAGATGGCCGTGCCCCAAGTCACGGTACAGGGAGGCGTATTGGCCCAGCAGGGTGGCGCCATCCAGCCGGCCCAGAATCAGCAATCCGCCCAGATAGATGACCCCAGGGAGCAGTATCAGCCCAAACAGGAAGGAGGCGCTCAGCAGCAACAGGAGCCGGTGTCCGGGTCCGCTTGTTGAAAAATGCGCCTGCAGCGATTTGAGCCACATGACAGGCAGTGTAAACCAAGTATCACGAGGCTGTAGAATCGTCGCATGAAGCGCTGGATGCCCGGGCCCCTGTATTCGGCCAAACCCTGGACCCTGATGGCGGCCGGTGTGACGATAACCGTTGGGATGATGATCTGGTCCCTGTGGGAGGGGAGCTGGACCTTCTGGCGGAGCCTTCTGTGTCTCGCAGGCGCCGCCGCCGCCGTTTTCGGTGGCATCGTCCAGCAATTGCGCCAGAACTACCGGTCGCGCAGCAAGTGGCAGCGCGAGAAGTCACGACAGGAATGATCCGTACCGCAGTGATCGGGGTCGGCTATCTGGGCCGATTTCATGCGCAGAAGTATGCGCAGCTGGAAGGCTCACAGCTCGTGGCCGTTGCAGATCCGGATGGCGGGACCCGCACCATGCTCGAGCGCGAACTGGGGATTCCCGGGGTCGCAGACCATCGGCTGCTGATCGGGCGTGTGGATGCCGTGAGCATCGTCACACCCACACCAACCCATCATGCCATTGCCCGTGATTTCCTCGATGCCGGCGTCGATGTGCTGCTGGAAAAGCCGATTACCGCGACACCTGGGGAAGGTGCCGAGCTGGTCGAACTGGCGCGGCGCCGGTCGCGGATCCTGCAGGTGGGACATCTGGAGCGCTTCAACCCGGTCATCCAGGCAGTCACGCCCCGGCTCAAGCGGCCTCGCTTCATGGAGTCCGCGAGACTCGCGCCCTTTCGGCAACGGGGCACCGATGTGGACGTGGTGCTTGACCTCATGATCCATGACATCGATCTCATCCTGAGCATCGTGCGTTCACCGGTGGTGGCGGTGGACGCCATCGGCAGCAGCGTGTTTTCAGGCGAGATCGATATCGCGAATGCACGCCTGCGGTTCGAGAACGGTTGCGTGGCCAATGCCACTGCCAGCCGGGTGAGCCTGAAGACCGAGCGCAAGCTCCGGGTCTTCGAAGACGATGCCTACCTTTCGGTGGATCTGCATCAGAAGATACTCACGGCAATCCGCAAGGCAGAGGGCGCGGTTCCGGAAGGCATGCCGCCGGTATCCATCGAGGAGCGGAGCTTTGAGCCGGGTGATGCCCTGAAGGACGAGATCGCGGCATTCCTGCATTCGGTGAACACCCGGGAACCTCCGCTGGTCAGCGGCGCGGATGCGCTGCTTGCCTTGCAGATGGCCGTGCAGATCTCAGAACAGGTCCGGCAGTCGCAGGCACGATTCAGGAACTGAATCGCCGGGAGGATCTTCTGGCGGGAAGTGGCCCTTGCCCGTCCCTTCAGGGTTTCGGCGCGGGCGCGGGCGTTGGCGTTGGCGTTGCGGCCTGCGTTCCCGGGGGTGCGAACGGTGAGTTTGTGGCACTCATCGGAGTGACGCCATCGACAAAGAATCTCGTGTCGCCGAAGCACGAGGTCGGCAGACCGCGGTGCTCGGAATAATGCAGCTGCACCGGCTGCCCCACATAACGACTGATCTGTTCGGCCACGGCCCGGTTGCGTACGCTGAACTCCCAGATGTGCGGCGCAACCCCGGGCACGATGTATTGCGCAAGCTCTCCTTCGTGCGTCTTGCAGATCCAGCCGCGGATGGCAAACCGCTGCACGATCCCTGCGCGCTCGCCTTCCGAGTAGGACCAGGCCAGAGCCATCCAGCTCCAAAGGGTCAATGCCACCGCCAGGAGGATGGCAATACCCAGCAGCATGCTGATTCCGCTGCGGCGGCGGACCGGAGCCGGAGCCGGTGAGGGGGCGGGTGCCGGACCCGGATCGGTGAGCGCGTCACTCACGGTCCGCTCATCCGCCGACCTCATGGACCCATCCGAACGTGTCGGGCGCCCGGCGTTCCTGCAGGGAAAGAAGCGATTCGCGCAGGCCGGCCGCGAGCGCGTCGGCCTCTCGCGGTGCATGCACGGAACCGTCCGCATCCACCAGGCGCGAAACGGGTGCAACGATGGCGGCCGTACCGCAGGCGAACAGTTCGCTGCAGTGCCCGCTGTCGATCTGCGCCAGAAGTTCGTCCACCTGCATGCGCCGTTCGTGCACACGCCGACCCTCGCGCCGGGCAATGCCGATCAGCGAATCGCGGGTGATGCCCGGCAGGATGGTGCCGTCGAGCGCGGGCGTATGCAGTTCGCCATCGATGACCGCGAAAAGGTTCATGCCCGACAGTTCCTGGATGTAGCGATGCTCGGGCGCGTCCAGCCAGAGCACGACGTGATGGCCTCTGGCCACCGCCGCGGAAGTTGCACGGAGCGATGCGGCATAGTTGCCGCCGGTCTTGGCCGTCCCCGTCCCGCCCATGGCTGCGCGGGATTCCCGGCGCTCGATCGCAACGCTCATGGCGCCCGATGCATAGGCCTCTCCGGGGTTGGCAATGACGATGAAGCGCAGCGTGCTGGAATTGCGGACCATGTAGCCGGGTTCGGTGCCATAGACGAAGGGCCGCAGGTACAGGGACTGTCCTGACTTGCGCGGGATGATGCTCTTGCAGGCCCGCACCATGGCTTCAACGCCCTCGAGGAACAATTCCCAGGGCAGCACCGGAATGGACAACCGGGCGGAGGAATTGGCCAGCCGTTGCCAGTGGTCCCGGACCCGGAACAGATTGGGCTGGTCCTGGCCGACGCGATACGCCTTCATCCCCTCGAACACAAGTTCAGCGTATTGCAGGGCGCGTGCGCCCGGGTGGATCAGGAGCGGTCCGTACTCGAGCAGCTGGCGCGAGCCCCAGTGTTTGCCGTCAAACTCGCAGCTGTACATGACCGGTGCGATGACCTGGCCAAATCCCAGTTTTTCCGGGAGCCGGAACCGTGCAACGGCCTCGCGGCACCCCGGCGCCGTGGCATGGCCTTCATCGCGCCCGGACTCAGCGGCGCAGGTAGGCATCGGTTCCCTGCAACCAGTCCTGGCGGGGAGGATTGAACACATCGACGTCCAGTGTGTCTTCCAGCGCCAGAGCCCTGTGCGGCACATTGGATGGAATGACCAGCAGTTCACCCGCACGCACCACTTCGGTCTGCTCGTCGTTGGCCCCGATCCACAACTGCAATGCACCGCTCAGGATATAGGTGATCTGCTCGTTCTCGTGCGCATGCCGGGGCACTTCATCGCCTTTCTTCAGCAGGACGTGCGCGATCATCAGCCGGTCGGTGCTGACGAACTTGCGGGTGATGGTGCCTTTCATGGGCTCGGCAGGAAGGTCGGACCAGCGAACGAATCGGGCGAGTGGTTTGCTCATGGGTGTCATCCGGGGGGCTGGAATTGGGGATCGATCGGTGCATCGTGGGCAAACACCAGATGATTGGTCTCATTGGCGAGACCCACGACCGCCACGAGTTCCTGGAACTGCGCCTCGGTCATGCCCTTCTTCCGGGCAGCCGCCGAGTGCGAGGCGATGCAGTAGCGGCAGTTGTTGGTCATGCTGACGCTGAGGTAAATCAGTTCCTTGGTGAGCGGGTCCAGGGCACCCGGCTGCATGACTTCGTTGACGGCCGCCCAGGTGCGTCGCAAGGTTGGCGGATGATGGGCGAGCACCTTCCAGAAGTTGTTCACCCAGTCAACCTTGCGGGTCTTCATGATCTCGTCGTAGACCGCACGGACCTCGGCGCTGGCCTCCTCGTACTCAATGGGTTTGGACATCGAGGAACTCCGGTCAGGGAACGATGGCGATGACCCGGGCCGGAAACCCCGAACCGCCCTTGGGTTTTGGAAAGCTGACCATCACCAGCGCGCCTGCCTCGGGAACCTGGTCGAGGTTGGCCAGCATCTCGATCTGGTAATGGTTCTGGCCGAGGAGCCACGACTCCAGGGTGTAGTTGTCCTTGGTCGTGGAGATGCCCGGGTCGGTGTCGGTGGTCTCATGTCCCGACGCGGTGATGCCGCGGTCCTCATACAGGAGTTTCAGGACCGGCATGCTCCACCCCGGATAGTGCGCCACGCCCTGGGCGTCGACGTTCTGCATGGCTTCCTGGCTGTACCAGCGCTTGCTCCAGTCGGTACGCATCGCAACGAAGGCATTCTTCGGGATGCGGCCGTGGCGAGCCTCCCAGTCCTTTACATCGTCCAGAGTCAGCACGTAGTCGGGATTCTTTGCCACCTTCTCGTGGACGTCCAGCACCACCAGGGGCATCAGCATTTCCTTCGGATCCACCTGGTCGACGGATTTCAATCCGTCGTGAAAATGCACGGGCGCATCGATGTGCGTGCCCCATTGGCCGGTGTGGCAGAACTGCTGGATGATGAAACCATCCTTCTTGACGGTGTACAGAACATCGACTTTCTCGTTGGGCATGCCTTTCCAGTGGGGAATGCCTGGCGCGAAGGTATGGGTAAGGTCGACGAATCTGTGCTGGCTGAGTTGTTCGTAGACGGGATACAGCGACTTCGGGGCTGCACCCAGGGCTGTGGCGGCCGTGAAGGTCAGGCAGGTCGCCGCAAGGATCGAGAGACGCGTACTCATGCTTCACCTGGTCAGTAGCGGATGGAGTGGGGAAGGGACCGGCGCATTATATCCCTCCGGAGCGCGTCGGGTGCCGCGTCAAGCCAGTGCCGGGTCAAGCTACTTGCCCAGCCAGCCCAAACCGGTTAACTTTCCGGAATAGTAGGTACTTCAACCATTCCTCACACGATGATCTGGTGAGCGCACGCATGACAGTTCCCGCCGACAACCTGCAGCTTCCTGCTCATTTCGAAGTCGAAACCGCGGTGCGCAAGTACATCGAGGGCATCCGCACGGGCAATGTGCAATTGCTGAAGGAAGTGTTCGATCCGGACGCGCGCCTGCACGGGGTCATCATGGGCCACTTCGTCCACGGGCCGCTCGACGCCTTCCTGAAGGATGTGGCGGAAAAGCCTGCGCCGGCGAAATCCGGAGAGCCCTTTCGCGCGGCGATCGTCGATCTGCACGTGAATGGCAGCGTGGCGCGCGCAACGGTCATCGAGGAATCCTACTTCGGACTGAATTTCATGGATCACTTCCATCTGCTGAAGACCGAAAGAGGTTGGGTGATCGTGGACAAGATCTTTTTTCACGAGCCGCCGCGCCAGAAGTAGCCGCATCCGCGGGAGGGGGACAGGGGCGATGAAAGCAGGAACGCTGCGCAGGATCGGCCTTTGCGTTGCAGCCATGCTGATGGGGCCGGCCTGGGGCCAGCAGCCGCCGGCGGGGGAATTCGACACGGCAGGTCTGTCCCAGCCTCAATACAAGGTGCGGATGGATCACAACGTGAAGATCAGGACGCGCGATGGCGTGGACCTGTCCACCGATTTCTATTTTCCCGACGCACCCGGCCGGTTTCCAACCGTGCTGATGCGAACACCGTACAACAACAACGGCCCGGATGCCTCACAGTCCGGCAAATGGTACGCCGAGCGCGGCTACGTCTACGCCACCCAGGATGTACGCGGCAAGTACGATTCGGACGGGAAATTTGTCCTGTATGCGAATGAAGCCAATGATGGCCTGGACACCATGGACTGGATCGCTGCGCAACCGTGGAGCAATGGCAGGATCGGAACGCTGGGCGGTTCATATGTCGGTTACACCCAGATCGCGCCGGCGATTCACCGCCCCAATAACCTGGTGGCAATTGCTGCCTCGGTCACCACCGGCAACATTTTCAACGACTGGACCTACATGGACGGCACCGTGCTGCTGAGTTTCGGCATCGGGTGGGCGGATTCGGACATGAACGGGCATGGCATGCAGTACAGCCCGGCCTATGACTGGGCGAGCATCTACCGCCACCTGCCGCTGATGACCATGGACCAGGCGGCAGGGCAGAGCAATCCGGGCTTCCGCGAACTGCTCAAGCATCCGCGCGGCAATGATCCGTTCTGGAACGGCATCAGCATCCAGAAGGAAATGAGCAACATCCGGGTACCATTTCTCACCGTCAGCGGCTGGTACGACATCTTCCTGCGCGGCGCACTGCAGGACCAGATCTCCATCAGTCAGCACGGCGTCTCGGAGCTGGCGCGCAGGAACAAACACATCATCATCGGGCCCTGGACGCACATGACCGGCATACGCAATGCCAACCCGGACATGCCCTCGACCGGGCCGGATCGCAGCGTGGATTTCGGTCCTGCGGCCGAGGTCGATCTGCGCGATGTCTATCTGCGCTGGCAGGACCGATGGCTGAAGGGCATCCAGAACGGCATCGATCGGGAACCGCCCTACCGGATCTTCGTGATGGGCGAGAATGCCTGGCGCTACGAGAACGAATGGCCGCTGGCCCGCACGAAGTACACGAAGTACTACCTGCACAGCGGCGGCAAGGCCAACAGCGTCTCGGGCGATGGCGTCCTGTCGACGGCAGGACCTTCGGGTGCGGCTGAAGACCGGTTTACCTACGATCCACAGGATCCGGTCCCGACGCTGGGCGGGAATCTGCTCGACTGCCTGCGATGCAATACGGTGAAGTGGGGCCCGGTCAATCAGGCCAGGGCAGAAGCGCGCAACGACGTGCTGGTGTTCTCGACCCCGGTGCTGACCGAAGCGCTCGAAGTGACGGGGCCCTTGAAGGTGAAGCTGTTCGCGTCCAGCAGTGCCCGGGATACCGACTGGACTGCGAAGCTCGTCGATGTGGAGCCGGACGGCTATGCGAGGAACGTCCAGAGTGGTGTGATCCGGGCCCGGTATCGCGGGGGGCCCGAGGCGCCTGTTTCGCTCCTGACGCCCGGCAAGGTGTACGAATACGACATCGATCTGTGGGCCACCAGCAATGTCTTTCTTCCGGGCCACCGCATCCGGGTGGAAATTTCCAGCAGCAATTTCCCGTGGCTCGATCGAAACCTCAATACCGGTGAGGACCCGATGACGGGCGTCCGGATGGAAAAGGCCCGACAGACCGTTTACCACTCGAGAAAGTACGGCTCCTACATCCTGCTGCCGATCATCCCCCGGGCCAAGAGAACATAGAAGGAGAGACCCATGCGATCCATCGTGATGAGGCGGGGCGCCATTGTCGCCGCATGCCTGGTTTGGACCTGCGCCGGCGCACAGACGGTCGATCTGTGGCCGGGAACGCCGCCTGGATCAGAGAAGTGGACCTACACGGAGAAACGCGTCGAGAACGGGATGTTCGGCCCCTCCGTGGTCGATGTCTCGAAGCCCACCTTGACCGCCTTCCTGCCGGCGAAGGGCAAGGCGACGGGTACCGGGGTCATCATTGCGCCGGGGGGCGCCTTCGTGGCGCTGGCCATCGAGCGGGAAGGGAACGATGTAGCCCGCTGGCTGCAGAAAAGAGGCATTGCCGCGTTCGTGCTCAAGTATCGACTCATGGAACAACGGCCGGGCGGTGCCATGCCTTCGATGAAGGACATGGACGAGGCCGCGAAATACGCGATCGCCGATGGTGTGCAGGCCATCAAGGTGGTTCGTGAGCATGCCGCGGAATGGGGCGTGTCCCCTGATCGGGTAGGCGTGGCTGGATTTTCCGCGGGTGGCACGGTCGCGGTGAGCCTGGTCCTGAACGAGGATGTCGGGGTCCGGCCGGATTTCGCAGCCATCCTCTACGGCGGCCCGTTTGGAGGACCGGCCAGCCTGCCCAAACAATTGCCGCCGATGTTCCTGGCCTGGGCCCAGGATGACCCGATCAGCGCCCAGACCGTGGCGAAACTCTTCACAGCCCTCACGGCGGAAGGCCACAGGCCCGAAGCACATGTATTCACGGCCGGGGGTCACGGGTTCGGTGCGAAGAAGCAGGGCCTGACCAGTGATCACTGGATCGACGAGTTCTACTTCTGGCTGGAAGCCAGGGGTTTTGCCGGAGCAGGAACCACGCATGCGCGATGAGAGAACTGGCATGTACTTGACGTCGAACGGGTGAAACATGAGCGAGCCGAGCACGAAGTTCGATACGTCCTACGAATGGAAAGCGGTTCTGCTGCTGTTCCTGGGCTTTGGCCTGGTCGGTCTCGACCGCTGGATCATCGGCCCGTTGTTTCCGGCGATGATGAAGGATCTGGGACTGGGATACGACGATCAGGGCTTGATCGGAGGCGTGCTGGCCATTTCGTGGGGCGTGTTCTCCATGGTGATGGGCAATCTTTCGGATCGCCTGGGCCGCCGCAAGATCCTGATACCAGCCCTTCTGGGTTTTTCGCTCATGTCCGGACTTTCCGGCCTCGTCACGGCGCTGCCGCTGCTGCTGATGTTCCGCAGCGTGATGGGCGCCACCGAAGGCGCCTTCCTTTCCACCAGCGTGGCGCTCACCGGCGAGGCCTCGCATCCCAGTCGGCTGGGATTCAACCAGGGCATTCAGCTCAGCAGCTTTTCCCTGTTTGGCCTGCTGCTCGGCCCCATCCTGGCCACGCACCTGCTGGAATACGTTTCCTGGCGATGGGTGTTCATCATCGTTGCGCTCCCGGGATTCATCCTGGCGGTGTTCATGTACCGCATCATTCGCGAGCCTGCGCACCTGCGCACCGATGAAGCGCGCGCCGTGCACAGACCGCTCCCCTGGTCGCAGGCATTGAAAAACCGCAATGTCATCCTGTCGATGATCTGCATGTACGGCGGCATGAGCTGCATCTTCGTGTTGAGCAACATGGTCTCGACCTACCTCACGGACCATGTGCGGCTGACCACGCTGCAGATGGGCTCGGTGATGGCGGGATTGGGCGTGGGCGGCCTCATTGGCGGCGTGGCCATACCGGCCGTGTCCGACTACATCGGTCGGCGGCCGGCCACGGTACTGAGTTTCCTGTGCCTGGGCCTGTCGGTGTACCTGTTTTCGCTCCTGGGCGGCGACAACCAGTTCGGCTTGTTCCTGTGTCTGGCGGGCGCTGCATTCTTCGGAAACGGCGTGCTGAGCCTGTTGACCGGGCCCGTTGCCACCGAGGCGGTGCCGGCAGGATTGACCTCGTCAGCCATCGGCCTGTGTTCGGGTGCCGGTGAGCTGCTGGGAGCGGGTGTCGGCTCGATCCTTGCCGGTCTGTTCGCGAAGCACTACGGCATCGCCATCATCCCCATGTTCACCCTCGGCGGGCTGGGGCTCGGTCTGGTGGCCTCGCTCTTCCTGCGTGAGACGGCGCCGCGCCGCTTGCGCGCGGCCGGTGTGGCTCGATACGAGCACTGATCACCGGCCGAGGATCACATCAATGCCGGCCAAGATGAGTTCCAATTGACGCCTGGAGATTTTTCCCACCCGCTCGACGAGCTGACGTTTTTCCAGGGCCACGTATCAGCGATACGGTTGCAACCAAGTCTTTCGGCAATCCGGTCGCCTTGGACGGCAACAGCACGTTTCCGGATGCTCGCGCCCATTTGAGGTTGCTGGTCAACGGCACTAAGACAATCGCACCGATCCGACTCGCGTTCAGGGCGTCGCATTGCACGACCCCTACGGGACGTCGGTAGCCTGGTGCGGAACCAACGGGCACGCCGAGATCCGACTACCAGGTTTCGCCCTGTCCGATTACCACACGGTGTTGTTCAAAACTTGAAGTCCAGTTGCAACGCGGAACGCGTCCGGTTCCGGCGCAACCTCTCTGCCGGCAATCACGCAGGTGAGGGTTCAGAAGCCAGTCCCGCCGCTGCCCCAGACTTCGGTAAACAGGCGGGCGAAGTTCGCACCGAGGATCTTTTCGATCCTCGTGCTGCTCCAGCCGCGCCGGATCAGATCGTCGGCCAGATGTTTGAATCGCCGCGAATCGTTGTACTCGGGCACCAGCGTGTAGACATCCACGGATTCCCCGGGGGCGGCGAGGCCCGCCTTCCTGCGCTCTTCGACGTCCTTCCTGTGGAATGCCTTGAACGCGTCGGACATGGGAAATCCGGAAACCAGGCCGTCTGTCCCCAGCCCCACATGATCTTCACCACAGACATTCACCGCATGTTCGATATGCGCGATGAGGTCCGCGGCGTGCGGCTGACCCGAAGCGCGCAGAAATGGCATGAAGTAGATGCCGGCGACGCCCCCTTTGGCAGCCAGCGCCCGCAAATCGGAATCTCGCGTGTTTCGTGGCAGGTCGACCAGGTCGCGACAGCCTGTATGTGAAATGGCAACCGGTGTTTTGGACGCCGCAATCCCCTGTGCGATCGTGCGCTGCCCGGCATGGCTCAAATCGATGAGCATGTGCAGCTGGTTCATCTGCGAAATGAAGTCGAAACCCATCCGGCTCAAGCCCCCGTCTGCCGGCTCCGCACTGCCGTCGCCCAACAGGTTGCGCACATTGTAGGTGGGCTGGACGATCCGGACGCCCAGATCCCGGAACACGCTCAAGCGGCTCAAATCGCCCTCCAGCATCGTCGTATCCTGGCAGCCCATGATGATCCCGAACCGATGCGTGGACTTGGCGGTTTTGAGGTCGGCGCCGTTGCGAATGATCATCAACAGATCCGGGTGCGCGACGATTTCCGCCTCCACCCCGGCGATCGAAGCAACCGCCTTGAAGAACTTGTCAGGCCCGTTGCCGACCTCGTTGACCGTGAAATTCAGCGCCGTGATTCCTGAAGCGCGCATGTCGGCCAGAGCCTGCGCACTCAACATGGCATCGGGGGCCGCATCCGGATTGAATTCGCCCAAGGTCCCGAGAGCATCGATCACCATCGCGCGATCGTAGTCCCGCTGCGCAAACTCGTGCGGGCCAGCCAATGCCGGGCGCAGTCCCAGCCCGATTGCGGCTGTGGCCGAGGAGAGGATCATCTGGCGTCGATTGATCACGGTTTCGTACCTTTCCGGGGGCCGGCCGCGACGATAGCACGATCGTCATCCAACCCATCGAACGCATCGAACCGGGCGCACCAAAAAAATGGGCGCGCCCTGTGGCGCGCCCGTGTCAAGACTCGAAACGGCACGACGATCAGTAGCGATACACCGCCGTGATGCCGAAGGTGCGGGGATAGTTCACCGTAGCGGTTTTCACGGATGTTGGGATGCTTATGAAGCTGATTGTCGCGCGCTGGATATTGAACACCTGCTTGTTGAACAGGTTGTTGCTGAACAGCGAAACATCCCAGTTTCCTACGTTCATGCCCAGTCTCACGTTGGCAAGGCCATATCCAGGTTTCAGGAAAATCTTGCGCGGATCGTCGATGAAAGACGTGGTGTTCGGGTTGTTCACGAACCCCGGGCGCTTGTTGTAGGTGTAGTCCGTCCGGAAGTAGCCCTGCTTGTCGCCCACGTCGAACGTGTATTGCACGTTTGCGTTCAGCCTTCCGCCTGAGTTGATCAGGTCGCCGTCCTCGATCCGGATGGCGCCCAGCGGATTGGCGTCGGTGGGAGTTGCCCGAATCGTCTGGGTGGACTCGAGCTTGTTGTAGCCCAGGTTCATGCCGAGGGTCAGGGGAGGAAGCGGCCGGTATTGCGCCGAGAACTCGAATCCGCGGCCCCGCGCCGTGCCGATATTGGCGGTGTAGGACAGCGTGCACTTGGACAGGTACTGGTTGCTGATCATGTCCGACCAGTTGTATTGGTAGACGGCCGCGTCGATGACCAGGCGGTGATCGAGCATCTGGAGCTTGGTCCCCAGTTCATAGCTCCAGAGTTTATCCGGCTTGTAGCTCCCGGGCACCGCGGTCAGACCCAGCGCTGCAAGGTCAGGCGCACATCGCAAATTGTTGATCGGGGCATTGACACCACCGTTGCGGAAGCCCTTGGTCGCACTGATATATGTCATCGTATTGTCGGTCTTGTATTGCAGCATGTATTTTGGAATGACGACCGAGGCATCTGCCGTTCCTCGGTCAGGAAGTCCGCCCGGCCCTGGCCAGTTAGCGCCGGTAACCGGTCCACCCTCGTAGTTGATCCAGTCGGTATTCAATTTCGCATAACGCAGACCCAAGGTGGCAATCAGGCCCCCGGCAATCTTGAAGTCGGCCTGGCCGAACACCGATTTTTGCTTCTCCTTGAGATTGGTTACGTTCTTGAACGAGTACAAACCGTCGGCAAGAGGTATGCCGAAAAAAGAGAGGTCGTAGTAGATGTCCTCGACGTTGCGGCCATCAGTCGTCGAATTGTTGGAAAAGAACGCGCCGACCAACCACTTGAAGCGGGCATCCGTCGCAGTCGACTGCAGACGAATCTCCTGCGTAAAGAATTTGTTTCCTTGAACATCCGCTCCCGGGAAGGTCCACGAGGGATTTGTCGGCCACAGTGCGTTGGCCCAGAAGGCAGCTTCGAGCGGCGCAAAGTCGGTGACGCCATCCTGCGTGCGCTTGTAATACGAGGTATTGGAGAACAGCTGCATGTCGTGAGGCAACGTCCATTCGACCTTGAGTGAAGACAGGTTGATCGTTTGTGCGGACCACTGATTGAGGCTCAGGAGATCGACATACTTCCCATGATCCGGATCGCCATAGGGCTGATTGACATTGACATCGCCGATGCCGTCACTGGGGAAATAGAAGGCGTTGCCGCCGGCACCATTCGCCTTGATTTTCTGGTGATAGAAAGACGGTGTGATCATCAAGCCTTCGACAGGCTGCCAGCCGAATGCAATTCGGCCCGAAAAAGCGTCCTGATAATTGTTGTTGGGGTTGAGGACCCTGCCGTTGTAGTAATCGACGTGATCGACGAAGCCGCCCGTGTGCCGACCCCATATGCTGGCTCGAAAGCCCAACGTGTCCTGCACGATGGGAGCTCCGCCCGCCACACCCGACTCGTAGCTGGGAGCGCCGTAGGTGGTGTTTGAGACTTCCGAGCGGGCGTAGATTGAGGTCTTCGACATGTTGGGCGCGGGCTGGATGAAGCGGACCGCGCCGCCTTCCGAACCCGATCCGAACAGCGTGCCCTGCGGGCCGCTCAGGACCTCGACACGCTCGATGTCAAACAACATCGGGTAGGCATTGTCGGTGAAGCTGCCGCTGGCAATCGTGGCACCCACTTGGACGGGTGTGTCATCGATATAAATGCCCGTCGTCGCCGGCCCAGCGCCCGAGTCCATGCCGCGGATGGAAATCGAGTTTCCCAGACTGCTGCCGAAGCCGCCTCCACCATAGCTGTACTGAATGGAGGGTGAGAGTCGTGCGATGTCATCGACTGACTTGACTCCCTGGGCGTCCATCTGTTGCTGGCCGAACACCGAGATGCTGATGGGTACGTCTTGGACACTCTCGACACGTCGGGTGGCTGTGACGATGACTTCCTTCAATGCGACCGCGTCGTCGGCTGGTGCCTGCTGAGCCTGCACGCCGGAGGGGCCGTACAGCACGGCGCAGACTGCAAGGGCGACTCCACTGGAGACAACGTTGCGCACCGGCGCAAGCATGTGCGTGCTCCGCGGGCGACAGGATTTCCCATTCAATTTTTTCATCTGCACTCTCCCAGGCAACAGGATCAAAGTTGGTTTGACGACCAACTGCTAATGTTGCTCGCCGGTTACAGTCTGTCAATAGGGGCGTGCCATGTTCAGATCGGGCACGTTGCGTGAAACGGACAATCCTGAGGGAGCCAACGACAGACGTTTTGCCGGAGGTGCCACTGACCGCGAACCAAAGTACGACTGCTTACGCATGGTTGCACTGCGGCAGGGGAATTTTCTGGCCTGGCGCACCCGATCGCGAACGGGGGCATTCCTTCTGCTGCCGATCGATCCAGCCACGAAGGGCATCATCCAGCACAGCCTGGAACTGGCCCCCGGCCTTCTGCGATCTTTCGCAAGGCTGCGAGCACACTATCTACGGCTGACGGTGAATCGCCGCACTTAAGTTGTTGAATTTGCGGGAGCGCTTCACCCGTCGCGGCGCGCAGCGCAGACTCGACCCGGCGCATGCGTGACGAATCGCTCGGATGATTCATCTTGATACCTGTTGACGCGTGGCGTCCTGCGCAAATCAGATGCGGGCGGGCGCAGCACCAGTTAATTGGCGGTGGACCCGCCTGACCAGGGCCGCGGCCTGCGCGAGATCGCCCGCGCCCTGGGGTGCTCACGACGCACAGTGCGTGAGGTGCGCGACGGGCAGCGCTGCTCGCCGGATGCGGCAATGCCGAGCGTGGATCCGCTGCGGATGAGCCAGATTGATTGGGCCGCCGTCGTTCATGACCTCGGGCTCGGTCAGGAGTCCATGAAGGCGCTGTTCCGCGCGTGAGCCAAGCCAATTCCTGGGAACGCAGCTACTCCGGCAGATCGCTCAGCCCGTAGCTGGTACTGCGTCCACCCGCATCTGATTTGCGCAGCACGCCCCGCGTCAGCAGATCGTTGATATCGCGTAGCGCCGTGTCCGGTGAACACTTGTCAATGGCCGCCCACTTGCTGCTGGTGAGCTTGCCCTCGAAACCGTCGAGCAACTTGTTCAGCAACTTCACCTGGCGCTCGTTCAATGGCGTGGTCGCCCAGCGCTGCCAGAACCGCGCCTTGGTCAGCACAGCATCGAGCGTGTGCTGTGCCTGGTCGACGGCGCGATGCAGCGTGTCGAGGAACCACGCAAGCCACTCGGTGACGTCCATCGACCGCTTCTGCGTCCGCTCCAGGATGTCGTAGTAGGCCTTGCGTTCGCGCTGGATCTGCGCCGACAAACTGTAGAAACGCTGCGGGCTACCGTCGGCACGCGCCAGCAGCAGGTCGCCAATAGCCCGGGCGATACGACCATTTCCGTCATCGAACGGGTGCAAGGTGACGAACCACAGGTGCCCAAGGCCGGCCTTGAGCAGCGGCGGTTCGTTCGATGTGCCATTCAGCCAGTCGAGGAAACGGCTGGCTTCGACTTCCAAACGGTCAGCTGGCGGTGCCTCGAAATGCACACGCTGTCGGCCAATCGGGCCAGACACCACCTGCATCGGGCCACTGGTATCGTCACGCCAGCCGCCGACCTTGATCTTGGAAAGACCGGAGTAGCCAGTGGGAAACAGTGCGGCATGCCAGCCGAATAGACGTTCACGCGGCACCAGCGCATGACAGTTCGCGGTGGCGTCGAGCACCATCTCGACCACGCCCTCGACGTGGCGATCGACCGGAGCGAGCGCGCCGATGTCCACGCCCAGCCTGCGGGCGATGGACGAGCGCACGGACTCGACGTTGAGCTGCTCGCCCTCGATCTCGCTGGTCTTGACCACGTCCTCGGTGAGCGCCGCGAGGCTCGCCTGGTCACGCAAGGCCATGCCGACGTCGGCCAGGCGACCCATCAACAACCCCTGGGCGCGACTGACCTCGGCCATGAGTCCAGCCAGTGCCGCCAGGTCGAACCGCCAAGCCGGCCAGTCGCAGGTCTGCCAGATGTACTTGTAATCGCCGCTATTCATGCGGAGATTATGGAGAACAATCCCCGCATACGCAAGTCATTCACCGCAGCTTGTGCGGTGAATGTGATCACCATTCGCCGCATGGCGGATCGCCTTGCCCAGGAACGGGTGTAAATGGGTGTGTTATTGGTTGTGGCAACGGACGCGGGTTCGATCCCCGCTTCGGGAATTGAACTGGCCTCCGGAAAGCAGACGAGGTTGAGCAGCCATTCCGGCCACCAATCAGTGCGAAAAACCTGCTTGATCGTCCACGGCCGATGGCCGTAGCGGAAGGCTTTTCGATCGAGTTCGCACCGGTTCGCAGCAGCCCGCAGCGCTTCGATTCCGTGATGACCAGCGCCCGCAGCCCCTCGAAGTTCAAGCGCAGATCGGTCACCCCAGGGCGCACGAACACCGCCGTGTCCGCATTTATGCCGAACATGCGGCAAGCGCCTGCGTCAATTGCAACAGCCACTGAACTTCAGTCCCCACCGCCGCCTCGATCTCCCATCCGCTTCCTGTGCGGATCGTCACCCGAGAGGACGCAGAAACAATCTGCGCGGTTCCCACCGCGATCTTCGACACGCCCACCTTCACCACAGAAGCGGCCCTTGCTGATCTGCCCTGCTCGCGCCGTCGACGCCGCCAGGCCGTCAGAGAACTTTGGCCCACCGCGTGCTCACGGCAGAACTCGCGCACGCTTTGCCCGCTGCGATCAAACTGCGCCAATAGACCCGCACGATCCTCGGGGTGGAAAAATCGGCGCAATCCCCGCTTGCTACCACCGACCTCCACGCCGGTCGCTATCTCTTCGCTTGCCATGATGCAGTCTCCTTCGCAATGAAAACTGCATCCCGTATATCAGCCGCGGCAATCCGCCACTATCCAGTACCCGGTGGAGCGCTTACGGATGAGCAGCGCGAGAGAGTCGGTCTCTGAGGCGAAGACGCCCCTTAGCTCAACATGCCCTTGAGATCCTTGAGCATCAGGAACAGATGGTACGGATCGGTCGGGCTGGGCTCGAATGCCCACGACTCGTACCACTGGCGCGCCGCATCGTCCTTGGCATGGACCAGCAGGCAGCGAATGCCGGCGATGTCGGCGGCTTGAGCAGTGCGCAGCAGCGCATCCTTGAGCAATGTCTGGCCCAGTCCCTTGCGCTGATGCTCCTTGTCCACCGCGAGTCGGGTCAGGATCATGACCGGTACCGGGTGACGCGCCAGCCCCTTCATCACTCTTGACGGCGCGGCCTGCGGATCGACACTGCCGACGGCGAGGCTGTAGAAGCCAAGCACCACGTCACCCTGGCAGCAGACGTAGGTTTGCGCGCTGTTAGCCTTCTGGTTGACGAGCGCGTAGCGCTGCAGGAACTGGTTCAGCGCGGCCTGGCCGCAGTCGAACGCATCGACCTGATCCGTTGCAGCGAGCTTGCGAACGGGTGAGTAGTCATTGCTCAACCCAGCACCCCAGGTTCACGCAGCAACTTCTTCAGACGCGGCTTGCTTTGCACCGGGCGGTCCAGCGCTTCCTGGAACGCCTGCCACTGCGTCTCATCCAGAACGAACTGGCGACGGTCCGCCAGCGTCTGCGCGGCTGCCGTCACGCCTGCGTCGAGCAGGAACTCGCTCACGTTCTTGTGGCAGGCGCGCGCAGCCTCCTGCAGCAGTTGCTTGACCGGCGTGCTTGCACGAACGTCAATGCGCTCGGTCTTGGAAAGATTCAGGGTGCTCATGGTGCCCCTCCGGACTGATCTTGAATGTCCTTATTGTAGTTGTCCGGACAGTATCCTGACAAATGATCTCTGCCGTTGACCATCCGAGAGCATCCTCCACGTGTTGCAAAGTGTCGGCAGAGCTCGACAACTACCGACAAAACGCAACCACAGGGTTTCCTTCACTACCCGATGCCGCAACCCAACCGCTTGATTCGTCCACGCCTAACTCTTTGATCTGTATGGGCGTGGCTGGTGGTCTTTGCGGTCTTCGGGCCAGTTTCGGGGAGCGAGGTCGGAGCGAGGAATGGCCAGGAGAGAGTGAAATGAGGCCCGGAACGGCCACTTCGGACGGCTGGCGAAATCCGCAGGCGTTCGCAGGAACCCCCAACAACACGCGGGAACCGGCGCCAAGAAAAAACCCCAACCGAGAACGGTTGAGGTTTCGTTATTGGTGGAGCCGGCGGGAATCGAACCCGCGTCCACAAGCCCTACATTCCAGGACCTACGTACGTAGCCGTGTCTATTGTTCTCGCCGCGCGCTACCCGACGGGCAGGGAAAGCGCGCAGCCAGCCCGGTGGCGATTCGCAAGTCACACCCCGGACCCGTGTGCCTCACTAGCTGATGAGCGCTACCCCTGATTCGTTCGCACCAGCACGAGCCGGTCAGGGTTCAGCCGCGATTAGGCGGCTAGAGCGTAGTTGTCTTCGTTGGCAACTATGAGTTTGCAAATGGTTTAACGAGGAACCTGCACCTCGGTACGAATGTCTCACTCGGGGATGGGTGAAATCCCTCGCCTTCCAGGCGAAGGCTTTAGCAGGCTTGCGGTACGATGAGGAATGACGCGCTACCGCAAAGGGCCCCACACGGCGTATGAGTTGCACTATCACTTTGTGTTTATCACGAAGTACCGCAAGCCGGTCTTGCGCGGGGAAGTAGCGCTGCGGGTGAGGGAGCTGATACGGGAGATCTGTGCGAGTCACGATGTGCAGATCGTCAAAGGGCATGTTCGGCCGGATCACGTGCACCTGATGTTGAGCATGCCGCCCCAGGTGTCGCCGAGCCGGATCATGCAGGCAGTGAAGGGTAAAAGCAGTCATCACTTGGTACGGGAATATCACCGCCTGCAACGCGAATTTTGGGGGCGGCATCTATGGGCGAGAGGGTACTTTGCCTGTACGACGGGTAATGTAACCGATGAGGTCATAAAGCAATACATTGAATTACAGGGTGAGGCGGTGGAGAACGGCGATGAGGATTTTCGCGTATCGGAGTGAGCCTGCATGGTTCGGCTCGGCCTTTAGTCGGCTTCCAGCCGACGACCAAAGCCGCCGCCTTCAGGCGGCTCGGTGGTTTACTACCGGGTTGATTTCATGATCCGGTTGCGGTTGCGCTGCCAGTCCCGGTCTTTCTCGGTGGCACGTTTGTCGTGCTGCTTCTTGCCCTTGGCCAGGCCCAGCGAAAGCTTGGCCCGCCCGTCCTTCCAGTACAGCTCCAGCGGTACCAGGGTGTAGCCGCGGCGCTCCACCGCCCCCACCAGATGATCGAGCTGGCGGCGGGTCAGCAGGAGCTTGCGGGTGCGCGTTGGGTCGGTTTCCACATGCGTGGAGGCCGAAATCAGCGGACTGAGATGAGCGCCAAACAGGAAGGCTTCGCCATTCTTGAGGAAAATATACCCTTCCGTGATCTGGGCCTTGCCGGCGCGCAGGCTCTTGACCTCCCAACCCATGAGTGAGAGTCCGGCTTCGAGGCGCTCTTCGATGAAGTAATCGAAGCGCGCCTTTCGATTGACGGCGATGGGCGGGACTTTTTCGGGCGCTTTGGCCATGCGGGCGATTCTAACGGCCCGTCGCCGACAATGGCCGATATTGTGAGCGCCGCGGGCATTGCCTACCATGCATGCCGTGAAAAGCGTGGACCGCAGTGCGCTGGTGAAGTACACGCCGGCGCAGATGTTTGCGCTGGTGGGTGATGTGGCCAGCTATCCGGAGTTTCTCCCCTGGTGCACGGGAGCCACCGTGCAGGCGGTGGGCGAGAACGAGGTCATCGCCACGGTGGACATTGCCCGCAGTATCCTGAAATCCCGATTCACCACCCGCAATCTCCTTGTGCCGGATTCCTCCATCACCATGACGCTGGAGGACGGGCCCTTTCGGGTGCTTCAGGGGCAATGGCGTTTCCTGCCCATCGCCTCCGCAGGTTCCAGGATCGGCTTTCACGTGGATTTCGAATTCAGCAATCGCCTCATGGGCCTGGCACTGGATGCGGCGTTCGAATCGATCTGCACATCGCTGGTCACGGCATTCGTGGCGCGGGCCCGGGCCGTGTATGGAGCCTGAGATCGAAGTCGAGGTGGCCTGGATGGAGGGCCCGAAGGTGAGGGTGGAAAAGTGCCGGCTCCCCACTGGCGCCACCGTGAGTGATGCGTTGACGGGCATTTTGGCCCCGGTTCGCGCCGGTGTAGGGATATTCGGTGAACCGGTCAGGCAGAACCGGATCCTGCAGGCGGGTGACCGGGTCGAACTGTATGACGAGCTGCCCAGCGATCCGAAGCTGGCGCGCCGCGAGCGTGTCAGGCGGTTGCGCCTGCGCGGCTAGAAGATGCCCCGTTCGGGCTTGATCGTGGCAGCCGAAGCATCCTGGGCGGCCGCCACGGCGGCCGATGGCTTTTCGATCCTGGCGACCTTGTCGCCGTCGAAAAACACGGTTACCCGCCGCGAGTCGACCTTTCGGGTCCGTCCCTTCTTCAGGTAATAGATATAGTCCCAACGCTCCTTGTCGAAAGTGTCGGCCACCATGGGCGTTCCCAGCAGGTAGCGCACCTGGCTGCGAGTCATGCCGGGCTTGACCTGTTCCACGGCGGCCTGGTCCAGGAAATTGCCCTGCCGGATGTTGATGCGATAGACACAGGCACTGCCCAGAAGGCAGAAGGCGAGCAGGGGAGCCAGGGTGCGTCGGAAGCGGATCATGGCAGTGGTGGAATCATGGTGATTGAATGATAATGGCTGGGCACGACCCCGCCATGCTACCGGATCCCGACCAGTGCCGCACCGAACCCGAGAATCGAGCCCCAGCGAAAGTACGGATCTGCGCAAGGCAGGACTGAAAGTCACGCATCCGCGCCTGAAAATCCTGGATATCCTCGCTGACGGCACGGCCCGCCACATGAGTGCGGAGGACATCTACAAGCGCTTGCTCGAGTCCAACGAGGACATCGGTCTTGCCACCGTCTATCGGGTATTGACCCAGTTCGAGGCCGCAGCGCTGGTTACCCGACACCATTTCGAAGGCGGCATGGCCGTGTTCGAGCTGAACCAGGGGGAGCATCACGATCATATCGTGTGTGTGGACTGCGGCCATGTCGAGGAGTTCGTGGACGGCGGCATCGAGGAGCGTCAGCAGGCTGTGGCCCATCGTCTGGGATTCGAAATCAGCGAGCACGCTCTGATCCTCTACGGTCATTGCCGGAAGCAGGCCTGTCCCTATCGCCCCAACCCCGGCAAGCCAGTCAAGTAGACCGCCGCCCCCGCGTTCGGCGGGCAGATGCCGCACCCGGGAGCGGCGCCACCGATGTCAACATCTCGCGTGCGTGCTCGCGCGCAGTGTCGGTGATGGAAACACCGCCCAGCATTCGCGCGATCTCCTCGACCCGTTCGGAGTCTTTCAGCGCATGGACAGCCGTGCGGGTGTTCTGACCGGCAGAGAGCTTCACCACGCGGAACTGGTTGTGGGCCTGCGCCGCCACCTGTGGCAGGTGTGTTACGCAAAGGACCTGGCTGCGCTCTGCGAGCTCGCGCAACCGGCGTCCGATGATCTCGGCCACCGCACCTCCCACTCCGGCGTCCACCTCGTCGAATACCATGCAGGCGGCACAGCCCTGCTGCGCCGCGGCCACCTGGATGGCCAGACTGATGCGCGAAAGCTCTCCTCCCGATGCCACCCGGGCGAGGGCCTTGAGGGGCTGGCCCGGGTTGGGGCTGACCAGGAATTCGACCTCGTCGATGCCATGCGGGGAATAACTCTGCGGATCGGAGTGAATCTTGACCTCGAATCGTCCTGAGGCCATGCCCAGTCCCTGCATCAACCGGCTGACTTGCGCTCCCAGGTCAAGGGCGGCCTTGCTCCTCGCCAGGCTCAGCGCGAGAGCCGCTCCCGTGTAGGTGGTTTCCAGGCGTGCAAGTTCCTGCGCAAGCCCCGCCAGGGTTGCATCGGCTGATGCGAGCGCTGCATGTTCCTGTTCGCACTGGATGAGCACGGCCGGCAGCCCGGTCGCGGGCACCCGGTGCTTGCGCGCCAGCGCCTCGAGGGCAGCTGCACGTCGCTCGAGTTCCTCGATCTGCGCCGGATCGGCGTCCAGCGCATCCAGATACCGGGACAGTTCGGCGGCGGCTTCGCGCGCCGAGACCTGTGCCTCCCGCAGCAGCTCCGCCGCAGCGGCCAGATGCGGGTCGGACTCGGCTGCCGTGCGGATGGCGGCAGCGCCTCGGGCCAGCAGGTCGTGTGCATTGCCACTGTCGGATGCATCCGTGAGGTCGAGCGCACAACGCGCCGCTGCAGCCAGCCGACCGCGGTTCGCAAAGCGTTTGAGATCGGCGAACAGCTCCCCGATGTCGGCAATGCTGCCGGCCTCGTTCCTGAGTTCGGCTATCTGGAATTCCAGGTACCCGAGGCGCGATTCGCGTTCATCGGATGCAGACTTCAGGGCATCGAAACGTTCGCGGCAGCTCCGAAGGGCCACATGGGATGCCGTGACGGCCTGTCCCAGAGCCGGTTCCACGCCAAAGGCATCGAGCAGGTTCCGTTGCTCACTGCGTTTGACCAGATGCTGGAATTCCTGTTGCCCGTGGATTTCCATCACGTGATCCGAGAAATCACGCAGTGTCTGAAGCGGAACCATCTGCCCGTTCAGATAGGCGCGGGACCGGCCATCGGCACCGATCACCCGGCGCAGGATGATCTCACCCTGATGATCGATGCTCTGGTCCGCGAGCCACTGTGCCGCGGGCCCGCCCGGCACACTGAAGCAGGCGGAAACCTCGGCGCGTTCGGCTCCTTGCCGCACGGCATCCGGTCCGGCTCGTCCGCCGGCGGCCAGCAGCAGGGCATCGACGATGATCGACTTGCCTGCGCCGGTTTCACCGGTCAGGGCGGTCAGTCCCGGGTTGAATTCCAGTTCGACGCGATCGACGATGGCCAGGTCGCGCACCTGAAGGTGGATGAGCATGGCGGTCAGTCGGTGGATCGTGCTTCGTAGCCGCCCCGGCCCCAGTGCAGCTTCGAACGCAGTACCCGGAAATAGTCGTATCCCGGCGGATGCAGCAGGGTGATGCGGGATTTCGATTTTTCCACGTACAGGACATCCTTCAGTTCCAGGTCTCCGAGCGTTTCCCCGTCGCAGGTCACCTGGGCGCGTCCCCCGGGCCGATCCATGAGGCGGAGCGAGACGCTGCTCCTGTCGCTGACGATGATGGGGCGGTCGCTCAGGGTATGCGGACACACGGGTGCCAGCACGAAGACATCCAGCGCAGGCTCCACGATGGGTCCCCCGCAGGACAATGCATAGGCTGTGGAGCCGGTGGCCGTAGCCACCACCAGCCCATCGGCATTGTGCGAATTGACCAGGATGCCGTCGATCGAGGTCTGGAAGTCCAGCATGCGGCCTGATTCACGCTTCTGCAGCACCACATCGTTCAATGCCATCGCGGTCAGCGGTTCGGCCCCCGGGCGCTCCAGCCGGGCGTCGAGCATGGAACGCGGGTCTTCTGCATAGTGGCCGCCCAGCACTGTATCCACGTCTTCGAGCATGGTGCGCGCGCCCACATCCGTGAGGAATCCGAGCCGGCCACGATTCACGCCCAGCAGGGGCACGTCGCACCCCGCGACCAGGCGGGAGGCGTACAGCAGGGTTCCGTCCCCGCCGATGGCGATGATGAGGTCGGCGGCGTGGGCGAGGTCCGGCGGATCGCAGCGGACGACCTGCTCCGGGGTAAACGCCAGATCCACGGTACGTTCCACCAGAAGTCGCCCTTGCCGTCGCGAAAGGTGGCTGACCAGGCTCAACATGCATTCGGCGACGCGGGCATCCGCGACGTTTCCGATCAGGCCTATGGTGGCGAAGGAGTTGCTCATGAAGGTTGGTTCTTGGGACGTCTTGTAGCATGTCCCGGGCCAGCTGGGCAGCGGCCAATTTCCATTTTTCGGGGCGATTGGGGTATCTTGCCCGGTGAGCGAGAGGCTGGGCGGATTTTCACAGGATCTATGGAGAGGCCGGGTCCCGAACATCACGGTGAGGAGGGCTTGAGCGAGCGGGCGCAGCTGCTGCTGAAGGCGCTCATCGAGACCTATATCCGTGATGGCCAGCCGGTCGGCTCGCGTGCGCTGTCCCGTGATTCGGGACTGTCGCTGTCATCCGCCACGATCCGCAATGTCATGGCCGATCTCGAGACCCTGGGATTCGTGGTCTCGCCGCACACCTCGGCGGGCCGCGTACCGACCGACAAGGGTTACCGGCTGTTCGTGGACTCGCTGCTCAAGATAAAGCCGCTGGGCTCACTCGAGATCGAGGAGATCCAGCGTACCTTGGCAGGTGATCTGCCCAGTGGGCGTTCGCTGGTGCAGCTGGCTTCGCAGATGCTGTCCAACGTGACCCACATGGCCGGTGTGGTAACCCTTCCCAGGCCGCAGTACGTGGCTCTCACCCAGATCGAGTTCATCCCGCTGTCGGACAATCGGGTGCTGGCCATCATGGTCATGAACAGCCGGGAGGTACAGAACCGGGTGGTGCAGCTGGAACGCCGGTACACTTCCGAGGAGCTCAAGCGCGCGGCGAATTACCTGAACGAGATCGTGGGCGGGCGCTCGCTGGCTGACGCAAGGGCGCACATCGTTGCACAGCTGCGTGAAACCCACCAGCACATGAACCGGCTCATGCTCGATGCCATCCAGGTGGCGCAGAAGGTCTTCGAAGGACCCGCGGGTGAGCAGACCGAATACGTCATCGCCGGTGAGACCAATCTCATGGGCTTTGCCGAACTGTCGAATGTCGACCGGCTGCGGCGGCTGTTCGAGGCATTCAACGAAAAGCAGGACATCCTGCACATCCTGGACAACTGTCTGCGTGCCGATGGCGTCCAGATATTCATCGGCCAGGAATCCGGGTACAGCATTCTCGATGACATGAGCGTGGTGTCCGCTCCCTATACGGTGGACAACCAGGTGGTCGGGGTGCTCGGTGTCATCGGCCCGACCCGCATGGCGTACGAGCGCGTCATTCCCATCGTCGATGTGACGGCCCGGCTTCTCGGGTCGGCCTTGAACACGCGCAAATGATCCCCATCTGAGCGCCTCTGGCGCGGGCATGCGTACGAAGGTCGCAAGCCTGAAAGACAACCTTGAAACGAGGTCCCCCGATCCGTGACCCAGATCAGCACAGCCGACAATCCAATCACCGAAGCGGCTCCGACCTCCGGTGGTGAAACTCCCCCATCACTGGACATGCAACTGGCCGCTGCCCGGGCAATGGCCGAGGAGCAGCGCAACAACCATCTGCGCGCCGTCGCCGAACTGGACAATTTCCGCAAGCGCAGCGCACGTGATCTCGACCAGGCCCGCAAGTTCGCCATCGAGCGGTTCGCCCAGGACCTCCTGACGGTCGTCGATGCGCTGGAAGCAGGCATCCAGGCCAGCGGCGGGGGCCCGGACTCTGCATTGCTGGAAGGAGCCAGGGCCACTCTGCGTGAGTTGAACCGTGCCTTCGAAAAGGCAGGCATCCAGACCCTGGATCCCCAGGGCAAAGTGTTCGACCCGGACTGGCACGAGGCCATGATTGCCCAGGAAAGCGGCGACCAGCCGCCAGGGATCGTGCTGAATGTCGTCCAGAAGGGGTATTCCCTCAATGGCCGATTGCTCCGGCCGGCGCGGGTCATCGTTTCCAGGGCCGCAGGCTGAACCGGCATCCGGCTGCGGGCCGTTCAAACACATTTCCGGGCGGAATTGAAAAACCGGTGCCGGTACCCATCTAGGCCACAGGATTTTCGCGTTTTCTAGAGGACACAACATGGCAAAAGTCATTGGCATCGATCTGGGCACGACCAACTCCTGCGTCGCCATCATGGAGGGTGGCAAGCCCAAGGTGATCGAAAACAGCGAGGGCGATCGCACTACACCGTCCGTCGTGGCCTTCACCCGGGACGACGAGGTGCTGGTCGGCCAGTCCGCCAAGCGCCAGGCCGTCACCAATCCGCAGAACACCCTGTTCGCGGTCAAGCGGCTCATCGGACGCAAGTTCTCCGACGATGTGGTGAAGAAGGACGCCGGCATGGTCCCCTACAGGATTGCCAAGGCTGACAACGGGGATGCCTGGGTCGAGGCCAATGGCAAGAAGATGGCTCCGCCCGAGGTTTCCGCCCGCGTGCTCATGAAAATGAAGAAGACCGCGGAGGACTACCTTGGCGAGACGGTCAGTGAAGCCGTCATCACGGTTCCGGCCTACTTCAACGACTCCCAGCGGCAGGCCACCAAGGACGCCGGCCGGATTGCGGGCCTGACCGTCAAGCGCATCATCAACGAACCTACCGCAGCGGCGCTGGCCTATGGGCTGGACAAGGGTGGCGGTGACCGGAAGATCGCGGTGTATGACCTGGGCGGCGGCACCTTCGACATCTCCATCATCGAGATCGCCGAGGTGGACGGAGAGCGCCAGTTCGAGGTGCTCTCCACCAATGGCGACACGTTCCTTGGCGGCGAGGATTTCGACCTGCGGGTCATCAACTATCTCGGCGATGAGTTCAAGAAGGAGTCCGGTGTCGACGTACGCAAGGATCCGCTTGCGCTTCAGCGCCTGAAGGAGGCGGCCGAGAAGGCGAAAATCGAGCTGTCGTCCAGCCAGCAGACCGAGATCAACCTGCCGTACATCACGGCGGACCAGAGCGGACCGAAGCATCTGAACATCAAGCTCACTCGCGCAAAGCTCGAGTCGCTGGTGGAAGACCTGGTGCAGCGGACCATCGAGCCCTGCAAGGTGGCCATGAAGGATGCCGGTCTGGCATTGAAGGACGTGAGCGAGGTCATCCTGGTCGGCGGGCAGACCCGCATGCCGATGGTGCAGAAGGCCGTGAAGGACTTCTTCGGCAAGGAGCCGCGCAAGGACGTCAACCCGGATGAGGCCGTGGCGGTCGGCGCTGCGATTCAGGGCGGTGTGCTGGCGGGCGATGTGAAGGATGTGCTGCTGCTCGATGTAACGCCGCTATCGCTGGGCATCGAGACGCTCGGCGGGGTCATGACCAAGGTCATCGAGAAGAACACGACCATCCCGACCAAGGCGTCGCAGACCTTCTCCACGGCCGAGGACAACCAGACGGGTGTGACCATCCATGTGCTGCAGGGCGAGCGTGAGCGGTCGGTGGACAACAAGTCGCTCGGGCGGTTCGATCTCACCGACATCGCACCGGCGCCGCGCGGCATGCCCCAGATCGAAGTGTCCTTCGACATCGATGCGAATGGCATCCTCAACGTGTCCGCCAAGGATGTGAAGACCGGCAAGGAGCAGCGTATCGTGATCAAGGCCTCCAGCGGCCTTTCCGAGGCGGAGATCAAGCGCATGGTGGCGGATGCCGAGGCGCATGCCGAGGAGGACAAGAAGTTCCGCGAACTCGTCGCTGCGCGCAACAAGGCGGACGCGACGGCGCATACGGTGGAAAAGGCACTGAAGGAGCTGGGTGACAAGGTGAGCGAGTCGGAGAAGCGCCCGGCCCAGGATGCCCTCGATGCCTTGAAGAAGGCGATGGAGGGCGATGACCGCGATGACCTGGAGCGCAAGACCGATGCACTGGTCCAGGCCTCCACTGCGATCCTGCAGAAGAGCCATGAGCAGCACTCCGGGGATGCTGGCGGCGCTTCGGCCGCTTCCGATGAGAAGGGGAAGGACGATGTCCTCGATGCGGAATTCGAGGAGGTCAAGGAAGGCGATCGCAAGAAGGACTGAGAGTGATCGATTGGTTTGACGTGTGAGGCCGCCTGCGGTCAGGATCGCGGGCGGCCTTCATCTTTGCGGGATGGTATGTCGAAGCAGGACTATTACAAGATACTCGGCGTCGCACGGGATGCCAGTGACGGGGACATCAAGTCGGCCTATCGCCGGCTGGCAATGAAACATCATCCGGACCGCAATCCGGATGATCCGCATGCTGAAACCCGATTCAAGGAGGCCAAGGAGGCTTTCGAGGTCCTGACCGATCCGCAGAAGCGCTCTGTGTATGACCAGTTTGGTCATGACGGTCTGGCCGGGGGGCGCGGCGGCTTTGATGCCGGTGGTGCCTTCAGCGACATTTTCGGTGAGATGTTCGGCGATATCTTCGGCGGCGGCCGGCGCGGCGGCGGGACCAACGTGTTCCGCGGTGCCGATCTGCGTTACGAGCTGGAACTGGATCTGGAGCAGGCTGTTTTCGGAACCGAGACCGGGATCCGGGTTCCCTCCCTGGGGGAATGCAAGACCTGCCACGGGACCGGAGCTGCCAAGGGGTCCTCGCCCAGGACCTGTGAAACCTGCCATGGCCAGGGACAGGTGCGCGTCCAGCAATCCATTTTTACCATCCAGCAGCCCTGTCCGCGCTGCAAGGGTCGTGGCAAGGTCATCAGCAACCCCTGTGACACTTGCCTGGGTCAGGGCCGTGTGCGCGAGGAGCGAGCTTTGTCTGTCAGCGTGCCGGCCGGGGTGGATACCGGTGACCGGATCCGGCTGACCGGCCAGGGCGAGGCCGGACGCAATGGAGGACCGTCGGGTGACCTGTACGTCGAGATCAATGTCCGCAAGCATGAAATCTTCGAGCGCGAGGGGAGCCATCTGTCCTGCGAGGTGCCGGTCAGTTTTGCCACTGCCACACTGGGTGGAACCATCGAGGTGCCGACCCTGGAGTCGGCGGTGCAATTGAAGATCCCGCCGGAAACCCAGTCCGGGCGTGTATTTCGCCTGCGTGACAAGGGTGTCAAGCCGGTTCGGGGTGGAGCCACCGGCGATCTGTTCTGCCGGGTGGTCATCGAGACGCCGGTGGGATTGAATGCCGACCAGAAGGAACTGCTGCGTCAGTTCGAAGCCTCTCTCAGCGCTTCGGGGCGTCACAAGCCGCGCGAACAGTCGTTCTTCGAGGGCGTGAAGAAGTTCTTCACCGGCGCGACCTGAGGGGAGGGCACATGCGGACTCACCGGCGGAACAGGGTGTCTGGCTCATGAAGCGTCTCGCCCTGTTCGGCGTCTCCGGCCGCATGGGGCAGGCGGTGCTGCGCGCTCTGGCAGACTCGCCTGAGGTGACCCTGAGTGGCGCGCTGGCTTCCCGCGGGCACGAAAGCATCGGCCGGGTCGTGTCCCAGGCGGCCGGTGGAAGTGTACACATCGTCGATGAGCCGCTTGCGGCGCTGGAAGCTGCCCAGGTTGCCCTGGACTTCAGTCGGGCGGAGGCCGTCGATGCCCACCTGGCCGCCTGTGTGAAGACAGGAGTACCGATCGTGGTAGCCGTCACGGGTTTGTCGGTGGACACGCAACGCGCTGTCAGGAAAGCTGCGCAAAGGATTCCCGTCCTGCCGGCAGCCAACACCAGCCTGGGCATTGCCGTGATGAACCGGCTGGCGGCCATGGCCGCTGGCTGGCTTCCGCGGTTCGAGGTCGAGATTGCGGAAGCTCACCACCGCATGAAGCGCGATGCTCCGTCGGGGACGGCATTGCAATTGGGCGAATCCGTGGCGCGCTCGCGTGGCCAGCGCCTGGCTGAGGTGGCCATTCCGCCCAGACAGGGGCAGTCAGGTCCAAGGCCGCCCGATGGCGTGGGATTCTCGGTGATCCGCGCCGGCGACATCGTCGGCACCCACACGGTCCTGCTCGCCGGGAGGGATGAAACCCTCGAGATCACGCATCGAGCCACCGACCGGGCCTGTTTCGCGCGCGGAGCCATTGCGGCCGCTGCATGGCTGGTCGGACGCGAGCCAGGCTTCTATCGCATGGAGGACGTGCTGGGCATCTGATCCATGGACACGGCCCCGACGCGCCATTATCATTCGCTTCCGGAAAATCTGATCGCAGATCCAATTTCCTAGAGCGGGAGGCAGTTCTGACGGAGCGCCTCCCGCTTTGCACATCTGCAAACCCCCAAAATGTCATGTGGCGGGGCCCGCGCGGATGCGTGGCAGCGAAGAGGAACCGGAAGTGTCGATACCTGCAGTGCTGGCTCTGGAAGATGGCACGGTATTTCGAGGCCTGTCTGTAGGCGCCAGGGGAAATACCACCGGCGAGGTGGTATTCAACACTTCGATGACGGGCTACCAGGAAATCCTCACAGATCCTTCCTATTGCCGGCAGATCGTCACCCTCACTTATCCCCATGTGGGCAATACCGGGACTACACCGGAGGATCTGGAATCACCGCACGTCTATGCAGCGGGTCTCGTCATCCGCGATCTGCCCCTGCTTCACTCCAGCTGGCGAGCCAACGAGTCCCTTGCGGATTTCCTGCAGAAGGGAAAAGTGGTGGCCATCGCCGACATCGATACGCGGCGCCTGACGCGCATCCTGCGTGAGAAGGGTGCGCAGTCCGGTTGCATCATGACCGGAGAGCAGATCGACGAAACCGCTGCGGTGCGCGCCGCGAAAAAATTTCCCGGCCTCAAGGGCATGGATCTGGCCAAGGTGGTCTCGACCAAGCGGATCTATCAGTGGAACGAGGGGCTGGTCTGGAAATCGCCGGACCGTGCGCCACCGCGGCCGCAAAGCCGGCTGCATGTGGTTGCCTATGACTTCGGCATCAAGAGAAACATCCTGAGGTTGCTCGGGGAGTACGGCTGTCGAGTGACCGTGGTGCCTGCTCAAACGACGGCAGATCAAGTACTTGCGATGAATCCTGATGGTATTTTCTTGAGCAATGGCCCTGGGGATCCGGAATCCTGCGACTATGCCATCGCGGCTGTCCGTCAGTTTCTGGATACTGAAATCCCGCTCTTCGGCATCTGTCTGGGGCACCAGTTGATCGGGCTGGCCCTGGGAGCGCGGACCATGAAGATGAAGTTTGGCCATCATGGGGCCAATCATCCGGTTCAGGAACTGGAATCGAGGCGGGTGTTGATCTCGAGCCAGAACCACGGCTTCGCGGTCGATGAAACCACTCTGCCCGATACGCTGCGCCCGACCCACCGTTCCCTGTTCGACGGCTCCCTGCAGGGACTGGCGCATACGACGCGTCCCGCTTTCAGCTTCCAGGGACATCCGGAAGCAAGTCCCGGCCCGCACGACGTGCAACAGCTGTTCGAACATTTCATGTACCTGATGTTGAAGCGCCTTCAAAGTGTGGTGCGCCTGCGCGCCACCGCCGCCAGGCCCAAAGCGGCGGAGATGTAGTCCTCGTGCCCAGGCGTACCGACATCCAGTCCATCCTGATCATCGGTGCCGGTCCGATCATCATCGGGCAGGCCTGCGAATTCGACTATTCCGGTGCGCAGGCCTGCAAGGCACTCCGGGAGGAGGGTTTCCGGGTCATCCTGGTCAATTCCAATCCGGCAACCATCATGACCGATCCGGAAATGGCGGATGCAACCTACATCGAACCGGTCAACTGGCGCACGGTGGCACGCATCATCGAAAAGGAACGCCCCGACGCGCTTCTTCCGACCATGGGTGGCCAGACCGCACTCAACACAGCGCTGGATCTGGTCCGGGAAGGCGTGCTGGAAAAATTCGAGGTCGAGATGATCGGCGCCTCGCGCCGGGCCATCGACATGGCGGAGGACCGCGAGCAGTTCCGGCTGGCCATGGCCGACATCGGCCTGGCAACCCCGCGCGCACGGGTGGCGCACAGCGTGGAAGACGCGCATGCCATCCAGGCGGAGATCGGCTTTCCCACCGTCATCAGGCCTTCCTTCACCCTGGGCGGGAGCGGCGGAGGGATTGCCTACAACCGCGAGGAGTTCGAGGCCATCGTGACGCGTGGCCTGGATGCCTCTCCCACCAACGAAGTGCTGCTCGAGGAGTCGGTGCTCGGCTGGAAAGAGTTCGAGATGGAGGTCGTGCGCGACAGCGAGGACAACTGCATCATCGTCTGTTCGATCGAAAACCTCGATCCGATGGGCGTGCACACGGGGGATTCGATCACCGTGGCCCCTGCGCAGACCCTGACGGACAAGGAATATCAGCGGCTGCGCGATGCCTCGATCGCGGTGCTGCGCAAGATCGGCGTGGATACCGGTGGGTCGAACGTGCAGTTCGCCGTCAATCCGGAGGATGGCCGGGTGCTGGTGATCGAGATGAATCCGCGCGTCTCCCGCTCCTCGGCGCTTGCGTCCAAGGCGACGGGCTTTCCCATCGCCAAGGTTGCCGCGAAGCTGGCCATCGGCTACACGCTCGATGAGTTGCGCAACGAGATCACCGGTGGCGCCACACCAGCGTCATTCGAGCCCACGATCGACTATGTGGTCACGAAGATTCCGCGCTTTACCTTCGAGAAATTTCCGGGTTCGGACAGGCGCCTGACGACACAGATGAAATCGGTCGGTGAGGCCATGGCGATCGGCCGGACATTCCAGGAGTCGATGCAGAAGGCATTGAGGAGCCTGGAGACCGGGAACGAGGGCTTCGACGAAGTCCTCTCGCACCCATTGACCGAGGAGGCGGCCGGCCAGCTGGCGCAGGAATTGCGCTGGCCGGGGCCCAACCGCATTCTTTACGTGGCCGACGCGTTTCGGCATGGCTGGGCGCGCGACCAGGTCTTCGACACCACCCGCATCGATCCGTGGTTCCTGGCGCAGATCGAGGACCTGGTGGGCGAAGAGGCGGCCCTGCGCGCGGGTGGATGGGACGGGCTGACCGACCCGATCCTGCGCCGGCTCAAGCGCAAAGGGTTTTCGGATGCCCGTCTGGCGAGACTTCTCGGCAAGGACGAGGGCGCGGTGCGGGCGCGGCGCATCAAGGCGGGGGTGCATCCCGTCTACAAGCGGGTGGACACCTGCGCGGCGGAGTTCGCGACATCCACCGCCTACCTGTATTCGACCTACGAGGAGGAGTGCGAAGCGCAACCGGGAGATCGCCGCAAGATCATGATCCTCGGCGGGGGGCCCAACCGCATCGGACAGGGCATCGAGTTCGATTATTGCTGTGTGCACGCAGCCATGGCGCTTCGGGAGGCTGGCTTCGAGACCATCATGGTCAACTGCAATCCGGAGACGGTTTCCACTGACTATGACACGTCGGACCGGCTGTATTTCGAACCTCTGACCTTCGAAGACGTGATGGAAATCATCGGCAAGGAAAGGCCGGAAGGGGTCATCGTGCAGTACGGGGGCCAGACGCCGCTGAAGCTGTCACGGGCCCTGGCCGCTGCCGGCGCGCCCATCATCGGCACCTCGCCCGACAGCATCGACATCGCTGAAGACCGTGAACGCTTCCAGCACCTGGTGAGCAATCTCAAGCTCAAGCAACCGGCCAACGCGACTGCGCGCACCGAGGACCAGGCCATCCTCATGGCCCGGGAAGTGGGCTTTCCGCTGGTGGTGCGGCCCAGCTACGTGCTGGGCGGGCGCGCCATGGAAGTCGTTTTCAACGAGGACGACCTTCGTCAGTACATGACGGATGCGGTGAAGGTGTCCAACGACAGCCCCGTACTTCTGGACCGGTTCCTTGACCTGGCCATCGAGGTCGATGTCGATGCAATCTGTGACGGTCAGGATGTCCTGATCGGCGGCATCATGGAACACGTGGAGCAGGCGGGCGTGCACTCCGGTGATTCGAGCTGCTCGCTGCCGCCGGCCACCTTGACGCCGGCTATCCAGGAAGAACTGCGCGCGCAGACGCGCAAGCTGGCCAGGGCGCTCAACGTGATCGGCCTGATGAACGTGCAGTTCGCGATTCAGAGCGGCGTGATCTACATTCTGGAAGTCAATCCGCGCGCCTCGCGCACGGTGCCATTCGTCTCCAAGGCCACGGGTGTGCCGCTGGCCAAGGTCGCGGCACTGGTCATGGCCGGCAAGACGCTGGCCGGGCAGGGGCAACTGCAGGAGCGGGTGCCGCCGTTCTTCTGCGTCAAGGAGGCGGTTTTTCCGTTTGGAAAATTTCCGGAAGCTGACCCGATTCTCGGACCGGAAATGAAGTCCACCGGAGAGGTGATGGGGACGGGCAGGACTTTCGGCGAGGCCTATGCGAAGGCGCAGTCCTCGTCTGGCGTGGTGTTGCCCACGCGCGGGCTGTGTTTCATCAGCGTGCGTGACAGGGACAAGCCGGCGATCGTGGATCTGGCCCATATGCTGCTGGCCCGGGGCTTCGAGCTGGCAGCGACCAGCGGCACGGCGGCAACGCTTCAGGAGGCTGGCGTGGCCTGCCGGCGGGTCAACAAGGTGCGTGAAGGGCGGCCGGATGTCGTCGACATGATCAAGAACGATGAGGTGGTCTTGATCGTCAACACGACCGAAGGCAAGCTCGCCGTGAGGGAATCACGGTCGATCCGCCGGGAGGCGGTGGCACGGCGGGTTACGTACTACACCACGGTCGCTGCCGCCCGCGCCACGTGCGATGCCCTGGATCACCTGGGTGATATCGAGGTCAACCGGTTGCAGTACCTGCACAAGGAAATTCCGGCGTGAAGAGAACTCCGATGACACTGCGTGGTGCCGAGGCGCTGCGCACTGAACTGAAGAAGCTGAAAAGCGAGGATCGCCCGAACATCATCAAGGCGATTGCCGAGGCGCGGGGGCATGGCGATCTGAGCGAGAACGCCGAGTACCACGCAGCCCGGGAACAGCAGGGATTCATCGAGGGGCGCATCGGCGAAATTGAAAGCCGGCTGGCCAATGCCGAGATCATCGATGTCACCCGGCTGGCGGCCGGTGGCAAGGTCGTGTTCGGCTCGACGGTCGAGCTTGCGGAAGAGGACAGCGGCGCCAGGGTGGTCTACCAGCTGGTGGGGGATGACGAGGCGGATATCAGGCGAGGACTGATCTCTGTATCCTCGCCCATTGCACGGGCCCTGATCGGCAAGTCCGAGGGTGATGTGGCCGAGGTGACGGCCCCGGGTGGCAAGCGATCCTACGAGATCATTTCCATCCGTTACGTCTGAATCGGGAAAGTTCACTCATCCGGAAGGATGACCTTCGGCATGCCATCGGAACGCCGGTAGAAAACAGCCACATTCCCGACGCGCTGGACCAGCAGGCTCCCGGTCTGCCTGGCGATGTCTTCCAGCAGTGCGTCGCGGGTTTGCCGATCGCTGCATCGCGCACTTGCCTTGATCAGTTCGTGATCCCGCAGGGCACGGTTGAACTCCTTGAGCACTCCGTCGGTCAAACCCGCATTGCCCAGCATGACGATGGGGTGCATGGGGTGGGCGAGGCGCCGCAGGTGCTTGCGCTGCTTTTCCGATAGTTCCATGACCGCAGAGTATACCCACTGCGGTCGCCGCAGGCCGGCTGGTGTATTCAGCGAGTACTTGCAAACCCCTGACTGACCCCCATTGTCCAGCGCAGGGGCCGGATGCTCGAAGCGTCGAACGCGTCACGTACCGGGGCCCTTTCGCAACGCCCGACGGGTGGCGGCACAGGGTTGGATGGTGTAACGTCGGGAGCGGACCTTGAATGGAGGCTTTCTTGGCAACCCGGGTTCGGGTTCTGGGTGAATGCATTGAATGATCTGACGAAGCAGATTCTCTTGTGGGTGTTTCTGGCGGTGGTGCTGCTGGCCATCTTCAGCCAGTTCGGGGTGCACGGTGCGCAACCCCAGACGATCGACTATTCGCAGTTCCTGACGGAGATCAAGAGCAACAATGTCGACTCCGCAACTCTGCGCGGCGACATCATCGAGGGCAAGCGGCGCTCCGGTGATTCCTTCATCACCTACAACCCGGAGACCAACAATGGAGCTCTCATTGACCTGATGCAGAAGCAGGGCGTGAAGTTCCGGGGTGAGGCACCCAAGCAGCAGTCCGTGTTGCTGCAGCTCCTGATTTCGGCATTCCCCATCCTGCTGCTGATCGGATTCTGGGCATATTTCATGCGCCAGATGCAGGGAGCCTCCGGGGGCCGGGGCGCCATGTCGTTCGGCAAGTCTCGGGCGCGGCTCCTTGGCGAAGATCAGGTCAATGTCACGTTTGCTGATGTGGCCGGAGTCGAGGAAGCCAAGCAGGAAGTGGTCGAGATCGTCGACTTCCTGAAGGATCCCGGCAAATTCCAGAAGCTCGGCGGGAAGATTCCCAAAGGCGTACTGATGGTCGGTCCGCCGGGGACCGGCAAGACGCTGCTCGCCCGCGCGATTGCGGGCGAGGCGAAGGTTCCCTTCTACACCATCTCTGGCTCCGACTTCGTGGAAATGTTCGTCGGCGTGGGTGCATCACGCGTGCGCGACATGTTCGAACAGGCCAAGAAGCACGCGCCGTGCATCATCTTCATCGACGAGATCGACGCGGTGGGCCGCCACCGTGGCGCCGGTCTGGGCGGGGGGCACGATGAGCGCGAGCAGACCCTGAACCAGTTGCTGGTGGAAATGGACGGGTTCGAGGGCAACGAGGGCATCATCGTCATTGCGGCCACCAACCGTCCGGACGTGCTGGATCCCGCCCTGCTGCGCCCGGGCCGATTCGACCGTCAGGTGGTGGTGTCATTGCCTGACGTACGCGGGCGCGAGCAGATCCTGAAAGTCCACATGCGCAAGGTGCCGCTGGGCGACAACGTCAAGCCGTCGGTGATCGCACGCGGTACACCCGGCTTTTCCGGCGCTGACCTTGCCAACCTGGTCAACGAGGCGGCGTTGTTTGCGGCGCGCGCCAACAAGCGCTCGGTGAGCATGGACGAATTTGAAAAGGCCAAGGACAAGATCATGATGGGCGCTGAACGGCGCTCTCTGGTCATGACCGAGGAAGAGAAGCGCAACACGGCTTATCACGAGGCCGGCCATGCGATCGTGGGGCTCATCGTTCCGGATCATGACCCCGTCTACAAGGTCACCATCATCCCGCGCGGTCGTGCGCTGGGTGTGACCATGTTCCTGCCGGAAACTGACCGGTACAGCACGAGTCGACGGCGCCTGGAGAGTTCCATTGCCACCCTGTTCGGCGGGCGGGTTGCCGAGGAACTGGTTTTCGGCATCGATGCCGTTACTACCGGCGCATCGAATGACATCGAACGTGCCACTGAGCTGGCCCGTAACATGGTCACGCGCTGGGGTCTTTCCGATCGCCTGGGTCCCCAGACCTATGCCGAGGAATCCGGCGAGGTATTCCTGGGCCGCAGCGTCACCCAGCACAAGCAGGTCTCGGATGTCACCGCTCACGTCATCGACGAAGAAGTGAGGCGTGTCATCGACAGCAACTACCAGCGTGCCAAGGAAATCCTGACCTCCAACATGGACAAGCTCCAGGCCATGTCGCAGGCCCTGATCAAATACGAGACCATCGACGAAGAGCAGATCAAGGACATCATGGCGGGGCGTGATCCCAAGCCGCCGCGGGATTGGGATGACACACCCACGCCCACACCGCGGGGACCCTCGTCAGACCCGGCCGGTGCGCCCTTGACGAATCCCGCCAGCCAGCATTGATCCGGGATGTGCGCGTGCCACCGGGTACGCAGGTGCCGGCGGTTCCGTCGAACTGGCATTGCGGCAGCCGTGTTGTCGACCTGAACTCACCGCGTGTCATGGGCGTGCTCAACGTCACGCCCGATTCCTTTTCCGACGGGGGGCGCCACGCAGACCCCGCGTCAGCATTCGCGCGTGCGACACAGATGGCGGCGGAAGGGGCTGCGATCATCGATGTGGGTGCGGAGTCCACCCGTCCCGGGGCACCGAGGATCGGCGCAGCGCAGCAAATCGGGCGGGCGGTGCCGGTGATCCGGCGCATGGCCACTGAGCTCGATGTTGCCATTTCCATCGACACCAGTGATCCGCAGGTGATGGAAGCGGCAATCGGGGCAGGGGCGTGCATCGTCAATGACATTCGAGCTTTGCAGACACCCGGCGCCCTGGCAGTGTGTGTCCGCCATGGAGTCGGGGTCTGCCTGATGCACATGCAGGGCGAACCGCTTACCATGCAGACCGACCCGCGCTATGAGGATGTGGTGCGCGAGGTGAGCGATTTCCTCCTGCAGCGAAAGGCTGCGTGCCTGGCGGCGGGCCTGCCTGAACAGGCCATCGTGCTGGATCCGGGTCTGGGATTCGGCAAGGCTTTCTCACATAACATGACACTGCTCAAGGAATTGCAGGCGCTGGTTGCCCTAGGCTCGCCCGTGCTGATCGGGGTGTCCCGCAAGAGCTTTGTAGGTCGCATTCTGGGTCGGCCGGTCCACGAACGCTTGTACGGAGGCCTGGGTCTTGCCTCGCTGGCGGTGACCAGGGGAGTCCGCATCATCCGGACCCACGACGTTGCGCCGACCGTGGATGCAATTGGAGCAGTGGCTGCAGCGATGCAGGGAATGGAGGACCTCGACCGTGAGTCGTAAGTATTTTGGAACCGATGGTGTACGCGGCCGCGTCGGAACCGCACCATTGACCGTGGATTTTGCGTTACGGCTTGCAAGTGCAGCGGCACGCGTGCTGGCGCCAGAAGGTGGCCGCGTGATCATCGGCAAGGACACGCGTGTCTCAGGGTACATGTTCGAGTCGGCACTTGAGGCGGGATTCGTGGCAGCGGGAGTCGATGTCCTGCTGATCGGACCGTTGCCGACACCGGGCATCGCCTACCTTGCGCAGCGTTCGGGGTGCAATTTCGGGGTCGTCATCAGCGCTTCGCACAATCTGTACGAGGACAACGGGATCAAGTTCTTTGATGGCCAGGGCAGCAAGCTGTCCGACGAGCTCGAAGCGCAGATAGAAAACCTCATAGACGGTCCGGTACTCACCCGGGAGTCCCAGCGCCTGGGCAAGGCCACGCGCATCGACAAGATGCGCTCGCAGTATCAGGAGTTCTGCGCCTCCACACTGCCTGAGGGCATGGATCTTCGCGGCTTCAAGATCGTCGTCGATTGTGCCAACGGCGCGGCCTACAAGGTTGCACCAAGGGTCCTGGCCGACCTGGAAGCCGAGATCGTCCCGATCGGCTGTTCGCCGAATGGCCGCAACATCAATGATGGATGCGGCTCCACACTGCCGGAGTTGCTCCAGCTCACCGTGCCGGGTGTGCGCGCTCATGTCGGCATGGCACTGGATGGTGACGGGGATCGCATCGTGATGGTGGATGCACTGGGTCGGGTCCTGGATGGAGACCAGCTGCTGTACATCATCGCCAATGACCGGCTGGATCGCGGAGTGCTGCAGGGCCCGGTGGTCGGCACGGTGATGACCAACCTCGGGCTGGAGCATGCGCTGGCCGCACGCGGCGTTGCGTTGCTGCGGGCACCTGTGGGAGACCGCTATGTGCTGTCGATGCTGAAGGAATCGGGATCGACCCTGGGCGGGGAGACTTCCGGGCACATTCTTTGCCTCGACAAGACCACCACGGGCGATGGCCTGATCAGCGCATTGCAGGTGCTGGTCGTGATGAAGCGCACGGGGAAGTCGCTGGCCGAACTTGCCACCGGCATGAAGAAATATCCGCAGGTCCTGCTGAATGTAAGAGTCGAACGCAAGTTCGATCCGAACTCCTCACCCCGAGTGCAGGCTGCCATCGCGGGAGTGCAGGAGCGGTTCATGGGGCGTGGCCGCATCGTGCTGCGACCCTCCGGCACAGAACCGGTCATCCGGGTCATGGTCGAGGGCGAGGATGCTGCCCTGGTCAATGCCGGCGCCAGGGAAATCGCCACGGCGGTGGAGGCTGCGGCCTGAAAGCGGCCGTGCCGCCGAACGGACCCGTGCCAAGGCTTGCAGTAAGCGCGCGGCGCCGCTAACCTTCGCCGCCTTCATCGACAGGGGCTTGGCCCCGAGGCAGGCTGTATGCGCCGACCCATGGTAGCCGGGAACTGGAAAATGCATGGTTCGCGTGCCACGAACCAGACTCTGGTCAAGGCACTGCAGCGTCGCGTGTCGGAAGGGTGGCAGATCGACATGGCTGTTTTTCCGCCATTTGTCTATCTGACCGAGGTGATACGCACACTGGAAGGCGATCTGATCGAAGTAGGCGCCCAGGATGTGAGCGCAGAGGCGCCAGGGGCTTATACGGGGGAAGTCGCCGCCGCCATGCTCGCAGACATCGGGTGTACGCATGTCATCGTCGGCCATTCCGAGCGGCGGCGTCTGTATGGCGAGGATGATTTCCTGGTTGCACGGAAATTCGTTGCGGCCCAGGGTGCCGGGCTCACGCCAATCCTGTGTGTCGGAGAGACCCTGGAAGAGCGTGATGCAGGCAAGACCGAGGCCGTGGTGGCGCGGCAACTGGACGCAGTGCTTCGCACCACTGGCGTGAA
The DNA here is from genome assembly GCA_044226785.1 of Steroidobacteraceae bacterium. Lineage (GTDB taxonomy): Bacteria > Pseudomonadota > Gammaproteobacteria > Steroidobacterales > Steroidobacteraceae > TMP-86. The sequence goes on along the minus strand of JBGAGK010000005.1, from coordinate 39,690 downwards.
TGCGCTGGCAAAGGCCATCGTTGCCTACGAGCCGGTCTGGGCCATCGGCACGGGCCGAAACGCCACGCCGGAGCAGGCTCAGGCGGTGCATGCGTTCCTGCGGGGCCGGATTGCAGACGAAGATGCTAAGATAGCCGCTCAGGTTCGCATCCTGTACGGCGGCAGCGTCAAGGCCTCCAATGCGGGGGAGCTATTCGCCAATGCGGATGTCGATGGCGGGCTGATCGGCGGAGCTTCACTCAACGCCGAGGAGTTCGAACGTATCTGCGCAGCGGCAGCCCGGCTCGTGCCGGGTGCGCGGGGCGACAACTAGAGAGACATATCAGTCATGCTTCACGGATTTGTTCTGGTCATACATTCGATCCTGGCCCTGTTGATCATCGGGCTCGTGCTGATGCAGCGGGGCAAGGGTGCGGAGGCAGGTGCCGGTTTCGGCGCGGGCGCCTCTGGCACCGTTTTCGGGGCACGCGGAACCAGCACGCTGTTTTCGAAGCTGACGTCGCTGTTCGCAGCCCTGTTCTTCGTGACCAGCCTGAGTCTTGCCTTCCTTGGCTCGCGCCAGACTGCAGAGCCAGGTTCGGTGCTCGAGCGGGCAGCGCAGCAGGCTGCACCTTCGGTTCCCTCGACGCCGGCGCAGCCTTCCGCGCCGGCACCTGCGAAATGATCCATGCCGACGTGGCGGAATTGGTAGACGCGCTAGTTTGAGGGGCTAGTGGGGCAACCTGTGCCGGTTCGAGTCCGGCCGTCGGCACCATCACGAATCGATCCCTGGCATCCCGGAGCCAGACACGACTGCGGATCATCCTGTTACAATCGCGCAGTTTCAATGCCGGCTTGACTGAATCGATGCTTCGTGAATACCTTCCGATCCTGATTTTCCTGGCCCTTGCGGGCATCCTGGGGCTTGCGTTGTATGTCATCGGCTCCCTGGCCGGACCCAGCCGTCCCGATGCTGAAAAGCTCTCACCCTACGAATGCGGTTTCGAGGCCTTCGAAGATGCGCGCATGCGCTTCGATGTCCGGTATTACCTTGTAGCCATCATTTTCATCGTCTTTGACCTCGAAATTGCCTTCTTCTTTCCCTGGGCCGTGTCGTTGCGTGAGACCGGCGGATTCGGTCTGGTCGCGATGCTGGTCTTCGCGCTGATCCTGGTCATCGCGCTGGTATATGACTACCGCAAGGGAGCGCTGGAATGGGACTAGGGCAAGTAGCCGGTTCCGGTGGGCGAGGTTTCGAGGTCACGACGCTCGACAACCTGATCAACTGGGCGCGCACGGGTTCACTGTGGCCGATGACCTTCGGTCTGGCCTGTTGCGCGGTGGAGATGATGCATGCGGGCGCGGCGCGTTATGACTTCGACCGGTTCGGTATCGTATTCCGCCCCAGCCCGCGCCAATCGGATGTCATGATCGTCGCGGGCACCCTGGTGAACAAGATGGCCCCGGCCCTGCGCAAGGTATACGACCAGATGCCGGAGCCGCGCTGGGTCATCTCCATGGGTTCCTGCGCCAACGGCGGAGGCTACTATCATTACTCCTACTCCGTTGTACGGGGCTGTGACCGCATCGTGCCGGTGGATGTGTATGTGCCGGGTTGCCCGCCCTCGGCAGAGGCCCTGATGTACGGCATCATCCAGCTGCAGAACAAGATCAGGCGCAACAAGGCGATTACCCGATGACCGATCCGGTTTCCGACCAGGCTGCGGTTCCGGCCGCAGCACCTGCCTCCGGGCTGGATGCGCTTGTCACTGCAGTGGAGCGCGTGCTCGGTGCGCGTGTGAGCCGGATTCCTTCGGCCCTGGACGAATTGACCGTGGAGGTCAAACCGGCGGACCTGCTGGATGTTGCCCGGATGCTGCGTGACGAGGATGGACTGAAATTCGAGATCTGCATCGATGTGTGCGGCATCGACTATCTGACCTTCGGCCTCGAGGAATGGAGAACCCAGCAGGCCACTACATCCGGGTTCAGCCGGGGAGTGGCGCGACTGAGCGGGGATGCAACCGCCGACGTGACTGCCGAGCGGCGTTTCGCCGCCGTCTATCATCTGCTTTCGGTCTCGCTGAACCAGCGGATCCGCCTGCGCTGCTTCTGCGAGGATGCCACGCAACCGATGCTCGATTCGGTGACACCGGTATGGGCAGCGGCCAACTGGTTCGAGCGCGAGGCGTTCGACCTGTACGGCATCCTGTTCAGGGGTCATCCGGACCTTCGGCGGATCCTGACCGACTATGGTTTCATCGGACACCCGTTCCGCAAGGACTTTCCCCTGTCAGGCCACGTGGAAGTCCGTTATGACCCTGAAAAGGGACGGGTAATCTATCAGCCGGTCAGCATCGAACCGCGCACCCTGGTGCCTCGGGTCATGCGGCATGACAACCGGTATGCCGGCGCATTGAAGGATCGAAACCCCGGTGCCTGAAATCCGCAACTTCACGCTGAACTTCGGCCCGCAGCATCCGGCGGCCCACGGGGTATTGCGCCTGGTGCTGGAGCTGGACGGCGAGGTCATCCAGAAGGCGGACCCGCATGTCGGCCTGCTGCATCGTGCGACGGAAAAGCTGGCCGAATCGAAGGTGTTCAATCAGAGCATCGGCTACATGGACCGCCTGGATTACGTGTCCATGATGTGCAACGAGCATGCCTACGTGCTGGCCATCGAGAACCTCCTGGGCGTCAAGCCGCCTCCGCGCGCCCAGTACATCCGCGTGATGTTCGATGAGATCACCCGCATCCTGAACCACCTCATGTGGCTCGGGGCCCACGGTCTGGACATCGGAGCCATGACTGTCTTCCTGTACTGCTTCCGCGAGCGCGAAGACCTGATGGACTGCTACGAGGCCGTGTCCGGAACGCGGATGCATGCCACCTATTACCGGCCGGGCGGCGTGTACCGGGATCTGCCGGACAGCATGCCGCAGTATCAGGCATCGCGCTGGCGCAGCCAGAAAGAGGCAAAACGTCTCAACGACCGGCGTTCGGCCAGCATGCTCGAATTCATCCAGGACTTCACCGACCGCTTCCCGGCGTGCATCGACGAATACGAGACCCTGCTGACGGACAATCGAATCTGGAAGCAGCGCACGGTGGACATCGGAGTGGTGTCGCCCGAGCGGGCGCTGCAACTGGGTTTCACGGGGCCCATGCTGCGGGGGTCTGGCGTGGAGTGGGACCTGCGCAAGCAGCAGCCCTACGAGGTGTATGACCGGATGGATTTCGACATTCCGGTGGGCACCAAGGGTGACTGCTACGACCGCTATCTGGTGCGCGTTGCCGAAATGCGCGAATCCACGCGAATCATCCGGCAGTGCATCGACTGGCTGAAGGTCAACCCCGGTCCGGTGATGATCGAGGACAGCAAGATCCGCCCGCCGCGGCGGGAAGAGATGAAGGGCGACATGGAGTCGCTGATCCATCACTTCAAGTTCATGACCGAAGGGTATTGCGTACCGGCGGGCGAGACCTACGCCGCGGTGGAAGCCCCAAAGGGCGAACTCGGTGTCTACCTCGTTTCCGATGGCGCCAACAAGCCTTACCGGATGAAGGTTCGCGCACCGGGGTTTTCGCATCTTGCGGCGCTGGATGAAATGGTGCGGGGACACATGGTCGCCGACGTGGTCGCCATGATCGGCACCCAGGACATCGTATTTGGCGAGATCGACCGATGAGCATGGAACTGTCCGCACAAGTTCGCGAGGAAGTCGACCACTGGTTGCAGAAATTCCCGCCCGACCGCAAGCGCTCTGCAGTCCTTGCCGGTTTGCGTGCCGCACAGCACGAGAACAACGGATTCCTGACGACGGATCTCATGGACGCCCTGGCCGGGTATCTGGATCTGCCACCGGTGCAGGTGTACGAAGTCGCGACGTTCTATTCCATGTTCGAGACCCATCCTGTGGGGCGCCATCACGTCTCCATCTGCACCAACATCTGTTGCATGTTGCGCGGGGCGGAGGAACTGGTCGCACATGCCGAGAAAACACTGGGCATCAAGACCGGTGAGAGCACGCCGGACGGACGGATCTTCCTCAAACGCGAAGAGGAGTGCCTGGCGGCATGCACCGGCGGTCCGATGATGATGGTGGATCACCACTACCATGAACATCTGACGCCGGAATCGCTGGATCGCATCCTGGGTGAGCTCAAATGATGGACCGGGTCCGCTGATGCCGTACGAACAGAACCTGGTGGTTTTCGAAGCCCTGCAGCATGAACAGTCGTGGATGCTGGAGAATTACCGCAAGTCGGGCGGGTACCAGGCGTGGGAGAAGATCCTGCGTGAACAGACACCGCGCGAGAAGATCATCGAGGAAGTCAAGGCCTCGGGCCTGCGTGGACGGGGTGGGGCGGCGTTTCCCACCGGCGTGAAATGGAGCTTCATGCCGCGCAGCAACCCGATCCAGAAATACGTGGTGTGCAACTCGGATGAATCCGAGCCCGGCACCTGTCATGACCGCGACATCCTGCGCTACAACCCGCACTCCGTGATCGAAGGCATGGCCATCGGCGGCTACGCGATGACGGCCACGGTGGGATACAACTACATCCGCGGGGAGTTCCTCGGCGAGCCGGTCCCCAGGTTCGAGGCGGCGCTGAAGGAAGCCTACGCCGCCGGGTTGCTGGGAAAGAACATCCTCGGGCAGGGCGTGGATTTCGACCTGCATACTTTCGTGGGGGCTGGCGCCTACATCTGCGGAGAGGAAACCGCCATGCTCGAGTCCCTCGAGGGAAAGCCGGGCAAGCCACGGTTCAAGCCGCCGTTTCCCGCCAATTTCGGGCTGTACGGCAAGCCCACCACCATCAACAACTGCCAGACCTTCGCATCCGTGCCCACCATCATGCGCAAGGGTGCGGCCTGGTTCGCCGGACTCGGCCCACCCAATTCGGGCGGCACCGTGATCTTTTCGGTCTCCGGGCATGTCGCGCGTCCGGGCAATTTCGAACTGCCGCTGGGAATCCCCTTCAAGGAACTGCTGGCGCTGGCTGGCGGCGTCTGGAAGGGACGCAAACTCAAGGCCGTGATTCCCGGTGGCTCCTCGGTGCCCGTGGTCCCCGCGGCCACCATCCTGGAGGCCAACATGGACTACGATTCCATGCGCAAGGCAGGCTCCTCGATCGGATCCGCGGCCGTGATCGTCATGGACGATTCGACCTGCATGGTACGTGCGCTGGAGCGCCTGTCACGCTTCTACATGTCCGAGTCCTGCGGTCAATGCACGCCTTGCCGGGAAGGCACCGGCTGGCTCGACCGCGTGCTCAAGCGCATCCTGGCCGGAGAAGGGCGCCTGGAGGACCTGGACATGCTGGTATCCGTGGCGAACAACATCGAGGGGCACACGATCTGTGCGCTCGGCGATGCAGCGGCCTGGCCGGTGCAGAGCTTCGTGAAACACTTTCGACCCGAATTCCAGTACATGATCGAAAACCGCGGCCGGTCCATCGTGACTGCGCAGGCAGCGGCGGCGGCGTGAGTGAAACGATGAGCGATGATGTCGTCAATATCCTGGTCGACGATGTGCCGGTCAAGGCCCGCAAGGGGCAGATGATCATGCAGGCCACCGACCCGGCCGGGTTCTACATCCCGCGTTTCTGCTATCACGAGAAGCTCAGCGTGGCGGCCAACTGCCGCATGTGCCTGGTTGAGGTGGAGAAGGCCCCCAAACCCCTGCCAGCCTGCGCCACCCCGGTGACCGAAGGCATGAAGGTGTTCACCCGTTCGCCGCGCGCCATCGCCGCGCAGAAGGCGACCATGGAGTTCCTGCTCATCAATCACCCGCTGGATTGCCCGATCTGCGACCAGGGGGGCGAGTGCGAGCTGCAGGATCTGGCGGTCGGCTTCGGCCGGGACATCGCACGTTACTCCGAGGCCAAGCGTTCGGTGAGCGACCAGAGCCTCGGCCCGCTGATATCCACCGACATGACCCGCTGCATCCACTGCACACGGTGCGTGCGTTTCGGTCAGGAGATTCAGGGGTTTCCCCAACTTGGTACCGTGGGACGCGGCGAGCACATGCTGATCACCACCTACGTCGAGCAGAGTCTGGACCATGAACTGTCGGCCAACATCATTGATCTGTGCCCGGTGGGTGCGCTGAACAACAAGCCATTCAGGTTCCGGGCCCGTGCATGGGAGATGACCCAGCATGCCCTGGTCTCACCTCACGATGCCGTGGGATCGAACCTGTATGCACATTCGCTGCGCGGCAAGCTGATGCGCATCGTCCCGCGACAGAACGACGCGGTGAACGAGACCTGGATCTCAGACCGCGACCGGTTCGGTTTCGAGGGAATCTATTCGGAAGATCGCCTGCAGCAGCCCCTGATCCGCAGGAACGGCGAACTGGTTCCGGTGGACTGGGAGACTGCCCTGGCGGCGGCGGCGGCGGGTCTGGATCAGGTCCGCAAACAGCGGGGCGGGAACGCCGTCGGGGTGCTGGCCTCGCCATCCTGCACGCTGGAGGAATATTTCCTCGCGGCGCAGATCGCCCACGGGCTGGGTTCCGACAACATCGACCACCGGTTGAAGCAGCAGGATTTCAGCGGGCAGGACAGCGAAGACATCCAGCCGGGAATCGGCATGCCGCTGACGGAGGTGGATCGCCTGCAGGGCATGCTGGTGATCGGCTCCGACCTGCGCAGTGAAGTTCCGATTCTGGCGCATCGGGTCCGGCGCGCCGCCGTGAAGGGCGGGGCGCAGGTGGCGTTGCTCAATCCACGCAAATTCGAGTACCTGTTCCCTCACCAGCAGGTGGTGGTGGACGGCGTAGAAGTCGTGTCCCTGTTGCGCGGTGTGATCAGCGCATGCGCCGGGCAACTGGGACAGCCGGTTCCTGCGGCGGCCGCGGGTGCTGATGTGAATGAGGAGGCCAGGATACTGGCGAGGGCCTTGCTCGCGGGCGAGCGACGCGCGGTCTGGCTGGGACAGATTGCCCAGCGGCACTCCCGTTATGCAGGGATTGCGCGACTCGGCCGGATCTTGTGCGCACTGACCGGTGCCAGTTTCGGGCTCGTGACCGAAGGGGCAAACGCGGCGGGCGCCTGGATGGCAGGAGCGGTGCCACATCGTCACGCGGGGGGTGCGCCGCGGGCGCACACCGGTCTGCATGCGCGCGCCATGCTGGAAGGCGGGCTTTCAGGCTATGTTCTGCTCGGAGCGCTGGATGCGCCGTTTGATTTCACCGCGGATGTGGCGTCTCTGGCCCGCGCCGAATTCGTCCTGTGCGTCTCACCGCATTGCTCCGGCGCATTGCGCGACGCCGCCCATGTGATATTGCCCATCGGAAGTTTTGCCGAGACCGCCGGCACCTTCGTGAATTGCGAAGGGCGCTGGCAAAGCTGGAATGGGGCGGTGAAGGCCGTGGGAGAGTCCCGGCCAGGCTGGAAAGTGCTGCGGGTGCTGGGCAATCTGCTGGCGCTTCCCGGCTTCGAGTACAACTCAGCGGAGGAGGTCCGCGAGGCCGTGCACAAGCTGCATGCGGCGGCAGACAAGCCGGCCGCGGAAGGGGGCGCCCCGAAGTCGCTGGGTGCGGAGTCATCCAATCATGCCGAGTCTGGCTGGGCGCCGGTTCCGATCTACCAGGTCGATGCGCTGGTTCGCCGTTCACCTTCACTGTCCGGCACGCGCGCGGGTCTGGCGGCGGGTGCGGGAGCCTGACCATGTGGCAATGGGCACCGCTTCGAGACTGGCTGTCGGGGTTGATCACCCAATACTGGGCCAATCCCCTGCTGACGGCGGTACAGGTCCTGATCACCATGGTCTGCCTGATCCTGGTGATGGCCTTCTACACGCTGGCAGAGCGCAAGGTGATCGGCTGGATCCAGGCAAGACGCGGTCCCAACCGGGTCAATCTCCTGGGCATCCCGGGCGCGGCGCAGCCGTTTGCCGACGTATTCAAGCTGATCTTCAAAGAGATCATCATCCCGGCCGATGCGAACAAATTCCTGTTCCGGCTGGCACCGTTCCTGGCGCTGATTCCGGCGCTGGCACTGTGGTCCGTGATTCCCTTCGGGCCCGAGCATGTGTTCGCGAACGTCGACGCGGGGCTGCTTTTCATCCTTGCCATGACCTCACTGGGCGTGTACGGCATCATTCTGGCGGGCTGGGCCGCGAACTCCAAGTACGCATTCCTCGGCGCCATGCGCTCCGCGGCACAGATCGTGGCCTATGAAATCGCCATGGGTTTTGCATTGGTCGGCGTGCTGATGGCCTCGCGAAGCCTGAATGTCGGCGAAATCGTCCGGTCGCAGAGCGGCGGTCCGTTGAGCTGGTACTGGTTCTGGCTGGCACCGCTGGCGATCGTGTATTTCATCTCGGGTCTGGCCGAGACCAATCGGGCACCCTTCGATGTGGCCGAAGGCGAGTCGGAGATCGTGGCCGGATTCCATGTGGATTACTCCGGCATGGCCTTTGCGCTGTTCTTCATCGCCGAGTATGTGAACATGATCACCGTCTCGGCCCTGACGGTGGTGTTCTTTTTCGGCGGCTGGCTCTCGCCGTTCGAGGGCTACCTGCCGGCGGACAGCCTGCTGGCGCAGCCGGGCTTTTTCTGGTTCGGTCTGAAGACCATCGTGCCCATGTTCTGCTTTCTCTGGGTGCGAGCCACCTTTCCCCGCTATCGCTACGACCAGATCATGCGGCTGGGCTGGAAGGCGCTGATCCCCGTGACCCTGGTATGGCTGCTGGCGGAAGGGTTGATGGCCTGGTTTCGGGTCGGGCCCTGGAAGCATCTGTAGGCGCGCGACATGCAGAACATCCGCAATTTTTTCAAGACCTATTTCATGCCGGACATGGTCGCCGGCCTGTGGCTGACCCTGAAGACCCTGGTTCGCCCCAAGATCACCATCAACTACCCGGAAGAGAAGACGCCGCAGAGTTATCGCTACCGGGGGCTGCATGCGCTGCGCCGCTATCCGAATGGCGAGGAGCGCTGCATCGCCTGCAAGCTGTGCGAGGCGGTGTGCCCGGCGCTGGCGATCACCATCGAATCCGATGTCGCCAGCGACGGAACCCGGCGCACGAAGCGGTACGACATCGATCTTTTCAAGTGCATTTACTGCGGATTCTGCGAGGAGGCCTGCCCGGTGGACGCCATCGTCGAGACACGCATCCACGAATATCACATGGAAGCCCGCGGCGAGAACATCATGAGCAAGGACAAGTTGCTGGCGGTCGGGGAGCGGTACGAGGCGATGATCGCCCAGGACAAGGCGGCAGACGCGCCGTACCGCTGAACCGGTTCACAGGGGACAATCAGGTGTTTGCGACCATCCTGTTCTTCATTTTCGGTGCAGTGCTGATCGGTTCCGCGCTGGGCGTGGTGCTGTCGAGGAATCCGGTCTACTCGGCGCTGCTGCTGGTGCTGTGCTTTTTCAACAGTGCGGTCATCTGGCTGCTGCTGGACGCGGAGTTCCTCGCGATCACGCTCGTGCTGGTGTACGTGGGCGCGGTCATGGTGCTGTTCCTGTTCGTGGTCATGATGCTTGATGTCAACATCGAGGAGTTGCGCCGCGGCCTGGCCAGCTACTGGCCGATGGCGGCCGCGGTGGCGGGGTTTGTGGCAATTGCCATCCTCAACGTCATCGTGGTGCGGAAGCTCGGTGGCGCAACGCTTCTCGACGCGAGTCACGTGGTGCTTCCCGCATCCAATACACGTGCCCTGGGCGAGGTGCTGTTCACCCGCTTTGCATATCCGGCACAGCTGGCGGCCGTGGTGCTGCTGGTGGCCAGCGTAGCGGCCATCGTGCTCACCCTGCGCTCACGCAAGGGGGCCAAACAGCTGGATGTGGCCGCCCAGGTGGCGGTGCGCGCCCAGGATCGCCTGCGGATGGTCAAGATGCCCGGCGGGAGGCGATCATGATCAGTCTCACCCAGGTACTGGGACTGTCCGGTCTGCTGTTTGCCATCTCGGTGGCGGGCATCTTCATCAATCGCAAGAACATCATCCTGCTGCTGATGTGCATCGAGCTGATGCTGCTGGCGGTGAATTTCAATTTCGTGGCGTTCTCGCGCTTTCTGGGTGACATCGACGGACAGGTGTTCGTGTTCTTCATCCTGACCGTCGCCGCCGCCGAGGCCGCCATCGGCCTTGCCATCCTGGTGGTCCTGTTCCGGGAGCGGCGCAGCATCAACGTCGAAGATCTGGATACCCTCAAGGGATAGGCGAGAGCAGGTCATGGAATCAACATATGTCACGATTGCACTGGCGCCCCTGGTCGCTGCCCTCATCGCAGGTCTTGGCGGGCGCGTGATCGGCCGCGTGGGCGCGCATACAGTGACCATTGCGGCGGTTGGCCTGTCCTGCGTGCTGTCGCTGCATGTATTGAAGCTGATGCTGTTCGACAACCTGCCGGCTTTCAATGGGACCGTGTACAGCTGGCTGGTCACCGATGGTCTGCACATGCAGATCGGATTCCTGGTCGACCGGCTCACGGCCATGATGATGGCGGTGGTGACTTTCGTGTCGCTGATGGTGCACATCTACACCATTGGCTACATGCATGACGATCCGGGCTATCAGCGCTTTTTTTCCTACATCTCACTGTTCACCTTTTCGATGCTGCTGCTGGTGATGTCCAACAACTTCATGCAGCTTTTCTTCGGCTGGGAAGCCGTCGGACTGGTGTCGTACCTGCTCATCGGCTTCTGGTACACCCGGCCCAGCGCCGTATTTGCCAACCTCAAGGCTTTTCTGGTCAACCGGGTCGGTGACTTTGGTTTCATCATCGGGATCGCGGCAATCCTGTACTTCACCGGATCCCTGGATTACGTTACGGTCTTTGCAAAGGCACAGAACCTCGTGGCCGGCAGCATCCCGATCAGCGCGACGGCCAGCTGGTCGGGGATCACGTTCGCCTGCATCTGCCTGTTCATCGGCGCGATGGGCAAGTCCGCCCAGGTACCGCTGCATGTGTGGTTGCCGGATTCGATGGAGGGTCCGACGCCCATCTCGGCGCTGATCCATGCGGCGACCATGGTTACGGCCGGCATTTTCATGGTCGCGCGGATGTCGCCGTTGTTCGAGCTGTCTGAAACCGCACTGACCGTGGTGCTGGTCATCGGAGGCACGACAGCGCTGTTCATGGGGCTGCTGGGCGTGGTCAACAACGACATCAAGCGGGTGATCGCCTATTCGACGCTTTCGCAGCTGGGCTACATGACGGTTGCCCTGGGTGTGTCGGCCTATGCGGGTGGCATCTTCCATCTCATGACCCATGCATTTTTCAAGGCCCTGCTGTTTCTTGCCGCCGGCTCGGTCATCATCGCCATGCACCACGAGCAGGACATGCGCAAGATGGGCGGATTGCGCAAGTACATGCCCATCACCTACTGGACCTGTGTCGTGGGGAGCCTTGCGCTGATCGGTTTCCCGGGGTTCTCGGGATTCTTTTCCAAGGATGCGCTGATCGAGGCGGTGCATGAGTCGCACCTGGCCGGGTCAGGCTATGCGTATTTCTGCGTGGTTTCAGGCGTGTTCGTCACCGCGCTGTACACCTTCCGCATGTTGTTCATGACTTTTCACGGCAAGGAGCGCATGGATCATCACACCCGGGAGCACCTGCACGAGAGTCCCTGGGTGGTGACCGTTCCGCTGGTCCTGCTGGCCATTCCGTCCGCCGTCATCGGCTGGTTTTCCATCGAGCCGATGCTGTTCGGCAAGTTCTTCGGTGGAGCCATCGAGGTATTGCCGGGCCACGATGTGCTGGGCGAACTGGGGCGCGAATTCCATGGGCCGGGTTCCTTCGTGCTGCATGCATTCGCCGGGCCGACGCTCTGGCTCGCGGCCGGCGGTGTCTTCTCTGCCTGGCTGTTCTTCCTGCACAAGCCCGAACTGGCCGATGCCGCCGAAAGATCCCTGTCCTGGGTGAACCATGTGCTGGTCCGCAAGTACGGGTTCGACTGGTTCAACGAGAATGTGCTGGCGGCGGGAGGCCGGCTCCTCGGTACTGCGCTGTGGAAGGGCGCGGACCAGGGAATCATCGATGGTGCGCTGGTCAATGGCAGTGCCCAGGGTGTGGGCTGGACCGCTTCGGTCATGCGCTTTGCGCAGTCCGGTTATCTGTACCACTATGCCTTTGCCATGATCCTGGGGCTCGGCTCGCTCCTGTTGTGGCTGTTGTGGCGCGGGCATTGACGATGGGGACGAACATCAATCTGCTCAGTTGGCTCATCTGGCTTCCGGTTGCCGGCGGCTGCCTGACACTGGCGCTGGGCGAAGGCCGGCCGTCTGCCGCTCGCTGGCTGTCGATGCTCGTATCGGTCGCCACCTTCGGACTGAGCATTCCGTTGTACACGGGGTTCCGGACCGGAACGGCCCAGATGCAGTTCGTGGAACGTGCGCCCTGGATCCCCAGTTTCAATGCGCAGTACTACCTGGGGGTGGATGGCATCGCCATGCCGCTGATCCTGCTCACCACCTTCATCACGGTCATCACGCTCATTGCGGGATGGAGCAGCGTGCACAAGCGCATTTCGCAGTACTGCGCTTCATTCCTGATCATGGAAGGCCTGATGATCGGCGTGTTCGCCGCGCTCGACGGCCTGCTGTTTTATGCGTTCTGGGAGGCCATGCTGATCCCGATGTTCATCATCATCGGGCTGTGGGGTGGACCGCGGCGTGTATATGCCACCATCAAGTTCTTCCTGTATACCTTCCTCGGCTCGGTGCTGATGCTGGTGGCGCTGATCTATCTGTACCTGAAATGCGGCAGCTACGAAATCGCCGTATTCCAGCGCCTTCCGCTCACTCTCACCGAGCAGACCCTGATCTTCCTTGCGTTCCTGGCTGCATTCGCGGTGAAAGTCCCGATGTGGCCGGTACACACCTGGCTGCCGGATGCGCACGTTGAGGCACCCACCGGCGGATCGGTGGTGCTGGCGGCCATCCTGCTGAAGATGGGCGGATACGGATTGTTGCGGTTCTCCCTGCCGATCGCGCCGGATGCCAGCCGTGAACTGGACTGGCTGATGATTGCACTGTCGCTGATCGCGATCGTGTACATCTGCTTTGTAGCCCTGGTACAGCAGGACATGAAAAAGCTCATCGCCTATTCCTCCATCGTCCACATGGGCTTCGTGACACTGGGTGCGTTCATCGGATACCGGATCCTGGCGAACACCGGCTCACTGGCCGGCATTGGCATGGGGATCGATGGAGCGATGGTGCAGATGATCTCGCACGGCCTGATCTCAGGCGCGATGTTCCTGTGCGTGGGCGTGATGTACGACCGGGTGCACAGCCGCGAGATCAGCGCCTATGGTGGAGTGATCAACACCATGCCGCATTTCGCCGCATTCATGGTGCTGTTCTCCATGGCCAACGTGGGATTGCCGGGCACCTCGGGGTTCGTAGGGGAATTCCTGGTGATCCTGGCTTCGTTCAAGGCCAACGTATGGTTTTCTGTACTGGCTGCATCCACGCTGGTGCTGGGCGCCGCCTACACCCTGTGGCTGGTGAGGCGGGTGCTGTACGGGCCGGTGGGCAATGCCCATGTGGCTGAAATGCACGATCTGAATGGCCGTGAATTCCTGATGCTTGCGCTGCTCGCAGTGGCTGTGCTCCTGCTCGGCATCTGGCCCGCCCCGCTTCTGGATGTGATGCAGGCCAGTACTCAGCACCTGGTGCAGCAGCTTCTGACCACCAAGCTCATCCCGGGAATTCCATGAACGCCTTTGATCCAGCCGGATTCATCCATGAACTGGTTCTTCTGCGACCGGAAATTTTCCTCGGTTGTGCGGCATGTGCCATCCTGCTGATCGACCTGTTCCTGTCCCAGGCAAACCGCGGCATCTCGAGTGCCTTGTCGGTCCTGGCGGTTCTGGGTACCGCGGGATTGGTGATGGCGCAGCCCTGGACCGTGCACACGGTCGTCCTGGGCGGCATGTTCGTGCTCGACCCTCTGGCGCAGGTGCTCAAGGTGCTGGTGCTGGTGATAGTCGCGGCCGTTTTCATCTACTCTGGCGAATACCTGAAAACCAGGTCGATCTTCAGGGGCGAGTACTACGTGCTCGGACTGTTCGCCACGCTGGGCATCATGGTGCTGGCATCGGCGGCAAGTCTGCTCACCGTCTATCTCGGACTGGAGCTGCTCTCCTTGAGTCTGTATGCCATGGTCGCCTTCGATCGCGACTCAGGGGTTGCGGCGGAGTCCGCCATCAAGTATTTCGTGCTCAGCGCGCTGGCTTCGGGCACTCTGCTGTATGGCATGTCCATCGTCTACGGAGTGACCGGCAGCATCGAGATCGCACGCATCGCCCAGGCCGTGAACTTCGGGGGAGCCGGCCACATCGGGCTGCTGTTCGGACTGTCCTTCATCATCGTCGGTGTGGGGTTCAAATTCGGTGCCGTGCCGTTCCACATGTGGATTCCGGATGTGTATCACGGCGCACCCACCAGCGTGACGTTGTACATCGGTTCGGCCTCGATGGTGGGTTCGCTGGCACTGATCATGCGCCTGCTGGCCGATGCGCTGGGTCCCGCGCAGCCCGACTGGTCGCAGATGCTCACCGTGCTCTCGGTCCTGTCGATGGTGATCGGCAATCTGGTTGCCATCATGCAGACCAACCTCAAGCGCATGCTGGCGTACTCGACCATCTCGCATGTGGGCTTTCTGCTGATGGGCATTCTGGCCGGGACGGCAGTTGGTTACCGTGCGGCACTGTATTACACCATGGTGTATACGCTGATGACCTGCGGCGGCTTCGGGATGATCCTGCTGCTGGCGCGCCAGGGGTTCGAGGCGGACCGGCTCGAGGACTTCAAGGGCCTGAATGCGCGCAGTCCGTGGTGGGCCGGGATGATGGCCATGCTCATGTTCAGCATGGCTGGGGTGCCGCCGTTCGTCGGCTTCTGGGCGAAGCTGATGGTGATCCAGGCGGTTCTGGACGTGAACCTGCTGTGGGTGGCCATCGTTGCCGTGTTGTTCTCCGTGGTCGGCGCGTTCTATTACCTGCGCGTGATCAAGCTGATGTATTTCGATGATCCCCTGGATACCACGCCCATCGGCGGGTCGACCCTGATGCGCGCGGTGCTCAGCGTCAATTCCCTGGCCGTACTGGCGCTGGGCGTTGCGCCTGCCGTGCTTCTGGAGTTGTGCCAGCGGGTATTTCCGTAGGGCGGACCGGAGCCTGCATCAGCCCGACTTGCGCGCGGGCTGAAGCCTGGACCTGATGGCATCCAGGACGACTTCAACTTTTCGGTGACGAAGGCGTCTCTGCGGAAACACCGCATAGATGCCGCCAGATGGCAGCACCCATTGCGGCAGTACCCGCAGCAGGTGGCGGAGGGCGACATCCTCGGAAACCTGATAGTCGGGCAGAATGGCAAGTCCACCCCCGGCGAGGATCGCAGCCCGCACTGCGTTGGTGGTGGAAATGGACAGCCTCCGGCGGAATTTCATGTGATAAGCCTTCCTGTCCGGGCCGGTGAAAACCCAGGTTTCCGGGCGATCCAGGATGGAGAGTTCTACAAATGGCCATTCAGCCAGGTGGCGCGGGTGCGAGACGGGAGCAATCCGGTCCCTCCAGGATCCAGGTGCCACCAACCACTGCGAGAAGGTTCCGAGGAGCGTTGCCGTGTGACTGCTGTCCTTGGGCCAACCCAGCCGGATGGCAACATCGTATGCACCGGTCACGATATCGACAATCTGGTCGGAGGCGTGCAGTTCCACCGTCAGATCCGGGAATTGATTGAGAAGGGACACCAGGATCGGTGTGACCACAGTGGCGCCGAAGTCCACCGAAGTGGTCATGCGAAGTATGCCCCGGATCTGGTGCGTGTCGTTGTCCAGTGCGGCGACTGCATTGTCCACCTGTCGCAGAATCGCGGTGCACGCCTGGAAGAATTGCCGGCCAGCCTCGGTAACGCCCAGATGCCGGGAGTTGCGGAACAGAAGGACTGCCCCCACCTCGGATTCCAGACGGGACAGGTGTGTACTGATCACGGATTTGGCGAGGCCAGTGCGTCGCGCCGCGGCAGAAAGCGAGCCTGCCTCCACCACCGAGACAAAGATCGCAAGGCGATTCAGGTTCACGTTCTGGAGTCGTGGCATCGTTCTGTATTATAGAACGAAGAGTGCGCGACGATACGGCTTACAGGCCCATGCGGCGAGGTCTAATCTGCGCCCATCGAGTCTTACACGGGGATGAACTCCAATGTCAGCAATCCTGTATGCGTACCCTGGCATGAATACGCGGCGTGAAGTCATCTTGCAGGCTCCAGTGATGCTGTCGTTCATCCTGGCTGTCGGCGCCAGCGGTGCAACGCTTGCGGCTGAGAACGATTCGGGTTCAGCGCAACTCGAGGAAATCACGGTAACCGCGCAAAAGCGCAGCGAGAGCCTGCAGAACGTTCCCATGTCGATCAGCGCGTTTTCATCCGCACAACTGACTGACAGGATGGTACAGAGCTTCATCGACTATGGCACCAGCGTGCCAAACCTTGCCTTCGCCTCCACCGGAATCGGTTCGGCAGCTGCCCGTACCATCTCGATCCGGGGAATCTCGGGTGACAACGTCACGGGGTTCTACATCGATGAAACGCCCGTTCCCGACTCGATTGACCCGCGAATCATTGATGTGCAGCGCATCGAAGTCCTGCGCGGGCCACAGGGAACTCTGTACGGTGCCCGATCCATGGGGGGTACTGTCAGGCTCATTACAGAGCAGCCGCATTCCGATGCCACGGATGGGCAGATTGCCGTCACCGGCTCGAAAACCGACATGACCGACAAGGCGAACTACTCGGGCAATGGGACCCTGAACGTCCCGCTCGTCAAAGGGCGGTTGGCGGCCCGGCTTACAGGGTTCTATGAAAGCGATGCAGGCTGGTTCAAGCGGACGTTTCCCTCCTCGCCCGGATCCGCCGCGAATGACGTCATTCCGGACATTGCGCACACAAACACGTATGGTGGCGCTCTGTCACTGGCCTATCAGGCAACGGATTCCCTGGTCATTACCCCCCGGGTGATGCATCAGCGCTCCGACTACAACGGATTCCCCTATGCGGATTTCTTCATCCCCGGCAGCGGGACCTATACGTTTACGCCATCCGACTTCGTGCAGCGACGCCGCTACAACATTCCAGAGGGAGGGTATGACCAATGGTCGCTGTACTCGCTGGGCTTGACCTGGAATACGGCGCCAGGGTCCCTGGTAGTGTCGAGTTCATATTTCGATCGGGGAGTCTTCGAAACGGAGGACTCTACGGATTTTGTGCAGTATGTGGCGGGAGCTTTCATGGGGATCAACGAACCCGTGGCGGCCGCACCGATTTCGGAGCATCAGAAATTCCGCAGGTTTGCCGAGGAAGCCCGGTTTTCCTCATCGCTTGACGGACCCTTCCGGTACGTGACCGGGCTCTACTACGCCTACACTGAGCAGGCGCAGATATTCCCACCCGCGATGGTGCCCG
Source organism: Steroidobacteraceae bacterium (assembly GCA_044226785.1). Lineage (GTDB taxonomy): Bacteria > Pseudomonadota > Gammaproteobacteria > Steroidobacterales > Steroidobacteraceae > TMP-86. The sequence goes on along the minus strand of JBGAGK010000005.1, from coordinate 22,282 downwards.
GAATCGATGCGCAGTCGGGCGGTGTCCTGGGAACCGACCTTCAGTACGCATCGTTCACGCGCAGCGTAACGAAAGAGTCGGCCGTATTCGGTGAGGGGACTTACAAGCTGACGAATGATCTGGATCTGACCCTGGGTGCCCGATGGTATCGGGTCACGTCAGCGAGCGATACCGGGACACAGGCTGGATTTGCAGTCGGCGGGCAGGAGTTCACGATTCCCGGGTCAACGATCACCGAGACCGGCGTCAATCCAAAGGCCCAGATCAACTACCATGTTGCCGGCGACCACCTCATTTACGCGACCGCTTCGCGGGGATACCGGCCGGGCGGCGTCCTGCCCGGGGTGCCCGATGCGCCATCGGTGGGTTGCACGGCGGACCTGGCGAATCTTGGGCTGACCTCCGCCCAGACCCGGCATTTCGAGTCCGATCACCTCTGGAATTACGAGCTGGGCGCAAAAACGGCCTGGCTCGATGATCGATTGACCGTGGACGGCGCAGGCTATGTGATTCGATGGAGCAACATCCAGCAGCTGGTGTCGCTGCCCTGCGGCTTTGGATTTACCGCGAATGCAGGCTCTGCTCAGAGCAAGGGCTTCGAGCTGGAAGTCCACGCACGACCGTTGCCGTATCTGGATCTTGCGGGTGGGGTGGGTTATTCGCACGCGGTCATCACCGGTGCAGGATCCACTTCACCACAACAGCCGGGGGACAGGGTCAATCAGGTTCCCGACTGGACGGGAAACGCGTCGGTCACCTATACACGCATGCTGGGTGCCGGAGTCAAATCAACCATGAATGTCTCGTACGCGTATGTCGGCGAGAGCCTGAGCGCCAACAACAGCCCGACCAGCCCGCGCGTGCGACCTTCGTACCAGCTGGTCGATGCCCGGTTCGCGTTCAGTCGTGACGGCTACGAACTGGCGTTGTTCGCCAAGAACCTGGCCAACGAACATGCAAACCTTGCGGATAACCGATCGATTGCGGCTGAACTGCCCGGGCGTCCGCGGATCGTGACCAACCAGCCCAGGACCATCGGTCTCGAGTTGCGTGCACGATTCTGAGCGATCTGGCAAGGTATCTTCCGGTTCGTGACAGGAGCGACAGGTGTGGATGGTCCGGGCCTCAATGAGTTTGGCCGTGTCGAGAGTCGCGGCATCGATTTCGTCCCGGACAACGAGCGGCGCGGGCACCCGCGGGAGCTGTTCACCGTCTGGGCCGCATCGAACGTCAATTACCTGTCCATCGTCGTGGGTGGTGCGCTGACGCGGATCGGACTGAATGCCTGGCAATCATTGATGATCCTCGGGTTGGGATGCACTTTCTGGTTGCTCCCTGCCAGTCTTGCTATCAGCGGCCCGAGCGCGGGCACGCCAAGCTACATCATCACGCGCGCCATGTTCGGGGTGCGCGGAAACCGCTTGTTCGCAGGGCTAACCTGGCTGCTCTACGTCATGTTCGAAGCCATCAATCTGGCGATTGCTGCGATGGCCGCTTTTGCGATGCTCAGACTTGCCGGCTTGCAGGCGACCCTCACGGAGCGGCTGATGATCGTGGTCGTCCTGTCGATCGTGACGCTCGCCATCAGTGTCTATGGGCATCGGACGATCGTCAGGCTCAGTTCCGGCTTTGCGGTTGTGGTCATGGCGATGGGCGCCTTGCTGCTTTTCTTTCTCGTTCCCCGCCTCAACATGCACTACACGCCTGTGCCTGCGCCGCATGGACCCGAGCTGTGGGGGGCACTCTTTCTGGGGCTCACGGTGATCGCATCCGGGCCGTTATCCTGGTTTGGCGGAGCAGACTATGCACGCTATCTTCCGAGATCCAGTTCTCCGCGAAGCATTCTGGGCTGGTCGACCATTGGTGCCGTGGTTCCGGCATTCCTTTTTGGTCTGATCGGTGTCATGGCAGGGACCGTTATTGACATGACCGATCCGCAGACGTCCTTTGCCACCATCCTGCCGCATTGGGCATACCTGTCATTCCTGATGGTGATCGTCGTTGGCACGACCACGTCCAACATCATGACGACCTATAGTTCGGGCCTGATCCTGCAGGCTGCGGGAGTGACGGCCTCTCGAAGCCGTACGGTGCTCATCGACGGCGTGATAGCCGTGGCGATTGCCAGCTATGCGCTGTTCATTTCCAATTTCTTCACCACATTGATGAACTTCCTGCCGCTGTCTGTAGCATTGTTTGCGCCCACCATGGCCATCTATGTATGTGACATCGCATTGCGTCGAAACAGCTACGACGGTTTGGCATTGAATGACGAGTCGAAAGGCAGCCTGTATTGGTATACCCATGGCATGAATGGGGCGGCGATCGTGGCACAGGTGGCGGGAAGCGGGATCGCGCTCCTTTGCATCAACACGCCGGTGTATGTCGGGCCCATCTCGACCGCGCTGGCCGGAGCGGATTTGTCGGCGCTGTGCGGACCCCTTGTGGCCGGAAGCCTGTATGTGTGGCTCTGGCGGGGCGGACTCCCAGCGCGGCTTCAAGGGAAGCGACCGGCATATACGACTCCTGTCCGGAAGTGCAGTTGATGAATTTCCGCATTTCCGTCGATACGGGAGGCACGTTCACCGATGTCGTCGTATGTGATGACAGCGGCAGATCCGCTATCGGGAAGGCGCTGACGGTGCCCGAGAGCGCATTTGAAGGGACTTTCAACGCCATCGGATCGGCTGCCGGTGAGTGGAACCTGTCCGCGGAAGCACTGCTGGCGGCGACACAATTGCTGATTTATGGCACTACGCGGGCGACAAACGCCATAGTGACCGGCAGTGCAGCGAAGACTGCCATGCTGGTGACGGCCGGCTTTGCTGATGTGCTGCTCATCAGGGAGGGAGGCAAGTCGAATCCCCACGATTTTTCCATGGATTTTCCCCGGCCGTATGTTCCCCGTCGCCATACTTTCGAAATCAGGGAGCGTGTCGGGGCAGATGGCGAGGTGATCACGCCGCTGTGCGAGGAGTCGGCGGCACAGCGGATCGATGATCTTCGGAAGAGCAGGTTCGAGGCGGTCGCAGTGTGTCTGTTGTGGTCCATAGCCAATGCGACGCATGAGTTGCAGATCGGCCGGATGCTCTCGACAATGATGCCAGGGGTGCCGTTCACGCTTTCGCACCAGCTGCTGCCGGTCATGCGCGAATACCGGAGAGCATCGGCGACGGCCATTGACGCGTCATTGAAGCCGCTGATGCAGGCGCACCTCAAGAATTTTGAGAAGGATTTGCGGTCAGCCGGCTATCAAGGGCAGATACTGGTCAGCACACTCAGTGGCGGCTGCAGCAGCATTGATTCGCTGGTGCAACGCCCGATCTACACCATCGGGTCCGGGCCGGCCATGGCGCCAATCGCTGCCATGAATTTCTCAGCCAGTGAAGGCCTGGGCAAGGATGTCATCGTATGCGACGCAGGAGGCACGACATTTGATGTGTGCATCGTGCGTGACGGGCGCCCCACCTACAGTCGGGAAAACTGGATAGGTCCGCCGTATCAGGGCCACCTGATCGGTGTTTCGGCAGTTGACGTGCGTTCGGTGGGGGCCGGAGGCGGTTCGATTGCCTGGATCGATGAGGCGGGCCTGATGCGGGTGGGGCCCGCGTCAGCCGGTTCGAATCCGGGTCCTGCCTGTTATGGTCGTGGGGGCACAAGACCCACCGTATCGGATGCCGCAGCGGTGCTGGGGTATCTGGATCCGGATTATTTTCTGGGCGGCCGGATGAGTCTCGATGTGGTCGCGGCGCGCAGTGCGATGTCGGGGATTGCCCGGCAAGCCGGCGGATCGGTCGAGCAGGTGGCTTACCAGATTCTGGGCCTGGCTGCTGACTTGATGGTCAGGGCCATCGAAGATCTGACAATCAACCAGGGTATCGACCCGCGACAGAGCACCTTGGTGGCGGGCGGCGGTGCGGCGGGCCTGAACATCATGCAGATTGCCCGCGAACTGGGGTGTCGCCGCATCCTTCTGCCCAGGAGCGCGGGAGCCTTGTCCGCAACGGGAATGCAGTTTGCCGACATCGTGTGTGAAGAGACGCAAAGCCTGCCCTGCCTCCTGAGTCAGATGGACCCCGGAAAGGTCAATGCCGTGTTCGATCAGCTTGAGGCCAAACTGGACGATTTCAGCGACCGTATGCGTCAAGGAAACCTCCAGACCCGGTTCGAGCGGTTTGCGGAGGCGCGCTATCCGGGGCAGATTTGGGAGCTCGATACGCCCATCGGGACGCCGCGATTTCTTTCCAGGGCTGATACAGACGCGCTGGTCAGGAATTTTCACGAGCTTCACGAGCGCATCTTCGCCGTCCGCGATCCGGGTAGCCCGGTGGAGGTCATCAGCTGGAAGGTGCGCCTCGTCATCTCGCTGCCAAAGCCGGACCCCGAGACTGCCCGGGCAGGACTTTCCGGCCGCGAGCACGCCGTGCGCAAATGCTTTTTCGGAGCGCGGAACAGTGTCGACACTCCGGTCTACAAGGCGCAGGCATTGGGTCGGGGAGTCCGGATCGAGGGACCTGCAATCATCGAGGAACCTACGACGACCCTGGTCATCTATCCCGAGACTTCCGCAGTGGTCAGTCCGGCGGGGCACTACCTGCTGGAGGCTGTCTGAAGCAATGATCGCGTCGGCAAGCACCAACCATGCGTGATCGCACCCAGGGCGGCTTCGACCCGTATCTGACTGCCATACTGGCCAGCAGGGTCGACGGCGTGATTCGTGAAATGAGCAATACGCTGCTCAGGTCGGCGCGCTCTGGCGTCATCAACAGCGCAAGGGATTTCAGTTGCACATTGTGCACCTCTGACAATCGCCTGCTTGCTGCCGTCGAAGGGCTTCCAATCCACATATTCGGGAGCCAACTGCAGTCGCGTGCAATGTGCGATGTCGCCGGCGATGATCTGCGGCCGGGAGACTGCTTTCTCCACAATGACCCGCATGGTGGCAATACCCACGCAGCGGACCACACGTTCCTCGCGCCTGTGTTCATCGGGGGCGAACACATGTTCACGGCAGTGGCCAAGGCACATCAGGCGGATGTGGGCAACTGCGTTCCCACCACGTATGTGCCGGACGCGCGCGATCAGTACGAAGAGGGCGCGCTGATCTTTCCGGCAGTCCGGGTGCAACGCGATTACCGGATGATCGAGGACATCGTGCGCATGTGCCGGGCGAGGATCCGCGTGCCAGACCAGTGGTACGGTGATTTTCTCGCAGGCATCGGTGCGGTTCGCATTGCCGAGAAGCGATTGGTGGAGCTTTGCACGCGTTATGGCAAGGAGACCATTCGCTCATTCATCAATGACTGGTTCGCCTATTCCGGGCAACGCATGGTTCAGGCAGTCCGCAGGCTTCCCCGGGCGAGATTGCACAGCTCCGGTGCACATGACCCATTCACGGGAATCCTGCCGGATGGCATCGCACTGAAGGTTTCCATCCGGATAGAACCCGACGAGGGGTATGTCGAGGTGGACCTGACCGACAATGGCGATGCCGTCGAGAGCGGTTTCAACGTGAGCCGGGCTTGTGCCTCGGCAGCGGCCGTCGCAGGCGTGCTCAACGTGATTGACAGCACAGTCCCCCGCAATTCTGGTTCGATGGAGCGGGTCCGGGTGAAGTTGCGTGAAGGATCCATCTGCGGGGGTCCGCAGTTCCCCAGGAGCTGCTCGGTCGCAACAACCAATGTGAGCGCCCGCCTGATCAACATGATCCAGGCGGCATTTGCGGATCTCGGAGATGGGTTTGGACTCGCCGAAGGGGGAGTCGGCATGGGGGCAGGGTGCGCGGTCGTGTCCGGCAACGACGCGCGTGCGGGCAATGCGCCCTATGTAAACCAGCTCTTCATCTGTGGTTCCAGCGGTCCCGGCACGCCCATGGCGGATGGCTGGGTGACCTATGGCATACCCGTTGCCGCCGGACTGCCCTTCCTCGATTCGATCGAGGTCGACGAACTCAAGCAACCCATCCGGATTCGCCACGTGCGCCTCCTGAAAGGCAGCGGTGGTGCTGGCAAATTCCGTGGTGCGCCTGCGTTCGAGGTCAGCTATGGCCCGACGGTTCAGCCAATGACGGTCCTCTGGCCATGCGATGGCACGCGGATTGCGCCGCGCGGCGTCAGGGGTGGAGAGGACGGCGCGCAATGTGCCCACTGGAAGGTGGGTGTGGATGGTCGGGAATCCGAGCTCGAGGGGGTTGTCGCCCTGACTCTGCAACCCGGTGAGTCGATACGCGGCCATCAAGGCAGTGGTGGCGGATATGGTGACCCGCTTGAGCGTGATCCCCTGCGGGTCCTGAACGATGTGCTGGAGGGCTACGAGACATCGGAGCGGGCTCGGGAAGCCTACGGAATTGTCTTTCGGGATGATCCAGGGAGCGGAATGGAAGTCGACGGACCCGCCAGCGCTGACCTTCGGGCACGGATGCGCCGGGCACGTGCAGACGTGGCAGGAAGTCGTTGACCGTTTGTTGAGCAGAGGAGTTCGAGGATGACAGCGGAAGTGCAATGGGTGGAGCGTGATGCCCGGGTGGTCCACCATCCGTTGGGTGGATCTTCCGGCATGGACCGTGTTGTGCTGGTCCGTGGGAAAGGGTCGACAGTCTGGGATGTGGATGGTCGGGCATACATCGATGCCCATGGATCGGCCTGGCTGACACAAGTGGGCCATGGGCGTGCGGAACTCGCGAGGATCGCGGCTGCGCAGATGGAGGCTTTGGCTCACTACACCATTGCCAAGGACTTCACCAACATTCCCAGCATCGAACTTTGTGAAAAGCTTCTTCGGCATGCACCGGGAAATCTTGCGCAGGTGCGCCTTCTCAACAGCGGTTCCGAAGCCGATGACGAGGCGCTGCAGCTGGTCCGGCTGTATCACCACAGGCGGGGGCAGCCGCAGAGGACCAAGGTATTGACGGTCCGCGGTTCTTTCCACGGCCGGACCTATGCGGGGTCGGAGCTGGCCGGGGGCCGTCCCGGCGTGGGAGGTGCAACCGACGGCGCGATACAGCTGACGCCACCCTGGCCCTATCACATCGAATTGTATGATGGAGCGGATCCCACGGACTTCTGTGTGCGGGAACTCGAAGAGGCCATTGCACGGGTGGGATCAGGGCACATTGCCGCGATGTTCGGTGAGCTGGTGATGGCGCCAGCCGGCATGATTCCAGCGCCGGCCGACTATTGGCCGCGCATGGTGTCGGTATTGAAGTCCCACGGCATCCCGTTCGTCGCGGACGAAGTGGTGACCGCTTTCGGGCGATGCGGGTCCTGGTATCTGTCCAACGACTATGGTCTTGAACCCGAACTGATCGTCCTGGCCAAGGGGATTGCGAGCGGATACATGCCGCTGGGGGCCGTGCTGCTGGATGGACGCATGGTCGATGTGCTGCAAAGTGTCGGAGGGGGTGGTTCGTATGCGGGCCATCTGGTCGCTTCGGCCGTAGGGTCGGCGAACATCGATATCATCGAGCGGGAAAACCTTCTGCAGGCATCCCGGGATCGGGGTCAGCAGTTCCTCGAAGAGCTGCGTGAACTGCTGGCCTTGCCGCATGTGGGAGATGTACGCGGTCGCGGACTCGCAATCGGAGTGGAACTGGTGAGCGACAAGGCCAGCCGAAAGTCCCTGTTCGAAAAGTTTCCCAACCTGCGAATGGACATTCCGCGCTTTGTGCGCCATCTGCACGGGGTGATCATCGCCGTACATGGCAGCGCCATCGCATTGACTCCCCCATTGGTGATGACCGCCGGAGAAGTTACCCGTGTGGTGGAGGCGGTCGCTGATGTCCTGGGCCGGATTGATCTGCACGAGGGTGTCGTTGCAGCCTGACCGGAATGGAGCCTGTGAGATTGGTAGCGGGGGCAGGATTTGAACCTGCGACCTTCGGGTTATGAGCCCGACGAGCTGCCAGACTGCTCCACCCCGCACCGGTTTGAGCCGCGGATTCTACCGGTTTCATCGAATAGCGCAAGCGATCGGCGGCCTGAAGCGCGGACGCGGTATCATTCGAGCCCGCCAATGGTGATTCTGGTGAGCTGACATGGGCATTCCTTCAAGACATCCGGGCCTTTCGTTACTGTGTTTTCTGTTCGTGCTGGGGTCGACCACGCAGTTGGCTTCCAGCGCCGAGCACAAGCCTGCGGCCTCGATTCCTGCAGCGGATCTGGTGCAGCCGGCAGCGCTGGCGGCGCGCCTGAAAAGCGGGTCCGCTGCTTCCATGCTCATCCTGCAAGTGGGGTTTCATTCCCTTTACATTCAGGGTCATATACCAGGATCCGTCTATGCGGGCCCTGCCGGGCAGCCCGCCGGTCTCGCAGCCCTGCGCGCGGCGGTTCAGAATCACGCAAAGGATGCGCCTGTGCTCCTGTATTGCGGGTGTTGCCCCTGGGACAAGTGCCCGAACATCGCAGCGGCCTATGACGAGCTGAAGGCCATGGGCTTCACGGCCATCCAGGTGTTGTACATTGCCCATGATTTCGGCACCGATTGGGTCGAAAAGGGCTATCCGTCCGCAAGCTCATGACATCGCATCCCTGGACGTACCCACTGGCAGCCTGCCTGCTGACCTTTTCGCTGTTGGCGCCCGACAGGCTCATGGCTGCAAACCCTGTCCAGGGCGCAGCCGACGCGCCTGATTTCACCCGCACGGACATTGCAGGGGTCGATCACACACTCTCCGGACTTCGGGGACGCGTGGTCGTGCTGAATTTCTGGGCCACGTGGTGTGCGCCCTGCTTGCAGGAGATGCCACAGTTCGCGCAGTGGCAGCATCGCTATGGCCCGCGGGGACTTCAGATCCTCGGCATATCCATGGATGATTCACCCGATCCGGTCCGGCGGCTGGCTCGGCAGCGCCCGCCCGGCTACCCGCTGATCATGGGCGATGCGGCCCTGGCAAAGCTGTACGGCGGCGTCTATGGCTTGCCGACCACCTTCCTGATCGATCCACGTGGAAAGATAGTGGCGCGCTACCGTGGCTCAGTGAATCTTGCAGAGCTGGAGTCCCGGATCAGGGCGATATTGCCTCCGGACAGGGCTCAGGCTGCGTCGCCGATCCGGTAGGACGCGATGTCGGGAGGTCGCCAGACCTCAAAGAATCTGAATTAATATTTTTATATCAATAAGGTACGGGTGTTACCTAATCTTGCTTCACTCAACAGGGTGCCCGTGAAGGCTTCCGGACACCGACATCCGGCAATGCATGACTGATCCGCTCCTCCCTGCGATGCCCAAAGGTCGCCCGAGGTCGGCTCAAGCCAGGCGCGCCTTCGGACTCATGCTGGGCCCAACGGATCTGCTTAGGGATGCCATCTACCGGCGCCTGTGGCTGTCCGTCCTGATCTCATCCATCGGTGCACAGATCACCTTGCTGGCACTGCCATTGACGGCGGTGGTGCTGCTGCATGCCAACCCCACCCAGATGGGGCTGCTCACGGCCATCGAGATAGCGCCCTTCGTGCTGTTTTCGTTGCCTGCGGGGGTGTGGCTGGATCGTGTGCGCAAGTTGCCCGTGTATGTTGCCGGGGAATTGGCGGTGGCCGTGGCGGTTGCATCGGTACCCCTGGCCTGGTGGCAGGGATTGCTGAGCATGCATTGGTTGTATCTGGTGGCCTTTGTCATCGGTGCGGTCAATACCGTGGCCGGGAGCGCCGCGCAGATCGTGCTCACCCAGATCGTACCGCGCGAGCGACTGGTCGAAGCACATGCCAAGAACGCGCTGGCTTCCTCGGCGGCGGAGGTTGCCGGGCCCGGTGCGGCAGGTGCCCTGATAAAAATCACGGGCGCGCCGCTGGCGCTCATCGCCGACGCATTGATGCTGCTGATTTCTGCCACCTTCCTTCGTGGTCTTCGCATTCGTGAACTGCAAGCAACCCGTCACGAGAGATTCCTTCCGGCGCTTCGGGCTGGTCTGCTGTTTGTCAGGGAACATGAATTGCTGCGGACCATGGCATTTTGTGTGGGGGCCTGGGAAATCTGCTCCAACGCGGCTCTCGTGGTGCAGATCCTGTTCGCCACGCGGGAGCTGGGCATGAGCGAACGAGCCGTGGGTTTTGCCTACGTCGCGCTTGGAGCCGGAACCATCGGCGCCAGTGCCCTCGGGCATCGGGTGGCGAAGCGGTGGGGGCCAGGTCCGACCCTTCTGTCCGGCTTCGGCATTTGCGGCGTTTCATGGCTGATGCTGTCGCTGGCGCCGGCCAATGCCTGGGGTGTGGCGGGCTTTGCACTCATGCTGTTCCTGTATGGCGTTGGCGCGGTATTCATCTTCGTGAACTTTCTGTCGCTGCGCCAGGCTGTCACGCCGGGACCGCTCCTGGGGCGCATGACCAGCACCATGCGTTTCCTGATCCTGCTGCCGGCGGGTCCCGGTGCATTGATCGGCGGCGCGCTGGGCGAACACCTGGGCCTGCGGTGGGCGCTTGCGTTTGCGGGATCCGGCGCCATTCTCATCGCGCTGGTCACGCTCAGGCTGCCGGTGATCCGCAGTGTCAGGACACTGCCGGAACTGCGTGCCGAAGCGGTGACACCATTTTGCGCAGAGGAGAGCGCATCAGGGGCCTGAAGCCAGTGCCGTCCCTGGGTGCGCCGTCAGCCGTCACCGACGTGTTTGTATACCTTGCCTTCCTTCATCACGAAATTCACGTGCTCGAGCAGGTGAATGTTGGCGATCGGATCGCCCTTGACTGCAATGATGTCAGCCGACTTGCCTGCGGTAATCGACCCGAACAGTTCAGAGTGGCCGATCAGGTCAGCAGCATTCACGGTGGCTGACTGGATGGCCTGCATGGGTGTCATGCCGTACTTGACCATGTAGGCCAGCTGCATGCCGTTCATGCCGTGCGGACAGACGCCGGCATCGGTCCCGTAGCTCATCTTCACGCCGGCCTTCACGGCCTTGGTGAAGTTGCGGCGCTGTGCTTCGGCCAGGTCCTCGTCATGCGCCAGGAAATCCGCCGGTGTTTCCGGGTTGGAACGGATGCATTCCTCGTCGTAGATGTCCATGTCCAGATAGGTGCCATGCTGCTTCGCAAGCGCAATGCCCTCATCATCGATCAGGGTGGCATGCTCGACCGAGGCGACACCGGCGCGGATCGCATTCTTGATGCCCTCAGGATCGTGCGCATGTGCCGCAACCTTGAGGCCAAATGCCCTGGCCTCTTCCACCGCGGCACGCAACTCCTCGGGTGTGAACTCCACCGACTTCGGATTGCTCCCATGAGTGAGGACGGCACCCGATGCGAGGACCTTGATGTGGTCAGCGCCACGGTGCGCAAGCTCCCGGATGCGCTGTCGTACCTGCCAGGGACCGTCAGCCTGACCGTAGCGCAGATCAAGCGGCAACTGGATGTCGGGAGCAAGTCCTGTCATGCCGCCGGCTCCCTGGGTGATGGTCACATAGGCTCCGGCCACGTACATGCGCGGGCCTTCGATGATTCCCGACGCGATCGCATCGCGCATCGCCACGTCATTGAGGGCGCGATACACACCGACATCACGCACCGTAGTGAAACCGGCCAGCAGGGTCTTGCGTGCATTCGGGATCGCCTCGAAGGCCGCCTCTGTTGCGGATCGTTGCAGGACGTGGAGCGGCTCGGCATCCGAAAGGTCTGCAAGGTGTGTGTGGCAGTCCACCAGCCCCGGAAGGACAGTCATGTCCGACAGGTCGATCACGGTTGCGCCAGCAGGAATCTGCGCACCGGGAGACACTGACGCGATGCGTTTGCCGCGAACCAGGATGACCTGGTCGGACAGAATGCGTCCTGACAGGGTATCGATGACATGACCCGCGCGAATCGCGGTGATCGCCTCCGGCGCCACGCGCTGTTCGGCCGCCGAGCCGAATAGGGGCAGCGCAAAAAGGCATAGCGAGACTGTGATGGATCGATATCGCACGATGTCCTCCCGGTGGCGGTCAGTAGTCGAGCATGATGGGTGCTGGTTCGTTTACGATCATACCCCACATCAGTTGTCACGGGGTTCATCGCAATGAGCGAACCGATCGAGCAGAGTGGGCGGCGCAATCGAAGGCGTGTGGAGGGAGCGGAGAGCAGGCACGCGGTCTTCGACCGGACGCGCATGTATCGTCATCTTCGCAATCCGTTCACACCGCCCCGGGTGTTCTCCGACGATCAGGTCGCCGCCATCCATGATGCCGCGCTTACGCTTCTGGAAAGGCAGGGCATGAAGGTGCTGTCCGACGAAGCGCGTCGCCTGTATGGTCAGGCGGGGGCGGTGGTCGACGCGACAAGCCAGTTCGTTCGTCTGGATCGCGGATTGGTCGCCGAGAAGCTGGCCATGGCTCCTCGCGAAATCACCTTTCATGCGCGGGACCCGGAGCGCAACATGCCCATTCATGACGGCCGGGTCATCTTCGCACCGACCTCGGGTCCGCCGAATGTCATGGATGACGAGCGCGGGCGGCGTGCCGGAACCCTCGAGGACTTTCGAAACCTGATGAAGCTCTGCCAGAGCTTCGAAGTCATTCATACGCTTGGCGGTACCGCCGAGCCACAGGATGTTCCGGTGAACCTGCGTCATCTGGAAATGATGCGCGCACAGCTCCTGCTGTCCGACAAGATTCCGTTCATCTACTCCAGAGGCAAAGGGCAGGTGGCGGACTGTTTCGAGCTGATGCGCCGCGCTTACGGGCTCACGGTGGAGCAGTTCCGGTCGCGGCCCCATGTGTGGACCGTGATCAATACCAACTCACCGCTGACGCTGGATATCCCGATGGCCGATGGCATCATCGACTTCGCGCGCGAAGGGCAGGTTTCGATCATCACGCCATTCACCCTTGCGGGTGCCATGGCTCCCGTGACCATTGCCGGTGCATTGACTCTTGCCCATGCGGAGGCGCTTTGCGGGCTGGTGCTTGCCCAGATCGTGCGGCCAGGCGCACCCATCATCTACGGAAGCTTCACCAGCAACGTCGACATGAAGTCCGGATCACCCGCCTTCGGTACTCCGGAGTACGTGAAGGCCTCCTTCGGCGCGGGCCAGATTGCGCGTTTCCTGGGAATTCCCTGGCGCTCATCCAATGCCACGGCTTCCAACGTACCGGATGCGCAGGCCATGTATGAGTCCGAGATGAGCCTGTGGGGTGCGTTGATGGGAGGGGCGAATTTCATCCTTCATGCCGCCGGCTGGCTGGAGAGCGGACTGACGACATCCTTCGAAAAGTTCATCCTCGACGTCGAGTGCCTGCAGATGTTTGCCGAGATCTTTCAGCCGGTGGGTGCGAGCAGCGCGGACTTCGCTCTCGATGCAGTGGCAGAGGTGGGGGCCGGCGGGCATTTTTTCGGATGCGCCCACACCATGGAGCGCTACCGGAGCGCCTTCTATGCGCCGCTGGTATCGGACTGGCGAAACCATGGAACCTGGTTCAATGATGGCGCCAGGACGGCCACCGAACGTGCCGGACGGATATGGCGCGAGACGCTGCGCCAATTCCAGCCACCGGCCCGTGATCCGGCCGTGGTGGAGTCACTGGACGCGTATATAACGCAGAGAAACACGGAAGGAGGCTCGCCCCCCGTCAGCTGATGCGCGCGGGTTTGCTCCGGCGCTCACCGGTCTTGACGGGGGTGGCGGGAAGCTTGCGGGCGCGCGCGCCTGGCCGAGGCGGTTTGCGCCTCAGCTGAACCACGGGTACGAGTGGTTCGGATGTCCGCTCGTGGGTGTGCAAGAAGCGCTTCATGCGCTTGACGATGTCCGGGGCGATGGGTGTCGGGCGGCGGGTGCGCTCCAGGATGAAGACCAGCACCTGCTTCACGCGCAGGGTGATCTTTCCCTGATGTGATCCTTCGATGAGCAGTTCGCAGGAACTGCGGCCGATCTTTTTCACCCAGAGATTGAAGGTCAGGCGATCGCCGTACCAGGCCGCATTGAGGAAGTCGACGGTGAAATGCACGGTCGGCGTGACGATGTGGCGGTGATACATCAGGCCCGGAGCGCTGGTTTCAAGGCCGTCCTCGAACCAGTCTTCGACCAGCGCGGATATCATCTCGAAGTAACGTGGATAGAACACGATGGCGGCGGGGTCGCAATGCCCGAACCGCACGGGAATCTCGCGTTGAAATGCCGGCATGTCGCACTCTCATCCTTGGCTGGGGTCCCGTGGGAAGTATGCCTGTTTGTTGCCCGAAGGGGGTGCGGCTCGCACGTGTCCAACAGGCGACAGTGGGAAATAGCCGGGAACGATCTTATATTCGAGCCGCACGACGTGGCCGCTGAAGGCCCGGTTCGGTTGGGAGGTGCTGGCTCATGCGCGGATGCAGACTTCACGGTTCGTTGCCTGCCCTGGGCACCCTGATGCTGGCGGCGGGCTGCGGGGGAGGGAGTGGGAGCGTGGGTGCAACGCCGGACGCGCAGGTCTGTCTTGCAGGCGACCTCACGGGCTCAAGCGCAGGAGTTGCACTCAAACCGGCATTTGCGTCGCTCCGGTTCAGCTCGCCCGTGGCTGCGATGCAGGCACCGGGTGACAGTTCGCGCTGGTACGTGGTGGAGCAGGGTGGAACGGTGCGCGTCTTTGCCAACGATGCGAGCGTCGGCAGCAGTTCCCTGGCGCTCGACATTTCCGGCCGGATCAGCAGTGGCGGTGAAACCGGTCTGCTCGGCATGGCGTTTCATCCCCGCTTTCCAGCAGACCCGCGCGTGTATCTGTCCTACACCGTGGGCTCGTCTGCCCTGCGCTCGCAGATTTCTGAGTTCCGGACGCGGGACGGTGGTGCCAGCATCGACCCGGGGAGCGAAAAGAGCCTGCTCAGCGTCGATCAACCCTCGAGCAACCACAAGGGCGGAGACCTGATGTTCGGGCCGGATGGCTACCTGTATGCGGGGTTCGGGGATGGTGGCGGGAGTGGCGACCCCTGGGGCAGCATCGGCAATGGCCAGTCGCTGACCACACTGCTGGGCAAGATGATCCGGCTGGACGTGAATGCAGGCAGCCCCTATGGAATACCGGCCGACAATCCGCATGCGGGCAATCCGCTGTGTGCCGCCGGTGGCGGCGCGCAGGGTTGCCCGGAAATCTACGCCTTCGGATTTCGCAATCCCTGGCGCTGGAGTTTTGACCGTGCGAGCGGAGAGCTTTGGGTGGCCGATGTCGGTCAGGATGCCTGGGAAGAAGTGGACCGGGTGGTGCGCGGGGGCAACTACGGTTGGCGCTGTCGCGAAGGTGCTCACACCTACAATTCTGAGTGCGGACCGGCGCAGAATCTCATCGATCCGGTGGCCGAATATGATCATGGTGTGGGTCAGTCCATCACCGGTGGATTCGTGTATCGAGGAACTTCCATTTCGGCTCTGGCCGGCCGTTACGTGTTCGGTGATTTCGTCTCCGGCCGCATTTTCAGTATTTCACGGGATACCAGTCCCACGATACGGGTGAGCGGAGGCGTGCAGAGCGGCATGAAGATCAGCTCGTTCGGAGAGGGATCGGACGGTGAATTGCTGGTGGTGAATTACGAGGGCACCCTGCACAATCTGGTTGCCTGCCCTTAGACTCCGGTCGATGACGACAACTGCACGCATGCTGATGGTGTACTACTCCTCCACCGGTGGAACCCTGCAGATGATCGAGGCGGCCCAGCAGGGCGCAAAGCAGGCGGCACCCGACGTTCCGGTACAAGTGCTCCGGGCGGAGGCGGCGAATGCGCAGGATCTGCTCTCGGCCCAGGCCTACCTGTTCGCTACACCGGAGAACCTGGCCGCCATCGCGGGGGTCATGAAGGCATTCTTCGATCGCACCTACTATGCCGTGCTGGACAAGATCGTGGCGCGCCCCTACGCCTGCCTCATCTGCGCGGGGAGTGATGGCAGCAATGCCGCTCGGCAACTCGAGCGCATCGCCACGGGCTGGCGGCTGAAGGCCGTCGCGCCGCCGCTGATCGTCTGCACGCAGGCGCAGACGCCGGAAGCAATCCTCGCTCCCAAGCACATTGCTGAACCGGATCTTCAGCGCTGCCGCGAACTGGGTGCCACACTTGCCAGTGGGCTGGAGTTGGGCATCTTCTGATGGCGTAGCCTGCCGGCGAGCCGGCTCATCGCGCTCAATCAAGCCCGGCGTCGGCCGCCTCCGCCATGCGGCGGTCTTCGTCAATGTCCATGGAGCGGCAGGCCCAGAGATAAACAAGCGCCGAAACCGGGAGGCCCACCAGCATGGCGATATCCGCATTTCCGAGTGCCCTGGCCACGGGGCCCCGGTACAGCGTGGTACTGAAGAAGGGGATCATGACGATGAAGCCCACACCGTAGGCAAGCAAGCCGCGCCAGTTCCACATGCCATACATGCCCCGCGGATTGAAGATCTCGCGAATCGAATAATGGCCGCGTCGCACCCAGTAAAAATCCACCAGGTTGATGGCCGTCCAGGGGGTGAACAGGTACAGCAGGATGGCCAGCCAGACTTCAAAGGCGTTGATGAAATCATGCGACGCGACCAGCGCGATGCCGGTGGTCACCACCATCAGCAATGCCAGGCTCGCAAGCCGGGTACCCACGGTCAGGCGCAGCCGGCCGAACGAGCTGGCAATGCCGAGCAGTGTAAGGGAGGCCCCGTAGAAATTGAGCGAGGAGATCGTGACAAGCCCCAGCATGGAGGCGACGACCAGCGGTGTGCCCAGGCCGGGCATGGCCGCATCGGCTGCCCGCTGCATGGCCTCGGCCACATTACGTACCGGTATCAGGGAAGCCGCGATGGTACCCACCAGCATCATCCAGGTTCCACCGATGAAGGCGCCGACGTAAGTCCACCAGAACGAGGCGCGGACCGAGACATCGCGCGGCAGATACCTCGAGTAGTCGGAGACATAGATGGACCAGCTGATCTGGTAAGCGGCAGCTGCGAACATCGCCGCAAGAAAGGACACGCCCCTGAAACCGTGCACATCGAACGCATCGGCAGGCCAGGACTCATGAAAACCGATTGCAAGCGTGAACAGCACCAGCATGCCGATCATGATGAAGGCGATCCAGCGCTGCGCAATGTGGATCAGGTCATAGCCAAGCACCGCAAGAGACACGGCAACCAGGTTGAACACCACGATGGTCGCGCCGGAATTGTCGGAAACCGTGGGTACCAGCTGATGAAACGCCTGCGCCGCCAGGAGCTGATTGAAGGCGTTGTAGCCGATGTAGGCGATGAGTGCCACCAGCCAGACCAGAAGCGCCCCTCGATAACCGAACTGCGGCCGGGACTGGATCATCTGCGGCAGGCCCAGTTGCGGGCCCTGGGCGGAATGGAAGGCCATGAAGAAGGTTCCCAGGGCGCTGCCCAGCGTCACGGCAATTGCCGACCACAGCAGGTTGCCGCCAAGTGCCACGCCAACCACTCCTGCGGCAAGCGTGGCCAGATGCGCATCGCCTGAGAACCACACCGGCCACAAGTGCCAGACCTTGCCGTGCCGCTCGGAACGCGGCACATAGTCGATGGAGCGATGTTCGACGATCTGCCTTGCCGGTCGTTCGGAATCAGGGGTGGGATCCTGATTGTTCACTTGCTCACCCATGTATCGGCTCTGCGGTTTCCCGCCTCCCGGCATCGGCGTTGATGGCCAGCCACGCAATCGCACTCAGCAATGCAAGAGCGACTCCGATCCAGATCGCCACATCCCAGCGATGATGTCCTGACCAGTACGCCACGAGGGGAATTCCGATAATGCCGCCCAGGTTCCCGCCGGTATTCATCACGCCGCAGACCATCATGGAATCGCCGCGCCCGATGTTCATGGCGCCGCCCCAGTAGGATCCTTCGGTCAGTTCGACCAGGCCGTAACACAACGCAAGCAGTATCACCGCAAGATAAGCCTTGTCGGTATTCACGGCGACGAGCAGCAGAAGGGCAGCGGACGGCAGGGCCAGCACAGGTACCAGCCGATAGCCCCATCGCGCACCGCATTTCCGGCAGGCTCGCCCCGTGAGCCAGCCCCCCAGACCCGCGCCCGCTGCTGCGGCCAAGGGCGGAACGCTGGCCAGCCAACTGCTCTCCAGCACCGAGAAGTGTCTCTGTTGCACCAGGTACAGGAACACCCAGTTCGCCAGCAGGTAGAACGTATAGTTCATGCACAGGTAGGACAGGAACAGGAGCGGCACATGGCGGCTGCTCAGCACCGTGGCCAGTCGCGCAAGGACGGGCTGCCTGTGGATCTGCTCCCCGGCGCGATCACCGATCTCGGCGAGCTCGGCTGGCAGCACGCCGGGATGGTCCCGCGGCGTATTGCGGGCGTACCAGCTCCAGCCCGCGATGAGCAGCAGCACCGGCAGGGTCGTGAACTCGATGGCCTGCTGCCAGTTGAAGGCAGTCATGAGAGGCGCAATCAGGAGCGGCGTCATGGCGGCTCCTGCCTGCAATCCCATGGTCTGGAGGCCCTGGACCCAGGCCCAGTGCCGGGGCGGAAACCAGCTCTCGAACGCTCCCGCCGAGA
This sequence comes from Steroidobacteraceae bacterium, assembly GCA_044226785.1. Taxonomy (GTDB): domain Bacteria; phylum Pseudomonadota; class Gammaproteobacteria; order Steroidobacterales; family Steroidobacteraceae; genus TMP-86. The sequence continues at coordinate 3,869 of JBGAGK010000005.1, read as the reverse complement.
TCGGGAAGATGCCACCCTGCGCCAGGCCCAGCAGGAGCTGTGCGCCGATCAGCGCCATGAACAAGGCCGATCCGCTGGCCAGAGCCGGTGCGAGAGCGGTGCCCAGCATGGCGAGAAATGCCACGAGGCTGATCAGTGTGAATGCCGCCCGTGCCCCGAGCTTCTGGCCCAGCAAGCCGCCGGGCAGCTGGAACAGGGTGTATCCGATGACGAACGCCTGCATGATCCAGCCGATCTGCTGCTGTGAGAGCTGCAATTCGGGCATCATGCGCTCGGCCGCCACGGTGATGCTCTTCTGCTGGAAATAGGCGACGAAGCCGAAGCCGAACAGGAATGCGAAGATTCGCCAGCGGACGTGGCTCATGGCGCCTGCCAGGTCCGTATCGGGTTCCCCGATCGCTGGCTCAGGCATGGGCCAGCGGACCCAGAGACTGCTTCAATGGTTCGAGAAAGGGTTCGAACGGCCGCCATTGATCCAGCCCTTCCCTGAAGATGGGGCGGCGCACCTGCTCCGAACTGGCCGTGCGCACGCTGCGCTCCGTGCGGTGAAATTCCAGACATGCCGGTTCAAAGGGCAGCCCGCAGAAATCCAGAAGCCGACGCACGCTGCCTTCCAGATCATCGACCACGTCCTCATGCTGCACGCGCAGGATGCGGCCCGGCAGCATCGCATCCCAGTGCTCCATGAGTTCCACGTAAGTACGGTAGTACCGGCCGATGTCCTCGAGGCTGTAGGTGAATTCCTGTCCGGCCGCGAACAGTTGCTTGAAGTTGCTGAAACAGCAGGCCATGGGTTCACGACGCGCGTCGATGATCTTCGCGTTGGGGAGCATGGTGTGGATGAGCCCCACATGGCGGAAATTGTTGGGCATCTTGTCGATGAAAAATGGCTTGCCGGTCCGGTAGACACGGGTGTCGCTGATGTACTTTTCGCCCAGCCGGGTGAATTCGCCTGCCGTCATCTGCGCCAGCAGGCGAGGGTAGCGGCGCGACTGCGGATCATCATAGGTGGCCTCGTGGCCCTGAAGTTCCTGCACGATGCGCGGAACATCGGCCAGTTCCTGGGTGCCTTCCACCTGGCTGTGCGAGGCCAATATCTGTTCGAGCAGGGTGGAGCCTGAGCGCGGCAGGCCGATGATGAAGATGGGATCTGGAGCCGGGCATCCTGTGCCCCGGTGATGCTCGAAAAACCCGGCGGTACAGATCTGGATCTGCATGCGGGTGTTGTGTTCGATGGTTTCGGGGCGGTAGCGCAGGTCGGACTTCTTCAGCGCGTTGCCTCGTTCGTAGCAGGCAAACGAGTCAGCGTACTCGCCGCGATCCTCCAGCGCCTTGCCCAGCGCAAAGCACAGATGATAGCGGTCGACCTTCGTGGTGGATTCAGCACGCTCCTCATCGCGCATGCGCTGGATTTCCTCATCCGTGAAGCGATAGGTCTTGAGGTTGGCCAGACTCCAGTAGGCATCCCCGAATGCCGGGCGCGCCTCCATGGCCGCGTGGTAAGCAGCGATTGCTTCCGGTGTCCGGCCCAGGGTCTTGCAGGTGTGCGCAATGGACAGATACAGGTCCGCTGAGCGGGGCGCGTCTTTCAGCAATTCCTGATACAGCGCCAGGGCCCGCTCGTGCTGCCCGAGGCCCACCACGGCCGTGGCATAGGTTGTACGATAAGCGCGGTTGGCCGGGTCGAGCCTGATCAGCGTGTCCAGTTCGGACAGGGCCTGCTGGTGCTGATGTCGCCGAAGCAGCGTACGGGCATAGTCATAGCGGGCCGCGTGATAATCGGGCGCCAGATCCAGCACGGCGCGAAGCAGCAGTTCCGCGTCATCGAGCACATCATGTTCCAGGCCGATCCGGGCCAGCAGCCGCATGGCTTCGATGTGGTTGCCGTTCTCGATCAGGAACTGGCGGGTCATCTGCTCCGCGGCCGCAAGCTCGCCATCCGCAAACAACCCGGTCGCCGTGATCACTGCCAGCGGCAGCTTCTCCAGCGCGGCGACATGACCCGCAGCCATCACAGCTTCCTGTTGCCGGCCGCTCATCCGGAACAGGCTCTCGAGCCGGCTCCAGCTTGCTGGCAGGGCGGGATTGATGTTGACCGCCGCAAGAAATGCGTCGATGGCCTTGGGAGCGTCCTTTCGAGCAATGAAGCAGTGGCCCCGCTCCTGATACAGTCGGCTGTATCCGGGATGCAGACGCTGCAACTGCAGAAGCGTTGCCAGCGCATCGTCGATCTGGCCGAGATAGCGCTGGGTGACCGCAATCATGTAAAGCACATCGCGATTTTCCGGCACCTGGGCCGACAGCGCACGTGCCGCAGTATAGGCATCCGCGAAGCGCTGCTTTTCCATCAACTGACGGATGCGCGCCAGCTCCTGTTCGACCGGGGACATCGTCGCAGTCGGGGTCGTGGTCATGTTCACCATGAGGTTCGGCGGATCGCCATGAACGGCAGCGGCATTGTCGTCAGTGCATCCCCTGCCATTCCGTCTGATTCAGCAGCTGGTCAGAACTTGAGGCCGAATTTCACGCCCAGAACCCGCGGGCGCATCGGCACTTCAGCGCGGATGAACTGTGACGCGGAGGTGAACACGCTGGCATGCGAATTTGCCAGGTTCTGGCCGAAGATCTGCACGTTCCAGTTGTCCCTGGTCACGCCTGCAGAGGCATCGTATGAGGAGCGGGCAGGGATACTGTATCGGAGCGCTGTCGTATCGACGTTTACAACTGCATCACCATTCGTGCCATTGTCAACCTGGGAGTACATCTGACCCACATGCTGCACACCTCCCAGGATGAAGAACTTGTACTCGCTAGCCGCCCAGTCATACCGGGCCCGCAAATTCCACTGCGCCGAGGGCGAGAACGCCGTGACCCCGCCTGCCTCGCCGAACGGGTTCAGGGCCGAGGTCAGTTGTCCCCGGAATACGTAGTCGGTGATCGGGTTTCCATAGTTGTTGCTGGCCGGATTGTTGGAGATCAGGAGCGGGGAGTTGGTCTGGCGGCTATTGTTCCACGAACCAGAACCCATGAGCGTGAGTCCGGGTGCCACTACGGCATTGATCTGCAGTTCCAGGCCCCTGATGCGGTAATCCGGTCCGTTGGTTACGAAGATCAGGTTGCCGAATACGCCGGGATTGAACAGGGACGTCTGCACATTTTTCCACTTTTCCTCGTAGATCGAGCCGTTGATCTGGATCCGGTGGTCGAAAAACTCGGTCTTCCAGCCCAGTTCCGTGTTGTTGAGCGAGTCCGGTGCAAAGGCCAGGGGCTTGAAGAGTTGGGGGTTGCCGTCGGTGCCCGGCAACGCCGACCCGCCCTTGCGGTTGAATCCGCCCGGCCGATAGCCCTGGGACCAGGTGAAATACACCATCGTGTCCGGCGTGATGTGCCAGGTCAGGTTGGCGCGGCCCTTCGTGCCCGAGTAGGTCGAGTCCAGGTTCTCCGCGTCCATGTTGGTGCCGTAGTAGGTGCACGGTGCGGTTCCGGATTCGAAGCAGCCGAAGCTCCCCGTGACCCAGCCTGTCTGCGCGATCTTGTAGCGGTAGTGCCGGGCACCCGCGGTCAGCGTCAGCACCTTGGGGATGATATCGATGTCCGCCGAGGCGAAGAACGCAGTCTGCCTGTAGCCACGCTGGGCATCCTCGAAGAAGGCGACGTTGTCGCTGCGAAAACCTGGACCCGTCAGGTTAGATCCCCCGCCGGTGGCGACATTGCTCAGGCATCCCGTGTTGCCGGGCGTACCCGCCGGACCATCCGAGGTGCAAGCCGGCAGACTCCTGTATCCCCAGTCGGTCTGGTCATAGATGCGGTAACTTTCCATGAACGCACCGACGATCAGGCGCCAGCGGTTCTCCTCGGGCGTCGACAGC
>JBGAGK010000060.1:0-2601 GCA_044226785.1 Steroidobacteraceae bacterium | reverse complement strand
CCGTCGCCCGCGTCTCCGTCCGCTTGCGAACCGGAAACACCCCGCCGCGCAGCCGGTCCTCGATGGCCTGGCGCATCAGGTGGTGGTCGATCTGCTGCACCTGCTGGGAGTATCCGTAGGTGAGGGCGCGGTCGCAGAGCTGATTGATGAGACGTGGCACGCCGCCGCTGGCGCGGGCGACCAGGGCCATGGCGCGTCCGCGAAACACGCTGACCTCGCCGCCGGCTACGCGCAGGCGGTGCCAGATGTACTGCCGGGTTTCGTCGACATCGAGCGGCTCGATGTGCTCATCGACACCGATCCGCTGTGCGAGCTGCAGCAGTTCGGGTAGTCGCACCGTGTCGCGCAGCTGAGGCTGGCCGACCAGGATGATCTGCAGCACCATGTGCTTGTCGGCGTTGATGTTCGACAGCACCCGGAGCTCTTCGAGCAGATCGGCACTCAGGTTCTGCGCTTCATCGACGATCAGCACGGCGTGCCGGGCGGCGGCATATTCGGCGATCAGGAACTGCGTGAAGCTTTCGTACAGGGCGGCATCGTCAAGTCCCTGGTGAGGCAGCCCGAAGGACAGGCACACCCACTGCATCAGCCGTCCGATGGAGCGGTTGGTGTTGCTGATCAGTCCGACGGTGGTGCTCTTTTCGAGCTTGGTGAGCAGATAGCGGATCAGTGTGGTCTTGCCGCAGCCGATCTCGCCGGTGATCAGCGAGAAAGGCGACTGGTTCATCAGTCCATACTCGAGTGTCACCAGCGCGCTTCGGTGCGAGCGTGCCAGGAACATGTACGCGGGGTCGGGTGCCAGCGAAAAGGGGCGTTCCGTGAATCCATACCAGCTCTCGTACATGGCGGGCTCAGTACGGGTAATCGCCCGAGGCGAGGCGGGTGGCGCGATTCAGCACGGTACCGACCACCGGCTTGTCGCGGATCAACTCGAAGAAGCGCAGCACATCGGCGGACCGGGTGCGACTGGCGCTGATCACCAGCAGCACCGCATCCACCTGCGGCACGAAGGCCAGGGCATCGTCGCTCCAAAGCAACGGGGGCAGATCCACGATGACCATGCGTCCCGGCTCCCCGGTTCGCAGGTCGTTCATGACACGGTGGGTCAAGGCTGAGGTCAGCAGCTCCGAGGATCCGGCTGCCGCGCTCGCGTTCAATACGGCGAGCCGCTCATAGCCCTGCGGACGCACGCAGGCCTGCTCCAGCGCCCGCTCGCCACGCAGCACCTCATCGATGCCCACGATCTGCCCGGCCGGAAATCCGAAACAGGCCGACACCGAAGGCCGGCGCAGATCGAAATCCACCAGCACGGCGGAGCGTCCCGGGTCGGAGGCGATGGAGATGGCGAGGTTGATGGCGGTGAGCGTCTTGCCATCGCCCGGCGAAGGGCTCATCACCGCGAGGGTATTCCAGTGGTGGGCATCCATGCGCTGAAGCACCTGGGTGCGCAGGATCTTGCAGGCCTGCAGGGCCGCCGCGCCGTGCGGGCCCGGCGGGATCTGCTGCATTCTTGCAGGCCTGCAGGGCCGCCGCGCCGTGCGGGCCCGGCGGGATCTGCTGCATCGGCGGCAGCACGCGCTGCCGGCGAAGGTGATCTTCGTCGACGGGCAGCAGATGACCGACCAGGGCACCCGCCCGGATGGGCAGGTTGGTGGGTTCGATGCGACGCCGCGCCAGCGGCGCATCCGGGGACTCCGGAGGCATGCCAGCTTGACCAGGCGCGTGCAGGGCGGCATCCCGCTCGGCCCGCGCCCGCTCCAGTGCCTGTTTGAGCCGTTCGGCCATGCCTCAGACTCCCAGTCTTTGCAGGACGCCGTACCAGACCAGATCGAGCGGCCGCACGAACAGGTGGAACAGCACGGCCGCGATCACCAATGTTGCGGCGGCTCCGGCCAGTGAAAACAAGCGCCGCCTGCGCCGGGCCTGCTGCTCTTCGGCCAGCTCGATGTAAGGCACCGTGGCCAAGGGCGGAACGCCCAGGAGCTGAACCACATGGTCCCGATCCCGGATCCGGGTGTCCAGAGTCTCCAGCAGGAACATCGCGCCGATCGCGGCACCGATGGCGAGCACACCGCCAAGAAGGACGATGAGCTTGCGATTGGGGCTGACGGGAATCTCCGGCTGAATCGGCGGCTCGATCAGGGTGAATCTTTCTCCCTTGCGCTGGGTTTCCAGATTCTCGACGAGCTGTGCGCCCATCTCCTTCTGCCGCAGGTCGTCATACTGCGCGCGTTCGCTCTGCAGGTTCCGCATCAGATCGGTGTACTCGCGTTCCACAGCCGGTGCCTGCGCCTGGCGTTGTTCGAGCTCGGCAATGCGTGCGCGGATCTGGCTGACCTGGGTCGTCAGGGAGGCACGCTCGGTCATGGCGGCTTCGCGCTGGGTGCGGATCGACACGTAAGCCGGATTGTCGGCTCCCTCGTCGACCGGCTTCTCCGGCTCCGCGGTCGCCTTCTTCAGCTCGGCCTGGAGTTGTGCCACGGTCTCCTTCAGCCGCTTCACGTCCGGGTGGTCGGGCGAGTAGCGCTTGCTGGCGACGTCGAGGTCGCCCTGTGCGGCAGTGAGCGCGCGCTGGATGGTGTTCCTGTCGCCACTGTCTCC
>JBGAGK010000043.1:0-20765 GCA_044226785.1 Steroidobacteraceae bacterium | reverse complement strand
GACCGGCCGGGAAGTGCCGCTGCGTTTCATCCCCAGGCGCTGCCGGCTGGGAGCGCGCAGTGCCTGAGCAACGGCCGCAGTTGCTGGAATGCGGCATCCGCGACGTCGTGTTCGGCACGGGCGTCAAGGTGGTCCAGCCGGTCAATCTGTACGGCTGCCGGATCGGCGATGACTGCTTCATCGGACCCTTCGTCGAGATCCAGAAGGAAGTCCGCATCGGGGCGCGGACGCGGATACAGTCGCACAGCTTCGTCTGCGAACTGGTGAGCATCGGCGAGGACTGTTTCGTCGGCCATGGCGTCATGTTCATCAACGATACCTTCGCCACGGGCGGGCCGGCGCGTGGCCGCAAGGAACTGTGGCGCAGCACGCGCATCGGCAACCGCGTGTCCATCGGTTCCAATGCCACCATCCTGCCGGTTGAGATATGCGACGACGTGGTGATCGGCGCGGGAGCAGTGGTGACCCGGTCCATTACCCAGCCAGGATGCTATGTCGGCAATCCGGCCCGCCTGCTCGAGCGGAACGGAAGTGAGAAATAACGGTTTTTGCATAGTGTGCAGCTCCGGCCGCGCTTGCCCCGATTGATTGAGCCTGATTCATGAACAAGATTCCCTTCGCCGATCTCCACGCCCAGTATTTGAGCATCAAGCCGCAGATCGACGACGCCATCGCGGCCGTCATACGAGAGTCGGCCTTCATCCGCGGCCCCTATGTGGAGCGCTTCGAAACGGAATTCGCCGAGGCGTTGGGTGTGCCGCATTGCGTCTCCTGCGCCAACGGAACCGACGCGCTCTACATTGCGATGCATGCTCTGGGCGTGCAGGCCGGAGACGAGGTCATCACCACGGCGCATTCCTGGATTGCGACATCCGAGACGATCACCCAGGCGGGCGGCCGGGTGGTGTTCTGCGACACCGAACGCGACAGTTTCAACATCGATGCGGCCCAGATCGAGTCCAGGATCACCCCGCGTACCGTCGGCATCATTCCTGTCCACCTGTATGGCCAGGCGGCGGACATGGATGCGATCATGGCCATCGCCAGGAAACATGGCCTGTGGGTCATCGAGGACTGTGCCCAGGCACATCTAGCGCGCTACAAGGGGCGTCTGGTCGGCACCTTCGGTCAGGCCGCCAGTTTCTCTTTCTATCCGGGGAAGAACCTCGGGGCGATGGGGGATGCTGGCGCCGTGGTCACCGGAGACCGTGACCTTGCGCAGCGCATGGCGATGTTCGCACGCCACGGCGGGCTGACCAAGGGGCAACATCTGATCGAGGGCATCAACAGCCGCCTGGACGGGATGCAGGCGGCCATCCTGTCGGTGAAACTGCGCCACCTCGACGCCTGGACCCGCGCGCGCCGTGACAAGGCGGCGGTCTACAATGCCGGGCTGGCGGGGATCGCCAGTCTGGAGACGCCGGCGGAAGGAGAGGGCCGTGAACATGTCTACCACCTCTATGTAGTGCGTCACGATCGCCGGGATGAGCTTGCTGCCCATCTTGCCGCTGCCGGCATCCAGACCGTGGTCAACTACCCCGTCGCGTTGCCTTTCCTGCCGGCCTACCAGCGATTCGGCCATGTGCCCCGGGATTTTCCGAATGCCTGGAGCAACCAGGGCCGCATCCTGTCCCTCCCGATCTTTCCGGAGATGAGCGCGTCCCAGCAGACCCATGTGGCAGAGGCGCTCCGGGGTTTCGCTGATATGCAGCCGGATAAGTCAAATAAAACATGAGCATGGAATGTGCCTAGTTTGCCATGATACTTTTAGCCGTACACTTAAAAATTTTCGACCTTGCCAACCCTAGGGGAATTGGATGATTCCGTTTATCGATTTGAAACAGCAATACGCACTCATACAAGAGGACATCGAATCTGTAGTCTTGAGGGTATTGCGCAGCGGGCAATACATCCTCGGCCCGGAGGTGGGTGAACTCGAACGGGAACTGGCGGCTTTTGCCGGGACGAAATATGCTGTGACCTGCGCTTCCGGGACGGATGCCCTGATGATTGCCTTGATGGCCAAGGGCATTGGTCCGGGGGATGCCGTTTTCACGACACCGTTCACATTCGTGGCCACGGCCGAGGTCATTGCCTTGCTGGGTGCCACCCCCGTTTTTGTCGATATCGACCCCGAGACTTACAACATCGATGTGGCTGCCCTGGAGCGCGCCATCGTCGCTTTGCGGGAAAGTGGCCAGTTGAGGACCGGAGGTGGCACGATCGAAGGTTTGCGCGCACGCGCGATCATGCCGGTCGACCTGTTTGGGCTACCAGCCGAGTATGACCGGATCAACGTGCTGGCGAAGCAATACGATCTCGATGTGATTGAGGATGCGGCACAAAGCTTTGGCGGCAGCCATAACGGCCGCAGGGCCGGTTCACTGGCGGAAATCGGCTGCACGTCCTTCTTCCCGGCAAAACCGCTGGGGTGCTACGGCGATGGCGGTGCGCTGTTCACCAATGATGAGTCGCTTACTCAGTTGTTCCAGTCGATCCGGGTGCATGGCCAGGGGCAGGACCGCTACGAAAACGTTCGCTTAGGCATCACCGGTCGGCTCGATACCATCCAGGCGGCTATTCTCCTGGCCAAGCTCAGGATATTCCAGCAGGAGATCGAAGCACGGCAGCGGGTGGCCACATCGTACGGTGCGGCAATCCGCTCCGCGGGCCTGCCGCTGATCGTCCCTGCCGTCCCGGAGGGGTATTTGTCCGCTTGGGCGCAGTATTCCTTGCTTGCGGAGGATGAAGGCCACCGACAGTCGATCCTCGACAAGCTCAAGGCTGCCGAGGTGCCGACTGCCATCTACTATCCGCGTCCCCTGCATTTGCAGAAAGCCTTTGCGAACCTAGGGCATCGTGCGGGTGATTTTCCAGTCACGGAGAATGTTGCCGGACGGATATTCAGTGTGCCAATGCATCCGTATTTGACGGACGAGACGATTGGCCACATTGTTCATGCAATGAAATAGGGCGGTATATGGCCAGCAACGTGTTTATCCATCCAACCGCGAACGTGGCTGATTCGGCGGTGATCGGTGACGGTACTAAAGTCTGGATCAATGTGCAGATCCGCGAGAATGCCGCCATCGGCTCCAACTGCATCATTTCCAAGGATGTTTACATCGACCATGCCGTGAAGATCGGCGACGGCTGCAAGATCCAGAACAGCGTGTCCGTCTATAACGGCGTGACGATCGAGGACAGGGTGTTCGTGGGGCCGAATGCGGTATTCACGAACGACAAGGTTCCGCGCGCATTCAATGCGACGTGGAAGATCACCCAGACGCTGGTGAAGAGCGGTGCCAGCATCGGTGCCAACGCCACAATCGTGTGCGGCATCACCATCGGGGAATATGCCATGGTCGCGGCAGGGGCGGTCGTCACCAGGGATGTGGCGCCGTACACTCTCGTGGCGGGCAATCCGGCACGCCGGATCGCTATCGTGGACGAGTACGGGAACCGTGTTGAGGAAGCGAAAAAATGACGAACACCCAATCCATTAAGGTAGGCATGATCGGCCTAGGCAAGATGGGACAGAACCACTTGCGCATCCTCTCGATGCTCAAGACCGTGGAACTCGTTTTTATCCATGATGCCAATGCGGAAGTTGCCAAACGGCTCTCGAGCCAGTACGGCATACCCGTTAGCGCCGACCCGATATCCGAGCTGGGTACGGTGGATGCCGTCGTGATCGCAACGCCAACCAGCACACATAGCGAATATGTAAAGAAAATTGGCGGCAAGGTAAAAAACATTTTCGTCGAGAAGCCGCTGGCCGCCACTCTCCTGGAGGCGGAGGACCTGCATGCCTATGCGACGGCAGAGAAGATCAATCTCATGGTGGGCTTCATCGAACGATTCAACCCGGCAGTGCAGGGGATCAAGAGGGTGCTCGACCGCTCGAGCCGTGTCGTCAGCATCGACTTTACGCGTACCAACAAACTCAGTGCCAGGATCACCGACGTGGACGTCGTCACCGACCTGATGATCCACGATATCGATCTGGCCCTGTACCTGAACGGTCCCATCAAATCCATGGAAGCGCACGGCATGGCGCACGGTGCCATGATCGACTTCGCTTCGGCTTTGCTTACCCACGAGAACGGGCGTTTCTCCCGTATCCAGGCAAGCCGGATCACCGAGAAGAAGATGCGCTCCATCCAGGCCACCTGCCTGGACATGTTTGTCGACTGCGAACTGGTGCGCAAGGAGATCGTCATCAACCGCCAGTCCGAGATCCGGCAAGTCGAGGGCGAGCCCTATACGATCAGTGCCATCGAGGAGGCGGTGGAGGTGAAGCCCCAGGAAGCCCTGCTGTCCGAGTTGCAGGCGTTCATTGCAAGTTGCGCTGGTGGTGCTGGCGAGGGCTTGCCGGACGCGCACGCGGGCCTTGAGGCCATGCGGGTTTGTGCGCAGATTCAGGAATCCATCCTGCATGGGTAAGCGAACCCCGCTTGCCGGGCAGGAGATCCTGGTCACGGGTGGGGCCGGCTTCATCGGCAGTCATCTGGTCGATCGCCTGCTGCAGCAGGGCGCATCCCGGGTGGTGGTCATCGACAACCTGTTCATCGGTTCCGAGGAGAACCTCGGTGCGGCCATGGCGACGGGACGCTGCGAGTTCTACCGCGATGATGCCGAGCTGCCCGGCAGTCTTGCCTATATCTTCGAGCAGCACCGGATCGATACGGTATTCAACTGCGCGACCAAGGCGCTGAACTACTCGTTCCTGAACCCCGGGAATGCGTTTTCGACCAATGTGACGGTGGCACTGAATCTGCTCGAATTGCAGCGGCGGGGCGCATTCCGGACCCTCTGCCACTTCTCGACCTCCGAGGTCTACGGGTCGGCGGTCTACGAGCCAATGGATGAGGCGCATCCGCGCAATCCCACCACGACCTATGCGGCAGGCAAGGCGGCTGCCGACATGGCGGTCGAGAGCTATGTGCGCATGTTCGACGTTGATGCCTTCATCGTCCGGCCGTTCAACAACTACGGGCCGCGGCAGAACTACAAGGGTCTGCTTGCGGGTGTTATCCCCATCACGGCATGGCGCATTTTGACGGGCGGCCAGCCGGAGCTGCACGGCGACGGCAAGCAGAGCCGCGACTTCATTTACGTCCACGATACGGTTGACGCAGTGATCAAGCTCTACGATGCCGCCACCCCGGGCGAATCCGTCAACATCTCCACGGACAACCAGGTAACCATCAGCCTGCTTCTGCAGATGATCTGCCGGCAAATGGGATACGAGGGCGAGATCGTCGGCAAGCCCGGCCGCAAGTCAGATGTGCTGTGCCACAACGCCAGCAACGAGAAGGTCCGGCGCATGATCGACTATTCGCTGACACCTTTCGAGGAAGGACTGGCCCAGACCCTGCGCTGGTATCAGGAAAAAATCAAACCATGAGCGCACCTGACATCAGGCTCATCCGCCCCTATATCGGCTTCGATGAAGTCGAGTCCGATTTCCGCAAGGTATTCGAAAGCGGCATCTTCACCCGCGGGCCCAACGTCGAGACGTTCCGCAGCGAACTCGCCGCCTATACCGGCGCGCGACACGCATTCCTGACGACGTCGGCAACGACGGCCCTCTGGTTGTGTCTGAAACTGCTGGGAATCGGCCCCGGCGACGAGGTCGTCGTGTCGGATTTTTCCTTCCCGGCCACGGCCAACGTCGTCGAGGATCTCGGCGCTCTGCCCATTTTTGCGGATGTTTCCCTCGATACATTCAACATGCTTCCCGATGAACTGGAGCGCAAGATCAATGTGCGCACCAAAGCCGTCATCTTCGTCGATGCCTTCGGTAATCCGACGGGGCTGTCGCGGATCAAGGCGGTGTGCGAGCGCCATGGGTTGCCGCTCATCGAGGATGCGGCGTGCGCCATTGGTAGTGCGGAGGGTGGGCGCCGTTGCGGCAGCATCGCAGATCTGACCTGTTTCAGCTTCCATCCCAGAAAATTGCTCACGACAGGAGAGGGCGGAGCAATCACCACCAGGCGGGACGACTGGGCTGCATGGCTGGAGGTGAAGCTCGCACACGGCGCGCGGGGCACGAAAGGGCCCGGACTGGACTTCGTCGATTTCGGCTACAACTTCCGCATGTCCGAGCTGCAGGCAGTCATGGGACGGAAACAGCTGGCCAAGCTCGATGCCATCGTCGATGAACGGAATGCCATTCGGGATGCCTATGTCGCGGCGCTCGCGACGTCCGGGTTCGAAGTGCAAAAGATCGGTGATGATGTGCGCCATAACGTCCAGTCCCTGGTTTTCCGGGTCGCGGAGGGCGGCAATCGTGATCGTCTGATAACGGATCTGAAATCGCAGGGCGTGGAGGCGACCATCGGAACCTATGCGCTGAGTGCCACGACCTACTACCTACAGCGCTATCACGATGCGCAACCCAATTCAGAGAAGCTGGATGGCGTTGCGATCACCTTGCCCTGCTACAGCGGTGTCGATGTCGGGCGCGTCATCCAGGCGATTCGTGCCTCCTAGGATATGGGCCAGGTCAAGCGCTTCATCTTTCTCGGCAGCAAGGAACTTGGTCTGGAAGTACTGCGAACGACCTGGCGCTTGCGCCCGGAGGCGTTGCAGGCAGTCATCACTTTCGATGACAGCGCGGACACCCGCAGCGTATTGCAGCAGTTTGTCGCTTTCGGTGAAGAGACCGGCGTGCCGGTGCGTGTTGCGAACAATCCGCGCCACGCGGAGGAAATCGTCACTTCCGCAGCACCTGACTTGTGCCTCGTCGTTTGCTGGTACTGGCTGCTGAGTGAATCCGTTATCCAAGCGCTTCCCGCCGGCGCAATCGGTGTGCACAACTCGCTCCTGCCGAAATACCGCGGTGGGTCCCCGCTGGTATGGGCCATCATCAACGGAGAAACCGAGGCCGGTTTTTCCCTCTTTTCCTTTTCTCGGGAAATGGATGAGGGCGATGTCTGGCTGCAGGAAACGGTCGGCATTTCCCGGCGGGACACCATAGACATGGTCTCGCATAACATTCAGCGCAAGCTTCTTGAAACACTCGATGCGCGCTGGTGCGCCTTGCTGGATGGCGAGATCCGGCCCGCTAGCCAGCGTCACGAGCTGGCGACATATTGCGCTCAGCGCTTCCCGGGCGACAGCAGAATCGATTGGCGCTGGAGTGCGGAGCGGATCTTCAATTTCATCAGGGCGCTCAGCCCGCCGTATCCGCAAGCATTCATTTCCTACCAGGACAAGCAGATTCAGGTGGCGGAGGCGGAGGTTTTTGAGCGGCCCTACTTCGGCATGCCTGGACAGGTGACGAGGGCGGGCGATGCCGGCGTGTTTGTCATCTGTGGCGACAACCGGGCGGTCGTTCTCAAAACGCTGATCGCCGATGGGGTAAGACAGCCCGCCAGAAATGTTTTCCCTTCGATCAAAATCAGGCTGGACTGACAGACATGATCCACGTTGTTGATTACGGTACCGGCAATGTCGGATCGGTGCTGAACATGATACGCAAGGTGGGGGGCGAGGCGCGGGCGAGCGGCGACGCCGTGGAGCTGTCCAGGGCGACAAAACTGCTTCTGCCCGGCGTAGGCAGTTTCGACAATGCCGTGCAGAAACTGACGAAACTGGGGCTGCCCGACCTGTTGCGGGACAAGGTACGGGAAGGCGTGCCCCTGCTGGGCATCTGTCTCGGCATGCAACTGCTCTCGGATGGGAGCGAGGAAGGCGTCCTTCCGGGGCTGGGATTGATCCCGGGCTTGGTGCGCCATTTCTCCTTTGGACCGGAATGTGCCGATCTGAAGATACCGCACATGGGATGGAACCGGATCAGACGGCGCAAGGCGCATCGGTTGCTTGACGGGCTGGATGAGAATTCGAGATTCTATTTCGTCCACTCCTATCACTATCAATGCCAGGATGAGGCAGATGTCCTGCTGGAAACCAGCTACGGATACGACTTCACATCGGGCGTGCAGCGGGAGAACGTGATAGGCGTGCAGTTCCACCCCGAGAAGAGCCATCGCTATGGCATGCAGTTGATGAAAAACTTTGTCGGGATCTAGGCGATGCTAGCGACCCGCCTCATGCCCTGTCTGCTCATGAAGCGCGGGGCGCTGGTCAAGACAGTCCAGTTCAAGAACCCGGTCTATGTCGGCGACCCGGTCAACGCGGTCAGGATTTTCAACGAGAAGGAAGTGGACGAACTGATCCTGCTGGACGTCACTGCGACGACCGAACGTCACGGTATCGATTTCGAGACGCTGGAGAAAGTGACCAGCGAGTGCTTCATGCCGATCTGCTACGGCGGCGGAGTCAGGACGGTCGACGACATGCGCCGCCTCTATGCGCTGGGCATCGAGAAGATTTCGTTGAGCTCGGCGGCCATCGAGCGTCAGCACCTGGTGACCGAGGCGGCTGCCGAGTTCGGCAATCAGGCCATAGTCGTCACCCTCGACGTCAAAAGAAGCCTGTGGGGAAAATATAGCGTCCGCACCCATGGCGGGAGCGTTGATACCAAGCGCCAGCCGGTGGACATCGCGCGAGAGATGGAAGCTGCTGGCGCGGGCGAGATTCTGGTGAACGCCGTCGACCGGGATGGCACATGGTCTGGCTTCGACCTGAAGCTGCTGCGTGAAATCAGCGCTGCAGTTCGCGTGCCGGTCATTGCATGCGGCGGGGCTGGGAGCCTGTCCGACGTGCGAGACGCGGTCAGGGAAGGTGGGGCGTCGGCGGTTGCCATCGGCAGCATGGCGGTCTTCCAGGGGAAAGACCTGGGGGTTCTGATCAAATTTCCGTCCCGTGAGCAGCAGGACGCATTGTTCGAGTGAGTGGGGTATGTCAAAGCAGATTTGTAGCCGTTGCATCTACGATGAATCGGTACCGAACATTACGTTCGACGAGGAAGGCGTCTGCAGCTATTGCCGTCAGATCGAGACTCTGGAAAAGGAGTATCCGACGGGTGACGAAGGCGAGGCGCGCTTGCGGCGGATGATCGACGAAATCAAGGCTGCAGGAAGAGGGAAGAAATACGACGCGATCATCGGCGTGAGCGGTGGTTGCGATTCTTCCTACCTGGTGCACCGGATGCACGAGCAGGGGGTCCGCCTGCTGGCGGCGCACTTCGACAATACGTGGAACTCGACGATTGCTACCGAGAACATCCACAACCTTCTGGACAAGCTCAATATCGACCTGTTCACGATCGTCGTCGACAATAAGGAATACGACGATATCTACCGCTCGTTCCTCAAGGCGGGCGTGAAGGATCTGGAGACGCCGACGGACATCGGACTCGCGACCACCCTCTACAAGGCGGCGGAAAAATTCGGCGTGAAATACATGATCGAAGGCCATTCGTTCCGCACCGAGGGGATCGCGCCGCTGGGCTGGATCTACATGGACGGGAAATACATCGAATCGGTGCAGAAGCAATTCGGTACCTACCCGCTCAAGACCTTCCCCAACCTCTGGATGAAGGATTTCCTGCGCTGGATGATATTCGGCCGCATCAAGAAGGTCAGGCCCCTTTACTACATGGACTACGACAAGGAGGCGGCAAAAAAACTGCTGGCGGAGAAATACGACTGGCGCTGGTACGGTGGACATCATCTAGAAAACCGCTTCACGGCTTTCTATCACAGCTATTTCCTGCCGCGGCGATGGGGAATCGACTTCCGCATCGCCGGCTACGCGGCCTACTGCCGCAACGGATGGATGTCGCGGGAGGAAGGTCTTCGCCTCATGCAGGAGGAGCCGTACATGGAATCCGACCTCCTGGAATACGTCATCAAGCGGCTGGGATTCAGCAATGAGGAATTTGAGGCCCTGATGAACATGCCGAAGAAAACATTCCGTGACTACAAGACCTACAAGCGTACATTCGAGCGCATGCGGCCTTTCTTCTGGCTGATGTACAAGATGGACCTGGTTCCGAAAAGCTTCTACATGAAGTACACGGCGAAAGCCTGATTCTCGCCCACTCGCTGCGCAAATGTTGGCATCCCTGCTGCCGCTCAGAAGCTTCATCGTCAGGCTGGCTTTCGTTTTCCAGAAGCTGCTGCTGGCCGCTTCATGCTTCATTTTCCGCTGGCTTCCCCACAAGGCGCCAGGTGGACAGCCATGGGTTGTCGGGGTCGATGAAATCGCGGCGAACGTGTTCAACATCGGCGAGGTCCTCTCGCCTGCCATCAAGGTAAGCTTTTCGAGACATCCTTTCTACGACTACAAGTACGACCATTGTCCGAGCGTCAGGAACATGTTCCTGATGTATGTGGTTCGTGCATTGTATGGGCCCGTATTGCTTGGTTACCTCGCCAACAAGGCCGATGCGTTCTTCTATGTCGGCGGGTCGGGCTTTCTTGTCAACGAAGTGGACGGCAGGGCGTACGAGTTCGCATTCCTGAAGAAAAGAGGCAAGAGGGTCGCGTGTTATTTCTGCGGGAGCGAGATTCGCTCGATCAAGCTGATGGAGGAATTCTCGCGCAAACAGGACATGGACGTCGTGACCACCTATCAGGTGATTGCCCAGCCTTTTATCGCCTCGGATTACAAGGAGAGAATCCGCTATCTTCTAGCCACGAGCGCAAACCGGTACGCCGACCATATCTTCAATGCGCCAGTTGACCAGATGTCGTACATCGAGCGCGATGTCCATCCATTCATGTACTTCCATCCGGCGCGGCATTTCAGAAGGCGGGACGAGAAGTTCTCGGGTGCGGGGCCGGTGAAGATACTTCACGCACCGTCCTCCCCTCTGATCAAGGGCACCCCGCTGGTTCGCGCCGCCATCAAGAAACTCAAGCTGGAAGGCTATCGTTTCGAATACAAGGAGCTGATCGGGGTGCCGAATACTGTCGTGCTCGAGGAACTTGGCAATGCGCATATCGTCCTGAACGAGTTTTATGCATTCGTGCCCGGGCAATTCGGTGTCGAAGCGATGGCGGCACATTGCGCCCTGCTGACCTCGGCAGACGAGCATATCGAACCCTCGCTGCCGGCGGGCTCGAATCTGGCCTGGTCTGTTACCCGGTACTGGGAAATATATGACAAGCTCAGGGCGCTGCTCGACGACCCCGGGCTCATCAAGTCGTATGCCGATGCGGGATATGACTGGGCCGAGAAGAATTGCACTTACGACGTGTCATCCAGACGCTTGAGGAGCATTCTGGGACTCGGCAGTGTGGTTGAGTAGCGATGCTCAGGATCTTCTTGAGGGACTCGCTGTTCTACACGGCGTCCAATCTCCTCACGCGGGGGCTGGCATTCCTGCTGTTGCCCCTCTACACGCGTGTCTTCAGCCCGGAAGAGTTCGGCACGCTTGATTACCTGATAGCGGTTGGCAGTTTCATTTCCGTAACGGTCGCCCTCGAGATCGCGCAGGGGCTTGCCCGCTTCGTCCCGGAGCGCCTGGACGACCAGAGGGCCAGGCGGGCATATGCATCGACGTCCCTGTGGTTCACCGTCTTCAGCTATACATTGATGGTCGTATTGGTGCTGGTTTTCCAGCGCGAACTGGCTGAAACATTGCTGGATTCGGCGCTCAAGGCGGATTTGATCGTCGTCTCTTCCGTCTCCTTCTGGGTGAACGGCCTTGTCTATCTCGTTCAGAGTCAATTGAGATGGGAACTCCGGGCCAAGGCCAGCAGCCTGCTTTCCATCGTGTCGGCGCTGCTGGTGATCGTTTTCACGCTAGTCATGGTTGTCTGGTTGCGCTGGGGACTGGCCGGTGCCTTGCTGGCGCAGATAGTGGGTGGCCTCGTCGCGCTGGTCCCCGGTTTCTACCTCGCACGATCCAGTTATGGCCTGGAGTTCGATTGGCTGTGCTTGCGCAGGATGCTCGCTTTTTCGGTTCCGCTGATTCCCTCGAGCGTGGGGGTGATGGTTGCCCTGTATGTCGATCGCCTGGCCATCAAGGAGTTGATGTCGCTTTCGGATGTCGGTTTGTATGGTGTCGGCTACAAGGTGGCCATGGTCGTGTCCCTGGCCCTGGTCGGCTTTCGCGGGGCCTTGACCCCGCTCGTATACGCCCATCACAAGAAGGAAAGCACCCCTTCCGATCTGGCGAGGATCTTCAGGATATTCTGTGCCTTCGCGCTGTTGCTGTTTGCTTTCCTGTCCTTGTTCGCACAGCCGATCATCGGAGTGCTGGCGCCTGAAAGCTATTCGTCTGCGGCTTCGGTGGTGCCGATTCTGGTCTTGTCCGTCCTGTTCTCCAGCATGTATATCTTCGCTCCGGGGCTCGACATAGAAAAACGTACCGGCATGATTGCCATCATCAACATTTCCGCGGCCGTACTCAATACGGCGTTGAATTTCGCCTTCATTCCGGTCTTGGGGATCGAAGGGGCAGCGCTGGCGACCCTGGTATCTTTCTTTTGTGCCTTTTGCGTGTATATGTGGTTCAGCCAGAGACTCTATCCCGTCCCGCATGAATGGCGGAAACTGCTGCCCGCTTTCGCCATGGTTGTCATTGCGGTTGTGCTTGCGGTCAGCGCAGACATCGACCCCAGGTTTGACTGGGTATTCAAGGGCACTGTTTTCATGATTACTTTTTATGGGCTTGTCCGGCTGAAGGTGCTGGAGCCGGTCGAAATCGGTCACGCCCTGAACCTGTTGCGCAGGGCCTGGCATTCGGGGGGGTGAGCATGCACCTTGAACTGATCGGAATCGATTCGTGGACGATTTTCCCGTGAGGCTTTTCCAGAATTCCGGCGTTTATCCGGCTTATCTTGCCAAACTGGATCGGGATGCAGCCGGTGCGACCACCTTCCAGGAACGGAGAGATATTTTCCTTGCAGACCGATATGGCGCCTGCCATTTCCTGAGGCCCATTCAGGAAGCCGACAACGACGCTTTCTTTACCAATGGGGATGATGAAAGGCTGCAAAGGCTCTGGGCAGGGGAAAAGGGACTGCCATCCTCGATTTCACTCGAGGACATCCTGCTTGCCCAGATCGAGGAGCACGGGACGGAGGTTTTCTACAATCTGGATCCGATGCGTTACGGCAGCGCATTTGTCAGGCGGCTGCCCGGCTGTGTGCGCATATCGATTTGCTGGCGTGCCGCTCCCTCACCTGGAGCGGATTTCTCCGCTTATGATCGGATCGTGTGCAACTTTCCATCCATTATCGAATCCTGGCGTCGCCTCGGATGGCAAGCAGGCTACCTGACACCAGCCCATGATCCGGAAATGGACGTGTTCTCGGAACGTGCAGAGCGTTCACTGGATGTACTGTTCATCGGTGGGTACAGCCGTCACCACACCCGGCGTGCTAGGGTGCTGGAGGCCGTGGCCCAGCTGGCGCCACGTTATAAGGTCTTGTATTGCCTGGATGAGTCTCGAGTGACCCGCCTGGCTGATTCGCCGCTGGGTTTGCTGCCGGGGCTGTCACGCTATCGGCGGCCTCGTGGCATTCGGCGGGTGGCGGCCGCTCCGGTATTCGGGCGTGACCTGTACCGTTTGATGTCCCGTGCGAAAATCGTGCTGAACGGTGCCATCGACATGGCTGGCGAGGACCGTGGCAATATGCGCTGCTTCGAGGCGCTGGGCTGTGGTGCACTGATGGTTTCCGACCATGGGCACTACCCCGACGGGTTCGTGGACGGTGAAACCATACTGACTTACAGCAGCGCCGAGGAGGCCGTGGCACGGACTGCCCAGATACTGGAAAACTGGGGGCAGGGCAGGGAAATCGCCGCAAGGGGGCAGGGGATGGTCAGGAACCGGTACAGCAAGACCATTCAGTGGGAAATGTTCCAGGCACTTTTGTAACAAGACATGACATGGGGTTGTCGATGTTGTTCGAGATCAAGGAATTGTTGGATGGCCTGGCCACGCCATTCTATAAAATGCGTGGGCGCAGGCCATGGAGCCCCGGTTACTACACGGAGAAGAAAAGGGCGATTTGTTCCGCGATCGACACGGGCCTCCTTTCCGAAGGAAGCGAATTGCCGAAGAAGTACGGCTATCGCATCGACGAGCGCTCCGTGGAATATCCATGGCTGTTTGCCCAGCTACCGAAGAATCCCGGAAAAATGCTAGATGCAGGCTCTGCGCTGAATCACAGCTTCCTCGTCGAGCGCGCGCCCCTGAGGGATGCGCAGTTGACCATCATGACGCTCGCACCGGAAAAACGCTGTTTCTGGGAGCGTTCCATTTCCTACGTGTTCGGGGACCTGAGGAAGACGCTTTTCGCGGACTCGGTATTTGATGTGGTCGCGAGCATATCGACCATCGAGCATATCGGTCTCGATAACACCATGCTCTACACTGGCGACGCTTCCAAGAAGGAGTCTGATGCCTTGGGATTCATGCCCGCGATTACCGAATTCAGGCGCATATTGAAGCCAGGCGGGGTGTGTCTGATTACCGTTCCTTTCGGCCGCCGGGGGGTTCACGGCTGGTACCAGGTTTTTGACCGCGACCTGGTGGCGAAGGTGATCGAGGCTTTCCAGCCCTCTGCGCACACGGTCGAATACTTCGGGTACGGAATGTACGGCTGGCGTCGAACCGAAGCCGAGGATGTCGCGGACGCCGAATTTTTCGATGTGCACGAGGGCAAGCCGTTTGGTGCGGATTTTGCGGCAGGCGCGCGTGGCGTAGCATGCATAAGGCTGGTGGCGTGAATCTTGATTACTGGCTGAGGCGGCTTACGGGCAGGGCCACATGCGTGGCGGGACGAGGGACGAAATTGGTGTCGTCCGCCCGCATCCGCAACATCCGTGGCAATAGCGCTCACATCAGGATAGGCAGCCGTACACTGGTTGCGGGCGAGCTATTGGTGTTCGCGCATGGCGGGAACATCTCGGTCGGGGACTGGTGTTATATCGGGGAGGGCGCCCGCGTATGGGCGTCGAGCTCGATCGCTATTGGCGATCGCGTATTGATCTCTCATAACGTCAACATCTTCGATTCGATGACCCACCCGCTCGGTGCCCGACAGCGCCACGAGCATTTCAAGGCAATCCTGCTGACAGGGCATCCGTCCGATATCAATCTGGGAGAGCAACCCGTGACGATAGCGAATGATGCGTGGATAGGCGCCAATGCCTGTGTGCTGCGCGGCGTCTCCATCGGCGAGGGGGCGGTTGTCGCCACGGGTTCGGTGGTGACCAAGGACGTGCCGCCCTACACCATCGTCGCCGGCAATCCGGCGCGGGTGATTCGTGAGCTGGGTCCCGATGAGCGCTGACAAGCCCTTTTCCAGCTGGGAGGCGGCGGTGGCCTGGTTGCGCGGGCAGCCGGACCAGTCGCGGCTGGTCGCCGACTGCTATTACGACGACCCGCTCATCGATGCCGCCGAGCGCTACTGGCGCAGCGAGGAATGGCAGGCGGTGCGCGACAGGCTGGCCGGTCGCTCTGGCAGCGCACTCGATGTCGGCGCAGGGCGCGGGATCGCCAGCTATGCGCTGGCGCGCGAGGGCTTCGCGGTGACGGCACTGGAGCCGGATCCGAGCGCACTCGTCGGTGCGGCCGCGATCCGGGCATTGGCCGCTGAGGCGGCCTTGCCGATCCAGGTGGTCGAGGAATTCTCGGAACGCCTGCCTTTTGCCGACAGCAGCTTCGATGTGGTCTTTGCACGCGCGGTGTTGCACCACACGCGCGATCTCGAAGCGGCCTGTCGCGAATTCTTCCGGGTGCTCAAGCCGGGCGGCCTGTTCCTGGCGATTCGGGAACACGTCATTTCGAGCCCGGCGGACCTGCCGCGCTTCCTTGAATTGCATCCGTTGCACCGGTTGTATGGCGGCGAACACGCCTTTCCGCTGAAAGACTACGTCGCGGCGCTCGAGCGGGCGGGGTTTGCGAAGCCCGACATCGTCTCGCCGTGGCACAGCCCGCTCAATTTCGCGCCCTACACCCTCGATACGCTCAAGGACGAACTGGCGCATCGGGTCGCCCCGCAGCTTCCCGGGCTTGGCCGCGTGATGCGGGGACTGCTCGATGTACCGGGTGTATGGCCGTTGCTGCGCATCGTCCTGGAGCGAGTTGACCGTCGCCCGGGACGGCTTTACTCGTTCGTGGCGGGGCGGGGCTGAACATGTCGACCATCTGGATCACCGGCGCGCATGGTTTCATCGGTCGCTACCTGGCACGTCACCTCGCGGCCACGGGGGCCCGGGTTGCCGGCATCGGCCATGGCGCATGGCCAGAGGCCGAGGCGGCGCAATGGGGGCTGTCGTTCTGGCTAAATGGCGAAATCTCGGCCAGCAATCTTGGCCAGATGCGGCAGGTTCTCGGGCCGCCGGACCGGGTGTTCCATCTGGCCGGAGGCGCATCGGTCGGTGCGGCAATCGCGCATCCCCACGAAGATTTCACACGGACCGTGGTTTCCACCGCGGAATTGCTCGAATGGCTGCGTCAGAATGCGCCCGCTGCACGGGTGGTCGCCGTATCGAGTGCGGCGGTTTACGGTTCCGCACACACAGGGACCATTGCGGAGGAGGCCGCGCTGTCGCCGTTCTCTCCCTATGGGACACACAAGCGCATGATGGAGGAACTGTGTCGTTCCTATGCCGCGAACTTCGGCCTCAGGCTTGCCCTGCCGCGCCTCTTCTCGGTCTATGGCCCCGGCCTGAAGAAGCAGCTGCTATGGGACCTGTGCGGGAAAATTGCCGCAGGCGGTCCGGTCGAACTGGGCGGCAGCGGCAACGAATTGCGGGACTGGATCGATGTGCGCGACGTCGTACAGGGTCTGGACCGAGTCGGCGAACTGGCTGACATCAAGGCGCCAGTCATCAATCTCGCCGCTGGTGTGGCGACGTCGGTACGCGACATCGCAGCGCTGGTCTCGGCGTGCTGGTCCGGGCCGGACTCCCCCGGGCCGACCGTGACGTTCAGCGGCCGTTCCCGGCCTGGTGATCCCTACAGCCTCGTGGCCGACATCACGCGCATGCACGCCTGCGGGATCGTGAACCGCATTCCGGTGACGCAGGGGGTTGCCGACTACGTGGCCTGGTATCGCACTCAGGCAGGGGCGGATACCTGATGCGCGTGGCATTTACCCTGATCGGGGGAAAAGACTGGACGGGGGGCCATAATTACTTGCTGAACCTGCTGAAGGCGCTGGCCGATCATCAGCGGGGTCGTCTGACCCCAGTGCTCTTCGTGGGGGACCTGTGCAGCGCCGAAGAACGGGCGGCGCTTGCCGGCATTCCGGGGGTGGAACTGGTGGCCACGCCGCTGTTGAATGCAGCGCGGCGCTCGCGTTCGCTGATGCAGGCCATGTTGCTGGGGCGCGATGTACCCCTGCAACGACTGTTCCGTGCGTGCAGTATCGACGTGGTCTTCGAGTCTGCACAGTTCTTCGGCTGGCGGTTCGGCATGCCAGCCATTGCCTGGATTCCGGATTTCCAGCACAAGGTGCTGCCGCATTTGTTCTCGCGCGGTGCCTGGTGGAAGCGTGAGCTTGGTTTTCGCGCCCAGGTGCTGGGCGGGCGCACCATCATGCTGAGCAGTGATGACGCCCGTCATGCCTGCGAGCGCTACTACCCCTCCACGCGGGGAAGGACCAGCACGGTTCACTTTGCCGTATCGCCCGGTCCCGCGGTCTCGTTTGCGGAGGCGCGTGCGGTCGCCGATTCCTACGGCCTGCCCGCAGACTTCTTTTTCATGCCCAATCAGTTCTGGCGGCACAAGAATCATGGTCTGGTACTTGATGCCCTGGACATGCTGCGGCAGCGCGGCAGACGGGTGGTGGTCGCCGCATCCGGCAAGCAGGCCGACCCGCGTGCGCCGGACTACTTCCCGGCATTTCGGGCAAGGCTGGAGGGAACAGGACTAGACGAGAATTTCCGGTTGCTCGGGATGATTCCCTATCCACATATGGCGCTGCTGCTGCGCGCTTGCACGGCGCTGCTCAACCCGTCCTTGTTCGAGGGTTGGAGCACGACGGTCGAGGAAGCCCGCGCGATGGGAACCCCCATGCTGTTGTCGGACCTGGATGTGCACCGGGAACAGATGGGGAATGACGCCACGTATTTCGATCGCCATTCCGCCCTGGCGCTTGCAGACGCACTGGATGCATTCGTGCCGCTCGATGCGGCGCAGCGCGCACAACGCGCGGACGTCGCGCGGGCTGCTGCGTTTCAGGCCGTCGAACGCTACGCCCGGGATTTTGCCGAGCTTGCCGGGCATTGCCGGACGCGGAGCACAGGAACATGAAAATCAGCATTGTCACGGTCGCGTACAACGCGGCTCATACCATAGGCGATACGCTCGCCTCGGTCGCTGCGCAGACGCATCCTGACATCGAGCACATCGTGGTGGACGGGGCATCGACGGACGGTACCCTGGACATCATCCAGCGCCAGAGGGGCCACGTCGCACGGCTGATTTCCGAGCCCGACAAGGGCATCTACGACGCGATGAACAAGGGTCTGCGCGTGGCGACGGGGGATGTCATCGGCCTGCTCAATGCGGATGACGTGTACGCTGACGACGGCGTCCTGGCGCGGGTTGCCTCGATCATGGCGCACGAACGGCTCGATGCGCTGTTCGGCGATGCCGAGTTCGTCAGCCACGCACGTCCCGACAGACCGTTGCGACGCTACCGATCGGACCGCTTCCGTCCCGATCGCATTGCCTGGGGATGGATGCCGGCGCACCCGACGCTGTTCCTGCGACGCCAGGTGTATGAGCGCTTCGGTTTGTTCCGCACAGACTACCGGATAGCCGGTGATTTCGAGCTGGTGGCGCGCGTGTTCCACGGCGGTACGCTGAAGTATCGGCACCTGCCGGAGGTGATGGTGCGCATGCGGACCGGCGGCATCAGCACCGGGGGCTGGCACAGCACCCTGCTGCTCAACCGGGAAGTCTTGCGGGCATGCAGGGAAAACGGCATCCGGACCAGCCTGCCGAGGATCCTGTCCAAATACCCGGCCAAGCTGCTGGAGTTCCTGCACCGATGAAGGTCATGGTATCCGGCGCCAGCGGGTTCGTCGGCCGCGCCCTGTGCGCACACCTGGGGCAGCACGGACACGTCGTGGTGGCTGCCGTGCGGCGACCGGTCGGCCTCGCCGGAGAATCCGTGGTCGGCGGCATCGACGGCGCAACCGACTGGACGGCGGCGCTCGCCGATTGCGGCGCCGTCGTCCACCTCGCCGCCCGCGTCCATGTGATGCACGACACGGCGCATGATCCGCTTGCGCTCTACCGCGCCACCAACACCGAGGCCACGCTCAATCTCGCTCGCCAGGCGGCACAGGCCGGAGTGAAACGCTTCGTCTTCGTCAGCAGCGTCAAGGTCAACGGCGAAGGGCGCGACGCTCCCTATCGGGAAACGGATCCGCCGGCACCAGAGGATGACTACGCGATTTCCAAGTGGGAGGCGGAACAGGGACTGCAGCAGATCGCGCGCTCGACCGGGCTCGAAGTCGTCATCCTGCGGCCGCCGCTGGTGTACGGGCCGGGCGTCAAGGCGAACTTCCGGCGTCTGCTTGACCTCGTCGCGCGCGGCTGGCCCCTGCCACTGGGCGCGATCGTCAACCGGCGCAGTCTCCTGTACCTGGGCAATTTCGTCGACGCGATCCGGGTATGCCTCGAACACCCGGCCGCGGCGGGACAGACCTTCCTGATCGACGATGGCCAGCCGGCGTCGACGCCGGAACTGATCCGTGCCATTGCGCAGGCCATGGACCGTCCGGCGCGCCTGCTGCCGATCCCCCCTGGTTTCCTTGCGCTTGCCGGGGCCCTGCTCGGCAAGCGCGCGGCGGTGGAACGGCTGACCGGCTCGCTGTGGGTCGATAGCACGTTGATCCGAACGCGTCTCGGCTGGACGCCGCCGTATTCGATGGCGGCGGGGCTGGCGGCAACGGTGGCGGATCTGCGATGAACGCACTCGCCGTTTTGTCCGCCTTTGTCGTCTGCTGGCTGCTGCTCGCGGTGCTGCTGCGGCGTCGCCATGTCCTGCCGATGGATCATCCCAACGACCGTTCACTGCATGAAGCCCCTACGCCACGCATCGGCGGGCTCGGCATTATGGCGGGCATCGGTGCAGCGGGTGTGTGGCTGACCGATGCCGCCCTATTGCCGGTGATGCTCGGCGCCTTTATGTTGGCCGCGGTGTCGCTGCTCGACGATGCGCGCGGACTGCCGGTGCGCGTGCGCTTCCTCGCCCACTTCGTCGCGGCGGCCGGCTGCCTGTTCGCGCTGGGGCTCGCCGGCTGGGGCTTGCTGGCCGGCACGCTGGCGGTGGTGTGGATGACCAATCTCTACAATTTCATGGATGGCGCCAACGGACTGGCGGGCGGCATGGCCGTGATCGGTTTCGGGGCGCTGGCGCTTGCGGCATGGCTGGGTGACGCACCGGAGCTGGCGACATTCTGTGCGGCGATCGCCGCGTCGGCCCTGGCCTTCCTGCGTTTCAATTTTCCGGCCGCGCGTCTCTTCATGGGGGATGCCGGCTCGATTCCGCTCGGTTTCCTGGCCGCCACGCTCGGCATCCTGGGCGTGATCGAAGGCATATGGCCATGGGCGTTCCCGCTGCTGGTCTTCTCGCCCTTCATCGTCGATGCCAGCGTGACACTGACGCGGCGTGCGCTGGCCGGCGAGAGGGTGTGGCAGGCGCATCGCTCGCATTACTATCAGCGCGTGGTGCTGCTCGGCGCTTCGCATCGCCGGCTCGCTGTCGCAGCATGGGGGCTGATGCTGGGGATGGCGGGTCTGGCCTTCGCGGCACGCGCCTGGCCGCAGAATGCCCCGGCCCTGCTTATACTGTCGGGCGTTCTCTATGCAATCCTGTTTCTCGCCGTCGACCGGCGCTGGCGGCAGACCCGCAATGAAGCTTAATCCG
>JBGAGK010000042.1:0-21262 GCA_044226785.1 Steroidobacteraceae bacterium | reverse complement strand
TTCACCCAGGGCGCGGCGGCCATCGTGGCTGGACTCGACGCGGATCACTCACCCGCACTGACATTGGCCACCGGATACTCGCTGGCACTGGCTCCACAGGCGCAAGTCCGGTTTGTCGCCGGTCCCAGCCGGAAATCACTCCCGGACGGGGCCCATGCGGGCATCGCAAAGCTGCACGTCGCGCGCGCAGGTCCGTATCGCGTATCGCTCGATGTTCCCGCGTGGATCGATGTGGTCGTGGCGGGCCAGGTGGTCCCATCGCGTGCGTTTCAGGGGCGCGCCGGGTGCAATGCGCCACACAAGGTTGTCGAGTACGACCTTCCGGCCGGGGATGCCTGGATCCAGATCAGCGGCGCGACGCAGGACCACGTCCGGGCGGCAGTCACCCAATCGCCCATGAAGTAGATCGCCTCGATGAGTGCTCTGCGCGCAGCCATTCTGCTCCTTTGCATCGCGCCGGCAGTACGAGTGGTCGAGGCGGGGCAGATCCCGGCCGGTGAGTTCGGGCGGGCAAAATTCGAAACGCGCGGCGATTTGCCGTTCTATCGGCAGCTCACTCCACTCGAGCGGAACGAAGTGGACGTCGGCCATCAGGTCTTCAACACCGAGTTCGTTACGGCAGGCACGCAAGGGGCAGGCCGTCGCGCGGGTCTCGGTCCGCTTTTCAACCTGGCTGCCTGCGAAGAATGTCACAACGATGGCACACGGGGTGCAGGACCGACCGGGGACGGCGAGGTACCTGCCTCATTCGTGCTGCAGCGCCATCGACGGGCTTGTTCGCGAGGGACGGGTCTTCGTTCGTTACGAAACCCGGCACGGTGCATTTGCCGACGGCTCCCCGTGGAAGCTTCGCGTTCCGCACTATGAAGTGCGCGAGCCGGGTTACGGTGCCCTGGCCACGGACACCGTGTTGATGCCGAGGGTGCCGCCGGCCATCTTTGGCGTTGGCCTGCTCGAGGCTGTTACAGCCCGGACGGATACGGGGCGTTTCGGCTGGCAGGGCGGCGCAACCTCCGTGCGCGATCAGACGACCAAGGCGGCAGCCCGCGAGATGGGGCTCACTTCGATCGACGTCCCGCAGGACGACTGCACGGCTCAGGAGGTGGCCTGCCGAAAGGCAGCCACTGCGCCTGCGGAGTTCGACAGCCGGCTGCTGAACGCGCTCGTCGAATTCGAGCAGCGAATCGCGGTGCCGTCGATTCCACGCGATGCGGCCATCGAGCGGCAAGGCGCTGAGCTGTTCGCGCGTATCGGCTGCGCCGGTTGTCACTCGCCTACGCTGCCGATCGACAGCCGTGCCATTGGCAGTCCGGCCGCCCGGGTCATTCACCCGTATTCGGATCTCCGGCTCCACGACCTTGGCGCTCCGCTCGCCGACAGGGACGTGGCGGGTCGACCCGTCGTCTCGCGCTGGAGAACCGCACCGCTCTGGGCCATCGGTTACCGCGCCCGCCCGACGAGCACCCTGACTTTCCTGCACGACGGCCGTGCTCGTTCGGTCGAAGAAGCGATCCTGTGGCATGACGGCGAGGCTCATGAGGCCAGGGTGCGATATGCGGGCCTGAGCGCTCCGGAACGTGCGCTTCTCGATCGCTGGGTGCTGGGTCGCTGAGCGGGCTGATCCTATTTGCCCGCTTTTTTCGGGGGTGGTGATTTCGCCAGTCGGTGATGTTTCAGCGGCATCCTTCCGGTTCGAGCGACCGCGTCAGCAATGGTGCGGAAGGACTTTTCTGCAGTCCCGGTAATGGTTGCCTCAACGGCACGATACGCTTCGATGAGCGATATTCCGAATGGCGTCAGGACCGCGCCCCCACCGCCTTTCCCTCCGGTCATCATTTCGGTGACCGGTTGCCGGAACGAAGAGTTGAGGCTGTCGAGGAGCAACCAGGCTCGCCGGTAGCTCATGCCGAGCTCGCGAGCCGCCTGCGACAGCGATCCACTGCGGGCGATTGCCTCGAGCAGCGCAATCTTCCCGGGACCGATGGCACAGGATTCACCGAAATCGACCCGGTAGCGGATGGAAAGCCTGGTCACTTCTGCGCGGCTCTGCCCAGCGCAATGCGCCAGACACCGTTGAAAATCAGGGTGAAGCCAGTGAGCAGGCCGATGAAGGCGAGCGAGCTCTGTGGCCAGCCGAGGATGATCAGGATGGCCAGCGCGATCGACAGAAGACCGTCGAACAGGATCCAGCCCCAATGCGGCATCGGCCGGAGGTGGAATGCCAGCACACTGCGCGCCACTCCTCCGAGCAGCAGGAAGCTGCCCACCAGCAGGGCGAGCGATGCCACGCCGGCCACCGGAACGGCCAGCACCGCAAGACCCAGCACCAGGCTCAACAGGCCGGAGATCAGTTTCCAGGCGAAGCCTCGCCGGGCGCGGGTCTGGATCGCATAGGCGATCTCGAACCCACCTCCCAGGATGAGCAACCAGCCGAAAAACAGCGCGGTGGCCAGCGCGGCGACAGCTGGCATCAGCAGGGCCAGCACGCCGGCTACTACAAGGAACACGCCCCATGCGATGACCCAACCGCTGCCGTGAACCGGGTTATCGTTGATACTGCTGAGCGCAGCCATGGGGTACTCCTGCAGATACTGGACGATGCGATTTTCGGCGTATTGTATCGCCGTTCGGCGGCGACTTTCATGTGCACGAGGGATCGCGGCGTCGCGAGCCTGGTCCGGGTCCTGTGGAGAGGGAAAATGACAACGCGCTTGCCCACGATATTCTTTGGCCACGGCAGCCCGATGAATGCCCTGCGCACCAATTCATGGACACGAGCGTGGGCCTCGATCGGCTCGCGCCTGCCAGAGCGGCCGCGAGCTGTGCTCTGCGTGTCAGCACATTGGTATGTGCATGAAACGGCGCTGACGGCGATGGAAAGGCCGCCCACCATCCACGATTTTGGCGGGTTCCCGCGCCAGCTGTACGAAGTGCAATACCCTGCACCAGGCAGTCCTGATCTCGCGCGCCGGGTCTGTGAATTGCTGCGCCCGCTGAATGTGGCTACCGATGATTCGTGGGGTCTGGATCACGGCACCTGGTCGGTGCTGTGCCACGTGTTCCCTGACGCCAGTGTTCCCGTGGTGCAATTGAGCATCGACGCCACGCAGCCACCCGCGTTCCACTATCGTCTGGGAAGGCTGCTGCAGCCGTTGCGCAGCGAGGGCATCCTGATGATCGGCAGCGGCAACATCGTGCACAACCTGCGCGTTTATGCATGGGATCGCGATGGGGTCGAGCCGTTCGATTGGGCGACGCGGTTCGATGCCCGGGCGCGGGACCTGCTGTTGCGAGGCGATCACCAGGCGCTGGTGGATCATGACATGCTGGGGCGCGACGCGCAGTTGTCGATGCCGACGCCGGAACACTACCTGCCGTTGCTGTATGTGCTCGGCGCGAGTCTTGAAGGCGAACCCGTGACGTTCCCCGTCGAGGGAATGACGGGCGGTTCGATCTCCATGCTCAGCGTCCAGTTCGGCTGAGGCCTGGTTGGCCGGCAGGCAGTTTCCGCCCGCCTGCTACGCAGTCTTCCTCAGTTCATCCCGCAGCGCGCGCCGCAGGATCTTGCCCACGTTGGTCTTGGGCAATTCGGTGCGGAAATAGACGTGCTTGGGGACCTTGTAGCCAGTCAGGGTCTTGCGGCAGTGCTCGATGACGCTCTCGGCGGTCAGCGCGGGGTCCTTCTTCACCACGAACAGTGCGACCACTTCGCCGGCGCGCTCGTCGTCCTGCGCTACGGCCGCCACTTCGAGGATGCCGGGGTGCGTGGCCGCCGCATCTTCCACTTCATTCGGGTAGACGTTGAATCCGGACACCAGGATCATGTCCTTCTTCCTGTCGCGGATGAACACGTAGCCCTTCTCGTCCATGCAACCGATGTCGCCGGTGCGCAGCCAGTCGCCGAACATCACCTTGGCGGTCTCGTCGGGGCGGTTCCAGTAGCCGCTCATCACCTGCGGGCCCTTGACGCAGATCTCTCCGACCTCGCCGGTGCCGAGGAACACTCCCGCATCGTCGCGGATCGAAACATCCGTCGATGGCAACGGCACGCCCACCGAGCCGTTGAAGTCCTCGCCGGGGGGGTTGCTGGTCACCACCGGTGAGGTCTCGGTCAGGCCCCAACCCTGAGTGAGCACGCAGCCCGTGACGCGCTTCCAGTTCTCGGCCACTGCGGCCTGCACCGCCATGCCGCCGCCCAGCGTGCGCCGCAGGCTGCCGAAGTCGACGCGATCGAATCCGGGCGTGTGCAGCAGCGCATTGAACAGCGTGTTGACGCCGCTGATGTAATGGAAGCGGTACTTGCGCAGATCCTTGACGAATCCGGGGAAATCGCGCGGATTGGTGATGAGCAGGTTGCAGCCGCCGGCATGTGCGAACAGCAGGGCATTCACGGTCAGTGAGAAGATGTGGTAGAGCGGCAGGGCGGTGACGATGATGGTGCCGCGGGTCGTTCCGGTTCCGCTGGTCAGGAATGCGCCGGCCTGAAGCAGGTTGGCGACCATGTTCCGGTGGGTCAGCACCGCTCCCTTGGATACGCCGGTCGTGCCACCGGTGTATTGCAGGAATGCCGTATCGTCCCCGCTGACCTGCACCGGGTTCATGTTCAGCCCGAGCCCTGCGCCCAGCGTATCCTTGAAGCGGCGTGCTCCGGGAATGGCGAACGCCGGCACCTGCTTGCGTACATGGCGCAGCACCAGGTTGACGATGAGCCCCCGGGGAAAACCCAGCATGTCGCCGACTCCGGTCACCAGTACGTGTTCGATCGCCGTCTGCGGAAGCACCTGCTGCAGCACATGCGCAAAATTCTCCAGGATGACGATGACCCTGGCTCCTGAGTCCTTGAGCTGGTGCTCGAGCTCGTGGGCGGTGTACAGCGGGTTCACGTTCACGACTACCATGCCGGCCCGCAGTACGCCGTACAGCGCGACGGCGTATTGCAGGACGTTCGGCATCATCAGTGCCACGCGGTCGCCCGGTGCCAGCCCGGCCTTCTGCTGCAGCCAGGCGGCGAAGGCTCCCGACAACCGGTCGAGCTGCGCATATGTCAGCTTCGCGTTCATGTTGATGTAGGCGGTTTCCGGCGCGAAAGTCTGCAGGGCATGCTCCAGCAGCGCCGCCAGGGAAGGGTAGGTGTCCGGATCGATGTCCGCGCCCACGCCGGGTGGATATTGCTTCAGCCAGGATCTCTCCACGGTATTTCCCCCAATCCGTTCCTGTGCAGGTGTATAGCATAATAGCGCCATGAAGACGCCCCCGAACCGGTCGGCCATGACGGAACTGAGCCCGCTGCGCAATACCACACGGGCGCAGGATGCGCGCACCCTGGCGCTGGAGCAGCTGCATCACTTTTCCATCGATCCGCAATCCGGGCACGGCCAGGTGCTGGCGAGGGTGGCCGAGCACCTTTACACCGCCAACCTTGCGGTCCACGAACTGTGGTCGGTGACGCTGGATGTGCTGCCGACGCTGGACCGGAGCGATCGCATCGCATGGTTCAACGCCAAGCGATTTCTGTGTTTCCAGCTGGCCAAGATCCTCGACACGCTGCAGAACCCGCTGCGTCGTTCCTACCAGTCGCTGAACCTGGATCGCGGCGGCATTGCCAACAAGGGCCCGTATCCGCTGTTCGACAATGTCACGGCCATCTTCAGCGCCACGCCGGTGGTGGTGCGCACCGCGACCTATCTGTATGCCTGCACCGAATGGGTGGAGGATGCTTTCAAGGGAAAGGAGCTCCTGCACGAAATCTACTCCCGGTTGCTGAATCCGACCTCCATCAGCCTTGCCAACCACATCGTCGACCTGGAAGCGGGTCCGATGGCACACCAGTATTTTGCGTGGAATTTCAACTCCGGCATGGCGGCCATCGATGCGACCGTGGCGCACCTGGTGGGATACCAGGACATCGTGCTTGCCAGCCGCAACATCTATGGCGGTACCTACCAGCTGCTGCACGACTGGTACGGCAAGAAGAGCAATCTGGATGTCGCCGTGGAATGGTTCGACGGTTTCGGTCCTGCGGATTTTGCCTCGGCCCTGAAACATGTGCGGCGCGAACATGCGCAGCGGCTGAACGCCGGCCGGCACATCTATGTATACCTGGAATCGCCCAGCAATCCGCACGGCAATGTTCTCGACGTGCCGGCCATCTGCCGGGAGGCGCATGCGCACGGCATCGATGTGATCGTCGATACCACGGTCGGTACACCCTTCCTGCACCCGGTGCTGCAGCGGCAGGATCCGTTCGAGCGCCCGGATTTCGTCATCCACTCCTACACGAAGGACCTCGCCGGGCATGGCGCAACCACCGCCGGCGTGTGCATCGCGCGCAACGAGCGCATGTTCATACCCAAGGGCGGCAGCGTGACCGGCGTGGGCGTGGATGGCAAGCCGCACACCTATCATTGGAACGAGACGCTGTTCTGGAACGTCTACTACATCAAGGGCGCGTTCCTGGATTCGGAGAAGGCCTTCGAGGTCATCAACGGCATGCACACGCTGGAACTGCGCGTGCTGGCCAAGTGCATCAACACCCTGGTCCTGGCCCAGGCTCTGGCCCGGCATCCGCAGATCAACGTGCATTGCTCCGCCGTGCCGGGCGATGCCAACGCGGCGCTGCGTGAAGCACACATGTTCCTGGGACTGCCCGCGCCCCTGTTCACCATCGATTTCGAAGGAGGCGAGAAGCCTCCCGTGCGGCGCGAGGTGTTCAAGCGCTTCTTCGATTGCCTGGAGCCAGGTTTCGGGCTGCAGGTGAGCCTGGGCCAGACCAACACCGTGGTGCTGTGCCCGGCGCTGACCAGTCATTCGGAGCTGTCCGCCGAAGCACTGCGGGAGGCGGGGATCAGTCCCTCGACCATCCGCATCGCGGTCGGCGATGAGGATCCGCGGGTGCTGCTGGCACATCTCATGCAGACGGCGGCTGTGGCCATCGAGCCGCATTACCCGGGCTTTCTGGCCGGGTTTCCCGCAGCAGCAGACATCGACGCCTTGTACGAACGCGTCTATCTCGACGTGCATCAACGCTACGTGCGCAGCAGGCCGCACATGCAACAACTGGGGTAGGAATCATGCGCAAGGGTTTGCTGGTGCTCATCGTATTGGCCCTTCAGGGCTGTGTCATCGGCTATGGACGATGCAAGCTCACTGATCCGGTGCGTTCTTCGCTGACGGGACACGTGCATTTCCGCAAATATGACGGCAAACGGTTCGACCGGGCTCCTATCCTGGTGCTGGACCGGATGGCGTATGTCTACGTGCCCTCACATGGGAAGCAGTGTCTGGCGGCGGACGAGGTACAGCTGGTGCCGCTGACCGATCTTCCGGATGAGATCGCAGAAGGCGCTCACGTGATGGTCGAAGGCTCACTGACCCTGGCCAGTCAGGACTGGCAGCACACGCGATTCGTGTTCAACCTCGCGACGATCCGCCTGATCAAGCAGTAGCCGGTTCGGCGTCCGGTTCCCCGATCCCGCTTGGCGGCCCCTGCCAGGCGACGACGCATTTCCAGCGTGTATGCACTGCATTACCCGGAACTCATCGGGTCCCCTTGCGTCTACTCACTCAGGCATCCGTGTTGATGGCAGGCGAGCCGCGTCAACCGGCATTCCCAACCCGTTCGACACTTGGAGACATCCCATGGGATTTGCGACTCCAGACGGTGAACCGCCTGACTCAGTACCCGCCACCGGTGATTCCACCTGCAGCGAAGCTCCGTTCAGCAAGACCCTGACCGGCGAAGTTGCGCTCGAAGAGGAATACGGCGATATCGAAACCCGGATCGAATTCCAGTATCAGGGCCTGATCGCCCGGCTCGAGATGGAATCCGTTTTCAGAGAGGGTCTGACCAGCCGCTGATGCTGGCCTGAGCGCTGCTAAGATGGGCCCGTCGTCGAGGCGGCGAGCGATGCGGACCTGTGTACTGATCATCATCCTGAGTGGCGTCCTGACCGCCTGCGGCGGCAGACCGGGTGCGTCTGCAACGGCGTCGGCCGATGGCAAGATTCTGAACCTGTACATCTGGGCCGACTATCTCGCCCCGGACACGCTGGCCAACTTTGAAAAGCGCACTGGCATCAAGGTCAATGCCTCGTACTTCGATACGAATGAAACACTCGAGACCCGGGTGCTGACCGGCAACAGCGGCTTCGATGTGGTCGTGCCGACGGCTCCGTACCTGCAGCGGCAGATTGCGGCCGGAGCCTACCAGGAACTCGATCGGTCGAAGCTGCCGAACCTTGCGAATCTGGATCCGGCCCTCATGGCGCTGGTGGCCCGCTACGATCCGGGCAACCGGCATGCCGTCATCTACATCCGTGGCACCGAAGGCATCGGCTACAACGAGACATTGGTGCGAAAGGCCCTTCCCAAGGCACCGCTGGACAGCTGGGCACTGGTGTTCGATCCGGCCAATGCATCGCGCCTGGCCGGTTGCGGCATCCAGATCATGGACAATCCCGCGGGCGTGATCCGTCTGGTTCTGACTTACCTCGGCAGGCCGCCCAACGATCCTTCCGCGGCCGATCTGCAACAGGCGGAAGCCACGCTGATGGCAATCCGTCCCTTCGTGCGCACCATCGACTCATTCAATTCGACCGATGCGCTGGCCAATGGCGATGTCTGCCTGCTGGTGGGGTACAACGGCGATGTATCGCTGGCCCGGGCACGCACGCGCGATCGCAAGGTCCCGATGAACCTGCAGTTCATGATTCCGAGGGAGGGCTCGATCCTGTGGTTCGACATGCTGGCGATCCCGAAAGATGCGCCACATCCGGCCAGCGCTCATGCCTTCATCAACTACGTGCTGGAGCCGGCCGTCATGGCGGCCATCTCCAATTCGATGAGATACGCCAACGCCAATGCGGCGGCCACGCCGCTGGTGGATGCTTCCGTGCGGGACGATCCGATGATCTACCCAACACCTGCGGAAATGTCGCGCCTGTTCGTACAGCTGGCCGATTCTCCGGAACGCACACGTGTGCTCACGCGCATCTGGCAGCGGTTCAGGACCGGGGACTCGCGTTGATTGACCTCCGGCCGTTGCAAGCGAGAGGTGCACGCATTGAGTGACAAGACACTTCCCACTCACGCCCGGGTCATCATCGTCGGTGGCGGCGTCATCGGCTGCTCCATTGCCTATCATCTGGCGAAGCTGGGCTGGCGCGATGTGGTGCTGCTGGAGCGCAAGCAGCTCACCTCGGGTACCACCTGGCATGCGGCAGGGCTCCTGACCACACTGCGTGACACCGAGACCCAGACACGCCTGGCCAAGTACACGCTGGAGCTTTACCGGAAGCTCGGGGAGGAAACCGGCCAGGCCACCGGGCTGATCGGCTGCGGTTCGATCCAGCTGGCCATGACGCCGGCCAAGGCCGAGGAAATGCGGCGCGGCTTCAACATCGCCCGGAGCTTCGGCGTCCAG
The DNA here is from genome assembly GCA_044226785.1 of Steroidobacteraceae bacterium. GTDB lineage: Bacteria > Pseudomonadota > Gammaproteobacteria > Steroidobacterales > Steroidobacteraceae > TMP-86. The sequence continues at coordinate 11,841 of JBGAGK010000042.1, read as the reverse complement.
GCCCAGGAAGTGTCGGCGGCCGATGTCGCGAAGATGTGGCCGCTGGCCGATGTCAGCGATCTGGAGGCGGCATTCCATTTTCCCGATGATGCGCGGGCCAATCCCACCGATGTCACCCAGGCGCTTGCGAAGGGTGCGCGAGCGGGTGGTGTGCGGATTTTCGAGAATACGCCCGTGCTCGATATCCTCACGAGCAACGGGCGGGCGACGGGCGTCAGGACGGCACAAGGCGAGTTGCAGGCCGAGTACGTGGTCATCTGCTGCGGCATGTGGAGCCGCGCCGTGGGGCGCATGGCTGGCGTCAATATTCCGCTGCAGCCGGCCGAGCACTACTACCTGATCTCCGAGCCCATGGCCGGTGTGCATCCCATGCTGCCCATCCTGCGAGATCCGGGCCGCTCGGCCTATATCCGCGAGGAAGCGGGCAAGCTCATGGTCGGGCTGTTCGAGGATGTGGCTGCGCCCTGGGCCAGGGATGGCATCCCTGAGGGTTTCGCTTTTGGCGAGATTGCACCTGACTGGGACCGGATGTATCCGTACATGGAACGCGCCATGCAGCGCGTGCCGCGGCTGCTCGAGACCGGCATCAAGCTGCTGTTCTGTGGTCCGGAATCCTTCACGCCCGATCACAATTACCTGATGGGCGAGGCGCCGGAGCTGCGAAACCTGTTCGTCGCTGCCGGGTTCAACTCGCTGGGCATCCTGTCGGGCGGCGGTGTCGGGCACGTGATGTCCGAATGGATCGTCAATGGTCATCCGCCGATGGATGTCTGGTCGGTGAATCTGCGGCGTATGCATCGATGGCAGGACAACGATGCGTACCTGTGGGACCGCACCCGCGAGTCGCTGGGCATCGGTTACCAGGATCACTGGCCGTTCCGGCAGTGGAGCACGGCGCGTGGCGTCAAGAAGGGTATCCTGCATGACAGGTTGGCTGCGGCCGGTGCCTGTTTCGGTGAGTCGGCCGGCTGGGAGCGGCCCAACTGGTATGCCAGTCCTGGCCAGTCCCCGGTGTACGAGTACGCCTGGGGGCGACAGAACTGGTTCGCGAACAATGCCGCCGAACACAAGGCGGTGCGCGAAAGCGTGGGGCTGTTCGAACAGTCGTCGTTCGCGAAGCTCATGGTACAGGGGCGCGATGCGATGCGGGTGCTCAACCGCATCTGCACCGCGAATGTCGACGTTGCGCCGGGGCGCTGCGTTTACACCCAGTTCCTGAATCCGCGCGGCGGGATCGAGGCCGACCTGACCGTGACGCGACTGGCGCAGGACCGGTACCTCGTGGTGACGGCTGCTTTCACGCAGACGCACGTCGAGTCATGGATTCGCGATCACCTTCCGGAGGATGCCTTCTGTCTCATCACCGATGTGACCGACGCGTACTCGATGCTGAATATCCAGGGTCCGCGCTCGCGTGCGCTGCTGCAGTCGTTGTCGCAGGACGACTTCTCGAATGCGGCCTTTCCGTTCGCCACCGCGCGCGAGGTGCGGCTCGGCTATCAGACCGTGCTGGCGCTGCGCCTGACCTACATGGGCGAGCTGGGATGGGAACTGTACATTCCGACCTCGTTCACGCTGCCCGTGTATGACGCTCTTTGCACCGCGGGGAAGGAGTTCGGGCTGAGGCACTGCGGATATCACACGCTGAATTCGCTGCGGATCGAGAAGGCCTACCGCGACTGGTCTCACGACATCGGGCCGGATGACTCACCGGTCGAAGCAGGCCTTGCCTTCACCTGCGCGTGGGACAAGCCCGATGGGTTCATCGGCCGCGAGGCGTTGCTCGCGCAGAAGGCGGCAGGGCTGCCCAATCGGCGCCTGGTACAGTTTCTGCTGGAAGATCCGCAGGCCATGCTGTATCACAACGAGCCGATCCATCGCGACGGCGAACTCAACGGCCGGGTGACCTCGGCGATGTTCGGGCACACCCTGGGTGCCGCCACCGCGCTCGGCTACGTGACGAACCCGTCCGGTGTCAGCGACGAGTACATCCTTTCGGGGAAGTATGCGATCCAGGTCGCCGACCGCCGGGTGGAAGCGAAGGCATCGATCCAGCCGATGTATGATCCGAAGAGCCTCCGGGTTCGCGGCTGAAGCGTGCGCCCGAAGCGTGCGCCCAAAGCGCCCGAAGCGCACGACGGCGATATCCGGCTCACTTCGCGGCATACACCTGCCGCCCCTGAAACCAGGTCTCCAGCACCCGGGTTCCGGCGATCTCCTCAGGCTTGCCCCGGTTCGCAAGCCTGATGACGTCGCGGTCCAGGATGATGAAGTCGGCTGACTTGCCGGCCTGGATCGACCCTGTCTCCTTGTCCAGTCCCAGCATGCGCGCACCGTTGATGGTGTAGGCGTCGATGGCCTCCAGGATGCCAAGGCGCTGGCTGGGGTTCAGCGGCGGCGCCTTGTCCGCGCTGCGCGTCACTGCGGTGGACATGTTCACGAACGGTCGGGGGTCGCGTGTCTCGACGGGCGCGTCCGATCCTGCGGCCACGATGCCGCCCGCGTCCTTCACCGCACGCACCGGGTAGGCGTTCTTCTCGTACAGGCCCTGCGGCGGATGAAGCGCGGCATACGAATTGCCATTCACTTTTTCCAGGAAGGGGATCACCGTCATGTCGTAGCCTGTCCCTGTGGTCATCCAGGAGTAAGTGAAAGCCACATAGAGATGATCGCGGCCGATGCGCGCCACGTCAGACGGGTCGGCCAGCTGGATGTGGGCCAGCCCATCGCGGGTCCGGGAATTGCCGTCGGCAGCGCGTGCCTGTTCGATCGCATCCACCGCGGTACGTACTGCGCGGTCCCCGATTACATGGATGTGCAGGTTGAATCCGGCCAGATGGAAGCGCCGCGCAAATTCCAGGATCACTTCACGCGAGTGCTGGAGTTGTCCGTCGGAAACCTGGCACTGCGCAGGGAGAAAGCCGTGCTCCCTCATGAAGGAGGCCGCGGCGGCCGGATCCTCATACCGGGCCGCATCCACGCGCGCCTGGGCGCACACGGGCGAGCCGGTATCGACATAGCCCGTCACGGTGGGCATGCCGTTCTGGTCGAGCTTGAACATCGGCTGCAGGTAGTTGCGCAGCACTGCCGCGTTTGGCAGGGTGGGCGGCGTGGCCAGCGGATTGCCTTCCATCACGCCATCGGCGAACAGCTTCACCGTATCCGCCTTGATCAGCGGGTTGCCGGCATATTTCTCGCGCACCTTGGTGGCTGCGGCCACCATGGCGTCGAAATCCACACGACCATCCGCGCGCCGGAAGCGCTCGGGATCGTAGAACAAGGCCAGTACCGTGTGCATGGTCATGCCGCCGCTTGCCTGCATGGCGTCGTACACCGGCAGTGCATCGGGCGAGACCATGGCATCCATGATGGCGGTGATGCCGACGCTGTTGAGCCGCTGGGCCACCCGCTCCGGTGCCTTGGCCACTTCGGCGAGGTCGGTATTGAGCATGGCGTGTGGGTCGATGGTCAGGCGCGCATCCTCGTTGACTGCACCATTGGGTTCGCCGTGCTCGTCGACACCGATGACCTTCCGGTATGCAGCGAATTCCCTGGCCAGCGTGGCCTTCGACAGGCCGATCACGGTACCGTCCGGCCCCCGGGCCTGGGACATCGCCAGGCTGTTGAATGCACCGTGGTGCCCGTCATTGCCCAGCAGCTCGATCTGGACATCGGTGGAGGCGGCATCGAGCGCTGCACGCAGCGTCGGATGATCCGCATCCGGCTGGTTGCCGACCGTATAGTTCCACTGGTGCACCACCAGTCTTGTGCCCCTGGGTGTCTGGTACTTCGCCAGACAGGCGCGCACGATATCGGTGATCTCACGCAGGGTGTGCGGTTCGCTGCGCAGGTCGCACACATCCAGATCCACGATATCCATGGCATGAAGGTGCGCATCGATCAGGCCCGGGAGTATCCGCCTGCCGTTCATGTGGCGAACGACTGTACCCGGCCCCACCCAGCGCAGCGCGTCCTTCTGCGACCCCACGAACACGATGCGCCCCTGACGGATGGCCATGGCGTGGGCGGCCTCGCGCGTGCCGGTGGCAGTGTAGATCCGTGCGTTGGTCAGCACGAGATCGGCCGGGTTGGTTTCCTGCGCCGGGGTGGCAGCGGCCATCGCCATGCCGGCGATGATGAGTCCGGTCAGCGCGATGCCCGCGAATGCCGGCAGTCTCAGGGTCAGGCGGTTTGATGAGGAGAATAACCAACCTTGGGGGTTCGCGTGCGCACTCTGATCGGATTTTTTTTGTTTCACGATGACTCCAGCACCGAACTTCGCTGGACTACGACCTGGCTCGCTGTGGCAGGTTTATCAAGGACTTAGGTCAGTCCATCCTATGCCGGTGCTTTCAGCAACTTGACCCGGCTTCCGCCCGCGTGACTCCCACGTGGCACCTGGAAACCGGGGTGCCGGAGGAGTCAGCATGGCAAAGATCAAACTCACCAAGAGCGCCGTCGATGCGGCGCAGCCCCGAGCGCAGGCGGTTGAACTGCGAGATACCGCCGTGCCGGGTTTCCTCTGCAAGATTACTCCAGCGGGTCGCAAGGTGTTCATGCTCCAGTACCGTACGAACGCCGGCCAGCGTCGCAAGCCCGCCCTGGGACTGTTCGGCGAACTAACCGTCGAGCAGGCCCGCGTCATGGCGCAGGACTGGCTGGCCGAAGTACGCCGGGGCGGCGATCCCGGCGCGGCCAAGACCGCCGCCCGCAAGGCACCGACCATGAAGGAGTATTGCCACACCTTCATGGAGGACTACTCCAAGCAACGCAACAAGCCAACCACCCAGCGCGGCTACTGGGGCGTCATCAACCGCAACATCATCCCTATCATGGGCCGGATGAAGGTGCAGGACGTAAAGCGTCCCGACATCGCGGCACTGATGAAAAAACTGGCCTACAAGCCGGCCGAAGCCAACCGCACCTTCGGAGTGCTGCGCAAGATGTTCAACATGGCAGAGGTATGGGGCCTGCGACCGGATGGCACCAACCCGTGCCGGCACGTTCCGATGTACCCACCTGGCAAGGAAACCCGGCTCATCGTGGACGACGAGCTGGTACTGATCTTCCGCCACTTGGAGAAGCTGGAGGCGGAAGGGCTCGAAAACTATGTCATCCCGCTGGCGATCCGCCTGCAATTCGAGTTCGCCGCGCGACGTTCCGAAATCTGCCCGCTCGAATGGGACTGGCTGGATTTCGAGAAGCGGCGCGTGGTGTGGCCCGACAGCAAGACCGGCGGCATTTCCAAGCCCATGAGCGCGGAAGCCTATCGGCTGCTTTCGACAGCGCCGCGTCGGGAAGGCTGTCCTTACGTTCTGCCATCGCCCAACGACCCGAGCAAGCACCTGACCTTTGGCGAGCATTACAGCGGCTGGAAGCGCGTGCTCAAGGCCGCCGGTGTGCCACATGTCGGCACGCACGGCATCCGCCATCGCTCGACGACCGACATTGCCAATTCTGGCGTGCCGACCAAGGTAGGCATGAAGCTGACGGGCCACAAAACCGTGGCGATGTTCATGCACTACGTTCACACCGAGGACAAGCCGGTGCGCGATGCGGCCGAGCTGGTGGCGAGCCGGCGCCAAGCCATTACGGGCGCTCGCCAGCTGGCCGAGGGGGCGGCATGAACGGGCGCCGGTCATCCGTGGCATCGTCCGCAGTGCCGTCGGCATTGCTGAGTGACATTCGGACACTGATCGAGGCGGCGCGGCAGCGCGCCGCTTCGACGGTGAATAGCGAGTTGACGATGCTCTACTGGCGCATCGGCCAGCGCATCCACACGCAAGTCTTGGAGGGCCGGCGGGCCGACTACGGCGAGGAAGTCGTGTTGACCTTGGCGGCGCAGTTGGTGAAGGAATACGGCAGCAGTTTCGGGGTCAAGAACCTGCGCCGTATGGTGCAGTTCGCCGCCACCTTTCCCGACGAGCAGATTGTCGTATCACTGATACGACAATTGAGCTGGACGCATTTCATCGCCCTCATCCCGCTGAAAGACCCGCTCCAGCGGGACTACTACGCGCAGATGGCAGGCGCCGAACGCTGGAGCGTGCGGACGCTGCGCGAGCGCATCGACTCGATGCTATACGAACGCACGGCCCTATCCAAGAAGCCGGGCGAGACGATCGCGAAGGAGCTGGCCACGATGCGCGATGCGCAGCGCATGTCGCCCGCCCTGGTCATGCGCGACCCGTACATCCTCGACTTCCTGGGATTGCGGGACACCTGGCAGGAAGGCGATCTGGAGGCGGCGATCATCCGCGAAATGGAGTCGTTCTTGCTGGAGCTGGGCGCCGGTTTCAGCTTCGTGGCCCGACAGAAGCGCATCCAGATCGACGACGATGATTTCCACCTTGACCTGCTGTTTTACAACCGCAAGCTGCGGCGGCTGGTAGCGGTGGAGTTGAAGATCGGAGACTTCAAGGCCGCCTACAAGGGGCAGATGGAGCTTTACCTGCGCTGGCTCGACAAGTACGAACGGGAGCCGGAGGAAGCTTCGCCGCTGGGGATCATCCTTTGCACCGGCAAGAAGCGCGAGCAGATCGAGTTGCTGGAACTGGATAAGTCGGGCATCCACGTTGCCGAGTACCTGACCAGCTTGCCGCCACGCGCGGTACTGGGCGAGAAGTTGCAGCAGGCGACCGAGCGGGCGCGGTTGCAGATCGAGCAGCGCAAGCAGGACACAGAGTAGGCCAAGCAGCAACCATGCGTCCCGGCGTGCTGCCGTCGGGTTCGCGGGCTGCACCCCGCGCTTCGTGCCGTAGTGCGGCCATCCGGCTTTGACCCCTGACGCCTTCGACCCTGGCGGGCCTGCGCGCTCCGCTTGCAAAAAGGCGAGTGTGTGCATTGGGCGGGTGTAGGCGGTCTTGCTGTCCCTTTCACCGTACCACGGCGTTCTCGCCGTCAAGGGCTTCGGGCCGATGGCCCTTGCGTCCTGGCGGCCGTCTTTCGACCCCTGACTGCTTGCGCTGCGCCGTGCTTCCACGGTTCCGGGCAATTCCGCCCGAGCAACCGGAGCACGATCATGTCGCAACTGTCCTTTTCATCGTTCGATTCCCCGCTGATGGTGCGTGACGCACAGGGCCGCTACCTGCTAGCGACTGCAGAGCAGATTCTGGAGGCCGCGCGCCACGCCATCGAGCGCAAGATGCAGCGCGGTACTTCGTTCACTTCACCGGCGGCGGTCAAGGAGTATCTGTGCGCCAAGCTGGCCGGCTTCGAGCATGAAGTGTTCGCGGTGCTGTTCATGGACACGCAGCATCGGCTGATCGAATACGCTGAAATGTTCCGAGGCACCATCGACGGCGCATCGGTGTATCCGCGCGAGCTGGCCAAGGAGGCGCTGCGGCTCAACGCGGCGGCGGTCATTGTTTCGCACAACCACCCGAGCGGTAGTCCCGAGCCGAGCGGTGCCGACAGGACACTGACCCAGAGGCTGAAGGAGGCATTAGGCCTGGTGGACGTGCGCGTTCTGGATCACATCATCGTCGCAGGCACCGACGCCACATCGTTTGCCGAGCGCGGGCTGATCTGACAAAAGGGGCTTCGGCCCCTTTTTTTGCTCACCCGCATGATGTGGCGATGGGAGTTGGCATGGCCTTTAGAGGCTGGACTGTGCTCAATTCCCCTTTGCCAAAGCGCCACGCGCAGTCGGCAGCGCAGCCGCCCCAACAATCCAGCAGCCCTACTCCTGAAGCGACCGAACCCGCGCTATCTCAGCGGCTCAGGTGCATGGTGCGAGAACACCAGCACCGGGCGAACCTGATCATGCCCGCCAGCCAGCGCGGCCTCCACGCGCTGGCGACACTCATCCGCCGCGTGCGTGTTCATCTCGGTATCCGGGCCGAGCTGGGCATGGATCATGACTTCCCAGGAGCGACCGATGCGTACGGTGCGAATGTCCAGCGCAACCAGGGGCACAGCTTTCAAGGCCTGCCGGATCGTGGCCTCGATCGGCTCCGTCTTGCTGGGTGGCGGTGCCATGTACAGCAGTTCGGCCAAGGCCCCCTTACCCAGCGACCAGGGAATACCGACGGTCATGGCGACCAGGGCAAGCGACAGAATCGGATCGACATAACGTGCAGCTTGTGTGTAGCCGTAAGCCTGCAACAGGTATGCAATCACGAAGGCCAGCAACGCACCGAACGCGGTCAGTGCGTCGATGACACGCGCAGCCAGGTCGCCTTGGACCAGTGGGCTTTGCAGATGACGGTAGCGCAACCAAACATAGACTGCCATACCAATAGTGACGGCCGCAGACACGAAGGCATAGAGCAGCGCGACCCCGAAGCGAATGTCGGTTCCGCCCGTGAGAAGGCTGGATACGGCGTACCAAATCGAGAGCATCGAGACACCGGCGATCAGCAGGCTCTTGATGAGGTTGACCAGAGGTTCCAGCGGCGCGTAGCCAAATGGAAAGCGTCGACTGGCGCCGAGTCGCAACAGCCGGCCGACCCGGTACGTGAAGATGCCGGTGATGAGGTACACGAGGTTGAAGAAGCCATCAAGCAAGATGGCCTGTGAACCCGTGAACGGCACTGCGATCAGGGCGAGCAGGGACACCACCGCGCCGGTGTAGATCGGTAGGCGCAGCACCTTGAGTTCAATGTCCACTGGGGTCATCGCCTGCGCCCCTGGTTCAATGTCCACGCGCTTCATTGGTCCGCGTCCTCTTTGGACACCTGAGTGCTCTTCTCAGACCTTGGAATCATGTCCAGAAGCATACGACCGATACGTTTGCGCAAGCTCGCGGGCAGCGCTTTGTTGGAGAACGATTGGTGAACCCACAGGCCGTCGGCCGCCAGGCGCACCACCCACAGCGCAGCGACGACATCCTCTTGTGCCGGGGTAGCGGGAATCCAGCGCGACAGCACCGCCGACCAAGGCGCGGCCAGGGCAGTCTGGGTAGCGCCCTCCAGCATGAGCTGCAGTTCGACTCGGGTGGATTTGCCTTGGGCGCAAGCCTGCACATAGGCCGCGAAGCGCTCTTCCGCGCTGGCCTCATGAGCCGGTTTGCCCGCGACTTTTTCCAGCAGTGCCTCCCACTGGTTCGCCAGGTGTTCGTGAATGCCCAAAAGCAAGGCATCGCGGGATGGGAAGTGGTAGAGCATACCGCCGCGCGTCAGCCCGGCCTCGGCGGCCACCGACTCGAAGGTAATCCCGGTGACGCCATCGCGATGCACCACACGGATGGCGGCGTCGAGGATCTTGCTGCGATTGCTGGGGCGCATGAGCACCGCTCCTTCAATGGGTGGCCGTGGCAGTGCCCGGCCCGTGGTGCCGTAGCAACCAGGCAGTCACCAGCGCACCCAAAGCCTGCACGCCTGCGATGACCCACAACACCACCAGATAGCCTCGATCGAAGGCGGATGATGCGGACTCGACCAGCGCGGTATTCACAGGCTCGCTGGCTTGAGCGATCTCCAGCGCCTGGGCAATCCCTGCACGTGCGGCATCGGGGACGTCAGGCGGCAAGCTCACGCCCATCGAGTAAAGCGCCCCCAGCAGGCTTCCCAACAGGGCCACGGCGATGAGACTGCCGAATTCGTATGAGACTTCCTCGACCGACGATGCCATGCCCGCTTGGGCCGGAGGCACGTTGCCGACGATGGCGCTGGAGGCCACTGCCATCACAGCGCCAAGGCCTGCGCCATTGAGAACCATCCCGGCTACCAGCCACCCCAGGCCCAGGTGAAGGCCGGCTGTGGTGGCGAGTGCGCCAATGGCACCCGCCGCCAGTCCGCCGGCGATGAGAACCCGCAATCCCAGCCGGTGAAGGAAAGCCCCGCCCAGCAAGGCCGTAGGCAGCGATCCTATCGCCACTGCCGAGACCAGCAAACCGGCCTGCAGCGGCGTGAAGCCAGCGACCAGTTGGAAGCGTTGGGTGGTCACCAGCTCCATGCCGCCGATGGTGAACATCGCGAACGCGGCAGCCAGCACACCCGCGCTGAAAGCAGGCTTGCGGAAGATCTTGAAATCAAGCAGCGGCGAGCGCAGACGCGCCTGCCGCCGGACAAATAGCCAACCGCCTGCGGCGGCGACTGCCAGCGCAGCGCCTGCCAACGGCCACGAGGGTCCGGCGTGCGCGACTTCCTTGATGGCGACGACGAGGCCGGACAGGGTCAACAGAGCCAGGATCGAGGACCACAGATCCCAGGGTTTGTCGCTCTCTACCGTTCCTTTGGGCGCGAACGCCAGGGTGCCGATGAAGGCCAGCACGACCACCGGCACGTTGAGCAGGAACACCGAACCCCACCAGAAATGCGACAGCAGCAGGCCTCCGATGATCGGGCCGAGCGCAGCGCCCACTACCGACAGACTGCCCCATACGGCGATGGCGATATTGCGTTCGCGCTCGTTGTCGAAGGTGATGCGGATCAGCGCCAGGGTTGCCGGCATCATGGCCGCCGCACCCACCGCAAGGAATGCCCGTGCGGCGATCAGCAGCGAAGCAGTCGGTGAAAACGCTGCGGCCAGGGATGCAACGCCAAAAATCACCAGGCCGAACAGGAACATGCGCCGATGGCCGATGCGGTCGCCAAGCGTGCCCGTGCCTAGCAGCAGGCCTGCCATAACCAGCGGATAGGCGTTAATGATCCATAGCCCTTGCGTGGCGCTGGCGTGCAGCTCGTGGGTCAGCGTTGGCAGCGCCGTGTAAAGCACCGAGTTGTCCAAGGTCACCAGGAGAAGGCCGGCGGCGACGGTTACCAGCAGGGACCAGCGCTGGGATTTGGAGGGAATCATAGGCAAGCAGGCTCCTGGGCTGGTTACAAGCGGCCGCGAACTGATGCGGCAGGGCTCCCGCAGGTGCATTGGCGGAGAGTATAGGAATTATAACTATACAGGATGACTTGTATAGTTATTGTGAAAAACAAGAATTCAAACTACCGCTTCATTAGCGTCTCTGGCCATTAAGCATGGCCGGTCGCGCTGTCGTGCTGCGCATCGAACCCCCTTCGGGGTTTCGCCCCTGACGGGCTTCCATCGTTCCCTCGCTCCGCTCGGCTGACGCCTTCGGCCCGGCTTCCAGCTTCGGGCCTGCGCGCTTCGCTTGCGTGCGGTTCGGCACATCGAGGCGGCCGTTGCCATGTCCAGCCGTCTCCCCTGACTTCATCACCTTCTCCGCGACCGTAGCCCGCTCCCGTGTGCCGTCAAGGCGCGCAGGGCCGTGTCCTCGGCTGCGCCTGCGGGCCGCACCAACCCTGCGCTTGTCTCCTTGACGGCCCCCGTCCGCGCGCTCCTTTGGCCGCGGGCGATGAACTCAGGAAAGACGGTGGCAACAGGGCCAACCGGGTTCCTCGTGCCAACCGCACAGAACAGCCGAAAGGCTGGGCTCCGAATCTAGGAATCCGGTGTGCGGCTTGAACAGCAAACCCTTTTTGTCAGGAGAAAGACCATGCAACTCGCATCCCGTTTCGCTTCCCGTTCCCCCTCGCTGCGCAGCGACTACCCGCTGACCGATGACCAGATTCACCGGGTAGCGCCGTCCATCTTCGCGGACGCGCCGCATGAAAGCCGTTCGCAGCGGTACGCCTATATCCCCACCGCCGCCGTGCTGGCCGAGCTTCGCAAAGAAGGGTTCCAGCCCTTCATGGTGACGCAGACCCGCGTGCGCGACCAAGGTAAGCGCGAGCACACCAAACACATGCTGCGCCTGCGCCACGCCAGCCAGATCAACGGCGCGGAGGCCAATGAAATTGTGTTGCTGAACTCGCATGACGGGACGAGCAGCTATCAGATGCTGGCCGGCATGTTCCGGTTCGTGTGCAGCAATGGCCTTGTCTGCGGCGACACCGTGGCCGATGTGCGCGTGCCGCACAAGGGCGATGTTTCCGGGCATGTCAT
>JBGAGK010000041.1:0-22246 GCA_044226785.1 Steroidobacteraceae bacterium | reverse complement strand
AAATGCGACCAGCGCCTTGGTCATCGCGCGAGTGCTGCCCCTCAGCAGCGCGGGGAAAAATACCAGGAACGCACCGAACACTGCGAGCGTGTGGAACTGAAGCGTAACCAGCATCACCGCTACTGCGGCCACGAGGCGCGAGTCGCGTCCAGTCCGCTCCCAGGAGAACAGCAGGATCGTGTACAAGGCCAGGCCCGCAAGCAGGAAAATGTACATGCGAGCTTCCTGCGAATCGGCAATGAATGCCGGCAGACAAGTCGCCACTGCAACGAAACCCATGTTCCAGGTTGCATTCAGGAACCGACGTCCATAAACATACGCCAGCGGAATCAGGGCAAGGCCACAGAGTACCGAGGGAATCCGCAAAGCCCACTCCGAAGGACCGAATACCTTCACCGATGCGGCCATCATGTACAGCTGGGCGATGCCGCGCACGTAGATCATGCCGCTGGGAAGGATGGGCATTCCGTCACGCAGGATATGCAGGGTCGGCATTGCCATGGTTTCTTCGTCATTCTCGAGGCCCCAGGAACCCAGGCCCCAGAATCTCAGGAAGGCTCCCAGCGCAACGAAGCCGATGAGCAGCGGCATCTCCCACCGCCGCCGGGGCGCAGGCTCCGTCATCGTGGAACTGAAATTCGCTGCAAACCCCCGAAGGAGGGATTCGAGCCGCACCATGACGGCCGAGCCCACCTCAGTACGCCCGTTCATGTCCGAACAACTGCAGGGCAGTGAGCACCAGAATCTTGAAATCCAGCATGGGCGACCAGTGGCGCAGGTAGTCGAGGTCATATCTGACCCGCGCCTGCATGTCCTCGAGTCTCGCGGTCTCGCCCCGGCATCCATTGACCTGGGCGAGCCCGGTGATGCCCGGCAGGACCTTGTGGCGCATCATGTACCCCTTGATGAGTTTTCGATATTCCTCATTGTGCGCCACCGCGTGCGGCCGCGGGCCTACCAGGCTCATGCGGCCCTGCAGGACATTCAGCAACTGGGGCAACTCATCCAGAGAATAGCGGCGCAGTATCCGGCCCACCGGCGTGATGCGGGGATCATCGCGTGAAGCCTGAACCACCAGATCGCCGTCTTCGATCACCCGCATGGTCCGGAACTTGTAGACCTTGATCTCCCTGCCATCGAGCCCATAGCGGCGCTGGCGGAAGATCACCGGTCCCGGCGAACTCAGCTTGACCGCCAGCGCAATCATCAGCAGCACCGGCGAGGCCAGCACCATGATCGCAATCGAGAACACGACATCCATGGCCCGCTTCATGAACCCGGATACGCCGTGGAATGGCGTCTCGCACATCGACACCACGGGTATCCCCATGATCTCCCCGGTCCGGGCCTGGATGAGATCGAATACCAGGATATCCGGTACGTAATAGATGGACGCCGTGGTGTCCCTCAGCTCGTCGATCAGGTCCATGACACGCCGGACATGGCGGATGGGCAGGGCGATGAAAATGACTTCGACCTGGTGTGCTTTCACATACTCCGCGAGCTCCGGCAGTCTTCCCAGGAGGGAAACATGCCCGTCCGGCAATCCGAGACGCTCTGCGCTGCGGTCATCGAAAAACCCCTGCACCGACATGCCCAGTTCGGAGTTCTGCCTCATGCGCCGGCTCAGGGAGAGGCTGACATCATTGCAGCCCGCGAAGATCACGCTGCGTGCATTCTCCGGCCGCCTCAACATCTGGCGCATGAACTCGCGCAGCACGAGCGATACTGCAACCAGCATCACCGGGGTGACGAGCATCCAGGTCAGCACCACGCGGCGTGAGAACACTGCCGAGAGCTTCGTCGCATAGCCGATCACCAGCAGGATGCCCAGCAATGCCAGCCAGCGGATCATGATGCTGGCGGCCATCGGGACGCGGCGTGCCATCAGGCTCTCCGCAAGACTCCCGGAGGGACGCAGAAGCGCCGCGCCAATGGTGACCGCCACGATGGCCAGCACCTCGAAGGATGCATCGAACGGTACCCCATAGAACCGGGCAGTACCGTAAAGGCTCAGGAATACCACCAATGGCAGCAGGACGACCTGCAGGGCCGTCACCAGCATGATGGAGACATTGTGTTTGAGAATCACGGCTCGACGGTCGCCTGGTCGCCTGGAACTGTCCTGAATGTGTACGGAGCCGGATCCTCGTGAGGACCCGCCGGGTCAAGGGTATGGATTATTGACGAACTGCTCATGTCACGATGTGATTTGGCTCAAATACTTATATTACATAATTGGAACTTTGTTGTAGCTTGGGTGACGGCAAGAAGGGCTTGCCGGCTGGAAAAAGTCCATCCGGTCAAGGAGATGAAAACCCCTCAACTGCGCGACGGTTAACAGTGCGGGCTGCAAGCATTTTGTAAATTTCATAACCTGTATCCGGCAAGGCCTCAATGACCAAAGTTCTCATCCTCGGCGGCGATTCCGATCACAACCTGGGCGATGCCGCCATATTCGAGGCCATGTGCCACGCATTGCAGGTCGCCGATCCGGGAGTCGAAATATCCGCGATTTCCAGCCTGCGCATGCCGGGATCCAGCCCCGGGCTGGCGCGGGTGCTGGCCCCTGGACCGGCCGGTTTTTCCACTTTGATGGAAGCTGCCAGTCGCCAGGACCTGGTCATCATCGGTGGAGGTGGGCTGTTCCAGGATGACGACAGCCGGGTCAAGATGCCCTACTGGGGTCTGCGCACTTTCCTGATGGGCTGCGCCAACGCCCGGGTGGTCGGGCATTCGCTGGGCGCGGGGCCGCTGCAGCACTGGGAGAGCCGCCTGTTCGCCCGGATCGCCTGTGCCTCCATGAGCAGCATCTCGGTACGGGACCGCTTTGCGCATCGCTGGCTTGCCCGATGCACCAGCAAACCGGTGGATGTTGTACCTGATCCTGCGTTCATGCTGCATCCCGCACCCGCGCAGATCGCCGACAGCATCATTGCCGACGCCGGGCTGCCGGAGGGACGGGTCATCGGCATCGCGCTGCGCAAGTGGTTTCATTCCCGTGGCTTCCTGCCACACAAACTGCGGGTCCGCTTGGGCCTTGACAACGATTCGGGTGCAACGGAGATGACCCGGGTGATCGGCGAGTTGAGCCTCCTCGTCGAGCGGCTGGCCAGAACCCATGACTGCGGTGTCCTCATGATGCCCAGCTATGACCTGGCCCACGAAGGGGACTCGGCGGCCTGTCAGCAGGTGGCCCGGAACCTTCACGGACGCATTCCGATTGGCGTCGCCAGCATCCGCTCCGCTGCGGAATACAAGGCCGTGACCGGCCGGTTGCGGCTGCTGGTTTCCGCGCGCATGCATCCCCTGATTTTTGCCGTATCCATGGGAACTCCGGTCGTCGGCATGGCCTACAACGGCAAGTTCGACGGCATGTTCGAGATGCTCGACATGCCGCATCGCCTGATATCACTGGATGAGTTCCGTCGCGGCAACCCGGTTCCGAAAATCGAACAACTGATCGACGAGGCGATCCGCGATCCGGTGGACTATCGACAGCGGGCCCGCCTGCTCGCGGACACCTGCCTGGCACGCACCAGCGCATTGATCAGCGATCGCATGGGCGCGGCGGTTGCCCCGACGTGAGACTCTCCGCATCACCTCCCCGCCTCGATCTTGAATCGATCGCCGAGCGGGTTCCCTTCTATCGCGCCCTGTGGCGTGAGCACGGACTGGCGCTTTCGCCCAACCCCCCGTGGGACCAGATTCCCATCCTGACCAAGCAGCACTTGCGCCAGGCCACCCGGAGCGCGCGCCTGGACCGGCGATTCGAACATTCAGCCAACCGGTCCGAATGCTCCGGAGGTTCGACCGGCGAGCCTGTGGAGACTCTCATCGACCCGCCCAGCCGGCGTCGGCGCCAGTGGCGATTCCTCAAGGCGCTGGTGCATGCCGGATATCGCCCGGGGCAGCGGCTGTGGATCGTTTCGACCCATCGCCCATCGCGCGTGAACCGTCTGGCGCGCTGGACTTACGTGGACCTGCGTGAACCGGAAGCAGACCTTGCGCAGCGCTACCTCGCTGAGCGGCCGCAGGTGCTGTACGGCCCGCTGCGCGCGCTGCTGGCCATGGCCGAGCGTCTGCCGCGCGGATCGACACCGCCGCTTCGTGCGCTGGTGGCCACCGCCGAACAACTGGGACCGCAGGACCAGCGGATACTGCTGGAACGGTTCGGGATCGAGGCTGCGGATTTCTATGGCATGACGGAAATCGGTCTGTACGCCTTCCGGTGCGCGGGTGATCGGCAATACCGGCACGCAGCGCCGGATATCCACAGCGAATTCCTGCCTTGCAAAGCCGACGGGAAACTGGAGCGGCTGATCATCACCACGCTGGGCGAGTGTGCCATGCCGCTGATCCGTTACGACACGGGGGATCTGGTGAGGCGTGACCACTCCACCCGGGGCAGCCCCATCGTGGAGTTTGCGGGTCGGGAAATCGACAGCATCCAGCTCCCGGGTGGCGGACTGATTTCTCCTTACCGGCTGACCCTGGCACTGGAATCGGTGCCTGCGATCACGCGATACCAGGTGGTGCAACACGAGGACCTGTCGCTGGAGGTGCATGTAGCCGCTGCCCTGGATCTCGATGAGGCGCTCACGCGTGCCGTACGGGCCGTGACTGCCGTTGTGGGGCCGGAGCTGCCGGTGCGGGGCGGCGCCGACTTCCCGCCTGCCCGACCGGGCGAAAAATTCAGGCCGATCCGTTCCTACGCACGGCGATGATCATGCTGGACCGAATCCTGCATCATTCACGCCTGCTCTTCGGATCGGGTGACTCCTGTCGAGTATGGCTGGACGGAAAGGCGCGCGGATCTGCGCAGGCGCTGCGAATCGATTTTCGCGGCAGCAACCAGACATGGGCGTTCCTCGCCCGACAGCTGTTCGAGTCAGCACCGGATACCCGGACTCCACAGTCGCGGGATTCACCTGGGGCGCACTTGCAGATCATCGAGCGCGCGCCGCTTGCGGCCCTGCTGAACCCGCCATTGCATCATCTGCGCCTGGCGACATGGATCAGCCAGCAGATCGACCTGCATGGCCCGGATGGAAAGCCCTTCACGTTCAGCCGCCACGTGCGGCGCGAGGCCGACCGGCACATCCGTCGAAATGGCTTCCGGCTGGATTTCAGTCCGGGCGCGCAGGCTCTGACAGAGTTCTTTCAGCACATGTACCAACCCTACGTTCGGGCGCGATTCGACGATCAGGCCATCCTGGTCGACGAGCATGCCTTCATGCGCCATGCAAAGGGTCAGCAACTGGCCCGCCTGCTTGCGGGTGATGAATGGGTTGCCGGCATGCTGCTGGGGCGCGATGCCCGAACCCTTCGATTCGGGTGGTTCGGTGCATGTTCCAGCCCGGCGCTTCCCGGGGCGAGCGAGGCGCTGGATGTCATGATCATCCGCTGGGCACTCGAGCAGAAGATGGAGCGGATCATCCTCGGACATTCACGTCCGTCTTTGCGCGACGGAGTGCTTCGCTACAAGAGCCGGATCGGGGGACGGATCCGTGCCACCCGGTTTCCCCAATCGCAGATCTTCATCCGCATCCTCAGGCCAGATCCCTGGCTGGTGGCCTGCCTGAACGAGGCCGGATTCATCCGCATCCAGGCAGGCGCCGCTCATGTCTGCCGCGTGGAATGCAACGCAGGCGCCATCCGGGTCCATTTCGTTCCTCTCGAACCATGAACCCGCCAGAAGACAGCAGACCGCACCGCTGGTTGCTCAACGTGGGCACCGGCTATGCCGACGCCCTGATTGGAGGCGCGCTGTTCGTGGTGCTCACGCCGGTGTTCGTGCGGGAGCTGGGTGCGCAAGGGTATGCCGTGTGGCTGCTCGCCCATGTGTTCACGTTCTATCTCGGATTTCTCGACATCGGCTTCGGGCACGCCCAAGTGCGGTTTCATGCGCGCTGGGCAGCTACGGAACAGGGCAAGGCACTGCAGGGCCTGGTGTCCACCACCACTTCCGGTCTGTTCGTGGCCGGAACCCTCGCGGCGTTGACGGGAATGGTGCTGGCGCTGGTCGGACCTCTGGGCTGGACCGACACGTCCGGATCGATGCAGGCCGATCTGCGCTGGGTCCTGGCCTTGCTGTCGATCAATCTCTGGCTTGCATTTCCGGCCGGGGTACTGGCCAACCTGTATCGCGGAGCGCAGCGATTCGACCTCGCCAATCTGCGCTCGATCGCCCTGCGCCTGATCACAGCCTCGGCGCAACTCTATTGCCTGCTTCACGGTGCGGACCTCGTCTGGCTTGCAGCCATCGAACTGGCTGCCACCGGCCTGCGCATGCTGATCGATATCTGGACCCTGCGTACCCTGTTGCCAGCATTGATGCATGCACCGGTCCGCTGGAACCGGCGCATCTGGAGGGGCGTGCGCCGCTTTGCGCTGTGGTCAGCGTTCGAAGACCTGCTGATGGATGGTGCAACCCAGCTCGAACAGGTTCTCATTGCGCTGCTCCTGCCCCTGGCCTTGCTCACACCGTACTCGCTTGCAAATGCCGCGGGTGGCCTGCTGCTGCTGGCCATCGGTCCGGTCTCGGAAACCCTGCTCCCTTTGGCGGCCCAGTGGCATGCCGAGCGCCACGATGCCCAGCTGGCCCGCCTGCTGAGCGCAGGAAGCAAGATCGCGGTCGGTATCGCAGCGCCGGCCGCACTGTTCCTGTGGATGTTCGGCGACCAGGCCTTGCGCTGGTGGAGTCCGGACGGCATGGCGGAAGCACCTCCGTCCCTGCTCCCGCTGATCTGCCTGCACTTTCTCGTCTCCGCATTCATGACCACATCGGCAATGCTCCTGCTGGCGGCCGGCAGGGTCCGGACCGTCGCCGCCCTCACCCTCGTGGAGGTCCTGCTCAGCACATTGCTGATCCTGCTTCTGGCGCCCCGCCATGGCCTCGTGGGTGTGGTCACCGGTCTGCTGGTGGCCAATGTGCTCATCGGCTTCACCTTCCAGCTGCCCATTGCGGCGCGGGCATTCAGCCTGGATACGCCAGAATTCCTCAGGACGGTCTTCGGGCGCGTGATCCTGGCCATGGCACCGTGCCTGCTCGTGGCCATCGGCATCCGCAAGCTCATCCCCGACGGCGTGTGGGGCCTGGTCATGGCTGCCGCAGCCATCGGGCTGTGCTATCTGCCGGCCATGTACCTGCTCGGGACCAGCGCAAAAGAACGAAGCGAATACCGGTTGCTGTGGGAGGAACTGCGACGATGAGCGTGCTGACCGGTCATCTGAATCGGCCGCACCGGATCTCGGACCTGCAGTTCGGGCTCATCGACACCCTGGAAGGATGGTCGGCGCTCGAACCCTGCTGGGACGCCCTGCTCGAAGCTACGCAGGGCGCCAGCGTCTTCCAGACGTATGCCTACCTGCGGACATGGTGGGAATGTCTGGGCTCAGGGGGTGAGCTGTTCATCATCGTCGTGATGCGCAACAGCACACCCATCGCAATCGTGCCGCTGCAGATCACCCGCAGCAAGCAGCTCTGGAGCCGCATCCGGACCGCGTCGTACATCGGTCAGCCATCCGAGTCCGACCGGCCCATTCTGCTGGGTGCTGCGGATGAGCTCATTGCCGATGGCGTTGCCGATTACCTGATGCTGCTGAAGGACCGGTGGTCGTCGGTCGTGCTGTTCGAACAGCCCCTGGGCAGCCCACTGGTCACGGCGCTCCGCCAGCGACTGCTCGCAGCGCGCTTCTTCATGGCGCAGATCGACGGCAACGAGTGTCCCTATATCGACATGAAGGGTACCTGGGCTGATTACCTCGCCGGCCGCAGCAAATCCTTCCGCAAGAGCCTGAGGCGCCGGCACGCACAGCTCGAGGGCCTCGGTCGCCTGGAATTCGAACTGACCGGAGGGAACGGCAACGACTTTGCGCTGGCCCGGTTTCGGTCCGTGGAGGACAGGAGCTGGAAGCGCGCGCAGAATCTCGGCATCGCCCGCAGCGAACGCCACTGGAAATTCCACCAGCGACTGGCCGGTTGTCCCGGACCGGCCCACTGGCTGCGGTTCGGATTCCTGAAGCTCGACGGTCGGGACATCGCCGCGACCATGGGCCTGATGTGGCATCGCCGGTTCTATTCGCTCCATGTAGTTCATGATGCGGCCCAGGCCGCCTCGCCCGGTGTCGTGCTCACGGCCCTGGAACTGGAGCGGCTGTTCACCGAACACGACTGCGAGCATTACGACTTTCTGGGCGGGTTCCTCACCAACAAGCTCAGCTGGGCGACCGGATCCCAGCACACCACAGCCTTGTTCGGCGATCGCCCCGGCTTGCGGTCATGGCTGTTTCATCTCGTGTATTTCCGCCTGAAGCCCCTGCTCCGGAGGTTCCTGGAACGCACGGGCCATCTCGAGCGGGTCAGTCAGGCGCTGAGGAAATTCCGCCGCTGGCGCAAGCCGCCCCCGGTGGAGGCCTGAATGCCCACGACGCAAGACGGACTCGACACCCTGCAGGCCAGCGTCCACCGCAAGGCCTCCGACATCCAGGACCTTCGCGAGACGTGGCAGGCGCTGGCTCAGCGCACACCCGGCCTTGCTCCGTGGCAGCAGTGGGAATTCGCGGCCAGCTGGTGGCCCAGCGTCGGCATGCACCCGGGCGGGCGGAACCTGCGCGAACTGCGCCTGATCCTGGTCCGCGACCAGCACGGGCCCGTGCTCCTGCTGCCCCTTCAACTGAGCCGGCGCGGGCGGGCAGGCATGCGTTGGCTGGAACCGCTGGGCATGCCGGACGAGATCCACCGGCCTCGCCTGGGGCTCGGCGCACCGGATGCGGCCGCCTATGAGTGCGCCCTGCGTGAGATCGCCTCCCGGCAGGCCGAGTGGGATGGCATCCGGATCGATGAAAAGGTGACCGATGATACGGAGCTCGCGCTGCTGCGCCCGTGCATGGACAGGATCGGCTTGCGTGAGCGTCGTGCCAGGCTCCATCCCTGCCCCTATCTTGCGATCGACCAGGACTGGAGCCGGTACCTCGCGAGCCGTTCATCCAGGCTGCGCAAGAATCTCGGCAGCGGCCTTCGCAAGCTTCAGGCGCTGGGCGAAGTCCAGCTTCGAAGCTACCGCCATCCGGATGAAATCCGCGAGGCTGTGGAGATTCTCATCCAGGTGACCTCGCGAAGCTGGAAATCAGCCGCTGGCATCGGCCTGGGTTCGGGCGAGAAATACCGGGACTATTTCCGGGACTTCGCCGACCGCATGGCGCGAACCGGAGAGGCTCGTGCCTGGTGCCTGTTCTCCGGCGGACGCCCCGTGGCCGCCACCCTCGCGTTCACCCGCGGCCGAACCTATTACTCCTGCCAGATCGCGCACGATGGCGAATTCGACGCCTGCTCTCCCGGCACCCTGCTCGAGTCCATGGAAATGCAGGTCCTGCACGAGGAACACTCATTTGACCTATACGATTTTCTCGGCGCCGCACTGGCCAACAAGCGGCGCTGGACGGACACCATGGATGAAACGATGCGAATCCTGTGGCTGGGCAACAGCCTTCGCGCCCGCGTTTTCGATGCGGTCTATTTTCTGCTCAAGCCCGTGCTGGCCGCCGCGCGGAGCCGCCTGTACCGATCAGCGACCAACTCGCCGCCGGCGCGCCCCTGATCACTGGATGACCTTGCTCAGGACCTGTGACATGGCGCTTTGAACATTGTTGCTGTTGAACGCTGTCACGGCGAAATACCAGGTACCCGCGCTCAGGCCCTCGACCACGTAACGGTTCACCGTGGGATTGCTGATGCGGATCTGGCGGTCCAGTCTGGTAGCGGAATGCCCGACATGGACGAAGAAACCGCTGAGGTTGCGCAGCGCGCTGCCGTCGGTGTTGTGCATCGGCGGCACCCAGGACAATGTGGCCGCACCGCTCCCCATCTGCACAACCTCGACCGAAAATGCCGGCAGTGAGGTGCGGCTTTCAGCATTGGCGACCGTAATGGTGATTCCGGAATAGGTGCCGACATCGGCCGCGCCCGGCGTTCCCGACAACCGGCCCGTGGCCGAGTCGAACCGGGCCCAGGGGGGCAGATTGAGGATTGAAAAACTCATGGCACCGCCGCTGGCATCATTCACGGAAGGCTGGAATTCGTAGCCGTCGCCTGCCATGACCTGCGTGGAAGGCACGCCCGAGATCTGTGGTGCCTGATGGGTGCCCCCCGAATTCGAGCCGGTCGGAGGCATCGGGGCCGGTGGGGGATTCGCAGCAACCGGCGGCAGCTCCGGCTGGGTCGAGGTCGCAGGCGCGCTGCCCCCACCGCAACCGGCCAGCACACCCACCAGCATCGCCAGCATGATCCAGTATCCCGCACGACCCATCTGCATCATTCCACCCGCTTCCGATTTAAGTTAAATCGGGCGGCATTGTGCGGCGTGAATTCCGCTGAAGCCAGATGTCGGCAGATTCAGACGCCTCCCCGGCCACCGGACCGTCCCCGGTGCCGGACGGCAACCTGCGCGTTACAGGATGGTCTTGCTGACCTTGGCGGACAGGACTGATTCCACGTTCGCGGTGTTGTAGGCCTTCACGGCGAAATACCAGGTACCGGGCGAAAGGTCCGTCACCATGTATGTCGCAATGCCGGGACTGGCAAGCGTCACCGACTTGCCGAGCGAGGACGCATTGGTCCCATAGTACACATGGTATCCGGCAAGATTGGTCAGCGGTGTTCCGTCCGTGTTCTGTTGGGGCGGCATCCATGACAGCGTCGCAGTTCCCCCGCCCATCTGCGATACGGTGAGAGAGAAGGCGGGCAATGAGGCGCTCTGCTCGCCGTCGCTCACGCTGATCACGATGCCAGCCGTGGTGCCGATATCGGCCGCACCCGGCGTTCCTGACAGCTGGCCGGTGGTTTCATCGAAACTGGCCCAGGCCGGCTTGTTCGCGATGCTGAACGTGAGCGCTTGGCCGCTCGCGGCCGAAGCCGCCGGAGAGAAACTGTATTCATTGCCGATGACCACCGTCGTCGCAGGCGATCCGGTGATGATCGGTGCGCCGGACACCGCGCCCGAAGCGGTGACCGTCACCGAAAATGAGGGAAGGGCTGCGCTCTGCGCCCCATCGGACACGCTGATCAGGATCCCCGGATACATGCCTGCCTGAGACGCGCCAGGCTTGCCAGTCAATGAACCGGTCGAGCTGCTGAACGCTGCCCAGGATGGCTTGTTCTGGATGGAGAACTGCAGCTTTCCGCCGCCACTGGCGCTGGGCGTGAATGTGTACGTGCTGCCGGCTGCGACCACAGTAGCCGGAGTGCCCTTGATGACCGGGCTGGCCGGATTGTCTGCGGTCGGGCTGGTTGGCGCGGATTGCAGCCCGGCTGGGGAATCCGATGAACTGTCGAAATTGCAGCCCGAAAGAGCTGCTGCCAAAACCGCCGCCAGAATGATCCTCGTCATCATGTGATGTCCTCGCTGCAGCACGAACCCGGACAAACTTCCGGTGCAGGAGGATGACGACAAGGCGGTGAGGAGAACCGGTTGCCGGCAACCCCGCTATCTGGACTTCTTCGAAGGAAGTCGTGAGACCGGAGGCTTTGCGTCCCCGCCTTTCGACGGGTTTGCCCTTTACATGGCTGCAGTAGACATCAATGCCGGATGCACTTCAATTGTCTCAAGGCAACGACACGACCTCGCCGTGGCAATCGTGTGCTGCGTCACATTTCACATTCGCCGGTTGATGTTCTTTGCGGCGGTATCAGATGCGGTGGTCGCGAAGGGGACGGAACGTCGCGAAGGCAAGGACATAGAGCGCCAGCGCGAACACGATGGCCACGGTGAAACCCTGGAAAATGCTGATCAGGACGCTTATCAGCCCTCCTGCCACCGTGAACAGCCCGTTCATGCCCCAGGCCCAGGCCAAGGCCCCCCGCGGCCGATTCTCGATGGCCAGAACACCCACGGGAAACGGCATGCCCAGGAAGAAACCCAGCGGGAAGATCATCAGGGACGACACCAGCACGCGCTGCACGATATCCAGGGACAGCGCAAACCTTGCCACTGCCGGGTACAGCAGGATGATCGCAATTCCGGTGATCAGGATGCCCGCGAATGGCAGGGGCCAGCGTTGTCGTGGATTGATGCCCAGCTTCTCGGATGCAGTACTGCCGATACCGGCCGCCAGCAGCAGCGTGAAGATCACGGTCGAATAGGTGTACAGCGGGCTGCCGATCAGATTCATGAACTTCTGGATCAGCACGAGTTCCAGGGTGATGAAGCCCGCTCCAAGGCAGGAGAAGTACACCAGGAGCGGAACTGCCGCTGCTCCTTCCTGACGGCCCACGGTCGAGTAACGCAAGGGCAGCAGCACGAACAGCAGGATGAACAGGATCGAAGCGCCACCGGCGAGGAACAGGTGCAGCACGTCCATGGGAACGCCCGTCGACAGGGTGGCATTCAGGAAGTGCGCCGTTCCCGGATCAACGAAGCTTGCGTGACTGGGTGCAAGGAAACTGAAATGCTTGCGCATGAAGCGAAAGTACGGATGGTCATCCGTACGCGCCGTGACATTGTAGGGAAGCCGGTCAGCCAGCGCCTGCGGGAAGTCACCGGAGTAGAAATCGCCGGACAGGAAGCTCCGGGACGGATCCAGCGGATTTTCCGCCAGCTCGAACCGCTCCTCCATCGGAATCGAAGGTTCGGTCAGGAACGCCTCGAGTGATGCAATTTCCGCCGGCGTCCAGGGCGACATCTTGATGAGCAGTGCCGGCAACGGAAGTTGTGAGGGTGAAGTGAACACCGCCACATGCTTCTGGAAATCCGTGCGCCCCATGCGCTTCCAGGCCAGCGCGGCCGTGGTCACCATGCGCGGATAGGAGATGTGATTGATCTGCACGATGCCGTCGGGCTTCAGATGGGAAAAATACTCTTCGTAGGCCTCTGCGGTCTGCAGATACACAGGCTCCATGGCACCCGTCCCCTGGGCTGCACTGGAGCTGGTGTGATTGCTGTAGATCTGGATGATGTCGTACAGCTTGTTGCAGTGGCGCACGAAGCTGCGGCCCTCGCCCTGCTGCACGCTCACCCGCGGATCGTTCATGAAGTTGCCGATGTACGGCGCATAGCGTCCCTTGCCGAGGTCCACCACGGTTCCCACCAACTCGACCGCATCGACGTGCCGGGCACCATAGACCAGGGCGCCCTTGGTTTCCTGGCCACCCGCACTGCCCAGGATCAGCACGTCCTGATTGGTATCGCGTTTTAGGTAATCGGAGGCAAGCACACTGACCTGCCAGAACTGATCGTCCACGTGCGACAGGTCGTGATCGAGCTTCCGGCGCAAGCCCTTCAGATCGCCGTCGAACTTGTAGAAATAGCTGGTCTGGTTCCCGCCGTCGTACTGGATGGCCTTGCGGTCACCGCTCCGATGACCCTCCGCGATGTCCTCCGGACTCAGGGACTGGTCGATGACGTCGATCTTGGAGATCGGATCCCATCGCGTGAACTCGCCTTTGCCGGCTGCCAGCGCATCGCGCACGCCCCGCTTTTCCATGTGCAGGGTGAAATCGACGTAGTTGGGCGCCCTGATGAAAGGCCAGGCGATGATGGCGATGCCCACCAGCGCCGCTGCCGCACTGCGGGTGCGTGATTCGAAAAAGATCGCGGCGGCAAACAGCGCCAGCCCCGAAGCCGCCAGCAACAGGCCACCCGGCCCGATGGCCGGGATGAACGGGATGACCAGCAGGCTTCCAAGACCGGCACCAGCGAGGTCCCAGAAATACAACCGCTGGATCCTGGTCGAGAAGCGCGAGAACACCGAGATCAGCGACAGTCCCGCCAGGAAGAACGGCAGCACCAGACCGGCAAACAGCACCATGAACGCCGACACCGTGCGCACCGTATGCTGCTTGATCATGTGGAAGTCCAGCGGCAGCACATCGATCAGCGGAATCAGCAACGTGGTGGAGATGGCGAAGCCGACGCAGGCCCAGCCCACGAGAGTCCGCACATCCCGCTGCGGATCCAGCGGCCGCAATGCCGACCAGATGCCCGCGAGACCGAAAGCGAACACCGCCATGGTCACCACGAAATACGACATGTTCGGAATCAGGATCACGTCGAAGATGCGTGTCAACATCAGTTCGAGCACGAGTGATGCCAGCGCGATCATGAGCACGCCACTACTGATTCTTCGCATTCGCAGACACTCCATCGGAAGGGCAAGACCGGCATCCGGAGCCGGCCGAACCTGCAGGGTTCGATTCAACGAGTGCGAAGTGTGGAAAATCGCTGCGGGCCCGACAAGCAGCATGCGCACATTTTGCGCATCCACCGCGCAACAGCGCCACGTGGCGTCAGCTTCACGTCAGG
Source organism: Steroidobacteraceae bacterium (assembly GCA_044226785.1). GTDB lineage: Bacteria > Pseudomonadota > Gammaproteobacteria > Steroidobacterales > Steroidobacteraceae > TMP-86. The sequence goes on along the minus strand of JBGAGK010000041.1, from coordinate 7,946 downwards.
AATGAACGGCCGCAACGGAAGCCGGGCCCGTTCGATTGTGACCAGGTTGCAGTGATCAGGCGGAAAGTCCGTGCCACGCGTCACAGGCCACGCTCAGGCGTCCCGAGGACTCCTGGCGGCCGAGAATGGCGAGAGTCACATCGATGGGTGGTGATACGGTTCCACCACTCACGGCGATGCGGATCGGCTGAGCGAGTTTGCCCAGCGAGACGCCGTGCTGTTGAGCAAGTGCGCTGAGCAGGTTGTGGATGGCGGGCGGGGACCATTCATCCAGCCCCTCAATCGCCCTGACGAACTCCACCAGCATGCCCAGCACAGTCGAATTGACATGCTTGCGAACGGCTGTTTCGTCATATCGGGCCGGCGCCTTGAAGAAAAATGCGCTGCTCACCGCCATGTCCTTCAATGTCTTCGACCGCTCCCGCTGCGCCAGCACGATCTGCCGCAACTGGTCATCCGGTCCGCCCTCGATGCCCATGGCCGACAACTGGGCACGGAGCGGTCCGATCAGGGCGTCCGGTTCGGATCGCATCATGTGTTGCTGATTGAGCCACAGGAGCTTTTCCGCATTGAAAGCCGAGGCTGACTTGTTGACATCCGCAATGTCGAACAGCCCGATCATCTGCTCCAGGGTGAAGACCTCCTGGTCGCCATGCGACCAGCCCAGACGGACCAGATAGTTGAGCAGCGCTTCCGGCAGAAACCCCTCGTCGCGGTACTGCAGGACGCTGACGGCTCCATGGCGCTTGGACAGCTTGGCGCCATCCGACCCCAGGATCATGGGCAGGTGGGCGTACACCGGCGGTCGGGCACCCAGGGCGATCAGCATGTTCATCTGTCGGGGCGTGTTGTTGAGGTGATCATCGCCTCGGATCACATGCGTGATCTGCATGTCCATGTCGTCGACCACGACGCAGAAGTTGTAGGTGGGCGTGCCATCGCTGCGGGCGATGATCAGGTCATCCAGTTCCGGGTTCCGGAAACTCACCCGACCATGAACGACATCGTCCACCACCACTTCGCCTTCCAGCGGATTGCGGAAGCGGACCACGAACGGCACACCTTCCGGGGTATCCCTGCGGTCCCGGCATCGGCCGTCATAGCGTGGCTTTTCTCCGCGTGCCGTCTGCGCCGCGCGCATCTGGTCGAGGTCTTCCCGGGTGCAATAACAGCGATAGGCCGTACCCTGTGCCAGCATCCGGGCGATCACCTCGCGATACCGGTCGAAACGCTTCGTCTGGTAGAACGGGCCCTCGTCGTGGCCCAGCCCCACCCATTTCATGCCCTCCAGGATCTGCCCGATCGCCTCGTCTGTGGAACGTTCGCGATCAGTATCCTCGATGCGCAGCACGAACACGCCCTCGTGACGACGCGCATACAGCCAGGAGAACAACGCGGTGCGGACACCGCCGATGTGCAGAAAACCGGTGGGACTGGGGGCAAATCGGGTGCGGACCTTGTTCATGAGGAGGCGCATGGTAGCAGAGCGCCGCCGGACCGGGCTCTCAGTGCGGATTCGATCCGCCGGAGATCCTGGCGATGTCCCGTAGCAACTCGTCGGGCGAAGCCTCATGACCGAGGAATGCGCGCAAGCGCTCGCGCAACGGCTGCTCGTCTCCGGAGGCCAGCAACTGTGCAGACAGCCATGCGTACCAGCGCGGGTTTCCGGCATCGAAGGAACCGATCGCCGCCGCGGTACGCGCACGGATCCCGGCCGTGATGATCGCGCCAAGGCCGTAATTCACCATATATCCCGGATCGGTCACCAGTTGGGACCGCATAGCCCACCAGGAAGCTTCCGGATGAGGAACCACGTTGAGGTATTCCTGGGTGATGCTGGACCACAGGGCATTGGGATCCTGGGCCGGGCGCTCGAGCATCCGGATCTCGAACAGGCTCCAGGCAATGTCAAGCATCACGCCGGCATATTGCTCGCGCAGACCGTCGGCTTGCGATGACGACTCGCCCAGATAACGTCGTTGCCAGGCTGGCGTGAACACCGACCATGAGGGAACGTCCGCAAAGGCTTCGATGAAGGTGGTATCGGGCCAGTACAGCGCCGGACGCGCACGGATGGCCATGAAATGAACGGCATGTCCGGTTTCGTGCACCAGTTCGTTCAGCACACCAAGTCCACCCCGATCATCGTTCGCCGAAACCCAGGCCAGCGCCGGGCGCCACGAACCGTTCTGCAGCCTTCCAATGCGGACCAGATCCGAGTACGCCAGAGGTGCCTTCCCGGGACGCGGCGCGATATCGAACAGCACGCCCAGCGCCGCCGGATCGGCGCCCAGATCGGAAAAGAAACGCTGTTGCAGTCTCAGCAATGCGCTGCGGGGAATCCGTCTTGACAGGACACGGCTGGCCTTCGAATACCGGAACCAGTAATCCCAGGGCTGGAGAGGCACCGATTCGCGGTTCGCTGCGGCCCAGGCCTCGAGCACCTGCACAAGCCAGCGCTCGGCCTGCGGAACCGTGATGCCAAATCCGGCTGCTGCATCATGCACCGGAGAGTGTCCTTGCGCGAAGGCATCAGCGTTGTGACGGATCAGACGACGGTACGGACTTTCCGCCCCGTCATCTGCATTGACGGCCCGCCACAACGGCTCGAGGGCCCGGAACAGGGCTTCGCGTTGCTCCTGCCCGGTCAACTCCTGCAGGAGTTGCAGGGCCGACACACGAGTCATGGTCCGTCCTTCGAAAACCACCCGGTTGCCGGGATCATCGAAGCAGTCATACAGCGAAGCACTCAGGCGCTCAGCCGCCGATGCAACCGCCGCACCAGCGCAATGCGCCGGCCCACCCGGTGTTTCAACGTCATCGCCAGCGAGTTCCTCGAAACTGCGGCGCATCGAGAGGAACTCCCATGAAAGAGAGTTTGGTTTATATTCATTGTCTATTTCATTGAAATATATTGATAATTCATTAGACAATCTGCTCCGCTCGGCCTCCCAGTATCTCCGGTCATGTCCGGCCACCGACGGCACGACCTCCGCCCCGATCGCCGCCGCCGCGCCATGCGCATCGAGAAAATCCGCGTACTGCTGTTCGATCTCGGCCAGGCCCGGTGGGCCGGCATTCGCGTTCGCAGGCGCCGAGGCAAGCGCCAGCGCCGCCGCCAGCGCCAAAGCACTGATGATGCGAAACTTGATCAGGTTCATTCCGGTCATGCTACCGGTTGAGGCGCCCCGGTGTTAGCATTCACGCCCCATCGGAGCATGGGCGGTTAGCTCAGCGGTAGAGCACTGCTTTCACACGGCAGGGGTCACAGGTTCAATCCCTGTACCGCCCACCAGACCTCAACAACCCGACCAGCGTTCAGACGCTTTCACCCGCTATCATTCGCAGCGCTGAAAGCCTGTATTTTAAGGCTTTTGCGCTCGGTTCAGTGGCGGGAAATCGCGTCTGGGATTCCGATTTGGTATCCGGTCGATTTCACCGGATTTCACCCATTATCGGATTAGGTTGGGGGCATCGTTGGGGGCATCGTGGCGCGCGTGTGGGGGCATCGCGCAACCATGAGGACCTGAGTATGCTGACCGAACTGTCGATCCGAAAAGCAACCCCGCAGGCAAAACCATACCGATTGGCCGATCAAAGTGGGTTGTATCTGGAAGTCCGACCCAATGGCTCGAAACTATGGCGATTGAAGTACCGCCATGCGGGAAAGGAGAATCGGCTTGCCCTGGGCGCCCACCCCGAAACGACGCTGAGGGCCGCGCGCGATGCAATGGGCGACGCGAGGCGCAAGCTCGGGCAGAAGGTAGACCCAGCCGCCGAGCGGCGCGCGCAGCGGCAAGCCGTGCGCACTCAAGCCACCCAGGCGCCGCCTGCCGAGTCCTTCGAGGCGGTCGCGCGAGAATGGTTTGCCAAGAAGGCGTCGGGCTGGGCCGCCTCGCACGCTTGCAAGGTGTTGCTGCGGCTTGAGAACGATGTACTTCCCTGGCTTGGCGCGCGGCCGGTCAGTGAGATCACGGCGCCTGAGATTTTGGCGGTCCTGAAGCGCGTGGAAGCCCGTGGCGCGGTGGATTCGGCACACCGGGAGTTGCAGTACATCGGGCGCATCTGCCGCTATGGCGTCGTCACCGGGCGCCTGACGCGCGACCCTTCAGCGGACCTGAAAGGCGAAGCCTTGGCGCCGGTGCCGACAGACAAGCACTTCGCCAGCCTCACGGACCCGGAGGCGATTGGCGGACTGTTACGCGCGATCCACGGCTACCAGGGAAGTTTCGTCGTGCGCAGTGCGCTGCGCCTTGCGCCCTTGACCGTCGTGCGACCTGGTGAGCTTCGCAAGGCCGAATGGTCGGAGGTCAACCTGGTGCGCGCCGAGTGGAGAATCGGTGCAGCGCGCATGAAGATGCGCCGGGAGCACATGGTTCCGCTCTCACGGCAGGCGGTCGAGGTCCTGACCGAACTGAAAGCCGCGACGGGAGGCGGCCGTTTCGTGTTCCCTTCAGCACGCGGGCCGGATCGGTCCTTGAGCGACAATGGGGTCCTGGCGGCCCTGCGCACGCTCGGGTATCCGGTCGGCACCATGACCGGACACGGCTTTCGAAGCATGGCCTCCACGCTACTTAACGAGGCCGGCTGGAACGGGGATGTGATCGAGCGGCAGCTCGCGCACGTCCACGGCGACACTGTGCGAAGGGCTTACAACCACGCGCAGTACCTGCCCGAGCGCCGGCGAATGCTGCAAGCCTGGGCCGACTATCTGGACGCGCTCCGGGATGGGCGCGAGGCCAGCCTGGCGCCGAGCCCTTGACGCGACTACGGCGCGACCATGCAGGGTATCCATACCCCTGAAATCGCCTGCGATGCTTAGCCGGTGCCTGGGGTGCGCATAGCCCCGGAAACGCCTGATGTACTTCACGCGAGGGGTGCCCATAACCCTGAAAACGCCTGAAACACTACGCACCGACTCTCAACATGACCGCAAGGAACCTCCACCATGCCATTATTCGATGAAACCCCGCTCGATCCGCTGCTCCGACGCAAAGACGCCGCTCGACTTTTGGGCGTCAGTTCACCGACCCTCTGGCGCTGGGAAAAAGATGGCAAGTTGCCACCCGCGCGTCGATTGAGTCCAGGCGTGGTCGGCTGGCCAAAGTCCGAATTGCTCGCGAAGATGACCCTCGCGCAGCGTCTGTTCACCCAGCACGGAAGCGCGAAGTGAACCATGAGCGAACACAACGCGACCGTGCGGCCTGGAACGGCCGCAGCGCTGGCCCTTGCGCAGCTTTCCAACTTCGAGGTGAAGGCGCCTGACAAAGCCCGAGAGGCGCCGGCAGTGCAATTGCCGGCGCGGGACTCGAAGGGGCTTGAAAATCAGCAGAACGCTGATTTGGTAATTCTACCAAATGAGTCGGAGGAGCACAAGGAGCTGGGTGTTAGGGACTACCTGCGGCACGGCCGGGACCAAAGGCCCGACTACAACAGGCTGGAACCTGAGGCAGAACTGCATCGCAGACCCGGCCGACGCGGCCAGGATCACCGGCAACGTCGGACTTGCGCACGCCTACTCAGGCACCTGCGCCATTGACATTGATGACCTGGACGCCTCACGGCGCTGGCTGGACCGCCATGGCTTGAGCCTCGATGCTCTACTGACCGAGCCCGATGCAGTCATGATCAGCTCCGGCCGGCCGAACCGCGCTAAGCTTCTGTACAGGCTTCCAGCAGGTCTCGCCCCGCCGGCCTCGAAGAAAATCATCGAGGACAAGGCCAACATCATCGACTTTCGCTGCGGCACTTCTACGGGCAAAACAGCCCAGGATGTCTTGCCGCCGAGCGTTCACCCGGACACCGGCAAGCCCTACGCCTGGGTCTACGGGGACGACCTCGTAGGCGACTGGCGGGACCTGCCGCCTATCCCGCCGAAGCTCCTCGACCTTTGGCTTCCGCTCCTGGAAGCGGCGCCGGCTACCGAAGTCAAGCCGCCAAGCGCAGGCTTGGACGAACTGCGCACGATGCTCGGCAAGCACGACCCGAGCTGCGACCGCGACACCTGGGTGCGCACCCTGGCCGCAATCCACCACGAAACGCGGGGCAGCCCTGAAGGTCTGGCACTTGCGAACGAGTGGAGCAGCCAGAGCCCGAAGTACATTGGGTTCGAGGACGTTGAAACCAGCTGGCGCAGCTTCCATACGGATCACGCGAGCCCGGTCACGATTGCTTCCCTGCGAGTGGACAAGCCCGCGAGCATCGAGGAGTTCGAGGTTCTGGAACCGCAGGCGGGGAACGCCGTCATTGACGACCTACCGGCCGCGCAGCACCGATGCTCCAACCAGGCGAACGCGAACCGCATTCGCGAGAAGTTCAAGGACGCGCTGATTGCGAGCGCGGGCCGCTTCTTCCACTGGACCGGCACGCACTGGCAGTCCGATGAGGGCCAAGCGCTGCGCTACGCGCTGCGGCTGTCGCAGATCATCGGGCATGAGATCGACGCAGAGAGGAAAACGCTCGAACGCCTGGAGCTGGGGTTCACCCTGGATCACGGCGCCGACAAGCTGGGCGAGATCGAGCGCAGCAAGCGCACCGACCCCAGACGCTGCGAGCCGGATTACGTGGAGGTCCTGGAACAGCGCGCGTTTATCGATGCGCTGATCAAATGGTCGAAGCATTCGGAGATGGCCCATGCGGTCAATGCCGCGTTGACGCTGCTACGCAAAACGCTGGCCATCGAGCACGATCAACTCGACCGGGACCCCTGGATGCTCAATTGCCGGAACGGAACCATTGACCTTCGCACGGGCGCGCTCCGCCCGCATGAGCGTAGCGATTACATCACGCGCTGCATAGACATCGACTTCGACCCAGCGGCGCAAGCGCCCCGCTGGGAGCAGTTCATGCTCGACATCATGGACGGCGATGCAGCCAAGGTAGCCTTTCTCCAACGCTGGGCCGGCTATGCCGCCACGGGGTCGGTGCGGGAGCAGTGCATGGTTGTGCGAGTCGGCACGGGTTCGAACGGCAAGACCTCGGAAGGCAGCGCGCTTGACGATGTGCTGGGCGCATATGCCTGTGTGGCAGCGCCCGGGCTTCTGGTCGGCTCCGGCGACCGGCATCCAACGGAAGTCGCGGACCTGCGTGGCCGGCGACTGGTGACGGCTTCGGAGAGCGACGATGGCGCGGTTCTTCGGGAGGGCTTCGTCAAAGCCGCCACGGGCGGGGAGCGGCTGAAGGGTCGGTTCATGCGCGGGGACTTCTTCGAGTTCACCCCGACGCACAAGCTCCAACTTCTGAGCAACCACAAGCCGCAGATTCGCGGGTCTGACTTTGGTATCTGGCGCCGGCTTCTGCTGGTGAACTATGCAGTGCGATTCGGGACACCCGAACAGGTGGCCGCCGGGCAGGCAGACCGTATCCGTGATGAGAGCGTCGCAGAAGGCTTGAGAGCCGAACGAGCCGGCATCCTGAGGTGGATCGTGGCTGGCGCGGCTCAGTGGTTTGCCGGCGGACTGCAACCGCCGGACTCGGTACTCCAGGCTGGACGGGAATACCAGACGGAGCAAGACCGGGTGGCGCAGTTCGCGGCTGAAGATCTGGAGGCGGGCGAGGGTTACAAGGCTTCCAGCGGCTCGGTGTATTTGACTTATCAAGCATGGTGCAAGGCGTCAGGCTACCAGGCGCTCGGCAAGAACCGGCTTATCGATGAGGTGCTGCGGGTGCTTCCAGGGTGCGCGCGGACTGACTGGAAGGAAATTGACGACGCATCCCGGAAGCGCCGGCTGGTCAGGGGAGTCAAAGGTGTTCGGCTGACCGGGGGTGAGCTGTGAGCACTGAAGCCGACGAACTTGCAGTTTTTTGTAAATCCACCATGCGCGTTGCGTCGGGCGGGTAGAAAAGTGTCCTCGTTGTCCGCGTTGCGCAATGCTTTTTCTACTATCGACTCTAAGAAGCTATTTGAAAAAACTAAATTATATATAGAGAAAGAGGAAGTCGCGTGC
>JBGAGK010000040.1:0-24849 GCA_044226785.1 Steroidobacteraceae bacterium | reverse complement strand
TTCGCGCACCTGGACAAGGCGCACGACACCATCCTCAAGCAAGACCTCGCGACGATGCGCGACGCCATCGACAAGTTCCACGGCGACCGCGGCCGCTATCCCGAAAGCCTGGAGGAACTGGTGAGCGCGCGCTACCTGCGTGCGCTGCCCGTCGATCCGATCACCGAGCGCGCCGACAGCTGGCAGCTCGTCGCGCCGGACAACGGCGAAACAGGCGCGGTCTACGATGTGAAGAGCGGCGCACCGGGGGCGGCGCACGATGGCAGCGCCTATGCCGACTGGTAGGGCCCAGGGCGGCTTCGCCTACCTGTTCGTGCTGATGCTGATCGCGCTGGTCGGCCTGGGGCTCGCCGCCGCCGGCACGCTGTGGCGCACCGAATCGCAGCGCGAGCGCGAGGCCGACCTGCTGTTCGTCGGCGCGCAATACCGCCAGGCCATCAAGAGTTACTACGAACTCCAGCCGAACGCGCCGCGCTTGCCGCAAAGCATCGACGAACTGCTGGAGGACGAGCGTACGCTGCCGCCCACCCGCCATCTGCGCCGCGCCTGGCGCGATCCCTTCGGCGGCGAATTGCAACTGATCCTGGCGCCGGACACGCGCGGCATCGTTGGGGTGGTCAGCGCCTCGACGCTGCATCCCTTCAGGACGGCGGGGTTTCCGCCGGAATTCGAGTCGTTCGCGGGAGTGGGCAGTTACGCGGGGTGGAGGTTCACGTTCACGCCGCCGGCACCCCCGCCGGGGAGCGGCAATGCGCCCCCGACCGGGCAATAGGGCTTAAGCCTTTTTCTTGATCGCCGCCCAGCGCTCGCGCCATTCCGCGAGATCCTCGTCCTCGATCTGAAGCTGGATCGCCGCCACTTCCAGCGGGCTCAATTTCTTGTCTTCCAGGCGACGCACCAGCTTGTTGCGCGCCCTCGACAGCAGGCGCTCGGTTTCCGCCTTGCTGAGTTTTCTGGCTTTTTCGAGATAGTCTTCGGTTGGTGTTCTGGTCATCGTTAATTCCCCGCTTTGGAAATGGCGGAATGGATGCTAAGCCCGAATCCGCTTCGCGCGCTACCTTGGCAATGTGTCTGCCGGGTGGCCACCGGCCTGCCGTTCGGCCATCTCCGGCAGTTTTCCGTCGTCGGCCCGGTCGCGCCAGGTTTCCAGCAGATTTTCCACCTCGACCTTCTTGATCCCGGTGAAGGGTTCCGCCTGCGCCAGCGCGTCTTGGCAGGTCTTGTCGCGGTATTTTGCCATCATCTCGCGGCTGAGCGTGTAGAGCCGGCCGTTGTGGGTGCCGCACACGCGCAGGTCCTGGCGCACGCCCGCCAGCAGGGATTCGGTCTGCTTCTTCGCCGACTCCGTTTCCGCCAGCTTGTCCGCGGTCGCGCGCCCCTTGGTCTGGCTATCCGCCAGTTTGGCCTCGGTCTCGGTCAGCCGGGTTTTCAGGGTCTCGATTTCGGCCTGCGCCGCTTTCAACGCCTGTTCTGCGCGGGCCCGGGCCGCGCGTTCGCCGGGCAGGCGCTTCGCGCTGCCTCGCAGCTTTTCGACCTCGCGTTCCAGGCTGTCCTTGTCGGCCAGCGCGGTCGCCTTCTCCTGCTCGGCCTGCGCGCGCGCCTGCTCGATCTGCTGCACCTGCTGCTGCATGCGGCGCAGCATCTGCTTTTCGCGGTTTTCCTTTGCGGCCCAGGCGGGCGCGGCGGCGATTGCCGCAATCAGTCCGATAACCAGATATAGTCGTTTCATTACAGAGTCCCCACGGGCAATTGCCCAGGCGCAGCCCCCAGCTTGACCAGCAGGCGGGCCATGTCGAGATCGCCCACTGAAAACGCCCACCAGAGCGGCGGGTGGAATTTCTTGTCGCCCCAATCCAGAGGGGCGCCGGCGCGGGCGAGCGCCATTACGGCTTCATATTGACCATTGGCGGCCGCCACGGCCAGCGGCGACAGTCCTTCGCGGTTGAACAACTGCAGATCCGGTTTCGCCCTGGCAAGGGCATCGATCACGGCAGGATAGCCCATCAGCGCCGCGGCGTGCGCGGGCGTGTCGCCATCGTCGCTCTTGCGGTCCGGATTGGCGCCGGCGCGCAACAGCATCTCGACCAGAACGACGTTACCATTCTTGGCCGCCAGCCCCAGCGGCGTATAGCCGCGTCCCTTCACGTTCGCGACCGCACCCGCGTCCAGCAATATCTGGACGAGTTCGATGTTGTCCTGACGAACGGCTTCGATCAGGGGCAGGTCGCGCCAGTAGTCGCCGATATTCGGATTGGCGCCGGCCTTGAGCAGCGCACGCACGGCGCCGATGTTTCCCTTCCTCACCGCAGCCATCAGGCTGGCCTCCTCGCCCTGCTGCTCGCGCGGCAGGACGAAGTTGCCGTCCGCCGAAATCGCTGCGAAACGTTCAGGCGGCGGCCGCAGCCGCGCTTCGCGAGGCGGACGCTCGTCGGATTCCTGTGCCAGCCATCCCAGCTCATTGTCGTCCCAGGGCTGGCCGGGCCCGGCCCAGGCGGCGGGTACCAGCACAAGCAAGAGCAGGAAGGCCTTAGAACTTGGCATTGAGATCGAGCTGGAACACATCGATGGACAAGGGCAGGCCGCTGATCTGGTCGGACGACATCCAGCGCGCCGACAGCCAGGTGTTCTTGTAGAGCGCATACGCGCCGCCGACCATGAAGCCCTTGCTGTTGGTGCCGCCCAGATGGAAATCCGAATCGGTGAAGGCGTCGAGCACCGCATCCCGTTCGAGATAGCGGTAGCCGATGTACGCCTGCCACTCGTGATCTTCGAGATAGGTGAACTTCGGATGGCCGACGGTCAGCTTGACCTGATAGCCGTCGACTTCCGCGTCCAGGTTCTGGCCCGTGCGCGCGAGAATGTCGGCATAGCGGTAGCCGATGTACGCCTGCCACTCGTGATCTTCGAGATAGGTGAACTTCGGATGGCCGACGGTCAGCTTGACCTGATAGCCGTCGACTTCCGCGTCCAGGTTCTGGCCCGTGCGCGCGAGAATGTCGGCATGGTCGAATCCGAAGTTGTGCGCCCAGTCGAAGGTACCGGTGACGTGGATGGGGTAGTAGTCGGCAAAATCGGCGACCAGGGTCATGTTGCCGATGCGGTAATCCGACGCCAGCGCCCACAGGTTGGTCGTGTTATTGCCGTCGTTGTCGATGTTGAAGAGGCTGTTGCCCTTCTGTCGCGTTTGCGGCGCTGTGGCGTTGTTGAAGGTGTCGTTGAGCGCCGGGTTGGGCACGCCGGCGATGTTGCGGTACACGTAGTACGCACCGCCCAGCTTGAAGCGGGCGCGGGTGCTGGGCATCCATTCCAGGCCGGCCTGCGCGCCGTACAGCCATTTGTCCTTGACCCGCGTGCCGGCATTGGCCTCGACTTCCTGCAAGGGGAAGACGCCCGCCGTGACGAAGGGCTTGAATTCGCGCTGCGGATCCAGCGCACCCGGCGCATAGCTGACTGCGGCGCCTTCGAAGTTGAGGTCGTCATCCCAGACCAGGTCGGTCGAGAAGAAGGGATTCGGCATGCGTCCGCCCCACACCGCCAGATCGTCGACGGGTCGCAGCTTGAGGAAGGCGCGATCCAGCACCAGCGTGTACTTGTTGCCTGTGTTTCCGAGCGTCTGGTTGGTCGACACCGGATCGGAAGTGTTGCCCGTGGTGATGCGCACGCCGGCGTCGACCCCGCCCGAGACGTTGGCATCCAGGCCGAGGCGCAGCCGCACCCGTTCGCGCTGACGGTCTTCCAGCGTATTGGAGATGTTCTGGCCGATAGTCTGGAAAGCAGCTTCGGGTGCATTGCCGTCGGCGAACAGGTCGTTCTGGTAGCGCAGGCGAAGATCGCCTTCCCATTTCAGGCGATCGAGCCATTCCGGCACCGCGTTGACGTCGCCCCAGCGTTCGAGCTTGGCCTGGGCTACCACTTCCTGCCGCACCTGTTCGCGGATTTCGCGCTTGACGGTTTCCGGCACGTAGGTCACGCGCACCACGCCATGGTTGGCTTCCGCCTCGGCCGCCTTTTCCTGGGCGATCTTCTGTTCAGCCTGCTGCTGCGCCTTTTTCAGCATGGCGTCGGCGGCTTCCTGTTTCAGCACGCCCTGTTCCACCAGCAGCTGGATCAGGTTGAGCGTCGTTTCGTGCAGCATTTCGACGCGTGCACGGTCGTCATCAGCCAATGCGCTACCGGAACAGGCTGCCGCCACGGCGATAACCACGAGTTTCTTGCGTAATTTCATGTCATTCACTCTCAAGCGCGCGAGGTCACGCGGATTTTCACGGGCTGCGGCATTCCTGCCGGCGGGCCTTCACGCAGTGCGCGCATACCGCGCAGGGCGTCCTTCAACACTTCGTCGGCGCGGACATCGCCCGTACTGTCCACCAGCGCGGCACGTTCCACTTTTCCATCGGCGTCGATCCAGATCTTGACGATCACCTTGTAATTTTTGTCCTTCAGCGCGCTCTCACGCCCCAGTGCCTTCTGGAATGCGGAGTTCACCGCATCGTTGAGAATCGCGTCATACCAGCCCCACGGATTTCCTGTCTGTTTTGGCCCGCCCCCCAGCGTGGTGATATCCCGTCCGCCTTTTCTCGCGGCAAGACCGAATCCATCGCCGCTGCCGCTGCCGTCGGCATCCAGCCCCAGCTGTTCGCCTGGCGGCGGGCCCTCGTCCTTCGGCTGATCCGGCGTGGGGGGCGCGTCCATCTGCACTTCGTCCTGCTTGGGCTGTTCCTGCTCGACCTTCTCCGGCTCGGGGGGCTTCTCTTCGGGCTTGGGCGGCGGCGGCTTGACCAGGGAAATCTTCTGTACGCGGGTCTTTTCCGGCGGCTCGGCGTTATCGATGAAGCCCTTGACCAGCCAGATCACGCCGGCCGTGAACAGCGCCATGAACAGCAGGCCGGCGATCACCGGCAAACGGCTGCGCAGGGACTTCTTCTTGCCGGACATGCCTACTTGACCAGTTTCTGCGTGACCAGGCCCAGCTGGGTGATGTCCAGCCTGCCGCACAGGTCCATCACCTCGATCACCTTTTCGTACTGAATCTTGGCGTCGCCCTTGATCACCACCGGCAGGTCCGGCGTGATGGCCTTGAAGCCGCGCAGGCGGTTTTCCAGTTCGCTCATGCTGACCGGATAGGTATCCAGATAAACCTGGCCGTTGGCATCGATGGTGACCGCCTTGGTCTTGGGCTTGGCCAGGCTGGGGGCCTTGCTGGCCTTGGGCAGATTCACCTGGATGCCTTGTACCGTGGCGGTGGTCATGATGATGAAGATCACCAGCAGCACATACGCCAGGTCCAGCATCGGCGTGATGTTGATGTCGTCGTACGGTTCGTTGTCTTCGCGCAGTTCGGCCATGTCCGCCCCTTAACGGCTGTAGGTTTCGGCGATCTTGGCGATGTATTCGTCGACGAACACATGCATGTCGGCGCCGATGGACTTGATGCGCGAGCCCAGATAGTTGTAGCCGAACAGGGCGGGGATGGCGACGGCCAGGCCGGCAACGGTGGCGACCAGCGCGGCGGCGATGCCCGGCGCGATGGCGGCCACGTTCACGTCGCCCGTGGCGGCGATGGCGGCGAAGGTGATCATCACACCCACCACCGTGCCCAGCAGCCCCAGGAAGGGTCCACCGGAAATCGCGATGGTGAGCAGCACCATCAGGCTGTTGAGTTTCTGGTTCTCGCGCACCAGGGTGCCGTCGAGCGTGGCGCGGATGGCGTTGAGCGCCTGCGGGGACAGTTCCGCCTCCTTGCGGTCGCCGACCCGCTTCTTCACTTCCTGGATGCCGGCATGATAGATGCGGTACAGGCTGGCGTTCTGGAAATGATCGTGACGGCCGAACATGATCGATGCCAGTCCCGCATCCTTCAGGTCGGCATCTTCCGGATTGTCGTCGACGTCCAGCGCGGCGGTATCCTGCGCCTTCAGGCCACGGAAGGAATCCATGAACTGCTTGTTGGCCTTGTCGGTCTTGCCCACCACCATGGCCTTGGTCGCCATCACCATCACGCTGATGCCCAGCATCACCATCAGGATGACGATCACCACCCAGCCGTCCAGCGTCACGCTTTGCAGGATGACCCCGAAGTACGATGTCTCGCCGCCGCCTTCTCCCGTTTCTTCTTCGCCGAGCGAAATGAGTACACCGTCCGGCCCCTGCGCAGCCTGTACCGCAATCCAGGCTGCGTCGCGCGCCACGCCGGCCAGCTGGATTTCGTCGAGTTCGCCGCCGTAGCCGCCGCCCACGGTCAACGGACCCGACGGCAGGCTCGCGCCAGGTGCCTCGCCCACGAGCTTGCCGTCGATGTAGACCTTGAGCGTATCGGCCACCGCGATCGCCACGTGCTGCCATTTTCCGGCACCAAGCGGCGTGGATGCGACGACACCGGCTTTGCCTGCCTGCACCTTCAGCAGACCGCCGCTCAGCGCAACGTCGAAGCCGCCGGCACGGAATAATGCGCCATCGAGCGCGACGGGCTTCAGCCACATCGACACGCTGAAGCCGCCTGCCGCATTGATCGGCGGCAAGGTCAGACTCTGCGTGGCATCGAGTTTCGCACCGCTATTGGCGAACGAGGCTGCGACACGGGTACCCGTGAACGCCGTCGCGTTGAGTGCGTTCGGGCCGCTGTCGGCCGGGTTGCCGGCGGTTTCATTGAAGTGGTACACCGCGCTCGACGCATCGTAGGTCGCCTTGGCATCCGTGGCAGGCGCAGCTTTTTCGTTGCCGTAGTAAAGCCAGGCCTCAGTGCTGGCAGCCAGCTTGGGCACTTTCACCCAGACCAGCGCCAGCTGATTCACGCCATCCCATTTCTCGATATGGAACTTGAGCTCGGTCTTGTCGTCGCCCGCGACCAGGCGCAGGTCGCTGCCGTCTTCCTTGGTAGACAGGAAATCGAAATTGCCGGTATGCAGCCTGATCAGCACCGGTGCGTCGGCCACCTCGCCAGCCGGATTCGTCAGGGTGATCTTCTTGCGCGCGCTCCAGTCTTCGTTCCACCAGGCATAACTGGACGCGGAAAACAGGGACAGCAGCAAGGCGACTGCGGCGGCAAGGAAACGCATGGGAATTCGACCAGTGTGAACCAAGCGGCGGATTATCCCGGGTGGCGATGACAGCGCGTTGGCGGGGGAATGGCCCGTTCGGGCCATTCCCCCGAGAAAAACCTGTCTTGCGGCAGGGTTCTGATAGGCATACTAGCGATATGCTCCGCCCTTAGTCGCCGTGGCCGATAACCTCCGCAGTGATGAATGTGGGTTTGAAAGCTTTCTTCAATTCCTCAGCTGTGCGCGCCGCTTCGGCAAGGTTCTGAGCCAGTGCTGCGGTGGCTGACGACTGGTCGCCGCCTGCATTGCTCGCGCCGCTGGACGCCACGGTAATCGCACTGGTGTCGGCCACCGGCGTGCCGGCCGAAGTCCCCGACACGGAGATGTTGTCCGCCCCCAGCACCACCTGCGCGGCGATGTTGAGGTTGCCCGCGCGGATACCCGCGTCGCCGGCATTCACCGTGCCCTTGGGCGCGACGAGGTCGACGTCGCCGGCAACAACGCCACCCGTCGAAAGCGCACCGATACCGCTTCCAGAGGCCGCTCCTTGCAACTCCTGCGTAACGTTACCTTGGCTGTCAACTTTGACAATCGGGGGGGGCACTGCTGTCGCCGTCTTCTTGCCTTTGCCTGCATCGATATCGCCTTCGCTTGACCACAGCAGCACATCACCCCCACCCACTGTCAGGATACGCGACTGATTCACGAGGATATCGTCGCGTGTAAAGCCCCGGATGTCGCCGCTGCCCACGGCTACCATGCCGAGCACGTTGTTGCCGACATTTACCAAATCAGCAGGCGTATTGGACAAGCCTACAATAAGATCCCCACCGGGTAGCATGAAGTCGATATTCCCCCCCCGTTCTGTCTTGATCCGACTGGCGAACAGGTTGATGTCGCCCCGGTATTGCGTGAATTTTCCTGCTTCGTCTTGGACTCCTATTCCGGGGAATAGTAGTTCGAGAGTGGCATACCCGCGCTCATAATCCCCCGCATAGGGACTGTCGGCATTGAGCGAATCACGCCCGGAAATCCGCAAGGCGGTAAACAACATTCCCCTGACCCTCTGGCGTTGAGCATCAGCATCCATGGCATCCACCAGCCGCACTGCTGTCAGCGCACTAGACCGGTCGAGTGTCTCATCCCCCGTCAGCCAGCGCGCCTGCCAAAGAACAGCGTCATCAATATCACTTGTTACAAGTTTGGCAATCAGGCGATCCACAGTCCCAAGGTAATCCACACCGCCCGCACCGGTCCCCGCAGCCAACTCGATATCCACCCCTTCCGCCGGGAGATTTGGATTATCGAGATCGCCCCGACTCACGATGCCAGAGGACGTTCCCAGATCGATATCCCGCCCAGCACTCACCTCGAGCTTGCCGGGCCCGCCAATCCAGATTCGATCGCTGTCGGTACGGCGGGAATCCGACGCAAAGCGCAAATCCCTGCCAGCCTGGACCAGCGAACGGTCGTCACTGTCGGTATGTTGTGCCTGAATACTGAAATTCAGCACATCCCGGCCTGCAATTACCCGCACCGCCTTGGGTATGTTGATCGAGGTATTCTTGCTGTGATCGCCGTAAGCGCCAGACACACCTTCCACGTCCTCATTGACTGCATATATCCTTACCGGAACAGCATCGCCCGTATGCACCGGTATCGCGGCATGAAGTTGTCCCGCCCCAGGCTGCGTCAGAACGGATGGCACGAGTCCAGGCATAACCGCATCTGAAATCTGAGCTGGGTCCCGATCGCTCATCGTTATCGTGGCGTTCAGCCTGACAGAGTCACGCGCCAACAAGCTGAGGTCGCCTTCGGGTGCAGGCACCAAGGTCAATGTGCCCCCCGCAGGCTGATCATGGATTACGACATCCCCCTGGAAGGCAGTGGCATGTAGGCTCGGCGGCAACCACGACAGCAATTCGAGCTGGCCGGGAAGTCTGCCATCTGCGGTATCAAGCACTGTTGCGTATGTCGTTTTCAATGCAGCAACGTCATTCGAGCCGGAAATGTTGTGTAAAACCACGTCGTCAACAAGACTCTCAAGCTCGGCACTGCTGTCTGCCCCGTAGGTAGAAAACAATGTCTTTCGCGTCTGTGTCGAGGGACTCACGTTGAATTGCGTATTGATGCTTCCGCTGGACTGCACAATCAGCATGGGGTTCAGTATGGTATGGATGTTCACAGCATCATGCGCCTGAACCCTCGCCTGTGCATCGCCCAGCGCCAGAATGGTATAAACCGGCTTACCGAATACCGTTTGTCCGCTATCCAGCTTGCCGCCAGCCTTTAATACCAGTTCGCCCTCATCAGCGAAATACTGGCCGCCGAGCACATCACCGCCAGCCGTCACCCGAACAGAGCCTCCGCCGGTCGTTACCAGGGCAGTCGCATCCGGGGTCGACGAGCCCATGCGTGCCTGTGTCGGACTGCTGGCCGACAGGTTCTCGACGCGCCCCCCGGCCGTGATTGTGACGTCACCGCCACCGAGGGCACCAACCCCCTGCTGGAACTGGTCGAAACGAACCCACCAGGCCGGCTGCACAGAGTACGAAGTCCCATCCGCATTCAGCTTGCCTTGTCGGAAAAGCCAGTTATTGAAAAGCTGCGCAGACGGAGAGCCGACGATATTCCCGAGTGCGACAAGGCCGACGTCACCACCATGCTCGCTAAATTTTGCATTGGCACTGTTTGGCGGGTTGGTAAAGCCTGACACCAAGCCTGCCTGCTGACCTGCTGTGTAGATTACCGACTTGTTGTCTGCCAGCTTGATATCGCGCCCAGCAGCGATCCGTATATCGCCCGTCCCGGTGCGCACCAGTTTGGCCGCCGCCAGACTCACATCTCCAGCATTCTCAACGACAGCAAGCGAATCCGCAGCATTTAGATCAGCGCCACCTATCAGGCGATAGGACCATGAATCATCTGCCAACAGATTAGACGGCGTTGTCCCACTGCTGAAAGGCGTCGCACTGCTGAATCCGTCGGAAAGATTGCCATTGAGCTTGAGGTTGCCGGCCGCCCTCAACGTAAGCACGCCTGGTTCTCCCCCGGCACGACTGGTCGCCAGGTTCCAGTCATTGTTGAGGCTCAGGTCACCCGTCGAGCGCACCTCCACGCCGTTCAGAATGTGGAAGCTGGCGTCGCCAGTCTTGCCCAGCCGGCTCGTTATTGCGGCATGATTCGCTGCATAAGCCGTGTTGTCGGCGTTGATCGTAGCCAGACTCAAGGTGGTACCCCCCCCTCCCGTCGCCGAGAGCTGACTGATGCTGTCATAAACTTTTAGCGCCTCGACTGACACATGCCGAGCACCAAGTATTGTGCTGTCAACGGCATCGATAGCGACATCGTTCCCAGTGCGCATGGCACGCAGGTTCACGGTCCCACCCTGCGCACCAGCCGCGCCAGATACATTGATGCCGCTTCCCGCAGCCAGGTCGAGGCGGCCCATGGATGAGGCGATTTCAATATTGCCGCCATCCTCGCCACTGCCGCTTGCGGCGGCATCGAGTCTGGCCCCCGCGTGGATGGTCACATCGCCTTCTGCAAACAACCCAATACGGCCTGCTTCCATCCCTGAAGCATCGAGCGTACCCTGCATGTCGATATTTCCGTTATCGACGGAGATGCTGATCTCATGGGCATTTGTACTGTCGCTATTGGCGATATTTACGTCCCCGCTACGCACGCGCAGAGAACGTACGCCATCGAAACCATCGTACACGTCCACACCGTTGACGCTATGTGCTTGCCCATTAAGTACATCATTTAGCGCCGAATAACTTCCGAGGTGCGCCACGTCGATCTCCGCGCTCGCGCCCTCACCACGCTTGCCGTCGTTATCCGTTGGCGCAGCGCCCAGAATTTCTCCTCCCTGTGCAACGTCAAAAGATCCGTTTGCAGCTCGCACCACCAGCTTGCCGGCATCACCCCCCCCAGCTCCAGACACGTTCACACTCGATCCTGCAGAAAAAACGACGTTCCCATTCTCACTTGTGAATTCTGCCGTTCCACCCCAGCTAGATTTCTCAACGTCAAAGAACGCCACTTCACGTCCGGAAACATCGATTTCTGCGTTGCCCCCCAGCGCCACGTCACCCGCTGTCGCGACAAGCTTGAGGCTGCCTGATGGCAGTTCGACCTTGCCGTCGAAATCGATCTGTGTTCCTTGCAAAGACCACGCTGCACCAAGCGCAGAAATTGGCGCCATTGCCCGATCCGTAGTGTGGGGCACAACCGTGACCGTCCCTGCAGAAACCAGTGTCTGATCTGCTCCCTGTTCACCGCTGATACGCCCGACACTGAGCGTCGTCGTACCCGTCACATCGAGCCTGCCGTTGCCCGCGCCTGCCAATTCGTTCGCTGTCATCATCACCGCATCGAATCCAGACAGCTGCTTGTCACCGGCAGCCAGCGTCAGGGTATCCGCAGTCACCTTCAGTACGCCATTGCCCGGTGTTCCTCCGGGAACGAAAGCTGATGAATTGCCCGGATTGGTCAGTGTGAGATGCTGGGCATTCAAAAGCACCGTCCTGCCCGTGCCGTCGATCCCCACCAGCCCACCGCCCTGAAGTGTCAGTTCCTGCAGGATGGGCTTTTCATTTGCATCCAGTTTGCCAACCACCAGAGGCGTTATTAAGGAAGCATCTCCGTCATCATAAAAATCGAAGGTCGTGTAACTGATTAAAGTTAGGGCAGCCAGGTCGATGGCATCGAGATCAGCCTGCGTATAAGTCAAGCCCTCGCTTCCGGCCGGCGCATTGCCGAAATTGAAGCGCGTCGCTCCGACAGTCAGATGGCCAGCGACCGGCGTGCCATTCAAGGCAAATGTTGCACTGCCCTTGAAGTCGTTTGTTTTTGTGGCATCCAGCAATATCGAGTCAGCCGAAACGAGCGTGCTGCCGGCCTCGCCCAAGAGCGTACCCGCGTTCCGATCCGGACTTCCGGTACGCACGAATTCCGCTTGCGAGGTCGCAGCCCTCACGAAGGCACCATTGCCAGATGTTTCGTATTGTTCGGGTTCGCCGCCCGTCCCTTGTGCCACGATGGCACTTCCTGCCTCGAGCTTCAAGGTATCCCTCGCTGCCAGCATCACTTCTGCCGATTCAAGCGCATGTCCCTGATCGTTGGCCAGGATCACGGTATCAGCCCCGACCACAAGCGCCGTCGTATCGCCATTCTTGCTGCGCGTGGCCCCTAGCAGGAGACTGTCTGCGCCCAGCGCATTGATTTTGTCCACATCCAGTACGACCGTATCCGGGTCAAGTCCGCTCGGGGCACCACTGACGATCGCGAGCTTCAGCGCACTGATGTCAACCTGCGCCCCCCGCCCGCCCTGCCCGGCAGCAACAGCAAAGTCAGCGTCGAGCTTCAGCGCATCCACGCCACTTCCCAGCGTATTCACTGACAGCAGGCCTGCGTCCTGCGGAAGATTGCCACTCCCTGCAAAGAAATCGGATGCCGTGGTCAGCGTGAATTCCGAACGCGCCCGCACCTGATCGTGTGTCATCACGATCACGCCCTGCCAGTTCGCATCACGTGGCGCAGCATCACGTGTATCCGTCAAGTAACCTGCCGCGACACGTACACCGTCCTGGCGGTTAAATGCCTGTCCCGGCATCACGTTGCTCATGCCGGTATCCAGCTTGACGGCATAGGCGCCGGGAAGCAGTGCATAGTGCGCCGGCAATAGGGTGTAGACCCCATCTGCGAGACCTGGCACACCACTCAGATAAATTGCCTCACCCGCAGTACGGTCGAAGCCTGCGGTTTCCTGAAGGTCCGCCGGCGCAAAATGGCCTGAGTACCCTGGCAGAATGGCATAGGTATTGGGGTCGGCCAGAATGTCATGCGAGCCGCCAGGCCCCACGGTGAACTCGTAGCCCTGGAGGTCACCGCCTCCTGACACATCGATCTTCGCACCGCTCTGCATGTCGACATGCATCGCCTCGGCGCGGATCGCCTTGCCGGCAAGTTCAGGCTGTTCGATCTGTCCATCCGGAACCTGGGAAGAGTCCAGATCCACGACCCAGGTGCGGCCATTCTGCAACTTGCCGAAGGGGACCAGGCTGCCGGGCTCTGCTGCAACGGAAGTCAGGCTTCCCTCCTCGAAGACCAGATTGTCTGACGCCGTGAGAGAAATCTGCCCGAAAGGCGCCCACAGATTGCCGTCCTGGACAATATCCCGGGCTTCAACCGAAAGACTGCCCTGTGCGGACATCGGCTGCTGCGGTGCATCAGTGGTACGACTGAAGCTGACCGTTTTACCCAGGGCTTGGATCGTCACCTGACTGTATGTACTTGGATCAACCACCGCACCCTTGAATGCCAAGTCAGCATTCGACGTGATGAGCGCAACCGGTCGTGTAGGCGTCGTGTCCGGGAATGTACCAGTCAGACGGACTTCTTCGATGCCGGTCAATTCTGCGCGTGCCATGCCGCGCAAACGAAGGGTGCCTGCCAGTTCAAGCAGCCGCGCGTCAACACTCAGAACGCCCGTACTTGAATATCCATCATCGCCGCCAAGGCGATAGCCATCGTAGTTGCCCATGCGCACCACATCCGCCCGGATCGTGGCATTGCCGCCCGTAGTTTCTATCCTCGCAGCATCCAGCTTCACTTCGCGCAGGGGAAGCACACCATTGCCCCCGATATTCAAGCCATCTTCAAGCTGGATTGCATCGCGACTGGAAAGTGATATCTGGTCAAAACCGGCCTGCTCGAGCGTCGAGGTAGCGATACGAGCACGCACCGGGCTGGCATTGGCGATTGCATCCTCGGGGTTGATGCCTGTCGTCTGCGGCGCAACTGTCTGGCTCAGGCTGAGCACCCGATTCTGCGCATCATAGCCCACCTGATTTTCAAGGCGCGCGTTCTCACTCAGGGTAGCGTTGAAAGTGCCACCGCGGTTGGTAGCGTCACCGGCGAGCGCAGTAATACTTCCGTCCAGGAGCATGCCCTCCTCGGCGAAGATATTCAGCGCACCCGCATCGCTACCGACCATGCGTCCCAATCCGCCCGCTTCGTTCAACACATCCATTCGAACCGGCGCCGCACCCGATATGTCAATGCGCGCACCCGGCTCGCTCACCACATAGCCCGTCTTTGCGTTCAGATTGACCGTACCGCCTGCAAGGACAGTCCCCTGGATTAGTCCCTTGCTATCCGTGTAGGTCTGCGCTATACCCGACGCATCAAGCAGCGCCTCGTTACCCAGCCAGATCGGGTTATGGTTGACTACATCGAACACAGAGCCATTGCTGCGATCCAGCGTGGCCGAGATGGTGCCGCCATGCGCGATCAGTTCACCCTCGATATCGATGGCATTACGCGCCTCGAGCTTGATGCTCGAACCCGGATCGACTTCGATGTGCGAACCGGCACCAATCAGAATATCGCCAGCCCCCATGCTGCTCTGCTTCGCGGAGAGCGCTATGGTCGCTGCCTGGCGGATACGGTCGTCCCGCCGTACGATCTGGGAGAACGATTCAACCCGGCTGCCACTTGCAGCCAGTACATAGTCGGGTCGAATATCCAGACTGACGACCGTTGGCGCAATAGTCGTGTCCTCAGCCACAACCAATCTGTCGAGCGCGGTCAGGCTGAAATCGGCAAAGCCGCCCCGCGAGAAGAAACCGGCATCCAGGTTGAGCGCACCTGGCGTGGCGTCCGCCTGCCCTCCGACCTGAACGCGATAACTGGTCAGTGCGATTTTTCCGCCTTTTCCGATTGCATGGCCCGCGAAGTTGTCGACAATTCCATCGAGTTCATAGGCGGATAACGCAATGTTGCCCCCCTTGCCCGCAACCAGCTTTCCGCTTGCATTGACACGCCCACCGCCCGTCACATCCAGGCGTACGTTCTGCCCCAGAGCAATCCTGCCCTGTGACTCGTACACTCCACCCGAACTGCTCACATCAGCCGACAGGCTTACCGTACCGCCATTGACCAGGCGTTGTGAATCATCGCCCCCAGTGACTCCAGGCAGATCGTTTACCCACGCACCGCGTGCCGACAACGTGACGCCGTCGCCCACCAGCAGCGTTGGGGCCGACAACACGCTCAAAGTGTTATTGCGCGCAGCAAGATCAATCGTGCCGCTGCCAGCTTCAATGTCAGCAAGAACGGTCAGCCCATTGGACGTAATGTGGACTCCGCCTGCCTGCGGAGCACGCAACGCTTCCCGTACCTCGGCTGCCTGGTTGCTGTATATCTCCAGCGTCGCCACCTTGTCCTGGCCGAGTAGCGCAGGATCAATCACCAACTTGTCTTCAAGCGACTGGGACAGCGCATCACCGAACCTGAAGCCGGCGGGAAGGCCTGCGCCTGCACTACTTACCTCCACTTGCTGATTCAGTTTGTAGTCCTTGCGTACCCCGTCGCTTACGGCATTGGTGCCAACAATCAAGCGTGCGCCAGCAGGCGGCAATCCTGCATCACGTTGCAACTCTCCCACCGTGGTGCGCCCCAGTACCTCACCCTGCATGACCACCGCTTTCATGCCGATCACGCTGAGGGCACCTGCGTCCTTGCCTTCGACATAACCCGGGTCGTAGCGATAACTCTGTCCCAGGTCGATCACCTCCTTGCGGTTCCAGCGACCATAGTCCACAACGTAACGCGTCGCGATCCCGTCGTAGCGGGTATCGGCAACCGCATCCGCCATATCTACCAGTTTCCCGTTCGATGTGAGCAGAGTCGTTTTTACATTGGCGGCGGTGTACTGGACGCTACCACCGGACAGATCGAACGAGGCGCCGTCTTCAATGATCGTCTCACCCTGCGAAAGTAGCGAAACGCTTCCGGCTGTAGTAGAGCGCTCTGCAACAGTGCGATCCAGCTTGGCACTGTAACTTTCCAGACTATCGCTGGCTATGAGCGTGGATTGGCCGGAATCGGCATGTGCAAGTGCGCGGCCGATATCCACATAGACTTTTTCGCCTCGCAGGGGTCCCTGCTGGTTGACAGGAGAGTCCTTCAGCTCGTCGCCACGCAGTTCCACTTCCACTGTGTTGCGTGCTGCTGACACCTGTACGTTCTCAAGTCCGGCAACGCTGATGCGTGCACCACTGGCAATGTGAATGCGTGCCGTATTCGATGCGAGTGCGTTTGGCGTGGCAAATGGCGAATTCTGGCGGAGCGAACTGGGGTCGTCCAAGGCTTTGAACGTCACTTCACCAGAGGGCGCAACAATCGAGGCGCTTCCCGCCATGCGAATATCCTGCCCTTGCACCAGCACCTGCGATGTCGACTCCAGTCCTTCACCCGATTCGCCATCCAGCCCAGTTGTTGCATCAGCGACTTCCGGCTGTACCTCCGTTACGCTGCCGTCCCCCAGGAACACGCGGCCCCCGCGGGCCGAGCCAATATTGTTCGCAGCGACCGAGCCTGTCTTGGTGTCCTTTGCCAGCAGGTAGATCGACCCGTTCGATACCACCGACGTGGTCGCGCGCGCGATGCCCTGCTGGTTGACCGCGTAGCCCACCATGGTGACGTTGCCGCGCGGCGTGGACAGTTCG
Organism: Steroidobacteraceae bacterium; assembly: GCA_044226785.1. Taxonomy (GTDB): domain Bacteria; phylum Pseudomonadota; class Gammaproteobacteria; order Steroidobacterales; family Steroidobacteraceae; genus TMP-86. Next base: position 8,294 of record JBGAGK010000040.1, on the reverse strand, counting down.
CCGAAGTTGCTGACAGTGCCCAGCTTGTCTTCCGCCGCATTCGCAAGGCTGATCGTCTGTCCGTCGAGCTGGCCATCCCGTACGTCCGGATTGGCCGTGTCGTAATCTGCAAGCCCGGCCGGGCTGTCAACCTCTACAAGCAATCCCCGTACATTCCGGTCTTCACCTGAGGCTGCACGGAGATAGACCTTGGCACCGGCCGCTGCGATGACCTGTCCGTCCGGTGCTTCCACCGTGCCCCGATTGACCACCGTGGGCGCGATCAGCATCACCCGGCCCTGACTGCCTGCGGTGATGCGTGCGCCTTCGAGAACCTTGACGAAGCCGCGTGATGCCCCCCCATCCAGTGCACCTTCGAATTGCGGCGTATCCGGATTGCCCAGGAAAGCATCCAGCAGGAAGCTGTCCTTGATGTTGAGACTGCTCGCGGTGAAGCTGTTGAGGTTCACCTGCGACCCGCCCATGAACGCAATGCCGTTCGAGTTGACCAGGATCACGTTCGCCTTCTGCCCCGCGGCCTGGCTGATCGCGCCGGCGATCACGCTGGGATTGTTGTCCCAGATGCGGTTGAGCGAAGTGAAGTTGGCGCCCTGCACCAGATTGTTGGTGGCGAGGCTGTCGATCTGGCGGAACTGCACGTTGCTGCCCGGGCTGACGTTGAAGCTCTGCCAGTTGAGGATGGACTTGTTGCCCACCTGGTTCACGTAGGCCTGCGCCCCGTTGACCTGATAGCTCGCCTGGCCCGCCGTCACGAAGCCGGGAATGGCCCCGCCCGCGCTGGGCACCGGCATGTCCGCCTGCACGGGGCCGGCCAGTGCCCCGGTCAGGGCCACCAGCACCCCGCATGCCGCCTTGCCGCCCGCCTTGCCCTGACGGCGTGCGGTTTCCGCCACCGGAATCAACATCCCTAAAGATGTGTTGAATACCAGACGATAACGGTTGCGGTTCATACTTTCCTCCCCTGTCGACGGCCGGTATTTTGATCACCTCGCCGCCCGCTGTCTTGCGCGTTTGCGTTAATTTTCGAATGTGACTTTCCGGTGACTTCAGGCATGAGCCGACCGGCTCATGCCCCGCTCACCGCTATCCGCCTCACCGCTCACCACCTACCACTCATACCCCAGCCTGAAATGCGCGCGGCTGTCGCCCCGGTCGGTCTGGCCCAGCGCCTTCAGCGCCACCGCCCAGTCGAGATCGGCCGACAGGCCGCGGGCCGCCCTGACGCGCACACCCACCCCGGCGCCGGCCAGGGTGAAACGATCGTCCGCGGAAATCGGCTCCTTCACCCGCACTTCGCCGCCGTCGACGAACGCGATCAGATGCAGGTCACCGACGGGTTCGCCCAGGCGCGCGGCAAGATTCGGCGTGCGCGCTTCCAGGCTCAGCGCGAGGCCGTTTTCTCCGAGTGCGGCGGATTCGACATAGCCGCGCACGGTGTCCACGCCGCCGATGGCGAACTGCTCGTTCGACACCAGCGGCTGTGCGGCGACTTGCCAGCTCGCGCGCGCCTGCATGCCCCAGCCCGCGGGCCAGCTTTCCTCGTGCGAGAAGCTGCCGCGCAGATAGGCATAGTCGGGCCGGCCCTTGTAGCGCTTGTCGGCAAATTCCTGTTCGTCCGCGACCAGGCCGCGCATCTGGAAATTGAACGCGATGCCGGCCTTGGTGGTGCGGCCCGGTCCCGATTCGCTGCGGCTCAGCCAGGTGCCGTCCCAGCCCAGGGTGAACGGCAGGTAGGCCAGCGGTGTATCGAAGCTGCCGCCGTCGATCAGCGCCACCGACTGGCTGAAGTTCTTGTAGTCCGCGCCCAGCGTCGCCGTCTGGAAAAAGCCCTCGCTGCGCGTGAACAGCGGCATGATGTAGCGCGCCCCGGCGATGGTGCCGTTGCCGCGCACGTTCAGCGTGCCGACCGCCGCCACGTCCGAGTCCGACTTCACCGCGTAGAACGCGAGGTAGTCGCCGGAGGCCAGCGGCCAGGTGTAGCTGGCGGAGAACACCTTGCTCTCGCTCGGTTCTTCCGGCGCGGTCTGCACCGTGATGCCGAGCCCGTGCTGCTGCTGCCACAGGTTGTCCCAGCGCAGGCTGGCCGTCAGCCGCGTGTGCGTGGTGTCCTGGCTGTAGCGGTCGTTGAGTTCGACGTTGCCGTGCAGCGGCAGCTGGTCCTTCACCTTGAGGTCGACCTCCACCGTGCCCGGGGTCTTGCCGGGCCGCAGCACCGGGGTGATGCGGCGGTCGGACGACTTGTTGAGCGCGGCCAGTTCCTTCTGCATCTGCGGAAAATTCGGCACCGTGCCTTCGGCCAGCTGCGGCACGCCAGCCCTGATCTCGCCCAGGCTGAAATAGCGCGACTCGACCACGCGCAGGCGATTGACCGGCGCCTCGGTCACCGCCAGCTTAACCACCCCGCTCTCCACCTTTTGCTGTGGAATGCTCACCAGCACCGTGAGGTAGCCCGCCCCGTGATACGCCTTCTCCAGCGCCTCGCGCGCCTTTTCCACATCGTCGAGGGTTTTCTTCTCGCCGAGGTGCGGGTACACCGCCTCCTCGACCACGACCGTGGGCAGCAGGGTCGTGCCTTCCACGCGGTATTCGAAGATGTCGAAACGGGCTTCCTGCGCATAGACCCGATGGCTAGCACCCAACAAGCAGAAAGCAAAAATCCATACTGCAAAAACCATCCGGCCCAAGTCAGGCAATTTTGTATCCGTGTAAAACATGGCGCCAGCAAGGCCTCGAATAAAAAGAAACAGGCGACACACGGTTACCCGCGTGCCGCCAGATGCTTCACCTCTGCCCGTAGAGGCAGAGGACGACTAACAGATCAGTCGTTCCAGTTGCGGTTGTAGGGCGAGCACTGGTTGTTACCCAGGTAGCCGGCATCCAGCACCTGAGCACCCGTGTAACCCTGGCCCGGAATACCGGCAGCGACAAACTTCAGGTCGGCCACGGCTTGCAGCACGGCAGGATCCTGGGCCTTGTTCAGGAAGTTGTTGACCAGCGCAAGCTTGTTGCCGGTAGTGCGCGAAGGCACGTTGAAGGACTCCCAGCCCTGCAGATCCCAGTCACCGTTTTCATACGTCGCCAGGGTCGGGAATTTGCCGGTGCCAGTGGTGGTAGGCGCAGCACCCGCCGTGTCCTGAACGATCTTGCCGGCGCCGTCGAGCGAACGGAACTGCCAGTTAGCCGTGGTCTTGGACTTGGACAGGCTGTCCATCGACATCACACCGATGGCTTTCATCGGAACGCCGTTGAAATTGACGGTCACGGTCTGGTTGCTGTCACGATCCTTGGTCGTGTAGGAACCGCCGGTTTGCGCCGCATCCAGGCATTTGGCAACATCGCCCGAAGACGCGTTCTCGATCACCTGAACGCTCGGGCCGTCGCCTCCGCTGGTGTCTTTCTGGGGGAAGTAGTTCAGACCACCATCCCAGGCAGGAACGTCACCCGAAGTACGGTCGGCAGGCGCGTTCGAGTTAGCCACACAGGGGTAGCTGCCCGCCCACATGTTCATGACGGCCTGGGTACCCGAACCCGGAGTACGGCGGCAGATCACGATGTTTTCGTTGGCAGTCAGGCTGCTGTCAACCTGATCCCAAGTATTCAGGTTACCCGCCATGATGGCGGAAACGATCGAACGGGTGAACTTGACAGAGCTCGGCACGTTGGCGGTGACGGGGATACCGAAAGACAGGCCATAGACCGGGGTGGCCGTCAGATCGGCCAGTTCGCTGGCGGAGAGCGCGGTGTTGGGGGTTTCACCTTCGAGGTTCGGACCGGTGAAGAAAGCGGGAGCGACGTCGGAGATGCCGGCATCCGGAACACGGTTGGTCGTCGGGCAGATATAAGGAGATGCCGAGGTACCGGCACCCGATGGACCACAGCTAGCGGAGGTCACATCCAGCGAAGTAATCGACTCAGCGCGCGCAACCGGGCCCACGCCAAACCAGGAACCGCCCAGGGTGCGGTAAATAATGACGGCTTCATCACCTGCATTCCAGGTGCCAGCTTTGGCGGCCAGCTTGCCCGCCACAGCGAGGTAGTTGGTATCGGCACCCTCAGCGAACCAGTAGGTCGTACCGGGCTGGAACATGGAATCGATGATGCTTGAAAAACCTTTTTTCACGGCAGAAGCGCCGGAAATGTATACGACGCGGCCATTGTTGACAGCGTTGTCGACCGTGGTTTTGGCTGTGCCAGTCGGCAGGGCGGCATGGGCGGTACCAACGGCCAGCGCAGCGACGGCAAGAGCGATTTGATGCAGTTTCATGGTAATCCTTTCAGGCGATCTTGATGGGAAGTATCAAAACTGCCGCGCGACTGACGCCGCGCGGCGCAGTTGACTCAGACGCGGCGACGACGGCCGGCCATGAAGCCGACCAGACCCAGACCGGCCAGCATCATGCCGTAGGTCGAAGCCTCGGGCACGGGCGCAGCAGCCAGGTGCAGGGTGTTGCCATCAACCCAGGCCGTAACAGCGGTTCCGTCCACATAGGGGGTGTATGTGGAAGCCGCAATACCACTGGAAGATGCATTGATGCGCATGAAATTCAGGGTGCTGTTCAGGCCGCCGGTGTTGCTGAAATTCAGCAGGCCATTGAGCGTGGCACCGAAAGTTGCGGTATTACCTGCATACGCAGTGCTGCTGGAGAGAACCGCGACCGAATCGCTGGAACCAATTACCGAGTTGACGTTCGACACAAAGTCGCCAACTTTCAGGGTTGCGGAACGAACAACGTCAGCCCCAGCTCTGCCAGCAGGCAGAGTGGTGTAGGTGGTCAACAGACGACGCGCGCCGCTGTTGTCATTGGCCACGATGTTCCACTGCAGATTGCCGAGGTTTTGCGAACCAACGCCAGTGAGGAAGCTGCTGAAGCTCTGGCCCATGACGAATTGCAGATCCAGATTGCCGCTGGCAGTGACGCTGGTTTCGAACGCGGTAATGGTGGTATTGAGATCGAACGTGTAGGAACCGTTGGCATCCCAGATGTTGAAGAACAGCTCGCCATTACCGGAGGCGCCATTGTCGATGGCGGCGTTGGCGGAACCGGAAGCCAGCAGGGCTGCGGCGACCAGCGCGGAAAGTTTGAAGTTCATGTATTGCTCCTCTTGAAAAGATCCAGAAAGTGATGACGCTTTCCGCCCCCCTTTGGGGCAGGCTTGCCGACTCGACGACCGACGGCGAACCAACCGGAATGAAGCCCGCTCGAAAGCGGACAATGCGACTTTAGGGTGCATGGATGACACGCGATGGGGCGAAGCCGGCGCGTAAATTGAGCCGTATGGCTCATTCGGGGAGAGCGCCCATACCTGCGGCATGGGCTTCAGGATTCATGACCAGATACAAGATTCAGGTTTCAAGATGCGAGGACCCCGCCAGGCGAGCGGCTTCTCGCCTGACCACGAATATCTTGCTTCTTGCATCCTGAAGCCCGCGGGCGGGCGCGCTTCTTTACTGCCCGTCGTTCCGCATGCCCTGCGCGCGCAGCACGCCCAGCGCGATCGCCTTGGCGACGGCCTGGCCGCGGGTGCGGACGACGAGTTTCTTCATCGCGTGGCGCAGGTGGTTCTTCACGGTGAGCATGGACAGGCCGAGGATCTCGGCGATCTCGTCGTTGGTCTTGCCGTCGCGCACCCAGGCGAGAACCTCGATTTCGCGGGTGGTGACGAGGCCGGGCTGGCGTGGCGAGCAGCTGCGGCATCAGGATGTCGAGGTAGAGCGCGAGGCGGCCGTCGAGCGGCGCGCGCACCCGCGAAAAACTGGCGTAGCCCTTGATGTGGCCGTTGATCCAGCCCATGCCGTGGAAGGCCACGTTCTTCAGTTCCAGGTCGGTCAGCCGCGCGTGCCAGCCTTCGCCGTCGCGCGGTTCGGCCTCGATGAAGCGCGGCTCGCCGGCCTGCATCCATTCCTGCACGAGTTGCGGAATGAGCCCGGTCCCCGGGTGGATGACGCGATGGTAATGATCGTCCTTGAAATAGCGGCAGGCGGTGAAGCGTTCGTGCAGCAGATAGCCGCCGTCGTCGGCCACCCCGCACAACAGGATCTCGTGCGGGATCAGCGACTGCAGCGGCCCGTGCGCCCAGCTGAAGAACTGGTGGCGCAGGCTGACCCTGCGCGCGGCCAGCAGAATGCGCGCGAGATGGCCGCACTCCTCGTCGGTCAGATCGTGTCCCTGATACATGCTTCTCCCCAAGGTCCGAAGCCTATGCGCATGCCATGACATATTTTTGAAGGCACGGATTTTTGAAGACGCATGGCGCCTTCAAAGAAGAGCGCCCGCGCACCGTGCGGGCGCCCGTTTCACACTCCCGCAACATTCCCCGCCTATCGTCTGCGGGCCGTCCTTCCCTTGCCTTCCATGAATCACGACGAATCGCGCCGCCAGTTGGAGGCCATCCTGGCGAATGCGCGCCTGCTGACGCTGCTGCAGCCGGTGCTCGATCTGCAGACGGGCTGCATGACCGGTTATGAGGCGCTGACGCGCGGGCCGTCGAACAGTCCGCTGCACGCGCCGCAGGCGCTGTTCCATGCGGCGGACTGCTGCGGCCTGACCGCGGAGCTGGATCGCGCCTGCATGCGCTCGGCGCTCGCCGCGTTCGTGCGGCTGCGCCTGCCCGGCCGGCTGTTCGTCAATCTCACCCCGACCAGTCTGCTCGATGCGCGCTTTTCGCCGGAGGCGGTACGCGCGGCGCTCGATGCGGCCGGTCTCCCGACCGACCGTGTGACCATCGAGATCACCGAGAATGCATCGGCGATCGACTACGACGCCCTGCGCGATGCGGTACTGCGCCTGCGCACGGCCGGCATCGAGGCGGCGATGGACGATTTCGGCCAAGGCTTTTCCAGCCTGCGCATGTGGTCCGAGCTGAAGCCGGGCTTCGTCAAGATCGACAAGCACTTCATCAGCAACATTCACCAGGATCCGCACAAGCTGGAATTCGTGCGCTCGATCCGCCAGCTCGCCGAAAGCGCGCATGCCAGCCTGATCGCCGAGGGCGTGGAAACCGTGTCGGAGCTGGCGGTGTTGAAGGATCTGGGCATCCGCTACGCGCAGGGCTATCTCATCGGCCGGCCGTCGCCGATCCCGGTGCGCATTCCGCCGCGCGAAGTGTCGGACTGCCTGGAGTCGGGCCGGGTGAGCGTGTTTCCGCTGTCGCCGGGGCGCGACCCGATCCGCGCCACCGCCGGCCGGCTGGCGATGTCGGCGCCGCACGTGACGCCGGACACGCCGAGCCAGACGGTGCTCGACCTGATGATCAGCCATCCCGAACTGCACGCGGTCGCCGTGGTGGAAGACGCCACCCCGGTCGGACTCATCCACCGTCCCGCCCTGCTCGACCGCTTCATCGGTCTGTACGGGCGCGAGCTGTACGGCAAGAAACCCTGTTCCACCTTCATGGACACCGATCCGCTGGTCGTCGACAAGGCGACGCGCATGGTCGACCTGTCGGATCTGGTGGTGCAGAAAGGCAAGTCCGCCTTCACGCAGGGCTTCGTCATCACCAGCGAGGGCCGCTATATGGGTCTGGGCTCGGGATTCGACCTGATGCGCGAGGTCGCCGACATGCAGATCGTCGCGGCGCGCTACGCCAATCCGCTCACCGGCCTGCCCGGCAACGTGCCGATCCAGGAACACATGGAGCGCCTGCTCGCCAGCGAGCAGGAATTCGTCGCCGCCTATTTCGACCTCGACCAGTTCAAGCCCTACAACGACGTGTACGGCTTCCGCCGCGGCGACGACATGATCCAGCTGCTCGCCCGCCTCCTGCGCGACGGCTGCGACAACGAGATCGATTTCATCGGCCACATCGGCGGCGACGATTTCGTCGTGCTGTTCCAGAGCCCGGACTGGGAGACGCGCTGCAAGGCCATGCTGGCGCGTTTCGACGCGGCACGCGACACGCTGTTCAGCCCGGAACACGTCGCGGAAGGCGGTTACCGCAGCGAGGACCGGCGCGGCGCGCTGGCCTTCCATGCGCTGGTCACGCTGTCCATCGGCGCCGTGCTGATCGATCCGGCCACCTTCCATCAGTATCAGGAAGTCGCGCGCGCCGCGTCCGACGCCAAGCGCATGGCCAAGCGCATCGACGGCAGCAGCCTGTTCGTCGACCAGCGGCGCGTGCCGTTCGCCCGTCGCCTGGCGGGCGAACCCGCCGACGCCGCCTGAGCCGGCAAACCCCGACACCCGCTTGCCATAAAAAAAGCGAGCCCGAAGGCTCGCAAATGGTCGATCCGGAAACGGGATCAACCCCGGAGGAAACGTTTTCGATTCTGCCCGGTCAGCGTTACACGGCGCATT
>JBGAGK010000004.1:0-215693 GCA_044226785.1 Steroidobacteraceae bacterium | reverse complement strand
TAAGGTAGTTCATTTCGATGCGGTTGAAGTCATCCTCGGCCTGCGCGTAGATCGCGCCGAACACCGCATCGGCATCCGTCCGGCCACGCACGTGCGCGATGCCCCAATCATCACGGGCAATGGTGACGGCGTCCGCTTCCGCCTTCAGGCGATCGTGCCCGGTCGCTGCGTGGGCGGGCACGCCCAGTGCCCATCCGAACACCAGCAAGATCCCCAGCCGATGGAATATCCCGGACATCATTTGCTCCCCGATCGTTCGGCCCAGATGGCTCATATACCATGCCGACGGGTTCCTGCCGAGGGGTCGTGGGCCTGATTCAGGTCAACACGGGATGGCGTCCATCCAGAAAGCATGGTGCGGGGTGGGCACTGCCTCGGCGAGCCGTGCTGCCACGGCGCCGAGCGGCTGAGGCCGCGGATACCTGTCCGCAGTAAGTATGCGCAGGCATCCATTCTGGGGTAAGGAGACAGGGTGCCCAGCCATTGGCAATGTGTTCGCCCAGCCAGGCTTGGGCCGCCGTGTGATGCACATGCCGCCATCGAAAAGCATCCGCCTCGCCAACCGGTGAGCGCCGACAGCCTCACGCACCTCAAGGGCTAGCTCCAATTGCTCTTCCCTTGACCATACCGCCAGGAGATCCGAAATGCCTCGAACGATTACTGTCAGCCTCCCTTCCTGCTTCGACTCGGCTCCGCGCATCCGCTGACCTCTACCTGTCGTTCAATTATCCGTACTGTGCCTCATGCACAGACTCTTTCAACAGCCTGTCAATGAGCGGCTTCGGCAATGTGCCATGAGGCGCCTACCAAGCAGTCGCTCCTGCATCGATGACGATGTCCGATCCTGTCACGTAGCGCGCCTCGTCACTGGCGAGCCACACAGCTCCCCAGGCGATGTCATCCGGTGTTCCCAGGGTTTTCAGCATGTTCTTCGCCAGCACCTGCTTTTCGAAACCCGGGTCCGCGGCCAGGTGGCGCGATGTAGCCGCGGTCTTGATGAATCCAGGGGAAATGGTGTTGGCGCGAATCCCTTGCGGCGCGCCTTCCATGGCGAGCTGTCGCGTCAGAGCCAGCACGCCGCCCTTGCCTGCGCAATGCGCCAGCGCCGGCGACCCGTCCAGGGCATGCCGGGCGTTGGCGCTTGCGAAGTTGATGATGCTGGCCTTGCCGCTGGTCTTGAGCAGTGGCCAGGCGGCCTGAGTTGCCAGGAACACGATGTCCAGCTCACCGGCGAGCGTGCGGCGCCACTCCTCGTAGGACATCTCCTCGATCCAGTGAAACACCGCGAACGCGGCGGCATTCACCAGGATATCGATGCGCCCGTGCTCGCGGCCGATGGCGGCGAATGTGTTCTTCACGGCCGCAGGATCGAGAAGATCGGCGGTGACGATGCCTTCGCTCGCCTCCCGGTCGATGCCGACGACCGTTGCTCCCTCACGGCGGAATCGCGCCGCGCAGCCTTCGCCAATGCCGTTCGCAGCGCCGGTCACGACTGCAATCCTGTTCTTGAGACGATCAGACATTTTGACTTTTCCGTAGGGGAACCAGTGCGATCATGATACAGGCGCTATCCTCCTGTCGAATCCTCTGAACTCCTCAATGGTGGGGAATCTCAATTCCGCCGTGACGCCGGCGGCTTGCGCCGGAGAAGCTATGCAAATGTGCTCCGAAGACGGCGAATCTCGTTGCCTGAGAGCAAAAAATACGCTCTGTCACGTTCAGATATCCACAGGTCCCTGCAGACATCGAGAGTCGCCAGCATTGGTATTTTCAAAAGCAAACCAATATTCACATCGCCCGGTTCGAATATGGAAATGGCATCAGTGCTTATGGCGCCCATGCGTTGAATGCACGGGACCGTTGATATGAACCGCGGGTCATATCCTATAGTCGTCGAGGATTCCAGCCAGACAGGCACGAGGAGTACATGATGCGTAAGGGACTGTTGCTGCTGTCCATAGTGATCACTGGTTTCTCCATCCTCTTCGGCGGCAAGTACGCCCTGGACCGCAAAGCAGCGGCGCTGACTGCGACGCAAGCCTTTCCGGCTGCAACGGTGGCAACGGCAGTGGCGCGGGAAGCCAGCTGGGACCCCGCTCTACGCATCGTCGGCACGCTGCGTTCGGTGGATGGCACCGAGATCACCGCACAGGTGGCGGGAAATGTCACGAGGATCGCGTTCGAGTCGGGCCGGCGCGCGCAGCAAGGCGAAGTGCTTGTGCAACTTGATGATTCTACGCAGGTGGCATCGCTCCATGCGAACGAGGCGCGGCTTGCGCAGGCGCGCCTCGACCTTGCGCGCGCGCACAGCCTTTTTGGTGATCATGCGATCAGCCAGCAGGAATTTCAAAAGGCACAGATGAATCACGACGTCGTCGCTGCCGCGGTGGAAAGCGATCAGGCGGCGTTGCGGAAGTTGCACATTACAGCGCCATTCAGTGGTGTGCTGGGCATCCGCGAGGTCAGTATCGGCCAGTACGTGTCTCCGGGCACCGGGATCGTTAACCTGCAGCGCTGGGATCCGATGCTTTTGGACTTCGCGCTGCCACAGGAAATGATCGGACAGATTGCGGTGGGGCAAAAGACATTTACACCGAGGTCGGTCTTATCACGTTGATCAGCCTGATCACAAAACAGAGCATCCTGGTGGTGGAGTTCGCCAACGTCCTGCAGGAAAGGGAAGGACTTGATGTCGTCACTGCGATCAGAAAGGCATCGAGCATCCGCCTGCGCCCGATCGTCATGACCAGCGCCGCGATGGCTTTCGGCGTCGTGCCATTACTGTTTGCCGCGGGCCCGGGTGCAGTCAGCCGCTTTGCCATTGGTCTTGTGATCGCCGCAGGTCTCACCGTCGGCGCATTGATCTCGCTGTATGTGGTACCAGTGAACTACAGCTATATCGCCAAGTCCAAAGGCGGGATGATTCAGGCGGGCAGTTCCGGCCAGTCCGGGGGGACCGCGCCATGATGCGCCACGGCTCGATGCGCACTGATTTCGCACTCCGCAACGTCGGTCGAACCAAGAATTCCACTTTGACACAGACCGCCGGATGCAACCCCGTCCGCGTAACGGAAAAATACTCATAATCAAGAAGTTAGTCATTGTGATGGGGACGAAGGCAGTGGCGTTGACAGCTTGCGCCGACGGGACTGGACAACAGCATGGCGCTTAGTCAGAGCTTATCCTCGGCGCTGTTATAGTAGGGAGTCGGTGCGTGCAACGCCGGTCAAGCGGGACTCATCGTGACCTTGCAACAGCTTTCAAACTGGGTATTGCCGGCCACCTACGCGGCGGCGATCGCACTCGAAGCGAGTCTGGCCCGCGGCCTGCTGCGAGTCCGCTATGAGTGGCGTGACACGCTGGCCAACTTCGCCATGGGCTGGGGAAACTTTGCGGTTGGCCTCGCGATGTCGGGAGTGGTGCTGGCGGGCCTGGCGGCGGCTTACGAGCACCGCCTGTGGACTGTGTCCGCTGCATCGCCCTTGAGCTGGCTGACCATCTTCGTGCTCGATGACTTCGTGTACTACTGGTTTCACCGCCTGTCGCACGAGCGCAGGTTCTGGTGGGCTGCTCATGTCAATCATCATTCCTCGCAGCTCTACAATTTTTCCACGGCCGTGCGTCAGACCTGGACCGGACTCCTGGTGGGCACATGGCTGCCGTGGGTTCCGCTCGCGTTGATTGGATTTCCACCGTGGATGATCCTGGCGCAGCAGACAGTCAGCCTGTTCTATCAGTTCTGGATACACACGCAGGCCGTCACCCGGTTGCCGGTGTGGTTCGAAGCCGTGTTCAACACACCCGCGCATCATCGCGTGCATCATGCGTCCAATCCGCGCTACCTGGACCGCAACTACGGTGGCATCCTCATCATCTGGGACCGGTTGTTTGGCACTTTTGTGGCGGAGTCGGCGAGTGAGCCTGTGCGCTTCGGCATCGTGAAGGACATCCGGACTTTTAACCCGTTGCGCATCGCGCTGCATGAATGGCAGGCGATGGGCAGGGATCTGCTGGCGGCACGCAACCTGCGTGAGGCAGTGGGAGTCACGTTCGGTCCGCCCGGCTGGCGCGCGGACGGGGAGGGCGAGACTTCCCGCAGTATTCGCTTGCGCGGAGGCATTCCATCGCAAGGAGACCGGGGATCGTGATCTGGCCACAAGGGTGCCGTCCGGTGCTTCCGGTGCTGAAGTCCCTTGCGATCGGACTCTTCTTCACTCTCACCTGCGCCGCCGTCACGGCGCCGCAAGCGCAAACGGCCGTGCTACAGGTGGGTCCGGGCTACGACATCCAGATGAGCCGGATGATCCCCATGCGCGATGGTGTTTCGCTGGAAGCCTGGATCACGAAGCCCTCGCACGCGTCCGGCAGGCTGCCGGCAGTGCTGGAGCTGACCCAGTACGACATCGACAGTGGGCGGCGCGGTGAGTCAGTCGCCCTGGCAAAGCGCGGCTTCGCATTCGTACAGGCGCTGACGCGCGGCCGTGGCCTCTCCGGCGGAATCAAGGAGGGCAGCCTCGGCTTGCAGGTTGGACGGGACGGCTACGATCTCGTCGAATGGATAGCGCGGCAGCCGTGGTGCGATGGCCACGTGTTCATGTACGGCGGTTCGTTCGTCGGCATGACGCAGTGGCGTACTGCCGCCCAGCATCCACCGCATCTGACCGGCATCGCCCCCTACGTGCCGATCTACCCCGGCTGGGACGTGCCGAACACCAACGGCATTCCGCAGGCATGGTCCGCGGTCATCCTGGGCTACACGGCCGGGCGCACCCTCAATACGGGCTTCGCCGCGAACCCGGAGTACTGGCAGGGCAAGATACTCGAGCAATATGCGGCTTATCGCCCCTTCGGTGAACTCGATGAAGCCATCGGCATTGCGCAGGATGACTGGTGGATGGAGGACGGGCAGGGCCACCGGAATTCGTTCATGAAAACATGGCTGGACCATGTGGGCGACCGCGCCTGGAATCTGGCCTCGGCGCCCACGGCGCAAGACTTTGCCGCCATGGGCTTTCCCATCCTGGCGGCGACCGGATTTTTTGACGACGATCAACCGGGTGCGTTGCGCTACTACCGCGATTTCATGGTGCACGCGCCGTCTGCCCAGACCGGTCGTAGCTACCTCGTGATCGGACCCTGGGATCACGGAGGTACGCAGCATCCCCAAAAGACAATCATGGGTCTCGCGATTCCCGACACCGCCGTGCTCGACATGGACAAGCTGCACGCGGACTGGTACGACTGGATCCTCGGACACGGGCCACGTCCGGCGCTGCTCAAAGACCATGTCAATTACTTCATGCTGGGCGCTGAGGAATGGCGTCACGCGCCTTCGCTCGACGCTGCCTCCTCGGGCAGGACCCTGGATCTGTATCTGTCGGCACGCGATGGTTCACCATTGAGCGTATTCCACTCCGGTTCACTGGAAACGCAAGCGCCAGCTCATCAGGCGCCCGCGATCATCATCAGCGATCCGCACGAACTGCCCGAACTTGCGATGGCGACATACCTTGCGGATGAAGACCTGACCAGCCAGTTCCGCGATTTCCAGAAACGCGCAATCGTGTTCCACTCGGCACCGCAGGAACATGACGAGGAAATCGCCGGACACATTCGGCTCAAGCTCATCGTGGAGTCGGATGTGCCGGATTTTGACCTGTGGGCGCAGGTGCTGATGGTCAGGCCGGATGGATCGGCGGTGCGGCTTGGCGAGGACATCCGCCGTGCACGATTCCGTAACGACCCCTTCAATCAGGAGCTCCTGAAGCCGGGTCAGATCGTCGAAATTCCGTTCGAGTTCTACTGGATGGCGCGGCGAATTCCGGCGGGTGCGCGCCTGCGCCTGACGATTGCCCCACTGAACTCGCCGAACTACCAGAAGAACTACAACACTGGCGGCCGCATCGGTTACGAGAACATTGCCGATGCACGCATCGCACACATCAGGCTCTTCCATGACCACGAGCACGCCAGCCTGTTGCGCCTGCCGCTCGCTGCCGCGCCAACTCAGCAAGGCTCTCTGCCATGAAGCGGGATGTCGATGTGCGACGAGGAGTCTGCCTCACTTCGGATTCGCACAGCTGCTGCCGCCGATGCGGCCAGGATCCGCGCGTTCTCCGTGTATCCGGATCATGCGCGTCGCGGCATCGGCGCCTGTTGCACTAGAACCTGAATCGTACCGTGCCGCCGAACTGGCGCGGGGGCGCGTAGACCTGCTCGACGAAGCCGGCCAGGCCCAGGTCGAGGTTGTAGAGCAGGTAGTCCGTGTTGGTGAAATTCTTCACCCAGAAGGTCATCTCCCATGCATCGCCGGTTGGTGAGAACGACACCGATGCGTTGGCCACTCCGTATGCGCGCTGATGCGAGACCTGCGAGTTCGTGCCTTCCAGATATTGCGAGGTGTTGTATCGTCCGTCGACCTGGAGCGCCAGCTGATGGCTGCCGAGACCCACTGCGTAGCGAATGAGGCCGTTGAGACTCATGCCGGGGGCCTGCGGCAACCTGGCATCGACGGTACCCGTTCCCGGGAACACAGCGGGCACGAAGTCCACCTTCGAGTCCAGGAACGATGCGCCAAACGCCATGTCCAGACTGGCGGCAGGATGTGCGAACAGTTCGATCTCGCCGCCCTTTACCGTCGCATCCGAGTTCGTGACCTGCGGCTGCAGTCCGGTCAGCGCAAAAGCCTGGTAGTTCCGGTAATCGTAATAGAACGCTGTTGCGTTGAGGCGCAGACCGGGGGCAAATGTCGACTTGACGCCGAGCTCGAAGGAATTCAGCACTTCGTTCTTGTGCCTGAAGTTGGCAAGGTCCACCGATGGGCTCGGCGACCAGTTGCCACCCTTGATTCCGCGATTGTAGGAGAGAAAGTAGAGCAGGTGGTCAGCCGGCTTGAAGTTGAGCTGTGCGCGAACCGCTACGTCGCCGTAGTTGATCCTGTCATCACCCAGATATTGGGGGTTTGCGGCAATCTGGTCGGCGAAATCAAACAATACCGATCCATCAGGAATCCCGGTGAGGTGATAGCCGCGCGTCTGGAACCGGATGTCCTTGTTGTCCTGGGACCATCGCAGCCCGAGGATGGAGGTCCACTGCTTTGACAGATCATGCTCGATCTGGCCGAATACGGACCAGTTGCGCGAGCGAAGTCGCGTCGTGCCGGTAATCTGCCCGTCCTCTTCTCCCGTGATGGGCAAGCCAATGGCCGTGAAGCTGCCATCGAAATCCATGTTCAGGTAGTAGGCGCCGACCTGCCAGCGTGTAAGGCCGGTGTCATTTGAGAGGCGCAGCTCCTGGGAGACCTGATCGTAGTCCGCGATCGTTTCGAACGGAAAATGGACCAGACCACCACCGGCGTCCTCCGTATAGTCCTTTTTCATTGACGTGAAGTTGCTGACGGAGGTGAGCGTCACGGTGTCAGACAGTCTGCTCGTCAGTTTCGCCGTTCCCGACCAGACTGTCCGGTTGAAGTAGGGATTCTCATCCGATGCATGCTGGTGCACATCGCCCGTCAGAGGCGGTCCAGCGTTGATGCCCAACCCGGTCTCAGGATCTGCCTCCGCGAAGCGCACGGTGTACTGGCCTGTGGGGACACGGTGATCCCGGCTGGCGGAGGCGATGACATCAAGCCGCGTTGCATCGCTCATGTCCACCTGGGCAGATCCTCGCAGCGCCCAGCCGTTGGCACCATGGGAAGGACCTCCCAGGGCCATGCGGCCCACCAGCGGATTGAAGCCCGGCTTCACGTATCCGTCCGAGTGTTCATATCGGCCCGCAATGCGCAGCCGGAAGCCTGGCGACACGGCGCCACCCACGGCCCCTTCGGCATTGTAGGTATTGAAGCTCGCGAAGGACGCCTCACCGTAACCGTTGAGCTTGTCTTCATCTGCTCCGTGCGTGATGAAGTGGATCAGGCCGCCGGTGGCATTTCTGCCGAACAGGGTGCCTTGCGGGCCGCGCAGCACTTCGACCCGATCCATGTCGAACATCTGCTGGCCGATGGCATTCATGCTGCCCACGTACGCATCATTGACATACACGGCCACCGGCGCTTCGAGGTTGTCCTGGAAATTGTTCTGGGAGACCCCGCGAAGGTTGAATATGGTCAACGCCTGCGTAAAGGTTTGAAGCTGGAGCCCGGGCACCTGCTGCCCGATGTCCTGCATGTTGGTCAGGTGCAGCGCGTCCATGGCCTCACCCGAGAGCGCAGTGATGGATATGCCGACGTCCTGGATGTTCTGGCTGCGCTTCTGGGCGGTTACGACGATCTCGCCCAGGACTCCGCCACCGGCCTCGTCGGTCGCAGCCCGCTGAGAGCTGGCCGGTACGGTACCCTGCGCCTGCGCAAGGCCCCATGCTCCCAGCATGATCGATCCGGCTCCCACCACGGTCTTTCCGTTGAAGAATGTCATTGGCAATCCCCCACTGCTTGTTGTTCAGCTGTCAAGAACCAGGTTCGGCGAATGGGAGCGGGAAATGCACAGCATCATCTCCCTGTCTGCATCTCGCTTGAGCGGGACCGAGAAGCCTTCGCTCTGCATCAGCGGCGCCGGTTCCGTGCGGCGTATGCCAGCCGCCAGGGGCGGGCATTGGCAATGCACCACTTGACCATCGAGACCACCTCCGTGCCCCCTGCGGATTCCGGTGTGCAACAACTCAGACCCGCCCCGTCCGCCGGCCACCCTGTAGAGAAGCACGGGATCTCCGGGCAGGGTGCGCTCGAGCAACCGGCCATCATTCTGCTCGTGATCCCAGGCTGCCATATACCAGCAGTTGCGCAAGAACATCCCCATTCCTTGTCCCTTGACACAGTGAAGCGATCCTAGCAATGCTCTGCGCGGGGATTGAGTTGGTGAGTGCGAACAGATTGTTCAGAATATCGAACGATGAACTGGCCCGACTACGATCTTTTCTGTCATGTGGTCGAACGCGGCAGCTTCAGCGGCGCCGCGCATGAACTCGGCTTGCCCAAGTCTTCGGTGAGTGCCGCCATCTCCCGTCTGGAGCGGCATCTGAACACCCGCCTGATCGAACGCACCACGCGGCGTCTGCGCCTGACGGAGGCGGGCGAAGCACTGCACATCGAAATTTCGCCCCTGTTCCGGCATTTGCGCAATGCCGTCGACGACGCGCTGGCCCGCACCAGCAGCGTCGGCGGCACACTGCGCATCGCAGCACCCTACGAGTTCGCTGCGCATCATCTCGGCGAGATCGCCTGCGCCATGCTTGACGAACATCCCAACCTGCAGATCAACATCGACGTGGAATATGGTGCGGTAAACCTTTTTGCACAGCGTTACGACATCGTATTCACGACTGCCTACGAAGGGTTGCCGGCTTCAAGCACGGTCGCACGGCGCATGTTTTCGCTTGAGCGCGGATTGTTTGCTTCACCCGGATTCATTGCCAGGCATGATGAACCTGCAACCCCGGACGACCTGCTGAAGCTGCCGCTCCTGACCGCGCCCTCGGATCGGGAATGGGCCTTTGACGAAGCCAGCTCTCGGAACTCGCATGTACCGATACTGGCGCCGCGCTTGCGAAGCCCCAACGCCGCGATCCGGCTGCAGGCAGCCGTCGCCGGGCTCGGGATCGCCCGCATCACCAGCAGCTACTGTGCTGCAGCGGTGCGTGCCGGCAGCCTGGTTCGTCTCCTGTCGGGCTTTGAGTGTGCGCCGCTCCGGGTCTATGCCCTGATGCCGGCGCGTCGGCTGATGCCCCGCAATGTCCGGTTGTTCCTCGATCAGCTGGAGGCAAAGTCACCCAGGCCGCGGTGAGCGTCCATCCATTGCGTCGCGATGACAGAGCGCCGGCCAAGAAGGAGGGCGAGCATCAGCATGAACAGCGGCGCCGTCACAGCTCACGGCAGACCGAGCAGCAGCGATCGCCGAACCCAGCCCTCGAAGCCCATCTTCTCCAACGCCAGCGCTGCAAGCAGACACGCCAGCCCCATTGCAATGTAGTCAATGGCATCGTAATCCCGGAACATGGACGGGGTGTCTGGTCGAGCACCCGGATCGCATCGATCTCGCCGCGCAATTTGGCTGGCAGGACCGTGGCCAACTGCACCACATCGCAGGTCAGAGCAGCGGTGAATGCGGTCATGCCGAAGACAAATCCCACTCGTCCGATGTTCATGTGAACCCCTCCAGCCATGCAGGAATTGTATTGTGCCGTGATTTCCTCCAACCTCTGCATTGAATGCCGGATTCGAACAACCTTCCTCGCATCGTCATCGTCGGCGGCGGCTTTGCCGGGCTCTGGGCCGCGCGCGCATTGCGCAAGGCGCGGGCGGAGATCCTGCTGATCGATCGTGCCAATCATCATCTGTTCCAGCCGCTGCTCTACCAGGTGGCGACTGCGGGACTGTCCTCGCCTGACATTGCCGCGCCACTGCGACATATCCTTCGCAGGCAGCAAAACGTGGGAGTGCGTCTGGCAGAGGTCGAGATTGTGGATCCCGGTGCCCGCCGGTTGGTTCTGGCGGATGGGAGCCATGTCGGCTTCGACGTGCTGCTGCTGGCCAGTGGTGCGACTCATGCCTATTTCGGCCATGATGACTGGGCGCAGCATGCGCCGGGCCTGAAGACGCTCGATGATGCGCTGCTGCTGCGTCGTCGTCTGCTGCTTGCATTCGAGCATGCGGAGGCGGAACCCGATCCTGAGCTGCGCAGGGCCTGGCTGAGCTTTGCGATCGTCGGTGGCGGCCCGACCGGTGTCGAGCTCGCCGGTACGCTGGCGGAAATCGCGCGGCACACACTGAAGCGCGAGTTCCGGCGCATCGACCCGGCCACGGCACGCGTGCGCCTGATCGAAGCGGGGCCACGGATCCTGTCGGCCTTCCCCGAAACCCTGTCCACCAGGGCACGCAGGCAACTGGAGCATCTCGGCGTCGAAGTCCTGACCGGGACTCCAGTCACTGCAATCGATGCGCAAGGCTATCGCGTCGGCGATGCCTTCGTGGCGGCACGCACCGTCGTCTGGGCGGCGGGTGTTGCCGCATCGCCGCTCGCGCGCTCGCTTGGCGTTGCGCTGGATCGCGTCGGACGCGTGCCGGTGAGGCCCGATCTTTCCGTACCCGGCCATCCGGAGATCTTCGTTGCCGGCGACCTTGCCACGATCTTGCAGGACGGCAAGCCGGTGCCGGGAGTTGCGCCTGCGGCCAAGCAGATGGGGACGCATGTCGCAGGAGCGATTCTGGATCGCCTGGCCGGACGCGATCCACGGCCATTCCGCTACAGGGACTACGGCAATCTCGCGACCATCGGACGCATGGCGGCGGTCGTCGATCTTCACGGGATCAGGCTTTCGGGTCTTCCAGCCTGGTGGTTCTGGCTGACCGCGCACGTGTTTTTCCTGATCGGGTTTCGCAACCGTATTTCGGTGCTGCTCAACTGGGCAGTGGCCTACTGGACCTATCGGCGCGGTGCGCGAATCATCTTCGGGCGTGAGTCCTAGAGCGCCAGGGCCGATCCGGCTGCTTCCCGGGTGGACAACCAGGCGTCGAGGTCCGGCCGCAATGGCGCGGGGCGGTGTGTGGCCAGCCGGTGACGCAAATCTGCATCTATGCGTTGCACGAGATCCGTGTCTTGCAAGGTTCCTGCACTCAGTGGCAGGTGGGCCCCGAAGTAGCGGGCCGGCCAGAGCTGGTCGCGACAATGGCGCGCGGTGTGATGCTGAGCGAGGTAGTTGCCGCGCGGGCCGACCTCGTGCGCCAGATCCAGCGCCATCGTATCGTCATCGATATGCAATCCCTGCCACATGGTCCGCAGCATGCCGGCGAGCTCGTCGCAAAGGCACAGCGCATGCAGCGAGTACGCCATGCCGTTGTCAATCAGACCCAGATAGTCCAGTGTCGCCGGCCGGCTGAAGAATGCCTGTGCCATGGAGCCGGAAATCTCCCACACCGCATCCTGGTTGAAGCGCCGCGCCGATGCGCGTCCGGCGATGCCGCAGAACGAGGGCATGCCGAGCTTGCGGCGCACCTCATGGATCGCGATGTCGGTGAGCCATACCTGCGGCGTGTTTCCCATGCTGCCGGTGGCCGGTTCCATGAAGCGCACGTCGGAACTGCCGATCGCGAACGAGCCCGGTGCGGCGAGTTGCGCAAGCACCATGCCGGCGAAGTCGGTAGCCAGCGAGTTCAACATGCAGCCCGCCATCGTGATGGGCGCGGATGCCCCGCCAATCGGCAGCGTACCGATGCTCTGGGGGATGCCGCTCCGTGCGGCGAGAATCAGCTGATCGATGTGCGAATGCCAGTACATCAGCGGCAGGGGTGTGATCGTGTGCAGGAAGTAGGGCTTTTCGCGCAGCGCCGCGCCCGAGCCACGCACCCTCGAGGCGATGTCGATGGCTGCGGCCAGAGACGTGACATCCTCGCAGAGGAATTCGAGTGGCTTTGTCGTATTGCGCACCAGGATCGCGAACTCGCCGACCTCGCCGCCACTATCGGGGCGATCCACGTCCTTGCAGGTGATGCAGACCGCATCGATATTCGGCAGCGAGTCCGCGATTCGAGTATTCATCACGAGATCCGCTGCGCTGCTGGATCGCGTCGTGCCGTCGTGCGTGTCGAACACCCGGATCGCCGTCATCCCGGCGATGAACCAGGTATGTTGAGTGTCGATCCGGATGCTGCTCGTCCCCTCACGGTCCCACAACAGGGCGCTCTTTGCGGTCGTTGCAATCGCCTCGTGCACGAGATCCGTCGGGAAGCGCACCAGGCCCCCGGCCATGACATCGCAACCCGCTGCATCGAACAGGTCCATGGCCTCGCTGCCGGTCTCGAACGCACAGCCGGTGTCGCGCAACAGCCGGCAGGCTCCTTCGATCAGTGCATCGGTATCGGCCGGGCGCAGCAGGGCGCCGGAATCCGAAGGGCGGATGTGCCTTCCGCGGTCGTCCACCTGCGTCGGGGGCGCAGGTGGATGGGGACGCTTGCCTTTGGGCTTTTGCATGGACCGCCGGATTCTCAGGCGCAGTAACCCTCAGGTCCCATACGTAGTTTCCCGATGGCGCGTGCCAGTTCATGGAATGCACGCCTTACATCAACACCAGGACAGGGGTTTCGCGGGGTCACCATGCGGCCTTGCAGACATGCGACGCCACTGCAATCGCCGCAAGGCTTTCGTCGCAGCGATTGGCCGCATGGGCAAGTATCGCGGCGTCAACGGCACGGAAGATGCATGCCACCGTGGAGTGACCGACGAGCACCGGATTCTGCACCGCCTGCGCGGTTTCCATGGTTCAGCCAGGACCTCGGGTTTTCAGCGCAGCATTGCCGGCCTCCACTGCCGCGCGTTCGGCGCGAAAGCGCGCGGCTTCCTGCGGTTCGTTGATCGCGTCGTACGCAGTGGCGAGATCTGCGCGTGCAGCCTGCAGGTAGCTGATGGAGGGACTCGTCTGTGCGGACAGGATGCGGTAACCCGCAAGGGTTTCGGTCACGGCTTCCGCAGGGCGCCCCGCGCGCAGGATCGTTCGTCCCAGCTTGATGCGCGCAATTCCGGTATTCACGTTGTCCGGCGCCAATGTGCTGGAAAATGTATCGATCACGCGACGAAACAGCGCCTCGGCCCGTACGTAATCGGCCTGTTGCATCTGCGCATAGGCGACGTTCGACAAGGCGATGGCGACGAGGTAGTGCTGCTCTCCATAGACCTGCCGATAGATGTCCGCGGCGCGCATGAACATCTGCGCCGCCTCCGCCTGGAGGTTCCGGACCGCGAGCACGTTGCCCAGTTCGTTTACAGCCTCCGCGACCGCGGGATGTGCAGGGCCATGGGTGGACTCCTGGATGTGCAGCGCCCGTTGCAGCACACTCACCGCTTCGTCGAATTTCGACTGATAGGTGAGCGCCCGACCCAGGGTCGTGAGGTCATCCGCGGTTCGGGTGCTGGACTTGCCATAGTAGGGTTCGGATATCGCCAGCGCCTGGCGGGCGAGCTGCTCGGCTTTGGCGTAGTAACCGAGATCCTGCTCGATGGCTGCGAGACGGGCGAGATCCACTGCAACCATGGGATGGGACTGGCCCAGTTCGCCCCGATGAACATCCAGCACGCGCGCCAGCGTGGCACGGCTGGCGACATAGTCTCCGGCTGCGTATTGTGATCCGGATAGTTCGGCAAGCACATCGGCCCGTGCCACTGGCGCCGCTTCCGCGGACAGTTGCCCCGCCATCCGCGTCAGCAGGTCGATCGATTCCACATAGGCACCGCGCTCGCGCAGCGCCTGGCCCAGCGCGAGGCGGATCGCGAGAACCTGCGGATGGTCCGGCGGAAGCCTGTCCTGCACGAGTTGCAGGGCCCCGCGGATCAGCTGCTCGCCTTCCTGCGGACGAGCCTGCGCGATACGAAGCAGGCCAATGGTGGCCTGTACTTCAGCCACCTGCGGACTGGTCTCACCGAAGGTCGCAGTTCGCCTGCGCAGCGATTGTGACAACAGGGCATCAGCCTTGTCGAACTGGCCAAGCTGCTGCTGGATCCGGCCGAGGTTGTGCAGGAGGTCGGCCTGTATGGCCGGATCGGTACTCAGGGCCTCCACTTCGCGTGCGCCCCGGTCGAGCAGATCGATCACACGCAGGTCGGCGCGTGGTCCGGCCAGCGGGTCACCACCCTGGAACAGGTTGACCATCAGCTGCTGCACGCGCGCGGTGCGTGCCACTTCAGCGCGTGCATCGTCGCGGGCCGAGGCGAGTCGCCAGGCGTAGAATGCACTCAGCGCCAGCAACACGGCCAGGGATGCAGCGGACAGGGTTGCGACCTGCCAGTTGCGGCGCAGGAATTTGTGTGCACGGTACCCCCAACCCTCGGGGCGGGCTTCCAGCGGTTCTGAGGCCAGGTAGTGGTCGAGATCCCGGACCAGGGATTCCACCGAACTGTAGCGGCGCTGTGGTTCCACATGCAGGGCCTGCAGGCACAGTACATCCAGGTCAGCCCATTCCGCGCGTCCCGGTGCGCGCGTGTCGATGGATGCGCTGGCATGTCGCTCGGAGGGTCGTGCCGGCTGCTGCTGGCGCAGCACTGCCATGGCCTCGGACAGTGACAGATCGCGAAGATTGAAGGGCAGATCCCCGGTGAGCAGCTCGTACAGGACGACACCGAGTGCGTAGACGTCGGTGTGCACACCCACGCTCTCACCGAGCAGCTGCTCGGGTGCCGCATACGCGGGTGTCATCAGCCGGAACACCGTGCGCGTCGGGCCGGCTTCGCCGAATTCCCCCATCTGCTTGGCGATGCCGAAGTCCAGGAGGCGCACGCGACCTTCGGCATCGACCAGGATGTTCGATGGCTTGATATCGCGGTGGATCACCGCGTGCGCATGCGCATATCGCACCGCCTCGCAGGCCTGCCGGAACAACTGCAGTCGCCTCGCCACCGTGCAGCGGTGTGTGCGGCAGTAATCGGTGAGGGTAACGCCGTCGACATATTCCATCGCAAACCATGGCGTGCCGTCCGGCAGCGCATCGGCATCATGAAGTCTTGCGATGCCCGGATGGTTCAGCCGTGCGAGAAGCCGCTGTTCCGCGGCAAAGCGATGGCGCCTTGCGGGTGAAAGCCATGCATCGCGAAGCACCTTGATTGCCGCGAAACTTCCAAGATCATCCCGTTTTGCCAGATACACCACTCCCATCCCGCCTTCGCCCAGGATCCGGACTGCCGTGTATTGCCCGAAATGCGTGCCGGGCGGAATCGGCGATCGCAGCATCGAGTCCGCGACATGGGCCACGTCGATTTCGAGCATCGATTTGCCGGCGCGATCGGCGCGCAACATCGCCTGGATCCGGGCGATCAGGGCGGGGTCGTCAGCGTGCTGCGCCTGCAGGTACTCCTGCTGTGCACGTTCGTCGGGCAAATCCAGGGCCGCCTCGAACAGTGCCTGGACCTGCTGCCAGCGCCAGCTCTCCATGCCGCGCCTATCGCCCGTCGCGCAGCGCCTGCGCCAGCCAGGCCCGTGCTGCGCGCCAGTCCCGCATCAGCGTTGCCTCGGAAATTTCCAGCAGCGCTGCGGTTTCGGATACATCCATGCCACCGAAGAACCGGCATTCGATCATCCGGGCCTGCCGGGGTGCCGACGATGCCAGATCTTCGAGTGCTGCATCGAGCGCGAGCAGCTGGGTTTCGCTTACCGCGAGGTCATGTGCGGATTCGTCGAAGGTGACGATCTGCACGCTCCCGTCGCCACCCCGCTTGCTGGCAAGCCGCCGGCGTGCCGCTTCGACCAGGAGCTGGCGCATCGCCCGCGCAGCGATACGCTTGAAATGCAGCGCAGATGCGAAATCCGGCTGTGGTGACCGTGCCAGCTTCATCCAGACTTCGTTGACCAGCACGGTGGGACTCAATGTCCGGGATGAGTCACCGCGCCGGACCCGCTGGGCCAGGCGACGCAGCTCCTCGTAAGTGGCGCTGAACAACTGGTCGAGCGCAAGACGATCCTGCGGGTCAGTGGTGGCTGAGACCTGGCAACCGGCGCCGTGATTGCCCGCCTGGGGGGATTCCTCCGTCTCCATGACAGTTATTGTTCCTCTTCTGCGCAATGGGGAATAGAGGCACGGACAACAATGCCAGCGGGACTGGCATCGCGCAACTACCGGAGGTCTTATGTTGAGGCGGGGACGAATCATGCGGGATCCGAATGCGGGCCCGGGACTGGTTGTGGTGCAAGGGCAGCAGTATCCATTCGCGCTGGAAGGTGTCTGGCGCTCCGATACGCTCCCCCGGGCGGGTGTCGTGGTCGACGTGGACATTGACGTTTCCGGGCGGGTGGCGGCGATGACGGCCGTTCCGGAGACCCAGCTGGCGCGCGAGCAGGCCGAGGCTGCGCTGCTGGTCGCGAAAGAGCGGGGTCAACGGTTCGCCTCCGGACTCGTGGGCCGGTTCGGTGTCGCGAAACTCGCTGCCGCGGGATTGCTCGTGCTCGGCTGGTGGTTCCTGAGTACTGTCACGGTGGATGCCGCGATGCTGGGCAAGCTGAAAATAAGCTTCTGGCAGTTGCTCGGGATCCTCAATGCCGGGAATCCGCTTGAAGCGCTGGCAGGAGCCCGCCGCGGCAGCAATACCGGTCTGTACGGAGTGGCAGCCGTGCTGTGCCTCGTCGCGCCATTCGTGTCGCACTGGTGGAAGGATCGGCGCGCCTGTCTGTCGGGCCTCTTGCCGCTGGTATTCATGGTGTTTGTCGTGGTGATGGTGCTCCTGGGAATCCGGGATCTGGATCCACTGAGCCAGCAGCAGTCCGCATTGACGGATGGCGTCCAGTACCAGGGAATGCTCGCCGAGTTCCAGCGTGATGCGCGCAAGGCGATGCTGGATGCACTGTCGATCGGCGCTGGATTCTGGTTGTCTCTTGCGGGTGCAGCGTATCTGGGCGCGCGTGCAGTCAAGGAGTATCTGCTCGATCGCGCGGGTGAGTCCGCCGTGCAGAATGGGGGTCAGCCGTGAACCCCTCCGGACGGCTTGCGCGTGCAGCCCTTTTCACCTGCCAGTTCGTCGTTGCGGCGATGTTTGCGATGCCCGTGTCGGCCGGTGGACCGGGTTGCGCCGGCAAACCCGATTGCCTGGACAATGCGAGCTTCGCGGCGCAGGTGACCGACTTTCGGACCAGCGCATCAGGCCGCTACCGTCTGGTCACCGCCACGGTGCGCATTCAAAACCGGCTCGCACGATCATTGACACTGGGCTATGTCGGGAACTCCGGAGTCGTCACTGACGACCAGGGCAACCGCTATCTGATCGGTACCGGCGGCGTGCGTGGCATCGGCGTACTCGGTGCGGGCGCTGTGGACACCAAGTTCACCCTGGACCCGGGTGAGAGCAGTGACGCACGCTTCGAGTTCGTCTGGGAACCAGGTCGCGCCATAGTGGGTACGAAGTTCGACATGGACCTGACGCTTCGGGAGATCGATGCGATCGCCGGCGGGCAGGTGAGGCTCGGCAGGGAGCGGGTGTTGCATTTCGCGGGGCCTGGTGGCGACGCCGGCGCTGCACCCGGATCACAGCCCGAGGCGACCTCAACGGTGCCCGTAGCGCAGGTCGCTGATCCCTGTGCAGGGTTGTCGCGCTGCGCAAGTGGCGGCAACTTCATTGCGCAGGTGACTTCCGTCGCTGCAATCGGCACACCCAAGGATCGCCATCACTCGTTGCGGCTGACTGTCCGCTTTCGCAATGTCAGCAGCGCGCCGATCCGCCTCGGATACAAGGCGACCACCAGTGCCGCGATCGACAATCTCGGCAATCGCTATGTGTTCGGGCGACCTGGCACACACGACACCAGCGCCGCAGGCATCGGGATCATCAGCGGACGCGGCGCCGACCCGTCGTTTGCCCTGAATCCCGGCGAGTCCCGCGATGCGCAATTTTCGGTCATACGTTTCAACTCGCTGGGCCAGCAGCTCGGAACGGCCTGGGTCTATGACGTCGTGGTCACAGGCCTGGTCATCCTGCCGAGCCAGCAGGTTCGCATGGACCGTGACTACAGCCTGCATTTTGCGGATCTCGGAGCAGGCTCGATCGCCGGCATGCCGGGCTCGGCGCCAGCCGTCGGTGAAGCGGTGCGGGGCATTCTCAACCTGTTCGACAAGAAGAAGTGATCGCTCACGGGAGGAAAAGGCAAATGAAACATCAGAAGCTGTTCACGCTGTTGGCGACCACCCTGCTCGTCGCGGCTTGCGGATCGAGGGACTCTGCAGGCGGCGCCGGACCAGGCGGCTCAAGGCCCGGTGCGCCGGCATCGCGGCCCGCTGCAGCGGAGGGAGCCACCGCAGAACAGGTGGCGCGCGAGGCGCGCGGCAAGGTGAACTGCCCAGCGAAAGTGACGCTGGCGGGGCGGGCGGAGGGAACACCGGTCGACGATGTGCTCGGTGTGCGTCCTGGCATGCTCTACGACGAGGCCGTCAACATCGTTCTGTGCAGTGACGACCTGATGGTGGTGACAGAATCGGGCCGCGGCTTCGACATCAAGACCTATGGTCAGAAGCTCCGCCAGGGGTTCGGCGCGCGCTTCGCCGAGCCACGTGTCGTGAAGTCGTCGCGCGAGATCATGAAGGAAATGCAGAACGACATGATGATGCGCTCGGGCAATGCGGTTCGCCCGGACGACATGAAGCCGGGACAGTCGAAGTGGTACGTGACGACCATGGGGCTGCCCGGCCGGGAGCGGGTGATCGCCGTGGCCCGGGAGGAATGGTTCGCTGCAGGCAAGAATCCTCCCATGGAGAGCGTGGTTCAGGCGCTGGTCGGCAAGTACGGACAGCCGACGGCCACGACCGGCAACAACGACGTCGTGATATTGACCTGGGCCCATGACCCCCTGGGACGACCCGTCACCGAAGCTTCGCCGCTGCGCAGCCGCTGCAATGCCAGCGCCGATCCGGATGGGGGAACGAATTTCTCGCCCGACTGCGGTCTCGTCCTCGCGGCCCAGGTGCACAGCCTGCGCGAAAACCCGGCCTTGGCTCAGTTCTTCCAGGTGGGCGCGATCGATCAGGCACACGGTTACGAGATGATTACGGCCACCGAGCAGGCACTTCAGGGCATGGACTCCCGGCGGCAGGCTCAGGAAGTCCGCGATGCGGCGAAGAACTCCGATGCGCCGCGGCTGTAGCATGGCTAGAGGTACCAGCCCTCGTATCGCTGACCCAGTGCGTTTGAACGCACCGGCAGGAGCTCAGTATCGACTCCAGCGGTGGGCAGGATGTTGCTGCGCTCGGAGGGCGCTTGTCATGCCCGCAATTCGCGGCGGCCGCGGAATCGCTCATCAACAGCGGCTTCACGAGTACGGCAGTCCCGACGATCCTGCCCAGACAAAGGCGCTGCGCTCGTATTCACCTTTTGCACAACATGCGTGACGGCGTCAGCGATCCGCTGGCTCGCCGGGAGATCATGGCCTCACGCATGACGTTTCTGGTCGATGAGTTGGCGGCCGGGTCGCACGGGAAACCGGGTGCACTCTCGCGGTAGCCGGCCTCATGATGCGTCCGGGTCCTTGGCGGAGGGCGCTACCCGGCCCGCGGTTACGGCGAGCGCTGCTTCGAGAGCCGCGCGCACGCTTTCCGCCTGCAGTTCGCGATGGGAGACCAGACGATACCGGGAGCCCAGCAGCAGCTGCAGGTGCGCTTCCACCGTGTGATCGAGGCCGAGGGGCAGGGTGATCTCTCGGCGCTGCTTGAGGCCCTGCAGCGCCGCACTGTAGCGTCTCCACACGGAGTCGTAGATATCCGAAAGGCCCTTCGGATTTTGCTGCATCTGCGAAAGCTCAGCGACGAACTGCAGGGATAGTCGCATGCGCTTGGAACTCCGGGAACCGACCTCGCGCAGGTCGCCGAATGAGAATTCCTGAAGATATTCGGTCCACGTCGGCGGCAGCGGCTCGGTGTCGACTTCCGAGGAGTCGAGCTGACACGCCGCGACCACCGCTTCCTCCTTGGTCTTGAAATGGATGTACAGCGTGCCGATGGATATCCCGGCCTCGGAACAAATGTTGCGCAGGGTCGTTTCGCGGACCCCTTTGCGGATGAGCACTGCAAGAGTCGCTCGGGCAATCGCTTCGCGCTGAATCTCCATGTAGGCGTTGTCCCGCTTGGGCATGTGTATTCCCTCGTTTCCGGACTTCGAAGCCGCCCATGCGGCAACACCAAGCTTGCATCATACTCAAAATGATCGTACGATCATTTTTAAGATTCGGTCGGAAGCAAGTTGGGGAGGTCCGTATGAATCGCCTTCGATACAGTGCCGTGCTGCTCGGTGCAACACTCGGTTTCGCGGCTGCAGCACAGGCTGCCGCGACGGCGCAGACCGAGCAGAGCGAATCACAGCTCCTCAGTGAGATCGTGGTAACGGCGCAGAAGCGCTCGCAGTCACTCCTGGACGTGCCGCTATCCGTGAGCGTAATAAGCGGAGACGAGCTGACGAAGCGCGGCGCGTCGACCATCGAGGATCTCCAATTCACTGTACCGGGCCTTTCGATCACCGAATTCTCGCCGGGTCAGCAGCGCATCTCGATGCGTGGCATCTCCGTATACAGCGGACTTCCGACGGTTGGCGTGTACATGGACGAAATGCCGCTCAATCTGGAGACCAACCAGACCGGCCAGGACGTGCGCATGGTTGATATCGAGCGGGTCGAGGTGCTTCGTGGCCCGCAGGGTACGCTGTACGGGCAGGGCGCCGTGGGCGGCACGATCCGCTACATCACGAATCCGGTCGACCTGACTCGTTTTTCCGCGTCGGCCGGCGCCGATTTCGGGGCGGTCAGTGGTGGGGGAACCGACTGGCGCACGGATGGTGTCCTGAACATGCCCATTGCTGATGGGCGAGCCGGCGTGCGCGTCGCGGCTTCCTATCAGGAATTTGGAGGCTGGATCGACAACCCGCAGCTGGGCGAGAGGCGGGTGAACAGCGGACACGCATTCACGATCCGCGGCAAATTCACTGCAAAGCCGTCCGATGAGCTGCAGTTCACGCTGATGGCGCAGCACCAGGATCTCGATCTGGGCGCGCAGAATCTGAGCGATGGGAACGAACAGGTATTCGACCACCTGCCAACACCGTTCGCGTCCAGGGCGACACTGCTGAACGCGACGGTCACATACGACTTTCACTTTGCGCAATTGCTGAGCGCCACGGGTTACCTGCGGCGCCAGGACAATGCCGTGCAGGACACGACGAATTCCTTCGGTCCGCTGCTCCCGCTGCTCGGCATTCCACCCGGAACAGTTCAGGGAATCGGCATTCCTGCCCAGTTTGAAAACAGGATCTGGACCGAAGAACTGCGACTGGCCTCGAAGCAAGGCAGCGCGCTTGGCTGGACAATCGGCGCGTTCTATCGCAAGTCGGATGCGAACGGTGAGTTTGGCACAACCATCCTCCCCGCCAATGCGCTGCCGCCCGGTCTCGTCCTGTTTTCCGCGTCGGGAACCTACCCATCGGATTCCAGGTCATGGGCGGTGTTCGGCGAGGGCACCTACGTGATCGCGCCGAAGGTAACGGCGCTGGTCGGTATCCGCTACTTTGAAGACAAACGTGATCAGGACGCCGTGAGCGCTTTCCTGGGATCGCCCGTGTTCGATATTCGCAGCGCCAAGTTCACGGCGCTCACACCGCGTTTCAACCTGAGCTGGCAACCGAACCGGGCGGTAAACCTCTATGTGAACGCTGCGAAGGGCTTTCGAAGCGGCGGCTTCAACACGACCTCCGTCGGCGGGGGATTCGGGCCTATTCCCGCTGCGTACACGCCGGACAAGCTTTGGACGTATGAGCTCGGGGCGAAGTTCCAGTCGCCGGAGCACGGGGTCAGCGCCGAACTCGCCGTGTACCACAACGACTGGAGCGACGTGCAGGTTGTCACCAACATTGCGGGCCTCCCAACGTCCTTCACCAGCAATGGTGGCAAGCTTTCGGGAAATGGCGTCGATGCGTCACTTTCGTTCTCGCCCGTCCGGGCGCTGACGCTCACGGCCACCGGTGGCTGGAACGACATGGAGCACAAGTCGGATTCCGCCGAGCACCGCAAGGGAGATCCGGCAGACTACGTTCCACGATTTACGGGCTCTGCGTCAGCGGAATACCGGTTCAATGCCGGAAACCTTCCGGCCTTCGCCCGTGTGGACTACCAGTATAGCGAGAGCTTCCAGGTGTTCGCGCGCAGTTTTCAGCTCGTTCCGGCCAGGAGCGATGTAATGCGGCTGCTGAACATCCGGCTCGGCTTCGAAGCCAGCAGATGGAGCGTCTCGGTATATGCTAAAAACCTGCTGAACAGGGACTACGTCCTGTACCCGGCGTTTGCGGCACTCGTCTATCCATCGCGCATGGAACCGCGGGTGGTGGGAGTCAGCTTCAACCTCAACTACTGACGAGCAACCGGAGCCGCGCATGTTCGCCAGCGATTACGCACTGCCGCAAGTGTTGCTTGCTGCCGCGCAGAAGGTACGCAACGGTGCGATCTATCCGCGCTGGCTGGAGAGCGGCGAACGGTTCTGGTACGAGCGCCGAGCAACGCATGGTGTGGAGTACCGAATCATCGAGGCGTCCACGGGTGCAGTCCACTCGTCATTCACCCGCGCGGAGATTGCCGCCGCACTGTCGCAGCAGCTCGAGGCTGACGTCGATGCTGAAAGCCTGATACTGCGCGGACTCCGGATCAGCGACACTTTCGCCACCTTCGATGCCTTCGGCGATTCGTACTCCTATGACATTGCCACACGCCGGCTCTCTGCGATCCAGAAGCGAAGCGATCCGCAGTGGCTGGTGTCGCCGGACGGCAAGCGCGCAGCATTCGTGCGCGATCACAATCTGTGGATCATCGACCTGGATACGCGGACCGAACGGTCCTTGACCACGGATGGTACCGAGCGCTACGCCTATGCGGACAGCCCGCTTGCGATGCGGATTGTGCGCAAGCAGGCCATTGGCCAGCTCGTCGAGGCGCGATGGTCGCCGGACGGCCGCCGGATTCTCGCGGCGCAGGTCGATGACCGGCACGTGCCCGATCTTCCATACGTGGAGTTTGCACCGGAAGACGGCATTCGGACCAGGGTGGTGCCGAATCCGACCTCGCTGCCGGGCGATGCAAAGCCGACCGAGTTTCGTCTTTTTTCGGTTGATGTCGACACCGGCGGGCAGGTGGAGGCACGTTATCCTCGTCTGTGTGCGGTCCGCATGAACGACACGCCTTTTGCGGCGAATCTCGCATGGTGGGGCGATGCACGTACCGCGTATTTTGTCGACGTCGAGCGTGGGGAGAAGGTTGCGCACGTGATCGCCTTCGACACCGACACAGGCGCAACGCGTGAGGTGTTCGTCGAGCATTCGGACACCTACGTCGAATTGAGCGTGAACGTGTACGCGCCGGCACTGATCTACCCGGTGCCGGGTACGCAAGAACTTGTCTGGTATTCCGAGCGCTCCGGGCACGGGCATCTCTACCTTTACGACCTTGCCACCGGTTCCCTGAAACATCCGATAACGGCCGGTAACTGGCAGATCCGGGAAATCCTGCATGTGGACTTCTCCTCACGAAGGGTGTTCTTCCTTGCCGCAGGCATTTCAGCGGACGAGGATCCCTACGTGTGCAAGCCATGCGCGGTCTCACTTGACGGGGGACCCGTCAGGATCCTGTCGGGTTCAGTCGGCGAACACGTGGTGTGGCGGGCCGGCGAATTCTCTCTGGCATTGCTGGCGATGGAGGGCCACGACCGCTTCCAGATCGCTGGACTGTCGCCGCATGCGCGTTACTTCGTCGAGTCGGTGGGGACCGGCGTTTCATTGCCATCTACCTATTTGCGCCGGATCGATGGCTCGCTGATAGCGAAGATCGAGCAGGCCGACGGTCTGCCGGCAGAATGGCGGTGGCCGGAAGTTGTCTGCTGCAAGGCCGCCGATGGAGCCACAGATGTGTACGGCATGCTGTTCAAGCCGCCTGTCATCGAACCCGGCGAGACGTACCCCCTCATAGACGACATTTACGGAGGGCCCCAGGTCAATGTGGTTCCAAAGATCGCATTCGGCAACAGCATCAGCGACGGAATGCTGACAGACGCCGCACATCTCGCCGCGCTCGGCTGCTTTGTGCTGATTCTGGACGGTCGTGGTACCGCCAATCGCGAGCGGGCGTTTCGCGTGGCATCGTACGGAGCGGTACACACGGCCTCGAACCTCGAGGACCACGTTTCGGCGATCCGGCAGCTTGCACAGCACCACCCAATCGATCTCGAACGCATCGGAATCACCGGTTTTTCCGGCGGCGGCTATATGGCCGCAATGGCGATGCTGCGCTACGGTAACTTCTTCAAGGTGGCAGTCGCTGGTGGGGGCAACTATGACCAGGCCATTTTCTGGCATTGCTGGGGCGAGCGCTATCATGGTCCGTATTCGCCGGAACACTACGCGACTCAGGCTGCGCGCACCTACGCGGCGAGCCTGAAGGGAAAGCTCCTTCTCGTGCACGGCCTGCTCGATTCGGGCTGCCATCCGGGCGCGTTGTTCCAGCTCGTGCAGGCGTTGATCGATGTGAACAAGGATGTGGACCTGGTGGTTCTGCCGCGGGATCGCCACACCTGGAGCAGTTACGGCATGCGCCGGCGACTCGACTACTTCATGCGATATCTGATGAACGCCGAGCCGCCCGCCGGAGCGAAACTCGATATGCCACTCGAGGCAGTCCTGCGCAGGCTGAAGGCGAATGCGGTGAAGCCTGCAAAACGCACTGCGTCCTGATGCGATGAGTGGCACGACGCCGAACGACCTCGTGCGGGTGATGACGCCGTTCGGCGATTTGCTGATCGAAGTCGATCGCGCGCGCGCACCCGTTTCGGCTTCCGCGTTTCTGCGCTTTGTCGATGATGGTGGCTACACCGGTGGTTCCTTCGTGCGCACCGTCAGCCCGGCGAATGACCACGGTACGCCACCCATCGCCGTGATCCAGGCATTCGCCACCCGGACAGAGTCGATGCCGACGGTCCCGCATGAGTCCACCGGGGTCACTGGGCTGACCCACATGGACGGTACGGTCTCGCTGCCGCGCCTGACCGGCACGGGCGGCACGCCCGCGTCCTTCTTCATTTGCATCGGCGACCAGCCGGGTCTCGATGCGGGTACCGGGCGGATTGCAGATCGCGCAGGCTTTGCTGCATTTGGGCGGCTGGCAGGCGGAGATGATGTTGCGCGCGAGATCCATTGCGCGCCTACGCGGCCGGATGCTCCACACGGCTACCTTGCGGGTCAGATGTT
Organism: Steroidobacteraceae bacterium; assembly: GCA_044226785.1. Lineage (GTDB taxonomy): Bacteria > Pseudomonadota > Gammaproteobacteria > Steroidobacterales > Steroidobacteraceae > TMP-86. The sequence continues at coordinate 189,975 of JBGAGK010000004.1, read as the reverse complement.
GCGCAAACCGGTCGCGATTCTCGCGGCACGCCGCGAACCGGCTGAAGACTCAGCCAGGTTGCACGCGTTGGTGCATGACTATTGGGCCTTCCGAAATCATGAGTTTCCCGTCGAGGCGAGCCTCGCAGGGGTTGCCGGGCATGGCGACCGGCTTGACGGCATGAGTCTCGATGATCACGCGCGCCGCAGCCGGGTCGCTGCTCGTTTGCTGCGGCGTCTGGATGCCATCCGCGCCGCGGAGCTTGCAGCCCAGGACGCTGACACCCACGCGCTTTTGCGTCATCAGCTCACGCTCATGGCAGAATCCTGGCGCATCGGCGCTCCGCTGGTTCCTCAGCTCTACATCCATGGGTTTCAAGACTTGCCGATGATGCTCGCGCAAATGACTCCGCTGAACACACGCGGCGATGTTGAGGATCTGCTGAGCCGGCTGGAGGGAATGCCAGGGTTCTTCGACGCAAATCTCCTGTTGCTCGAAGAAGGTTTCGCCCGCGGCTACCGGGTGCCCCGGCCGATCCTCGGGCGCGTGCGCCAGATGCTCGCTGCGTCCATTGCGGACAGTGGTGTGGCGGGAGTCCTTCGTGCACGACTCGCTGATCCACCATCGGGTCTGAATGCTGACGCGATGACAGCCTTGCGCACCCGCGCGGAGCATGCGGTGAGCAAAGCTGTGCTGCCGGCCCTGCGCCGGTTCGATGCCTTTCTCGTGGAGCACGCGGAACGGATTTGCACTTCAAGCGTCTCTGTCTGTGAGCAACCGGGTGGTGAGGCCTACTACAGGTTCAGGATCATCCAGCAGACGACCACGATGTACGGGCCAGCGGAAATCCACCGGATCGGGCTGGATGAGGTCGCGAAGATCCACTCGGAGATCCAGGCCGTGCTCGCAGCCGCGGGGTTTTCTGGTACCGCCCGCGAGTATGCGGCGACGATTGAATCATGTGTCGAGGCGACGGGCGAGAGCCTGCTGACCAGGACGCGCGCCCTGGCAAAGCAGATTGACGGGCGGCTGCCGCGAATCATTGGCAGGCTACCGCGCGCGGTCTACACGGTGGAGCCGTTTACGCCTGAGCAGTCCGTCGCCCTTCCTCCCGGCATGGCAGAGCCGGCACCCCCCGACTGCAGCATGCCGGGGGTCTATCGGATCACGGCGCTGCCGCGCAAGTGTCCGGTCCACCTGCTCGTGTCGCTCGGACTGCACGAGGCGTGGCCCGGACATCTGATGCAATTCGCACTTGCGAGCGAACTCGAATCGCTTCCCGGTTTCCGCCGTGCATGCTGGTCAGATTGCAACGGCTACGTCGAAGGCTGGGCGCTGTATTGCGAATGGCTCGGACACGAGCTGGGCCTTTATGATGAGCCCGCGGATCATTTTGGCCAGCTCACGTTCGATCTTTGGCGGGCGGCGCGGCTGGTGGTCGATACCGGTCTGCATTGGTATCGCTGGGAGCGAGAGCGGGCGATATCCTATATGGCCGAGAACACGTTCATGCCGCCGGAGACGATCGAGAGCGAGATCGACCGGTACATCGGGATGCCTGCACAGGCGTTGAGCTACAAGCTCGGCGAGCGGGTGATCCGGGCGCTTCGTTCAGAGGCCGAGGCACGGCTCGGCGAGCGGTTCAGCGTGCGCGGTTTCCACGATGCGCTGCTGGCGACAGGCCCTGTGACGCTCGATGTGGCTGCAAGTGCCGTGCGTCGGTGGATCGATACACAACACCGGCTCGACGTGGTGGCCGTGTGAACCCCACCGCACAAACGGACCATGTGCTCCCCGGCGGCTGGTACACGCTGTGGGCCATCCTGATCGTGACGGTCTTCGCGTTCGTCGATCGGCAGCTTCTGGTACTCGCGGCAGATCCACTTGCCAAATCGCTGCACCTCACTGACACCGATCTCGGGCTCGTGCAAGGCGTCGCATTTTCCGTGTTTACGATCGTCGCGGTCTATCCGATAGCCTGGTTTGCCGACCGGTTCGATCGACGCTATGTGCTCAGTGGCTGCGTTCTCGTGTGGTCTCTCGGCACGGCGGCCTGCGGACTGGCTCGGAATTTCCACGAATTGTTCGCGGCTGCCGTCGCCATGGCGGCAGGGGAAGCCGGACTCGGACCGCTGACCATGTCGATCGTCCCCGACCTGTTCAAGGGGCGCAAACGTGTGCTCGCGAACGGCGTCCAGTACGTGGCCGCATACGTTGCGATATCACTCGCGCTCGCATTGGGGGGCATGGCACTGAGCGCACTTGATCATTTGCATCCCAATCTGCCGACTATGCTGCGCGGGTGGGAAGCGTGGCGGATTGCATTCTTCGCCGTGGTCTTGCCCACACCTTTCCTGCTCGTCGCCATCGCGTTCATGAATCTGCGTCGATCGGCAAGCCGAAGTGTTGCCGGCAAGGTAGTGGAAGCAGATGCGGACCGGATCTGGGCATTTCTGCGCCAGCACTGGGTCGCGATGGCAACCGTACTGGGTTCGCTTGGGCTGTATTTGCTGGCGTTCGGCGGGTTTCTCGTGTGGCTTCCGGTCGCAACCGCCCGGCTGTTCGGTGCAACACCCGCACAGAACGGGCTCGGAATGGGTTCTGCGACCGGGATCGGGATGTTTGCGGGTGTAGCCTTCAGTACGCTTCTGCTCAAGAGACTGATGCCCCGGATGGGCCGGATTGCGTCCGTGCGCGTAGCCTGGTGCGTGATGCTTGTGACGACACCGGTTCTGCTGTGTTTCCCATGGGTCATGTCGACCTGGCAGGCATACGCGCTGATGGGGGTGATGATGCTTTCCGGTACGGCCATCGGCGTGCTTGTTCCGACGATGCTTCAGGACATGACATCATCGGCCGTACGCGCGCGGTTTCTCGCGATCTATGCGATTGCTGCTGGCCTGTTGAGCGGTACCGCGCCCAGCATCGTCGGTGCCGTTTCCGACGCGATCGGGGGCAACCGCAGCGTGCTCCATGCCCTTTCGGTCGTGGCGCTGCCGGCATGGATGGGAGGCACGGTACTCATGATGCGCAGCGAGCGATATTTCACGGCCATGTCCGAGGCGGCGGCTTGTCGGGAAGCGTAAACCTGAAGCGTTGGACTTCCGGCGCGCATGTTGGATCAAAGACCCTGGGCGCGCACCCACTGAATGATGTTCGCGCTGTTCGTCGCACCAGCCTGACGCGCCACCTCGAGGCCTCCGCGAAACAGGGCCAGAGTGGGGATGCTGCGGATGCCATGACGCGTGCCGAGTTCCGGTTCAGCGTCGGTATCGACTTTCAGCAGTCGCACGCCGGGCTCCAGTTGCGCGGCTGCCTGCACGAACTGCGGTGCCATCATCCGGCACGGGCCACACCAGGGCGCCCAGAAATCCACCAGCACGGGGATCTCGTTGCGTGACAGGTGCTTCTCGAACGTGCTCGAGCCGGCTTCCAGGGGGTGGCCGGTGAACAGGGGCTTGTGACATTTTCCGCAATTCGGGGCATCGCCGAGCCGGGCGCTGGGCACGCGATTCACGGCCTCACAATGCGGGCAGACCAGATTCACGGTACCGCTCATGGCTGCTCCTTCTCAATGCAGCGCGGGTTGTGCAGTCGCCGCTCCGTCCGCGATCTCGCGCAATGCGCGCTCGAAGGCTTCTGGCGGTTGACCGCCCGGGATCAGGTACTGGCCATTGACGATGGTGGCCGGCACGGAGTGGATGCCGGCCTGCTGGAAAGCCCGTTCCTGTGCGCGCACGGCGTCCGCATGCGCGCCGCTTTCGAGCACCTGGCGAGCCCTATCACAATCGAGCCCTGCTTCCCCGGCGACGCGGATCAGGACTTCATGGTCGGACACGTTTTTTCCGTCGCTGAAATAGGCTCGCAGCAGCGCCTGCTTGAGGATCAGAGCACGGTCAGGATGTTCGAGTCCGACCCAGTGCAGCAACCGGTGCGCATCGAACGTGTTGCGGATACGGCTTCCCTTGTGCATGTTGAACGCAAAGCCAAGGGCTGCACCTCGCTCGCGGATCGTGGCGCGATTGGCATCGAGCTGTGCCTCGCCGATGCCGTACTTGCGCATCAGGTGTTCATTGGCGTCCTCGCCCTCCGGTGGGAGTCCGGGGTTCAGCTCGAAGGGCTGCAGGTGGATGTCCGCCTGCACGACTCCGTCCAGACGCCCGAGTGCCACCTGAAGGCTGGCCAGCCCGATGGCGCACCACGGACAGGCTACATCGGACACGAAGTCGATGCGCAGCCGGGCAGTGGGTGTGGCGGGATTGACGGTGCTGGACATGCCTCACATATGGAGACGGAGCGGCACAAGTCAACGGGCCACCGGGTACGGGATCAGCCGCCAGGGAAGGCTACCACCGGACCCTTGGGCGAACTGCCAGGAGGCAGATAGGTGGGGGCAGGTTCGCCTTTGGGACCCAGCCAGGCAATGTAACGATAAATGGCCTTCAGGTCGTCCTGCGTCATCCCGTGCAGGCTGACCCAGGGCATGGGCGGGCGCATCTGTGTCTGGCCGGACCGGACCAGCCATTGCGCTTCAGTCATCTGCGCCACCAGTTGGCGCAGGTTGGTCGGATAGGTCGTGCCCCAGGGACCGCTGAAGCCCAGCATGTCGCCGACCAGCCAGTCCTGCTCCGCCACTTTCCCACCGGAGGAACCATATCCGGGGGTGTGGCAATCGTTGCAGCCGCCGACCACGATGAGATAGCGACCCCGTTCGACCTGTGCGGTGGCGGCTGCTGGCGATCGTGCCGCTGAATTGACTGGGGGTGCTGCCTGGGTGACAGGAGCGGCAATCGATGCGGCAAGCCAGAAGACCAGGCGCCTCAGGTGATTCAGATCGAGCAAAATATTCATGACTTTTTCTCCGGACAGGGTGGTCAGTTGCATCCAGAGCCCAAGTCTGGTGCAGGCGTACCAGACCCGCATCGCCCGGAAGAACCATTGACCGCCGCCCGGGGAGCCATGCGCGCCGGACTCGCCATGGGACATATTTGCTTGACGAGTGGTGCCAATGGCCGATGTCCCGACGTCCAGTTCTGCCTCAGGCTGAAACTCATCGCGGGCAGTGCCAGTCTGGTGGCCGCGTCGGACAATCATCACTTTCAGGAAGGGTTTCGTCATGAGGATCGAAAAATCGCGGATGCTGGCAAGGTACGGTTCCGGGAGGCGTGTCGCCGGGACGCTGGTGATGGGTGCGGCGGGTTTGCTCGCCGGGATGGGCATGCCGGTTTCCACTGCGCAAGGGGCGATCGCCCGGAGGGCGGTGCTCGAAGTGGAGGTCAGGATCGACTCAGGACACGAACGGTGGAAAAACGGCCCGGAATGGAAGGAGGGTGCATTCAGCCAGTTCTGGACCCTGAATATTCCCTATGTCGCTGCGGAAGGGCTGGACAATTTCAATCCCTACGACTCCGCTCATGATGCGCAGTCCTGCTGGGCTGGTCAGTCGTGTGAACCTGGCGGGTCGGATTCTGATCCTGGATTCGCCGAACCTTCCGAGGATCGATTCCAGCGCTGGGAGATGACCGAACCTTGTGGGGCTACCATCGTCGCTGACTACAAATATGAGGCCCACGAGCGATTGAATGACGTGACCGGACCTGCCGATGGTATGGAAACGGCCATCGGGGATGCCGAAGGCGCCGTCGTTTCGTCACAGATGCCTATCACCTGTTCCAGCAACCAGATCGTCACGGACATCAAGACCCGAAAACTTTATGTCCAGAGCTTCTACATGCCGATGATCCCGGTGCATCAATCCATCCGGTCGAAGCCACTGAGCAAGCCCCTGGAAGGTGACGTCCCCGGCGGATTGCCGGGAGGTGCGGACATGCCGACCCGCAGGACGGTGACACAATGGATCATCGAACGGCTCAAGGGCGCCCCGCAAGCCGGACATGCCGAAAAAGCCTTCAAGGTCAAAGGCAACATGAACGGGATCAGCCGTGTCACCAACCCGTCAGGGAAGCAGGAAATTGCGCCGGATGCCTCTGATCCCCAGGCCTGGAAGCGACAGGTGCCCAACTTCCACGAGACCGGATTCATCGTGAAGCTGACCTGGCAGTTCAGGGAGTTGCGCACCTGAATCACCCGGTGGGCGGATCAGCGGTCGGCCCTGCCTGCGCTGCGCTGTTCGCGCAGCCACACCGCGGCCTGGGTGCGCGAACTCAACGCCAGCTTGTCAAAGATGTTCGCGACATGGCGTTTGACCGTGAACAGGCTCAGGTCCAGCGCGCGCGCGATCAGCTTGTTGCTGTCTCCGGCAGCGATGCGTTCCAGCACCTGCGATTCGCGCTCCGTCAGGCCGCCTGGCCGTGATGACATGCCGTCGCGGCTGGAGCGCAGACCGTTCACGGTGTCACACAACCGCTGCAGGATCGAAAGGTCCGGCAGGGTCAGAAGGCCGTCCCAGCCGGCATGTGCCAGTGATTCGAGCACTTGCGGTCCGGCCATCAGGGCTCCACCGACGAAGCCGCCGCCGTGTACGCTTTTCAGCCAGGGTTGCAGTGCCTGGGCGGCCGCATCGGGGGCGCCGAGTCGAAGATGTGCCTCGGCCAGCATGACGCGGGTCTGGCTGTTGCGAAAGAAGGCCAGGTCCTCATCCGCGGATTCCAGAAGTGAAGTGCCCAGCAATGCAACTGCATCGGCGTGGTGACCTTGGCCCAGTGCTGCCATCCCTCGAGCCATCAGGCGCTCGGCTTGCGCATAGGTCCACTCGAACCCATTGCGCACCTGGGTCATTTCCTGGGCCATCGCCTGCACGCGCTCACGGTCATCGAGCAGCCACAAGGCGCGCGCCGCAGCAAGCAGCGCAGAATCCAGGTGCGTGCGGCGGTTGGCTTCGCCTGATTGGCGCATGTCGGCACGCATGCGTTCCAGGTGAAATTCGACCGACGGGCGATCTCCCCGCAGGGCATCCAGCGCCAGGTGAAGCATGTAGTTCTCGGTGGCGAGTGTGCGCGGGTTGCCGAGCCACCGGACAATTTCATCCGCGGCCGTCAACAGTTCAACGGCCTGTGCCGGATCGCCCGCGCCGAACGCCACCGTCGCTCGCGAATGAAGTACGCTGCCACCCAGCACGCTGCGAGTATCACCGATCAGCCGCATGGCATGGTCGTCGAATTGCATGACCAGCGGCAACATGCCGGGGCAACCGATCAGGAAGCAGTGCATGAAACACAGTTCCCACAGCTGACCGTTGTCGATCTGCTCCAGGCGGCCGAGCATCCGGGCAAAGGAGGGGGCAACGTTTTCAGGCTGATGGTCCGCGTAGGCTTCCCAGGCTGAAAAATAGGCTGCGAGTGCAGCCGGCGGGTCCGCAAGCGGCTCGGTACCGAGATTGCGGAACGCCTCTCTGGCTTCCTCGTGCCGCCCGCTGTTGCGCATCCCTACGGCCGCATAGATGCGCGCCAGGCTCGCCTGTTCATGCTGACCCACGCGCTCGTATCCCGCGACCGCCTGCTGCATTTCCCGGAACAGGATCTCAAAGTCGAACTGTTGATAGGCGCACAGGGCGCGAAGAAAGTGAAGCTCCGGGCGACGCTGGTATTCGGCGTCGGGAAACAGCGCCAGCAGCCGCTCGATGATGGGGCCGCCACCGATCGGCACCAGCGTTGGGCCGCGTTGCGCCAGTGCTTTCGCGGCCTCGTCCCATGCACCGGCACGCGCCAGCCATCCGACCGCGCGGGCAAGATCCGGCTCGTGTTCGGCTGCGCGGCGCAACAGTCGTGGCAGTTCGTCGGCATGATCGCGCTGGAGCCGATCTTCGAGAAAATCCCGGAACAGATCATGCAGGCGCAGCGTCCGTTCCTCTGCATCCAGTACGCTCACGAACAGCCCGTCACGCTCGATCCGATCCAGGAGCAAACCGGCGCTTGACTGGTTTGCAACGTATGCGCAACGCCGCGGCGTCAGTTCCGGCAGGATCGAACATCTCAACAGGAATTCGCGCAGGTCTTTTTCGACGGTTGACAGCACTTCATCGGCCAGATACTCGAAAACATGGCGTTGACTGGGCGCGGGAGTCCGCCAGCCTCCGGTGCCGCCACCCACGGACATGAGCAGGCGCAGGCCGGCTGCCCACCCGCCCGTGCGGCTGGTCAGTTCGGAAGCAATCGCCGCTGACGCGCCGCTGGCCATCAACAGGTGTGCCACTTCCTCCTCCGCGAAGCGAAGGTCCTCCAGGCGCAGTTCTGCCACCTCATCGCGCGCCCGCCATCGGGCAAGCGGCAGGTCAGGCGCCGTACGTGTCGACAAGGCCATGCCCCAGTGAGGTGCAGGCATGCTCTCGAGCAGAATCCGCAGCAGCTCGATCACGCGACGATCCTGCACGCGATGCACGTCATCGACCACGATGACTCCACGCTCGATCTCTGAACTGGCCAGGGCATTGGTCACTTCATCCGCTACCTGTCGCAGCCCGCGCTCAGCCAGGGAAAGTGTCGGCAGGGCTCGCGGAGCCACTCTCCACGCGAGATCCAGAGGTTCCAGGGCCGCCGACAGGCAGGCCAGGAATCGCTGCAGATCATCGTCCTCGTCTGCAGCGATCCACACGAAGGCATGACCGGGGGGGAGTTGCGCCAGTGCGCGCGTCAGCGCGGTAGTCTTGCCCCAGCCCGCGGGCGCCTGAAGTACGGTCAGCCGCCTGCTTCCCAAGGCACTGTGCAGATTGCGTTCGAGGGCGGCTCGGACTATCAGCCCGGATCGGAGCCGAGGCGGCTGGATCTTGGTTTGCGCGAAAACTATCTGGTCAGACTCCTCGGACGACATCTGCTGATTTTGCCATAGCCCGCCCAGCAGCCTTCAAGCTTCCATTTGATATCCTGATGCACGGATTCGACGGTTACGGAATGCAACTGCGCATCGAAGACCTGGCGGCGGAAGGCAGCATTGAACTTTCAAGGCACGTGCATTCGGCCACGATCCCGCCGGAAGATCCGGCCGGCCTGACGCCGCACGACTATCTGGCTATTTCACTGCGCAACTCGCGCAGCTTCAGCTTGATTTCCGCAGTGTTGCTGCTGCCCATGCGGATCAGCAGTTTCTGACCCGCTGACCTGTCCTCGAGTGCCGGGTCGGCGAACTGATAGAGCACGCCAGGCTGGACCAGCCTGATCGGTCCGTGCACCTCAGGGGTTTCCAGCAGGTTGTCGATCACTTCCACGAGCCGGTTGTTGAAGTATCCGTTGGGGTAGCCCAGATCTGCGTAGACTTGCTGAAACAGCGGGTAGAAGTGCTTGTACACCGCCGCCACCTGCCGGACGTCGGTGCTGCGCACCATCTTCATGATCGGTTCGTAGCGGGCGAAATTGTCCTCGCTCAGGGTCAGTTGTTCATCCGCCCCGGCCACCACCGGCTGACCGGGCGTTGGTTGCAGGGGCCACATCTGCACCGATGCCTTCCTGCGCATGAGGTTGTCCACCGTGACAACGATGTGCCGGACGATATCCGTCGGAACCAGGAATTCATCCAGCGATCGGCCGAACACGCCGGTCAGCGAATCCTTGACCGCCGCATCGCTGTCTGCCAGGACTGGCAGCGGTTGGGCGTTCGTCGCCTCCGGCGGGATCGGATAGTCAGGGCGCGCGGGCGCCACCGGTGGAACGGGTGCGCTGCGAACCTGTTGCACCGGTGGTTCCTCCTGGTGCTTGCGGTGGTAGTAGAACGCCGCCAGAACACCGACGGCAATCAGGGTGGGAATGCCCCACCAGATCCATTTCCTGGTGTCTTCTTCCACGGTGTGCTCCTCGATCCAGGGAAAGACTGTAGCAGAGTGGAGATCGGGCATTGTCCTGATGCGCTACGTTTCCGCGCAAAACGTCATGATCGCGCAGTGAACACGGGGTCGAGGCGGTCAGGCCATAGTCGACTCCGACGCCAGCGAACGTGCGTGCAGCGGCAGCGCGCGGGGCAATGTGGACAGGTTCCTCTGCCCGCGGTGTACCGAGGTCCATCCGGCGAGGATGGTAGCGGCACAGCGTGACCAGGTTTTCCGGTCGGGTCTCGCCACCATCGGCCCAATGGTGGATGTGATGACCGTCGACGCAGCGGTCGTGATGGCAGCCCAGCCATTGCACCGGTCGAACTCCGCGATCAAAGACAGCCAGCGCCGCTCGCATCGATACTGTCCATGGCGGATTTCCAGTAACTGGTTATATGTACACATATCATAAAATCACGATTAATCAACAGGATACGATCCGGAGCCACTATACTTGCCGCGATGAAAGCAGCTCCCCCGACCGGCATCGCCGAATCCACTTCCTTCTCTTCCCTTGGGCTTTCCGACGCCGTGCTGCGCGCCGTGAAAGCCATTGGCTACGAATCAGCGTCTCCCATCCAGGCTGCGGGTATCCCGGCGCTGCTGGGGGGTGCCGACATTCTCGGCCAGGCGCAGACCGGCACCGGGAAGACGGCCGCGTTCGCGCTGCCCATTCTGTCGCGGATCGACCTGAAACAGCGTACGCCTCAGGCTCTGGTGCTGGTGCCCACACGCGAACTTGCGATACAGGTTTCGGAAGCTTTCCAGAAGTATGCGACTGGCATGAATGGCTTTCACGTGCTCCCCATCTACGGCGGCCAGAGTTATGTGCCGCAACTCAACGCGCTCAAGCGTGGCTCGCAGGTCATCGTCGGCACCCCGGGCCGCATCATTGATCACCTGGAGCGCGGCACCCTGCAGCTCGACGCCATCCGTACGGTGGTCCTCGATGAGGCCGACGAGATGCTGGCCATGGGCTTTGCCGACGCCATGGAGGCCATCCTTTCGCGAACACCGCGTGAAAAGCAGACCGCATTGTTCTCCGCCACCATGGCGCCCAACATTCGCCGCATCGCCCAACGCCACTTGAAGGAGCCGCGGGAGATCGTCATCAAGGGCAAGACCGGTACCGCGGCCAACATCAGGCAGAGCTACTGGATGGTCAGCGGCCTGCACAAGCTCGATGCACTGACCCGCATCGTGGAGGTGGCGGAGTTCGACGCCATGCTGGTCTTCGTGCGCACCAGGCAGGCCACGGTGGATCTGGCAGAGAAGCTCCAGGCCCGAGGGTTCTCTGCCGTTGCCCTCAATGGCGACGTTCAGCAATCCATGCGCGAAAAGACGGTCGCGCAGCTCAAGGCGGGAAAGATCGACATCCTGGTGGCGACCGACGTGGCCGCACGCGGACTCGACGTGGAGCGCGTGACGCACGTGGTCAACTTCGACGTGCCCTACGATACCGAATCATACGTGCATCGGATCGGCCGGACCGGCCGGGCCGGCCGCAGCGGCGAAGCCATCCTGTTCATCGCACCGCGTGAGCGCAACCTGCTTCGTCTGATCGAGCGCGCTACCCGCCAGACCATCGAGCCGCTGAGCCTTCCCAGCGCGGAGGACGTGAACCGGCGCCGTCTCGTCAAGTTCAAGGCGCGCATCACCGAGGTGCTGGCAGCGGGCAGCACCAGCGACTTCCATCGCCAGCTGGTTCAGGAGGTGGCGCTGGAATCCGGCGTCGACGTGCTGAATGTGGCTGCCGCCATCGCCTCGATGGTCGAAGGAGGCGCTCCCGTGACTTCGCAATGGCAGCCGCCCGGGGAGACACCGCGGGCAAGACCCAAAGACTCAAGGCAGCGCGATCGCAAGGATCAATACGCTGACGATCCATCGGCGTTGCCGTCCTTGCCGGAATCTGCCTATGCGTTCGAGGATGACGGCAAGCAGGTCGTGTATCGCCTGGCCATTGGACGCCGGCGCGGCGCCCAACCCGGCAATATCGTCGGAGCCATCGCCAATACTGCGCACCTGCCCGGCGCGCACATCAACGGCGTGGAGATCCACGATGATTTCACCCTTGTGCGTTTGCCTGCAAACCTGCCTGCGCAAGTGCTCGAGCTGCTGTCGAAGGTGAAGATCCGTGGGGTGGCGCTGAACCTGCAGGTGCAGGGCCCGGCGCGGGCACGCCCGAAAGCGCATCGAAAAGGATCGGGCCGGCGATAGCGGGACGGGTACCTGTGCCCGGGTCTGGTGTCTCGCGTGGCACCCGGTCAACGCGCTTCACTGCACGTCCGCATGCGGCGGGAGAGCGTGCTGGCGCGCGCGCCGTTGCAGTGCTGCACGCATCACCAGCATGGCTGTGATGGGTGAGGTGGTCACGATGAGCACCGTGATCAGCAACTCGTGGATCACCGGCCGGCCCGCCAGGGCCGAAGAAATCAGCATGGAGGCGAGCAGCACACAGCCTGTACCCAGCGTGTTGCCCATCGAGGGCGGATGCATGCGATCGTAGAATTTTTTCATCCGCAACAGGCCGACCGAGCCCAGCAGGGTGGTGATGCCGCCGAGCACCAGCAGGAGGGAGGCAGGCAGCATGACCCACAGCGGTATCTCGTTCATGGCTCTATCACCTCGCCGCGCAGCAGGAATTTCGCCAGAGCCGTCGAACCGACGAACCCGAACAGCGCGATGAGCAGGGCCACGTCGAAGTAGACCGTCGTGCTGGTGCGCATGCCCAGCATCAGCAGTGTCAGCATGGCGTTGACATGAAGCGTGTCGAGCGCGAGGACTCGATCCTGCGCGCGCGGCCCACGGATGATGCGAACGGCTGCGCAGCACATGGCGAGCACGAAGCACAACTGGGCGAAGGCGAGTGACAGGTCGAACAGGGCGCTCATTCGAAGATCTCCTGCAGCAGATGCTCGTAGCGGCCCTTGATGATGGCGCGCATGGTCTCGGGGCTTCGCAGGTCGAGCACATGCAGGGTGAGTACGCGGTCGTTGGTGCTCAGATCTGCCCACACCGTTCCGGGAGTCGAAGTGACGATGGCTGCGAGCACGGCAAGCGCGTGCGGGTCGTGGATGTCGAGCGGAATATCCACGAATCCCGAGTGGATCTCGCGCTTGCCGGTGAGGCCCAGCACGATGCGGGCAACGGCCAGGTTCGATTTCAGGATGTCCGCGGCCACACGCATGAACAGCAGCAGTACCGCGAGGGGCCGTCCGATGCTCGGGTGCTGGGGACGCACGGCCTGGAAGCCGAGGGTCATGAGGGTGGAAATCAGGAGCCCCAAGGCAAGCTGGCCTGGCGTGAAACTGTCGTTGAGCAGGAGCCACATCACGGTCAGGGCCAGGATGAGGACCCACGGAATGCGCTTCATGGCCGTTCCCGCGGGTGGATGCCGAGCACTGCGCGTATGTAGGCATCCGGCTTGTTGAGATCGCGGGCAGTGTCGTCGAAATAGCGCATCGCAGGTCCGGCGCCGGCCGTCAGTGCAAGACAGATGAGGATCAGGAAGGCCAGTGGTGCTGCCTCGACGACGCGCAGGCGTGGCGTATTCCGACCCGTGACACTCCAGAACAGGCGCATGCCGGCGCGTGTCAGTGCGATCATGCCGACGAGGCCGCCGGCGAGCAGTGTGGCGATCAGGGTCCACGCGCGCCAGGGGGGGATGCCCGGATGGGAGGAGGCATCGATGGCTGCGGCGGCCAGGGCCACCTTGGCCACGAAACCCGACAGGGGCGGAAGCCCTGTGACCAGCAATGCGCAGAACACGAAATTCAGACCCAGGAATGCCATGGCGGCGGGAATGGCGATGCCCACCTCGGCGTCGGGTGAATGTGGTGCGGGTGGTTCGCCCACGCTGAAGGCGTTGTAGCTGGCCGCGGCGAGCAGCGCTTCATCGGCTTCGGCGCTGGAAGCCGTGCGCATGCGTTCCGTCATCCCTGCCAGCATGAAGAAGGCGCCGCTGGCCATGACGGAACCCGCCAGATAGAACAGCGCCGGTGCCATCATTGCAGGCGAGCCGATTCCGGCGGCTGCCAGCAGTGTGCCCGATGAAAGCACGACGGTGTGGGCGATCAGGCGGGAGAGTTGCCTTGCGGCGAGCATGCCGAGGATGCCGAACAGCATGGTTGCGATGGCAAGTGCGAAAAGCCAGCCTTCGCCGAAGGCGGACCCGGGCGCGACCAGGGATGACAGGCGCAGGATGGCGTAGATACCCACCTTGGTGGCGATCGCAAAGGCCGCGGCTACCGGCGGACTGGCCGCCGAGTAGGCGCCAGGCAGCCAGAAATTCAGCGGCCAGCTTCCGGCCTTGATGAGGAAGGCGATGGCAAGCACCGCGGCACCGGTCGAGGCGATGCCGTGGTCGCTGTCCGGCAGCAGGGTCCAGCGCGCGGCGATCTCCGCCATGTTGAGCGTGCCGAACACGCTGTAGAGCATCGCCACGCCCAGCAGAAAGGCAAATGCCCCCGCCAGGTTCACGATGACGAAGTGCAGCGCCATCTTCATGCGCCGTACGCCGCCACCATGCAACAGCAGCGCATAGGAGGCCGCCAGCAGGATCTCGAAGAATACAAACAGGTTGAACAGGTCTCCGGTGAGGAACGCGCCGTTCAGGCCCATCAGCAGCAGCTGGAGCAGGGGGTGGTAATGCACGCCGATCCGATCCCATCGTGCCACCGAATGCACCACCACGGCCAGGCCCAGCACGGCATTGAGCGTGAGCATGAGCGTGGACAGGCGGTCGGCGACCAGTACGATCCCGAATGGTGCGCTCCAGCCGCCGATGGCATAGACACCGATCCCCTCGGGCCAGAAGGTCGGCACGGCATCGGTGGTGAGCACCAGCATCGCAACTGCCGCCACCAGCTGCACCAGGGTCGAGACCAATGCCAGCCCCAGTCTCGGGATGCGTCGATGTTCGGGGAACAACAGCATGAGCGCGGCGGCGAGCAGCGGCACGACCACCGGAAGCGAGGGCAGGTGCTCGAGCCAGGCGTTCATGGCTCACGCTCCTGGCCGTCGACATGGTCGGTGCCTGTCATGCCTCGCGCCGCGATCATCACCACCAGCAACAGCGCCGTGGTTGCAAAACCGATCACGATGGCCGTGAGCACCAGTGACTGCGGCACCGGGTCGGCAAGTTGCGCCACATCGGCAATGTGTTCACCGACCATCGGCGGCCGGTCGACGCGGAGCCTCCCGGTGCAGAAGATGAAGAGGTTGACCGCATAGGAAAGCAGGGACAGGCCGATGATCACCTGGAAGGTGCGCGGCCGGAGCAGGAGCCACACTCCCGAGCCGGTGAGCATGCCGATGGCGAGCGCAACGATCACTTCCATCAGCCGACCCCTTCCGCACCGGCGCTTCGGGCAGGCGCCTCGATGGCGGGGTCATCTTCGATAGCCTCGTCATGGCGCTGGTGGCTGCGCAGAGACTGGTGGGCAATCGCGACGAGAATGAGCGTGGTGGCGCCGATCACGACCAGGTACACGCCGAGATCGAACGCCAGCGTGCTGGACAGGTGCAGGTCCCACTCCATGCTGCTCAGGAAGCTGCGTCCCGCGAACCAGGCCGCAAGTCCGGTGCATCCGGCAAGCAGCAGGCCACCCGAGATCCAGTACTGCGGGTGGATGCGGATCCGCGACTCCACCCACAGCGTGCCGCTCACCATGTACTGCACCACGAAGGCGGTGGCCATGACGAGGCCGCCGACGAACCCGCCCCCCGGTTCATTGTGACCGCGGAACAGGAAGAATGCCGAGATCACGGCGGCCACCGGCATGAGCAGCCGCCCCAGCACGGCAGGCGCCCGCATGTAGCCATGCGGAAGGATCTCGCCGGGATCCGGGGTCATGGCAGGCAGATTGCCCTCACGTCGTGTGTGCGGTGCAGGAATGCTTTCTGGCGCTGGCCGGAAGCGGCGCAGCAGCTTGTACACGGTCAGGGCGACGATGCCTAGCACGGTGATCTCGCCCAGGGTGTCGAAGCCGCGGAAATCCACCAGGATCACATTCACCACATTGCGGCCGCCCTGGGCAAGGGCATTCTCCAGGAAGTAGGACGAGATGCCTGCGGGGCGTGGCTGGATCAGGATGTACCAGGCGGACAGGCTTGCGCCCAAGCCGCAGCCAGCCGCCAGCAGCAGATCCCGGATGCGGCGCAGACGGGTTGCCAGGTTCCCGCGTTCCGACGCAGTCGTGGCCACCCTGCGCGGCATCCAGCGCAGGCCCAGCAGCAGCAGCACCAGCGTCACCACTTCCACGCTCAGCTGGGTGAGTGCGAGATCCGGAGCCGAGAACCAGGCGAAGGTGAGTACCATGACCAGACCCACCCCGCCGGTCATGATGAGCGCTGCCAGGCGGTGGAATTTTGCCTGGGACGCGGCGCCGAGGGTGCAGGCGGCGCCCACGATCCACAGGAGGATGAAAGTGAAGCTCGGCGGCGTGAGCTTCACCGCCTCGATGGCAATACTGTCGTGAGAGGCAACCCAGGTGCCCAGCAACAGGATGCCGGAGACGATGAGCAGCAGCTGGGGCTGCAACCGGCGCGAATGGGATAACCGCATCGCCCGCTCAGAGGCGCGGATCAACATCACCATGAACAGGTCGAAGAGGCGGCGGCCATCGATGCGTTCCGTCACGCGGACACTGGCCGGTGCCCCGGCCTGCCGGCGATGCAGCAGAAGATGGAGCACCGTACCGCCCGCCAGTGCCACCACGCTCATCAGCAACGGCATCGTCAGGCCATGCCACAGCTTCAGGCTGTATTCGGGCAGGTGCGAGCCGAGGATGGCCCGGGCTGCTGTCTGGAGGAAAGGCCCGATGGTGCGGGAGGGGAGCATGCCGACCAGCAGACACAGGAGTACCAGCAGTGCGCCGGGCGCCAGCATCCAGCGTGTGGGTTCATGTGGTGCGCGCGCGAGCTGCTCCGTAGGCTGCCCGAAGAAGGTGCGATGGATGAACCGCAGCGAATAGGCCACGCTGAATACACCGGCCAGTGTTGCGGCAGCGGGCAGGACCAGCCACAGGTGACCGGATCTGCCGGCGAAGATCGACTCGGCGAAAAACATCTCCTTGGACAGGAAGCCATTGAGCAGCGGCACGCCCGCCATGGCGGCCGCCGCCACGGTGGCCAGCGCCGCCGTGATCGGCATGGCCTTCGACAACCCTCCGAGGCGCCTCAAGTCCCGGGTGCCCGTCTCATGGTCCACGACGCCTGCCGCCATGAACAGCGAAGCCTTGAAGGTGGCGTGGTTCAACATGTGGAACAGCGCCGCCACCAGAGCCAGAGGACTGTTCATGCCGAGCAGCAGCGTGATGAGACCCAGATGACTGATGGTGGAGTAGGCGAGCACACCCTTGATGTCGCGCTGGAACAATGCGAAGCCGGCGCCCAGCAGCAATGTGGCAAGGCCAGCCCCGCTCACCAGGGTGAACCACAGCTCCGTTCCGGCGAGCACCGGCCACAGGCGCGCGAGGAGGAACACGCCAGCCTTGACCATGGTCGCCGAGTGCAGGTAGGCCGACACCGGCGTGGGCGCCGACATCGCATGCGGCAGCCAGAAATGGAACGGGAACTGCGCACTCTTGGTGAATGCGCCCAGCAGCACCAGCACCAGAAGCGTCGGATACCAGGGGCTGGTGCGGATGATGCTGCCCGCAGCCAGCACATCGTCCAGCCGGTAGCTGCCGACGATGTGGCCGATGAGCAGTACGCCGGCGAGCAGGCACAACCCGCCGGCGGCCGTGACGGCCAGCGACATCAACGCTCCACGCCGGGCGATTTCGATGTGATACCAGTAGGCGATGAGCATGAAAGAGGTGAAGCTCGTCAGTTCCCAGAACACGATCATCTGGATCAGGTCGCCGGACAGCACCACCCCGAGCATCGCTGCCATGAAGGCGAGCAGGAAAGAAAAGAACCTCGGCACCGGATCGGCGGGCGACATGTAATAGCGCGCGTAGATCACCACCAGCGTGCCGATGCCGCTGATGAGCATGGCGAACATCCACGCGTAGCCGTCCATGCGCAACTGCAGTGACAGATGCAGGGAAGGCACCCATTCCCAGGTGATCCGGAGGACTTCGCCCGCCGCCATGGCCGGGTACTGGATCGCGACCAGCACCGTGCAGGTGAGCGTCACCGCTGCCGCAAGCCAGGCCTCGCGGTTGCGGGCGTTGGAGGGCAGGAAGGCCGCACACAGGCTGCCGGCAAAGGGCAGCAACAGGATGATCAGCAGATGCACCCGGGGATTTTACATTTTCGGGGGATGTGTGCCTGCCAACGGTTGACGCTACGTGCGCATGGTCTTCAATGCGATGGCCCAGCGCAGCAGCTCGTCCAGGAGCGACTGTGCCGATGCGTCGATCGGTTCCGTGGATCTGAACTCGCCGCTTTCACTGATGTGATTCTGGACCTTCGGCACGATGACTCCATCGGTCATCGGCATCATCTTGAGCGTGGTCACGTGCGGATGGGACATCTGCACCGCCCGAAGTCCGCCGGAGATGCCTCCGTAGCTGGCAAAGCCACAGGGCTTGTAGTTCCATTCCCGGAACAGGTAATCCAGTGCGTTGACCATTGCGGGCGGCGCGGCGTGATTGTACTCGGGCATCACGAACACATAGGCATCAGCGGCGGCGACGCTCGCGCTCCAGCGCTTTGTGTGTTCGTGTGTGTACTGATGGTGGCGGGGGTGTACCGGCTCGTCGAAGACGGGCAGACTGAAGTCAGCCAGATCCACGAGTTGCGCATCGAAGCCACCATGACGCTGGGCAAACGCATGGAACCATCGGGCAACCGCGGGCCCGATGCGTCCAGGACGGGTACTGCAGATGATGGTTTGCAACTTCAGCGCCATGTCGTTTTCCCTGATTTCAGTCCTGTGGCTTGCCGGGCGGTCCCGTCACTTTTCGATCAGGCAGCGATCCGGCCGAAGCGGCCGCTGTGAAAATCCGCGAATGCCTTCTGGATCTCATCGACGGTGTTCATCACGAACGGGCCATGTCCCACGATCGGTTCGTCGATCGGTTCTCCGCCCAGGAGCAGTATTCTCGCTTCATTGTTGGCCTCCAGTACCAGGGTTGTGCCCGCGCGATCAAGCAGCGCCAGTTGCGCCTCGCGCGCGATCTGCCCGCCGTTGATCTGCACGGTGCCATGCAGGACGACGACCGCCAGTGTATGACCTTCCGGCAGTTCAAAGCGGCTGGTCTGCCCCGGGTTCAGGCGCACGTCCCACACGTTCACCGGAGTGTGTGTCTGCGCGGGACCCCGATGCCCATGATACTCGCCCGCGATCACCCGAACCCTGCCCGCGCCACCCGGGAGCGCAATGCTCGGGATGTTCTGATTGAGCAGCGTCTGGTAACGCGGTGCGGCCATCTTGTCGGCGGCCGGCAGGTTTACCCACAACTGCACCATCTCGAACGGACCACCCGTGCGTGTGTACTCGGCCGAGTGGAACTCCTCGTGCAGAATGCCTGATGCCGCCGTCATCCACTGCACATCCCCAGGTCCGATCTTCCCGCCAGCGCCGGTGGAGTCCCGATGCTCGACTTCGCCCTCATAGACGATGGTGACCGTTTCGAATCCCCGATGCGGATGCTCGCCGACGCCGCGGGGCCGGTCAGCGGGATCGAAGTGTGCAGGTCCGGCATAGTCCAGCAGGAGGAAGGGACTGATCTCCTTGCCGTGGCTGTGGTAGCTGAACAGGGAGCGGACCGGAAAGCCATCTCCGACCCAATGGCCGCGTGGCGCGCTGTAGATGCCCAGAATCTTCTTCATGACTTCCTCCCATGGATCGGGTGATTGCCTTGGTACTCACAATATGGTTGAAACGATGGGGGCGGTAGGTGGCAAGATTTATACTCAGCGTCCTGTTACGTGAACGATGGGAAGCCGGCCATGCAGGACCTGAATGATCTCTATTACTTCGTCCAGGTGGTGGAGCATCGAGGGTTTGCCCCTGCCGGGCGGGCGATGGGGTTGCCGAAGTCAAAGCTGAGCCGGCGTGTTGCCCTTCTCGAGGAGCGCCTGGGCGTACGGCTGATCCAGCGGTCCACGCGCCGCTTCTCGGTGACCGAAATCGGCCAGACCTTCTACGCCCATTGCAAGGCGATGCTGGTCGAAGCCGAGGCGGCCGAAGAAGCGATCAATGTCACCCGATCTCAACCCCATGGCATCGTCCGGGCAAGCTGCCCGGTTGCGTTGCTGGATACCCGGGTGGGCCGCATGATCGCGGACTTCATGGCTGCGCACCCGACGGTGGGTGTGCATCTGGAGGCGACAGATCGGCGCGTGGATATCATCGAGGAGGGCGTCGATGTGGCCATCCGGGTACGCGCGCCACCCCTGGAGGACAGTGACCTGGTGCTGCGCGTATTGACCGAATTCAGTCAATGCATGGTCGCCAGTCCCTCCCTGCTGCAGCGTCACGGCAAACCGCAGGGCCCGACCGACCTGTCACGATTCCCGAGCATGGCGCTCGGTGCGCCCCAGGTCGAGCATCTGTGGAATCTGTACGGACCCGATGGTGCCCACGCTGCCGTGTATCATCGTCCGCGCCTGATCACGCGCGGCATGTTCACTCTGCGTGATGCCGCGGTGGCCGGTGTCGGCGTGGTGCAATTGCCGACCATGGTGACCCGGGAGCACGTCGCACGCGGGGAGTTGGTGCCGGTGATTCCGGACTGGCGGCCGAGGCGCGAAATCGTGCACGCAGTGTTTCCCTCACGCCGAGGGCTGCTGCCGGCCGTACGTATCTTCATCGATCATCTGGCTGGGAGCTTTGGTGATCCGGATGCGGATTGATCGTCGCGTGAGGGCCCGGACGCACATCGGGAGTTGTACCCGCTGCGGTTCAAGGCGCAAGATCGCCGCATTCCGTGGCCACGGGCAGTTCGATGATCGTCGTTGATTCATTCATCGACCGGCTGGGTATCCATCCGGTCATCCAGGCGCCGATGGCGGGTGTTTCCACGCCGAAAATGGCGGCCGAGGTTTCGAACGCGGGCGCTCTGGGTTCCCTGGGGATTGGTTCCAGCACGGCAGAACAGGCACGGCAGATGATCCGCGCGACGCGGGCGTTGACCGGCCGGCCGTTCAACGTGAATGTCTTCTGCCACGCGCGGCCGGTTCGTGACGCGCAACGCGAGGCGGCGTGGCTGAAACATCTTGAACCGCTGTTCCACGAGTTGGGTGCCGAGGTGCCGAACGGGCTGACCGAACTCTATCCCGGCTTTCTCGACGGGAATGACGTGTTCGACATGCTGCTGGAAGAACGGCCTGCGGTCGTCAGCTTTCATTTCGGCCTGCCATCGGGAGAACGAATCCGGGCGTTGCAATCCGCGGGCATGCTTACGCTGGCGACCGCCACCAGCCTGCATGAAGCAGCACTGATCGAGGAAGCCGGAGTGGATGCCATCATTGCGCAGGGCATCGAAGCGGGCGGGCATCGCGGCGTATTCGACGCTTCCGCCGAGGATCAACGCCTGAGCACTGCCGTGCTGGTCAGGCTTCTGGCAAGGCGCGTGAACCGGCCGGTCATTGCGGCGGGCGGCATCATGGATGGCCAGGGGATCCGGGCAATGCTGGCTCTGGGCGCATCTGCCGCCCAGCTGGGTACGGCATTCATTCCATGCCCTGAATCCAGGGCTGATGCAGGGTACCGGGCAGCACTCAAGAGTGAACGGGCGGGCATTACCCGTCTCACAAGCGTCTTCTCCGGCCGTCCTGCACGCGGCATCCTCAACCGGTTCGTCGCTTGCGCTGAGGCGGGCTGCGTGGAGCCGGCCGCCTATCCGCTCGCCTACGATGCCGCAAAGCGCCTGATGGGCGCGGCGATCAGGCAGGGAAACGACGCGTTTTCAGCCCATTGGGCCGGTCAGGGTGCGTCCCTGGTCCGTGAGTTGCCGGCTGGCCGGCTCGTTTACACATTGATGGAAGAGCTCAACGCCGGATCATGACAGCGACTTCAGTCCCGTGGACGGCGCAGGGGGAGGGCATTACATGACGAGTGCATGCAGACCCAGGCGGTGCGGGAGATGGGTCGCGAGGTGTGCTGCAAGCCTGCTGCTGACTTGCGTGGCGGGCTGCCATCGGCAGCCCGCGCCGGCACCAGCGTCGGCACCGAAGCCGGCCGGCGCGGTCGACGAAGCGCGTCTTGCAGCCGCCGATCGTGAGCCTGCGGACTGGTTCACCGGGGGTCGCGACCAGGCCGGTACTTACCACTCTCCGCTCAGGGCGATCGATGCAACCAATGTCGCGCGCCTTGGATTCGCATGGCAATACGATCTCGGCACCCGCCGCGGCCAGGAGGCAACGCCCATCGTCGTCGACGGTGTCATGTACACCTCGGGGTCGTGGGGTTATGTGTATGCGCTGGATGCAGCCACGGGGGTCGAGCGCTGGCGTTACGATCCGCATGCAGACCTCGCGGCCGCCCGGAACCCCTGCTGCGACATGGTCAACCGCGGCGTCGCCGTCTGGAAGGGCCGTGTGTACGTCGCCGCCGTCGACGGGCGCCTGCACGCCATCGATGCTGCGACGGGCCGCAAGGTGTGGGACGTGGACACCATCGTGGATCACTCGCTGCCCTACTCGAGCAGTGGAGCTCCGCAGATCGCCGGAAAAGTGGTGGTGATCGGCAACAGCGGCTCGGACATGGGCAAGCGCGGTGTGCGCGGCTACGTGTCCGCCTACGATCTCGAAACGGGGCAGCTGCGATGGCGCTTCTACACCGTGCCACCGGCACCCGGCCACGCGTACGAACATCCGGAGCTTGCCGCTGCGGACCGGACCTGGGATCCGAAGCGCGGCGCCGACTTCCAGGGCGGTGGGGCAGCCTGGGATGCCTTTGCCTATGACCCGGCCCTCGACCTGGTCTACTTCGGCACGGCGAATGCTGCGCCCTACGATCTTCGCCAACTCGGCAAATCCCGTCTCGACAGCCTGTACACCGCCAGCATTCTGGCGGTCAACGCGACCACCGGAAGACTCAAGTGGTACTACCAGACCACCCCTCATGACAGCTGGGATTACGACGCCGTGCAGAAATTCGTGTTTGCCGAGTTGCCGTTCGCTGGCAAACCGCGCGCGGTGATCATGCAGGCCTCGAAGAACGGCTTTTTCTATGTGCTCGATCGTGGAAGCGGCGAGCTGTTGTCGGCTCATGCCTACACTTACGTCAACTGGGCCTCGGGAGTCGACCTCAGGACAGGGCGCCCGGTCGTCACCGGGCGTGCTGACTGGCACACGGGACCCAAGAACATCTATCCATCGTGGGCGGGCGGCCACACCTGGAACCCGATGTCCTACGATCCGGCGACCCATTACGTCTACATTCCGGTGATCGATGTGCCGAACATCTGGGTGGACATGGCCTCGAATGGAGGTGCAGTCAAATTCGTCGACGGGTTCTATACGGTCAACGGCATCATGCCGGACGACAGTTATGATCCGGCGAGCCTGAAGTCCCTGTACGGACCGCTCCCGGACATCACCAGGCTCAGGCAGGAGCGACCGGAGAAACTGGTCAGGGAGTTGCTCCGTGCCTGGGATCCGGTCGCGGGAAAGGTCGTCTGGGAGCACGAGACTTCGAGCGGCCTGCGCGGTTACGACGGTGGTGTGCTCTCGACCGCCGGCAACCTCGTGTTTCAGGGACGCGGTTCGGGCGAGCTGTGGGTCTACGCCGCCGACACCGGTGCCGTGCTCAAGGTGCTCAGGACGGGGAGCCATCTGATGGCTGCACCCATGACCTATTCGGTGAACGGAGTGCAGTACGTCGCGGTGCAGGCGGGCTATGGCGGGGCAGCCATCACTGTCGGCCCTGTACCGCCGGGCAGTGCGGCTGCCACCTACGAGAATGTCAACCGCGTGATCGCATTCAGGCTGGACGGGAGCGAGGTGCCGCTGCCGCCAAAGCGCGCCCCGGTGGTCTTCGAGGAGCCGCCTCAGCTCAGGGCGACTCAGGCCTCGATCCGTCGTGGCGAGGTGCTGTTCGTGCAGGAGTGCTCCCGCTGTCACGTCATGGGCGTGAGTGTGACGCCCGATCTCAGGCAGTTGAGCGGCGCGCAGCATTCGGCTTTCGATGACATCGTGCTGCGGGGTGCTGTGGCGCCGACGGGCATGGAAAGATTCGATGACCTGTTGACGAAAGACGAGGTCGATTCGATCCACGCCTACATCATCGATGAAGCCTGGAAGGCTTATCGCAGCCAGGTCAGACCCAGGCCAGGCCCTCGCGGCCATGGTAAAAACCATTGATGAAGGGGATGCCGCCGGTCAGGTCCTTCAGGGCATTCACGGCATCGTCGGGTCCGGAATGGCCGTCGAGCACGCCTCGGTACAGGGCGACGATCCGCGCCATGTCGTGATCCTGCGGCGAAATCCGGAAGTTCCGGACGCCGGCCATGCGAAGCTCCTCCAGTTCCGACAGGAGCACGACATGGCCGTGAGTCTGCGTCTGGGTGCCATTGACGATCAGGATCTCTTGCCCATCGATCGTGTCGGCCGCCAGACCGTTGCTGTCGAGGCCGCAGACGAGCTGGCAATGGTCCTTGGTCCGGTTGTGGGCGCGCGCGTGGTAGCAGCGCATCGCCACGGACAGTGGCTGGCGACCGAACACCTGCACCTCGAGTTCAGGCCCGTCTTCACGTGCCGCAACGACCCGGATGGATTTCAGCGGAATCTCGACCGGCAGCACGATGCGCACCGCCCCACGGCCCGCCAGAAAATCGCGGCTGCCTTCGTTGAACACGTTGATGTAAGGGCCGACGACATGCGGCGTGCCGGCCAGCAGCTGCACGCAGGCGACATCGTTGGCCTCGATGAGCAGCCCCTCGGCGATCAGCTCACGGATCGTTTCCTGCTCGTGCGGTGTCGTGACCAGCGCAAGCGTCGAGATGACGACTTCCTTCCCTGCCGCCCGCAGCCGGTCGATGACTTCGTGACGATGCGGCTCGAAGGTCGACTCGCGTTTCGAGCAGACGACCTCGCCGAGATAGACCGTGTCGACGGGCATCTCGTCGGCGACCTGGAAATAGAAGTCCCGGCGCTTGCGCGCCGGCCAGTGATAGAGCAACGGTCCGAGCGTCAACCGGGCGGGCGGATGGGTGTTCATCGCCAGCCCTTGTGGTATGCGCCGAAGGTCTCGCGACCGCCCTCGGTCTCGCGACGCAGTTCTGCGGCCGGCGGGGCCGCGTGTTCTCCGCGCGCGAGTGCATCGATCGCCTGGCGGAAAGTCGTCACCACCTGGGTCACGTAGGCACGGCTCCGTTGGCGGCCTTCGATCTTCAGGGCGGTCACGCCCGCCTGCTTGAGCTCAGGCAGGATCGTGATCGCATTGAGCCCGGTCGGCTCTTCGAAAAGGTACGATGCACGGCCGTGTGTGACGTAGCGACCCTTGCAGGGCGTCGGGTAGGCGGCCGGCTCGCCTCGCGCGAAGCTGTTGAGCGTGGTGCCACCGAGCTTCGAGAGGGTCTGCCCGTCCTGTTCGACGTATGTTACGTGGCTGGCCGGCGCGCAGGCGCCTTCACTGGTGGGCGAGAGACCCGTGAGATAGGAGGACAGGAAGCAGCGCCCTTCGGACATGGGCCCGACGCTGCCGAATGCGAACACCTCGATCTCCACCCCCGTCGCTTCGATGACCTCGGCCACTTCCCTGACAGACAACACGCGCGGCAATACCACCCGCCTGATGCCGAAATGGTCCCGATAGAATGCGACCGACGGCGGATTGGCCGCAGAGGCCTGTACCGACAGATGGCGGCGCAGCCCGGGGTGGTGGCGCGTCGCGTAGTCCAGCACGCCGATGTCGGCCAGGATGACCGCATCGGCGCCGATGGCGGCCGCCTGGTCGACCGCACGATGCCAGGGCCCTTCGCCACCGGCCGGCGGGAAGGTATTGATGGCCACCAGCAACTTCCTGCCGCGCGCATGCGCATAGGCAATGCCCTCACGCATTTCATCGACGTCAAAATTCAGGCCGGGATAGTTGCGAGCGTTGGTGCAATCGCGAAACCCGCAATACACCGTGTCCGCTCCCGCATCGACGGCGGCGCGCAACGCCGCCGGTGTGCCGGCCGGACAGACGAGTTCCAGAAAGGGTTCGCTCACGCCTCTTTCTCTTCGCGTCTTTTCTGGCGCGCCTCGACTGCGGCGAGCCGCGCCGTCAGCGCGCGGATCTCGGTGCGGCAACGATCCAGGTCCGCCGCGATGTCGGGCTGGTGCCCGCTCTCCGGGTGGAGCGTGCGGTGCAGGGCGGCAACCCGTGAGCCCATGCGTTCCAGCAGCCGATCGAGGGCGACCGCGGCGCGCCTCGCCGCCGGCCGCAGCGGGCCGCACAGCGCCCCGAGTTCGGTGGCCAGGTTCAGCTCCTCGCGATCCAGCACATTGCGCAGCCCGACGATCACGGCCGTGTTGCCCAGGATCTCCAGGTCACGACGGAAGAACAGCGTGTCGCTGTCGATGCGGCCCTCGAGCAGATCGATGAGCACGCCAGCACTGGCGCGCACGTCGGCGTCGGCATCTGCCGGGCGCTCATCGACAATCGCCAGCGTGACCGGCGCGCGTCCGACCCGAAGTGCAAAGCCATAGGGCAGGTCGGTGGGAGCGATGTGGATCAGCGCCGGTGCGAGCCCTGCGACGTTGCGCAGGAGCGACGGATGGTTGCGGTCGAGACCGCGTACGACGGCGTTCGTCAGGCGGGTCAGGACAGGGCGGGGCAGGATGGTCGCTGCGCCGCGCAGCAACGTCAGCGGGGGACGTGGGTGCTCCATGATCGGGTGCCTGGGCGAGGGGTCTTCTGACCGGGACGCACGCAAGGCTAGGGACTCCGCCGGGTGTCTGTCTATAAGTAGTTGTCTCGGGAATGAATCTCATCTGGCATTATTCAATGTGGGTCGGTAGCCTGACCCGGTCTGGAACAGGAGCGGGGGACTGCAGGTACCATCCACTTTGATGGTTGCCATCCCCGTGTGCACGTGGGGAGTTTCAATGACGATGAATGACGGCATGGGCTGCATGGGTCTTCCGGTCGCAGGTTCCGGGCACGAAGCATGACGCCGAAGAGTTCCTCCCGCTTCACGGGCCGGCACTGGCTGGTGTACGCGTTGTTTCTGGCCGTCGTCGTCGTATCGCTCTGGGTCCCGTTGTACAACCGGATTGAACCTGATCTCGCGGGCATCCCCTTCTTCTACTGGTTCCAGATTGCCTGGATCGTGGTGTGTGCGATCGCGGTGGTGGTGGCTTATGTGCTGGATGTCTGACGGGCCCCGAAGTGGTGGAGTCCGTGGCTCCCGGCTTGCGACCACATGAACTGGCCCGCGACGATCGTCTTCGTCCTGCTATTCGTGGTCGTCACGGTCCTGGGCTTCCTGGGAGCGCGATGGCGGCGGGGCGACCTCGACCGGCTCGATGAGTGGGGGCTGGCGGGCCGGCGGTTCGGCACTGTGGTTTCCTGGTTCCTCCTGGGTGGTGACCTGTATACGGCATACACGCTGATTGCGGTGCCGGCTCTTCTGTTTGGAGCCGGTGCGATCGGCTTCTTCGCGGTTCCCTACACGCTGCTGGTCTATCCCTTCGTCTTCCTGGTGTTCCCCCGGCTGTGGTCGGTGTCCCATCGCCACGGGTTCATCACGGCATCGGATTTTGTCGAAGCCCGGTTCGGCAGCCCGACGCTTGCCCTCGTCGTCGCCATCACCGGCATCATGGCCACCATGCCCTACATCGCGCTGCAGCTGGTGGGCATCGAGGTGGTCATCGCCGGTCTCGGATTCGAGGCCACGGGGTTCGCGCGCGATCTGCCGCTCATCATCGCCTTCGCCGTGCTGGCCGCGTACACCTACAGCTCGGGGCTTCGGGCACCCGCGCTCATCGCGCTGGTCAAGGACGTGCTGATCTACGTGACCGTCGGTGCGGCGATTGTCATCATCCCCGCGAAACTGGGCGGCTTTGCCGCCATCTTCAATGCGGTGCCGCGCGAAAAGCTCCTGCTTTCTCTCCCATCGGCCGCCGGCCCGGGCAATGCCAGTGCCTTCGCCACGCTGGCCCTGGGTTCGGCCCTGGCGCTGTTCCTGTATCCGCATGCCGTGACCGGGCTGCTCAGCGCCCGGAGCCGGGACGTGGTCCGGCGCAACATGGCGTTGCTCCCGGTCTATTCCGTCGTGCTCGCGCTGATCGCCCTGCTGGGCTACATGGCGCTCGCCGCGCATGTGAAGCAGAACCCCGCACATGCCGCACTGTTCCAGCGCTACGGGGCCAACTTTGCCGTACCGGCGCTTTTTCTCGACCAGTTCCCCGACTGGTTCGTGGGTGTGGCATTTGCGGCCATCGCCATCGGGGCTCTGGTTCCCGCGGCGATCATGTCGATTGCTGCCGCCAACCTGTTCACGCGCAACATCTGGCGCGGCCTGTTCCACCGCACGCTCAGCGGGCCTGCCGAGGCGCGATCAGCGAAACTCGTGTCCCTGGTGATCAAGCTGGGTGCGCTGGTCTTCATCATCCTCCTTCCCACCGAGTACGCGATCCAGCTGCAGTTGCTGGGTGGCATCTGGATCATCCAGACGCTGCCGGCCGTCGTGCTTGGTCTGTTCACGCGATGGTTCCACGGGCGGGCTCTGGTGGCCGGGTGGCTGATCGGCATGGTTGCCGGCACTGCCATGGCCGGGGCGCAACACTTCCAGAGTTCAGTCTATGTCCTGCACCTTGCCGGTCTCGACGTGCCCGGGTACGCAGCGCTCTACGCATTGGTCATGAACCTGCTGATCGCCTCCCTCGTCACGGTGGCCATGGATCTGGCTGGAGCCGCACGTGGAGCCGATGCCACGCATCCGGTAGATTACGTCACGGCAGGTGAAGACCCGTCATCAGCATGACATCCGGAACCCCGACGCGGACGCTGCAGGATCGAGGAGAGAGGCGCTCTTGAAAGCAACAGTCATCGGTGCAGCCGGCTCGGTGGGCGCGCCCGTAGCGTTTTATCTGGCGGCCTCGCGGCTCGCCGAGGAAATCGTGCTCATCGACGTGCGGCCGAACCTCGTGGAGCAGCACGCCATGGACATGAGCACCGCGGTGGCGGCCCTGGGCGTATCGGTGAGAGCTGGTGACATCGAGGACCTGGATGCGTCGGATGTGGTGATCAATGCGGCCGGAATGCCCCAGGGGGTGATCGCCGACCGCATGGAAATGCTTTCGAAGAACATTCCACTGGCGTGTGACACCGCGCGGAAAGTCAGGCAGCGCTGTCCCGGTGCGGTGGTGATCACGGCCACCAATCCCGTGGATCCGCTCAACTATGCGATCTGGCGCGCGGGCGGCTTCGATCGGCGCCAGGTGCTGGGCTATTCGCTCAACGATTCATTCCGGTTCCGGGAACTGGTGGCCCGGAGCCGGCAGGTGAAAGCCGGTTCGGTCGAGGGCACGGTCATCGGCGAGCACGGGAATACCCAGGTCATGCTGTTCAGTTCGGTACGCATCGATGGGCGCGCAACCACGTTCAGCGAATCCGAGAAGGGTGCGATCCGCTCGGAAGTGCCCAACATCCTCAGGCGTTACGAGGAGCTCAAGTCCGGGCGGACGAGCGGCTGGACCTGCGCAGTCGGCGTCGCCGCCCTCGTGCGTGCGATCCGCGAGGACAGCGGCGAGGTCTTTCCCTGCTCGATGGTGCTGGAGGGGGAATACGGCTTCAGGGGTCTGAGCATGTCCGTACCCATCGCACTGGGCAGGCAGGGTGCGGGAAGGGTCGTGGATCTGGAACTGGCGGCAGACGAGCAGCGGGAACTCGCGCGCAGTGCTGAGGTGCTGGCCGCTGCGGCCCGGCTCGTGGATGAGAGCATTCGATAGGGCCGTAGCGCCGAGGCGGCCGCTGGTCGGAGAATTCGCGCCTGGCGAGGGCGTGAGCCGCAACCCCTTGAATCTGCACAGCGGTGGCCATATTTCCAGCGCGTATTGTATGCATGCACGAAGACCAAGGTACTGCGATAATCACCGGCTCACATGAACGCCTCCTCAATATCCGCCGTCACGGCACGATCCGACCTCGAACTGGCGAAGAGTCTGCGCCACGCCATGCCCGCGGCCGAAGTGGAACTCTGCATGCCACTGATCCGGGAGATCCGCGAACTCAAGCGGGCTCACGATGCAGTGATCGTGGCGCACAACTACCAGACTCCCGCGATCACCGCCGGCATCGCCGATTTCACCGGGGATTCCCTGGCCATGGCACGCTTTGGGGCAAAGGCGACGGCGACAACCATCCTCGTATGCGGCGTGCGTTTCATGGCGGAAACTGCCCGGATCCTGGCGCCGCCCGGGCGGCGTGTCCTGCTTCCCGCCAGTGATGCCGGATGCTCGCTGGCCTCATCCATCGACGCCGAGGACGTGCGCAAGTTGCGCCAGCGCCACCCGGGCGTCCCCATCGTGGCTTATGTGAACACTTCGGCAGCCGTGAAAGCGGAGGTGGATGTGTGCTGCACCTCGGCCAATGCCGTGCAGGTCGTGCGCTCGCTGAACAGCCGCCAGGTGATCCTGGTGCCCGACCGTTATCTGGTCCGCTATGTGCAGGAACGGGTGGATTGCGAGGTCATCCCCTGGCCGGGTGCCTGTGAGGTCCACGAGCGCTTCACCGCTGCGGACATCCAGCCCTACCGCAACCAGGGTGTGTCGGTGCTGGCTCACCCGGAGTGTCCGCCCGACGTGCAGGCAGCTTCGGATTTCGTCGGCTCCACCTCGGCGATGATCCACTACCTGGAAGAGAAGCGTCCCGCCAGGGCGCTGCTGCTGACCGAGTGCTCCATGGCTGACAATGTCACGGTGACCCAGCCCGGCATCCGCTTCGAAAGGCCCTGCGGCATCTGCCCGCACATGAAGCGCGTCACGCTCGAGCGTGTGCGCGATGCGCTGCGCAATGGTCAGGAACTGATCGAGCTCCCGGCGGACATCATCGAACGTGCCCGCAGGCCTCTGGCGCGCATGCTCGAAATACCCGGATGATGCACGGGTCCGGCACGGCGCCCTCAGCGACACGGATCGACGCGGATGTCCTGGTGCTGGGTGCCGGCATCGCGGGTCTGTGCGCGGCACTGAGCGCCGGTGCGCGAAGGGTGCTGGTGGTCTGCCCCGATGAACCTGCCCGCTCATCCTCGAGTGCCCTGGCGCAGGGCGGCATCGCCGCACCGCTGGGCGCCAGCGATTCGGTGGATGCCCATGTGCTCGACACCATCGAGGCAGCCTGCCATTTCGCGGATCCCGTCACGGTGTCCCGCGTCATCGGCGATGCCGAGCGCGCGGTGCACTACCTGATCGAGTCAGGTGTGCCGTTCGACCGCGAAGGCGACCGGCTGAGCCTGCACCGCGAAGCGGGCCATGGCGAAGCTCGCGTGGTGCATGCCGCTGGCGACCGGACCGGAGAGGTCATCGTCCGGGCGTTGTGGCAGCGTGCCCACGCAGCGCGCCAAGTCGAATTCCTCGGCAACGCCAGTGCCACCGACTTGCTGGTGCACGAGGGCCGCGTTTGCGGCGCGCGTGCATGCTCGCAAGGCAGGCGGCTCGTGATTTTCGCCCGGGACACCGTGCTGGCCACAGGCGGCATCGGACGGATGTTCCGCATGACCACGAATGGCCCCTTCGCCACCGGGGACGGACTGGCCATGGCGCTGGCGGCGGGCGCGCGGACCGCAGCGCTGGAATTCGTGCAGTTTCACCCGACTGCGCTGCAGGTTGCCGCCGATCCGCTGCCGCTGCTGACCGAAGCCCTGCGTGGTGCCGGTGCACGGCTGATCGACTCGCACGGGCGGGCGATCATGGCGGGCCGCCATCCCCGCGGCGATCTGGCGCCACGCGATGTGGTCGCACGCGCGGTGTGGGAAGCCCAGCAGGCGGGAGAAACCGTGCTTCTGGACTGCACCATGGTGTTCAATTCCGCGCAGGCCCACGCATTTCCCGGCGCGCTCGGCACCGCACGCCGTTTCGGTTTCGAACCGGCGCGCGATCCGCTGCCGGTGACCGCCGCCGCGCACTTTCACATGGGCGGGGTGAGCGTGGACGACCAGGGTGCCAGCAGCCTCGTCGGCCTCTGGGCTGCCGGCGAAGTTGCCTGCACGGGGCTGCATGGCGCCAACCGGCTTGCCAGCAATTCGCTGCTGGAAGCCGTGGTATACGGGCGCATCATCGGTGCGAAGCTGAATGTCGCCTCGACTCCGCCTGTCCCTGAGGCCATGCCTGTCCCTGCGGACGAAGCCGAAGATCCGTCGGTGGATGCTCGCTGGATCGAACTTCGCGAGCAGATGTGGCGCTGCATGGGCCCGGTGCGCGATGCTTCCGGCCTGCAGTCCGGAATCGACTGGGTCCGCGGCGCGATCGATCGCTGCGGACCCGAGGACGGTGTGCTGCTGCGGCGCCTGATGCTGGCGCGCGCCATGATGCAATCAGCGTTGGCTCGCCAGGAAAGCCGCGGGGCGCACTGGCGGCGCGACTTCCCTGAAAGGGACCCGCGCAGCGATGCACCGAAGGAGCCGGCAGCGCTTGCGGGCCAGCCGAGGGCTGGATTCCAGGGCTTTCAGGAGCCTGACGCCCGCATCTGAAAGGCCGGTCTGCCATCGCGGCGAAGCTGCCTTATACTTCAGGCCTCGCCCATCCTGCCTCCGGGACCATCGTGGGCTGGAGATCACATGAATACCGCGACACAGGTCTTCTCACGCGACCCGATGCCACTGGAGCGGTCCCTTCGCATCGATCTCGCAGCGGCCTTCCGGTTGTCGGCGCGCTTTGGCTGGCATGAAGGTGTGGCCAACCATTTCAGCGTGGCGACTTCGCAGGACGGGCATCGATTCCTGATGAACCCTCGCTGGCGGCACTTCAGTCGCATCAGCGCCAGCGACCTGCAGCTTCTCGACAGTGCCGATCACGATGTGATGCAGCGGCCGGATGCGCCGGACCCTTCCGCGTGGTGCATCCACAGCCAGCTCCATGCGCGTGTCCCGCATGCACGCTGCGTCCTTCACGTGCACTCGATCCATGCCACCGCGCTGAGTGCGCTCGCCGATCCGGCGATGTTGCCCGTCGACCAGAACACCGCCCGTTTCTACCAGCGCGTGGCTGTGGACTCGCATTACGGCGGCATCGCCGACAGTCTCGAGGAGGGTGTCCGGATCGCCGGCGTCATCGGCAAGCATCGGGTCCTGCTGATGGGCAACCACGGCGTGCTGGTCGCAGGGCCCACCGTCGCCTCGGCATTCGATGATCTCTACTACTTCGAGCGCGCCGCGCAGACCTTGTTGCTCGCCTATGCCACCGGCAAGCCCCTGAGCGTGCTGTCGCCGGCGATGGCCGAACGCACCGCCCGTGACTGGGAGGAGTATGCTGCGCAGTCGCAGGCCCATTTCGAGGAGCTGAAGCGCTTGCTGGATGAGCAGGATCCGGGCTACCGGAATTGATAGGCAGGAGGGCGAGCGAGCATGATCACTTCAATGCTGCGTGTGACGATGGTGATGACCGGTCTTCTGATCGCCGCGGGCGTCAGCGGCGCGGAAGCGGATCCGGGCAAGGCGCTGACGTCGCCCAGCCGCCCTCAGGCGGATCGTGACCGGGATGCGGATCGAAAGCCCGCGGAGCTGATGAGATTCTTCGGCGTCCACCCGGGCATGACGGCGCTGGATTTGATCGCGGGCGGCGGCTACATGACCGAAGTGCTGTCGATCGCCGTGGGCCCGAAGGGCAAGGTGTATTCCCAGAATCCGCCGGCCATGCTGGAACCGGGCGGCCGGTACCTCGCGCAGGTGGAGGCGCGTTTTGCCGGTGGACGCCTGCCGAACGTCGTCCGGGTCGACGAGGATCTGCCGGCCTCCAATCTCATCGCGCCGGGGAGCGTGGACTTCGCGATCACGGCGATGAACCTGCATGACCTCTACAACCGCGATCCGGCGAAGGCGCTGGCATTCATGAAGGCCGTGTTCACCACACTCAAGCCCGGTGGTGTGTTCGGGGTCATCGATCATGTGGGCAAGCCAGGTGCCGACAATGCAAAGCTGCACCGGATGCCGAAGCAGGCGGCCCTGGATCTGGCCGGGGAGGCAGGCTTCACGGTGGAAGCAGAGAGCAACCTGCTGGCTCACCCACAGGATGACCACACGCAGATGGTGTTTGCACCCGGGCTGCGTGGCAAGACCGATCAGTTCGTGCTGAAGCTGCACAAACCGCGGTGAGGAAATGTTCTGATGAGCGTTGACCGCGACGCCGCGCGGGCGGCATTCCGCAGGCTCCATGAGTCCGGCTGCTTCATGATCCCCAATCCCTGGGATGCGGGATCCGCGCATGCGCTGGCGGCCATGGGTTTCAAGGCGCTCGCGACCACAAGCTCCGGATTCGCCTGGTCGCACGCAAAACCCGATCATGCGCCGGATGTGGGCATGGTGCTGGCGCATTGCCGCGAGATCGTCGAGGCCACACCGCTCCCGGTGAACGCCGATTTCGAGCATGGTTACGCCGACGACATCGACGGCCTGAAGGTGAATGTGCGGCGCTGTGTCCAGACCGGCGTGGCGGGGTTGTCGATCGAGGATTCGACCGGCGATGCCGCGCAACCCCTGTTCGCGTTCGAAGAGGCCGTGGCACGCATCCGCGCCGCGCGGGCCGCCATCGATGCAACGGGTGAGGATGTCCTTCTGATCGGACGCGCCGAGTGCTTCCTCGTGGGTCATGCCGATGCCTTGAATGAATCCATCAGGCGCCTGCGCGCCTATGCCCAGGCCGGCGCCGATTGTCTGTACGCGCCAGGTGCGGGCAGGCCGGAGGACATCCGGGCGATCGTCGCGGCAGTGGCACCCAGGCCGGTCAATGTGCTGGTGGGCCGCGCCGTGCCTTCGACACTGGCGGATTTCGCGAAACTCGGTGTACGGCGCATCAGTGTGGGTGGGGCGCTGGCCGGCGCTGCCTGGGGAGGGTTCCTGCGGGCGGCACGCGCTCTCAAGGAAGGCCGATTCGACGGCTTCGCGCAGAACGCCGGTCATGACGAGCTGGATGCGCTGGCGCGAGAGCCGGTGTGACAGGGCCTTTTCATCAGGCTGGATGCGTCTGATGCGTTTCTACCCACCCCCCATCGCCTGATACAGCGCAGCACTGTCGGAGAGTCGCTGGGCCTGGGCGCTGACCAGCCCGATCCGACTCTGCTGCAATTGTTGTCGTGCCATCAGTAGCTGGACATAGCTGGCAGTTCCAAGAGTGTATTGATGCTCCATGGATACTGATGAGGCATGCACGGCCGCATCGGCAGCGGCGAGCGAGGTCAGCGCCTGGGCGTCGTGGTCGAGCGCGCGCAAAACATCGGCCACATCACGCAGTGCGTCGAGCACGATTCC
This sequence comes from Steroidobacteraceae bacterium, assembly GCA_044226785.1. Classification (GTDB taxonomy): domain Bacteria; phylum Pseudomonadota; class Gammaproteobacteria; order Steroidobacterales; family Steroidobacteraceae; genus TMP-86. The sequence goes on along the minus strand of JBGAGK010000004.1, from coordinate 154,889 downwards.
CTGATAGTTGGCCGCTGCTGCATCGAGTGCCGCCAGCGATGCCCGCTTGCGTGCCGGCAGCCCCGGGTCGAGCAGTGGCTGGGTCAGTTGGGCCATCAGGTTCCAAACTGAGGAACCTGCACCGAACAGCGACCCCGTGGTCAGTGTCTGGGAGCCGAGGCTGGCGCTGAGGTCGAGTTGCGGGTACAGACTGGCCACAGCCACTCCGTACTCGGCATTGGCGGCATGCAGGAGCGCCTCGGCCGCCTGGATGTCCGGCCGGCGGCGGACCAGTTCCGATGGCAGAACCACAGGCAGGTCGGCGGGCAAAGCGAATTCTTCCAGCGTGAATTCCGGCACCTTCGCAGCGCCTGGCGCCTGTCCGGCGAGCACGGCCAGTAGATGTTCGCTTTGTTCGAGTTGTTTGTGCAGCGATGACAGCGCCGCGCGTGTCTGACCCACCTGGACCTCGATGGCCAGCACGTCATCCGGGGAAGCATTGCCAAGCCGCAGCCGCTCACGGGTGAGGTTCACCTGCTCGTCCTGCGCGAGCGCCATGGCCTGCGTCGCTTCGATCTGGCTGTCGAGCCTGGCGCGTGTGATGGCGGCGGCCGTGATGTTCGCGGCCAGCGCAAGGCGGGCTCCATCCAGCTCATGACGCCGGAAGTCCGCGCGGGCGGCCAGCGCTTCCAGGGCCCGGCGGTTTCCACCGGCGAGATCGAACCGGTAGTGGCCACCGATGCCGGCGTTGTAGAGATTGAACTCGCGCGGGTCGCCGGGCTGCCCGAGCATGTTGGGGTTCAGCCGCTCACGCTGGGCAGTTACGTTGGCATCGATCCGGGGATACCGTATCGATGCCGCCTGTGCGGAAGCGGTTTCCTGTGCCTGCCGCAGGGTAGCCCTGGCCGATGCCAGGGTCGGGCTGGTGAGAAAAGCCTGTTCGATCCAGGCATCGAGGCGCTCGGAGCCCAATGCGCGCCACCACTGCGCGCTTACCCCGGCACCGGTGTCGAAGTGCTGTGCGCGCCCGAGCGCCATCGGATTGGAGCTCGTCTGAAGGGGCATGGGCGCCGCCGTGTAGCGGTCGATGCCCGGGCCCTCTGGCCGTTTGAAGTCGGGACCCGCGACACAGCCTGCCAGCAGTGCGCCCAGGATCGAAGTGGCGATCGCCTGCGCTGGGCTTCGGGCCATCCGTATCCACGCGGCCGTGAATCCGCGGGCCTGCTCAGCGTTTCTCATGAAAATGCTCCTGGAACGGCTTGCGAAACTCCTGATGGCACGCGAGGCACCCCTGCTGCACTTTCGCGAAAGCGGCGATGACAGCTTTGCCATCGCCTTGCGCTGCGGCTTCACCCATGACGGTCGCCGCCTCATGGACCTGATGGTCGAAACCGCGGAACTTTCCGGCATCCGTGCCGAGCCAGGCGAGAATGCGTGCCTTTTCCGTCAGCGGTGGTTCGGCGTGGTGAGCGATGGCCGTTGCGAGGCGTGACACTTCCGGCCAGTCTTCCCTTGATATCGCGCCCGCCACGGTCTGCATGTCCTGCCCGAGCTTCTGCATCACGCCGAGCAATGCCATCGGCTTTCCGGAATCCGCAACCTGTGCGTGGAGGATCTCGGCACCGGGAAGAAGAACCATGACCAGGCTGGCGGCGTGGACCGCGGGGCGGTTGAAACGAATCATCTCATTCTCCTTTCATGGGTTTCAAAGCTCGACACTCAGGGCGATGGATCCGAAGGCATGGGTGCCGATCTGTTCGTCGAACTCGCGCGTGCGCCACACGCGCATCACGGCGAGGCGCATACCTCGTCCGGCAATGATCCATTGGCTGCTGATGCCGATGGCGGCCTGAGCAACCCAGGGGCGGCGGCTGACGTGGTGACTGCTGCGAAACAGGTTGCCATCGAGCGAGAAATCCCAGGCAACCGCCTTGGCTTCCAGGTTCATGAAAACGTGCGCGCCCGGATGAGGAGCACTGGCTGAATCCGGTTGCCGGGTGCGCAATCGGGCTGCGCTCGAGGGGGGGCGGTTCTCGCCGCCGGGCCGGATCGGATAGCTTCCGAAATCGTTCGGGATGTTCCAGCCCGTGCGCAGTTCAACGCCGGCCGTGGCGGCTGTCTCGATATTGCCGGCGCGTATGGCGAAGCTGCCGATGGCATCGCTCCCCCATCCGGGCTGTATCGCGCCCTCGGCATGGGGTTTGAACTTGCGATCCAGGGCAAACTGGAATGCCGGTTCGTTGCGCAGCTGGTTCTTCCAGCCCCGAAAGTGCTCGGCGCCGAGCAACCCGTGGATCAGATCCTGGGATCTGTCGGCCAACGACCAGGGCCCGATCACGCCCAGGGTCAGCTCCCGGCTGTCGAGCCGTTCGTAGCCTTCATCCTGCGGGTGAGTGCGGCGATTCCACGCCAATCCGAAATACAGAAGTCCCGCGTAGGGGCGATCGTCCATGATCAGGTCGGTACGCGTCTTGTCGGTGGGTGTGTACATGGCCTGCCCGAAACGCAGCACGATGTTCTGTGAGGCCGATGATGCACCGGCGCTGCGTGCAAAGGCCTGATCGCCCCAGCCGATGAGCCGCGTGTAAAGGCCAAGAGGTCGGGGCATGCAGTCCGGACGCAGCCGGCCCTCGATGTCGTGAGAGACCAGGGACAGCGCCACTCCGTTCGTATAGTTGCGGTCGGTGCCGGCAAACAGGTCGTTCTCCAGTCGCACCGTGCCGCCACGCCAGCGCAATGCGTGCTGTCGCGCGCAGTCCTCCTGTCCGGCGGCGGGTGAAACTTCGGTGGTATCGGTATTGGCATTCGCAGCGGCCAGCGCTGCGAAGATCTGCAGCGGCAGGGCGATGCACCGGGCCACGCGAGATTTCACGGCGCGGCTTCCTCCCGAACGGGCAGGTCGAAGGCCCGCCCTTCACCGGCCTCCTCGTGGGTGATGCCGTCGCGGATGTGGTAAATGCGTTTGAACGTCGGGATGATCTTCTCGTCGTGCGTGACGACGATGATCGCGGTCTCGAAACGCCTGGCCATGTCGTTCAGGATCCTCACCACGGCCATGGCTCGTTGCGAGTCGAGCGGCGCTGTCGGTTCGTCGGCCAGGATGACCGGCGGGCGATTGACCAGGCCGCGGGCGATGGCCACGCGCTGTTGCTCGCCGCCCGACAACTGCGATGGCATGGCCATCGCACGATGCTGTACATCCAGTGCCGTGAGCAGTTCGATCGCGCGCCGGCGTGCTTCGTCGTTGGGCACGCCGGCAAGCATCGGCAGGAGCGCCACGTTGTCGGTCGCGTCGAGGAAGGGAATGAGATAGGGCGCCTGGAACACGAAGCCGATCTTGTCGCGGCGAAGGGCCCTCAGATCGCGCACCTTCCAGCCGTTGTCATAGATGACCGTGTCATCCAGGATCATGCGGCCCGAGGTTGGGTCGATGACGGCACCCAGGCACTTGAGCAGCGTACTCTTGCCGGATCCGGAAGGACCGATCAGGCCGACCACTTCGCCAGGCGCCACATGCATGCTGACGTTCTTCAGCGCATGGACCGCGGTGTCGCCCTGTCCAAAGCGCTTGCTCAGGTTCTCGATCCGGATGCCGCGTGTGCCCATCGCGTCTATCCAATGGCCTCGGCCGGATCGACCTTCAGCGCCATGCGGATGGCAACGAAGCTGGCCAGCACGCAGATGGTGAGTACCGCGAAGAAGCCCATGATCGAGTCGATGGGCACCAGCAGCACGTACTTCGGGAACAGCGGCGCGGCGAAGGTTGCCGTGATCTTGCCAACCACGAAGCCGATCACCCCGAGCACCAGGGACTGCTGCAGGATCATGCCCGCGATGGTGCGGTTGCGGGTGCCGATGAGCTTGAGCACCGCGATTTCGCGGATCTTGTCCATGGTCAGCGTATAGATGATGAAGGCCACGATGGCCGCGCTGACCAGTGCGAGAATCACCAGGAACATGCCGATCTGTTTGGCCGATGTCGCGATCAGTTTGCCGATCAGGATGTCTTCCATCTGCGCGCGGTCGTATACCGTGAGCCGCTTCCAGCGCCGGATCGGTTCGGCCACTTCCCGTGCGTTGAACTCGGGGCGGATACGTACCAGGATGGCATTCACGTTGCTGTTGCCGCTCTGCGAGTCGATGACGGCATCGAGCAGGCCCGGAACCCCCGGTCGATTGAAGGCCGGATTCGCCGCGGTGCGCCGCCGCTGCATCAGGATGGCGTCGTTGTCCTTGAGGAACTGGGCTTCCTGTGCATCCTTCAGGGGGATGAAGATCATCGGGTCTCCGCTCGAGGAGACCATGCGGCGCGTCAGGCCGACCACGGTGTAGCGGTTTCTGCGGATGCTGAGGACATCGCCGGGCCGGAACCCGGTCGCGAGGTCGGCGACGGCTTCGTAGTGACCGCGGGTGATCTGCCGTCCGGCGACCAGATGCGGCGGCCAGCCCGGCATGCCGGGTTCGCCCGCGGTGATGCCGACGACCATCGCCCGCACGTCGGCAGTGTCCCTGCGAACCTGCATGGTCAGGTAGGTGACGTTGGCCGCCTGTGCCACTCCCGGCATGGTGCGGATGCTGCGCCAGAGATCATCCGGGATGCTGGAGGACTCGGCATAGGGGCCCAGCGTGTCCTTCTGCACCACCCACAGGTCGGCACCGCTGTTGTCCAGCAGGACTTTTCCATCGTCCACCATGCCGCGGTAGACGCCCGCCATGGTCAGCGTCACGCCGATCAGCAGGCCCAGACCGACGCCGGTGAAGATGAATTTACCCCAGGCATGCAGGATATCTCGTCCTGCCAGGCTGATCATGGCGACAGACCGGCAAGATGCTCGACCACATGAATCCGGCTGCGTGCCGTGAGGGCTTTTTCGCTGTAGACCACGATCCGGTCTCCCGCGGCGAGACCTCGTTCCACCTGGACATTGCCGTCCAGATCGGATCGGCCAAGGGCAAGCGGAACGAACCCGAGCTTGCCGGCTGTGAGTCTCCAGACACCGCGCTTGCCCGCCACCGTGCGAATGGCAGCGTTCGGAATCGCCAGGGCAGAAGTCAGCGGCGGGAGTTGCACGGTGACTTCCGCCAGTTCTCCCACCGGCGGGAGAGGCGAGGGCGGCGCATCGAAGCGGACCTTTGCCAGGGATTCCTCGGTCACCGTATCGGCGAGCGGTTCGATGCGCAGTACGTGGCCCGGCTGGCTCCGGCTCCGCCATGAGCGCAGCACGATCCGGGCCGGCAGGCCGGCGGCCAGTCCCGCGGCGCTGATCTGATCGAATCGCGTGTCGACCCACAGGCTGGCAGGATCGATCAGGTCGACCACGGCCTGGCCCGCCACGATGGTCGTGCCGGGGTCCGAATTGCGAGCGGAGACGAGGCCGTCTACGGGCGCCACCAGCCGCAGATTGCCTCGCTGCGCGCGCAGTGCTTCCAGTTCGGCGCGCTGTCGGCTGCTGTCCTCACGCGCGGCGCCCAGTGCGGCGTTCGCGACGTCCAGTTCCTGCTGCCGGGTGGCTGCGGATTCCTCGCTCGTCCCTCGCACGGCCAGGAGCTGCTCGTAGCGCTTTGCCTGCGCCTGCGCAAAGGCTTGCCTCGCTTCCGCCTGGCGCAGGGCGGCGTCGGCGCTGCGGACTCCCGCCTGCTGGGCGGCGATGCGCTCATCCAGGTCCACCGGGTCCATTTCACCCAGCACCTGTCCCGCCTTGACCCGATCGCCCACGTGCACGTCCAGCCGCTTGATCCGTCCGGCGTACGTCGGGCCGATCCGGTAGGTGTAACGCGCCTGTACCGTACCGATGCCGAACAATGCGGGGGCGATGGTGCGTTCCTGCACGGTGGATGCCGTCACTTCGATGGGTGCCAGCGGTCCGGATCTCAGGGCGACATAGACGAACAGCAACACCAGCGGAGCGATGACTGCGATCAGTGCGAGGGTGCGGCGCTTGAAGTGCGGGAGCTTCATCGGTGACTCCCGATGCCGCGTCGATAGATGGTGAACACGCCCGTTGCATCGCGCCGCATGCGCGTCACATCGCCCGCGAGCAGCGACTGCATCACCAGGCCCTGAATGGTGCCGATGAACAGGACAGCGGCGGCGCCCACGTCCAGCGTTGCAGACAATTCGCCCTGCGCCTGGCCGGCCGCGAGCAGGCGGCGGAGCCGCTCGCCGTAGTGATGGATCAAGGTCTGCACCATCCGCTTGGGCAGGGTCTCACCGGCGCGCTGCAATTCACCGAACAGCATCCGCGGCACACCCGGGTGTTCAGACACGAACTCGATGTGCGCCATGAAGATCGCTTCGAGGGCAGCAAGAGGAGAGGGCGCATCGGATGCAGCCTTGTCCACCCGGCCAAGTAACCGGTCCGATACCCACGCCATCACCGCCTGGAAAATCGCCTCCTTGGTGGGAAAGTGGCGGAACAATGCACCCTGGGTCAGCCCCATCCGCTGTGCGATGGCCAAGGTCGTGATTTCACTGGGGTTTCCCTCTGCTGCGAGCTCGACTACGGCTTCCACCGTGGCTGTACGTCGCTCGTCGGCTGGCAGATGCCTGACTCGTCCGTTCATGCGTGATACCAGAAGAAAGTAATTAATTACTATCTTAGCATCGAAAAATCCTGTTGCAAGGGCGTTCGGCAGGGCATCGAAAACAACTGGTTTCCGGCAAGCAGCGCGTCGCGCTACTGATGATCTCGAGGAATCGTGTCCTCCCATGATTTTTCGCGGATCAGCACTCCGTTCTCGAGGAGCCGGCGGTTTCCCTTGTAATGGAAATTGTCGCGGTCGCTCGTCCAGAGGACCGTGCTCTCCCAGCGCAACGTCCGGTCCTTGAGCTTGATGGTGGTGGTGTACTCGCCGCGGACCGACGTGTTTTCAGGGTGGTGGTCATTGGATTCGTGCGTGATCACGTCGGTGTCGTACTCCTCGCCCCAGGGAAAGCGCTGGGCGCTGTCGTTGGTGGCTACTACCCTGGCATCGCCCGTTCGTGGATTTCGGGTTACCGAAGAGATCTCGCCGTAACCTGAGGGCGTGCCCGTGTCGATGGCGCCGTAGCCGGGCAGATGATCGTCATGCCGGTCGATGGGCTCGAATCGGGGAGCGGGGCGCGCCGGACCCTCAGGCATCACCGGCAGCACCAGGCGCGTGGCATCCGCACCCAGATACAGCCGGGTCGTCATCGGATAGGGCGTGGGCCACAACATGGGCCATTGCGCGTTGCTCACGGCCAAGCGCAGATGGTGTCCGGCCGGGAACACCCAGGAGGTGATGTGCATCGCGATGTCCAGCGGGAAGCGTTCGTTTGGCGCAAGCGCTTTGGGATCGCGTTCGGAAAAGCGGTGTGAACCATTCTTGGCACCGGAGGCGACCAGCGTGGTCGTCCCGTCGGGTGCGACATCTTCGAGTCGGGCCATCCAGTCGGCTTGCGGCGCATCGGCCGAGACCTGCAGCATCGCATGGGCCAGCCCGAGGATTTCCAGCGGCGCGCTCAAGGGTGCGGAGTCGAACGTCAGACTGAATGCATCGCTGGGCCGCTGATCGGGTGCAACATCACCGAACCACATGACCGGTCCCCCGGCCTCTACTCCGCTCGTGGGTACGTATCCCAGATCCAGTGCAGATGCCGACGGCGCAGCATCGGAGAGCACCCGGTCTGCGAGCGGATACATCACTCGTTGCTGTCCGCGCTTGATCGGCCAGCCGTCCTCGTAGCGCCATTCGCCCGGTGCGGTTTCAAGGTAGGGTCCCGGTGGGTGCCACTGCTGCACGTACACGGCCAGGCGCGGCTCGTCCATGATGCCGGTGTCACGGCCCTTGAGCCAGTAGTCGAACCAGCGCACGGCTTCATGCCGGAACTCGAATCCCGGTTTGGGGTAGGGCTGATGCGGAAAGGTGTGATTCCAGGCGCCGATGATGGCTTTCACGGGTGCCTTGAGGTGCTCGAGCATGCGCGGCACTGAATCGCGGTAGCCGTCATACCACCCGCCGACAACGAAAGCCGGAATCCTGATCGCATCGTACCGGGCCTTCAGGGCCGTACGATCCCAGAACGGTCCGTCACGTTGCTGGCGCTTGTAGGTCAATCCCCAGGGCGCACGGTCGAAGCGCTCGGCGAAGTACTGCGCGTCGATGCGAAATGCCGGGGCGCCGGGCATCGAGTTCCGCAGGTCCTGGTTCATCTCCCAGTCGTCCACGTGCATGATGCCGTCCATGAAATGCACGTCGTCCTTGTACAGGTCGTCCGTGGCATCCACGGCGAGGATGGCCTTGAGCGCGGGCGGACGGCGCATGGCCATGTGGATGGAGTTGAACCCTCCCCAGGAGATGCCGAACATGCCGACCTTGCCGTTGGAGAAGGGTTGCTTCGCCAGCCAGGCGATCACCGAATCTCCGTCGCGATTCTCGATGTCGCTGTACTCGTAGGGGATCAGCGTGCCCTCGCTGTTGCCGGTACCACGGATGTCGACGCGTGCGACCACATAGCCGCGGCGCACGAAGTAGGCGTACAACGGGTAGCGCTCGCCCCGGGCTTCGTCCTTGCGGTATGGCAGGTACTCGAGCAGCACCGGAAAGCGCTTGCGGTCACCCGCTCCCCTGGGACGCCACAGATCCGCCGCGAGGTGTACCCCATCGGGCATGGGGATCTTCACTTCTTCCAGCGCGACATCGAAGGTGGGCGGTGAAGCGGGCAGCGGGTGGGCGGCCGCAAGCACACTGCCATCGAGCATCCATGCCAATGCAAGGGCAAGGGCTCCATGGAGCCGCATGGTCAGGTCATCTCTGCCGCGCCGGCTGCAATGCGCGCCAATACGCCGGCAACCATGCGATCGCACCGCGCTCCGTCGAAAGAGAAAACCTCGCCGATAGTGGTGTCCACCTCGCCGGCCAGACCTTCGCGCAGCAGGCTCCGGGCACGGAAGAACCGGGTACGCACCGTGGCTTCCGGAATGTCCAGCGCCTGGGCGACCTCTTCGACGCTCATCTCCTCGACTGCACGCAACATGAAGACGGTCCGGTAGATCTCGGGCAGGAGGTCGATGCGCGACTCCAGCATCCGGCGGATCTGGGCGCGCAACACCGACTGTTCCGATCCGTGGTCGGTGGGTTCGGTGAGGGCCGCCTGGATTTCGGGTTCATGGGAGATCATTGCAGCCTCCAGGGGAATGACCGGCGCGCGGGTCCGACGCAGACGCCCCAGCGCTTCGTTGACGACGATGCGCACCAGCCAGGTCGACAGCCTGCTCTGTGAGTTGAATTTTCCAAGCGCTCGCCAGGCGCGCAGGTAGCCTTCCTGGACCGCATCCTCGGCGTCGGCATCATTCCGGAGGATGCTGCGTGCGGTGCGAAACAGCAGCTGGTTATGGCGCCGCATGAGCACCGTGAAAGCCGCCATGTCGCCCGTGGCAGCACGCGACACCAGCTCGTTTTCCGGGGTGTTGGCCGCCAGGGATGCGGCTCTGGCCTGGTTCTGGAGTTGCATGGTTGCTCCGGATCATCGGTGACGTGGGTCGGATTCTGCCGCTGTCGATGCGATTGCGCCAGCGTCGCCCGGTTCAGCGACGCCGGCGACATCTCCATCAGCCCGGACCCTCATGCCGGGTCAGGGTCTGTTGCCTGAACTTCTTCGGAAATGCCGCGACCAGGCCGTCGCTCAACGCATCAGCCAGCATCATCATGTGATCCTCGGCCTTGCCATAGTCGGAGATGCCTTGTTCGAAATGACCCTGTAGCAGGGAAGTGGCATAGACCAGCGTCGTGTCGATGTGTCCCTTGAGCATGTCGCGCACCGTGGCCTGGGGCCAGTGGGAATTGGCGGCGGCCAGGAAGTCGGCGATCTGCTGCGCGTTGGCATAGGCAGCTGCGATATCCCGGTCCAGCGCCGGTTTGTCGTTGGCCTTGGCGGACTTGACCACGGCGACCGCACCGTTGATGTGTTCCTGCAGGAGCCGGGTCAGTTCACTGCCAGCCTTTTCTCCATAGAACGGCTTGATGGCATTTCCGATATCCACCTGGTTCTGCATGAGTCGTGCGGCGGTGGCATTGAACGAGGGAGAATCAGTGGCGAATGCCGTCACGGCGGCGTAGGTCCATTCCATATGCTGGGCCCAGAGTTTTCGCATTGCGTCGTGCAACGTGCCTGCGCCCGGACTGCAGGTCGGACTGGCATGCATGCCCTCGTGCGCCAGTGCGACGGGTGAATGGAAATACAGGCCGGCGATTGCAGCGACCGCCACGACGCTGGCCAGGTGGCTGATCCCGGTGGGCCGGGAAATCCTTGAACTGAACATATGACATACCTCAAGTAGTGGTTCCGGGGAGTACCGGGCAGTTCGCAGACCGGATTGCATCGCTCCCTTGCACATTGGATGAGGCAGACGCCCGCGGCGTTTCCGGCCCCTTTTGGTGCCGCTCACGCGGCCGACCACCAGAACAGAGCTTCAGTGTCCTGACGGCCCCGGGGGCTTACAATGTTCGACCTTCAAATCCCCGAAACCTGCGCGGAGACCCAACATGCAACAGCGTCTCGACTACAAGCTGGCCTCGCCCGATGCGTTCAATGCCATGATCCACACCGAACATCAGGTGCATCGGAGCGGTCTCGAGGAGTCCCTCCTCGAGCTGGTCAAGTCCCGTGCTTCGCAGATCAACGGCTGCGCCTGGTGCCTGGACATGCATACCAAGGATGCGCGAGCGCGCGGCGAGACCGAGCAGCGACTGTACCTGCTGTCCGTGTGGCGCGAAGCCACCTGCTACAGCGCGCGCGAGCGGGCGGCGCTGGCCTGGACCGAGGCGGTCACACAGATCGCCACTCGTGAGGTGTCCGATGAAATCTATGGCGAAGCGCGCAAGCACTTCGACGAGAAGGCGCTGGTGAACCTGACGCTGGCCATCGTGGCCATCAACGGCTGGAACCGGATGAACGTGGCCTTCCGTACCGAGGTGGGCAACTATGTGAGCCCGCACGGAGCGGCGCGGTCGTGAGCCTGTGAGCCTGGGAGGAATCACCATGAAGTATCTGCTGTCCGTGATTGCCATGCTTCTGTTTGCTGCGCCGTCCTTTGCCCAGGTTCCGGTCGAGCTCGCAAAGGACCAGCAGGCCCTGCTCAGGAGCCCTGACCCGAAGCTTGCTGCCAACAAGAAGCTGGTGTTCGATTTCTGGCGCGAGGCACTGCAGTCGCACCAGACTTCCAACGCAACCAAATACCTGGCAGAAGGCTACATCCAGCACAATCCGAACGTGCCGACCGGCCGGCAGGCGTTCATGGATTTCTTCGGCAAGATGCCGAAATTGCCGATCAAACCGACCATCGACAACCTGGTCTGGATCGGTGCCGAAGGCGATCACGTGGTGCTGGCCCTTCGCAGCACGCAGAAGGACTCCCTGGGCAAGGAGTACACCACCACCTGGTTCGACATGTTCCGGATCGAGAATGGCAGGATCGTCGAGCACTGGGACTACGGAACCCGGCAGTAGTCCGGCTGCATGGCAGGCAGCCCCGCGGTGAGCGAGGCAACGGGACAGGCTCCGGGTGCGCCGCGCTTGCGGCGTGCGCTCTCGCTCCGGGACCTGGTGTTCTACGGCATCGTGCTGATCCAGCCGGTGGCACCGATGAGCATCTTCGGCGTGGTCAGCCAGGAAGCGCGCGGGCACGTGGTCACGACCATCCTCATCGGCATGTGTGCCATGCTGCTCACCGCGGTCAGCTATGGCCGCATGGCGCGTGCCTATCCCAGCGCCGGCTCGGCGTTCACCTATGTCGCCCGCGAGGTTCACCCGGGCCTTGGGTTCGTCACCGGCTGGAGCATGGTGATGGACTACATCCTGAATCCCATGATCTGCACCATCCTGTGCAGCAAGATCGTCCTGAACGTCATTCCGGAAATTCCCTATCCGCTCTGGGTCATCGCCTTCGCCACGCTGTTCACCACCATGAACCTTCGCGGCATCAGGGCCAGTGCGCGGACCAACGAGGTGCTGGCCATCGGCATGTTCGTGGTCATCCTCATCTATCTCGCGTCGGCGGTCCGCCATGTCTCGGGTATGTCCCTCGACGGCGCGGCACTGACGCGGCCGTTCTACGATCCAGCGACCTTTTCGTGGCAGGCGGTATTCACGGGTACCTCGATCGCCTGCCTGACCTACATCGGCTTCGATGGCATTTCGACGTTGTCCGAAGAGGCGAAGGATCCGACCCGCGACATCATGCGGGCCACGGTGTTGACCTGCCTGATCACCGGCGTGCTGGCGGCCATCCTGGTCTACAGCGCGCAACTGGTGTGGGGAGGCTGGTCGGGATTTCCCGATGTGGATACGGCCTTCGTGCACGTGGCCCGCAGGGCTGGGGGCGAGATGCTGTTCAACCTCGTGAGCGCCACACTCCTGGTCGCCACCATCGGTTCGGGATCAAGCGCCCAACTCGGTGCTGCGCGCCTGCTTTACGGCATGGGACGGAGCAACGCATTGCCCAGGACCTTTTTCGCCCGCATCGATGCACGCCGCAACATCCCGCGCAACAATGTCATCCTCGTCGGGGTGATTGCCGCCATCGGCGCCCTGCTCATCAGTTTCCAGCTGGGTGCCGAAATGTTGAACTTCGGCGCCTTCATTGCGTTCATGGGTGTGAACCTGGCGGCATTTCTCAATGGCTGGGTGCACGCGCGCGAGCGGCGCGTGGGCAACTTCATCCTTCCAGTCCTGGGTTTGCTGGTTTGCGGGTACCTGTGGTGGAGCTTGCGCCTGCCTGCCAAGCTCGCCGGTGCCGCCTGGGTGGTGCTCGGCGTTCTGTATGGCGCGATCCAGACCCGGGGTTTCAAGCGGGACCTGATGCGCTTCGAATGAACCTCCGCATTGGTGGGGCCTGCGCTAGAATTGAGCAAGTTCCCGAGGGATTCCCCATGTCGAGACCTGTCTTCCTGCTGGGCCTTGCGCTTGCCGTTGCGCCGGGGTTGAACGGCGCGCTTGCGCAGGGCGCCGCACGATCCGCGATTCCGGACATCGCCGGCAAGGTCATGACCGTGAACGGTCCCATCGATCCGTCAGCGCTGGGCGAGACGCTGATGCACGAGCACATCTTCATCAATTTCCAGAAGGCGCCGGCCATGGTTCCGCCGCCGACGGATATCACTGTGGTGCGGGCGCCTGCGGATATTCCCAAAGGCATGGCGGCAGGGCTTACGGATTTCGACCAGTCGCTCACCGCCATCATGGAATTCAGGCATGCCGGCGGGGGCACCATCGTGGATGTTTCGCAGTTCGGCCTGACGCGTGACCCGCTGGCACTGAAACTGATTTCGCGTGTTTCCGGCTTGAATGTGGTCATGGGGTCGGGGTTCTACATGCGGCAGATGCATCCACCCGACATGGACCAGCTGACGGTCGAACAGCTCACGGACATCATCGTGCACGACATCACGGTGGGTGCGCAGGGAACCGATATCCGCTCAGGGATCATCGGCGAGGTGGGCGTGGTCGGAAAGCCGCTCACGGCCAACGAGCTCAAGAGTGTCCGCGCCAGTGCGCGGGCGGCCCGCATCACCGGCGCGCCGATGTCCATCCACAATTTCGAGACGCTCGAGGAAATGCAGAAGGTGCTGGATGTGATCCAGTCCGAAGGGGTCGATCTGCATCGGGTGGTCATGTCACACACCGGCGAGCGCGATTTCGCCACCCGTGAGGCGTTGTTCAAGCGCGGCGTGTACGTGGAATGGGATTACTTTGGGCAAGCGCCGCTACCGAAGGAGAAGGACCAGGAGCGCATCGACAGCATCTACGCTTCGATCCAGGCGGGCCATGAGGACCAGATCCTGCTGTCGCATGACATCTGCACCCAGCCACAACTCAAGGTGAACGGGGGAGGCGGGTATACGTACATCAACGACATCATCCTGCCGGGACTCAAGGCCAGGGGAGTGCCGGAGGTGACGCTGCACAAGATCATGTACGACAACCCGCGGCGCGTGCTGCCGTTCGTGGCACCGCAGGCGCCGGTCAAGGGTTGACCCGCCGGCAGACGGACCCGGGGACTCGGGGTGATCTCAGGTGGGTGCAGCCCAGTCGCGAACCAGGACGAGGCGGGTGTCATCCGCGTGATCGATCAGCATCTGCTCGACCCGTTGCTGCCAGAGCGCACCGAAGCGGGCCAGCTCGTCGTCATTGGCCTGTCCCGCTACCGCCCTGGGGAACAGCGCGGGCATTCCGGGTGCGGGAGGCACGCACGCCACATTGAGATCAAGAAGGACGCCACGGCCGTTGTCACGCCGCCGCAGTGCCATCAGGCCATCGATCGGCCAGGAAAAGTGCAGCAGGTCGCGGCGGGAAAACCTCCGGCCCGAGCCGATGCCGCCAAATCCGGTTTCCGTCGCGGCGCCGGTGAGGAGCGTTGCGACTGAGGCCATCACGCCGGTCGTTCCCTGATCGCGCGCATCGCGCATGTAGACATCGATGTTTCCCCGTTCAGGCAGGTGTTCGCCATGGAGCCGTTTGAGCCCCTTGCACACCATCAGGTACGCACCGGCAACCGTGGGGCAGGAATGACCGGCGAGTTTCACCACATCCGGGTAGCCGTAGCTGATCTCTCCGCTCCTCGATACGCCGAGGAAGGCGGCCAGCGGATCGCGCAGTGTGATGGTCGGAGCCTGAGCAAAGAAGGCGGGAAAGTCCATCGTGACCTCCAGCGCGACCGGGGGGGCGGTCGCCGGGGGGTGACCACGGAGCATGGTTGCGCAACAATCATTCCGTGTATGGGCGGATGGCGCATTTTCAAGCGGGGATCCCATGAGCAGGTCGTTTCAGGTCGGTGACCACGTGAGCTGGAATTCCGAAGCCGGTCGCGTGCGTGGCAGGATCATCAAGGTCCACGTCCACGACGTGGAGTACAAGGGCTATACGCATCATGCAAGCGCGGATGAGCCTCAATACGAGATCAGGAGCGACCGGACGGACCACATCGCCCTGCACAAGGGCAAGGCGCTGAGGCTTCTCAAGGGCTAGCGCGGGGCGTTCAGGGAGCAGGCACGGGGGGATAACTCACGCGCGTGCCTTCGATCCTCGCGAAGGAGGTGAGGGTGTGCTCCCGGGACTTGCTTTCCGACAGGATCTCCACCACCGGTACGCCATGTACGATCAGGGCATCAGCCACCAGTGAACGGTGACAGCGCCAGGGCACCGCTTCGGCGCACATGATGGCCACGCGTTTCCCGCGGCTCGCGGCGATCAGCTCACCCAGTGCCGCCTCGAAGGCCGGAGTCAGCATGTAATCGGCGTAACCGCGAAAGCTTGCGTTGCGCCAGCCGGCGTTCGGCGAATCCTTGCGCGCATGCCGAAGGCCGCCCAGAGCCGGCATGGGAATGTAATCGATGCCAGCCTGCGGAAGACTCCGGGCCAGTTCATCGGCATTGAACTGCGGGTTGTGCCGTGAGCGCGGTACGGTCCGGATGTCGGCCAGCCGCTGTATGCCGTAGGTGTGCAGCAGGCCAATGAATGCTTCGATCGAATGCGTCGAATGACCGACGGTGAAGACGGCGCCATCGGGCCAGGAGGGTGTCTGGGGCATGATCGTGATCGGATCCCGGCCGGAAACCACCCCTGGCCTGTCATGGAGGCCCGGGCGATTTCACCTCTTTGCCTGAGACCGGGTTCGGATAATGGAACGGCGGCAGAAAATAGTAATCCGGATACAGGGACTTCGTATCCGCTTCCGCCGCGAGCTCATCCGGTGGGAATTCCTTGTTGGGGCTGTTCGCTGAACGGCTGATGGCGGTCGAGCCGAGCTTGTCCCAGCCCACGTTGTAGGGCGAGAAATACGTGGCCCAGAATTTCATGTGCTTGAACTTCCAGACGCCATCTTCCTTGACGTACTCGTTCTCGTAGACGCCCTCGTTCCAGAACGCGGTCCGTCCGTGCCAGGCAACCTGCGCCAGTGTGCGCCAGCGGCCGTGAGCGGTCTTGCCGTCTGCATCCACATCCACGATGCCCTGGAACTGCGGGTGATTGAACAGCACGCCCTTGCCCAGACCGTCCGTGCCCGAACCTCGTCCCATGCCTTTGCCGAACCACATGCTGAACTGGCGGGCCACGCCCTTGCGGCCCTTGTAGATGCCTTCACCGCCCAGCTGCACCGTGCCATCCTCGGCAAACAGATCCACCACCTGCGACCACAGACCCTTGTCGATGTAGTACCCGTAGGCTCGGGTCAGTTTCTCGATGGCCTTGGTATCTTCGAGCCGCGTCACCCGCTGCTGGGCGGCATCGAGTTGCTGCGTCAACTGACCCACCTGCGCCTGCAACTGGTTCAGCTGTGCCTGATTTCCGCCGCAGGCGCTGAGCAGCAGCGCCGCGGCGACTGGTGCAAGGTTCCTGTACCGGAGGGTGGCTGGCAGGGTGTAGTGGCTCATGGCTATTTCTTCTCCGCGGCGGTTGCTCCCGTCTTCACTTCCTTCGGGTTCATCAGGGTCATGTCGCCGGCACGATCAGGGCCTTCGTCCAGGCCTCCCGGCGTTCCGATCCACAGGGTGTGGATCTTTTCCAGTACCCGCACGCTGTGGACGGTATTGGGCGGGATGTGCACCGCATCGCCAGCCTTCAGGATGTGCGTCTCACCGCCCACCGTCCACTCGACCTTGCCCGAGAACACGTAGAACGTCTCGCCATGGGTCTTGTGGATGTGGGGAGGAGCGGTGAAGCCGGGCAACCAGTCGCTCTCGATGATGCTCATCTCGCCTTCACTGTCGACACTGGACAGGTCGACCTCGATGTTCTCGACGTTCTTTTCGGTACGCGACTTGCGTTGTCCATGGAAAGAGAAAATCGGCACACCTTTGCGTGGCTGGCCGGCCGCGGGTTCCTGCCACGGCGCCCCGATCCCGCTCACCAGGTTGAAATCGCCGACGCGGTCGAGCAGATCCTCCATCCTGGGTTCCTTCTTCTCGGCGGGCGTCAGCATGGCGCCGATGGCTGCATCCTCCTCGTAGCCGCCCGGCTGGTAGAACATCAGCGAGTGCACCTTCTCCGGTCCGATCACCCGCACGGTGTGAATGGTGTTCGGTGGGATGTGCACCAGGTCTCCGGCCTTCATGATGTGTGCCTTGCCGCCGATGGTCCATTCGACCTGACCGGAGATGACGTAGAAGGTTTCGTGGTGATACCGGTGATAGTGCGGGCGGGCGGTGAACGAGGGGAGCCACTCGCTTTCGATCAGACTCAGGTGTCCTTCGCTGTTCGCGGCGCCGACGACGACTTCGATGTCGTCGATATGCTCTTCATGGAAACTCGGCCGCTGTCCCTTGAACGAGAAGTGCTGGGCCGCCACCTTCGGCTGGGGCGCGAAAGCAGCTTCGGCCGGCTGCAGGGCCAGCAGGCCGCAAGCGAGCATCATTCCGGTTCCGAACGTCCGGCTCCTGATCGCCCAGACTCGTTTCGAAAAATTTCCAGTCATTGGCATCCCCTTGAACTTGATCCGAGCATGCGCCATGCATGGCGGCTCAAAACTGTACCACGGTGATCCGCCAGGGTGGGGTGGAGGTGCGCGCTGCGGCACAAGGGAGTGCGCGGCCGGATACATCCATATCCAGGCTGGATGTGCGGGCCCGGCAAGCGGCTGGCCGTCTTGACTGGCGTCGTCCCAATGCTGATATTCTCCGGGCTTGCCGGACATCAATTGTGATGGGACCGCTTGGCAGGGTGCAGACTGTTTCAATTCATCTGAGAGGGTTTTCCATGAAGAATTTCTGGGCGACGGTCGGATTGCTTCTGGTCGCTGGCTTTGCGTTTGCCGCCGATGTCGACGGTACATGGGATGGCACTCTCAACGTCACGGGGAGCGATGTTCCCGTGTCATGGACATTCAAAGCCGACGGCAGTGTTCTTACGGGCGGGGTCAGCCAGGCCGGCAGCCCGCTGGTCCCGATCAAGGACGGAAAGATCGACGGCGCAAACATCACGTTCATCCTGGTGGTGGACTATCAGGGTCAGCAGATGACGGTTGACTACAAGGGTGTAGTCTCGCCGGCGGAGATCAAGCTGACAGGGTCGGTGTCCGGACAGACATTTGATTATGTGGTGAAGAAAAAGGCGTAACAGGCAGGCGGGCAAGCTCTGGAGGAGCGTTCATGAAGACATCCATCATGCTGGGGACCATCCTTTGCGCCGCAATGTCAGCCACTGCCATTGCCCAGCAGCCGGCCCAGCCGCCTGCCTCACCCCGGCCGGCAAACATGGGCATGGGATCCGCCGGGACCATCCAGAAGGTGGTGGACAATATCTACATCATTCCGGGTGGGGGCGGCAATACGACGGTGTTCGTGTCCTCGAAGGGCGTCGTGCTCGTGGACAGCAAGACGCCGAACCAGGGTCAGGCGATCATGGACCAGGTGCGGACCGTGACCGACAAGCCGGTGATCTACCTGATCAACACGCACTCGCACTTCGATCACACCGGGAGCAATGCCTTCTTCCCCGAATCGGTGACCATCGTTGCGCACGAGAACCTCGCCGAGCAGCTCAAGGCCAACCCGGCATTTCAGACCGAGGAAGGAAAGCGCGGCCTGGTCGACCAGACCTACACGGGCCACCTCAAGCTGATGAGCGGGGATGACGAAGTCGACCTCTACAATTTCGGGCCGGCGCACACCAGCGGGGACTCGCTGGTGGTGTTTCCGAAGGCCGGTGTCATGGCCGCGGGCGATGTGTTTGCCTGGAAGAATCAGCCCATCATCGACACCCGCAACGGTGGAAGCAGCCTGAACTACGGTGAATTCGTGGCCAGGGCGGTGAAGACCATCAAGAATGTACACATCGTCATTCCGGGGCATTCCCCGCCGACGAGCTGGCAGGACTTCGTGGACTTCGGCGAATTCAACCGCCTGATGCTCGCCCACGCCCGCGCGTCGCTGAAGGCCGGCAAGACGGCCGAGGAGGCCGCGAAGAGTTTCGTGATACCGGAGAAGTTTGCCGGCTACAAGATCGGCCCGACCTTCGTCCAGCCAAGCCCCGCCGGAAATTTCGTGACCATGTACGAGCAGCTGAAGGCCCGGTAGCCGCCGACCACACGCTGACCGGTAACACCTCAAGGAGTGCTACCAGGGAATTCCGCTGCCATCCGCGTTGTAGAAGCCTCCGGCCTGGTCCGGGCCCGCGCGCTCGACCAGTTCGAGAAGGGCACGCGCCGAAACACCCGGATCGAGGGTCGCGCTTTTGCCGCCCATGTCGGTCTTGAGCCATCCCGGATGCGCAGCCAGCACCACGATGCCGCGCGGTGTAAGTTCAGCCGCGATGCGTCTGACCGCCATGTTTAGTGCGGTCTTGCTCATGGCATAGCTCACGGTGCGGAACGTGCTGGCCTGGGCGATCGATGCGATCTGCGTGCTGATGAACAGCACCCGTGGCTTTTCGCCGAGCGCAAGAAGCGGCGCCAGTGCCTGCGTGATCAGCAGCGGCGCGGCAGCATTGATCCTGAAACTCTCGACCAGCGACTCTGAACTGACATTGCCGAATCGCTCGCCGCTGACCAGCATGCCGGCATTGTTGATCAGCAGATCGAGTCGCGGAAGATGGCGTTTCGCAACTTCCGGCAATGCCGTTATCGCCGTCGGGTTGGCGACATCCAGCGCGTGAACGGCCAGCCGCCCGCCATGTGCGGCTGCCAGGGTCTTCAGCGTTTCGGCGTGCGCCGGATCACGGCAACACGCCAGTACCCGGGCGCCCCGATTCAGCAATGCAATGACGAAGGCCAATCCCAGTCCGCGGTTGGCTCCGGTGACCAGGCAGTGCCGCATCACGAACCCGGGATGATGGGCAGGATGACATGAGATGGATGCTTCGCATCGTGATAGATGGTCTGCGAAGCCTTGATCATGCGGGTGCCGGTGGCCGGATCCTCTCCGGTGTTCAGGTTGCGATCGAAGCGCGGGAAATTGCTGCTGGTGATTTCGACCCGGATCCGGTGCCCGGGCAGGAACACATTGCTGCTGGCCCACAGGTCGATGGTGTATTCGTGGATGCTGCCGGGTTCGAGCAGCGTTGCGGGCTTGTCATTGCCGGCGCGATATCGCGCGCGCAGGATGCCGTCCTGGATGTTCTGCGCCACGCCATCCGGATGCACGTCGATCAGGCGCACCACCCAGTCGGTATCTCTTGCGCTGGTCGAGGCATACAGCTTCGCCTTGATGGGGCCGGTGACTTCCACCGATTCGCTGAGCACGGGTGTACTGAAGACCAGCACGTCGCTGCGCTTTTCGATCTCACGGTGATCGTGGCTGCCGTTAGGAACCGAGCTGCAGCACACATTGCCGCCCAGGGTCTTGACGGGATCGGCCGGATCATAGACGTACTTGTCGGTTGTTTCCTTTTTCGGCGGGACGGTCGACAGGGTGCCGTCACCCTGGCTGCTGTTGGCCTTGCCGTCGCTGTGGATGTAGTAGTTGGTGTACCGGGTCCGCGCCAGCGGCCACTCGTTCTCGGCCCGCCACCGGTTTGCTCCCATCACGAAGATTGTCACGGGCGGTGCCTTGTCCATGCCGTTGTCGATGCCCAGGAGCCATCTGTCCTGCCAGGCATGGAAGATCTTGCTGGCGTCCACATTCGCCTCAGGGCCGAAATCGAAGCTCCCTCCGCCATCACGCCGGCCCAGATACTTGTTGTGCACCCAGGGGCCGATGATGATGCGCTTGTGCGTGTTGCCCGCGCGGGTGATGTTGATCTGATCATCGAGCGCCCCGCGCAGGAAAATGTCGAACCAGCCCGAGACCACCAGCAGGGGCACCTTGATGTTCTTCGCCTGGGCCTCGAAGCTGATGTCCTTCCAGTACGGATCGTTCTGCAGCGGATGTGCGAGCCAGTCGCGGTAGTGCTGGGTCACACCGCCCATGGTGGTGTCCGCATCGATCACGGGAAGGTGGTCATATTTCACGGCGCCCACGTTCTGGCCGTGGTTGCCGTGGATCACGCCCGCTCCCCACGGCAAGGTGAAGCCCAGATGAAAGGCCCCATCCACATAGGTCCAGCCCTGGTGAATGGCCGTGCTGGTGACATCGGCTCCCATCGACACCAGGTGCGGATTGGCGAAGACCGCCTGACTGAGCTGGGTGTAGCCAAGATAAGAGCCGCCGAGGGTGCCGATCCGGCCATTGCTCCAGGGCTGTTTCACGATCCACTCGTCGGTGTCATAACCATCATCGGCTTCGTGACGGTAGGCGTAGTACGGGGCTTCCGTGGAGAGAAAGCGTCCCCGCACGTCCATCATGACCACGGCATAACCGTATGTGGCATAACGCCGGGCATTGTCGATGTCATCCGGCGAGCGCATGTTGTAGGGCGTGCGGATCAAGAGGGTAGGGTATTTCCCTTCCGCCTCGGGCCGATACACATCCGCCATCAGCCCGATGCCATCGCGCATCTGGACGCGCACGGACTTGTCGATCCGGGCCTGATAGTGCGGTGTCGACAGTTTCGATTCGTCCCAGAACGGGAAGGTGGAAACTGCTTCATGGGCTGCCGGTGACGGTGCTGCTGGTGGAGCCGGCGTCTGGGCCCCGGAAAGACCCGTGCCACCCAGTGCGCCACACAGAAGCGTCAGCGCCAGCCGACAGACACCCTTGCTGATTCGATGCGATTGCATGCGTCCTCCGGTCTACTTCGGGTTGATCGTGTCGCAGCGGGCCACCTGTTGCAGCCGGCCAGTTGCCTGCGGTGACAGAATGCATGATAGTTGAGTCTCCAACAATTCGAGCGACTTTCTGGAGACCCGCCATGCCGATTGCCTTCAGCGCATTGTCCCGAAGACCCGTCCCGTTCCTGTCCGCCGCGCTGGTTGCTGCACTGGCAATGGGCATCAGCCAGCCCGGGCTGGCAGTCCAGCCTGTCAAGCCGCGGCAGCACTTCTCCTTCTCCGGCAAGCGCCCCACTTTCAAGGAGATGTATGTGCATCCGGAGGTGGCCGTGTCCGGCGTGGACAGCGAGGGTCGCTTCAGCCTGATCGATGAAATCTGGAGTCCGAAGTTCCAGGTGCCGCCGCATTTCCACAAGCGCCATGCCGAGACGTTCTACGTCGTTTCAGGGCAGGTCGAGTGGACGGTGGGTGGCAAGACCCAGCTGCTCAAGGCCGGCGACCTGGTGCATATCCCGGCGCACACCGTGCACAGCGTCAAGGTGGTGGGCACTGAAGACCTGCATACCCTGATGCTGTCCCAACCCGGCGGCTTTGAAGAAAATATCTGGCTCAGGGAAAGCCTGGGGCCGGAGCAGCTGAAGGACCCCAGGGTCCGCAAGCAGCTCGCGATCCTCGAGGACATTCACATGCCGGACGCGCAGACGCCACCCGCCGCCCAGGGTATTGAGTACTTCTCATTTGCAGGCAAGCGCCCGTCATATCCGGATGACGGCACTTCGGATGTCGCACTGTCGTCCGACGACAGCAGCGGCCGGATCAACATCCAGGACGAGATGTGGAATGCGGGATTTTCGGTGGAGCCGCATTTCCACAAGACCCATGCAGAGACGTTCTACGTGCTCGATGGGCGCGTGGAATGGACGGTGGGTGGGGAAACCCATGTCATGTCGCGTGGGGATTCCGTTTACATTCCGCCGAACACGGTGCACAGCGTGAAAACGCTGGATAACAAGCCCCTGCATACCCTGATGTTCTACTGGCCCAGTGGTTATGACGGGCATCTGGAAGGCCAGGCCCTGTACTCGGAGAAGGACATGAAGGATCCGGCCACCCGGCAGCTCATCCGCAAGCTCCATGACTTCAATCCCGTCAAGGATTGAATCTGCGGGTTCGACATGCACGGCAAGGATGGTGCAAGCAAGCTGGATTGGGCTTAAGATCGACCCCTGAACTCATCGTCTGCAAGGGGGCGCACCCATGCGCTGTATAGCGTCGCTGGTTCTGGCCTTGTCGTTCATGACGGTTGGTCCGGTCTTTGCGCAAGTGGGCGCAACGGCCGGAGCGGACAGCGCTGCCAGCGGGAAGGCCCTGTTCGAACAGAGATGTACCGCCTGCCATACCATCGGCGGCGGTGTGCGGGTGGGTCCCGATCTGGCTGGCGTCACGCAGCGCGTGTCCGAAGACTGGATGGTGCGCTTCATCATGGAGCCGGACAAGGTCATCGCGTCGAAGGATCCGACTGCGATGGCCCTGGTCAAGCAGTTCAACCAGATCCAGATGCCCAATCTCGGTGTGACCCAGGACGAAGCCCGCGCGATCATCGCGCACCTGCGCAGTGCCGCTGCAACGGCACCCGCCGAACCGGCGCCCGCGCCAGTGGCAATGTCGCAGCCTCCGCTGGCTTCGCCTCAGGCCGGAATACTGGAACTGTTCCTGATCATCACGGTGGTCATCGCCGCCGTCTTCGTCTGGGTCGGTTTCAGCACACGCACGCCCCACGATGTCGATGTCAAGCGCGCCTATGGGCTGCGGCGCGTGTTCTTCATCGGCAGCGTGGTCGCGGTCGTGGCACTGCTGGTGGCGACCATTCCCATGGCGCCGTACGCAAAGTCGACTGCCAGTGCGGACCGTATCGTGTATGTGGCTGCCCGCCAGTTCGATTTCGTGTTCTCGGATGAACCGATCACGGCACCTGCCGACCTTTCGCAGGTGCGACGGATCGATCAGCTCGAGATTCCGGCCGGCTCGATGGTGGAGTTCCGCGTCACCAGCCTCGACGTCAACCACGGCTTCGGACTGTACGGGCCGCAGCGCCAGATCATCGCGCAGACCCAGGCGATGCCGGGATACTTCAACCGTCTGCGGGTGCGGCTCACCGAACCTGCGCAGTACAAGGTCCTGTGCCTCGAGTATTGTGCATCGGGACACCATCTGATGCAGACCCACCTGACCGTGAAGTAGGGGAGAACCACCATGCAGGCCCCGGACAAGGATACGCGCAGCGCTGACACCAACACCCTGTACTGGATGGCGACCACCTTCGTGCTGTTCCCCGTCCTGATCCTGCTTGGCATCTACATGCGCACGGTGCAGGCCGGCGGGCTGCCGGGGCTGCAGTCATGGTTCTATCCGATGATGACCCTGCACGGTCTGGGCATGGCCGGCGTCTGGTATGTCGCGTCCATGGCCTGCGTCAGCGACATGCTTTCCCGCTACAGCACGCCCTCGCCGCGGATCGGCCGTTTCGCGCTGTATGGCACCACGCTCGGCGTGCTGCTGCTGCTGGTCTGCGTGTTCATCGGCCGCTTCGGCGCTGGCTGGTATTTCCTCTACCCCCTGCCACTGAAGGGGGACTGGCCTGCCTGGTCGATGGTGACGTTCCTGGTTGCGCTGACGGTGCTCGGTGCGACCTGGCTGATCTGGACGCTGGACCTGTTGCGTGCGATCGCAAAGCGCTACACGCTGTCGCAGGCCCTGGCCTGGCATTACCTCGTCGGGCGCAGCGAGCCGGTGGTACCGCCCAGCGTGCTCATCACCACGGTGAGCCTGATCGCCTGCGTCGCAGGGCTGCTGTCCGGTGTGATCGTACTGGTGCTGTTCTACGTCCAGCTGCTCGCTGGCACGGTCAACGATGCACTGCTCATGAAGAATCTGACGTTTTTCTTCGGGCACACCCTGGTCAACATCACCCTGTATCTGGGCGTGGCGCTGGCGTACGAGGTGCTGCCGATATATGCCGGCCGCCCCTGGAAGACCAACCGGGTGGTGTCGATCTCGTGGAACTGTGTGCTGCTGATCGTCCTGGTCGCTTATTTCCACCATCTCTACATGGATTTCGTCCAGCCCGGTGTGTTGCAGACCATCGGCCAGATCGCTTCCTATTCGAGCGCCATTCCGGCCGCCGTGGTCACGATCTTCGGTGCGCTGCTGCTGGTGTATCACGCCCGCGTGCGCTGGAATCTCGCCTCGATCCTGATGTTCCTGGGCCTTGCGGGCTGGGCCATCGGCGGGATTGGGGCGGTGATCGACTCGACCATCACCGCCAACCTGCGGCTGCACAACACCCTGTGGGTGCCGGCGCACTTCCACACCTATTTCCTGGCAGGTGTCGTGTTCATGGTGGTGGGTTACTTCTATCATCGCTGCCAGGAGATGGCGGCATTGCCTGAGAGCCCGGGCATGCAGAAGGCTGCCATTGCGCTGATGGTGATCGGCGCCTACGGTTTTTTTGCCATGTTCTATTTCGCGGGCGCATGGTCGGTGCCGCGCCGCTACGCGGTGTACCCGGCGGAGCTTGCATTCGGGGCAACCTACGCAGCCGGCGGAGCGGCGTTTGCCGCGACATTCCTGCTGGGATTCATCCTGTATCTGGCGGAAACGGGCAAGCGCTGGCTCAGGGCGATGCGGGCCTTGTCATCGTGAGAGCCGCCGCGCTCGGCGGCTTGCTGGTTTTCTCTGTCTTTGTACCCTCGTTGACCGGAGCCGCCGACGGCGCCGCCGTGACCGTCGAGTCTGCCACGAGCGTGATCCGTGAAGAGTCCCGGCTCATCGGCCGGCCCGTACCCGATATTCCCCTCATGCTTGCCGATGGCCGGCGGGTCAAACTGTCGGATCTGTGGCGGGACCGACCACTGCTGATGACGCTGTATTACCGGCGTTGCCCGGGCATCTGCACGCCATTCCTGGAGTGGGTGCGTGATGCGGTACATGGCGTGGGTGGCCTGGGGAGCGATTACCAGGTGCTGGCGCTCACATTCGATGATGCCGAGACTGTCACAGACCTGCGCGCACAGGCGCAGGTGCTGGGTTTGACGGATGCGCCGAACTGGTCGTTTGCCGTGGCTTCCCGCCAGGACGTGGCGCAGCTGGCCGCACGGCTCGATTACAAGTACCAGCTGGATCCGCGCACCCAGGAGTTCGACCACGATTCGCTCCTGGTCGGTATCGACGGCGGGCGAGTGGTGCGGGCAGTGCTGGGGACTGCGAACGGGGCGAAGCGCCTGCGCGAACTGATATGGGAAATGCGCGGCCGTTTCGTGTCCGTCTACAAGGTGCCGGGCCGGACGTTGCTGAGTTGCCTGAGCTTTGATCCGCAATCAGGGAAGGTCCGGCTCGACTGGGGGCTGCTGCTGCTGGTACTGCCCGCCATCTGTGCGATATCACTCGCGCTTCTGACCTTCACGGGCATGAACCGGCGCCCCGTGCAGGTGATGATCCGCGGCAAGCACCATGTACACCGCCGGCACGACGAACAGCGTGAACAGCGTGCCGATCGAAATTCCCGAGAAGATCACCAGGCCCAGGTTGAATCGTGAAACCGCACCCGCGCCGGTGGCGATCAGCAGCGGCAGGACACCCAGCGTCATCGCGGCAGTGGTCATGAGGATGGGGCGCAGCCGGATGGCCGAAGCCGATTCGATCGCCTCGCGCCGGGTCTTGCCCTCCTGCTGCAGCTTGTTGGCGAACTCGACCAGGAGGATGCCGTGCTTGCTGATAAGGCCCATCAGCGTGACCAGGCCGACCTGCGTGTAGATGTTCAGGCTCATGTGCCAGAACCCCAGGCTCACGAAAATCAGCGCACCGGCGATCGACATGGGCACCGAGATCAGGATGATGAGCGGGTCGCGGAAGCTTTCGAACAGGGCCGCCAGGACCAGGAAGATGATGATCATCGCGAAGGCGATGGTCATGGTGAAGCCGCTCGATTCGCGCACGTATTGGCGCGACTGGCCGCTGTAATCCACCCCGTAACCCTGGGGCAGGGCGCGCGCCGCAATTCCGTTCAGGGTGTCGAGGGCATCACCCAGCGAGATGCCGGGCATCATGATGCCGCTGATGGTGGCGGCATTGAGTTGCTGGAAGCGGTTGAGTGAACGTGGAACCACCTGGGTGCTTATCTTCGCAATCGTTGACAGCGGAACGGAGTTTCCGTCCGGTGTGCGCAGGTAATAGTCGTAGAGCTGGTCTGCGTTCAGGCGATATCGCTGTGCTGCCTGGGGCATGACCTTGTAGGATCGTCCGGCCAGCGAAAAATAGTTCACGTAGCCGCCACCGAGCATGGCGGAAAGACTCCCGCCGATATCGCTCATCTGCAGGCCGAGCCGGGCCGCTGCGTCGCGGTCGATGTCCACGGTCGCCTGCGGCTGGTCGATCTTCAGGTCACTGTCCAGGAACATGAAACGCCCGGTCTTCATGGCGGCGGCGAGGAACGACTGGGTCACCTCGTTCAGCCGGGCGAACTCATCGGTGGTGGTGATGACGAACTCCACGGGCATGCCCTGGGCACCGGGGAGCGCCGGCATCTGGAACACCGCACCCCGCAGGCCCGCGATCTCCTTGTCGAACGCCTGTTGCAGTACCGGCTGGAGGTCATCGGCCGTCTGCGATCGCGCGCTCCACGGCTTCATGACGGCTCCGGTGATGACCTGCCCGGCCTGCTCGAACTGGAACACCCGGATGAACACCGGGAACCGGCTGATCAGGCGGGATACGTCCTTCGCGTAAGTGGCCAGCAGGTCGTGCGTGGCGTTGGGTGCAGCGCTGAATTGCGCGATCAGGAAACCCTGGTCCTCCTGGGGTGCGAGTTCCCTGCGCGCGTTGCCGTAGAGCAGGTAGATGGAGACGAACACGATGCCGGCAAAGGCGATGGTTACCGGCACGGTGTCGAGACTGGCATGCAGGGCACGCGCGTAGACCTGCCGGAGCCAGTTGAAGCCGCGATTGCTGTACTCCTCGAATCGAGCTACCCAGCCGTGTTCCTCGGCCATGGGGCGCAGGAGTTTCGCGCACATCATCGGCGAGAGCACCAGTGCGAGAATGGTCGAGACGACGACGGCGGCAACCAGCGTGAAGGCGAACTCGGAGAACAGCGCACCCGTCAGTCCGCCCTGGAAGCCGATCGGAACATAGACCGCGATCAGCACCACACCCATGGCGATGATCGGCCGGCCCAGTTCTCGTGCCGCCAGGATTGCGGCCTGCACCGGAGGCATGCCCTCCTCGATGTGGCGGTTGACGTTCTCGACCACGATGATGGCATCGTCCACCACCAGGCCAATGGCCAGCACCAGGGCAAGCAGGGTGAGCAGGTTGAAGGAAAATCCCGCAGCCAGCATCAGGGTGAATGCGCCGATCAGCGACAGCGGGATGGCGACCACCGGAATGACCACGGAGCGCGGGGAGCCGAGGAAGACGAACACCACCAGAGTCACGATGACGAGGGCCTCGACGATGGTGCGCGCCACTTCGTTGATCGAGTCGCTCACGAACTCGGATGTGTCATAGGCGATCAGGCCGCTCATGCCATCGGGCAGGCTGTCCTGGATGGACTTGAATGCGGTCCTGACGCGATTCATGGTCTCGATCAGGTTCGCACCGGGTGCGACGTTGATGCCGAGCGCCACCGCATCATTGCCGTTGAGCGAAAATCCCGACTCGTAGTCCTCCGAGCCCAGGGTCACATTGGCCACGTCACGGAGCCGCACGATGGCACCGCCGGACTGCCGCACGACCAGATTCCGGAACTCCTCCAGGCTGTGCAGGCCGGTGGTGGCCACCAGTCCCACCTGCACGACATCGCCCTGGGTCTTGCCGAGGCTCGACAGAAAATTGTTCGCCGCGAGCGCCTGATGGATGTCACTGGCCGTGAGACCATAGGCGGCAAGCCGCGCCGGATCCAGCCATGCACGCAGCGCAAGATTCTTGGCGCCCTGGATGTCGACGCTCTGCACGCCCTCGAGAGCCTGCAGACGTGGTTTGACCAGTCGCTGGATGTAGTCGGTGATCTGGTTCGCCGCCAGTACCCGGGAAGAGAAACTGATATACATGGCGCCGATCTGCTGACCGACGCTGAGCGAGATCACCGGGAGCTGGGATTCCGGGGGAAGCTGGTTGCGGATCGAGTTTACCTTGGTGCTGATCTCGTTCAGCGCCTTGTTCGGGTCCCAGTTGAGCGCCAGTCGGGCCGTCACGGTGCTGATGCCGGTGCTGCTCGAGGAGACGATGTAGTCGATGCCGGTCGCCTGCGAGACGGCATTCTCGATCGGAGCAGTGATGAAGCTGGCCACGAGATCGGGTGAGGCTCCGAAGTAGGCAGTGCTCACCGTGATGACGGCATTTTCCGTGGACGGATATTCCTGGACATGCAGGAGTCCTGCTGAACGCAGGCCCAGCACCAGGATCAGGATGCTGGCGACGCTCGCCAGTACCGGCCGCTGGATGAAGGTGTCGGTGAACTTCATTCTTTCCGGACGGGTTCGTCGGGCGGATTGGGTGCCGGATTGTTCGATGGCTGCACGGTGTTGTTGATCCGGATCGGCGTCCCATCCTGCAGCTTGATCTGGCCGGCGCTGACCACGGTTGCCCCCGCATCCACTCCGGAGACAATGGCAATCTGGTCACCCCGCGTCGGTCCCACCTTTACGAAAGCCTGTCGCGCGGTGAGCTTGTCATCCGTACCTTTCACGAGGAACACCGCATCGCCAAAGGAGTTGAAGACGATGGCCGTCTGCGGCAGCGTGACGTAGCGCACCGGCTTTCCGGCATCCACATCCACGGAGACATACATGCCCGGCAGCAGGCGATGTCCTGGGTTGTCGATGCGTGCACGCACGGCGACGTTGCGGGTCTGTGGATCCACCCTGGAGTCTACGGCAAGGATCTCGCCCGGAAATTTCTGGCCCGGCCATGCATCGACTGTCACCGTGACATGCTGGCGGGCGCTCAACTGACCGAGGTCGCGTTGCGGCAGGAAAAAATCCACCAGCAACTGGTCGAGGGCCTGCAGGGTCGCGATCCTCGCGCCGGCATTCAGGTATTGCCCGACATCGACCACGCGCAGCCCGATGCGTCCGCCAAAAGGCGCCCGGATGGAAGTGCGCTTGACGCCCTCCTGTTGTTGGCGCACCTGCGCCTCGGCGCTTCGGAACTGCGATTCGGCCGAGTCCAGGGTTGCCTTGCTCACCAGACCCTTGGGCGCGAGTTCCTGATAACGCCGGTAATCGGCCCGGGCGAGCTCCACGGCGGCCTGTGCCTCGCGGAGCCTGGCCACATCCACTCCGGAGCGCAGGTTGACCAGCACCTGGCCGGTACTGACGTCATCACCCGATTCGAACCGGATTTCCTCGACGATTCCGGGGACCTCAGCCGACAGGTCGGTGCCGTTGACGGCACGGACCGATCCCACGGCATGAAGCGTCGGCTGCCAGTCCAGCGCCTCGGCCTTCGCGGTGGAAATCGTCTGCACCGGCATGGGCGCGGAGGCCATGCCTTTCTGCATCATGTGACGCACGAATGCCTGGAAGCCCAGCACGCCGCCAAAGACGATGGCACAGCCGGCCAGCATGATGATGAGGCGGCGGGTCATGCGGGGGCCCCGCGCCCGAGGTTCAGGTTCCTGCAAGATCATGGGAGGGCCAGCGGTTTTTTTCGTGAAACAGCCCGCTATCATAACCGCCGGCGGGGCAGGTCCGAAGCCTATTTGCCCGGTCGCGGCGATCGGCCCTGCCGTGGCGTCCTTACGGGCCCTGGGATGGATGCGTGCTGCCGGATTCCTGGCGAGCTCGTTGCAGGACTCGACCCGTCAAATCCACCATCAACCGGGCCCTGCGGTCCTGGTAGAAGAAGCTCAACCGGTACTGGCCTTCATGAGCATCGATGCCGCGTTCGCACTTGCTGGTGATCTCGTTCTTGCGCATGAGGGCGGGTACATCCGCAGCCGCGACGCCCAGGAGCGGCGCGAGGATATCCGCGTCGATCAGGATGTCGCTGCCCGAGATTTCCACGCGCACGGCGGACCCTCAACTCTTCAGCGGTTCTTTGCGATCGACCTTGGACGAATGGATCCAGCCCGGCGGATCGCTGGCCGGAAAGGATTCCCATGAGGCCTCTGATACGACGTCCCACTCGGGGTCCTGTCTGTCCGGCGCTGCAGGCCGGAAGGGAGATGCTTCAGGCTTTTCGCCATTTCGCGATTCGAAGTGTGACGCCACGTTCTCACTCCTCGATGTTCCGTTGAACCAAAAGATGAATACCAGATGTATCTTATGGTCGCGCTCGCGTGATTTCAATGAAGCAATGTTTCGCAATTCGCACCGTGGCTACAGGTGAATCCGGGCCCGTCAACGGACGCTCGTCATGATTCACGCGCCGCGACGACCCAGGTCAGGATGGTCTGCACCGCAACAAGCCCGGGATCTGCCGCCTTGCGCATCAAGGTCAGGAGCTGAAACCACAGATCATCCCCGGCGCTGTCGATGAAGGCGCGCACGGCTCCGGCGATGAAGTCGGGCGCGGTCATCGAAACTGACTTCGCCCGGGCCTCGATGGCCAGCGCCACTTGCGGATCGAGGGTGCGAAGAACGGACGCGGCGAGTTCCGGCCGGTCCAGTTGTTCTATCAGTGAGCCGAGCACGCGCCGGTCCGCTTCAGGCGTCGATGCCCAGATGACGCTTCGCTTCGATACTCATCATGGCAGGGGTCCAGGGAGGGTCGTAGGTCAGATTCACATCGACGATCTTCACGCCTGCGACCGACGCTGCAGCATCCTCCGCGCCATCCGCAAGATAGCCGGTGGCCGGGCAGCCTCGGGTCGTGGTCGTCATGGTGATCCTGGCAGCGCCGCCTTCGTCGATTGCAACATCGTAGATGAGCCCGAGGTCCACGATATTGTAGCCAAGCTCCGGATCGATCACGAGTCGCAACGCATCTTTCACCTGCTCGGCCAGTGTCGCCTCCTGCGCGCTCATGCGGCGGGTGCCTGGTCCGGTCCCACGCGGATCAGGACTTTGTAGGTGGTGCCATCGGGTTCGAAGCCTCCCTTCCAGGTGTGGCCGCGCCTGGACAGCTCCGGCAACAGGAAGATCGGTTCACGGCAGAGCAAGGCCGACAGGACCTCGCCGGGCGCCATCTTCTCGGTTGCCGCGAGGATCCTCACCATGGGTTCGGGTGGGTCGAGCTCGCGGTTGTCCAGATGCTGCACCGGTTCCGGCCAGGCCGAATCCTTCTGCCCTTGAGGGGCGCCGGCCCGGGGTGCGGGCGATTCCTGCCGAGTCGAGGACGAGGCTGAGGGCGAGAACAGCACTTCCCAGTCGCCGCCACCGATCTCCCGGGCTTCATGTGTGAAGCCCTTCGAGCCCATGACCCGAAACAGGGGCGTGGGCTTGAAGGTCGCCAGCAGGCGTATACCCTCTCCGGGTCCGAGTGCAGCCACAGCCTGCATGATCTTTCCGAAGGGTTCACCGCCCGAGCGCAGGATGGGGCGTACATCGACATCGACGAATGATGGGGTCATGTTCATCTCCTTGATTCACTCACGCTGTATCGAACAATGCAGCAACGGGGGCAGTTGCACGCCGGGGGGCAGGCGCGAGGCATGCCTGACCTCCAGCAGCCGGCGGATTCGCACCAGCTGGACCATGATGCCGAGGCTTGCGATGAGCATCAGGCCTGCGCAGATCCGGAAAGCCGGTGCCGAATCCAGAAACAGTGCGAGCGTTCCGGCCCACACGGCGAGGAAATACAGGACGAACCACTTGAGCGCGTGCTGCTCGACCACCAGGTCCTGCACGCGTGGCGTTGCAGCCTTGCCCAGGATGGGTCCGTAGCATTCCAGCCAGGTCAGGAATGCGGTGATCTTGTACAGCTTGGCAAGACCGAGTCCCGAGAGCCAGCCAAAGGCCACGAGGAAGATCACGGGAGCAGCATGGCGGCTCACACTGCCGAGGACACTCAACACGAGGATCAATATCGCGCAGGCGGCCAGCGTTGCTGCGGCAAGAGCTGCCATCCGGCTGTTCAATTCGATGACGCGGCGCTTTCTCTCCCGATACAGTCTCAGGATGTCTCCGCCATAAAGGACCAGTGCCGCAAGACCGAGCAGGCCGGAAAGGCCCAGGACCCCGGTGAGGCTTGCCGACATGCAGATCGCGGCCACTCCCCCGGCGATCAGCACGGTCAGTGCGGCAGTCCCCAGGTGAAACACCGCCCGGGTGCGTGGGCCATCCAGTTCGGGCGCCAGCATGAACATCGCCAGCAGCCGGTAACTGACACCCATGGCGGTGAAGGTCAGCCAGCCACCGAGACCCGCGATCGCGTGGATGGGTACGCCACTGGCGAGAAAGCGCAGGAAATGCGGCCGGGTCGCCACGCCTCCCAGCACCAGCGCAAAGATGCTGCCAAAGCCGACGGTTGCCGCGACGCTGCACAACCCGACCGCCACGAAGCGTGCCGGAAGCGGCAGAGGTCGTGCTGCCCAGAGTGTCCGTGCCAGATTCCACAGGACCAGGGCGAAGCCTGCAGACAGCATGCCGGCCGCCAGTGGGAAGAACGGCATGTCCAGCGTGAGCAGGCCCCCCATTTTCAGGAATCCGGCAATCAGCAGCAGCAGTCCCGCGACCAGGCAACCGAGGGTCGGCAGGGGCAATGAGTTGCTGTAAAGGGGTTTCGCCACCAGCACCGGGACGAACTGGAACAGGGCACCGCACATCAGCAGGCTCAGCCAGCCCAGCGCGGTGATGTGCACCAGGATCAGTGTCTGTGCAGAGGCGGGGGCATTGCCGGGATGGCCGAAGCCCAGGGTCATCAGCAGTTCCGCAAGAATCAGGCAGGCCAGTGCCGTTGCGAAGTACGAAAGGGTCCAGCGGGAGAGCGTGACGCCAGGTCCCATGGCATGCCTCGGGTCGCATGATCACCGCCGGCCGGGACGGATCGCGACCGGATCCGGATGGGCCGGGCAGGGCGCACATCAGCGCCGGCTGCACCGTCAGTTTGCCTTCAAAACATGCATTGTCAATACATCTTTTCAGATATCATCGACGCAGCCAGAACTCGGGAAACCATCCATGCGCTTGACGAATTTTTCAGACTATGCCCTGAGGGTGCTGATGTATGCGGCAGTGCAGGGAGACAGGCTGATCACGGTGGAGGAGACCGCGAAGGTCTACGGGATCTCGCGTGCCCACCTGATGAAGGTGGCCAACCAGTTGACGCGCTCCGGTTTCCTCAAGGCCGTGCGTGGCCGGTCGGGCGGGTTGACCATCGCCCGTCGTCCTGAGCGCATCAACCTGGGCGATGTGCTGCGCGCGATGGAGCCGGATCTGCTGCTGGTCGAGTGCTTCACCGAGGACAACTGCTGCATGCTGACACCGCGCTGCCGGCTGAGGCGTGTGCTTCGGGAGGCGCTGGCCGCCTTCACCGGAACGCTCGATCGTTACTCGCTGGCCGACCTCATGCTCAAGCCCCGTGACTTCGGGCTCAAGCCGGCCGCCTGAGCGGGCGGCCCCAGCGGGGTCAGACGATCAGCGACTTGTCCTGCCAGAGACGGAATCCGCCCTTGAAGGCCAGGGTGTTGTCGCCACGCCGGCAGTCCTGCGGCAGTTCTTTCAGTCTTTCCACATTGCCGCCGCCGATCACCACATAGTCGGGCTGCATCGCCACGCGCAGCCGGTCGACCACGTCGAAAACCGATGCCTGCCACTTCTTCCTGCCGCGCTTCTCCAGGCCACGCTCGCCCACATAATCCTCGAAAGTCTTGCCGTTCCGGTAAGGCAGGTGAGCCAGTTCCATGGGCTGCGCGGCATTGTCGACGATCATCGCGGCACCCAGCCCGGTGCCCAGGCCCAGGAACAG
Organism: Steroidobacteraceae bacterium; assembly: GCA_044226785.1. Classification (GTDB taxonomy): domain Bacteria; phylum Pseudomonadota; class Gammaproteobacteria; order Steroidobacterales; family Steroidobacteraceae; genus TMP-86. The sequence continues at coordinate 120,405 of JBGAGK010000004.1, read as the reverse complement.
CATGCGTCCACCCTGGTAACTGCCCACCGCCTGCATCAGGGCATCGTTGACGATCTTCACCGGAACTCCGAAGGATCGCCTGAAATCGAAGCCCACCCAATGCGGCCCGAGATTGGCCGGTTCCATCAGCGGCCGGTGATGCAGGACGGGTCCGGGATAACCCATGCCCACCACATCGTAGTGCCAGCCCCGCACCAGCTTCCTCACGGCAGCAACCATGTTCGCTGCCGTCATGCGGCGACCCGATTCGGCCCGACGTTCCTCGTTCCCGTCACTGGTCATGACCTTCACATGCGTGCCACCGATGTCGATGGCGAGCACGACCGGCTCTTGCCGATGGGCTGGCTTTACAGCAGTCTTGCGCACCACGTTCTCCTCATGCCGGATTCACCCAGCCGCCATCCGGCGCGAATCCCTGCATGGCATCGACCGGTCCCCAGGTGCCTGGATCATGGACGTGTGGCGGTGTCCGGTCGTCCAGCACCGGCTGGACGATGCGCCAGGCGATCTCGCTGGCATCCTGGCGTGTGAACAGCTGGGCGTTGCCGTTCATGGCGTCTCCGATCAACCGCTCGTAGGCCGGGCGGTCGTCCTTGCCATCATCCTGTGCCAGAAGCTCCACCTGCTCGCCCGACATCTCCTCACCGGCTTTCTTGCGGCGTGCGCCGACCCGGATCGAGACATCGGGGTCGATTCCGAAGCGGATGTAGTTGGCATCCGCGGAGGTGGTGTCGTCGAACACGTCGAGCGGCGGCTTTCGCAGGCGCACCACGACCGAGGTGTTGTGGACCGGCAGACACTTGCCGGCGCGGATGAAGAACGGCACGCCCTGCCAGCGCCAGGTGTCCACGAACAGCCGCACGGCCGCGAAGGTCTCGACGGTCGAGCCGGGTGCGACGCCGGGTTCGGCCAGGTAGCCCTTGAACTGCCCGCGGATCACGTCGCTCTTGCCCAATGTGCGTATTGCCCGCAGCACCTGGACTTTCTCGTCGAGCAGATCCTCGGTCGAGTGGCTGTTGGGCGGTTCCATCGCCAGCAGCAACATGATGTTGAGCAGGTGGTTTTCGATGACGTCACGGATGCATCCCACTTCATCATAGAAACGCCCGCGTCCCTGGACGCCAAAATCCTCCGCCATGGTGATCTGCACGCCAGACACGTAATTGCGGTTCCAGATCGGCTCGAGAAACGAGTTGGCGAAGCGGAAATAGACCAGGTTCTGGATCGCCTCCTTGCCGAGGAAATGATCGATGCGGAAAATCTGCTCTTCGTCGAACACCTGGTGCAGCACGCGGTTCAGCTTGCGTGCCGATTCCAGGTCACGCCCGAAGGGCTTTTCGACCATCAGCCGTGCATGGACAGAGGTTCCGGATTTCTCCAGCCCCTGCACCACCGGTTCGAACATGCTCGGTGGCACCGCCAGGTAATGCAGCGGACGCCGGCAATCGCCCAGCGACTGTTTCAGCTTGCCGAAGGTTGCCGGATTGCGGTAGTCCCCGCTGACGTAGCGGAGCAGGGATGCAAGTCTGGAAAATATTCCCTCATCGATGCTGCCGAGCGTGTTCCTGATGCCGTCCCGGGCGCGCTCCTGGAGCTTCTCCGTATTCCAGTCCTCCAGGGCAACGCCGATCACCGGTTCACCGAGGGTCCCATGCTCGACCATGGAGTACAGGGCCGGGAAGATCTTCTTGTGCGCCAGATCGCCTGTCGCCCCGAACAGCACCAGCGCATCGGATCGCTCGGAGCTCATGTCACTTGCCGTCCGTTTTTTCGATGTGGCCGCCGAACTCGTAACGCATGGCCGACAGCATTTTGTCGGCGAAGCCGGCTTCCCCCCGCGAACTGAAGCGCTGGAAAAGGGCGGCCGCCAGGATGTTCGCCGGCACGCCGGTGTCGATGGCGGCATCCAGCGTCCAGCGGCCCTCACCCGAGTCCGAGACCCGGCCGCCGAACCCTTCGAGCGCCGGGTCCTTGCGCAGGGCCGAGGCTGTGAGGTCCAGGAGCCACGAGCTGATGACGCTGCCATGCCGCCAGACTTCCGCCACCGCGGCCAGGTCGATGTTGAACCGGTAGTACTCCGGGTGCTTCAGCGGCGTGGTTTCCGCATCCGCTTCGCGCTGGTGTTCACCGGCGTTGGCGGCCTTGAGGATGTTCATGCCTTCGGCGTAGGCAGCCATCAACCCATACTCGATGCCGTTGTGGACCATCTTGACGAAATGACCTGCGCCACTGGGCCCGCAATGCAGATAACCGGACGCAGCAGTGCCTTCGGTTTTCGTGGCCTGTCCGGCGGCAGGGTCGGGCCCGGGGGCAAGCGATGAGAGCACTGGATCCAGATGATTCACGGCTTCGTCCGGGCCGCCTATCATCAGGCAGTATCCGCGTTCCAGTCCCCACACGCCGCCGCTCGTGCCGACATCGACATAGTGCAGACCTTTCGGCAGGAGCTTCGCAGCCCGGTCGATGTCATCGTGATAGTGCGAGTTGCCGCCATCGATGAGGATGTCGCCGCGTTCCATCAATGCGGCAAGCGCATCGACATTCCGGCCCGTGATCGCGGCCGGCAGCATGAGCCATGCGCAACGAGGCCGGGAGAGCCTTGCCACGAAGTCCTCCAGGGATGCACATCCGGTTGCGCCTTCCTTTACCAGCGCTGCCACTGCCTCCGGGTTGACATCGTAGACGACGCACTTGTGGCCCGCCTTCATCAGGCGCCTGGTCATGTTCGCACCCATCCTGCCCAATCCCATCATGCCGATTTGCATGTTCACCACCTGCCTTGTCGAAGTCTGTCGTCGTTGCTGGTCATGCCGCTTCAGGCCGATTCCGTCGCATCGATCCTTACGGAGAAATCCACACCTTCCCAATGACCGGCCCCGGTCCAGAAGAAGGTGAACTGTACCTGATCGCCCACTCGTGCCTGTTCCACCGGAAGATCGACATGGTAGACCCCGAAACAGTTTCCGGCCGTCTCACTGTCATGCACGGTCTTCCAGCCATCGAGGCTCCAGTGGATGATGGCACTGGCAGCAGCCTCGATGCGCAGGATCTTGCCGGCCGGGATCGAGCGGATCTTGTTGACGAACTGCCAGGTGCGAAAGGGCGAGACCGTCCGGTCGCGGATGTAACGCTGCACGCCCTGCGGCGGCATGTCGAACACGGCCCCATCGCGCAGCGAGCGCAGCAGCTTGATGTGTTCCGAATGCGCCCAGACCAGCGGCATGGCGCTGCCTGAAGGGTGCCCGAGGTACAGCTGTCGCTCAGGGATGTCCGGGCCGTCCCACACCTGCTCGGGGAGCAGCCCGCCCTTGCCGGCGGATTGCTCGAGGGTCGCCAGGAGCCTCTCCGCCTCATTCTGGCGGCCAGCCGCCAGTTCGTAGTGTGCGCGTTCACCCACCAGCAGTGGCCAGGGCTTGCCGTGCCCCGTACCGTCGAAGGGACGGCCATCCCTGTGCTCGCCGTACCCATCGCCGGTATAGCGGTACCACAGCGGCCCCTGCGGCAGCTCGCACCGGATCGAACGGTCGATGATCCGGACGGTGTCGACGATGCGCGGGTCGTCGGCCGCCCGCAGGCCGAATCGCACCAGTGCCAGCGCATCCGGGCTGATGATGTGGATGGCCGGTGAACTGACTGCGGCCGGAGGCCGGTTCTTGATCGGCACGAAGCCGCCCCTGGGTGATGCGGCGTCCGAGGTGTCGGGCGCGGAGATGCGCACGTAGTATCCGTCGACACCTGTATCACGACAGATGTCCGTTCCGCTGACGAAGGTCCAGCGCTCGACCTGATCGTTCCACGTATCGGCCGTCTCGCGAAGATAGCGGGCACCATCGGCATTGCCCAGCTTCTCGACCAGGTCTGCGGCAGCGAGCAATGCCGCAATCTCGACGGCCAGCGTGAAAGGAGAATAGCCGGCGTCCTCTTCCCACCGATCCTGGCCCGTGACCGGTCCATGCAGGACGATGTAGGAGGCGGCCCGTTCGATCATCGGAAGAAATGTGGACAGGCCGGACAGCGGCAGGGCTCCCTGCCGGAACAGCAGATCGGCGAGCAGGATCGGAAAGGCGCACTCGTCCATCTGGATGCCGCTCCAGTACGCCTGCCCGTCGAGCCAGGCGTTCTGCGGCCAATGGCCGTCGGCTTCCTGGATGGTTTGCAGATGCGCCAGGATGCGGCGGGCACTCTCATGGTCGCCTGCGGCCAGAAAGCCGCCGGCCGTCTCGACCAGATCGCGGGGCCACACCAGGTGATAGCCACCGATGTCATCATCGCCCTTGGAAAATCCCCAGGGGATGGACAGGCTCGCCACCGCAGCGCCCGGGAAAGCCAGCGAACGGTGAGCGGCCAGGACGGCTGTGCTGGTCCGGTAGGCGCCTGGACGCGAGTGAACCGATGCGTCGAGGCGTTCAAGTTTCCCTTGCCAGTTGCGCCATCCTCCGACATAGGACCGGGTCGCAGACTCGAAACCGCCGTTCAGACTGGCGAGCACGTTGTAGCCTGCCTCCGAGGGCGTCGGCCCGAATCCGAGAGCCAGCACGGCACGGCTCCCGGCGCCGGAAAATCCGATCTCGCCGCACAGGGCGACATTGCCATGCTCGGCGCGTCGGCAGGATGGATCGAGCCTTCCAGCCCGGCGAAGTTGCTGCCAGCCATCGGAGAAACCGACGTATCCGGCGGAGGCGGACACCCAGGGGAGCGAGGATGCCAGAGCCAGCGATGCGCCTGACTTGCCGCGGGCAAACAGCATCGGCGTGCCCTTGTAGTCGCCGATCCAGGCGGTGTTTCCCATGCCCGCATTGACCAGGTGTGGCGCCAGCAGTGCGAAGACGTGATAGTCCGCGGGCGCACCGGACAGGGCGAGGAATTCGATTTCCTGAAGCAGGACCGGACGGAGCGAGTCCACGACGATCCGTTTCACGATGCGGTAGCGGCCATCGCGTGACGTATTGGTCAGGTGATAGGCCGGCACGCCGTCCTCGAACTGCGCGACCCGATGGTCGGCGTCGCGCTTTTCTTCGGAGAAGTAGCCGTCCGGACCGGTCACCACGAGCCCCAGGTCCCGCGTGCAGGCACTGTCTACACGGGGATGATAGACCTCGTTCAGGATGCCGTGACTGATGGTGAACCAGAGACGGCAACCCGGCGCCAGCGCGGTGCCCACACCGCTCTTGGCGCTGGAAGTCCACCGCGCGGGAATTCCAGGCGCGCCGCAGGCAAGTCCGTCAGTCGCTGGCATCGCACCGTTCTCCGTGGCAGCCCTGCAGTCAGGGCAAGGTGCCATTTTATCCGGCCGCAACTCCGTTCAGCAGGAACACGGGTCCGAATTTGCCGCGACTGCCCGTCAGAATCCTCCCCAATCCCGCGAACATGAACAGGATTTCATCTGCAGCGGGCCTGGTTGCCCGCACATGCAGATCATTCGGCCATGGTCGCCCCGGACCCACCCAACTCGGCCGGCATGTCCTTCATCTTCGGTTGGCCGTCGTGGATGCGCAGCACCGTCTCCTGGTAATGCACGTGCACGCCCGGTACGAACTTGAGGCTTGGGAGCATGGCGGCGTACACGTCGACGAGCCCGAACGTGGGATGGTCGGTGAACAGGTGGCCACCACATTTCCTGCACCACTTGCGGAAGCTGACCGGAGTCTTGTTGTAGGTGCCGATGCTGTCCGCACCGTGCGTGACCTTCAACGCATCGGGCTTCCACAACGTGAATGCATTGACTGGGCCGGCGGACCAGTGCCGGCACGAGGAACAATGACAGTAACCCATGCCTGCCGGTTCGCCGGTCACCTGGAACCGGACCTCGCCGCAGAAACAATTCCCCTCATGGACGCTTTGCATGCTCATCGATGGTTCTCCTTGTAAGATGGGCCGCGGGTCTTTGTGCGGCGGAAAAGCTGAATGACGAAATGAGTCTGCAGGTTCACGGACATCCGTTGTCCTCGTATTGCCAGAAGGTGCTGATCGCGTTTCACGAAAACGCCACGCCGTTCGAATTCTCCCAGATCCATTGGGAAGACGCCACTTCCGTGGCGGCGTTCGAACGGCTGTGCCGCTGAAGCGTATGCCGGTGCTGCGGGATGGGCAGACCATCGTCGGCAATGCCTTGCGGCCTGCCGACCAGCGCAATGCGCAGGATGTGAACGAGGCTCGTGCGATGCTGGATACCGCTTACGCGTGGCTGGACCAGGCATTGCAGGGACGGACCTGGGCCGCCGGCTCGTCCTTCACCCTGGCGGATTGCGCGGCCGCTCCGTCGCTGTTCTATGCAGACTGGACACATCCCGTTCCATCCGCATTCTCCAACGTGCGGAACCTGCGGTCGCGGTTGCTGCAGCGCCCTTCATTTGCGCGGGTCGTGGATGAGGCGCGGCCCTACCGGCACCTGTTTCCGCTGGGGGCTCCGGACCGGGATTGACCCGGAGCTGCCTTCATCCCCACAGGCGCGAAGAGGGCGGTTCAACCCGTCCGCCGTTGAACGAAAGGCCCGGCAGGCGATCGTGCCTGAGCAGGAGCGGCCCGTCGATGTCCACCAGATCCACCACGCAGCCCAGCACGAACGCGGGCGCGATGGACAGGGAACTGCCGCCCATGCAGCCCACCATCAGGCCCATGCCCCGATCCCGTGCTGCACGCGCGAGTGCCAGCGCATGTGTGAGGCCGCCGGTCTTGTCGAGCTTGATGTTGATCATCTGATAGCGCTTCGTGGCTTCATCCAGTTCCCCCAGATGCAGGCATGATTCGTCCGCACCCAGCGGCACCGGAGAGCGATAGCCTTCCAGGACCGCGTCCGCACCGCGCGGCAGCGGCTGCTCGATCAGTTCGATGCCCAGATCGGCGAAGGCCGGCGCGAGCGAACGCAGCTGCTCGAAAGTCCAGCCCTGATTCGCATCCACCACGATGCGCGCGTCGGGGCGCGCCTGGCGAATCGCGCGGATACGCTCCAGCGGCTGATGAGCGTCGAGTTTGATCTTGAGGTTCGGGCACGCCGCTGCCGAGGCGGCATGTTCGGCCATGCGCCCGGGAGTCGACTCGATGCTGATGGTATACACCGTGGTCAGCACCCTGGGGCTCACGCCCGTGAGGTCCCAGATGCTGCGGCCCGTGCTCTTGGCCTCGAGGTCCCACAACGCACAGTCCAGCGCATTGCGTGCGCCGCCGGGCGGCAGGCGCGAGAGCAGGAGCTGGCGGTCCAGACCTGCGAGATCCCTTTGCGGGATCGCGTTGATCTGCTCCATGAGGCTCGCGGCGCTTTCATCCAGATAGAACACACCCAGCGCTTCGCCGCGACCGATCTGGCCATCGCGCTCAAGTTCCACGACCACCGAATCGAACGAAGTCCATTCCCGCCCGGTGATGCGGAAAGGACGGGCAACCGGCCAGCTCTCGGTGTGGACGCTCAGCTTCAAGGGGGAAACTCCTGCAACGTACGGTCAATGATGGGCATTCTGCACCTGGACATTGATTGCCCGAGCCTGCGGCAGCAGGTATCTCAAGGCGGGTGTGGTCAGCACCGTGCTCAGGATGGCCATGATGACCAGCATGGTGAATACGGGCTGTGAAATCACGCCGAGCTGAAAGCCCACGTTGATGACCACCAGTTCCATCAGGGCACGGGTGTTCATCATGAAGCCCAGGATCGACGACTCGGCCGGATTGAATCCGCAGCTCCTCGCGGCAAGCCAGGCGGCGCCGAACTTTCCGGCGGTGGCCAGCAGGATGGCCAGCGCACACCAGCCCCACAGGGAAAGCGAATTCAGCGATCCGATGGAAGTCAGAAGACCGGTGTAGGTGAAGAAGATGGGCAAGAAGAACACGTTGATGAAATCCCCGATGCGTTCACGCCAGGCGAGCACGAACTCGCCCTCGTCGAACAGCAGCACGCCCATCATGAAACCGCCGAAGATGGCGAATATGCCGATGCCGTAGGTCGCCATGCCGCCCATGAAGATGACGGCCAGCATCAACCCCAGCAGATTTGCCGGCAGGCGACCCTGCACCGGTGGCATGGCGCGCACCGCGTGCTTGAGCAGCGGGCGCACCAGCCACACGCACACCACGATGAAAACGGCGAGCGCACCGATCCTGCCGGCAAACTGCAGCGCATGCCAGTTCGAGGCAGTCAGCGCCGTCACCAGTGCCAGCAGCAGCCAGCCGAGGACATCGTTGATGGCGGCCGCGCTGATGGCGATCACCCCGAGCGGAACCCGCGTCAGGTCGAGTTCCATCAGGATGCGCCCCAGCATGGGCAGGGCGGTGATGGAAAACGCCGTGGCCACGAACAGCGCCGAGTGCAGCCGGTCGGCGTCCGGGGACAGCACGGGGGCCGAGACATAGCCGAAGGCCAGGCCCAGCGCGAAGGGAGCCACCATGCAGGCGAGGGACACGGAAAGGACAGCCCTGCGGTTCAATCGCATGGCGAGATGCCGGAAATCGAATTCAAGGCCGATCTGGAACATCAGCAACACCAGCCCGAGATTGGACAGGATCTGCAGCGGCTCCGGAGGTGAGGACCGGAACACGAAGTCGAAGACCTGCGGAGCCACAAGCCCCAGCAGGGAGGGACCCAGCACGATTCCCGCGACCATCTCGCCGACGGCGGAAGACTGTCCGTAGCGGCGGGCCAGCATGCCCCCGGCACGCCCGGCCAGCACGATGACGGTGAGCTGCACGAGGGTTGCGAACAGGAGCGACTCGGTGTGATGGACGGCGGTGGTGGCTGCCATCATGCCAGGCCTCCGCCCACGGCGATGACCTGTCCGGTGATGTATCCCGCGTCCTGCGAGCTCAGGAACTGTACCAGCGCTGCGACTTCATCGGGCGTGCCGGCTCGCTGCATGGGTACGAGCTGCGAGATGCGCGCAGCATCGAAGGCCTGCCCGCTCATGGCGGACTCGATGATGCCGGGAGCCACGGCATTGACTGTGATGCCGCGGCTCGCCACCTCCTGCGCAAGAGACCGGGTGGCTGAATTCAGGGCACCCTTCGCGGCCGAATAATTCACCTGTCCGCGATTTCCGATGAGCGCGCTCACCGAAGAGCAGTTGATGATGCGGCCCCAGCGCGTGCGGATCATGGGCAGCAGCAGGGTCTGCGTGACATGGAAAAACCCGTTGAGGTTCACGTCGATGACGGAGCGCCACTGGTGCTCGCTCATCCCGGCGAGCACCGCATCGGCGTGGATTCCGGCATTGTTCACCAGGATCTGGATCGGTCCCGACTCGAGCACACCTTCCAGGGCCCGAATCGTGGCGGCGGCATCGGTGACATCGAAGCACAGGGCCTGCGCACTGCCGCCGCGGGTCCTTATCCCGCCGGCCACTGTCTCTGCAGCTTCCACATTGCGGTGCGCATGCACGCAGACGTGATGTCCGCTGGCAGCCAGACGCCGGCAGATGGCGGCGCCGATTTCGCCGCTCCCGCCGGTGACCAGCGCGCGCTTCAGAGTTTCCGGTGTCATGGCCCCAAGATTACCCAATCCCCGGTCGCATCGCATCGAGCACCACTGCCAGACGTCCGGACAGCAGGGTGCATGATTCGCTGGCCAGGTCGAACTGGTACAGCATGGTCCCCTGGTCTGCGCCGAGCAGCCGGCCGTTGATGGTCAGCATGGCGCACTGGCCATCGAGCCGGTCCGTTGTGAAAGTGACTCCTCGCACCGAGGCAAGATACCCTCGGGTGCTCGCATGCCCCGAAAGAAGCGCTCCGTGCAGGGCGACTGCCTGGGCGGCGTATTCGATGCCGCAAACGGCGGGAAGACTGCCGCGCGCGCGCAGCGGGTTCTCCGGGTTGCAGTGCGTGCCGGTCTGACAGGTGATGAGAATATCGTCCCAGGCGATGATCTCATCCAGCAGGCACATGGCGCCCTGGTGGGGAATGTGGCGTTCGATCCAGGCACGATCCAGCCTCATGGCGAGACCCCAACGGCCAGATGCAAAGGCGAAAAATATTCCAGCACCACCTCGCCATCGCCGGCGCCGGCAAGCCGCTCCAGCAGGGGCAGGGCACGTGCAGCGGGAATGCCCTGGCAGCAGGCAGCGAGTTGTGGGCTGCGGGGAAGCGTCGGGGCAGCATGAGTGGTTCGAAGTTCCAGTCGCGCACCGCTCCCGGACATGGCCGGAGCCAGCAGCAATGCGACTCCGAAGGCATCCGCGATTGGCCGTTTGGCATGAAGCGGCTCGGGGTAAGGTGAGTCGTAGCACACCAGCAGGACCGGTTCACCGGCGCTGACACACTGCACCGCGGCCTCGATCAGTCCGGCCGCGAAGCTGGCGTCATGGGCGCACAGCACATTGCTCGCCCGCGTGCATCCGGTGGCGATGCTCCAGTATCCGGCCGGTGCATTGTTGACGGAATTGTGGAAGCGGGTCGGCGAGACCTCGCGTGCGGGACTGGCCAGGGCTTCACAGATTTCGTGGCAATTCCGGCTGTCGGCGCCCGAGGAGCTGAAGATGCTCAGGAGCCCCCTGGCATCGGCCCGTGCCGCCTCCACCGCCTCCAGTCCGCAGGCCAGGGCCAGCTTCACCGAAAGGGTAGTGCGCCGCCGCTCGGCCGGCGGCAGGAGCGATGCGGCGGGGACCTCGGTGTGCGCCGACAGGTACGGCGTTTCCTCTCGCAGCACTGCCGCACACTGCGGCCATCCCGCCATTCCAGGTCCCTGTACGCCGATACCCTGGACGCGCACGTGCATCAGGGGACCTTGCCGAAAATCAGCGAGCAGTTCGCGCCGCCGAAGCCGAACGAGTTGCTCAGCACGTACCGCAACGGGCGATGCAAGTTGTGCGTGAGATACTTGAGCCCGAGGACAGGGTCGATCTGCTGCACGTTGAGACCGGCCGGAATGATGCCGCTTTCCAGGGCCAGAAGACACAGCACTGCCTCCAGCGCGCCCGCGGCGCCCAGTGCATGGCCGGTGGCAGCCTTGGTCGAACTGCAGGGCATTGATGGATCGAACAGCGCATTGACGGCAAGACCCTCGGCCCGGTCATTCCCCGGAGTGCCCGTGCCGTGGAGATTGATGTAGTCGATGCGCTCCGCTGCAAGGCCTGCGGATGCCAGCGCATCGCGCATGGCCTGCTGCGCGCCCAGACCCTGCGGGTGGGGCGAGGACATGTGATGCGCATCGCTGCTCTCACCCGCGCCGAGCAATGCAAGTCCCGGGGCCGTGGCGGGTGCATCGCGCTCGAGCAGCACGAAGGCCGCCGCCTCGCCGATCGACAGGCCATCCCGCGACACGTCGAACGGGCGGCAGGGAAGCTTCGATGTCAGCTGAAGCGAATGGAATCCGTACAGCGTGGTCAGGCACAACGAGTCCACGCCACCCACCAGCGCGGCATCGATCAGGCCTGCCTGCAGCATGCGGGCAGCCTGTGCGAACACCTTGGCGCTGGAGGCGCAGGCGCAGGACACCGTGGCGGCGGGTCCTTCAAGACCCAGGTACTGCCGGGCAAAGGCCACCACCGAGAAAGAGTTGTGCGTCGTCGCATAGTGGAAATCGGCCGGGAGTGCGCCGGCAACATCACGTCGTCGATAGGCCAGCTCGGCCTGCAGGATGCCCGAGGTGCTGGTGCCGATGAACACGCCGACGCGCTCGGGGCCGTGACGTTCAGCGGCGCGCCGCACGGCATGCTCCAGCCCGTCCTGGCGAAGCGCCATGAGCGCGAGCCGGTTGTTGCGGCAGTCGAATGGCTTCAGGTCCTCGGGGAGCAATTCCTGATCGATCCCGGCGACTTCGCCGACGCAGGTGTCCAGTTCCACGGTCTCGAAGCGACAGGGCCCGAGACCGGAACGTTGCGCGGCCAGCGCGGCGCGTGTATCGGCCAGCCCCTTGCCCAGGCAGCTCACGGCCGTGAATCGGGTGACATGCGCCGGGATCATGATGCGTGCGCGACCAGCAGGGTGTTCGCGAAGGATCGGCCGCTCCTTCGTTCCTGGGAGCAGGCCCGGTAACCGCAGCGACGCAGCAGCTCGAGCCAGTCCGATTCGCTGCGGCAGGAAAGATGCGGGATCCGGCCATCGCGGACCAGATCGTTGATGCGGTCCACCCAGCGACCCGCGTGGTAGGCGATGCCCGAACCGGCATTGGCGATGCGCAGGATCAGCACGCCATGGGCCGGCAGGGACTCCCGGACCCTGCGCAGCAGGTACTGCTGTTCGGCAAAGTCGATGAAGTGAAGTACATCGAGGATCGCCACCGCATCGGCGCCGCTGCAGTCGGCTTCACGGATGTCACGAACCTGGAAGTCGGCCCGCTCGCCCAGGGCATCGCGCGCCCGCTCGATGCTGGCCGCGCGGATATCCACGCCGCGTATGCGGTCAGGTGTCGGGGGTTCAGGCCAGTCCGATGGCCAAAGTCCGAGGCGTCGCTGGATGCGCGCCGCCAGCAGCCAGGCGGTGAGCAGACCCTGGCCGCAGCCCAGGTCGATCAGGTCGCGGCAACCGGACAATGCCCCGGTCAGGAGCACATCGGTGAACAGCGGGTCGGATTTCATCTTGAAACGGGCAAAGTAATAGCCGAAGCGATCCCCGGTGTCGAAATACGCGCTGGCACGCGCGCAGATCTGTCCGCGGACGGAGGATGCGTCGACCCTGGGTCCTGCACGGCTCATGCGGTGGATTGTGCCAGCGTCACGGGCTGGAGCCGTGCCCGCCGGATGTCCTGCACCAGCAGCGGCAGGGTCTCGAGGATCACCGGAACACCCCGGCGGGTATGGGCCGCGCGTCCATCATGCAGCAGCAGGATATCCCCGGCGGACAGGTTTCGCGCGAGCATCCGGTGCACCCGCGCAACCTCACCGTTCAGCGTGTCGAAGCCGCGACGGGTCCAGCTCGCCAGCGTCAGATCCAGTCCCGCGAGCACGTAGTCCAGAAATGGATTGCGCAACCCGGCCGGGGCGCGGAAGAACCGGGGTGGCTGACCGGTGATCTGCGCGATGCCATCCTGCGCCTCGCGGATCTCGCGCGCCATCCGCGCAGGTCCCAGCAGGGAAAAATACCAGTGATGATGCTGGCTGTGATTCTCGATGCGATGGCCGCGCCGGCAGATCTCGCGGGCCAGTGGCGCCTGGGCCTGAAGTTTCATGCCGATGCAGAAGAACGTCACGCGAATGCCGAACTCATCGAGCAGGTCCAGCAGGTGCGGGGTGACCTCGGGATCCGGGCCATCGTCGATGGTGAGGGCGATTTCACCTCGCTGGATGGCATCGGCCGGCAGGCGCACCCAGTTCGGCCCCAGGAGCTGGCTCCGCGGCAGCAGTCCGCCGGCGCACAGCACGGCATGGTTGGCGACCACCGAACCCAGCGCCCAGGGCCAGCTGCCGGGACGCAGGGCCACTGCCACCGCGGCACCCGCATGGAGCAGCGCCGAGGCGGTCAGGACAGGGGCAGGTCTCCAGCGGGCACTCATGCGCGCCGCTCCTGCTGACCGCCCCAGAGCAGGGCGGAGCAGCACAGGGCCAGCCACGCGCCTGGTGCCACCGTGCGACCGAGCGCGGCCAGCACGGGAACGGTCGAAAAGGCCAGAGCACCGAAGGCAATGACCGTACACAGGTTGGCGATCAGGAGCGAGGCCAGGGTGGCGGGAGAATCCATCCGTACGAAGAACAGCGCATAGTTGGAGCCAATGGCGACGACCAGCAACATGCCCACCAGGTGCAGAATGGTCAACTGCTGTCCTGCAAGCACCAGCAGCGCAGCGGTGGTCATCACCGCGACGGCGAGCGGGGCCAGGACCCGCAGCACATCGCGCCCGTTGCGCAGGGTCAGCGCCAGCAGTGCGCAGATCGCGACCAAGCCCAGTCCCGAGAACTTCAGGGCATCCTGCAGATAGGCGCCATACAGGTCATCCGACGCCTGCTTCAGATCCAGGACCTGAAGGCCCTCCACCGGGTGGGAATGGAAGGCTGCGCGAACGGCGACCAGGTCGATCGACCCCTGGGCCGGTGCGTGCAGCGGCAGAAGCGCCTGTGTCCTGTTGTCGTGATGGCTGCACAGGGCATCGAAAGCGCTGGCAAACGAGGTGCCCTCCAGAGCCTTGCGGGTGAGCGGCGCGGCGTTCCGGGCCGCTTCGACATCCTGGAAGAACGGATCGATCCTGGCAGCATTCAGCGGCAGGCTCTGGAGCACGGCACGCGTGCGTTCGCGCAGCACGGCCTCCGCGGGCAGGGCTTCGCGCCGCGCGCGCTGCGTCGCCAGGCTGGGCAGGAACAGGGCCGGACTGTCGTATCCGCCGATGACCCCCCGCTCGCGCAAGGCATCCAGCACCCGGCCAGCCTGCTCGGCAGACTGCAGCGCTGCCTCCTGGGATCCCGCGGAAATTGCAACCAGCACACCGGCCTCCGCGGCACCCATTTCGGCCCGCAACCTCGCATCGGCCTGCTGGGCCGCGAGCGGTACCGGGCTCAGGGCGGCAAGTTCGCGGTTCCAGCAGGCTCCTCGATGCAGGACCAGGGTGCCCAGAGCCATGAGGGCAAGCGCTGCCGTGACCGTCCAACCCCGGGAGCGCCGGGGCAGGTGACGGGAAATCCAGCGGCCCAGCGGTGCAAGATCGCGGACCCGGAAAGCTGCCGGCAACACGGACGGCAGCAGGAACCGGGTGACCAGGCCCGCACACAGCAGGCCCGCGATCGAATACAGACCCAGTTGCGCAAGACCTGGAAACGAGGAGGGCAGGAGGGAGGCAAAGCCGATCACCGAGGTGAACATCCCGAGCCGGATGATGGGCCAGTGCTCGGTTGGCCAGCGATCCGGGTCGGCCACACCGCTCCGGGACTGCACGAACAGATAAATGGAATAATCCACGGCCTCGCCGATCAGGGTGGCTCCGAAACCCAGCGTGATGCCATGAACGGTCCCGAACCCCAGCGCCACGGCGGCAACGCCGGTCAGCGCACCGCAGACCACCGGTACGAGCCCCAACGCCACCGCGCTGAGGGAGCGATAGGTGAGGAACAGCAGAGCGAAAATGCCCGCGGCGCTGATCAGGCCCAGCCGCGACACGGCCTGCTCGATGCCGCCACGTGCGGCAACCGCGAACACCCCGGGCCCGGACACGATCAGGTGCAGGGGAGTTGCGGATGCGGAGCGAAATGCTTCGTGGATCAGATCCAGCGCATGGGCCTGGGCATCGGTGTCTGCACCGGTGGCACGCGTCTGTGCCAGCAGCAGGGCACGCTGGCCGGAGGGTGAGACCCATACACCCTGATCGAGCCGCGGCTGGCCCTGTCGCTGGAACTGCTCGATGATGGCCAGCATCTCGCCGGTCGGGTCTGATGCGAGGAGCGGTTTGAGCGGCGCACCGACGGGAGAGGCCAGCGCATCGATGAGATCGCCGATGGCGGAGGTCAGGCCCTGGATGCTGAAATGATCCGGATCCACGGCCGGGCTCAGCACATAGCGATGATCGAACAGGTAGCGCTGGTCGGCGGCGGCATCGGGGCTGGTGCCATTGTCCACCCGGCTGAAGGCCGGATCGGCCCGCAACCGTGCTGCCAGACCCTTCGAGGCGAGCGCGCGTGCCTCGCCATGGCTGCCTTCGATGGCGATCAGCAATGTCCGTGAGAGCGGACCATCGCGGAGCTGTTCGACCAGCAGGGCCTGCGCAGGCGTGACTTTCCGGGGCAGGAAGGCCGAAAGATCCGAGCTGTAATTCGCAGTGAGGACCACCGCGGCAGCACCAGCCAGCAGAAGCGCGCTTGCCAGGAGTAGCCAGCGGGTGCCAATACTCATGGCGGGGGACCGATGAGAAGCTCGGAACGATCGCCGTCGCTCTGGAGCGTGTCCACGCGGTCGAGCTGTCCGCCATGTCCCTTGATCCGGATCTGACGCACGCCACCGGGCTGTTGAGGATCCAGCGGTGTGAGCTGCAGTTCCCAGTCATCCAGCGATCCGCTCATGGAAAGGGAGAAGTGCTTTTCAAGACCCTGCCGGTCGCCGGCCAGCGTGGCCCGGATGCCCTCGATGAACGGTGCAGCCTGCGGAAAGTCCTTCATCTGCACCACATGACTGCGCCGGCCTCTCTGGACAGTGAGCACGTCGCCGCGTGCACTCAGGGACAGGGCGCGCGGCTTCACGGTGCGCTTTTCCAGATGATCCGGAGGCTCGTAGATCAACTCGCCCGAGGACACCAGCGGTTTGTCCAGCACCGCCAGATGCTGGGTCTCGGTGAAGGTCTGCGGGCCGTGGGGTGTGTGTGCCAGCAGTGCCAGCAGCGCATCGAGGCCGTCGGCCGCGTGGCCACTGACCCCCATGCAAAGCATCGCAAGCGCCAGCAGGGCGCAGGCATCACGCCGGATGGGTCGCCCAGAAATCATGGAAATTGAACCAGTCATACGGATCGCTGCGGCAGTAACCTTCCAGGAGGGTGACGTATTTCGCCAATGCGGCTTCGACCATTGCATCGCGTGTGGCCCGGGTCACCGTGGAAAAGTCTGCCACAGGCTGGAATGACAGGTGATAGCGATTGCTGCCCCGGTAGAGCCCGGCCATGAAGATGACCGGCCGTTGCAGCAAGGCCGCTGCGCGCATCGGTCCCAGGGGGAAGGCGGCGGGCTTTCCCAGGAAGGGGAGCGTGCGGGCTGGTTCATCGCCCATCATCCGGTCGGCGAGCAGACCGACCAGGGCGTTCTGGTCGAGCCGTTCGCTGATGCGCATCATGGAGCTCATCTGTCCCAGCGGAATGATCTCGGGCCGTGCATCAGGATTGATCGCGGCCAGGGCCGCATTGATGCGACGGGCATTGTCCTCGTACATGACCATCACCATCGACAGGCCGGTCCGCTGCCGGCCCAACGACCGGATCACCTCGAAGCTTCCCAGGTGCGCGCCCATCAGGATGACGCCACGGCCGGGCGCCATGGCTTCGAGCAGGCAGCGTTCGCCTTCGATGCTGATCTCGAACGGTTCGAACTGCCCGTTGAGCAGGAATGCGCGATCATGGATGGTGGTGGCGAAATACAGCACCTGCAGGAAGCGATCACGTGCTGTGGGCCGGCGCTGCAGGGCGAGTCGCAGGTACTGGATCGAACTGCGACGCGCACCCGGTGCGAGCAGGAAGAAATACAGTGCGATGCCATACAGGATGAGCCGGCTGGCGCGCCGCCCGACGCGCAGGGAAAGCGCGGTCATCAGATGCAGCAGCCACGAGCTGCCGCGCTCCCGGTTCTGTCTCCATTGCGCGCTCATGCCGGACCAAACGTGCCGCTGGCCACCGTCCCGGCATCGCCGCGGATGGTCCACCTCACCACACCGCCGTCGAGCCGCTCGAGCGCGATGCGCAGTGCGTCGCCGGGCCGGACGACCTTGAGAAACTTGGCGGTGAGGATCTGCCATCGATGCATCCCGAGCCCGTCGGTGTGGCAGACGTGGTCGAGCGCGGCGTCGAGCAGCACCACGCCGGGCAGGATGGGTTCGCCCGGGAAGTGACCGGCGAAGGCCGGGTGATCGGCAGCAATGGCCAGATCGGTGAGCGCTTCCCTGGCTTCCCCGCGCACATCGGCTGGCATGTCAGTCCGCCGTGCGCGCCTGGAGCGAGCAGGCCAGCGCCTGCAGGGATTCCTGCGGCAGCTTGCCGGTTGCATTGCGCGGCAGGCATTGCGTGAACAGCAGCGGGCGCGGCAGGAACACGGCTTCGATGCGCTGGCGCAGTTCGCGCAGCAGGGTCGGGGTGGTGAGGCCAGGGGCTACCACGATGGCGCCGAGCCTGCACTCGCCGGTACTGGAAGTCTGCCCTTCCTGCAGGAAAAAGGCTCCGTCGATCACACCCTCGATGCTGTTGAGTTGATGGTTCAGATAGCCGAAGGAACTGCGCTTGCCGGCGATGTTGACGAGGTCAGTGCTGCGACCGTGCAGCAGGAAGTGCTGCTCATCCACAGGTTCGACGATGTCCTGCACGGCAATCCGGCCTTCGACGTGCCCGCCCTGTACGAAGGCCTGTTCGCCGTCCAGCTGCAGCCGGACTTCCGGCCACAGTTGCCAGCGGACTTCGACCGAGGGGCGACGGGTCGCGATCTGGCCGGTTTCCGTGGACCCGAATATCTCGATCAGGCGTGCGCCCAGCGTGCTTTCCGACTGCCTGGCAAGGGTATCGTGCAACGGAGCCGTGGCGCTGACGCACAGGTCCACGGCTGGCAGCCGGATGCCATCGTGCAGCAGCGCGCGCAGGTGCACGGGTGTGGTGATCAGCCAGCGCGGCTGCGGAAGACTCTCCAGCGACGCGGCGATATCGGCAGGAAAGAACGGTTTCTCTGCACACAGTGCTGCTCCGCCCTGCAGGGGCATGAGCACGGTGGTTTCGAATCCGTACATGTGCTGGGGAGGAACCGTGCCGAGGATGGCCGGCGGGTATTTTTTCGAAAGCCCGAGGCGCGTGGCTTCGCCCTGGACACATTTCACCAGCCGGCCCCAGCTCTTGAAGTGCGGAACGGGTGAGCCCGTGGAACCGGAGGTGAACACGATGGCGGCGGTTCGCGTGGGTTCGATGTGAGGCACCTGCCAGCGGACCGCAGGCGGGCGGAGTTCTTCCGGATACGCCAGCCGGGGCAGATCGATGCTGCAGGCCGGATCGTCGGTCAGGCAATGGGCATCCGGGTCGAAGGCCAGGAG
The DNA here is from genome assembly GCA_044226785.1 of Steroidobacteraceae bacterium. Lineage (GTDB taxonomy): Bacteria > Pseudomonadota > Gammaproteobacteria > Steroidobacterales > Steroidobacteraceae > TMP-86. Next base: position 101,802 of record JBGAGK010000004.1, on the reverse strand, counting down.
CCAGCGGATCAGGTCGGGTGTCTGGGTCGATGGCAATACGCTGACCTTGCCGGCCAGGAGCGCCGCGCACAGTCCGACGGCAAATCGGTACCGATCGGTGCAGGCATTGAGTACATGCCGCCCGGGTGGCAGGCGCGACGCCACGAGATGCACCTCGGCCAGGAACCGGCCTGCGCTGACGGGCCGGTTCCTGCGCCATGCAACCACCGAAAGCTCGGAAGGGTGCCCGATCAGTGGCAGGGGTGCATCCATTCCGCAGACCTCGATGGGCGGCATGCGGCCTCAGCGCCGGACGGAGTACAGACGCAGCGCCGCCAGCAGGCCTGCGTGTGCAGTGTGAGGCAGTGCTTTGAGTCGCACGAAGTATTCGCCGACGAACATCGCGGCGACCAGCGGCAGGGACCACAGGTTGTTGAATGCCGACCAGGTGTGCGGCGGGGCGAGGACGAACAGCAGTGCGCTGATGATGCCCATGGCAGCGAAGAACAGGCTCCACACCTGGGTGACACGCCGGGAGTAGTGTTGCTCGGCCGCAGTCAGGGGACCGTGCAGCCGGTCGGCCCACTCGGTACACAGGGCAGTCCGGCCGGCGCGCAGGGTCCGGGCGAACATCAGGCACAGTACGCCCCACATGGACAGCTGTTGTGCGAGCAGCACGAGCGGAAAATTGTGCTCCAGGTCATCCCAGAGGAGCCAGAGTGCAACCGTGCCGGCTGCCAGCGTGAGTCCGGCCATCAGCCGGCCCAGGGTCCGCCAGGCCAGACCTCCCAGCACCAGCAACACCGGGGACACGGCCAGGGCGGCGGCCAGGTCCGGGAGAGGATGGGTGATGCTGAAGTAGCACAGCAGGTCATAGGCGATGATCCCGGCGGTGAACACGACCGCGCGCCCCACGACGAGCCTCACTTGCTCCGATGCGCGGCAATGTGGCTGCTGAGCGCCTGCAGGGATGCGAATATGCGGTTGTTGTCGCTGTTGTCGGCACGCAGCTGGACGCCATAGCGCTTCGACACCACCAGCGCCAGTTCCAGGATGTCGATGGAATCAAGACCCAGCCCTTCCGCGTACAGCGGGGCCTTCGGGTCGATCGCATCGGCCTGCACGTCGAGATTGAGCGCCTCGACCATCAGGCCGGCGATTTCCCGTTGCAAGTCCGGATCATTGGGCGGTGCGTCCGCTGTGATGCTGAATGCGCTCTCGAGCATGCGCGCAATATACTATAGGGCATCAGGACTTGCTCCAGCGGCGGGCAAGGAGCCAGGGCAGTCGGACCAGGAAACCCGCGAACAGCCTCAGGTGCATGAACGTCAGCAAGGCGTTGTCCCGCACATAGCGGAAATGCGATACCCCGCCCTGATCGGGACGAAGGTAGCGAACGCGCGTGGATATGTTCAAAGGCGGAACGCCCCGCCATACCAGCCGCACCGCGGCCTCCACATCGAAATCGAACCGTCTCATCCAGCGGCTGGATCGCATGACGGCCAGAAGGGGTATGAGGGGATAGACGCGGAACCCGAACAGGGAGTCATGCACGCCCGCCCAGAGGGTCTCGATGTTGGCCCAGAAATTGGATATGCGGCGCCCACCCACCCGCAGGGCCGGCGCGCTGGCATCGAACACCGGCTCGCCGAGGATCAGGGCCTGCGGCTGGTTCAGGGAAGCCGCCATGAACACTCCGATGCCTTCAGCCGGGTGCTGGCCGTCCGCATCCATGGTCAGCACGTGGGTGAAGCCCCGGGACCCGGCCTGCTCGATGCCGGTGAGCACCGCAGCACCTTTGCCACCGTTGACCGGGCGCAGGATGACCACAAGGCCTGGATCCCGGGCCTGCATCCGCAGCAGTTCCGCCGTGGTGCCGTCGGTGCTGCCATCCACCACCACCCACACCGGGTTCCAGTGCTGGCGCGCAGCGCGAACCGTATCGAACAGCAGTGGGCCCGGGTTGAAGGCGGGTATCAGGACCAGGTGAGTCTTGCTCGCGGTTGTCATGTGCGCCATGCCGTGCCGGCATCCGGTGATCCCGAGGGCTGGTGGCCCAGCCAGACGTTCTGGGGGGCATCCGCCAGCTCGGCTGCAAAATAGCGTTGAAGTTCGGCAACCAGGGTCGCCGCGTCCTGCGGCGGATCGAAGCGCTTTCCCAGCCTGACCCGATAGGTGATGGGCATGGCCGGACATCGCAGCAGGGGCCAGCCCTTGCCCAGGTAGGGAGAGTCGGTTTCCACCAGCAGGGTTTGCACGGGCACTCCGGCGTGCCGGGCGATCACGCCCACGCTTGCGGTCAGCGCATTGACCGGCGCATGCCGGGTCCGGGTGCCTTCAGGAAACAACAGCAGGATGCTCCCGTCCTGGAGCTGGCGCACTGCTGTACGGATCATCTGGATGGGAGAGTCGTTGCGGATGTAGCGCGCGAGCCGGGCGCCCGCGCCGAGAAAGGGATTTCGCATCAGCGAGGATTTCATGATGCAGGTGAGATTGGGCAGTCTCGAAAGGATCAGCAGCGCATCGATGAGCTGCGGATGATTGGGCGCCAGGATCAGCGCCGGCCCGTCCCGCAGCGCATCGATGGCGGTGAGGTCGAGCCGGTAGGCGCCCATCGCGCGCAGCGTCCATGCGTACAGCGCATATCCAAGCTGGATGCCCCGACGGCCGACGCGGGTGCCCAGCCGGGCCGGGAGCAACGGCTTCAGGGGCAGCGCCAGCAGATTGAAACCCAGGCTCAGGGAGCCCAGGAAGGTGAGCGAGCAGAACATCATCAGATGCTCGCGCATGCCTCTTCGGGTCTGCTGCATGGGCGCTCCGACCGCCAAAGTTCCGATCCCCGTGCTGATCTGCCCGCAGACCGCTCAGGCCCCATCCACGGTTGCAGTGCCGCTGGCCTCGATCTCGACCAGCAGATCCTCGCGGCACACGTCGGCCTGAAGGTATACCACTGAAGCAGGTCCCTGCAGCCAGCGGCCCAGTTCGGAGGCGATCGACGGCTGGTCCTGGTGGCGCCTCACATAGACCTTGTATTTCAGTGCTCCCGGAAGGAATTTCCTGCCGTGGACGGACCGGTTGGCTTCCTCGATCAGTGCGGTGATGTTGGTCATGGACTCTCGTGTCTGCGCCTTCACATCGCCCGGGTGCATGGTCTGATGGCCGAGGATGCTGGCGGTGCCGGACAGGAACAGGTAAGCATCCCCGCGCATCGCAAGGATGCAGGCGCGCGAGAACAGGGGGCTGTGCTCACCGTACTGCCGGGGATAGTGGTAGGCGCTGATCTGGCGGGGGTTTTCGAGCATCAGCGGCATGTCACGTGCCGCGAGGAAGTGGATGGAAACCGGCGAGCCAGTCTGGCAGCCCAATGCGCTTGCCGCAGGAAAGCCGCTTGCGCAACCGGAGCCCGCCTGGGCGAAGGCCGACTGGCGCGCCGAGTTGAAATGCCGGTAGCGCTCGTCGCCATCGCAATGGGCGTTGATGTCCGGGAGATAATTCCACACGCGGATCAGGTATGGGTAACCGGCCTGCCGGACCACGGCGAAGAGTTCCGCGTATGCCTGCTCTGTCGCCGTCCTCAGTGCGATGGCCGAGCCTGGCTGTCCCGGGCTGGATGTGCTTTCCTCGATGCGCACGCAACCGAACAGCAGCTTTCCATCATGCCGGTATCTCACCCGGCCGCTGCGATGGATCGCGGCGGACTGCGTTGTCTGCACATCATCGGCGCGCCACACCTCGCACAGGGGCTGGTCGCTCCCCAGGAGCGGGGTGCTGCTGGCCGTCACCGGAATCTCGGACCGCGTGCGGTCCAGTTCGGGCGCGGTTTCGAAACCCACCACGCCCAGCACCCCTTTCCACCAGGGGGCGGACTGCCGCGAGAGCCCCTGCAGGGGCAGGAAGTCGACGCGCAGGGCGGCCGGGACGCTCATCCGCTGACCACGGGGCGTTCGTCATCCATCGTGCGAATGTTGAAGGACCGGCGCCGCAACGCCTTCAGGGTCCGCAACGGATGGAGTGCACAGTCGACATAGTAGACAGCCTTGAATGCGCGCAGGCTCCCCCAGATGGGCGTCGCTCCGAAGATATCGCCGGCCAGGAGCGACAACAGCGCCTCCTTCATGCGCAGCGCATTTCGCGGCGCGAGGAACAGCTCGCGCATGGTCGGGTTGGAGACCCGATAGATGTACCAGGAAAACGTCCTGGGTCCGTGACGCATCACCCGCTCGTAGCGACGCAGCGCGGCGCGCGTGCTGCGGGCCGATGTCAGGATCGCATCCACGGCACGGGCCGCCTCGAGCCCCGAATTCATCGCCAGCATGACACCGGAGGAGAATACCGGGTCGACGAAGGCATAGGCATCTCCGGTGAGCAGGTAGTTCGGGCCGACACATTGCGTGGAGGAGTAGCAATAGTTGCCGGTGGCTTCGACCGGGGTCACCTGCACGGCCTCGCGCAGGCGCTGTGCCAGCGGCGGGCACAGGGCGATGGTGTCGTTGAAGAACTGCTGCACGGACACGTTGCGCGACTTGAGGTAGTAGGGCCAGACCACGGCGCCGATGCTGGTCACCCCGTCGCGCAGCGGGATGAACCAGAACCAGCCGTGCTCGAACCAGTAGATGCCGATGTTGCCTTCGGCCCGATCCTCGTTGCGCAGGGCTCCGGTGAAGTGGGCGTACAGCGCCGAGCTGTTGTGATCGGGATTGCGGCGCTTGAGCTGCAGGCGCTTGCCGAGGAAGGTATCGCGGCCGGAGGCATCGATGAGCTGGCGCGCCTGCCAGATCTGCCGGCGCCCATCCTCGTGCCGCGCCTCGACGCGAACGCCTTCGCCGCCGGGCGCGAACCGGACGTCTTCGACCCGGCAGCCCTCGAGGGTCTCGGCGCCACGTCTGGCCGCGTTGCGGAACAGGATGTCGTCGAAGTCCGAGCGGCGCACATGGTAGGCAAAGGGCCGGGTCTTGTCCCAGCAGTCGGCAAACTCGAATGTCTGCTGCCGGCCGTCGAACGGTGAGTGGAATTCGGCGGCCCACTTTTCCATGCCGATGGCGCGAATCTGGTCAGCCACCCCGAGATGTTCGAACAGCGGCAGATTCGCCGGCAGGAGGGACTCGCCGATATGAAAGCGCGGATGGCGCGATTTCTCGAGCAGCACCACCCGGCGGCCGCGGGCTGCCAGTTCAGCCGCAGCGGTCGAGCCGGCTGGCCCGCCTCCGATGATCAGCACATCGGCAATTGATTGAGCATCCATGTCCGCGTCCATGTCCGCGAAAGTCTAGCTGCTTTGGCGTCCGCTCGCACAATTGCCGGATGCCGATATACTGTGGCCGACATCGGCAGCGGGTGGAGAGGGATCATGGCTGTGAAATGGACTCGCCGTGCGATGCTGGCAATGCCGCTCGCGGCGGCGATCCTCACCGGTTGCGGCGTCAATCCGGTGACCGGCAAGCAGGAACTGCAATTCGTCTCCGAGAGTTCCGAGTTGCAGATCGGACAGCAGAACTATGCGCCCAGTCGCCAGCAGGAAGGCGGCGACTTCGCACTCGATCCGGAGCTGACCCAATACGTGCGAGAAGTGGGCAACCGGCTCGCCGCGGTCTCGGATCGCAAACTGCCGTACGAATTCGTCGTACTGGACAACTCCGTACCCAATGCCTGGGCATTGCCGGGAGGCAAGATCGCGATCAATCGGGGTCTGCTGCCGCAGCTGCAGAACGAAGCGGAACTGGCCGCGGTGCTCGGGCATGAGATCGTGCACGCCGCCGCACGCCATGGGGCAAAGGCCCAGGAGCGGGGTACCCTGTTGCAGGCGGGCATGATGGCGGCGACGATTGGCGCAGCGGTGTCGGAGACCAACGGCGCGCTGGCGAACCTTGCGCTGGCGGGCGCCGGCATCGGTGCCCAGATGGTGCAGATGAAGTATGGCCGTGATCAGGAACTGGAGGCCGATCACTATGGCATGGTGTACATGCAGCGCGCCGGTTACGACCTGCATGCGGCCGTGACGCTGCAACAGACGTTCGTGCGCCTGTTCAATTCGAAGGAGAAAAACCAGAGCTGGATGGAGGGTCTGTTTGCCTCACATCCGCCATCACAGGAACGCGTTGCGCGCAACGAGGCGACACTGCGCGAGCTGGGCGGGTCGAAGGGAAAGCTCGATGCCGATCGATTCGCGGCCCGCATGGCGCCCCTGCGCAGGATGCAGCCGGCTTACCACAAGTACGATCAGGCCATGGCGGCCGCTGGCCGGAAAGATTTCGCCGCCGCCCGCAGGCTGGCGGACGAGGCGGTCCAGATGCTGCCGAAGAATGCACGTTTCGTGCAGCTGCAGGGCGATCTGGCCATGGCGGAGAAGCGGCCCCAGCAGGCGCTGGGTTATTACCAGCGCGCCATTGAGCTGGATGGCAACTATTACGGTCCCTTCCTCGGCGGTGGCGTCGCCCAGTTCAGGCTGGGCAACAAGGCCAAGGCGCAGGAATGGCTGACCCGGAGCAATGACCTGCTGCCGACTGCACCGGCCGCGTATTACCTGGGGAGTCTGGCGAAGGACCGGGGAGACCTCGCGGGGGCACGCCGGTTGTTCCAGTCCGTTGCGGGATCCCAGAACGAGTATGGCCGGATGGCGACGGCGGAACTGCAGCGCATGGATCAGGCCCAGGGGATTGCACCGTCGCCTCCCTGAGAGCGCCCGCTCGCCGGAGACGGGCCTCCTGTCATTGCGCGAGGAGGTCGGCGGAAACGAAGTTCTTCGGTCCCGCCGGCCCAGGTCATTTGGCCTCGTACACCCAGTTTCCGGCGACCATGGTCCGAAGCACGCGGGTATCACGCATCTGCTCGGCAGGCACCGTGAGGACGTCCCGGTCCAGCAGGGCAAAATCGGCTGCCTTGCCCGGCTCTATCGATCCGATGTTCGCTTCCTGCCGCATGGCGCGAGCCGCATTGATGGTATAGGCATACAGCATGGCCTCACGTGGCATGTCTTCGCCCGGGTCCAGCGCGCCCATCTTGCCGTGCCATTCGCCCATCCGGGTCTCGGCCTGGTAGATCGCCTTGAATGGTTCCGGTGTGGAGACCGGCCAGTCACTGGCGCCCGCGATGACGGCACCCGCGTCGAGCATGGAACGCGCCGGATACTGCCAGGGATAGATGTCGGCAGTCACGTACGGCTTGACCAGATCGATGGTGTCGGTGCCGTATTCAGCCCAGAGCAGCTGATAGGCGGCGATGACGCCCAGCGCCTTGAAACGGTCGAAATCTTCCGGACGCACGAACTGCAGATGCGTGATGGTGTGCGGCAGGCCGCTGTTGCCGTTGGCCTTGCGCGCCGCCGCGTAGCCGTTCAGTGTTTCATGGACGGCCAGGTCGCCGATGGCATGGGTATGGACGATCAGGCCCTGCCGGTCCGCTTCGATGCACAGCTTCGCAAAATTCTCCGGCGTGAACAGCAGATCGCCCATTTTGCCGGTGTTGGAGTAAGGCGCGGTCATGGCGGCGCTCTGCGACGGGTACTCGACCACACCGTCGGCAAACACCTTTACGCCGGGCATGGTGAGATTCGGGATGTTGCCGAACTTCGCCCGAAGGGCCAACGCCTGCTTGAGGGGATCCGGATCATTCGGCCGGACCCGGGGCAGTCCGGCCACATGCGCAGTCAGTCCGCCGGAGGCAGCCAGGTCCCGGTAGGCCGTGAGGATGGCATCATCGACGATCGGATCGAGCCATGAGGTGATGCCGATGCTGTGCAGGTACTCCACCGCGGCACGGGCGCCCGCCAGGTATTTTGCGGCATTCGGCGACGGAATCTTTCGCCTCACGACATCCTGCCCTTCATCGACCGTGAAGCCATTGGGCGTGAGGTCTTTTTCCAGGCCATAGTACTTGTGCTTCTCCCCGGGGAGCTTGCTGATGAATGCCTTGTTCAGGCCGGCGAGCTTGCGCAACGCGAGGTTGGACCAGCCGGTATGGCCGTCCATGCCATGCAGGTACACAGGCTGCCCTGCAAACTCGCCGCTGTTGAACTTCGCATTCAGGGCCGGGATCTGCGACCAGATCGACAGTGGCACACCGGAAACCACCAGCACGTTGCCGCTCATGCCGCGGCCGGTCCGCTTTGCCTCGGCAGCGAATTCCGCCAGCGCATCGATGGAGTGAATCCCATCCTTGGCGTCCGCGGACAGAAGGTCTACGCCGCCATAAACCGCGTGGATGTGGGCATCGATGAGACCGGGCAGCAGGGTCTTCCCGTCCAGGTCCACGACCTGTGCATCGGTTCCGACACTGGCATTGACATCCTGCCGGCTGCCCACGGCCACGATCTTGCCGTCCCGGACGGACACCGCCTCGGCGTAGGGCTGGTGAGCGTTCGCCGTGAAGATCTTCGCGTGGGTCAGGATCATGTCCCGTGCATGCGCCCCAGCAGCGAACAGCAGGGTCAAGACAAGCGCGGCGGGAAGGCGGAAGCGATGCATGGAGATCATGGCGGCTCCTCGGATGGCGTGGTGCGGGATGTTCGCATTGTCGGGTGCAATTGCGCAATTGCGCACCGCAGGCACATGCCCAGGGGGCCGCTGCCCGGAGAGCATCCCGAGGACCGCTCAGGCTTGATCGAGTGTGAGCCTCATCGTTGCTGTGTCCTGCCCGGTGGCAAATGTTCAGGCAGGAATGTCTGCAGGTAAGCGCTGCAGGCGATCAGCGCATGGCGTTCCATCGCCGGTGTAATGCGCCGATGCTGCATGACCGACAACTGCAGGAGCAGGTCGGCAATTTCCACGGTGTGGAAGAAGACGGTGGTGCGCCCGGCAAAGGCCGGCAGTTCGAAATGCTGTTCGAAGATGCCCTCCATCAGCGCGCCGATGGACCGGTCGCGCAGCCGCTCCGCCAGCTTGATCTCGGGCGGTGTCTTGCCGTCGAGCAGGAGCTTGCGCGCCGCCGGATCGCCGGAGTAGTAGCGGGTGACACGACGGAGGGCGGTCTTGATCAGGGTGCGCCAGTCCTTGCGTTGCGCGGGCAGATAGGGTCTGGCCATGATCGCCGCTATCCGGTCCGAAAGCCGGGCCGCAAGCGCTGCGAACAGTGCATCACGATCCTGGTAGAAGTGATAGGCCGAAGCAACGGGTATGTGGGCCTGTCGTGCGATGTCCTCCAGGGACACATCGTCGATCTCGTGTGTCACGAGCAGGCGTGAAGCGGCATCCAGCAAGGCACTGCGACGCAGTTCCCCGCGGCGCTGGGTCCAGCCGGTGCGCCCGGCAGTAACGCGTCTGCGCATGCTTGACAGTGACATGGGCCTCTCCTACAGTCAACGCGAGTAACTCGAATATATTCGAGTATTCGAATCAGGGGAGGCAACTTGACGATTCGCCGGTCGCCGCCAGGAGGTCTGTTCGCCCTGCTGGGCGTGCTGACAGGCGCTTGCGTGCCAGCGAGCGGGTCTGCCGGCGACCTGCCGGGCAAGAGCCTGTTCGCGGTCTGCGAGTCATGTCATGGAGTCGGCGCCGAAGGTAACCGGGCACTGAATGCACCTGCGCTTGCGGGGCTGGATGCCGGGTATCTGACACGGCAGATGAACAATTTCAGGCAGGGTCTGCGCGGGGAAGGTGCGGAAGGATCCCCGGGCCGCGCCATGCGCGACATGGCCGCGCTGCTTCAGGACGAGTCGCAGGTCGCAGCCGTCTCGCAATATGTTGCCTCGCTCCCCGCGGTGCCTGTTCCCGATGCCACTGTGCGCGGCAACGCGGGCCGGGGCAAGGAGCTGTTTCGCACCTGCATTGCATGCCATGGCGAGAATGCGCGAGGCAATCCACAGCTGAACTCGCCCGCACTGGCCGGTCAGGCCGACTGGTATCTGCTGCGGCAGCTGGAGGATTTTCGCGATGGCCGGCGCGGGGCCTCTGCCGGGGATACAGATGGCGCGCAGATGCGTGCCATGGCACGTTCATTGGGCAATCCGCAGGCGCTGCGCGATGTAGTGAGCTATGTCCAGTCGCTGAGTGTGCCTGGAAGCGCTCCGGCCGCGTCGATGAAGCTGAGCGACCGATGCCCTCCGAGTTTCGAAAAGCGGGACGGACTGTGCGTGTTCCGCAGTCTTTACGAATTGTACGATCTGCCTGCGGGACATGGCGGACTGCGGGCTCCGCTCCCGCCAATGCGCGCGGCCTATTCGCCGGAACAGATCGACCTGGGTCGCTACCTGTTTTTCGATCCGCTGCTTTCCGGGGACCGCTCATTGGCCTGTGCCAGCTGTCATCGGCCGGACATGGGTTTCGCGGACGGTCGTGCCCGGAGTCTCGGCCACACGCTGCAGGATGCCAGGGGGGTCTCTCGCCGCGTGATCCTGGCGCGCAATGCTCCCACGCTGTGGAATGTCGGCTTCCTGCCGCGACTGTTCTGGGACGCCCGGGCGGACTCGCTCCAGGCGCAGGCGAGTGGCCCGCTGTTTTCCGCTGATGAAATGGCGGGTACGCCAGCTTCGCTCGAGGCAGCGCTGAACGCAAGCAAGACATATCGCAGCCTGTTCGCGCAGGCATTCAAGCGCTCGCCCGGGCAGCCCATTCTGACCAGCGAGGTAACCGGGGCGCTTGCAGCGTTCGAGTCTTCCCTCGTGTCATTCAACAGCCGCTACGATCGTTATGCCTTCGGCGATCAATCGGCCCTGAACGCGGAGGAAATCGCCGGCTACAACATCTTCCGCGGGTTTGTTGCGCGCTGCTCGCAGTGCCACATGCCGCCCCTGTTCACCAGCGGAGACGTGGCGGTGGTCGGGGCGCCAGCAAGTCCCGGGCAGCCGTACGACGCGGGTGTCGAGACTGTGACGCACGAGGCTGTGATGCGCGGCGCCTTCAAGGTACCTACCCTGCGAAACATAGCGCTCACTGCGCCATATTTTCAGGCAGGTCAGTTTGCGAACCTTTCAGATGTGATCCGCTTCTACAATGACACTGCAGGCCATGCGGTACCCGCCGGTGAGCACCTGGAAGTTCAGTGGCATATCGCCATGAAGGGCCCGACGTTGAGCGAGGCCGAGCAACGCGCGCTGGTGGCGTTTCTGCTGACCTTGACGGACGAATCGATGATGCCGGCGATTCCAGTCCGGCTGCCCTCCGGGCTGCCGCTGCCGGGCGAGATCGTACGCGTGGCACGGCGTTCCACATCAAGTACGACAGGGAGGTGATTCACATGAACCGATGTGCATGGGTGAGCGCGACATGGCTGCTGCTGGCTGCGGGAACGGGCCCTGCGCTTGCGCAGGGCCGGGTCGAGGATTCGGCCAGGGACGCGGTGTATCCCTGTCCGAAGCCGGCGGGTGCGGCATTGCTGCAGGAAGCGGCGAAGCTGTATCCGGCCAAGTACGACAAGAACAAATTTGGCTGCTCGGCTGACCTGTTCTTCGAAGCCGCGCAGGCGGCGCCGGGGGATCTGGCCCTGAACGTGCAGGCACTGCTGGTCACGACCGAGTACATCGATTCGATCAACACGCTCTGGGACTTTGACCTGTACGGCATCCGCCAGCCGGAGTGGGCCGCACGGCTCGAGCACGCCGTGGCGCAGGGCCGTATTCTCGACGGTCGCGTGGCTGCAGGGGTGCCTCATGATCCCACGGCACTTGCGGCGCGCGCATTGTTCCAGCTTTCCGCCGGCGCAAAGACCGTCGACGCAAAGACCCAGATTGCCGGTTCACGCCAGGCCATGGGTCAGCTCAGGGAGGCCACTGCCGCAGATCCGTCGCTCCTGGGTGGAAGTGCGCTCCTGGCGCTGGCGCGCCTGTATTACGAATTACCGGAGTTCATGGGGGGCGATGCGGACGAGGCGCAAAGGCTTCTGGAGCAGGGATTGAAAGTGGCACCGAAGAACCCTTCGCTGGTGCGCTACGCTGCTTTCGTGCAGGCACAGGAACACCATGTGCCGGCCGCGAAGGCGCTGCTTGCATTGATGCCGGATCTGCAGGCGGAGCCGCCGGATCTGCAAAACCTGGTCGACGAGCTGCGCAACGCGCGTGATCTGTCCATGCGCCTGGGCGATGAACCGTTGCGCGAGCGTCTGAATCAGCGTCGCGATGCCCTGCTCAGGCAACACCCGGAATTGCTGACCCGCGCTTCCACCGCTGCAAACATGCACGGTGGCGTAGACCCGATCACCGGCAAACCTTACTGACACATCCATCCAGGAAGCTTTCACGCAGGAGTATCAGACCATGTTCGATTTGCGATGCGCGATCTGCGTTCTGGCGATGATCGGTACAGGGGCGGCCGATGCGGCCACGCTTGTCGTCAATCCGGGCGAATCCATCCAGGCGACGGTGAGCCGTGCCCGTGAAGGCGACACGGTGCTGGTCATGCCGGGCCTCTATCGCGAAACCGTGTTCATCGACAAGGACCGGATCCAGTTGCGGGGCGTAATCAAGGAGGGTCAGTGGCCGGTGCTGGACGGCGAGGGTACGCTCAACGACGGCGTGCTCGCCTCCGGACACGGGGTGGTGATCGAAAACCTGTGGGTGCGCCGCTACAAGGGCAACGGCATCATGACCCAGGGCTCGAACAACTACCAGATCATCCACAATGTGGTGGAGGGTCCGTGCTTCTACGCGATTTTCCCGCAGTTCGGGAAAAACGGTCTGGTGGCACACAACTTCGTCACCAAGTCGGAGGATGCCGCCATCTATGTTGGCATGTCTGACGGTGTGGACATCATCAGCAACGAGGCCTCGCAAAGCATCATCGGCATCGAGACGGAGAATTCACGCAATTCCCTGATCGAGGGAAACTACGTTCATGACAACGTCATGGGTATCGCGCTGACCATGCTGCCGGGCCTGCCGGTCAAAGTGGCAGAGAAGTCGGTCATCCGGCGCAATTTCGTGGTGTCCAACAACATCGCGAATTTCGCACCGCGTGGCGCCATAACCGCGGGCGCTCCTCCGGGCGTGGGCATTCTGGTGCTTGGCGCCGATGATACGTCCATCGAGGACAACCTGATCCGCGACAATCAGAGCGCGGGCATCCTGATCGCCGACACTGGCTTTTTCGTTTCCACCCCGGATGAGCGCATGGATCCTTATCCGGACGGCACCCGCGTGCTGCGCAATGACTTCATCGACAACGGTGTCAGTCCCCATGATCCGGTCAAGGGCATGCTGGACGCAGCGGGGCACAAGGGCGGCGTCGATGTGCTGGCCACAGGCAAGGGCCATGACAACTGCATCGCCAGGCGGGCCTCGCTCCAGGCGCTGGGTGTGAACCGCTTTGCGGACTGTCCCGAAGACGCGAGCACGGCAGATTTCAAGACGGCGCGTCCGGCACAGCCCGTGGAGGCGCCGGCGTATACCGCGGAGCAGAAGGGTCGCATGACGTATCTGGCGGTGTGCACGGGCTGCCACACGTACAATTCCCGGCTGACCGGCCCACCCATGGTGACCGTCAAGGCGCTGTACGGGAAGAACGCCAAAGCCCTTGCGGACTGGATCGCCAAACCCACTCGCAAGCGGCAGGACTACCCCGAGATGCCGCCGCAGAATTACCTGCCGGCCGATCTGCGGCTCGCGGTGGCGCAGTACATCCTCAACGACCTGTCCAACTGAGGCGGTGGTCATGAGATCAGCATCAAGTTCCCTGAGTGGGGCGCTGCTCGGCGCTGCAGCGTTGTTCACCGATGTTCTTGCGCAGGCCCCGCCGACGAACGCGGAGGCGCTGGAAGAGGTCATCGTGACGGCCACACGCCGGGCCGAGTCCGCGCAGGACATCCCCGTTTCGATCACTGCCATCTCGGGCGAACAGCTGACGTCAGCGGGCGTGTCACAAATGCGTGATCTCGTGGAGCTGGCGCCAAACATCTCTACGCAGGGTTCATTCGCGCGCACGGCGCCAGCGTATTTCATCCGCGGCATCGGCTCGACGCAATTCAATCCGAATGCCAACTCCAAGGTTGGCATTTACGTGGATGACACCTATCTCAGTTCGACCGCTGTACACGGTGCACAGCTGTTCGACGTGGACCGGGTCGAGATCGCGCGAGGCCCGCAGGGCTACCTGTTCGGGCAAAACACCACCGGCGGACTGGTCCGTACCATCACCCGCAAGCCCGTGATCGGCGGCGGGCTGGACGGAGACCTGACCCTGACCGTGGGGATGTTTTCCGAACGGGATGTGAGCGCCGCGCTCGGCGTGGATCTGGGAGCGCATGCGGCAGCACGATTCGCGGTCGACTCGCAGCAGCGCAATGGTGTGTCACGGAACCTGCTCTACGGCACGGACGCGGGAGCCACGGACACGCTGGCCTGGCGGGCGCAGTTCCTGTTTGAACCGCGCGATGACCTCAAGTTCCTGGTCAACGTGCACGGCAGCCGCGACGACGGCGGATTCATTCCCTACAAGCAGGTGGGCCTGGTGAATCCTGCGACCGGTGGCCCTTGCCCAAGTCCCGGTCTGGGAAGCGGCTGTACCGACTACTTCGGCTACGCGGACAGCCGCAATCTGCACGAAGGCGCCTGGGATGTGCCCAACCAGTTCGCGAGGGTGCAGGCTGCCGGCGGCGCGTTGACGGTGGACTGGACCCTGCCGGCGTTCACGCTCACCAGTGTATCGGCGTACGAGCGCAACACCTCGCAGATCAATGAGGATACCGATGCCAGCCCGCTGAATGTGGTACACGGCAGCTACGAGGGCCACCCGTACCAGTACAGCCAGGAAATCCGCCTGACCTCGGCCGACTCCGCCTCCTGGCGCTGGCTCGCCGGCCTGTATTATTTCCACGAGGATTTCGAAGGCAGCACGCATTTTGCCCTGCCGGGGTTCGGTCCGGGCTTTCTGACCGGCATGAGCGGCGTGCCGGAAGGCGCCGGGCAGCGCTCCAGCATGGATACGGACAGCTATGCGGCATTCGGTTCGCTGGATTTTGCCGTGTCCTCCCGTGGGAAGCTCTCCCTGGGATTGCGCTTCACGCATGAAAAGAAGGATCTCAAGTACGCGGCCTACATCACGGATGTCAGCACCGTGACGCCGGCGACGTTCGTCGGCATGTCGGATGTGGCACGGCTGGGACTTGTGCAGACCATCGATTTTCCGGCCAACAAGAGCTGGAACAATCTGAGCGGCCGGGTGTCCTTCGACTACAAATTCGCCGACGAGGTGATGGGTTACGTCAGTGTCGCCCGCGGCTTCAACAGCGGCAACTTCAACGGCGGCGCCTTCTTTGACCAGGCCGAAGCCACACTGGTGAATCCCGAGGTGCTGAAGAGCTACGAGATCGGACTCAAGTCGCAGCTTGCCGGCGGCGCGCTGCGCCTGAATGGCGATGTGTTCTATTACGACTTCACCAATCAGCAGGTGTTCGTGCTGGCCTCCGGCGCCGGCGGCCTGCCGTTCCAGCAGCTCTCGAACGCCGCGGCCTCCAGCTTGTACGGTGCCGAGCTGGAACTGGCCTGGCGACCGCTGTCTGCGCTGCTGGTGCAGGCCGGTGCCGGCTATACCCACTCCAAGTTCGACAAGTTCGACAGTCCGCTGGGCGGAGATCTCAGCGGTCGCCAGTTGCCCAGTGCACCCAAAACGAATTTCAATCTGTTGATGCGCTATACATGGCCATTGCCGGGTGGCGAGCTGGCCCTGGAGGCCGATGGCAAATATGCATCGCACCAGTATTTCAGCGTCAACAACGATCCGCTGCTGGCGCAGGGCGCGTACTGGCTGAGCAACGCGCGCATCAGTTACGTGACCCGTAACGAACGCGTGAACGTGACGTTGTGGGGGCGGAACCTGGCTGACAAGCAGTATCTGACCGCGGCATTCGATCTGGCGGCGTTCGGATTCGACCAGTGGGTGCCAGCGGAGCCGCGGACCTTCGGGCTCACGGTAAAGCTGCGGGTCAAGTAGGAGGCATGCCATGGACAATCTTCGAGGAGTGGTGCTGGTCACCGGTGCGTCATCGGGATTCGGCCGTGCCATCGCCGCCGACCTTTCCAGTCGAGGCTGGGATGTCTGGGCGGCCTCACGCCAGCCGCAACCCATGGAGCGATGCCGGACGCTGGTCATGGATGTTCGAAGTGACGCTTCCGTCGCCGAGGGTGTGGCCCGGATCCAGCGGGAATCCGGGCGTATCGATGCACTGGTGAACAACGCCGGCTACGGAATTGCCGGCGCCATCGAAGACACGACGGAGCAGGAGGCATGGGCGCAGCTGGATACGAATTTCATCGGGATGCACCGCGTATGTCGTGCCGTGCTTCCCGGCATGCGTACCGTGAGGTCGGGCCGCATCGTCAACATGAGCTCACTCGGCGGTCTGGTGGCGTTGCCGTTCCAGGCATTCTATGCAGCCTCGAAGTTCTCGGTGGAAGCCTATACCGAAGCCCTGCGAATGGAACTGGCCGCATTCGGCATCAAGGTCAGCATGGTGGAGCCGGGTGATTTTGCCACGGGCTTCACCGCAAGCCGGAAGCTTACAGGAGCCTGTGCGCAAGGATCGCCATACTTCGAGACGGCTGCCCGCGCCATCGCACGCGCAGGCGAGGATGAGCAGAAGATGCGCGACATCAGCCCGGTCGTGCGGGCAGTGTCCCGGGCACTCGAGTCCCGCTCGCCACGCCTGCGCTATCCCGTGGCCAGCACCATCCAGCGCTTCCTGGTCGGCCTGCGGCCCGTTCTGCCCCAGTCGTGGTTCGAATACCTCATCATGGACAACTACAGGATGCGTTGACCACGCAGGGGCAAACAGGCTGTGCAGGTCGCTCCCGGTGTCCTGCCCTGCAGATCGGCAGAAATGCAGCCGCCATCCGTATAATCGGCGTGTGCCTTACACACGGAACATCGCGCCATGACAAATCCAGCGTCCAACGCCAGCCAGGTCGAGTACTGGAACACCCAGGCAGGAAAAACCTGGGCGGAGCTCAATGAACTGCTGGACCGGCAGATCCAGCCGCTGGGCGAGGAGGCGATTCGTGTGCTCGCACCGGTTTCCGGCGAGCGCATCCTGGATGTCGGCTGCGGTTGCGGACAGACCACGCAGCAGCTGGCCCATCACGTGGGTGGGGCGGGGCGGATCACGGGTATCGACATATCGCGCCCGATGCTCACGGCGGCGAGATCACGGCGAGGCGTCGGGCCCAATGCCCGGTTCCTGGAGATGGATGCGCAGCTGGCCGACATCGCGGCGGAAGCCGGTGAGTCCTTCGATGCTGCCTTCTCCCGGTTTGGTGTGATGTTCTTCAGCGATCCGGTGGCGGCTTTCGCCAATATCCGCGCGGCACTGCGCCCCGGCGGGCGATTGTGCTTCGTCTGCTGGCGCCCACTGGCCGAAAATCCATGGATGCGCGTACCGCTGGAAGCGGCCAGACCCTTGTTGCCGGACTTGCCACCACCGCCAGAACCGCATGCACCCGGGCCCTTTGCATTCGCGGATCCCGACCGGGTAGGCGGGATCCTGCGCGATGCGGGATACCAGTCGGTCAGGCACCAGCCCTTCGATGCCCGCATCGGAATCGGCGATCTGGACCAGACACTGGCGCTGACTTTCCGCGTGGGTCCCCTGGGAGCGATCCTGCGAGAGCATCCCGAGTATCGGGACCGCATCTCGGGGGTGGTGCAGGACGCCATGGCCCCGTACGCGGGTCCGGAGGGCGTGTTGCTGCCCGCTGCCGTGTGGATCTTCAGCGCAGGCAATCCGTAAGATGGCGCTGGAGCCGTCGCAGGATGAGCGCTTCATGCGCCAGGCGCTGGAGCTTGCGCAACAGGCACGGCAGTGCGGCGAGGTACCGGTGGGCGCACTGGTGGTTTTCCGGGAGCGCATCGTGGGGCAGGGCTGGAATCGTCCCATCGATACCCATGATCCCACCGCGCATGCGGAAATTGTGGCCCTGCGAGCTGCGGGGCAGGCCATGGGATCCTATCGGCTCGAAGGCGCACTCCTGTATGTGACGCTGGAGCCTTGTGCGATGTGCGTGGGTGCGATGCTGCATGCACGCATCGGTCGACTGGTGTTTGGCGCCTGGGATCCAAAGGCGGGAGCCTGCGGGAGCGTCCTGGACCTGCCGCGTGAACGCGCATTCAACCATCGGCTCGACGTGTTCGGCGGAGTATTGAGCGAGGAGTGCGGAGCGCTGTTGTCGGCATTTTTTTCGGATCGACGGCAGGGTGCCTGAAGAACCGGATCGATCAGTTTCCGGCAATGGGCGGAGGCGGCGCGGTCGAGGATGGCACCAGCCACTCGAGCAGATCGCGATAGGCGCGCACGTTGTCCACATAGCGCACGGGTTCCCATCCGCGGGCATAGCCGTTCGTCACCCGCGAATACCAGCGCTCCTGCTCCAGCAGCGGCAGGAACTCACGCACGTCCTGCCATGAGTCAGGATCCCTTCCGGCCTGCTGCGTGAGGACTCTCGCGTCTTCAAGATGCCCATAACCCACGTTGTAGGCGGCCAGGGCAAACCAGGTGCGGTCAGGTTCCGGCACATGATCGGGGATCTGGTCCAGCACGCGCCTGAAGTAGCGGGCGCCGCCGAAAATGCTCGCGCGCGCATCCGTGCGCTTGACCACGTTGACGTGAGCCGCCGAACCTTCCGTCAGCTGCATGATGCCCTGCGCGCCATTGGCCGATGCCGCCTGCGGATCCCATCGGGATTCCTGATAGCCGATGGCGGCGAGCAGATGCCAGTCCACCCCGATCGATGTCGCGGCCGCCTCGAACCAGTTTCGCAGCACCGGCAGGCGGCCCTGGATATCCCGCATGACGTTCTGCGCACCCACGAATCGCAGGCTCTCGCCCCGACCGTAGTAGCGCTTCATGATTTCCGCCAGATCGCCGCGAACCGCCACGCGCGCGAAATAGTGGCGCACCTCCTCGAGCAGACTGTCGTCGCGCGAGCTCAGAGCCCAGGCAAACTGCTGTTCGCCGGGAAAGTCGAAGGCCACGTCCAGGTCAGGATTGGCGTCACGCGCCTGCGCGAATTCATTCGAGTCTGCAATGGTGAAGTCGATCTCGCCATTGGCTACGCGCTGCAGAAGCTCCAGTGTTTCGGTATTGCCGTTCTCCACCCACGCAAGGGTCGGCACGACACTGCGCTGTTCGCGCAAGGTGCGCGCATGGGAGCTTCCCGCCGCCACTTCGAGCAGGTGGTTGCCGATCTCCGCCAGTGAGCGGGGTTTGAAGCCACCGCGGCGGTAAATCAGGTGTTCGCGGATGCGCTGGTACACCGGGCCGAAGCTCAACCCGTGGATGGGCATGCGCGGGACCGCAAGGGCCGCCGCGGCGAGATCCGCATGCCCGTCCAGCACCTGCGTGTAGATGTTGGGGAACTGACGGCGCAGGATGACGTGCAGTTTCACGCCCAGGTCATCCGCAAAGCGGCGCATCAGTTCGTATTCCGGGCCTTCGGGTTCATCGTCCGGGCCGCTGAAGAAGGCGTTCGGGCTGTTGCGCGTGACGACCGTCAGGACGCCCCGGGTGCGGATCTGGGTGAGCAGGTCCGGCGGCGTTGAGCAGGTGCCCAGCAGGCACACGGCGAGGGTCGCAAGGGCCGACTTGAGCGAGGGCAGCAGCAATTTCCGCCTGATCCAACGTCCCAAGCCCTGCCTCCGTAGACTGCTGATGAACGCTGCGCCGGTACCGATCGACAGCACCGATTGGGCGCGCTCCCTGCCAATGGGCTAGAATACCGCGGAACATCGGCATGCGGGCCCTTGACAATCCGCTGCCTGTTCCGGGCGACATTCGCTGCCCGAGCCTGTTCTGCGATATGGAGAGGTACCGAAGTGGTCATAACGGCGCCGACTCGAAATCGGATGGTCGGTTAATCCCGGCACGTGGGTTCGAATCCCACCCTCTCCGCCAGTAAAAACAAAATGGGCCCGTCGGGCCCTTTTTGTTTTTACCGGAGCAGGGTGTGTGGACGAACCCACTGGGTTCGACAAAAATCGCGGGGCGATTTTTGGACGCCGCGGCGCAGCCGTGGCGGTCCGCAGCGAAGCTGCAGGACGAGCGGCCGTCCCCGGCGTTGGGCCGTTCTCATGGATCGGAAATCGCACACCCTGTATGAAGATGCCGGAATCCAGCCGTGATCAATCTCAGCGCGGTGGCACTGAGCCGGGCGCGTACTGCGGCGGCAGCGTCGGCGGTACCCAGTCCGGATCGATGCGGCCATCGACGATGCCGACGCGGCGATCGGCCGCGGCTGCAAATGCCGCATCGTGCGTCACCACTACCACCGTCTTGCCGTGCTCGTCGACCAGCGTGCGCAGGATCTGTCGCACCGTCGCGGCCGAGTGCGAATCGAGATTGCCGGTGGGCTCATCGGCCAGGATCATCAGCGGATCGTTGGCCAGCGCACGCGCGATCGCTACCCGCTGACGCTGCCCGCCGGAGAGCTGGCCGGGGCGCTTGTGCACCTGGTCGCCCATGCCGAGCATCGAGAGAAGCCCATGCGCGCGCGCCGCCGCCGCTTCGGGCGCGAGCGTGCCGAGTCGCTCCATCGGCAGCAGCAAATTGTCGAGAGCCGTGAACTCGGGCAGCAGGAAGTGGAACTGGAACACGAAGCCGAGCTTGCGAAGGCGCACGTCGGCGAGCCGATCCTCGTCGAAACCCGAAGTGTCCTCGCCATCGAGCACTATGCTGCCGGAGGTCGGTACATCGAGAAGACCCAGCAGATACAGGAGCGAGGATTTTCCCGACCCCGACGGGCCCATGATCGCGACGAACTCGCCGCGCGCAATGTCGAGGCTGACCCCATCGATCAGCGTGACCGGCACCACCCCGGGCAGCGTGCGCCGCAGATCCCGCGCGATGAGCAGGGCGCTCAGGCCGCGCCCCGCAGGATCGCCACCGGATGCACACGCGCCCCCTTGCGGGCCGGCAGGAACGAGGCGATCACCGAGGAGATCATCGCGAAGCCGAAGGCGATCGCGAACTGGAAAAGGCCCCGATCGACCGGCAGGCGCACCATCTCGCTCGCCTCTGGCGCACGGATCGGAACCTGCCCGAGAATGTGCATCAGTGCGAGGCCGAACAACAGGCCACCGAGGCTGCCGCACAGGCCGATTATCACGCCCTCGGTGACGAAGATACGCCGGACGTCGCGGGCGTGGAAGCCCATCGACTTCATGATCGCGATATCACGCGTCTTCTCCAGCACGATCGTGGAGATGGTGTTGTAGATGCCGAAGGAGGCGACCACGAGAATCGCCGCGACCACACTGTACATGATGATATTGCGCACCAGCAGCAGGCTCATGATGTCCTGCGAAGCCTCGATCCACGACACGGCCTTGTAACCGATGCGCCGCTCGATCTGCTGCGCGACATCGCGCGCGCGGTATGGATCGTCGAGCCGGATGATGAAGCGATTGACGCGATTGGGCCGGTCGAGCAGCGTCTGCGCGCGCTTGAGCAGCACGTAGCCCTGGGTCTCGTCGTAAGCGGCGTTGCCGGTGCGGAAGATGCCGACGATCTTGAGCGTCCGCACCACTCCCTCGGAAGTCGCGACGGTCAGGTTGCGCCCCATCGCGAGGCGGAACTTGTCGATCAGGCCCTGGCCGACGAGGATGCCGTTGGGGTTGGCGGTGAGCGCATCGAGCGAACCGCCGACGAGTTTGTCCTGGATCGTACTGACATCGCGGATGGTCGCGGGCACGATGCCACTCAGCGTCATGCCCTGCACACGCCCGGCGAAGGTCAGCACGACCGAACCCGTGAGCAGGGGCGCAACACGCAAACCGTCGATCGATTCAATGAAGCGCAGTTTCTCGCGATAGCTGCGGATGCCCCGCACCTCGCGCTGCGGCTTCACCCCGCGCACCGCGACGACGGCATCCGGCCAGCGCTCCTCGGCGGGCTGGCGCGTCGCGCCCCGGAAATCATCGGACACCGTGATGTGCGGGCTGTTGTCGATCAGGCGTTTGATGAAATCCTGCTCGGAGCCGCGCATCAGCGCCGAGACCGCGAGAAAGAACGCCGTGCCGAGCACCACGCCGGACAGCGAGACCAGCGTCTGGCGCTTGCGCGAGTACAGATGAGTGAGGGCGATTCGCAGTGCGAGCGCCATCGCCACCTACCCGCCCGCTGCGCCGGCCCGAACGCGCTGGCCTGCGACGAGCGATTCCACCGGCTTTGCGACGATGCGATCCTGTGGGCCCAGTCCTGACAGGACCTCCGCGCCCTTCTCGCTCCTGATGCCGACCTGCACTGCGAGTTTCGCAAGCCTGCCCTCGCGCACGACCCAGACCTGCCCGTCGACCAGCGAGCTCGCCGGGATCAGCAGCGCTGCATCGTGCCGCGCAACGATGATGTTTGCTTCGGCCGTCATGCCCACGCGCAACGGTGTGCCGCTGCCAAGGCGGATGCGCACGCGATAGCTGCGCGTCGTCGCATCGCCCTTCGGCGTCACCTCGGCCACGGTGCCATCGAACACCTTGCCGGGAAAGGCATCGGCGTGGATCACCACCGGTTGACCCACTGCGACACGCGCGATGTCTTCCTCGTCGACATCGGCCGTGATGCGCAGCGGTGCCGTCGTTGCCATCTGGAAGATCGGCTGGTTGACAGCGATGTACTGGCCGATCTCGCCATCGCGCCGGATGATCTGGCCGTCGGATGGTGCCGTGAGTGTCATGAAGCGCAGTTCCTCACGGCTTCGCGCCACGGCGGCGTCGGCAGCCTTGAGATCCGCAAGCGTGCGATCGCGATCGACCACGCTTCCGAGGCCGCGCTGCAGCAGCATCCCGGCGCGCTCGGCCGCCTGTTGTGCATAGCGCGCGCGCACCTCGAGTTCCTGCTGTGCGTGCTTGAGGTTGTCGTCCTCGAGGCGCGCCAGCACCTGGCCCTTGCGCACCTGCGCGCCCTCATCGACCTGCAACTCGACCATGCGTCCACCGACGCGCGGCGCGATCGGCACCTGGATGGTCGGCTCGACCGTGCCGGTCGCATACACGGCATCGATAGCCTCACCGCGATGCGGCTGCACCACCTGCACGTCCAGCGGCTGTGCTCGCCACCACAGGAAGACGCCAGTACCGGCCGCGATGAGCACGATGAGGATCAGCCATGAGCGGATTCGGGCACCCATCGCGCCATTCTACCGGATGATCCCGGCACACAATCAGTCAGGCAGGGCACGTGGCGAGTTAGGGGTCCGCGCCGCAAGTGATTCCGCGATGGCGGCGCGCGCCAGCGGACTCATGACCGCGTAGCCGGCGGCATTCGGGTGCACGCCGTCGCTCGAGCAGGCGGCTGCGAGGCCGCCGTGGCCGTCGTCGAGCGCCGTGTGGTAGTCGACATATGCCAGGTGCTCACGTGCGGCGTAACCACGCAGCCACCGGTTCAACTCGATGATCGTGCCGGCAGGCGCGAGCGTGCGATGCCACCAGAAATGTGCAGCGGGCGGTACGGCGCCGAGCACTACGGTGATGCCATGCGCGCGTGCCAGTTCCACCATCGACATGATGTTGCCCTCGACCTGTGCGAGCGAGGTCGGGCCGGTGTTGCCCGCGATGTCGTTGGTGCCGGCCATGATGTGCACCACGGCGGGGTGCAGGTCGATCACATCGGCCCGGAAGCGCGCCAGCATCTGCATGCTCGTCTGGCCGCTGATGCCGCGGTCGAGCACGTCGCCGGCGAAGAACGCCGGATCGAGCGACTTCCAGCCTTCCGTGATCGAGTCGCCGAGCAGCACCACGCGCGTGGCGGAGGGCGGTGGGAGTGCTGCGTTTTCGCGACGATAGCGGCACTGCTGGCTCCAGTCGAGCGTCAGCCACTCATGCATCCATGCCTCGTACGGATCGGCCGCCGCCTTGTGCGCCGGCGTCGGTTCGAGCGGCACGCCCCGGCAGGGATCGGCCGAGATGCCGATGAAGAGTGAAGATGCGGGCGCGGGTGCAGCAGGCGGACCCGTTGCGGCGGGCGCGCCGGCGGCACACAGCGCGAGGCCCGCGACTGCAGCGCTGACGATCACGGTGTGGGTGATTGCGGTGCCGGTGCTCACGGCGCGCGCGACCAGGTTCATGTGCGCTTTCCCGTGGCGATGAGACGGCCGTCGATCCAGGTCTCGTGCACATCGAGCGCGGCATCAGCGACGAGCAGGTCAGC
The DNA here is from genome assembly GCA_044226785.1 of Steroidobacteraceae bacterium. Classification (GTDB taxonomy): domain Bacteria; phylum Pseudomonadota; class Gammaproteobacteria; order Steroidobacterales; family Steroidobacteraceae; genus TMP-86. Next base: position 77,775 of record JBGAGK010000004.1, on the reverse strand, counting down.
GCGCAGCCCGGGCGCAAGCCGCCCGTGAGTGGCACCGAGCCCAAGGAACTCCGCCGGGTATTCGCTCGCCATGCGCACGGCTTCGGCGGGCGCGAGATCCAGAAGCGATACCGCGTTGCGTACCGCGCCGCTCATGTCCAGCGCGGTGCCTGCGAGCGTACCGCTTTCGTCCAGACAGCAATCTCCTTCGACGTGCAGGGTGCGCCCCTGCAGGCGGAAGCTGCGCGCATCGGTGCCGACGGCGGGCATGGCGTCGGTTACCAGCATGAAGCGATCATGCCGCCGGATCCTGAGCGCGAGGCGCAGCACGCGCGGATCGACGTGTCGACCGTCGACGATGATGCCGCACCAGGCCGTATCATCGGCGAGCGCCGTGCCGACCACACCCGGTTCGCGGCTGGTGAGCGGCGACATCGCGTTGAACAGGTGCGTGAAGCCGCGCAGTCCGCGCGCGAGCGCGGACTCGATCTGTGTGCCGGTGGCGTTCGTATGGCCGGCTGCCAGGATGACCCCCGCGGCCGCGAGGCGCGCGAACGCCTCCGGTGTCGTCATCTCCGGGGCAAGCGTCACCAGCGTGCGGCCACGACGCAGCGCGCCGAGGCGCGGCACGGCCGCGGCATCGAGTGCGCAGAAGAGGGCTGGATCGTGCACGCCCGCCCTTGCCGCGCTGAGGTAGGGGCCTTCGATGTGGATGCCGAGCACCCCGGGCACGCCGGCGTCGATCGCTGCGTCGACGGCGGCGATTGCGCGTGCCACGACTTCGAGATCATCGCTGATCAGTGTCGGCAGGAAGCCAGTCGTGCCGCCGGGCGCGTGTGCGGCGCCGATGGCGCGGATGCCCTCGACCGTTGGCTCATCGTTGAACAGCACGCCGCCGCCGCCGTTTACCTGCGTGTCGATGAAACCCGGCAGCAGCAGCTGGTCGTCGAGATCGTGGTGCTCGGCGCCAGCGAGCCGCGCATCGTCTTCCGGGACGATCGCCTCGATGTACCCGCCGTCAACCAGCAGTGCGTGACCGGTGAGGAAAGTGCCGGCGGCGTGGATATGCCCGTTGACGAAGGCGCGCCGCATCTACAGTGTCTCGGTGACCTTGCGCAGGTGCGGCGGGCTGTCCGGATCATGGCCGCGTGCGATGGCGAGCCGCGCCAGCATGCGGTAGAGGCTGGGCGCGAGCACGATTGGCGCGAGCACGCCCGGGACGCGCACCGTTGGCAGTTCGGTCGCGCCAGCGGCTTGCGCGCCGGCGATCAGTGTCGGTACGCCACGGCCGGCGAGTTCGGCGGCGAGGGCCGCAAGACCCGGCAGCGCGGCATCGTTCTGTGCCAGCACCAGCGCCGGGAAGTCGCGCCCGGGCAGGGCGAAGGGGCCGTGGCGCACCTCGGCGCCACTGTGCGCTTCGGCGTGCAAGCCGCAGGTCTCCTTGCACTTGAGCGCCGCTTCCTGCGCGATGGCCAGTCCCAGGCCGCGCCCGATCGCGTACAGGTGCTGCGCCGGTGCGAGTACCGGCAGGGCGGCGCTCCAGTCGAGCCGCCAGGCTTCATCGAGTGCCTGCGGCAGAGCGCGCACCTGCTCGATCAGCGTGCGATCTGCGGTCCAGGCGGCGACCAGGTGTGCGAGCGCTGCGAGCGAGGCGATGAAGGACTTTGTCGCCGCGACGCTGAGTTCCGGACCCGCGCACAATGGCACGCTGCAGTCTGCCAGGCTCGCGAGGGGTGCGTCGGCCACATTGCACAGGGCGACGACGAGCGCGCCGCCGCGCCTGGCAGCGGCCACGGCAGCGAGCAGGTCGGGGCTGCGCCCCGACTGTGAGATCGCGATCGCCAGGCAGCCGCGCAGATCCGGATCGACGCCGTACAGTGAGCTGACGGAGGGCGCCGCCGAGGCGGTCGGCACGCGCGTGCGGGTCTCGACCAGGTACTTGGCGTAGGTGGCCGCGTGATCTGAGCTGCCGCGTGCCAGCGTTACGACCGCACGCGGTGGGTGCGCGCGCAGCCGCGCGCCAAGCGTGGCCAGCAATGCCGTGTTGGCATCCCATTGCGCTGTGACCACCGTCGAGGCCTCGCTCGCCTCGCGATGCATGTGCGTAGCACGCGCGTCGCCATCGGACGTGGTGCCTGAGTCCGGTGCGGTGGATGCGCTCAAGCCGAGGTGCCCAGTTCGGCCACGAAGTCGTACACGTCGCCGCGATAGTAGGACTGCGAGAACTCGACGGCGCGGCCGTCACGCAGCGAGCCGAGCCGCTCGACCAGGAGTCCCGCGTCGCCGGGCTGCGCTTTGAGCAGTTCGGCCTGCTCGGCCGTGAGCAGCACGGCGCGCAGGCGCTGAAGCGCGCGCGTGGGTCGTTGCCCGCTGCGCTCGAGCGCGACGTACAGCGAGTCGCCGACGGCATCGAGTGCCGGCAAGGCCGCCGCGACGATGGTTGCGAATTCGAGCGCCATCGGCGTGTCGTCGGCAAAACGCAGGCGGTGGAAGCGGTACACCGGCGTGCCGGGGCTGAGGCGCAGCGCCAGGGCCTCCTCCGGCGTCACGGTGCCGGCCGAACGCTTCAGCCATACGCTGTGCGGCTTGCGACCGCGTGCGCGCATGTCTTCCGAGAAGGATGTCAGGAGCGAGAAGTTTTTCTCCACGCGCGCCGAGACGAAGTTGCCGGCACCCTGCCGGCGCAGCAACAGACCCTCTGACACCAGGCCCGCGAGCGCCTTGCGGACGGTGATCCGCGAGACGTTGAAGTCTGCCGCCAGATCGCGCTCGGCCGGCAGCGCTTCGTCGGAGGCGAGGATGCGGTTGTCGATGGCCGCGCGCAGTGCGCGCTGTAGCTGCAGGTACAGCGGCTGAGTGCTGCTCTGGTCGAGCGGGCCCACGGACTGGGCGAGGGATGACATGGGCCTTCGGCTCCTTCGGTTGCTAATCGTGCAGCGCAACTACAATACCACAACGATACCACTTAGCTGCTTGATCGCCAACTGAGAGTGATTGTCTTTTTCGCGAAAATCACGAGGAATCTCCATATCAGAGGCGAGTATCGTCGTGGATGGTTGTGGATGGGGTTGTGCTTCAGACAAATTGGTATTATTGTGGCACCTAATTGGTCTTATTATTGGGGGAGATCCATTGATCGATTCGCCGCTGCGGAGCCTCGCGGGCCCGTCGCCGCGCGCCGTGCGCTGGTGCGGCCTGGTGGCGTGCTGCGCACTCGCGGCGCCGGATCCGGTGCCGGCGGCGCTGCAGGCCGGGCCGGGTCCCGTTCCCTTGAGCCTGCGATGGGAGCTTGCGTCCGCGACGGGAGCGGCTGGCAGGGCAGGGGTGGCGCGCGAGGCGCTTCTGACCCTGTCGAATCCCGGCAGACAGGCATGGCCGAACCACGGATGGGCCCTGTATTTCAACTGCCTTTCCGGTGTGCGTGGTGGAGCGGCTGGGTCTTTTGAAGTCCAGCAACTCGTGGGGACCTGGTACCGGCTGCGGCCTACTCGTGCCTTCGCCGGTCTCGCCCCGGGCGCGTCGGTGACGCTGCGCATCGAGCATGGCGAGCGGCCTTTCAATGCGAGTACGGCGCCGACCGGACCGTACGTGGTGCTCGATCGCGCGCCGGCGGTCGGCCGCCCGTTGCGTGATTACCGGGCGGTGCCACCCATCGGAACGGGATCGGCTGGCGAAGCGGACACGGCCGAAGCCGAGACGCTATATCGCCGCTATCGCGGGACCGTGACGCTGCCGGCCGAGGAGGTTCCGCTGGTTTTTCCGACGCCGCGGCGCGTGCAGCGGCAGCCCGGCAGCGTGCACTGGAGCGCGCTGCCGCGCATCGAGGCTGCGGCGGAACTGGCGGACGAGGTGGCGCTTGCACGTGAGTACCTGCGGCCCTACCTGTCGGCCGGTGTAGCGCGGGCTGGTGCGTCGCTGCTGCGCCTGCGCGTGGCTGCGCTCGCGGGGCAGGCCTCGCCCGAAGCCTACGAACTGGAAGTCGAACCAGCGGGCGATGTGCTCATCACGGGACAGTCACCGGCGGGCGTGGCACGTGGGCTCGCCAGCTTGCGCGAGTTGCTGCCGACCCGTCTCGCGCCGGCCGAGGGTGTGGACCTGCCGGCGATCCGCGTTGCCGATGCCCCTCGTTTCGCCTATCGCGGCCTGATGCTCGACGTGGCGCGCAACTTCGAACCCAGGTCCGTAGTGCTGCATGTCATCGACGCGATGGCGCGCAGCAAGCTGAACGTCCTGCACCTGCACCTTACCGACGACGAAGGCTGGCGCCTGCCGATTGACGGCCTGCCGGAACTCACGACGGTGGGAGCGCGCCGCGGCCACACGCTCGACTCCGCGCAGTTCCTGCCGCCCGCGTACGGTTCCGGTCCCGCGATTGACGATCCGGGCGGCAGCGGGCACTTCAGCCATGCGGATTACATCGCGATCCTGCGCTACGCGGCTGCGCGCCACATCGAGGTGATCCCTGAGATCGAGATGCCGGGCCACGCGCGGGCAGCGGTCATGGCGATGGAAGCGCGGGCGCGTGCCGGCGATGTGCGCTACCGCCTCGCCGATCCACATGACGATTCACAGTACCGCTCGGCGCAGCAGTACACCGACAACGTGATGAATCCCGGGCTCGAGTCGACCTACGCTTTCATCGGGCAGGTGGTGGCGCAAGTGGCCACGTTACACCGCGCCGCCGGCGTGCCGTTGCGCACGCTGCACGTGGGTGCCGATGAGTTGCCCGATGGCGCCTGGCAGGCTTCTCCCGCGGTGCGTACGCTGATGCGGAGCGAGCAGCTCGGCTCGCGCGACGCGGTGTGGGAGCATTTCTACGGCCGCGTCGCGGCGATCCTCGATCGGCACGGCGTGGCGCTGGCAGGCTGGGAGGAACTGGGTGCGCAGCGCAGCGCCGATGGGCGCCTCGTGCCCAATCCGCATTTCCGCAGCCGCGGCGCCACACTCTACGTCTGGAACGACATCGGCGGCGCCGAGGACCTCGGCAACCGCCTCGCAAATGCCGGCTATGACACCGTGTTCGCTCCGGCGACGCGTCTCTACCTGGACATGGCCTACGTCGCCAGTCCAGCCGAACCGGGTACCAACTGGGCGGCATACACCGACCTCGAGGACGTTTACGACTACGAACCCTTCGATACGATCCGCCGGGCAGCGAGCGATCCCGCACCGCTGGACGGCCGCGATGCCCTGGGTGTTGCTGCCCGCGCGCACGTGCGCGGCATCGAGTGCACGCTCTTCAGTGAGACCGTGCGCGACGCGGCACGCCTCGAATATCTGCTGATGCCGCGCCTGCTGGCAGTGGCCGAGCGTGGCTGGGCACCGCAACCGGAGTGGACGCAAGTACGCGATGCGGCCAGTGCGGTCAGGTTGCACGCCGCGGCCTGGTCGGTGTTCGCCAATCAGCTCGGGCAGCGGGTGCTGCCGCGGTTCGATGCCGAGGGCCGGGGCATCGCATATCGCATCGCGCCGCCCGGCCTGCATCGCGCCACCGACGGCGTGCACGTGAACCAGCAGCTGCCCGGCTTCGCGTTGCGCTACACGCTCGATGGCCGCGAGCCGGATGCGCACAGTGCGGCGGTCAGCGGCCCGATTACGGGCGCGGGCGACCTCCGCGTCGCAGCCTTCAATCGCGACGGGCGGCCGGGTCGCTCATCGCATGTCGATCGTGTTCATTGATGGGTGTGGAATAAAACATATGAAATGCAAGACGTACATTTCCGGCGATGTCTTTCGCTGCCTGTTGATCTGCAGCGCAACCGTACTGGTGGCTTGTGTAGCGACTCTGGTCCTGGCGCCGCAAACTGCAGTGGCTCAGGATGTGAAGTCGTCAGCCGATGACGACAAGGACGATGTAAAGAAGGCCGCACAGGGCACCGCCCAGGGAACCAGGCGTGGGGACATGGAGGAAGTCGTGGTCGTCGGCATCCGCAGGAGCCTTGAGAAGGCGATTGACCTGAAGCAGTTCAACGCGTCGATCGTCGAAGTTGCCACGGCCGAGGACATCGGCAAGCTTCCCGGCGTTTCCATCACCGAGACGCTGGCGCGCCTTCCTGGCATCGCTGCACAGCGGGTCGATGGCCGCGCGCAGGTGATTTCGATCCGTGGCATGGCGCCGGAATTCTCTGTGACGCTGCTGAACGGGCAGGAAATGGTGTCCTCGGGTGATGACCGCTCGTTCGAATACGACCAGTTCCCGGCGGAACTGGTGACCACCGCGACCGTCTACAAGACCCCTGACGCGGCGCTCTCCACCAATGGTCTTGCGGGTACGGTCAATCTCTCGACGATCAGCCCCTTGAGTTCGACTGGCAAGCCATTCAGCGTCAGCGCCCGGCTGGAGAAGAATTCGGAAGGAAAGTTGATTCCCGGCACGAGTGCCATGGGCAACCGCCTGAGCGCCTCCTACATCGATCAATTCGCTGATGACAGGTTCGGGGTGGCGCTGGGCTTCGTCCATCTCGACACGCCCACCAACAAGAAGTACTTCAACCCCTGGGATTTCGGCCCGGCTGGCTGGTGGCCGGTGTCGGGCGTTCCGGCCGACCAACTGGTCTATGACGGCTTCGAAACCGGCGTGATGAACTGGAAAGGTGTGCGCAACAGCGCCATGGCTGTGCTCGAGTTCAGGCCCACGGATGCATTCACGTCGAAACTCAATTTCTTCCACACGCATTTCGACCAGGACATGAACGGCCGCGAGTTTGACGGTGTCATCGGCGACTGGGGCCTTGGAAATACGACCACGCACGTGACGGTGAACAACGGTGCCAGTGGCCTCACGGTTGCAGATGTGGTGCCGGCCGCCGTGATGCGCGGTGACCGGCGCAAGGACAGGATCGACCAGGTGACCTGGGACAACACGTTCGAGTCGGGACCGTGGTCTCTGGGACTGGATTTTGGCCTGTCCAAGGGAACGCGTACCGAACGCACTTCCGAGGTCTATGCGGCAACCAGGATGCCAGTGACCCTCACGGCAAGGATCACCAGCGGCTTCAGTGGCTGGGGTACGATCGCCTCCGACACCGATCTCGGTGATCCTGCGAACTTCAATTACGCGAGCTACTGGTGGGGTGGCGGCGGGGGTTACGTGCAGGATGCCTCCATCGAGGACAGGATGCGAAATGCCCGCATGACCCTCAAGCGCACCTTCGAGTGGGCGATCTTCGATTCCCTCGAGGGCGGCGTGGCCTGGTCGCATCGCGAGAAGCAAGTCAACTACCTGGGTCACGCCATGCTGCTGGTGAATCCCGATCAGACCTGCATGCACTTCTACAGCTGGGACCCTGGTTCGGGTTGCGCGTCCACTCCCGCGGGTGTCCTGCAGGCGCCGGTGGACCTGGGCTTTGCGGGTATTCCCCGGCTGGTCAGCTTCGATGCCGACACTGCGCTCGCAGGCTCATCTTTCGTCAGCGACACCAACATTGCGAAGAGCGACAAGTGGAACTGGGCGGTCAAGGAAGCCATCACGACCTTTTATCTGAAGAGTGGTTTGAAGTTCCGCCTGGGTATTCCGTTCAGCGGCAACCTGGGTCTGCAGGTGGTGAGGGCCGATCAGTCGGCGACGGGCACCGAAGTCGATGCCTCGGGCGGCTCACATCCGGCGCGTGGCGGCACAACCTACACGGACTACCTGCCGAGTCTCAACCTGACCGGTGATCTCGGCAGTGGCCTGCTGCTCAAGCTCGGCGTGGCCAAGGTGGTTGCCCGCCCCGAGATGATCTACATGCGGGCCAACTTCACCGCCGCGGTCAACAAGACGGACAGGCTGTGGTATGGAGAGGGCGGCAACCCGACGCTCAAGCCCTGGCGGGCCAGGGAGTATGACGTTTCGGTCGAGAAGTACTTCTCGCCCGGCACCTACCTGGCGCTGGCCTACTTCAGGAAAGAACTGACTTCGGCCGTGTTCGTGAAATCCATTCCCTATGACTTCACGGGCTTCTCCAACCCGACGCCAGTCATTCCGGCTTCGAACATCGGCATATTGACCGCGCCCGCCAATACGAGCGGCGGGCATGTCGCCGGCTGGGAGATCTCAGGTGCCGTGGACTTCGGCAGGTTCGTCTCGGCATTGAGCGGATTCGGATTCGTCGGATCCTTCTCCCATACCGGTTCAAACCTGCCAGGAACGGATATCTATGGCAACAGGACGGACACCGCGCTTCCGGGGCTTTCGGGCCGGGTGTATAGCCTGAGCTTCTTCTATGAAAATGATTCGTGGCAGTTCCGCATCGGCAACCGCTATCGTTCGGAATTCGTCGCCAAGCGCCACAATTCGTTCAAGAATGTCGTAGATACGATCAGGCCGGAGAACATCGTCGATGCGCAACTCGGCTATACGTTCCGGTCAGGGATGCTCGATGATCTGAATATCCTGTTCCAGGTGGACAACCTGCTTGATACACCTTACGTAACCACGCAGACTGCCGAAGGTGTCGAGGCATTGAAGGAGCGTCACTCCTTTGGGCGTCAGTACCTGTTGGGTGTCAGTTACAAGTTCTGACTGCTGGCATGACATGTCCACGGTCCTTGCAGCGCAGTCGCCGCAGGGGCCGTTCTTCCTGCACAACCACAGCGCCCGGGGGTCGCTGCAAGCAGATGACACAGCGCAATCCCGCCATCGACGTGTTGCGCGGCCTGACGCTTGCGCTGATGATCGTCGTCAACATGTCGGTCGACGACTCCTACCGCCAGCTGCAGCACTCCGCCTGGAACGGACTCACGCTCACTGATGTGGTGTTTCCGACCTTCCTGTTCGTCGTGGGCGCATCACTCGCGCTCACGCTTGGCCGCTACGAGCGGCAGGGCGAGACTGCTCTGCTCGGCAAGCTGCTGCGAAGGACGTTGCTGATCTTTCTGTGCGGCTACCTGCTGTACTGGTTTCCGTTCCTGCAATTCGACCCGGCCGGCTACCTCGCCCTGCGTCCGGTTGCGACGACGCGCATCTTCGGTGTCTTGCAGCGCATCGCGCTGTGCTATGGGGCTGGCGCGCTGATCGTGCATTACTCCGGCCGTGTGGGCGCCTGGGTCGCCGCGATCGGCGCACTGCTCGGCTACTGGGCCCTGCTCGCCGCGTTTGGCGATTACACGCTCACTGGCAACGCCGTGCTGGCTCTCGACCGCGCACTGCTCGGCGAGGCGCATCTATATCACGGTGAAGGCATCGCCTTCGATCCCGAAGGCATCCTCAGCACTCTGCCGGCACTCGCCAACGTGCTCGCAGGGTTTCTCGCGGTACGCTTCCTCGACGCCGCGGCGCGCCCGGGCGTGGCGCGGCTGCGGCTCACGCTGGCCGGTCTCGTCGCGATCGCCGTGGCCGTGACCTGGGACGGCGTGCTGCCGATCAACAAGAAGCTCTGGACCAGCTCGTACGCGCTGTGCACCATCGGCATCGACCTCGTGACGCTGGCCGCGGTGGCCGCATTGTGCGATCGTGCGGGAGGCGGCCGCTGGCAGCGGTTCTTCGAGGTCCTGGGGCGCAACACGCTGTTCATCTACCTGCTGAGCGAGATCGGCAACACGGTGCTGGGGCTCGCGCGCGTGGACGGGCAGAGTCTGTTCATGTGGCTGTATCTGCATGCCTTCCGGCCCCTGGCCGGCGCCGCGAATGGCGCGTTGGCGTATGCGCTCCTTTACATGCTGGCGTGCTGGCTGTTTGCCTGGGTGCTCGACCGGCGGCGCATTTACATCAGGCTTTAGGACCGGCGCGGAACACATGACCTCGACGGTGGAATTTGCGGGTTCGATCGAGCTGCTCGCGCCGCTCGCAGGCTGGGTGCAGCCGCTCGCCGAGGTGCCCGATGCGGTGTTCGCCGGCGGGATGGCCGGCGAGGGTCTCGCGATCGACCCGACCAGCGAGCTGCTGTGCGCGCCCTGTGACGGGCGCGTCGTGCTGATGGGCGCCGCACGCCATGCACTCACCCTGCGCACCGCCGTGGGTGACGTACTGATGCACGTCGGCATCGACACCGTGCGCCTCGGCGGTGCTGGTTTCGAACTGCGCGTGCGCGACGGCGAGGCGGTGCGGGCTGGCCAGCCGCTGCTGGCCTTCGACCTGGACGCCGTCGTGTGCGGCGCGCCGAGCGCCATCACGCCCATCGTGCTGGTGCCGCCGGCGGCGGGCCACATCCTGCGGCAGCGCGCAGGCGAGCATGTACAGGCCGGTGAATGGCTGATGGTCGTCGGGCGCGTGGCCGGGGATGCAAGCGCTGCCTTGGCGGTGGCCCCGGACGGCGCGACCAGCGATGCGGCTGGCACCGCCGAAGGCGCGCCCACTCGCTCCCGCTGGTTTCGCGTGCCGTTCGATCACGGGCTGCACGCACGGCCGGCGGCGCGCGTGGCCGCGGCGCTTGCGGGCATCGATGCAGTGGTGACGCTGCACGTGCGCGACCTCCGGGCCGACGCACGCAGCACAGTGGCGCTGATGGCGCTGGGCACGAACCGCGACCAGATCGTCGAGGCGCGTGCCACTGGACCTGGGTCGGCGCGCGCGCTCGAGGCACTGGCTGGGCTTCTCGAGGCCGCGGTTGCACCCGCGGACGGATTGGTGTGGGAAATGACGTCGGGCCAGGAGCATGGCGTGACGCCCGGAACACCGTCGGCTGCGTCGTTGGCCGTGGCGCCGGCCACCGGCGCGCGGCTGCCGGCGACGGTTGCCGTGCCGGGCCTGGTGCTCGGGCCGGCCATGCCGATGCAGCAGGATGAAGCCGTCGCGGACGTGGCAGCCGGAGAACCTGCGGCCGAGCGGGAGCGACTGAAGGCGGCGCTGACGGCCGTACGCGCCTCGCTCGAGCGGCTCGCGACGACGGCAAGCGGCGAGCGGCGCGGACTGCTCGAGGCGCACTGCGCGCTGCTCGAAGATCCCGGACTGCAGCGGCGCGCGTGGGAACTCATCGCCGGTGGGGCCGGCGCGGCGATGGCGTGGCGTACCACATTGCGCGAGGCCGGCGAGGTGCTGGCAGGGCTTGCTGATGCGCGGATGGCCGAGCGGCGCGCGGACCTGCGCGACATCGAGCAGCAGGTGCTGGGCGTGCTCGCGGGTCGTGCGCCCGGTGTGCACCTGGATCTGCCGGCCGGCGCGATCCTGATCGCCGAAGAGCTGCTGCCCTCGCAGTTCCTGGCGCTCGATGCCGGGCGGCTCGGCGGCGTTTGCATGGCAGCGGGCGGTGCGACCGCGCACGTGGCGATCCTGGCTGCGGCGGCCGGAGTGCCCATGCTGGTCGGTGCCGGGCCCGCGGTGCTCGGGATTCGCGAGGGCACTGTGCTCGCGCTCGATGCCGAGGCCGGCGAGCTGTGGGTGGAACCCGACCCGGCGGATCAGCGGCGCATCGCTGCGCAGCGCGAATTGCGCGCAAGCCAGCGCGAGGCCGATGCTGCAGCCGCCTCGCACCCCGCCGCAACCACCGACGGCACGCGCATCCATGTATTCGCAAACCTCGGTGGTATTGCCGAGGCCGTTGCGGCGGTACAGGGCGGCGCCGAGGGTTGCGGCCTGCTGCGCACCGAATTCCTGTTTCTCGAACGTGCGCGTGCCCCGGATGCCGATGAGCAGCTCGCGGTCTACCAGGCGGTGGCAGCGCGGCTCGCGGGCAGGCCGCTGGCGATCCGCACGCTCGATGCCGGCGGCGACAAACCCATCGCCTATGCACCTCTGCCGCGCGAGGAGAACCCGGCGCTGGGCCTGCGCGGCCTGCGAACCAGCCTTGCGCACCCGCAGCTTCTCGACGCGCAGCTCGAGGCCATCGCCCGTGTCGAGCCTGCCGGCCAGTGCCGCGTGCTGCTGCCCATGGTCACGGATCCCGGTGAGGTTCGCGCGGTGCGTGCGCGACTGCAAGCGGTGGCGAGTCGGCTCGGGCGTGAGGCGCCACCGCTGGGCGTGATGATCGAGACACCGTCTGCGGCGCTGCTCGCCGTGCAGCTCGCGCCGGAAGTGGATTTCTTCTCGATCGGCAGCAATGACCTCGCGCAGTACACCTTGGCAATGGACCGGCTGCATCCGATACTCGCGCCGCGCCTGGACGCGCTGCATCCGGCAGTGCTGCGGCTCATCGAGCTCGCCGCCGAGGCTGGCGATGGGCGCGGCATCGGCGTAGCGGTGTGCGGTGCGCTGGCTTCCGATCCGGAAGCAGTGCCGGTGCTGGTCGGTCTCGGCGTGCGTGAACTGTCGGCGGCCCCGGCGATGGTGGCACGCATCAAGGGTTGCGTGCGGCGCATTGCGCTCGACGAAAGCGCGGCGCTGGCGCGGGCGGCACTCGACGATGCGGATGCCGCAGCGGTGCGCGCGCGGGTGCGCGCCTGGTTGCGGGAGCGGGCCGGCAGGCCGGCGGGGAGGTAGGGCTATGGCGCGCACGATGGACGGACTACAGCGACTCGGCCGCGCTCTGATGCTGCCGATCGCGGTGCTGCCGGTGGCGGGGCTGCTGCTGCGACTGGGTCAGCCAGACCTGCTTGGCATTGCCGTGCTGGCAGCCGCGGGCGACGCGATCTTCTCCAACCTCGGCATGGTGTTCGCGGTGGGCGTGGCGGTGGGTTTCGCGCGCGAGAACCACGGTGCAGCCGGCCTCGCGAGTCTGGTGGGATATCTCGTCGCGACGCGCGGTGCCGAGGTGCTGCTGACCGTGCCGCCGGAGACGACTGCCGGGCTCGTCGGAGCCGCGGCGGACGCGGCCGCGGCGGCCTGGCGCACGCAGCAGCTCGCCAAGCTCAGCATGCCGGTGGGCGTTCTCTCCGGACTCATCGCCGGCTTCGCCTATAATCGCTACAGCGAAATCAGGCTCCCGAGCTATCTCGCTTTCTTCGGTGGGCGACGGTTCGTTCCGATCGTGACCGGCTGCCTCGGAGTGCTGGTGGCCGTGGCCTTCGGCTACGGTTGGCCGTTGCTCACCCACGGTATGGATGCCTTGAGCCGCACGGTGGTCGACGCCGGGCCCTGGGGCCTGTTCGTGTATGGCGCACTCAACCGCTTGCTCATCGTTACCGGGCTCCACCACATCCTCAACAACATCGCCTGGTTCCTGCTCGGCGACTACCACGGCGTCACGGGCGATCTGAAGCGCTTCTTCGCCGGCGATCCGTCGGCCGGCGCGTTCATGGCGGGATTCTTCCCCGTCATGATGTTCGGACTGCCGGGTGCCTGCCTCGCCATGTACCGCTGCGCGCGCCCCGAGCAGCGCCGCGCGACCGGTGGCCTGCTGCTCTCGATCGGCCTTACCTCATTTCTCACCGGCGTCACCGAGCCGATCGAGTTCACGTTCATGTTTCTCGCCCCGGTGCTGTACGGTGTGCACGCGGTGCTGACCGGCCTTTCGATGGTCATCATGAGCGCGCTCGGCGTGAAGCTCGGATTCAGCTTCTCGGCTGGGCTGTTCGACTATGTGCTCAACTTTCCGCGCGCGACGCGGCCGTTGTGGCTGCTGCCGATCGGTGCGACATACTTCGCCGTGTACTACGGCGTGTTCAGCTACGTGATTCGTCGCTTCAATCTCGCGACGCCGGGGCGCGAAGCAGTCAGTCAGCCTCGTGGTGCCGCCGCAGCGGGTACCAGTGCGGCCGGTGTCGGTGCTGCAGGCGCCGGGATTGCTGGCACGGGCATGGGTACGGCCGTCGGCGATGTCGGCCAGGCCGCTGCGTTCGTTGTCGCGCTTGGCGGGGTGACGAACCTCTCGCGCATCGACGCCTGCACGACACGCCTGCGATTGTCGATCGTCGACGATGCGAAGGTCGACGCCGGGGCGCTCACGCGCCTCGGGGCACGCGGCGTGATTCGGCCGGGACCCAATGCCCTGCAAGTGGTCGTGGGCCCAGTTGCCGATCAGCTCGCCGGCGAGATGCGCCGTTTCGCCCGCGCCGCGCCGGTTGCTGCTGCTGCGGTGTCGGTCGATGCGCTGCTGGCGGCGCTTGGCGGAGCAGGCAATGTACGGGTGATCGAGGTGCGCGCCGGAAGATTGCGGGTCGGTCTCGTGGACGCCGGGCGCGCGAACCTCGCGGAACTCACCCGACTCGCAACGCGCGGCGCGGTGCTCACGGCCGCCGGAGCCGTGCACATGCTGCAGGGCGATGCGGCAGACACGCAGTGTGAGGCACTGCGCGTGCGTTTCGATAATTTCCAGGCATGAATCGAAAGGCCTGTGGTCATTGCTGCCCGTGCCCTGGCAAAGCAGGATGCCAGGGTCCGCACTTTTCGAATCTGCTCCCCACGATCATCGGCAGACCGGGCTCCCGCGGCTCGTATAGGCCCTGGCGAGCATGGCATGAAAGTGATGAACTCCGTGTTCGCTCATGCCGGACCTTCCGGGGTCGATCAGGTACGGCCCACGATTGAACCCCGGACTGTGCATGCCACGCTGGACGCTTTCCACGATGTCGATGTCTTCGCGCTGCAGGACTTCGTCAATGTACCGGATGGCTTCCTTCTCTTCAGGCGTCGGGGTGGCCGTTTCGAAGAAGAAATCGAATTCTTCCCGGGTTGTCTCCGGGCCATCCGGCACGAATCGCCATACCATGAAGTTGCCGCGACCGGGATACCTCATCAGCGCCATGTTGGGCCACAGATACCAGACCGCGTGATCATCAACAGTTGCATTCGAGACTCTGTACGCCGAATTGTCGTCGGCCGCCTTCGCCTTTGCCATGTGGGAAATGAACAGGCCCCGGTTTTCAATCTCATAGGTATTCATGTCGATCAGGCTGCAGAAATCACGATGGGCGACGGGACAGTGACGGCACTCCAGGAAATTGTCGACAACGGCTTTCCAGTTCGCCTTGATGGTATATGTGAGGCGATGCGCAAATGTCAGACGTGGCAGGTCCGGTGCATACCGTTCGATCTCGAGCCTCAGAGCAGAAGCCGTCTTTGACAGCGGTTCCGCATTACGGTCAAGGTTGATGAAGAACAGTCCCGCGAACTCCTCGATCTTGACGCTGACGAGTCCAAAATCCTCCTTGCGAAAGCCTGGTGTGCATTCGGTACCCGGCGCCGCGCGGAGTGTTCCGTCGAGATTGTAAGTCCACGCGTGATAGGGACATGAAATGGAACGTGCGTGACCATCCTGTCTCACCAAGGCATGCCCTCGATGCCTGCAGACATTGTAGAAGGCGCGAACCACCCCGTCCTTGCCGCGGACTGCGAATACGGATCGGCCGAAGATCTCCGCGGTCGCGATACTTCCGGGTTCCCGCAGTTTTTCGGCATGGCAGAGGAATTGCCAGTTCCTGAAGAATATTTCATCGCGTTCGAGGTCCAGAAATCGCGGCTCGTGATAGCAGAGCGGTGGAAGGGACAAAGACCTTTCGGGCGATTCTTCGAGCCGATCGAACAGAGCGGTCAGGTCATCTGGTGGAGTTGCGGCAGCAGCCATGGTGATCACCCCGGCGTAGTCCCTTCGGATTCCCGGGATGAACAATACCCGCATCAAAGCCGCAAGGGTACCTGCAGGAAGGTCCGGGGCCATTGCCCTGGCATGCTGTTGCCCTGCAGGGGGCTTATCCGGGGTTCTCCGTCTTGGCTGCCGCCTTGGGAGCCGTCAGCGCTTCAAATCGCAGGTCGATGAGCGAACCTGAGTCCTGGTGTGGTACGCATCGCGTACGATTGATGACATTGCGGGTGGTGAACATCGGCAGCACGGTGGTGGCGAACCGCTCCACCAGTTCGCAGTCGCCACGGCCCAGTTGCTTCAATGGATCGATCTTGATCGCTACCGGTTTCCACGTGGCCTGCACGCGGTCGGATCCGGCAACCGCGCTGTCAGCGGGCACGAGCGTGTGGAAGGTCAGGTCCGCACTGGCCAGTTTGTCCGGCCGCCCGAAACCCATGGCGCAGGCTCCGGGGTTGGCCTTTGCGTCGGGTCGTGCACCCGCAGCCAGGAGCAGCATTTTCAGTTTGTCGGCCAGGCCATCGCAGGAGTAGGTCGAGGTAAAGCTCATGGCCATGAAGGAATACTTGTGCTCCTTCCAGACGGCCGCCTGGGTGGGCGACTCCGCCCGGCACAGGGTGGACAGCATCAGGATGGCAACTCCGCCAACGGCGGCGAGAAGACCAGAATTTGTTGTTCGCATCGGGAATCTCCAGGTTGGGGCCTGCAGCATGTCATGCCCATTGCGTCTGCCGCCGATGGCTCATGGCGCACCGTTGGACAACGGCATGTACCGCAAAGTTCTGCCCGAATTGACTGTACCGGATGGATGGCATTTACTGCACCGATGCGCGCTGCACAGCATCGAACTGCCACGACCGTGGCGGGCGCCGCCCGGACGCGCCCATGATCCGTCGCTACGTGACCCTGGACGTTTTTACCGATCGAGTGTTCGGCGGCAATCCCCTGGCAGTGGTGCTGGACTGCGAAGGCTTGTCGTCAGTACACATGCAATCCATCGCCTCGGAGTTCAACTATTCCGAGACCACATTCATCCTGCCGGCGCGCAAAGCGCAACACACGGCGCAGGTGCGGATTTTCACGCCGCGCGTGGAGGTGCCCTTTGCCGGACATCCCAATATCGGCACCGCGGTGGGGCTCGCGCGTGAACTGGAAAGGGAAGGTCGGGCACCCACCGATGAATTCCTTTTCGAGGAAACGGCCGGCATCGTGCGAGTGCGCCTGCAACGCGAGTCGGGAAGGATCATCGGAGCCGAGTTGACGGCGCCTGAAGCGCTTTCGGTGGGATCTTCCCTGTCCGCCCAGGAAGTGGCACGCTGCCTGTCGCTCGCAGCTGGCGATATCGACACGACCCGGCATCCGCCCCAGGTGGTGTCGGTGGGCCTGCCTTTCCTGGCAGTGCGTCTGGCCAGTCGCGATGCGTTGAGGCGTGCAAAGCCCGATCTCGCCACTCACGAACGACTTCTGCCGCCGCTGCGTACCGATGCCATCTTCGCCTATGTGCCAGGCCCCGAGGCCGGACGGTTGCAGGCGCGGATGTTTGCGCCGCTCGATGGCTGCCTCGAGGATCCGGCGACGGGCAGCGCAACCGCGGCGACGATCGCGCTGCTGGCCTCGCTCGACGGGAAATCGGATTCGCATCTTGCCTGGCAGGTTGAGCAGGGCGTCGACATGGGGCGCCCGAGTCTGTTGCTCGGCCGCACCGAAAAGCGCGCAGGGATGGTACGCGCCGTCCATGTCGGCGGGCAGGCCGTCGAGGTGATGCGTGGTACTTTCTCACAATGACGACATCTGGCATTTGCATCGACAACCTGCTCACCGGCCCCGTCGCGCCGCTCGGTCCCAGGCAGGTTCCCAGCGGCATCGACAAGCATCCGCGGACTGATCGCGTGTGGCTGGGCAGGGAGGGGTTCGCGGGTGATGCCCAGGGCGACCGCAAGCATCACGGTGGGCCGGACAAGGCCGTTCACCATTACACCCGGGATCATTATCCGCGATGGCAGGCAGAGCTGGGTGACCTGCCGCTGCTGCGCCATCCGGGTGCCTTCGGCGAAAACTTCTCGACGGGTGGCCTGGACGAGGGCAGCGTTGCCGTGGGCGATGTGTTTCGCGCGGGCACCGCGCTCATCGAAGTGAGCCAGGGACGTCAGCCCTGCTGGAGGCTCAACTTGCGTTTTGGAGTCCCCGACATGGCCCGGAGGGTGCAGGATAGCGGCCGGACCGGCTGGTATTACCGCGTGCTCGAACCGGGGTTCGTGGCGCCCGGGGATGCACTGCAACTGCTCGAGCGCCGTTCGCCCGACTGGACTGTCGATCGGCTCCGACGCGTGCTGTACGTGAATCCGCTCGATCGCCAGGAGCTGTCTGCCATGGCGGCGCTGGCGCATCTGCCGGAGGGTTGGCGACGCTTGGCCCTGCGCCGCCTCGAGGCCAACGCGGTCGAGGACTGGTCAGGCCGGCTGCAGGGTAGTCCCTGAGCCCATTGCCGCAATATTTCGATTCGACCCGTGATCACCGGGGGATGATCGGCAGGACAATGTGGGAAGGGTGGCGCGCGGAGTGGTAGATCGTCTGTCGTGCCTGCTCCATGCGCGTGGCCGTTGCCGGATCCTCGCCGGTGTTGAGGTTCCGGTCGAAGCGCGGGAAATTGCTGCTCGAAACTTCCAGCCTGATCCGGTGCCCGGCCAGGAACACGTTGCTCGTTGCCCACAGGTCGATGGTGTATTCGATCACCTTGCCGGGTTCGACTGGCGTTGCTGATCGGCCGATCGACCCGTTGTAGCGTGCCCGCACGATGCCGTCCTGGATATTCTGGGCATAGCCGTCCGGATGCACATCCACCAGCTTGGCAGTCCAGTCGGTGTCTTTCGCTGATGTGGCCGCAAACAGCTTCATCTCCAGCGGACCGGTGACCTCGACCGCCTGCGTAAGCACCGGTGTCGTATAGACCAGGACATCCTCGCGCGTCTCGATCCTGCGCTGGTCGTGGGGTCCGGCGGGCACCGAGCTGCAGCAGGTGTTGCCGCCATTCGTGGGCACCGGATCCGCCGGATCGTAGGTGAAATGGTCCTCGGGTTCATGGCCCGGCCGGGAGGTTGCCAGAGTGCCATCGCCCGTGGCCGTGTTCGCCTTCCCGCCACTGTGGATGTAGTAGCGGGTGAATTTCGTGCGCGCGAGCGGCCATTCCTGCTCGTCGCGCCATTTGTTTTCGCCCATCACGAACAGGCTCAACGGCGGGTCCTTGTCTGCTCCGTTGTCGATGCCCTTGAGGTAATGGTCCTGCCATCGCAAGTACAGGAACTGCGGGTTGAGCTGTGCATCGGGACCGAAGTCGATGCCCCGGTCGGTCGCCGTCGGCGGATTGACGAACCGGACTCCCGTCTCGTGCGACCAGGGCCCAAGGATCAGCCGCTTGCCCTTGCGCGCCGCCTCCGTTCGTCCGTGCGTGCGGATGGCGAGATGATCGGCAATGGCGCCGCGCAGGAACAGGTCGTACCAGCCATCCACCGTGAGATAGGGGATGCCGATATCCTGCACCCGATCCTCGTAACTGATGTCGTTCCAGTACGGATCCGTGCGCAGCGGATGATTCATCCAGTCGCGATACGCGGGGTCATGGTGGCCCGCCGCGGCATCCGACGTGCTGATCGGCAGGTTGAAATAAGCCTTCGGCCAGTCGTCGGGATTCCCGGTCTGGTCGACATGCCCGTCGGTTGAAACGCTGCCCCAGGGAAATGCGAAGCCGTAGAAGAACGCGCCATCCACATACACCCAGTTGTTGTAGACGTTGGAAGTCGTGACCGAAGCGGACATGGCCTGCAGATAACGGCTGCCGCGGATCGCCTGCGTGATCTCGGTGTAGCCGAGGTACGACCCGCCCATCAGTCCGATCCGGCCGTTGCTCCAGGGCTGCCGGCCGATCCATTCGTCCGTATCGTAGCCGTCGTCCGCTTCATGCCTGAACGTGTACCACTCGCCTTCGGAGTCATACTTGCCGCGCACGTCGGCCTTCACGACCACATAGCCGCGCGAGGCGTACCACTTGCCCTGTGCGACCTCGCCGGGATTGTTGTTGCTGTAGGGCGTGCGATACACCAGGGTTGGAAATTTTCCAGGTGCATCGGGATAGTAGATGTCGAGCGAGAGCATGACGCCATCGCGCATCGGGATGCGGACGTTGAACTGCGAACGTACGCGGTAGGTGGGCTGGGACAGGAGCTTGTCGTCCCAGAACCGGGACTTCGGAGCCGGTCGGTCCGGCGCATCGGAGACCTGCTGGGCAGCCAGTGGTGCCCCAAGGAAAAACACCATCAGGCTGCAGCAGAACCCGATGCGGGAATTCCAGAGATGTTTCACGGGTTACTCCCTCTGTCGTGCCGGAATCCTAGCGCATGCGCCGGACATCGGCACGTCCGCAACAGCGGTCCTGAGCGGTGCAGGGCAATTCAGGCCGTGGCCGTTGCGTGCCTCTGCTCCAGGACTGCCGCAAGGTCCTGGAGAGACAGTCCCCGTGCCCGCAGGAGAACCGTCAGGTGGTAAATGAGGTCGGCCGCCTCGCCCAGCAGCGCCTCATCGTCCTGTGCAACGGCCGCGAGGGCGGTCTCAACGGCTTCTTCGCCCACCTTCTGTGCGATGCATCGGATGCCGGACTGAAAAAGCCGGGTCGTGTAGCTGTGATCAGGCAGTTCGGCCTTTCGCCTTGCGACCAGCGCGTCCAGTTCGCCGAGAAATGCCAGGGACTTCCTTTCTTCGCGACCGAAACAGCTCGACGTCATGAGGTGGCAGGTCGGCCCACGCGGGTCGGCCTGGATCAACAGGGCGTCCCGGTCGCAGTCGGTTCGGATCGATTTTGCGATCAGCACGTTCCCTGAAGTCTCACCCTTGCGCCACAGGCGCTGCCGGCTGCGGCTCCAGAAGGTGACGAATCCGGAACTCCGGGTCGATGCCAGCGCCTCGGCATTCATGTAACCGAGCATCAGCACCTCGCCGGTCGTCCAGTGCTGCACGATCGCCGGCAGAAGGCCGGCACTGCTGTCCCAGTCGAGTTGTGCGAGATCGCCGTGATTCACCATTTTGCTCCCGATTTCACAGGCGTACCGGGACGTCCTGCTCGCGCAGCCAGGCCTTCAGCGCCGGAATCGCGATGGCGCCCGAATGGAACACGCTGGCGGCCAGGGCGCCATCCACGTCGGCTCTGGTGAACACGGCGCGAAAATGTTCGAACGACCCTGCGCCACCCGATGCCACCAGGGGTACGCGGCAGACCGAGCGCACACTGCCCATGCAGTTCAGCACGATTTCTCCAGCTCCGCGGCCCTGCACTTCGCTGATCCAGTCCAGCGTACGCCGGTGCGACACCCGGGTCCGGGAAGGCTCACCCGTGTATTGCCACACGCGCCACTCGCCATCGGTATCACGGAGCGAGTCGATGCCGACGACCACGCACTGACTGCCGAACGCATCCGCCAGTTCATCGATGAGCTCCGGGCGCTCCAGCGCCGGCGAGTTGACCGAAATCATGTCGGCGCCGGCGCGCAGTATCTCCCTGGCTTCAGCCACCGAGCGGATACCTCCGGCCACGCAGAACGGGATGTCAAGACCACGCGCCACGCACTCGACCCATGCCCTGTCGACGCTGCGTCCTTCAGGGCTTGCGGTGATGTCGTAGAACACCAGCTCATCCGCCCCCTGGTCGCGATGGCGGAACGCGAGCTCCGCAATGTCGCCCACGACGCTGTGGCCGCGAAAGCGTACGCCCTTGACTACCTGCCCGTCGCGAACATCGAGGCAGGAGATGATGCGCCGGCTCAGCATTCGAGCGCATCCTCGATCGATACGCTGCCTTCCAGCAGCACTCGACCCAGGACCACGCCGGCCACTCCGGCCTGGCGTGCCGCACGGATATCGTCGAGCGAACAGGCGCCCCCGGATGCCAGGATCTCGAATCCGGGGTGCGATGCGTGCAGGTCGCGGTACAGCGCCAGATTGAAGCCCTCCATCGTGCCATCCCGTGCAATGTCGGTGCACAGCACATGGCGCGCGCCCGCCTTGACGTATTGCGCAATCAGTTCATCCAGCACAACGCCGGCGTTCTCGGTCCAGCCGTTGACGGGCAGGTGCCATGCGCCCGCGTGGGGACGCACGTCCAGCGCCAGAACGATCCGGTCGGGGCCGAATTCATGAATCCATTGCACCGTGATCCCGGGCTGCCGGATCGCGATGCTTCCAATGACGGCACGTGCGACTCCGGTATCGAAGAGTTGCCGCAGGCCGGCGGTCGTACGCACGCCGCCACCGGCCTGGAGGTTCAGCCCGGCAATCCTCGCGATCGCGCCGATGACTTCCAGATTCTCGAACCGGCCCGCCCGTGCCCCGTCCAGATCGACCACATGCAGCCATTGCGCGCCCGCGTCGGCGTAGCGCTGCGCCAGCGCGACGGGGTCGTGGCCGAAGACGGTCTCGTGCGCGTAGTCGCCCTGCCGCAGCCGGACCACACGGCCGCTACGCAGATCGATCGCGGGAACGACCTTGAAGCTCATGCGGAAAGGAAATTCCGCAGGACAGCCTGTCCGAATGCGGAGGAACGTTCCGGGTGGAATTGCACGCCCATGAAATTGTCTCTGGCGATGGCGGCGGAGAATCCGCTCCCGTAGGTGCTGACGGCGACGGTCGCGGAACACACGGGTACTTCGTAACTGTGCACGAAGTACGCCCAGCCGTGGCCCGCGGCGCCTGAACAGAGCCGGTGGGCAGGGCAGGAAGCCTCGACCTGATTCCAGCCCCTGTGGGGTATGGGCAGGCGGGTCGTTTCGTCAAACCTTCTGACGCGAGCGTCGATGACGCCCAGGCAGTCCACGTCGCCCTCATCGGAATGCGTGCACAGGAGCTGCATCCCGAGACAGATGCCCAGTACGGGTTGACTCAAGGATCGCAACACGTCGACGAGTCCGATCTCACGCAGGCGCGCCATCGCCGGGCGCGCCGCTCCGACTCCTGGAAGGATCACGTGGTCGGCACGCCGGATGACGGTTGCTTCGGTGGTCAGGATGGCTTCCACACCGAGGCGCTGCAGGGCATGCAGGACGGAGCCGATATTGGCGCCTCCATGGTCGACCAGTGAAACGCTCACGCGAGCATCCCCTTGGTGCTCGGCACGGCAAGGCCATCGCGTCGCACGGCCTGCCGGAGCGACCGGCCCACCACCTTGAAGCATGCTTCGACCATGTGGTGAGAGTCGCTGCCCCGCACGGACAGGTGCAGGTTGGCCCCCAGCGAGTCGCACAGGGACCGGAAGAAGTGCGGCACCAGTTCGGTCGGAAGATTTCCGAGGCGCTCCCGCGCGAACCCTCCCTCGAATGCAAAGTACGCACGTCCGGACAGATCGAGTCGCGCCGAGGCTGCGGCCTCGTCCATCGGCAATTCAAAGCCGAAGCGCTCGATGCCCAGCTTGTCGCCCAGTGCGCGCCGCAGCGCGGAGCCGATGGCGAGCCCACAGTCTTCGATGGTATGGTGCTCATCGACCTCGAGGTCGCCCTGGCACCTGACCGTGAGCGCAAATCCACCGTGCTTTCCCAGTTGTGCCAGCATGTGATCGAAAAAGCCGATGCCCGTGGAGACATCCGGCTCGGTCTTCGCGTCCAGATCGACTGAAACGACGATGTGCGTCTCGCGGGTGGTGCGCTCGACACGGGCGATGCGCGGCTGGTCGAGCAGGCGATGTGCGATCGCACTCCACGTCATGCCGTTGTCTCCCACTCGAAAGCCGCGCACGCCGAGGTTCGCAGCGAGCTGCATGTCGCTGTCCCGGTCCCCGACCACCGCGGAATCGGCGCGGCTCCAGTCATCGTCCGCAAGGTGCCTGCGCAGCAGGCCCACGCCGGGCTTGCGGGTGTCGCAGCCGTCATTCGCGAGGCTCCGGTCGATCAGGATTTCATGGAAGGCAATGCCCTGGGAGGCGAGGATGCGCAGCAACAGTTCCTGCGGACCGCGAAAGGTGGTCTCCGGAAACGACGCGCTCCCCAGTCCGTCCTGATTGCTCACCATCACCAGCTCGTAGCCGGCCGCGACGCAGCGCTGCAATGCGGCCACCACGCCGGGTACCAGGTCGAACTTCTCGAAGCTGTCGAGTTGCTCGTCGGGCGGCTCGACCACCAGACACCCGTCGCGGTCCAGGAACAGCACCTTGCGCTTCATGCGGGACTTGCCACGCGATCGGCGCCCACGGCATGAAGGCGTGTGACCACGAGATCGTTCTCGGCGGGCGTACCCAGCGTGATGCGCAGGGCATCGCACAGGCCCGGGTGGCGCCGCACATCGCGCGCCACCACTCCGGCATCGCGCAGTGCCTGCCAGGCAGCACCCGCGTCGTGGAAGCGGACCGTCAGGAAATTGGCCTGCGAGGGCAACACCTCGCGAACGCAAGCCAGCCTGGCCAGTGCGATGCGCATGCGCTTGCGTTCCCGGCGCGTCTGCGAGCAGCGCTCTTCCATCGTCAGGGCACCAGCATCGGACAGCGCCCTCAGGGCCGCATCCACACAGGGTGCCGGCAGCGGATAGGGCGGCATGATCCTGCGGAGCAGGTTGATCACTTCAGGCTTTGCGAGCAGCGCGCCGATCCTGATGCCCGCCAGTGCCCAAGCCTTGGAGAGCGTGCGCAACACGATCAGATTGTCCAGAGCCCCGACGGAACTCGCGACACTTGCGAACGTTTCACCCGGTTCGGCGAACTCGACATACGCCTCGTCGACGACCAGCAGCGCACGGCCGGACAGTGACGATGCGAGCTCCAGGAGCGTGGTGCGCGGGGTACCGGCTCCGGTCGGGTTGTTGGGTGCACAGGCGAAGACGATCTTGACCGCGGGATTCACGGCGGATCGTATCGCGTCGATGTCCAGTGTGCAGTCCCGACGCAAGGGTACTTCCACGATCCCGGCATTCTGCACCCTTGCGCAGACCGCATACATGCCGAAGGTGGGGGGCGAGATCAGGATGGCATCGCGATCCGCCGTACAGAATGCGCGCACCAGCAGATCGATTCCCTCGTCGCTCCCGCGCCCCACCAGCAACTGGTCGGTACCGACGCCGTATAGTTGCGCCAGCCGCCGGATCAAAGCCGCCGGCTGGGGGTCCGGGTACCGGTTCCAGGTCGTGTCCGCACCGAATGGCGGCCACGGGGATTCGTTGGCGTTCAGCCAGGTCGAACCGACGGCTTCTTCCGTGCGCGCCGAAGAATACGGTTGCATGGCCCGGATGTCCGGGCGTGCCAGACCGAGGATGCTCATGCGACTGATCGCGCGCGTGCAGAACCGAGTTCGCCGATTCCGAGCGCGCACAGGCGCACGGTGACGGCGCGGCCGTGTGCCTCGAGCTGTTCGGCCTGGGCCAGTGTGAGGGCGCATGGGCCAATCGCTGCCAACCCTGCCGGGCTGCAGGCCTGCACGGTGATCTGCTTCTGGAAGCTCGCCACCGACACGCCGCTGAAGCTCCGTGCCCAGCCGCCGGTGGGCAATACATGGTTGCTGCCGCTGCAATAGTCGCCCAGCGACTCCGGCGTCCACGGTCCAAGGAACACCGAGCCTGCAGACTCGATGCGGTCCAGCCACTGGCGTGGCTCGCGCACCTGCAGGATCAGGTGTTCGGGTGCATAGCAGTTGCTGGTGGCCACGGCCTCCTCGATGGAGTCGAGGAGGATCATCCGGCTGTTCGACAGCGCCTTGCGCACGATTGCGGCGCGGGGCACGCTCGCCTGCTGGCGTTCGACTTCCCGCACCACCGCATCCAGCAGGCCGGGGGAATCGGTGAGCAGCAACACCTGGGAGTCAGGCCCGTGCTCGGCCTGGGAGAGCAGGTCCGCCGCCACGAATGCCGGATCGGCGGATTCGTCGGCGATCACCAGGAGTTCCGAAGGGCCTGCCGGCAGGTCGATGGCCACGCCGCCCGCGCTGCACATGACCTGGAGTTTCGCTTCGGTGACATGGGCGCTGCCGGGGCCGAACAGCTTGTCACAACGCGGCACCGATTCGGTTCCGTAGGCCATGGCCGCGATGGCCTGCGCTCCGCCCACCTTGAAAATGCGGCGAACGCCGCAATGGCGGGCGGCATGGAGCACCGCCGGGTCGCAGCTGCCATCCCGGCGGGGCGGCGAGCAGAGCACCACGTCGGCGCAGCCGGCGAGCCTGGCCGGAATGGCCAGCATCAGGACGGTCGAGGGCAGTGGAGCGCTCCCTGCCGGTATATACAGGCCTGCGCGCCCGATGGGGCGCGGCAGGCGCTCCACACGCACACCCGGTGCCGTATCCAGGGACACCGGAGCACTCATGCAGGCGCGATGGAACACTTCGATCCGCGCTGCCGCCTCGCGAATCGCTTCTCCGAGCACCGGATCCACCGACGCCTCGGCGGCGGTCATCTCCGCCTCGGAAACCGCGATTGCATCGAGCATGGCGTGGTCGAATCGGGCGGCACATTCGCGCAACGCGGCATCGCCGGATCTGCGCACTTCCGCCAGGATGCTGGCGACTGCTCCGCTCAGTTCCGCATCTCGTATCTGCGGCGGCCGTGCCAGGGCTTCGGCTCGCCCGGCTTCATCGAGGGCAGACCATGCGATGCGCTTCATGGCAGGGCTCTTTCGATCGGCAGTACGAACACCTCGCTTGCACCGGCGCGCTGGATTTCTTCGAGCTGCTGCCAGCCCAGTTCACCCGGACACATGGCCTGCAGCATCACCTGGCCGGGTTGCCCCTCCATCTGCAGGACGGTGGGGCGAAGCGCTCCCGGGAGCGCTGCCTCGATCGCGCTCACGCACTCGCGTGCGGCGTGGCCGGACCGGGCCTGCCAGTACGGCTTCGCTGTCGAGCACCCGGTCGACCTCGCGAAGCTGGCTGGCCCGGAGTGTGGATCCCGACTGGACCAGGTCGCAGATGGCATCGGCGGTCCCCAGCCTGGGGGCGATCTCCACCGAGCCCGACAGGGTCACGGTCCTGGCTTGTACTGCCTTTTGCGCAAGCCAGTCGCCCAGCAGGTGGGGATACGAAGTTGCGATGCGGAGTCCCTCGAGCGAAGCAGGCCCGTCGTAGCTGTGCTCCTGCGGTACGGCGATGGCCAGCCGGCAGCGCCCGAACCCCAGGTCTCGCAGGCTGCGCAGTTCGCCCCCATGATCGTCACTGGCATATTCGGCAAGGACGTTTCGCCCGACGATGCCCAGGTCACAGATCCCCTGCGCGATCATGTCCGGGATGTCGTCATCACGCATCAGCAGCAGATCGATCTGCTCGCTGTCATCGAAGCAGAACAGCCCGTCGTGGCTGCGCCGGAAATGCAGACCGCAGCGCTCCAGCAGTTCGAAACACGGGTCGCTCAGGCGCCCTGACTTCTGCACCGCGATGCGCAGGCGGTCCCGGGGTTTCATGCCCGCTGCTCTGCCTGGGCCTTGCCGTGACGCTCTGCGACCCGGGCGGATGCTTTCAGGTAGCCGCCGTTGCCCTGGGTCAGGAAGCGCGCGACGCGGCCGATCGTCGTGATGCTCACGGCCGTGCGCTCATGGATCTCCCGGTACGGGACGCCCTTGAGCAGATGCGGCACCACGGTCCACCGATCGACGATGGACTCCAGCTCTGCGGGCGTGCACAGGTCGTGAAGCAGGGCGCGCATCTCGGCGACGCTGCGCATGGCCAGCAGCGCATTGCACAGGCTCACTTCGGCCGCATCGGGCGATTTCTCCGGATCGAGCGTTCTGCGTTTCATGATGCTGTTTTTCCTGCGATGCCCCGTGCTGGCGTGGGTGTACGAATGTATTAACACGCTAATACATTGGATGCCAGCTTACCAATCCGCGCCGGTCATTTCAAGGGACCCATGGCCGGGCGTGCCCGGGTGACGGGTGACGCTGATCGAGCGCCTCGCGTAGAATCCGGCATCATGAACGGGTCGGCGGCGGGTTCAGTGTCAGTGGCTGGAAGATGAATATCGTCGATCGCGGCGACGATGTGGTCGTGACCTGTCCGGTCAGCGTGCCTTACTCCCGTTACTCGATCCGCAGTGCCCACTGGTTCTGTGCGAGGGCGCTGGCGGGCCTGCTGCAGTCCTCGGGATTGCGCAAGTCCGACATCGACGGGTTATGCGTCGGAAGCTTCATGCTGGCGCCCGATTCGGCCATTGGCCTCACCCAGCATCTGGGTGTGACGGTGGGCTGGCTGGATTACCTGCCGCTGGGCGGAGCCAGCGGTGTGGTGGCCCTGCGGCGCGCCTTGAGGGCGGTGCAGGCCGGTGATGCGCAAGTGGTGGCCTGCATCGGTGCGGACACCAACCATGTGGATTCCTTCCGTCTCACGCTGGGGAGCTTCAGCGTGTTTGCGCGCGATGCCGTGTTTCCCTACGGTTCCGGCGGACCGAACGCGAGCTTTGCCTTCCTCACGTCCTATTACATGCGCATGTACGGTGCGACCCGCGAGGACTTCGGCAAGCTCTGCGTCGCGCAGCGCGACAATGCGCTCACCTATCCGAATGCATTGTTCAGCAAGCCGCTGACCCTGCGTGAATACCTGGACGCCCGGGTCATCGCCGATCCCATCCACCTGTTCGACTGCGTCATGCCCTGCGCCGGGGCGGAAGGGTTCCTGGTCATGCGTCGGGAGCGTGCGGAAAAGCTCGGGTTGCCCCATGCGCGCGTCCTGTCGACCTGCGAGCGGCACAACGCCTTTCCGGAGGATCCCATCCAGATGCGGGGCGGCTGGGTGCTGGACCGCGAACGCCTGTATGAGCGCGCCGGTATCGGTCCCGCGGATATCGACTTCGTGCAGACCTACGACGACTACCCGGTGATGTCCGCCATCCAGATCGAGGACCTGGGTTTCTGCGAGAAGGGCGGGGCGCCGGAGTTCATCCGCAGGCACACGTTCACCAGCGAGGGGAGCTTCCCCCTCAATACCTGCGGTGGGCAGCTCTCGGTCGGACAGGCGGGCTGCGCGGCGGGTTTCCTCGGACTGGTGGAGAGCATCCGCCAGCTCACGGATCAGAATCTGGCGCGGCCCGTGCCCGATGCGCGCTTTGGCCTGGCGCTGGGCTACGGCATGATCACCTATGATCGCGGCTTGTGTTCGGCCGCGGCCATCCTGGGCAGGGCCGTGGCATGACCGCGCCCTTCGTGCGCCCCAGGCGCAAGAATCCGGTGTTGAGGACACGGGTGCCCCTGCATCCGCCAGCCGTCCGTTCGCGCGCAGCGCTGGGCCTGTCGGCGGCAGCTGCCATGGGGCGATTCAGCCTGCAGGTCTGCCAGGACTGCCAGCGCGTCCAGTACCCGCCGCGCGAAGCCTGCGGGTCCTGTCTGTCCTCACGCCTGCGCTGGCGCGAACAGGCGGGTCTGGGCGAACTGCTGGCTGACACGAACGTGCATCTGAGCCAGGAGCCCTACTTTCGTGAGCGTGCGCCTTGGCGTGTGGGCATGGTGCGGCTGGATGCGGGGCCCACGGTGATCGTGCATCTGCATTCGGCCTGCGGACCCGCGCCGGTCCGTGTGCGGGTCGGGGCGCGCCTGGACAAGGCGGGGCAGGGCGTGCTGATCGGATTTCCGGTGGATGAGGTTGCCAACATGGCCGATGATCGACAGCTTCGCGAGATGACCTGTGATCCCAAGTTCCGCAAGGTGCTCATCACCGACGGCAAGACCGCGGTGGGACAGGCCCTGGTGCGGGCGGTCATCGCCGCCGGCGCTGACCTCGTGTGGGTGGGGCAGGCTGAACCCTGGAAACGTTCGGAAGGTCTGCAGGCGCTCACCGCGCTGCCACAGGTCTCGGTGGTGCCGCTGGACTTGACCGACGCAGGTTCCGTCGAGGAAGCGGCGGGGAGCATCGGGGGGCGCGTCGATATCCTGATCAATACCGCCGAGGTGCATCGCCCTTATGGCATCGCGTCCCGAAGCGGCACGGATGCGGCGCGCATGGAAATGGAAGTGAACTATCTGGGTCTGTTGCGCCTCGCGCAGGCCTTCGGACCCGCGATGCAGGGGCGGGCGGCGGACGGTGCGGCAGGTGCCACGGCCTGGGTCAACCTCCTGTCCATCTACGCCTTGAGCAATTTTCCTCCGCACGGCACCTATTCGGCCTCCAAGGCCGCTGCGCTGTCGCTGTCGCAGTGCCTGCGAGCGGAAATGCGCGCCAGCGGCATCCGCGTCATCAACGTGTTTCCCGGCCCCATCGACGACGAGTGGAACCAGACCCTGCCACCGCCCAAGCTCGGTGCCGAAGCCCTGGCGAAATCGGTAGTGTCGGCCCTGAAGGATGGTGTGGAAGATGTCTATCCGGGCGATGTGGCGCAGGAATGGCTGGCGCGCTGGGAAGAGAATCCGAAAGTGCTGGAACGCGAGCTCGGCGCATGAGCGGCCAGGTACGCGATGAGGGGAGGATGATCCATGGCCGCTGATTCCCTGACGATGCTTGCGGCGGACCTGGCCAGCGGGCGCGTGCGTGTCGTGGACCTGACACATACGCTGTCGCCGGATTTCCCGCCCATCGTGCTGCCACCCGAATGTGGCCAGAGCTGGCCGTTCAGGCAGGAGGAAATCTCGCGTTACGATGCGCGCGGATCCGCCTGGTACTGGAACAATTTCTCCTGCGGCGAACACACCGGGGCCCGCCTGCGTGATCGACTGCTCGGTGCAGGCCGGCGCCGACCCGGACTTCCTGCTGACGGTGGAATTCCTCGAACGATGGGAATCGCTCCATGGGCGCATTCCGGCCCGATCCTGGGTGCTGATGCGCACCGACTGGTCGAAGCGCACCGACCCGGTGGCCTACCAGAACCTGGATGACACCGGCCAGCACACACCAGGTCCTTCCTCCGAGGCCGTGCGGTTCCTGGTGGAGGCGCGCGATGTCATGGGCTTTGGCACCGAGACCATCGGCACCGATGCGGGCCAGGCCGTTCACCTGAGGCCCCCGCATCCCTGCCATTACTACATGCATGGAGCGGGGCGCTACGGGCTGCAATGCCTGACGAATCTGGATCAGCTGCCTCCCACGGGGGCGATCATCATCTGTCCGCCGTTGAAGATGCTGAAAGGGTCGGGCAGTCCGCTGCGGGTGCTGGCGCTGGTGCCGGGCTGAAGCGGGACCCACGTGTTCGGCACGCTCGCCAAGTTCTTCGTCGTGCTGCTGCTGGTGGTGGAGCCCATCGGCACCATTCCGGTGTTCGCGGCACTGACCGACCGGGCGGATCCGAAATGGCGGCGGGCCATGGCGATCAAGGCCTGCATCATCGCCGCGCTCGTCTGCATCTTCTTCGCCACGGGCGGTGCCATCCTGCTGCGCACACTGGGCATCAGCGTCGATGCCTTCAAGATCGGCGGCGGCATCCTGCTGTTCCTGTTGTCGGTGGAAATGGTGTTCGCACGACCCTCGGGCGTGGATTGCAGGGCCCGGCGTGATCGCCACCATCCTGCTGGCCTTTGCGGATGTGCCCATGACCTCGGTCCTGTTCGCGGGCCAGATCGTCGTGATGCTGGCGGTGCTTGCGATCACGCTCGCGCTGCTCCTGGCCACGGGTCCCGTGATGCGCATCGTCGGTCAGACCGGCGGTGCGGTGCTCGGCCGGTTGCTGGGTGTGGTGCTGGCGGCGCTGGCGGTGCAGTTCGTGCTCGACGGATTGCGCGACGCCCTGCGCTGACGCGGGTCAGCTGCGCTGTGAGTCGATGATGCGGACCAGCCGCGCAAGGGTTTCATTCACCGGCACACGGATGCCATGCGCACGTGCAACCTCGACCAGCGCACCGTTGATGGCGTCGATCTCTGTACGTCGCTCATGCATCACGTCCATGGCCATCGAGGGTCGATGGTCGGTGTGTTCGCGACAGGCCATGGCCACCGTGGCGCGCACGTGCTCCTCATTCACGGGCACGCCGGCGGCGCGAGCCACCTGAAATCCTTCGGCCAGCACGGTCTGCGCAAGCGCGGGTCCGTCGATGCAGGCCGCAACCTGGCCCACGGTCGAACGGGTCAGTGCAGTGACCGGGTTCATCGCGCAATTGAAAATCACCTTTTCCCAGATGGCGGTCTTCACTTCCGGATCCAGCCGGCTGTTCATGCCCGCCTCCGACAGCTGCACATCCAGCGCGTGCAGCACGGGATGATCCGCTCCGTCCAGCGACCAGAAACGCACCTCGCCGGACCCATGCGTGCTCACGCTGGCAGGGCCGGTGGCATCTGCCGGCCAGGTGGTCGAGCCGATGGCGACCCGGACGCCTGGCGCCGCGGCAAGAATCCTCTCGCCGTTGCCCAGACCATTCTGCACGCTGAGTATGCAGGCATCCGGCGCGAGCAGGTGCCGGACTGAAGCGATCGCAGCGCTCGAGTGGTATGTCTTGGTGAACAGGATCACCGCGTCGAACGGTCCCCGGGTCTGATCGGCCAGGGCCGCGGCCAGCCGGATGTTCGACGATTGGCCATCTTCGCTCAGGCTCACGCCGTCCCTCTGCAGGCATTCGACGACCATGGGGTTGGCGTCGATCAGGGTCACGGGCGTGCCGGCGCGCGCCAGTCGCGCACCGAAGAGCTTCCCCATCGCGCCGGCCCCGACGATGGCAATCGAGAGGGTCATCGGGCGCGACACTGCATCAGCGCGAGGCGGGCGGCTTTTCCCCGGGGGGCGGGCTGCCGGGCTGCGCCGGTGGGCTGCCGGGCTGGGCCGGCGGCCCGGAAGGTGGGGGCGACATGCCTTCGGTCGAGTAGCGCCGCGAATCCTCTTCAGTCCAGGGCTTGCCGGTCACCGGATTGGGATAGTGGAACGGCGGCACGTAATGCCCCGGGTAGACGTCGTATGTCACCGTGGGCGGTGAATCCGGCGGAGCGGATTTGCTCGGGCCGTTGTTGGGCAGCGAATGGACCGCCCATCCCTTGTCATAGGGCGTGTAGTAGGTGGCATAGAAGTGCATGGCGCTGATCTGCCAGCGGCCGTCACGCTTCACGTACTCGTTCTCGTAGGTGCCTTCGGACCACAGTCCGAAAGCATGGTACTGGCCGATCTGGACGAAGGCGCGCCACCGGCCCTTGGCGGTGTGGCCGGCAGCATCCACATCGACGATGCCCTGCAGGATCATGTGATTGAAAAGTGCGCCCGGCGCAAGGCCGATCTTGCCGCCTCCCATGCTCTGCAGGAACAGGCGACTGACGCCTTCACGGCCGCGATAGACGCCGCGCCCTGCAATCTCGACCACCGCATCGTTCGAAAAGCAGTCCGCAACCTGGTCCCAGAGCTGCTTGTCGACATAATAACCATAGGCGCGCGTGAGCTTTTCGATGGCGGCGCGATCATCCAGCCGTTCGAGGCGCTGTTCCAGCGCGGCCAGCCGCTGTTCGAGCGTGGCCGCCCGGGCCGATGCACCCAGGCTCGTCATTGCAATGCCGGTGGCAGCGGCCACCGTGAGAAAGGTCCTGAAAAGATGCACACTCTTGCTGCCCGCCATGTTGCCCCCGTTTCCGGGTACCTTCTCAAGCAGAAGGCACCGCGGTCTCAATCAAGATGGTTGGAAATCACACTAACCTGAGCTAGGCTACAACGCAAGAGCCAGATGAAACGGGAGACCCTGGTGTCGGGAAAATTGTCTGCGCCACCCGAAGGCCGCAGCGTCGATATCGCGGCACTGATCGATGAGGCGCCGTGGAACCTGCGGCAGAAGGCCCTGCTGGTGGCTGTAGGTTGCGCCATCCTGCTCGATGGCTTCGACAACCAGTCGCTGGGTCTTGCGGCTCCGGCCATCCTGCACAATTGGCAGGTGAGCAAGGAGAATCTGGCGCCCATCCTGGCTCTCGGCCAGGTCGGCATGATGTTCGGCACGGCGTTCGGCGGGCTTGCGGGCGATCGCCTCGGCCGAAAGACCGCGTTGCTTTCCAGTGTTCTGGTCTTTGCCCTGGCGACGGCCTTGATGGCTGTAGTCGGGTCGATCGCGCAGCTCGGCGCGCTGCGGTTGTTGGCTGGATTCGGGCTGGGTGGTGCCCTGCCCAACGCGGCAGCGCTGGTGGCTGAATACACGCCCGCGCGCAACCGCAGCTTCGCAGTGACCTCGACCATCGTGTGCGTGCCGCTCGGCGGTGTGCTCGGTGGCCTGATTGCCGCTGACCTGTTGCCGGTGTACGGATGGCGCACCCTGTTTGCAGTGGCCGGGGCCATACCCCTGGTGCTGTGCGTGATCATGGCGATTTTCGTACCCGAATCGGTGCGCTTCCTGATGGTCCGGGGAACCAGCGTGGATCGAGTCCGGCGCATGCTGGCCCGGGTCGGCCTGGCCCTGCCGGCCCATGTCACGCTGCGCGAGCCCGAGCGGGATGGCGAGCACCGCAATCGCTTCATGGAACTCCTGCTGCCTGCGCGAAGGCACGATACGCTGGCGCTGTGGGTCTCCTTCGCCTTCTGCCTGCTGGCGATCTACGCTGCGTTCAACTGGCTGCCGACCATGCTGGCGGACGCCGGCTACGACCTGGCGGTTTCCTCCAGGGGATTGATGGCCTTCAATCTGGGTGGAGTCATCGCGGCCCTGTGTGGTGGATGGCTGTTCGGCCGGCTGGGCTCGAAGATGCCGATGCTGGTGATGGCCGTGGTCGGCGCCGTGACGGGCGGAGGGATGTTCTTCTGGCGCCCGGCCGCCGACACTCCGATCCTCACCGTGCTGATCCTGCTGGGATTGCTCGGTGGCTGTGTCAACGGTGTCCAGACCACCATGTACGCGCTCGCCGCGCATCTGTACCCGGTGTCGATTCGCTCTACCGGTGTGGGTGCGGCTTCCAGTGTGGGGCGCATCGGCGCCATTTCCAGCGCGGTGATCGGTGCCGCCATGCTGACCGCACTTGGGCCGGCCGGTTTCTATGTCTTGATGACGGTGGCGATGCTGGTGACGGCAGCTGCGTTGATGGTGCTCCGCGGGCATGTCCGGCCCGCCCGTGGGACCTTCGATCCGGCCGCCGCCGTGTCGGCCGACTGATTTTCCAGGAGTAAAGTCTTGTACACGTCCAGTTCTGCATTTCTCGAAGCGCTCGTCGAGGCCGGGGTTTCCTGCATGTTCGTGAACCTCGGGAGCGATCACCCGGCATTGGTCGAAGCCATCGCCGAAGCGCGTGCCGCCGGCCGGCCAATACCACGCATCATCACCTGCCCGTTCGAGATGGTCGCCCTGACCGCCGCACATGGCCATGCCATGATCAGCGGCCGCCCTCAGGCGGTGGTGGTGCACGTGGATTGCGGCACCCAGTCACTGGCCGGTGCCGTGCACAATGCGGCGCGCGGGCGCATTCCGGCCATCATCTATGCGGGCCTGTCGCCAGCCACCCAGGACGGCACGGTCAAGGGGAGCCGGAACGAGTTCATCCACTGGCTCCAGGACATCCACGACCAGCGTGGACTGGTGAGCGAGTACATGAGGTACACCAACGAGATCCGGAGCCCCACACATGTGAAGCAGATCGTCAATCGCGCCCTGCAGTTCGCAACCAGCGAACCCCAGGGGCCGACCTACATCGTCGGTGCGCGCGAGGTCATGGAACAGCAGGCCGAGCCGGTCAGGCTCGACCCGGCGCAGTGGCGGCCGGTGAGGCCGGCTGCCCTGCCACCGGAGGATGCGGCCGAAATCATCCGGCTCCTGGAAGGCGCGCGCCATCCCCTGGTGGTGACCTCGTTCGTGGGGCGCGACCCGGCGACCGTCCCTGAACTGGTCAGGCTGTGTGAACGTCTGGGCGTTGCGGTGCTCGAATCGGTTCCCTGCGCCATGAATTTTCCCCACGATCATCCGCTCTACCAGGGCAGCCACTGGAGCGGTCCGGTCCAGAATGCCACGCTGGCCGAAGCCGACGTGGTGCTGGTCATCGACAGCGATGTGCCGTGGATCCCGTCGGGCAACCGCCCCCGCACCGGTGCGAAGGTCCTGCACATCGATGTCGATCCGCTGAAGGAGTCCATGCCGTTGTGGTACATCGGCGCCGAGTCCAGCTACCGCGCCAACGCGCTGACTGCGCTGCGCCAGCTGAACGCGGAGGCACGATCATTGAAGTTGGACGAGCAACGGCGCGCCGCGCGCCAGGCCCATTTTGCCAAGGCCCATGCGCAGCGCGCACAGCGGTTGCGAGCGGACGAGGTGCCCGGCGAGCACATCAGCACCCAGTACCTGGTCGCCACCTTGCGCAAGCTGGCGGGAGAAGATGCCATCCTGCTCAACGAAGGCATCACCAACTATCCTCATATCGCCAATCACTGGGCAGCGACCCGGCCTGGCAGCTATTTCGCCAGTGGAGGCGGATCGCTCGGCTGGAACAGCGGTGCTGCACTCGGCGCCAAGCTGGCGGCGCCGGATTCCACGGTGATCGCGATCGGAGGTGATGGTTGCTTCCTGTTCGCGGCGCCATCGACCGTGTTCTGGATGGCGCGACGCTACGAGACCCCGTTCCTGCAGGTGGTCCTGAACAACGGGGGCTGGTGTGCGCCGCGGTACTCGACCCTGGCGGTGCACCCCGCAGGCCATGCCAAACGGAGCCAGGACCTCGACCTCGGCTTCGAGCCTGCGCCCGACTATGGCGCCATCGCGCAGGCGGCCGGCGGAGCGGAGGCCATTGCGGTGCGCAGGCCAGCCGACGTCGAGCCGGCCATCCGTGAGGGGCTTCGTGTGGTCCGCGAGGAGCGTCGCTGCGCGGTGCTGGACGTGACCATCCCGCCGCCCCGGGACTGACGTCGCACGGGTGCCTGCGGGGCTCGTCACACGCCGGTGATCCTGGCGCTGACGCCCTTCACGGAAAGGTGGTCAATTCCCTGATCGACCACAACTGGCCGCCTTTCATCACCTGGCGCACGTAGCCTGCGCGGGTGATGTCCTCGAGGGGATTCCCCTCGACGAACACGATGTCGGCCAGTTTGCCGCGCTCGAGCGTGCCCAGATCCCGATCCGTGCCCATCAGCTGCGCCGGAACGATGGTGGCGGCGCGCAGCGCATCGTAGGGCGACAGTCCCGCACGCACGGCCTGGTAGAGCTCGTTGTGCGTGTTCAATCCCGAAGGCGTGAACGGTGAATCGGTGCCGATGATGATCTTCGCGCCCGCGGCATGCAGATGGGCGATGGACTTGCGGATGTTGTCCGCCAGGATTTCTCCGCCCGGGCCACCACCGAAACTCATGATGGGAGCGCCGCGCACCCACGAAGGCTGCAGGGCCGCCCGCTGGGCAGCGATGGCCGGGTCGCGGTCGATCAGGTCCGCGGGCGGCACGAACAGGGAAATGGTGGTGGTGATGGTCATGCCGCTTTTCGCCAGGATCTGCACCACGTCGTCGTAGGCGATGTCGAGCTGGCTCGCCTTCATCGAGTAGCCCCTGCCGCTGCCATTGCCATCCAGATGTTCAGCGCTGTCGCTGCCGAACATCGCGGCGGGGTAGATCTCGTGCGAACTGACCGCAAGGCCGATGGCATGTGCGCCTGCGACGATCCGCTCGCGGATGGGCTCGGAGGTGTGGACATAGGACTTGATCATGTCGTAGTCCAGCCGGTGAGCCAGCCGCATCTGCCGGTCGACCTCGGCATCCGATGACACGGTCGTGCCCATCTCCCACACCGTGCGCTTGCCATCGAGGATGTAACCGGTGCCGTACATGCGTGGCCCGGGGCGGGCGCCGGCGGCAATGGCTTCGCGCTCTTCCAGGAAGTCACCGGGGATGTTGCCGGGGCTGCGGAGCATGGTGATGCCGTAGGCCAGCCACAACCGGCCGAAGCGGGCGCCGAATTCCTTGATCAGATGCACGTGCGCATCGACCAGGCCCGGCATGGCGGTGAGCTGGTGGAGGTCGAGGTATTCACCCTGCACGGGCTGGCTCCCATGCGGTGAAATGCGCTGGATGCGCCCCTGTGCCACCACCACATCGACATCGTCCATCGCCTTGCGATGCACGCCATCGATCAGCTTTCCGACCCGCAGGGTACGTACTCCGGGCGGTTGCGGGACATGCCAGCCAAGATGCAACGGCACCTCGCGATGCTTTCCATCGAGCGTATCGTAGAGCGTGAACTGCGGACCGCTGGCAACGAACAGGGTGTGCGAATCGGCGGCCCAGTTCAGTGAGGTCGGGATGACATCCGAGAGCTTGCGTGGAGAACCGGCCGGTGTGCCGTCCGCGCCGGCCGCCACCGTCCAAAGGCCGGCATCCATGCTGAACGCGTAAGTTCGGCCGTCGGGCGAGAGCACCGGACCATCTCCGGACCGATTGCCGACCGAGTGGCCCGGGACCAGGGTCACGGGTCTTGCGGTATCCGCGTCGACATCGACGATGGCAGCCTGGTTGTAGCCGCCCACCACGTAGGACTGCGACTCGGACACGTTCTGCAGGCGAGAGACCAGAAGATGCCGTGCGTCGATCCAGTCTGGAAATCCCGGGGACTGTCCGGCTGCCTGGATCAGCTTCGAAACCGGATGCTCGCCCAGCGTCAGGACCCGAACCGTTTCCATGTAGGCGCCGGAGGCGTCCGCATAGGCGATCCTCGACCCGTCGGGCGACCAGGATGGCCGGATTTCCGCGCCGGGTTCATGAGTCAGGCGTTGCGGTGTGCCGCCCTTGCTGCCCACGACGTACAGATCGAGCGAACCGGCCCGATCGGTGGCATAGGCGATGCGATCACCCGTGGGTGACCAGGCCGGATCCATGACCACGAAGGGGCCCGGCGGTGTCAGCCGCTGCGGCTTGCCATCCAGATCCATGACCCACAGGGCGCCCAGCGCCGTGAAGGCGATGCGCCCTGCATCCGGAGACAGGACGGCTCGCTGGACACCGATGACCGGCTGTTCGGTCCGCGGATCCAGGTCGATATGGCGCTTTGGATAATCCGGATGTCGCACGACGAGCGGCACGCGAAACGGAATGTCCGTTGCTGCGGAGGCGCCCAGCCGCCTTCGCCTGAGCTTGCCATTGGCGGCGTACAGATATTCATCGGCGGACAGCCACGCCATCCTGAAGGGGAACAGATCCTCGCCGGCCAGCACCACTTTCGATCCGTCCATGAGATCGGCCCGGCCCTCGGCGATTCGCACATACCAGGGAGATTTTCCGTCGGGGGTCCAGGTCGGTGTGCCCATGGGCACGGTCATGCCGAAGGCCATTACCCGGGCGTTCGATACCTGATGCTCGTGGCCTTCGAGGTCCGCAACATACAGACCGGTCGCGCCGGGACGATCCGATACGTAAGCGATGCGGCTTCCATCCGGTGACCATGTGGGCCGGCTGTTGCCGCCCGGGCCGACCGAAAGACGTTTCAGGGCTCCATCGGCCAGATTGCGGCTGTAGACATCGAACTTGCCGTCGCGACTGGTGGTGAAGGCGATGGCGCGACCATCCGGCGACCAGGTGGGCTCGCGTTCGTCCTGAAGGTCCGTGGAAAGTGACCGTGCATGCTGGCCATCGGCGTCGATGACCCAGATGCGCCAGATTCCGTCATGGTTGGACTGGAAGGCGATGTGGCGGCCGTCGGGTGACCAGGTCGGCTGCTGCGCGTCGTAGAGCGGCGAGACGATCGGGCGGGCAGTGCCTCCGCTCAACGGCATGATGAACATTCCACCCTGCACGGCCAGCACGATCTGCCGGTGATCGGGCGAGAGTGCAAAGGACAGATTGGTGGCCTCGCTGACCTCGATGGGAACGGCAGCATCCTGCTGTCGGGGTGGGGCTGCCGCGACGAGGGTGGTCCACAGCAGCAAGGACAATGTCCAGATTCCGGTGCGCATGAACCCGCCCTCCTGATCCCGTGCCAGGCGCAGATGGTACTGCATCAAACCATTTCCGGACAATCGCAGCGCGGCGAAGCCTGCGGGTCAGCGTCGTCTGCGGTCGTGCTCGAGCTCGGTGACGATGCGCTCGAGCAGGTGGATGAGCAGGCCCTTGTGGATTTCTCCCACGATCTGATCAAGTCGCCGGTCGTGGGCCTCGGCGTGCAGGGCGAGCTTCTGCAGGTGATGTTCGCCCTTGGGCGTCAGGTTCAGGCAATAGGCGCGCGAGTCGGTCCTGGAGCGATGCCGCTGCACGAAACCGTGCTTGACCAGATTCCTGATCACCGGTGTCAGGGTCGACTTGTCACGCCCGGTTGCGCGGCTCAGGTTGACCTGGTTGATGTCCGGATTGGCACGGATGACCGACAGGGCGGCGAAGTGACCTGGCCCGAAGTCCGCGGCGCCGACGCGGTGAGCAAAGGACTCGAACGAAGCATCCTGCGCCCGGCGCAGGTGGAAGCCGATGAAGTTTCGAAGCAGGCCAAGGGATACCTGGGGTCTGCGGCGTGGATTCTGGGCCCGGTTGTGCGCCTTGGGTTCTCCGGTGGATGTCATGATCGTTGCGGATTTTACCCGAGTACAGGCTTGCTGGGCAGCGCGGGTTTCCCGCGGGACGCGAAACCCGCGTCGATGAGCCAGATCAGGACCAGTGAGCCTGCGATGAGGATTGCCGAAAGAAGCAGCATCGGAGTCATGCCGGAGGCCGCGAGAATCGCTCCGGCTATCAGCGGTCCCACAGATGTGCCGACGCCGATCACCAGATTCACCGGTGCCATGATCCGGCCGGAAGGGTCCCGTCCGGCGCAGGTAGCCAGCAGGAACGGCAGTGCAAACGTCCAGCCGAATTTGAAAGACCATGCGCTGGCAGCAAAGCCCTTGCCGGACAGCGGCATCAGCATCGAAAGGACTGCGCCGACGAGACAGGCATAACCCAGGGCAAGACAGGCGCGGCGCGGCAGGCGGCCCGCCGCCAGGGTTGCACCCGCAGCGCCAACGATGCCGAACAGGGATGCGGCGGCAAGTTGATCCGCGGCCTGTTGTGCGCCGATTCCCCAATGCCCGGCGATCACCGACATGAATGCCCATGTACCGCCCAGGCCCAGGTAGAACGTGAACACGGCGATCATCACCGCCACGGTCAGTAGAGCCGGCAATTCCTCTGGTGCGGATGCTGCTGCCTGCGGGCCGCTGCCGTGCAGCTGCGCGGTCAGGGGCAGGGCGAGCAACATCAGTCCGGCCATGGCGGCAAACTGTGCTGCGATCCCGAAGCGTGCAAACAGTGCAGGCAGGAGCGCAAGACCCGCTGCGCCCAGCACCAGCTGACCCGTCAGCCAGTAGCCGAACAGGCGGTCGCGCCGGGCCGATGCGCCGGCCGCAGCCATGCACAACAGCATGATCGAGCCGCCGGCCATGGC
The DNA here is from genome assembly GCA_044226785.1 of Steroidobacteraceae bacterium. Lineage (GTDB taxonomy): Bacteria > Pseudomonadota > Gammaproteobacteria > Steroidobacterales > Steroidobacteraceae > TMP-86. The sequence goes on along the minus strand of JBGAGK010000004.1, from coordinate 37,239 downwards.
GGTCATGAACCGAATGGCCAGCAGTGCCGGCAGTGGCATTCCGATGGTGGAAACGAGATTGCCGGCGATGAAGACCAGGGCGGCCACGTGCGCGACCCGCGAGGACGGGGCGCGTCCCAGCCACAGCAATGCAGGCAGCGATGCGGCGCTGATGCCACCCAGTTCGAACAGGAAGTACATCCCGACCTGTGGTGCGCTGAGACCCCGCTCGTGCATGAGTTGTGTGGTCATGATGGGGGCCACGAGCAGTGCCAGCGGAACGATGGCGCTGAACACGACGATGGCTGCTGTGAGGAATGGCGAATTGGATGAATCCCGGGAGCCATTGCCGGAATCATCAGTCCTCGATCTGTCGCTCATCATCGGGGGGAGACTCTGCGGGTCCTTGATCGTTGTCCGACATTAGAAATTGTCCCGAAATGGCTTGCAAGCGCGGCTTGGCATATCGTAGGCTCCCAAACCATTAATGCGGCCATGGTACCGGCCATCGCAGGGGGGATTGGCAGATATGTACATGATCAGGCGCCTGGTTTCCGGACATCCCGCAGTGCTGGCCTTGACAGGTCTGTTGCTGGCCATCGCCCTGTGGCCATCCGCCCCGGCTCAGGCGGCGGGTACACCCAAGCCGGGGATTCCAGAGGCCGGCGGCATGTTGTATCCCTCCGGCTTTTTCGGCGTGCACGCCAGGGGCCTCGACCAGGTCGATGAGATCGTGGAAGCCGCTGATCATGCGCTGAAGCAGGCGGGCGTGCGCGAAGGCATCGGCGCCATGATGCAGCATACGATCCTGCTGAAGGATGGCGCACTGAACCCGCTCGATGTCCTCACGCGATTTCACGCCGTCGCCCGGCGCCTGGCGCCTTCGCTCAAACCGCAGCCCAGCGTGGGGACCATCCTTCGTGTTCCGGGATTCGAGGATCCGCACACCCTCGTCGGAGTGGATCTGTCGGCGGCACCGTCCGGCACTACTGCGGGCCTTGCCCGCATACCCTTCAAGTTCGGCCCCCGGGAAATCGGCCAATCCATTTCCAGTGAACACCTGGTGTTCAGTGCAGGCCTCGAGGCCATGGATTTCGAGCACGGGACGCTGGCGCCGACCCTCGAGCAGCAGGTCGATGCAGTGACGGGAAAGCTGGTCAAGACCCTGCAGGATGCCGGTGTGTCGGTGAACCAGATGGTATCCCACAACCTGTACGTGGCCAGGGGATCGGATCCACTCAAGGTGGCCGAACTGTTCCACCGCTCGCTGGATGCACGGGTGCCAGGCCTTGCAGCAGCGCAGAGCGTGGGTACCCTGGTGGTGGTCGATGGCATGGCAGGGCCGGGTTTCAAACTCGAGATGGATGCCATCGCCACGCGCGGTGATGCGGCTTCCGTGCGCCGGGCAGCCTATGACCCTGCGCAGCCGGTGGCCCGGTCCGCCTCTCTCGATGGGCTGGTGCTGACTTCCTCGATCGATGCCATGTCGCAGGCTGGCCATGCCCTGCCGAAGGGTGCGGTGGCACAGGCCGCAGTGGTGGCACGGCATTTGGTGGATGCGGTGAAGGCGGCCGGCGGATCAGCGGCCGGCCTGGTCAAGATCCGGCTCTTCGTGAAGACAGGCAACGACCTGAGGAAAGTGCACAGGGCATTTGCCGAGGCACTGCGCAGGGCCGGGGCGCACGAGCCGGCCTACACGGTCTTTGCGGTGGAGGCGTTGGAGAATCCCTCGCTCGAGTGCGCCGCCACCGCTGTGGCAGCCATGCATCGCTGAGTTGCGATTGCCGAGCTGCGATTGACATCAGCCGCGCCGTGGGTCCCAATTCGACCAATCAGACGGAACTGGATGATCCAGGTGTGGGCATGATGGACAGGATTGAATCCGGACCAGCCCGAAAATGCGCACGAGCGGCCTGCGCAGGTTTGCTGGCCGTGTCGCTGGCAACCGGGATGGGGGCGGCGGGGTCTGTCTTCGCGACCGCGACCGCGACCGCGACCGCGCCGAAGCCTGGGCAGGCGCATGCCCGGAACTGGATCGCCAGCTGGGCGGCGAGTCCGCAACAGGCCGGTCCCGGTCCACAGGGTCCGGGGCCCGATCTCGGTGGACGGACATTGCGCCAGCGGGTGCACCTTTCGGCCGGCGGTGAGACGTTGAGATTGCGGCTGTCCAATGAGCTCAGCGCCGCCCCCTTGAGCATCGGTGCAGTGACCGTTGCACTCCCTGACGGCGTCGCAGGAATCCGTGCAGGCTCCTCGCGTCCGGTGACATTCTCCGGTCGGTCCGCCGCGCTCATCCCGGCAGGGGCTCCGTTGGTGAGCGACCCGGTGGCATTTGCCGTGAAGCCGGGGACGGATGTGACCATCAGCATCTACTGTCCCGCCGACGCGAAATCCGTAACCCTGCATGCCGATGGTCTGTCGACATCCGTCATCAGTCCGCCGGGCGACTTTACCGCCAGCTCCGTCATGGCGCAGGCCTCCACCACGACCCAGCGCCTGCTGGTCAGCGCCGTGCTGGTCCGGGCCTCGGCGCAGGCACGGGGGATCGTCGCGTTCGGTGATTCGATCACCGATGGCACCCGCTCCACCGTCGATGCCGACCGGCGATGGCCGGACGTGCTGGCCCATCGCTTCGCTGCGCGCGGCTGGACCGTGGGCATCGCCAACGCGGGCATCGCGGGCAATCGCCTGCTGCGCGATGGCGCCGGCGCCGGCGCTCTGGCCCGGCTGGACCGCGACGTGCTGGCGCTGCCCGGCGTGACTCATGTCATCGTGCTCGAAGGCATCAACGACATCGGATGGCCAGGTGCGAAATGGGGCGAGCACTACCTCGAGGATCCGAAGAACGCACCGACGGCCGAGGATCTGATAGCGGCCTACCGGCAGATCATCGACCGCGTGCACGCGCATGGCGCGAAGGTGATCGGCGCCACATTGACTCCTTTCGAGGGCACTGATCTGCCCGGCTACTACTCGGCGGAGAAGGAATCGGTGCGCGAGGCGGTCAACCGCTGGATCCGCAGGAGCGGCGCCTTCGACGGCGTCATCGACTTCGATGCTGCGATCCGCGATCCGGCGCATCCTTCGAGTGCGGTGCCGGAATTCATTTCTGGTGACCACATCCATCCGACCGATGCGGGGTACGAGGCGATGGGGCAGGCCGTGCCCCTGGAACTGTTTCACTGAAGTTCGGGCACAGGTTTTTTGGGGGACCCCATGAATCACACTTCGAGAAATTGGCTGGCATCGGGACTGATGCTCGCGGGTTGCATGCCGTGGGCCGTTCAGGCGCAGGAACCGGCGGCCGCCTCTGCATCGGTGCCGGCGTCTGCACAGGCTCCAGCACCCGCCAATGACGAGGCCAGACTCAGCGGAGGGCGTCCCGACCTGTTTGCACCGCCGCCGGCAAAGAAGCTCTACGAGCAGCACTGCGCGAGCTGTCATACCGATGCGGGCATCCAGCTTGACGGAAGGGTCATCCCCACCACGGCCACGCTGAAGGCCATGCAGGCCAGCAGGCTCTATGACGTCATGGCCACCGGCAAGATGATGTCGCAGGCGGCGGGGATCAGTGACCGCGACATGCGCGGCATCGCCGAGATGATCACCGGCAAGAAGATCGAGGGGAGCAACGACACGCTGATCTCGGCGATGAAGAACAATTGCGCCACCAATCCGCCGCTGTCCGATCCGGCCTCGAGCCCGGCCTGGGATGGCTGGAGCCCGGCGCCGGACAATGCCCGCCATCAGGGCGCGCGCGCGGCGCGACTGGGCGTTGCCGATGTCCCCCGGCTGAAGCTCAAGTGGGCGTTCGGGTTGCCGCTGGGAGCCAGTTCCTCTTCGCAGCCTTCGGTGGTTTCGGGGCGGGTCTTCGTCGGGAGCGACAATTCCACGTTGTATTCGCTGGATGCGAAGACCGGATGTGCCTACTGGTCGTTCCGCACCCGGTCGCCCGGACGTGCCGCGCCCATCGTGGCGCCGATCCGCGGCTTTGCCGGCGTGAAATACGCGGTGTACTACATCACCGGCGGCCGGAACCTGTATGCACTGGATGCGCGTACCGGCAAGCAGTTGTGGGAGAGCACGGTGCCGGGCGAAGGCAACGGCGTGAGCGGGTCCCCCTCCTATTACCAGGGCCGGCTGTATGTCCCTCTGACCGCCAGCGGAGTCACCGCCGGCTTCACGCCCAATATCGAGTGCTGCAAGGTGCGCGGCGCCGTGGCGGCGGTCGATGCGTCCAATGGAAAGATCATCTGGCGTACGGAGACGGTGCCGGAACCCCTCGAGAAGATCAGCCGCAACAGCATCGGCACCCAGGTCTGGGGACCCGCCGGCGCCAGCGTCTGGAACTCCCCGACCATCGACCCGAAGCGGGGTCTGATTTACGTGGGCACGGGCAACAGCTACGGACCCCGGGTTGCCTCGACCTCCGATTCCATCGTGGCACTGAGCATGAAGGACGGATCCATCCAGTGGCATCACCAGGAATTCCAGGATGCCTTCATGCTGGGTTGCCCACCGACCAGCCAGCCCGGCGAGATCTGCCCACCGAAGCTGGGTGAGGATTGGGATTTCGGTGGCGCGTCGGCCATCCTGCAGTCTCTTGGGGCAGGCCGGTCGGTGCTGGTGGCCGCGGGCAAGGGTGGTGTGGCCATCGCACTGGACCCTGATCAGAAGGGCAAGCTCCTGTGGCGCGAGAAGCTGTACGACCACACGCCGCCGACCGCGGATGGCCTGGTGGTATTTGGTGGCACGGCCGACGGCAAGCGGGTCTACTGGCCGCTTCAGCAGGAAGGTGGCGGGCTGAAAGCCCAGCGCCTGAAGGATGGCCACATCGACTGGAATGCCGACATCAGGGCCGACAAGCGCGGCCAGGCAGGAGCCGCCAGCAGCATCCCGGGCGTCGTGTTCACGGGCGGCTGGGATGGAGTCCTGCGCGCCGTGGACATGAATGGCAGGGTCATCTGGTCCTTCAACACACGGCAGCGTTTCGAATCCGTGAACGGGGTGATCGCCATCGGCGGGTCCCTCGGGGCTCCGGGTCCGACCATCGCCAATGGCATGGTGTATGTGGCATCGGGATACCCGGGTTTCCAGAACGGCACCCCCGGCAATGTGGTCCTGGCGTTCGGAGTCGATTGAGTGGGGACAGCGCCGGTTCCTGCGATCAGGCCGGCGCTGCTGACACTGCCTCGAAGGGCGGCACGTCCGCCACAGAATTGAATCCTTCGGTGTGGATGCGGCTTTCGATGGCGCCGAGTTCGCGCACGCGGGTCACGCAGTCCTGCACGAATTCCGGGCTTCCGGCGATGAATACGCTGTACCCCGCAAGGTCGGGAAATTCGCCGGGAAGCACCGAGGGGATGCGCCCGTGCAGAAAGCCATCGCGCTGCTCGCCGGTCAGTGTTGGCAGGAACCGGAAGTTGCGGTGCCGCGCCTTCCAGAATTCCACGAGGCCACGGCAATAGACATCCTGCGCATTCCGCGCGGAGAACATCAGCGTGACTGGTGCTGCATAACCACGACGCAGCGCAGCCTCCGTCAATGACAGGATGGGTGCGAGTCCAGAGCCCGCAGCCAGGCACAACACCGGTGTTTCCACGGATGGGTCGCCGATGAAGGTGCCGAATGGACCGGAGACGGTGATCAGTTCGCCGATCTCCACCTCATCATGGATCCAGACGCTGGTATCGCCATCCTGCTGGCGTGAGACCTGCAGGACGATCTCCCCGTCGGGGCGTGGTGCGCTGGCGATGGAATAGGCGCGGGGGCGCGTGGTGCCGGGCTTCCTGATGAGGATGTACTGACCCGGCCAGTACCGCATGGGGGCGCCCAGCGGACGAAGGCGAAGTTCGAGGATCCGGCTGGTGCGTGCGAAGCGATCGGTGATCACGTAGGGCTGATCCTGCTGCGGAGGGAACAGTCGGGGTCTTGCTTCCGCCTCGCCCCATTCGATGACGAGTTCGTCGGAGATGGGCTTGGCCATGCACATGAGACCGTATCCCGCGCGGCGCTCCTCCTGCGACAGCGCCATGTCCAGCACGAAACCCTGATCGAAAGTGCCGGACTGGACGCGCACCTTGCATTCGCCGCAGGCGCCGGCGCGGCAGTTGTTCGGCAGTGCAAATCCCCCACGCTCGAGCGCCGCGAGGACGGTGTCGCCCTCACGGCACTCGACGCTGACGCTGGAGGGTGCCAGCCGTATCTTCTTCGACGTGCTCATGCGTCCCGACGCCGGATCAGAACACCGGGATGATGTCCTTCATGTCGACATCGGTGATTTCCTGTCCCGAGATGCCGACTTCCGGAATGGCCGGAAACGGGATGCCGTACTTGTCCAGGACGCCCTTGAGGTTCAGCATGGCATTGCGCCAGTTCTCGCGCTTGGTTTCGTACTCCGGAATGTGGAAGCCGGCGCTGCGCGCGCAGGCCTCGATCTGCCGCTGGTTCGCAATGAAATCCGCCGGGATGTCCCAGAAATCCTCCGGCGGTTCGTACAGCACGCCCGACAGGAACAGGAAGCCCGCGCGGATCTGCTTGGTGATCAGCGGCTTGTCCGCGAGGTTCATCTTCGGATAGTCGCGCTCCATCAGCGCCATGCAGATGGCCATGTGCCGGCCCTCATCGCGTCCGACGTTGCGGAAGCCCGCCTGGAATACCGGTTCCTTACACTTGGCTGCCATCTGGTGGAAGATGGTCGCAGCGGCGATCTCTCCCATCAGGAACGAGCTGAACAGGACCGCGAGGCTGTACTTCGGCACGGCGGCCTTGTAGCCGTTCCAGTAGCGGCCACCGTTGTAGTAGAGCCAGTGGGCGTTCTTGCTGGCCTTTCGCCCCAGGTCGGTCTTTGGCTGGTAGGTCAGGGGATCGGGGTGTTCGAGCAGGCGGGTGATGGCCATCCCGCACAGTTGTTCGTGGTTCTGCTCGTCACGCGTCACCGAGAAAAAGCACCGGCGGACGGCGTCCTCTTCATGGGCTTCATAGGTCTTGATGAAAGCAGAGGCGAACACCGGCGGCGCCGAGGCATCGAACACGCTGAGCAGCGTCCACCAGTAGGCCATGGCCTCCCGCTGTTCCCAGGTGTAGGCGGAGGGACGGAAGGTGTCCCAGGGAAGCTTCTTGGGGTCCCAGTATTCGCGTTGCGATGAATCCCAGATTTCCTCGAGCTTGGCGGTGTGCTGGTGCCAGCTCAGGGGGTAGACGTTGGGCTGTGCAGTGGCCGGGGGAAATTCCATGGTTCCTGCGATCCTGTCCTTCGATCCTGTCATCGGTGTAGTCCTCCGGGTTTGCAGTAGTGGACGACCCAGCGCTTCCGGCGCGGATTGATCTGCGCTGAAGGCAGCGCCGGCAATCGGTCGAAAACCGTTCAAGCTTAAATGACACGGAAAACGATATGAACTCCGGTCTGATGTGTCAAAACGGAAAGTACGTATGGACAGGCCCGCATGCGGGTGCATGCCGCCATTCAAACCATTTTCCCGTATCGCCCATCCAACCGTGCATGCATGAGCAGCAGTCCCGCTGGATGCACGAAAGTCACTGGAGGAAAGATCATGAGACCACTTCGAACTGCATTGTTAGTGATCGCTGCGGCCGCAGCGCCTGGCCTGCCGGCCGCTCCCGCGTACGCGGCCGACTCTGCCGGCATCCGCGTTTCGTATTCGGATCTGGACCTGTCGACGTCCAGGGGTGTCGATGCGTTGTACGGGCGGATTCAACGCGCGGCCCGTGAGTACTGCGACGAAGTGCTCTCGAGTACCGGTTCGCGGATCAGCAGCGGACAGGCCGCGTGCGTGTCGGACGCGGTGAACAACACCGTGCGCGCATTGAAACTGCCCGCGCTGACCGCCCTGCATGTCGGGCGTACCAGCGCAGCAAGCCGGGGTTGATTTTCCGGCCGGATGGCGCGAAGCACGGAGCTCGCGTCATCCGGTCGTGACGTGAATCGCGAATTGAGGATCGGCGCACAAAACCGCTGCGCTGAGCGCAGCCCCGAAGCTATGCTGATCAGCCGGGCCGTGGCAAAGTGTCCGGCATCGTGGCCGGGCAAGCAGAAGAAAGGGACAGCGCACTGGACGCCGACGCAGCCCATACCGGGTTGTTCCGGCAGATGCGCATCATGCTGCGTGCGGTTCGCCAGTCGAGCGCCGGACGCGCGCTGTTCTGGCTGTGCGTCGGTATCCTGCTCGTGGTGGTCGCCACCGCCTACGGACAGGTCAGGCTCAATCAGTGGAACAAGCCGTTCTACGATGCACTGTCGCGGCGCGACCTTGCGGATTTCCTGTTCCAGCTCGGCGTGTTCTTCGTCATCGCCGGCGGTCTGCTGGTGCTCAATGTGGTGCAGCGCTGGCTGGTGGAAATGCTCAAGCTCAAGCTGCGCGACGGCCTGTTCCGGGATCTGCTCGATGACTGGATGAAGCCGCGGCGCGCCTTCCTGCTCGCCAGCGCCGGGCACATCGGCGTGAATCCAGACCAGCGCATGCACGAGGATGCGCGCAAGCTGTGCGAACTGACTGCAGACCTCGCAGTGGGCCTGCTGCAGGCATCGATCCTGGCGGGGTCATTCGCGGGCATCCTCTGGGTGCTGTCCACGGATTTCACTTTCCGGATCGGGGACATTGACTACGGAATTCCGGGTTTCATGCTGTGGGCAGCCATCCTGTACGCCGCATTCGGTTCGGTGATGAGTTACTGGGTGGGGCGCAATCTGATCGGCCGCAATGCCGACCGCTACGCACGGGAGGCGGATCTGCGGTTTTCGCTGGTACGCGTGAACGAACACGTCGATGGCATCACCCTGGCCGAAGGCGAGGCAGACGAGAAACGCCGCATCGAACTGCACTTCAGCAATGTGCTGGTGGCGATGCGGCGCCTGGTCAATGGCCTGACCAACCTCACCTGGGTGACGGCCGGTTTCGGCTGGATCACCCTGGTCGCACCCATCCTGGTCGCAGCGCCCCTGTACTTCACCGGCAAGATCTCCTTCGGCGGTTTGATGATGGCGGCCGGAGCATTCACCCAGGCGCAGTCTTCGCTGCGCTGGTTCGTGGACAATTTCAGCACCATCGCCGACTGGCGCGCGACCCTGCTGCGGGTGGCTGCGTTCCGGCATGCCCTTTCGGAAATGCAGGATCCGGTTCAATCCGGCTCCCGCATCGGCTATGCGGAAGGCGAGCCGGGTGTGTTGCGCATGGAAGGCCTCGAGGTGCATTCGGCCGCTGGAGTCGAGCGACTGCGCGAGCAGGACGTGACGGTTCGCGCGGGAGACCGTGTGCTCATCGTGGGTGCGCCGGGAACTGGGCGGGCACAACTGTTCCGGGCGCTGGCCGGAAGCTGGACCTGGGGCCGGGGACTGATCACGCGACCGCGCGGTGAGCAGATCCTGTACGTGCCGCGAGGATCACCCTATCTGCCCCGTGGCTCGTTGCGCGAGGTGCTGACTTATCCGGGCTCACCCGAAGGGCATGACGATGCATCCCTGACCCGCGCGCTGTACCGCATTGGCCTGGAGCGCCTCGCGCCCCATCTGCACGAGACCCGTCGCTGGGATCATGAACTGAGCCAGGATGAGCAGTTCTGCCTGTCCTTTGCCCGGATGCTGGTGCAGAGCCCGCGATGGGTATTGATCGACGGGTCATTCGGGTCGCTCGACGACGATGTGACCGAGCGGGTGCTGGAGATCTTCGACAAGGATCTGCACGACTCCTGCCTGATCCACATCGGCGGGGCCTCGGAGGCTCATGACCCGATCTACAATCAGGTGATTCATCTGGTGAAACACCGGAGCGCGTCGGGCCTGCCAGGGGGTCGTACATGAACCGCACCACCACGACCATGTACCGGCACGGAGTGCGGGCAGGCCGCATGGGCGCGATGGCAGTGCTGGTCTGGCTGCTGGTGGCCGGTTCCTGCATGGCCGGTGACATCGAGTTTCACCCGCCCGCGCGCGCCACTGACCCTTCCACGGTCGAGGTGATGCGTGATCTGGCGGTGCGAGTGGTGCCGGTGTACCAGGACAACGACGCGCGGCGTTTCCTGGCCAATGTCGCCGCGCTGCAGATGGCTGCGCGCAACTACACGGCTGCCACAGTCAACAGGCGCCTGCTCGAAGAGCGCCGGAGCAAGTCCGGCGACCGGCGGTCTCCGGACGACGTGATCCTCGACGTGTACGCGAAAGCGCGGGCCATGGAGGCCGAGCGCGGCGTGGATTTCCCCAAAGCGCTCGCCCAGGCCTATCACGAGATCGTCGGCAAGCTCGGCGATCACGAAGCCTATGCGGTGGCGTCGGCGCTGATGGCGTCGCCATCACCGTACGCCGATGAACTCGATGCCGCCTTCGACCGTCAGCGCAGCCGTGACACCATCGGCATCGATGCAGCGGTGAACCTCATCTGGAAGTACCTGGCTTTCGATGCCCGGCGCTCCATTTCGCCGTACGTCGCCGTGCTCGATGCGCAGGATGAGGCAAATCGCTACGTCGTCGACAACGGCGTCCAGCTCACGGGCGTGGATCGATCCGAAATCCGGATCGTGGTGGTCAGGCCGCGAGCCGCCAGCGGGAAGCTGGCCTCGCTCCTGGAATTCAACATCGATCCGGGCCGCAACTCGGCACGCGAGTGTGCGGCACACGGGTTTGCCGGTGTCGTGGCCACCGTGGAGAGGGTTGCCCATGGCAGGAGCGCGCCAGCGCCGTTCGAGCGGGATGCAGCCCAGGTCACCCGCGTCCTGGACTGGATCGCGCGGCAGCCCTGGAGCGACGGACGGGTGGGCATGTACGGGGATCGTTACAGTGGCTTTGCGGCCTGGGCGGGTGCCAGGCACCCCTCACGTGCGCTCAGGGCCATTGCCACTTCGGCCACCACTGCACCTGGCATCGATGCGCCCATGGCGGGAAGCATCTTCCAGAATTCCGCGTATCGATGGTCCCTGTATGTCACCAACACCGATCCCGCGGCCGTGCAGAATTTCTACGATGACGGGATATGGCGGGAACTGGACCGCGCCTGGTACCGCAGCGGGCGGCGCTACCGGGACCTGGGTGTGCTGCATGGCAGACCCAGCCCGATTTTCATCCGCTGGCTGAATCACCCCAGCTACGATGCGTACTGGCAGAACATGATTCCCTATCGGGAGCAGTTCGCACGCATCGACATCCCGGTGCTGACCATCACCGGCTATTTCGCCGGGAGCGAACCGGGTGCGCTGTACTACTTCACGCAACATCATCGCTACAAGGCCGATGCGCGCCACACGTTGCTGATCGGACCCTACGATGACGCAGCCCTGCAACGCGGACCTCTGCGCCGGCTGCAGAGCTACGAAGTGGACGAGGCGGCCGTGATCGATCTGCGGGAATTGCGGTATCAGTGGTTCGAGCATGTCCTGAAGGATGGACCGCTTCCGGCCCCGCTGAAGGACCGGGTGAACTACGAGGTGATGGGCGCCAATGAATGGCGCAGCGCTGGCAGCATCGCTGCGATGGCCGACAGGCAGCAGCGCTTCTATCTGGATGCAGGATCCGCGGCCGGTGACCAGCATGCGCTGGTGGCACGCCGTCCGACGCGCGATCGCGGCCTGCGGCAGATCGTGGATCTGAAGGACCGGAGCGATGCGGCCTGGACGCCGCCGATGGACTTCGTGAGCAGGAGCCTTGCGGCACGCAACAGCCTGGTCTTCGTGAGCCGGACGTTCGAACACCCGGTGCGATTGAATGGCCTGTTCTCCGGGCGCCTCGAGATGCTCGTCAACAAGATGGACGTGGACCTGAACATCAGCCTGTTCGAACTGACGCCGGCGGGCGATTACATCCAGCTGTTCAGCCCGACGCTCGAACTGCGAGCCAGCTACGCGCGGGACCGGCGCCGGCGTCACCTGCTGCAGGCGGGCGTGCCACAGCGCATCGAATTCCAGAGCGAGCGGCTCACCAGCCGGCAGTTCTCCGTCGGCAGCCGGCTGGTGCTGCTGCTGGGCATCGCCAGGCGGCCGGACCGGGAGATCAACTACGGCACGGGCAACGATGTCAGCGAGGAGTCCTTCCTGGATGCAGATGAGCCTTATCGCCTGCGCTGGCTTCCGGGCAGCTACATCGAGGTGCCGGTGAGCCGCTGAGCCCGGTCAACGGGTGGCTGGCAGCAGGACGGCCGTTCGGGAAATCCGGGCGGTCGTTCCAGGTGGTGGCGCCACCCGGATGTAGAAGGTCCGGACTTCAGCCTGGGCGGCCGGCGGCAGCAATCGGACGAACAGGGATGCCATCTGCCGGTTGCGGGTGAACGAGCGTTGGGTCCGCGACTGCGCGATGTAATCGCGGCCGGCATGGGCACTGCCATCCTCGGTCCACCAGGTGAAGCCCTGAACCTCGGTGTTTGCGTGCACCCGGATTTCCACGAAACGGGACCCGGACCTTGCAGCGTGAGTGCGGGCCTCAAGCCAGATCATGGGAGCCTGCCTGCCGTGAATGGCGGCTGGTGACGCGAGCTTCGGTGGCGGGCTTTCCGGCACAGGAGCCGTACCCGTCGAGGCAGTCGGCGATACGGGCCTTGGGGTCTCGACGGGTGCGGATGGAGCGGACGGAATCGCCGCGGCGAGTGCTGCCGCTGCGGGTGAGGCCGCCATGGTCGGGACTTGCGCGGCGGGTGATCGAGCCACTGCCGCGGGGAGTGCCTTCGCCGGAGTTGCCTGCGGGCGGTGGAAGAGCGCCGCCAGCAGGATCAGCGCGAGGGCCGCTGCCCCCAGCGGCACCAGAAAGTCACGCCAGGGGGAGGCGCGCAGCCGCTCGCGCCAGCCAGCCGGCGCCGGGCTGAAGGACGGCAGGCACTGCGGCCCGATGTCCACACCCAGATCCCCGAGCCATTCGTGCACCGGCATCGAGCGATCTGTCCGCGACCAGGACAGGCCGGCTTGCAGGGCCTGCCAGGCACGGGAACCCAGGCCATCCGGGCGATCCGGGTGCTCGGCGGCGGCACGGGCCTGGATCGCGTTCCGGGAATCGAACGGGTGCCGGCCGGCCAGCAGTTCATAGCTCATGCAGGCCAGCGCATACAGGTCATCGCAGGCATCCGGGCGGCCCCCTTCGAGCACGTCGCAGCTGGCGTAAGGCGGCGTTGCGGTCAGGATGGCCGGCTCGATTCCCTCGTTGTCAGAGGTGCGAGAGGAGCCGAAGTCCAGGACCCGGACTTCACCTTTCTGCGTCACCATCACATTCTGCGGCTTGAGATCGCCGTGGATGATGTTCCTCGAATGGGCATGGGCCAGCGCCGATCCGATCGCACGGATGATGGCCCAGGCATAGGGTCGCGGCAGGCCGGCCGGCTGGGTCCGGGCCAGGAGCCGGTGCAGCGATTCGCCTTCAAGGAGTTCCATGGTATAGAAGGCCGGATCGCCGTCGCAGGCCAGATCGAACACCTTGATGATGTTCGGATGGGACAGGACCTGCGTGCAGTGGAATTCGCGGCGCAACCGGACCCGCACGTCGGCGCGCTCGCCGGGATGGTCGCGCAGGACCTTCAGCGCGATGCGACGGGCTGATTGCGTGGGCAGGGGAGCGCGTCGATCCACTGCCCTGAATACCACGCCCATCCCGCCACTGCCGAGCTCGCTTTCCAGCAGGTATCGCCCGCCGAGGACGAGCCCGGGCTGCACCTTGTCTGCCGGTCGGCCAGTCGATGAGGGGAACTCGTCCGCGATCGATGCCGGAGCCAGGGCCTGTGCATCGTTGGCTGGAACCGGAACGGCCGATACGCCGATGGGTGCGGTGCGGATCGGGATCGCATCGCGAGGTGTCGAAGGTCCGGCCGGAGCCAACTCTACCGTGGTGCCGAATTCGCGCTCCTGCTTCTCCAGGCAGACACGTGCGACGCTCGACTGGATGGCGTTGAACAGATCGTCGCTGATCTGGCCGAGGCGATGGCGCTGATCGACGTAGGACTTGATGTGCCAGGTACCTGCGGCGCCGGTGCCTCGCACGTTTTCCCGCACGAACTCATCCGCGCTGCATTCGCCTCGAACGAGTTCCTCGAGCCGCCTTCCCAGGTTGAATGCGGCCGTCCGCCCTGGTCGGCGCCGCGGGTCTGTATGCGCTTCCGCCATCGCATCGCCATTATCCACGGGTCGCCGGCAAACCGGAAAATCGCGACACTTATGTCAAGTGCAGATCCGGTCGTCTGGTGTCAATTGAGACTTTGCCGGGTGGAAACCCGGGAGCCCGTGCCGGTCGGCAATACGAACAGGTCCGCCAGTTGCTCGATCATGGCGCCGGCCAGCTGATCGATCTGGGTGATGGCCACGGCCCGCGTATAGAAATCTGTGACATCGTGGCCGATGCCGATGGCAGACAACTCCACGGGAGAGCGGGTCTCGATCCAGCGGATCACGTTGCGAAGGTGCTGCTCCAGATAACCGCCCGGGTTGGCTGACAGCGTGGCTTCGTCCAGCGGCACGCCATCGGAGATGACCATCAGGATGCGGCGATGTTCGGGGCGCCGCATCAGCCGCTCGTGAGCCCAGAGCAGCGCCTCTCCGTCGATGTTTTCCTTGAGCAGGTCCTCGCGCAGCATCAGGCCCAGGTTGCGGCGTACCCGTCGCCAGGGCTCGTCAGCAGACTTGTAGATGATGTAGCGCACATCGGAGAGCCGGCCACAGCCGGCCGGATGCCCTGCCCGCATCCAGTCCTCGCGCGATCGTCCGCCTTTCCACTCACGCGTGGTGAAGCCCAGGATCTCCACCCTGACCTGACAGCGCTCCAGCGTGCGCGCCAGCACATCGGCGCACAGCGCAGCCACCAGGATGGGCCGGCCGCGCATCGATCCGGAGTTGTCGATCAGCAGGCTCACCACCGTGTCCTTGAAGTCGATCTCGTCCTCGGTCTTGAAGGGCAGCACGCTCATGGGGTCTGCCACCACCCGGGCAAGGCGGGCGGCATCGAGCACGCCTTCCTCCACATCGAAGGACCAGCCCCGCATCTGGCGTGCGCGCAGGAGCCGTTCCAGTCTCTGGGCCAGCCGCCCCACGGCCAGCAGCACGGTGCGCGACTGTTCATCCAGTCGCGTCCGCAGCAGGCTCAGCTCCGCGGGATCACAGAGGTCGGCGGCGGCGATGACTTCATCGTGCGCACGCGTGTAGACGCGATAATGACGGCTGGGGTTGTCGGCATCATCCTGCGCCTGCAGGCGCGACAGCCGCGCACCCTTGCGGGCGGCTTCCTCACGTCGCCCGTCATCTTCCGGTGCGGATGGTGCTGGGGGTGCCTCATCCTCATCCAGCGGAGGTGCATCCTCTTCGAGTTCGCCCTGACGGGTCTGCAATGACAGCTGTGTTCCGGGCTGGGCCACCTGCTGTGCTGAGCTGTCTTTCGCGGATGGCGGATTCGGGGTCGCGCGCTGTCGACCGGCTGCACCGAGCTCGCCCCCCAGGCCGATGTCGATCACCAGTCGATGGATCAATCCGGCGAATTTTTCCTGGTCGTGCAGCGCCGTGCCGAGCAGATCGAGACTGCGCGCCATGCGATCCTGGAGGTCCGCCCTCTGGCTCGCGACATGTTCCTGCGCCAGTGGCGGCAGCGGCCGGCCCGTCAGCCGTTCACGCGCCAGCAAGGTGACCGCATCATTCAGTGATGCATTGCCGGGCTGCCCCGCACGCACGCCCTTGCGTTGCAGGGTGTCGGTCAGCATGGCATCGAGGTTGCGCGCGATGCCTTCCAGCGCTTGCGAACCCAGGGCCTGGCAGCGCAGATCTTCCAGCGAGTCGTAGAGCTCCCTTGCGCGGGCCCCGTCGGGCCGGGACCTGGCGTGAAGGCCGGCATCGTGATAGGCCATGCGCAGTGCCAGGCGATCGGCATGGCCGCGAAGCCGTGCGGCATCGTGGCTGCTCAGCGGGTTGGGGAGTGGCGGCAGCAGCATGCGCGTGCCGGACAGCTGCGGGCCCTGGGGGCCGAACTGGATGTCGAGATCCTTCTGGCCGGCCAGCGCGCGCGTGGTCTGCACCAGTGCCCGCTGGAACCGGTCCTGCGCCGTGGGAGCAGCCCGGCTGCTCAAACGACGGTCACGCGCGAGGCAGCCTCCGGCAGGTCCTGGCCGAACGCCCGCTGGAAGAATTCCGCCACGGTGGCGCGCTCCAGTTCGTCGCACTTGTTGAGGAAGGTGACCCTGAAGGCGTAGGCGATGTCGTCGAAGATCAGTGCATTTTCCGCCCAGTTGATCACCGTGCGCGGGCTCATCACCGTGGAGATGTCACGGTTCATGAAGGCGTTGCGGGTCATGTCCGCAACCCGGACCATGGACAGGATGCGGGTGCGGCCCTCAGGGGTGTCGTATTGCGGCACCTTTGCGAGCACGATGGCAGCTTCCGCATCATGCTCCAGGTAGTTGAGTGTGGTGACGATGCTCCAGCGGTCCATCTGCCCCTGGTTGATCTGCTGGGTGCCGTGATACAGGCCGCTCGCATCTCCCAGGCCGATGGTGTTGCTGGTCGCAAACAGGCGGAAGCAGGGATGCGGACTGATCACGCGGTTCTGGTCGAGCAGCGTGAGCTTGCCATTGGCTTCCAGGATGCGCTGGATGACGAACATGACATCGGGCCGGCCCGCGTCGTATTCATCGAAGGTCAGCGCGACGGCGCGGGTGATGGACCAGGGGAGCAGGCCCTCGCGGAACTCGGTCACCTGCTGCCCCTCCCGAAGCACGATGGCATCGCGCCCGATCAGGTCGATGCGGCTCACATGGCCGTCGAGGTTGATGCGGATCATCGGCCAGTTCAGCCTTGCCGCCACCTGTTCGACATGGGTGGACTTGCCGGTCCCGTGATAGCCCTGCACCATGACCCGCCGGTTGAAGGCGAAGCCGGCGAGGATGGCCAGCGTGGTCTCGCGATCGAAACAGTATCCGGGGTCGATGTCCGGCACATATTCCGTGCGCTGCGTGAACGACGGCACGTTCATGTCGCTGTCGATGCCGAATGCGTGCGCGCTGGTCGTCGCATCGGGTGTCAGGTTGATCAGGTCTTCGCCTTGGTTCATGACCGGTAATGATAATATCAATCCTGATCGCCAGCTTGCGGGTGTGCGACATCGGCCGACACGCCGGCGTCTGCCGGATCTCGTGCTGACGCCGTCGAGGGTGACCGGATGCAGAATCCCGGATTCAGAAAATCGGCGCTGGTGTTCCTTCTTGCAGGGGTCACGGCCTTCCCGGGTGCACTGCTGGCGGAGGCGCTGGATGCGGAGGACGCGGCTCTTGCCCGCAGCGTGCGTGCCCACATGGAGTTCCTGGCCAGCGATGCGCTGGATGGGCGCGGCAGCGGCACGCGTGACGAACTCGTCGCGGCGACCTATCTGGGTTCCCGGCTGCGCAGCTACGGGCTGGAACCGATGGGTGATGCCGGCGGATTCGTGCAGCAGGTCGACATGGAGCGCCTGCAGGCGACCGCTCCGCCGGAACTTAATGCCGCGGGTCTGACGTTTAGCCACGGCGCACAGATGCTGGTGCTGGATGCCGGCAGGCCTGCAGCATCGGGTTCCCTGCGCCATTTCGTGTCGGGGGGAAAGGCTGTGGCGGGCGCCGTTCTGCTCATGCCGGCCGGTGCAGATCCGGAAAAAGCGCGGGAGCTGGATGCCGCCGCGATCATCCTCTGGCGTGCAGGCGCGGCGGAGAAAGAGCGGTGGGCGCATCGGGCATCGAGGGCGCTGATGATCGGCCCGGTCCGGTTTTCCGGTCTGGCCTCATCAGGGACATCCGCTCCTCATGAGCCCGTCCGGATCCTGCTCGAGGCGGCAGCGTACGATGCCATGAGCCGGCTCCCGGATGGCACGCGGGTGTCGTTCTCGGCACGGACGCAGCCAGTGCTCATGCATACCTGGAATGCCCTGGGACTGTTGCGCGGCAATGATCGACAGGCAGGCAGACAGGTCATATTGCTGAGCGCGCATCTGGATCACCTGGGGCGGGGCGAGGGTGCGGGCCGCACATACCCCGGCGCCGATGACGATGCCTCCGGGACCGTCGCGGTCCTGGAACTGGCGAGGGACCTGGCGCGCGGGCCGCGGCCCCGGCGCAGCGTGGTGTTTGCCCTGTTCGGGAGCGAGGAGACCGGAAGCCTGGGAGCACGTTACTTCCTCGACAAGCCGACGGTGCCGATATCTGATCTCATCGCGAACCTGGAGTTCGAGATGATCGGGCGACCTGATCCGGCGCTCGCGCCTCACACGCTGTGGCTGACCGGCTGGGAGCGCAGCAATCTGGGGCCGGTGCTGGCCGTACATGGCGCGAGGCTGGTGGGTGATCCGCACCCGCGGGAGAACTTCTTCATGCGCTCGGACAACATCACCCTGGCGCGGCGCGGCGTGGTGGCGCAGACGGTGTCGAGTTTCGGTCTGCACCCGCAGTACCACCAGCCCGACGATGACATCGCACACATCGATCTCGAGCACATGACCCAGTCGATCCGGTCGCTGTTCAGGCCGGTGCGGTGGCTGGCGAATTCGGATTTCGTGCCGCAATGGCGGCCGGGCGGCAGACCCTGATGCCGGTCTGATCGGTGCGCCTCCTGCGCACCATGTCAGTTCCAGTCCATCGATTTGCCGACCGCCTTGCGCCAACGCGCATACAGACGCTCGCGCGTGCTGGCGTCCATGTGGGGCAGCCAGCGCCGGTCCTCCTGCCAGTTACGGACGATGTCCCCTGCGTCCTGCCAGAATCCGCTCGCAAGCCCTGCCGCATAGGCCGCACCCAGCGCCGTGGTCTCCCGCACCTTCGGCCGGATCACGGGGACATCGAGCAGATCCGACTGGAACTGCATCAGCAGATCATTGCCCGTCATGCCGCCGTCCACCCGCAGCGCCGTCATCGGGAGTCCGGCATCCTGGCGCATGGCTTCGAGCACGTCGCGACTCTGGTACGCAGTGGCTTCCAGCGCGGCGCGCGCGAGATGCTCGCGCCCCGCAAAACCGGTGAGGCCCACGATGGTGCCACGCGCATCGGCCCGCCAGAACGGTGCGTACAGACCCGAGAACGCCGGCACGAAGTACACATCGCCGTTGTCCGCGGCCTGCGCAGCCAGCGCTTCGATTTCGGAGCTCGACGCGATGAGGTGCAGGCGGTCGCGCAGCCATTGCACCAGGGCTCCGGTGATGGCGACCGAGCCTTCCAGGGCGTAGCGCGCCGGCTCGTGCCCGAAGCGATAGGCCACCGTGGTGATCAGGCCGCACCGGGATGGCATCGGTGTGGTTCCCGTGTTCATGAGCAGAAAGCATCCCGTGCCATAAGTGTTCTTGGCCTCCCCGGGCGACAGGCAGGCCTGGCCGACCAGTGCCGCCTGCTGATCACCCAGCAGACCGCTCAACGGAACACCCTCCAGAGGCCGGACACACATCGCATGCACATCGCTCGAGGAAACGATGCGCGGCAACACTTCGCGCGGAATCCGGAATTCCGCCAGCAGCTCATCGTCCCAGTCCAGTCGCGCAAGGTCCATGAGCTGGGTGCGGCTGGCATTGCTCACATCGGTGACATGCAGGCCGCCGTGCCGGCCTCCGGTGAGATTCCAGGCAAGCCAGCTGTCGATGGTGCCGAATTTCAGTTCGCCGCGCCCGGCAGCTGTCCGTGCGCCCGGGATTTCGTCGAGCAGCCACTGGAGCTTCAGCGCACTGAAGTAGCTTGCCAGTGGCAGGCCGGTGCGTTCGCGGAAACGATCCATTCCCCCGTGGCGCGCATATTCGGCCACACGCGCATCGGTGCGCGTGTCCTGCCACACGATGGCATTGGCCGCCGGCTGGCCGCTGCGTGCGTCCCACAACATGCAGGTCTCGCGCTGGTTGGTGATGCCGATGGTGGCAATGTCTGCTGGTGTGGCATCGGCCCGGGTCATGCAGTCCGTCAGGACTTCGCAAGTGTTGTGCCAGATCTCCAGGGGATCATGTTCGACCCAGCCGGGGCGGGGGAAGATCTGCCGGTGTTCCTTCTGGGCGCTCGCGCGAATGAGTCCTTCGCGCGTGAACAGGATGAAACGCGTGCTGGTGGTACCCTGATCGATGGCGCCGACGAAGCGGGGCATGTCGGCATCGTAGCGCATTTCCGCTACACTGCCTGCACCGCACTGGAGACATCATGCGCCGAAAATCCCGCTCCGCCCGCGACCGTGAACTCGGGCTTCACCGCAACATCACGCGCCGCGATTTTCTCGAAGGTGCCGCGCTGGGGCTGGGTCTGCCGCTGTTGCCCGGAGCGCTGCAGGCGGCCGTGGATCCGGCTCATCAGGCGGCCCGCAAGGCCGAGTACTATCCGCCGGCCCTGACGGGTCTGCGCGGCAGTCATCCTGGCTCCTTCGAAGTCGCGCATGCCCTGCGTGATGGCAAGCACTTCGGCCCGGGTACCGACACCGGCGAGCACTACGACCTGGTGGTGGTGGGGGCTGGAATCAGTGGTCTTTCGGCGGCACACTTCTATCGGGGCGCCAAGCCCGGAGCCCGCATCCTCATCCTCGACAATCACGATGACTTCGGCGGTCATGCGCGCCGCAATGAATTCAACGTGAATGGCCGTTTCATGCTGATGAACGGCGGCACGCTCAGCATCGAAAGCCCGACTCCCTACAGTGCCGTGGCCGATGGGCTGCTCAGGGACGTCGGCATCGACCGCAAGCGCTGGGAGAAGACGCTCGAGGACCGCAGTTTCTACGGCTCGATGGGTCTGGGCGAAGGCGTGTTCCTGGACCGCGAGACGTTCGGTGCGGATCACCTCATGATCCGTCGCGAGGGCGAGGCGCTGCGTTCGATGCTTGCCGGCGCACCGCTCAGCGAAGCGGTGAAGCATGACCTCGAGCGCCTCGAGGAGGGCAAGGAGGACTACCTGCCTGGCCTTGACTCGGCGGCGAAGAAGGACCGGCTGTCGCGCATGAGTTATCAGCGCTATCTGCTGGATGTGGTGAGGGTGGATCCGAAGGTGTGCGATTACTATGCGAAACTGCCGCACGGACTTTGGGGTGTGGGCATCGATGCCCTGACGGCACTGGACTGCTGGGGTGTGGGGTTTCCGGGGTTTGCAGGGCTGAAACTTGCGCCCGGTTCCACATCACGCATGGGCTACACGCCGGCGGGCATGGTCGATCACGGCTGGACGCCCTCGGTGCATTTCCCGGACGGCAATGCGACGATTGCGCGTGCCCTGGTGCAGCGACTTGTGCCGGCGGCCATTCCCGGTGCCGGCGTCGAGGATCTCGTGATGGCGCGAGCGGATTACGGCCGGCTCGATCAGCGCGGCGCACCGGTGCGCGTCCGCCTGAGCTCGACCGTCATCCACGTGGCGCATCTCGACCCGGCCGACCGGGCGCGCGGTGTGGGTCTGCACTACGTGCGAGCGGGAAAGCCCGAGCAGGTGCAGGCGCGGCATGTCGTTCTGGCCTGCTGGAATCGGGTGATTCCCTTCATCTGTCCGGACCTGCCCGAGGCGCAGAAGGCGGCCTTGCGCACACCCTCCAAGGTGCCGCTCCTGTACATCAGCGTGGCTCTGCGGAACTGGAAGGCCTTTGCCCGGCTGGGTGTGAACCGCGTGTATGCACCCGGCAGCTATTACTCCGACATGCGCCTGAACGAAGCGGTCCGCATCGGGCGCTACGCCACCTCACGCAATCCGGATGAACCCATGGTGATCCATGCCACGCGCACGCCCTGTGCTCCGGGTTTGCCGGAGCATCAGCAGAATGACATCGGGCGTGCCGAGATCCTGGCGACAACCCTCGAGACCTACGAGCGCAACATGCGCGAACAGCTGGCGCGCACCTTCGGATCCGGCGGTTTCGATCCGGCGCGCGACATCGCCGCCATCACGGTCAACCGCTGGCCGCATGGCTACGCCCACGAATTCAATCCCCTGTTCGATCCGCTGCTGCCGGAAGCGCAGCGCCCCAACGTGCTCGGCCGGGCGACCTTCGGCAATATCGCCATCGCCAATGCCGATGCGGCCGCGGCGGCCTACACCGACCAGGCCATCGACCAGGCGCATCGGGCGGTGAGAGAGCTGCACGTGTGAATCGGGTCGCCGTGCGGGTTCAGGCGATGGTCGCGTCCACCACGCTCTGCGCTTCGGCGAACAACGCCTGCAGGTGCGCCTCGCTCCGGAAACTCTCCGCGTAGATCTTGTAGATGTTCTCCGTGCCGGAGGGCCTTGCGGCGAACCAGCCACTGTCGGCCACCACCTTGATGCCACCGAGTGTGCCGCCGCTGGGGGCGCGGTCGAGGATGGCGCGGATGGGTTCGCCGGCGAGCCGGGTGATGGCCAGTTGCTGCGGTGTCATCTGCGCCAGCTTCTGTTTCTGCAAGGGGCTGGCCGGCGCATCCGCGCGGCCGGTGAAGGGTGTCCCGTGGCGTGCAGTGAGTGCCTGGTAGCGCTCACCAGGATCCTTGCCTGTGCGGGCCAGCATCTCCGCGGACAGCAGCCCCGCCACGATGCCGTCCTTGTCCGTGGTCCACACGGTGCCATCCCGGCGCAGGAAGCTCGCACCGGCGCTTTCCTCTCCGCCGAATCCAAGTTCGCCCCTGAACAGCCCATCGGCAAACCACTTGAAACCCACCGGTACCTCGAACAGCGGGCGATCCAGATCTGCGGCGACCCGGTCGATCATCGAGCTGCTGACCATGGTCTTGCCGACGGCTGCGGCGGGGAGCCAGGCGGGGCGATTGCGGAACAGGTAGTCCACGCAGACCGCGAGGTAGTGGTTGGCCGGAAGGAGACCCGCGCTGCGGGTCACGATGCCGTGCCGGTCGTGATCGGTGTCGCAGGCAAAGGCCACGTCGAACCGGTCCTTCAGGCCGATCAGCGAACGCATGGCATGGGGCGAGGAGGGATCCATCCGCACGCGGCCATCCCAGTCCAGGGTCATGAACCGGAAGGTCGGGTCCACGATCTGGTTGACCGGCTGAAGATCGATGCGGTGGACCTCGGCAATGCGTGGCCAGAAATGCACGCCGGCTCCGCCCAGCGGGTCCACGCCGAGGCGCAGGCAGCGTTCGCGGATGATGTCGAAGTCGATGACATGGCGCAGGTCCTCGACATACCGGCCCAGGAAGTCATGTTCCTGCGTGGTCGAAGCGCACTGTGCCTGTTGCAGGGGCACGCGGCGGACTTCACGCAATCCATCGCCCAGCATGGTATTGGCGGCGGACTCGATCCATCGGGTGATTGCAGTGTCGGCAGGTCCGCCGTTGGGCGGGTTGTACTTGAAGCCGCCGCTATCCGGGGGATTGTGCGAAGGGCTGACCACGATGCCGTCGGCCAGGTGTGCATCGCGCCCCCGGTTGTGGGTGAGGATGGCATGGGAGATCACCGGTGTGGGCGTGTACTCGCCGCCCTGCGCAATCAGGGTGGTGACGCCGTTGCCGGCCAGCACCTCGAGCGCGGACTGGAAGGCGGGCCCGGACAGTGCATGGGTGTCGATGCCCAGGAACAGCGGGCCGTCGATGCCGTTCTGCTTCCGGTACTGGCAGATCGCCTGGGTGATGGCGAGCACATGGTCTTCATTGAAGCTGCCGTCGAATGAAACGCCTCTGTGACCGGAGGTTCCGAACGCGACGCGCTGTGCGGGAAGGGTGATGTCGGGCTTGATCTGGTAGTACGCACCGATCAGCCGGTCGACGTCCACCGGTGGTACCTGCGTGGCGGGTTGGCCTGCCAGCGGGCTGATGTGTTCACTCATGTCGCAGGCGCCGGGCTCGCGCCGCTCCTGTCGGCGATCCGCTTCAACAGGTCGTTCCAGGACTTGACGAAGGCGGCCGCACCGTCCACCTGGAGACGCGTGGCCAGGGCGTCGATGTCCACGCCGGCGGCGCGGAAGCGCGCCAGCGTGGCACGGGCGGTCGACTCGTCGGGTTGCAAGGTGGACCCGACCCGGCCAACCTGGTCAAAAGCCAGGAGCGTCTTGTCCGGGATGGTGTTGATGGTGTCGGGTGCCGCAAGGCCTTCGATGTACAGCGCGGGCGGAGCGGCCGGATCCTTCACGCCGGTGCTGGCCCAGAGCAGTCGCTGGGATTGTGCGCCGGCCTGTGCGAGCCTGCGCCAGCGTTCGCTGTCCAGGTACTCGCGGTACGCCACATAGCAGAGTTGTCCGACGGCAAGCCCCAGGCGGTTGTGCAGTTCGGCGGGCACCTTGTCGGCAACGGCACGGTCCCAGCGGCTGACGAACACCGAGGCGACGCTGGCAACGACGGGGGGTCGGCCGGCGGCGATCCGCCGTTCGATGCCGCGCACATAGGCCTGCTGGGAGGCGATGTACTGGTCCTTCGAGAACAGCAGGGTCACATTCACCGGGATGCCGCGGAAGATCGCCTCCTCGATGGCCGGAACTCCCTGGGGAGTGCCGGGAATCTTGACGAACAGGTTGGGCCGCCCGGCGCGCGCATGGATCGCTTCGGCGGCCGCTACCGACCCGGCAGTGTCGGAGGCCAGGAGCGGGGAGACTTCCATGGATACCCAGCCGTCGACACCGTGGGTTGAATCGAACACCGGGCGGAACAGGTCGGCCGCGCGGCGCAGATCCTCGAGCGCCAGGCTCATGAATATGTCCTCGGTGCCAAGGCCGCGCGAAGCAAGGCTTGTGATGGCGTTGCCGTAGCTGCTGCCCTTTGCGATGGCCTCATCAAAGATGCTTGGATTGGAAGTCAGGCCGGTGATGGACAGTTCGCGGCAGTAACGCTCGAGCGTGCCCGAGTCCAGCAGGTCCCGCGTGATGTTGTCGAGCCACAGGCTCTGGCCGAGTTCGTGAAGTGCGCGTGTGGGTTTCATGATGATGCCTGCAGGTGAGTCGATGACCAGTATTGGGAGGGGAATTTCAGCAGATCGGCAATGCAGTCCAGAGTCAGATCGGGCGCCGTTCCGGTGCCGGCATTTGCCGCATAATGGCCTTGCCGCACCCAGACCGTGGTCAGGCGAGCTCCGAGAATCGCCTTCATCGAACCGAGGATGGATGCCTTGTCATCCACCATCACGTAGTGATGTGCGGGTACGCGGCGTTGCATGGATTCGATCATCTGCTCCTTGTGGATGTAGATGAGCACCTGGCCTTGAAGTGCCTCCCACAGGCCGGCACGGCGGATCTTGCGCGGCTGGAGCACCACATCGCCATCCGACAGGATGGCGGTGGGCGCGATCGACCGCAGATGAGTCAGGACCGCCGGGACCTGTGGATACCGGCGGTCAGCGAATGGATAGTCGAGCATCCGATCAGCAAGATCCAGCAGGGCCGGGTGCTGCTCCAGCCCTTCACGGAAGCGTTGCGCGGCCGACAGGTAGTCGGCATAACCCAGACGGGTCCGTTGCTCTTCGTACAGCGACCAGTATCTTTCCTGTTGTGTTTCGCCGAATTGTGCCGTGAGCCAGTCGGTCAGATCCGAGGCGAATCGGTCGTTGTCGAGCAGGGTGTTGTCCACATCGAGCAGGAAGGCCAGAGGTGCCTTCCCGGGCATGCAATCTTCGGCAGCGATGTCCGGTCTGCTGGGTATCACGAATCCGTACTACAGGGTCAGCTCATGAAAAACACGCCATTATGGTCCGAAACCGCCGACGGTGCGAAGCGTCCCGCGATGAGTCGGCGTGAACTGCTGGCGGGAATGACAGCCTGCGGGTGGCTGTTGATGGAAGGGCGGCGCGCACGAGCCGCACCGGTGGGCGCGCTGGAGATCGAATCGTTCGATGCGCAAGGCCGGAGTCTTGGATTGACGCGGCTCGAGCCGGTTCGCAAGTCGGCCGGGCAATGGCGCCGGCAACTTTCGCCCCTGGCTTTCCAGGTGACCCGTGAGGCAGGCACCGAGCGCCCCTTCAGCGGCGAGTACTGGAACAATCACGCGGCGGGATTGTACCGCTGCATCTGCTGTGGCACGGCCCTGTACGACTCACGGACCAAGTTCGAGTCCGGAACGGGCTGGCCCAGCTTCTGGATGCCGATTTCCCCGCACAATGTTTCCGCGAGCGAGGATACCAGCCTGTTCATGACCCGCACGGCCATCGCCTGCCGGTTATGCGAGGCGCATCTCGGACATGTCTTCAATGACGGTCCGAAGCCCACGGGCCTTCGCTACTGCATGAACTCGGTGGCGCTGCAGTTCGTGCCATTGGTGCGCAAGGCAGCTGCATGAAAGCACGGATTTCAATGCTCGCGGGATCGGCCGTGCTGGCGGGTGCGGCGTGGTTTGCCACTGCACGGGTGGTGGAGGGCGCGGCGCTGCCCGCGCCCGCAGTGGATGCGCCACTGGTCACGGGACCGCCACAGACGGCAGTGCTGGCCGGCGGCTGTTTCTGGGGAGTCCAGGGCGTGTTCCAGCACGTGAAGGGCGTGCGCCAGGTGCTGTCCGGTTACGCGGGCGGTGAACGCGCCACGGCGCATTATGAAGATGTGAGCACGGGCACGACCGGGCATGCGGAGTCGGTGCAGATCGTGTTCGATCCCGCGCAGATCAGTTACGGGCAGATCCTGAAGGTGTTTTTCTCCGTGGCCCACGACCCGACGCAACTGAACCGCCAGGGGCCGGACGTGGGCAGCCAGTACCGCTCAGTGGTGTTCTACTCGACCCCGCAGCAGAAGGACATCGCGGAGCACTACATTGCGCAGTTGAACCAGGAGGGCGTATTCGGTGCACCCATCGTGACGCAGCTGACAGCACTCCGGAATTTCTACCCCGCCGAGGATTACCACCAGGACTATCTCATCGAGCACCCGCGGCAGCCCTACATCGTGATCAACGACCTGCCGAAGATCGCGCATCTGAAGGAATTGCTCCCCGAGCTGTACGTCGATACGCCGGTGAGGACCGGGGTGCGCAGGGACTGACCCCGACCAGGCCAATCAGGCTGATTGTCGCAAGATCCCACTGTACCGCTCACCGCGGTGTCAGCCAGCCACTCAGAAGTGGCAGAGCGCCTGAACCGCGAACTCGCCTTGATGGTCATCGAGCGCGCCGGCGCCGGTCGCATCCATGGTCCGTACGAACGTGGCTTCGTCTGAAGTGTCGAAGCGTGCTTCGATACGCAGTTCGAAGCTCTTCACGGGGCTGAAGATCACGGTCAAAGTGCCCTCCTTGAGCGCCTGCCGGGTGCCCGTCACAAAGCCGCCCTTGTCGTTCAGGTACTCGGCGCGAAGCGACAGGTGCCATTGGCCGGAGAAGGCATAGGTGAAGTAGCCTGCCACACCGTCCCAGTCCAGGCTGTGGCCGGCGCGTTGTGCCTGCCTGCCCCGGTCGTAGCTCAGGGAGAAACCCAGGCGGTCCGTGAAATTCCAGGTGCCGACGAAATCCACCAGGGACCTCGACGCATCGAACCCCGGGTCCCTGCCGAAATACCCCTGTGCGCTGAGCGTCAACTGCCCGTTCGGGGCGAGCGACACGCCGAGTTCGGCGGTTTTCGATCCACGCGACAGGGACGTGGCATTCCAGCCGTTGTTCACTCCCGCGAAAAGCGTCAGGCGTTGATTGGGCGCCCACGTCACCCGTGCGCCGGTATGAGTGAGCGGTTCCGCAAAGAACAGGAGCGAGCGCGAGAAGCTGGAATTCTTCGTCGGATTGCTTGATTCCACGCCTGCCAGCGTCACGAACTTGCCGGCGATGAACGTGAACGATCCGGCCGCATACTGGATGAAGGCCTGCCTTGCGTTGAACGGACCATCAGTGCCGTGCTCCGCCATGTTGAGGATGCGTGCGTCTTCACCGGCGAGCAGGTCCACGGAGGCACCGAAACCTCCACTGGGCAGATGGCTTATCTGAAGCCCCGCCTGATCCAGCTGAAAGGTGTCGTGATGAGTGTCGAACTGATGAAGCGAGTTGTAACCGGTGGAGCGGTAATACGAGGACGCGACGTAGCCGTTCAGGGTCAGGCCCGAGGATGCGAGGATCTGTGACAGGACGGGCGTGTCGGCTGGGGCTTCCGGGGGCGCGTCCATGGCAGGAGACTCACTGGACAGAAAAGCTGTCGCGACGACCAGGGTCGCGACGTATGGGTTCGGAAACTTGCTTGACGACACT
The DNA here is from genome assembly GCA_044226785.1 of Steroidobacteraceae bacterium. GTDB lineage: Bacteria > Pseudomonadota > Gammaproteobacteria > Steroidobacterales > Steroidobacteraceae > TMP-86. The sequence goes on along the minus strand of JBGAGK010000004.1, from coordinate 9,272 downwards.
GGAACACTTCCCTCGATGCGGGCGCAACAGCACGCCCGGGGGGAGCCGCAGCAATTCGGGTGCCAGCCGGAAAGTTGTCCGAGGTATCAACATGTTGAGGTGCATGGTGCTGGTGCTGAGACCGATGTTCGCACACCGGCAGTGCGGCCCGGGTCACCGGATGCACCGCGCCGGCCCGATCGACTTCGCGGACGATCACTGCCCGAGCCAGTCGCGTCGAATGCCGACCTCATCGGCACCGGTCGGGCGCGCAGGTGTGCCCACCATCCCCGGCGTTGAAGACAGGCGTGGCGCGGGGATCGCCTGCATGAGTCCATCGACCCGGGCGAAGGTTCCGCGCGCGATATGGTGAGGATGATCGGGAGCCTCGGTCAGGGTCAGCACCGGTGAGACGCACGCATCGGTACCCTCGAACAGGCGGCACCAGTCTTCCCGGGTCCGGCTGGCGAAAATGCGGGTGAACGCGGCGCGCATGGCAGGCCATGTGGCGCGATCCAGATGGTCGGGGAATTCCTCGCGCGAAAGACCAGTCCCTTCGGCAAGCAACGCGAAGAACCTCGGCTCGAGGGCGCCAACCGCGATCCATCGTCCATCGGCACAACAGTAGGTGTCGTAGAACGGCGCTCCGCCGTCAAGCAGATTGCTTCGCCGCTGGTCACGCCACTGGCCCCGCGCGAGCATCGACAGCTGCATCGCAAGCAACAGGGGCGTGCCATCGCACATGCCGCAGTCCACCACCTGCCCCTGACCGCCCGCGCGCGCATGGGTGAGCGCCGCCAGCATGCCGAAGGCCAGCAGCACGGCGCCGCCGCCGAAATCTCCTACGAGATTCAACGGCGGCACGGGCTTGTCTTCCGTGCCGATGGCGTGCAGGGCGCCGGTGATGGCCAGGTAATTGATGTCATGTCCAGCGACGCCTGACAGTGGCCCGCTCTGCCCCCAGCCGGTCATGCGGCCGTAGACCAGCTTCGGATTATCGCCCAGCAGGGTCTGCGGGCCCAGGCCGAGCCGTTCCATGACGCCGGGCCGGTAACCCTCGACCAGCAAGTCTGCGCGCCGCGCCAGATCCCGGGCGGTGGCAAGACCCTGCGGGTGCTTCAGGTCCAGTGCGATGGAACGCCGCCCGCGCAACAGGATGGCCTCGCCCGCATCGGGTGTGTATCCGGGGCGGTCGATGCGAACGACATCGGCGCCCATGTCGGCGAACAGCATGCAGACGAAGGGTGCAGGTCCGATGCCGGCGAACTCCAGCACGCGCACACCCTGAAGCGCTCCATCGGCCATCCGGATCAGCGATCGCCCAGAGCGGCTTTCCAGCTTCCGCCCGCTGCGGCTCTTTCCAGCAGCGCCACTGGTTTCCAATGTCCGCCATGGACGCGGTAATACTCCTGTGCCCATTCGTGCACGTTCGCAAGTCCCTGCTGCTCGGCCCAGAACATCGGCCCGCCGCGGTATCGCGGAAAGCCGTAACCATATACATAGGTGACATCGATGTCCGAGGCACGGCTGGCAAAGCCCTCCTGCAGGATTTTCGCGCCCTCGTACACCATGGCAGTCAGGATGCGTCGGACGATCTGCTCATCGCTGACCGGCTTGCGCTGGATGCCGGCTGCCGCTGCGGATTCGGCGATAAGCTTTTCGATTTCGGTGTCGGGAGATGCTTCGCGTCCCTCATAGCGGTAATAGCCGGCGCCGGTCTTCTGGCCGAACCGGCCCTGCTCGCAGATGCGATCCGGGAAACTGGTGTGGCGCAGGCTCTTGTCGCGTGTGGCCTCACGCCGCTGGCGTACGCGCCAGCCGATGTCCAGACCCGCCATGTCGCGCATGAGGAAAATGCCCATCGGCAGCCCGAAGGCCTTCAGTGCCCCATCGACCTGCCAGGGTGTGGCGCCTTCCTCCAGCAGGAACTCGGCTTCGCGTGCGTAGTTCGCCAGAATCCGGTTGCCGATGAACCCATCGCAGTTTCCCGCCAGCACCGCCACCTTGCCGATGCGCTTTGCCAGCGCCATCGAACTGGCCAGGGTCTGCGGGGAGGATTTCGCCCCGCGCACCACCTCCAGCAGCTTCATCACGTTGGCGGGGGAGAAGAAGTGCAGTCCCACCACTGCTTCCGGGCGGGAAGTTGCGGAGGCGATGAGATCGATGTCGATGGTGGATGTGTTGCTGGCCAGGATGGCGCCGGGTTTCACCACGGCATCGAGCCGGCCAAACACCTCACGCTTGACGGCCAGGTCCTCGAACACGGCCTCGATCACCAGGTCGCAGTCATGCAGATCCTGGTAATCCAGGGTGCCGGTGATGCGCGCCAGGTTCGCATCGGCTGCCTCCCGGGTCATGCTGCCGCGTGACACCGAAGTCTCGTAGTTGCGCTGCATCGTGGTACGTCCGCGCTGAAGCGCCTCGGCGGACATTTCCAGCTGTGTCACCGGAATGCCACGGTTGGCGAAGGCCATGGCAATGCCGCCGCCCATGGTGCCGGCACCGACGATGGCCACGCGATCGATGGTCTTCGGGCGAATGTCGGCGCCGCTGCCCGGGATCCTGGCGGCTTCGCGCTCGGCGAAGAACACATGCGAAAGCGCAGCTCTCTGCGGGCTGGCGCGGCATTCCTCGAAAAATTTTCGTTCCAGCGCATAGCCTTCCTCCCATGGTCGGGTGGCGGCGGCTTCGATGCAGTCCACGATCCGCCCTGGTGCCAGCAGGCCGGTCCATTTCTTCGCATTGCGCTCACGGAATGCCTTGAATATCGACAGGTCCGTCCCCGCAAGTTTCCCCCGGGATTCACGGATGCGGTGCAGCGGCTCGCGGCTGCCCAGCCGTCGACGGGCAAAGTCCAGCGCGCCGGCCAGCAGTTCGTCGAAGTCCTGGCCCGGGACCAGTGCATCGATGATGCCCAGTTCCAGGGCACGCGGTGCCGGAATGTGGGTGCCCTGGGTGATCAGTTCCAGAGCGGTGGCCGCGCCTGTCAGCCGAGGCAGGCGTTGCGTGCCGCCCGCGCCTGGCAATACGCCCAGCAGGACTTCCGGCAGGCCGACGCGGGCACTCGCCAGGGCTACGCGGTGATGACAGCACATCGCGATCTCCAGGCCCCCACCCAGCGCGGTGCCATGCAGGGCCGCTACTGTGAGCTTGCCGGATGCATCCACGGCATCATAGGGTGCCCGACTGTCATAGCCACCGGCCTGTGCACTGAACTCGCGGATGTCTGCCCCGGCGATGAAGGTGCGCCCCGCGCCGATCAGGATGATGGCTCGAATCGCCGGGTCAGCTGCGGCGCGCGCCATCGCCTCGACGATGGCATCTCGCACGGCCGTGCCCATCGCATTGACGGGCGGATTGTCGATGACCAGGACGGCGACTTCACCGTCCTGGCGGTAATGCAGCGGGATGCGCTGGGCAGATTCCTGGGTCATAGATAGAAATCATATTCCACCGGAAAAATGCCTTCCATCACGGCTGCGTGTTCCTTCTGCTTCAGTTCGGCGAACAGCTTCAGGAATCGCTCGGGGAAATATCGGGACAGGAGAGGCGAATCCTGGGTGCGCGCCAGCGCGGCCAGTGCACCGACCGGGAAATCCTGCTGCTCGGGCCGCTTCACCCGACCCGTCACCGGCTCGGTGGCGGTCAACCGCTGGGTGATGCCGTGCAGGACCGATGCGAGCACCACCGCGACCACCATGTGCGGGCTGGCATCGGCGCCCGCAACGCGATGCTCGACCCGGCGCCCTTTGCCTTCAGCGGCCGGCACGCGGAAGGCGACGCTGCGATTGTTGTGGCCCCAGTCACGGGTGGTTGGAACGAAGGGACCGAGGTAGCGCCGGTGGGAATTCAGGTTGGGTGCGCACAGGCCGATGCTGTCGAACATCAGCGCCTGCATGCCGGCAATGGCCTGCTGCAACAGTTGTTCACCCCCCTCGCTGCCGAAGCGGTTCACGCCGCGGGAATCGTTGGCGCTGACATGGACGTGCAGACCGCTGCCCGGCTGGTCGATGAATGGCTTGGCCATGAACGTGGCCTGCATGCCCAGCGACTGGGCCACGCCCTTGACCAGGCGTTGCAGCAGCACGGCATGATCGGCCGCCTGCAACGGATCGGTCACATGATGCAGGTTGACCTCGAACTGGCCGATGCCGTACTCGGCCACTGAACCGCACACCGGGATGCCCTGTGCCACGGCGGCTTCGTCCACGCGGCTCAGGAATACGGCCTGTGCTTCCACGGCTTCCAGCGACAGGTTCATCGCGCGGCGGGGCGGGCTTGCGCCAGGGCCCGGAGCCGCCAGTGCGATGCCGCCAGCGGGCGTCCGGCGCGGATCGATCAGGTAGAACTCGAGTTCGCAGGCCACCACGGGATGTATGCCGGCGGCGCGGCACTGGTCGACGACGCTCGCGAGGATCAGCCTCGGATCGAACCACAGGGGCTTGCGGTGCTGAAGGTCGCGCATGTCGCATTGCACCTGCGCCGTGGGCGCATGTGTCCAGGGGGCGCGGCACAGCGTGCCGCTCATCGGCAGCGCCGTCGCATCGGGGTCGCCATCCGAGCCCCCCATGCCCTGAACGTTGTGCCCCAGGCCGCGGGTGTCGGATACCAGCGCGCAGGCCGAGAACTGCACACCGTCGCGGAAGGCAGTCGACGCATCAGCCAGAGGCAACCGCTTGCCCAGGGCATGCCCGTTGACGTCCATGATGAAGGCATCCAGCGCCTTGATGTCGGGATTCGCGCGGATGAACTCGGTCCAGTCCGATACCGGACCGCCCGTCGTTGAATCGGATTTCATGTCGATACTCCCCATTGGATTGCCGTTTTCATATCCGGTCACGCAACGCGTACAGCGACATTGCAGCCACCAGCGTCGGCCATCGCAGGGCCGGGCCGCCGGGGAATCGGGGCACGGGTACCCGCGCCAGCAGGTCGAATCGGGCGCGTTCGCCGTGCAGGGCGTCGGCCAGGATCTTGCCCGCGTACGGCGCCAGCACCACGCCGAGGCCGGAGAAGCCGCTGAGGTTGAAGAATCCGGGTTCCAGTTCGCGGATGTAAGGCATCCGTGAAGGTGTGATGGCCAGCGTGCCGCCCCAGCCGTGATCGAAACGCACGTCCGCCAGTTGCGGGAACACCTGCAGCACATGCTTGCGGACGAACGCGCGGATGTCGTGCGGAAAACTGTAGCGATAGTTCTCGCCGCCGCCGAACAGCAGGCGATGATCGACGGTCATGCGGAAGTAGTTCACGACGAAGCGCGAATCGGCCACTGCCAGTCCATCACGGATCAGGCCGAGAGCCCGTTCCCTGCCCAGCGGCTCGGTGACGGCGACGAAATTGTTGATGGGCATGACATGCGCCTCGACCTCGCGCGAGATGCCGCGCAGGTAGCCATTGCAGGCCAGCACCACCTGATCGGCGCGCACGCTGGATCTGTTCGTCTGTACCCGCCAGGCCGAGGACTCGCGCCGTACCGAGACCACTTCAGTGCCTTCGTGAAGCCGGGCGCCCGCGCCTTGCGCTGCTTTCGCAAGGCCCAGCGCCAGTTTCAGCGGATGCAGGTGTCCGCCGCGGGCATCCAGTGCGCCGCTGTAATAGTCCCGGGAGGCCACCAGTGAACGTACCTCGTCCCGATCGACGAAGCGGATGTGCTCGTAGCCGTAGGTCTGGCGCAGGTGCTCGACGTGGTGCCGGGTCTCTTCGGTGAAACGTTCCTTGTGATTGGTGTGCAGGAGTCCCGGGCGAAAGTCACAGTCGATGGCATGCCGCCGGCACGTCGCATCGAGATGCTCACGGGCATCCAGGGCCAGCTCCCACAGGTGACGGGCATCGGCCGGTCCGAGTTTGCGCTCGAGCCAGGGCTGCTCGCGGCGCATGCCCACATGAACCTGCCCGCCGTTACGGCCCGAGGCGCCCCACCCCAGCCGGGACTGTTCCAGCAGGACCACCTTGCGGCCGCGCACGGCCAGGTGCAGCGCGGCTGAAAGACCCGCGAAACCGCCGCCGATGATGCAGGTTTCGGCGCGGGTGTCTTCGGCCAACGAGGGCCAGGCCGGCAGCTCGCCCACGCTGGCCGCGTAATACGACGGCGCGTGATCGGTGCTCGGCAGCAGAGGATTGCGGCGATGTTCTGTCATGTGTGATCACAGGTTTGAGATGAGCATACACCAGCCGGGCGCGGCAGGCGAATCCGCCGCAGGATGAGGGGTTCAGGGGGAACCGAAGCCGCTTTGCCCGATCAGCCCCATGCCGTCGCGGATGTCGGCCAGGATGGCGCCTGCCAGGGCGCTGCCATTGCCTGCGCGGATGGCAGCGATGGCCATTTCATGCTGATCGACCAGCCGTGCCGTGCCGACACGGCCATATACCACCCGCATGTAAGGCCCGAACTGCAGCCACAGGGTCTCGATCAGGCGGATCAGGGTGGGGCGGGGTTGCGCCCGGTAGATGCAGAAGTGGAAATCGTAGTTGCCCTGCATGTAGGCATTCACGTCGCCGGAGTCCAGTGCCGCACCGATGGCTGCATCGACCTGCTCGAGGCGCTTGAGGCCGCGCGCACCGATGTGCGGCAGGGCATTCGTGGCCGCTTCCGGTTCGAGCAGTTCCCGGCAGCGCAGGAGATCGGAGAACCGTTCGGCCGTCATGGCCGGGATGATGATGCGGCGCTTGGATCGGATCTGTACCGCTCCGTCCGCGGCGAGCCGGCTCAGTGCCTCGCGCACCGGTGTCTGGCTGACGCCAAGCTCTTCGGCGAGTTCACGCGTGGACAGTGTGCCGCCCGGCGGCAGCTGGCCGGTGATGAAACGGCGCGCGAGCTCAGCATGCACGTCACGGTGGAGCGACGTGACTGCTGCCGGATCCTCCGGGTCCGCCGGCTTAAGCGGCGTCCTTGACTGCACGCAGCGGCGCTTCGGCTTGCTTCAGCGAGCGCTCGATGATGTCGATCATCCGGTCGATCTCGGCGTGCGAGATGACCAGCGGGGGGCACATGACGATGCTGTCGCGGATCGCCCGCACCATCAGGCCGTTGTTGATGCAAAGGTCCCGCACCATCGGCCCTGCCGTGCCTTCCTTGCCGCCAAAGCGCTGGTTGGTGCCCTTCTTCGAGACGATCTCGATGGCGCCGATCAGGCCGACCGAGCGCGCTTCGCCCACCAGCGGGTGATCCTTGAGACGTCCCAATGCCCTGGCGAAGTACGGTCCGACATCCTCCGCAACGCGTTCCACCAGCTTTTCACGCGCAATGATCTCCAGATTCTTCAGCGCAACCGCAGCCGCCGTGGGGTGCCCGGAATAGGTATATCCATGGATGAATTCCCCGCCCCTGGATTTCAGTACGTCGACGATCGCGCCCGAGACGCCAGTGGCGGAGATGGGCAGATAGCCCGAGGACAATCCCTTGGCCATGGTGACGATGTCGGGCCGGAAACCGAAGTGCTGGAACCCGAACCAGCGGCCGAGCCGCCCGAAGCCGCAGATCACTTCGTCCGCGACGAGCAGGATGCCGTACTTGCGGCAGATGGCCTCCACGCGGGTCCAGTATCCCGGTGGCGGGATGATGACGCCGCCCGCGCCCTGGATGGGTTCGCCGATGAAGGCGGCGACCTTCCCGGGTCCGACTTCCAGGATGCGCGTCTCGATGGCAGCTGCGGCGCGGGCGGCAAAGGTTTCCGGATCCTCGCCAAACCCTTCACCGAACTGATAGGGCTGCATGACATGCTCGATGCCCGGGATGGGAAGATCGCCCTGCGCGTGCATGAGTTTCATGCCGCCGAGACTCGCACCGGCAACCGTGGAGCCGTGGTAGGCATTCCAGCGGCTGATGAACACCTTGCGCTGCGGCTGTCCCTGCAACGCCCAGTAGTGGCGCGCCAGCCGGAAGGCCGTGTCGTTGGCCTCGGAGCCCGAGCCATTGAAGAACACATGGGTGAGTCCGGAACCGAGCCGGCTGGACAGGACGGTGGCAAGCTGGATGGCCGGCTCGGTCGCCGTCTTGAAAAACGTGTTGTAGAACGGCAGTTCCAGCATCTGCTGGTAGGCCGCCTCGGCAAGTTCCTTGCGCCCGTAGCCGACGTTCACGCACCACAGGCCGGCCATGCCATCGAGCATCCTGCGGCCTTCGGCATCTTCGATCTCGCACCCTTGCGCGCGCACGATGATGCGGCTGCCGCCGAGCTTCTGCTGCACCTGATAATCACTCTGCGCGGGCAGATGGTGGGCAAGGTCCATTTGCCGCAACTCGCTGATCCGGGATGGGTTCATGGGTTCGCTCATGGCAGGCCTTCGCAAGTGCGGGGTGAATGAGGCGCAAACTACTCGTCACCATCGCCGCCGTCAAGCATCTGTGATTGCAGATTTGACCGTGGAACCGGGGCTGGGTCCGCCGGCCCGGCAGGCCGCGGCCCCGTCTCGCGTTATAGTTGCGACCGCATGGCTGACCAGGAAGCACACATACATCCCACTGCCCTCGTCGAACCGGGTGCGGTCCTCGGCCGGGGGTGCGTCATCCACGCCTATGCCATCATCACCCGGCATTGCCGGCTGGAGGAGGGCGTGGTGGTACATCCGCATGCCGTGCTGGGCGGCGATCCGCAGGATCTGCGATTCGACCCTGGCGTGGAGTCCGGCGTGGTCATCGGGGCAGGTACGGTGATCCGCGAGCAGGTGACCATCAATCGCGCCACCCAGCCCGGCGGATCGACCGCGATCGGTCCAGGCTGTTTTCTCATGACGGCAAGTCACGTTGCACACGACTGCGTGGTCGGGGACCGGGTGGTGATGGCCAATGCCGTATTGCTGGCCGGTCACGTTCATGTGGGAGCTCATGCCTTCATCGGCGGTGGCGCGATGGTGCACCAGTTCGGTCGCATCGGCGAGTCCGCCATGATCGGCGGGGGCGCACGCATTTCCTGCGATGTGCCCTGCTACATGATGGCCAGCGAGCGCAACATCGCGCACGGGCTCAACCTGGTTGGGCTGCGGCGCCGGAGCATCAGCCGCGAGGCCCTGCGCGAGCTCAAGGTGCTGGTCAGGGAACTGGATCCAGCCGGGCGGGACGTGCGCAGGCTTGCGCAGCAGGTGTTGCAGCAGGACCGCTTCGCGACCCCCGAAGCACGGAACCTGCTGGACTTTTATGCCAGCGGAACCCGCCCGTTCGTGCGCCGGCGCCGCGAGCGCCTGCAGGATTCAGGCGAAGAGTAGGCCCTGCCGGCCAGGCCGTTCACCTGTGAGGTACCGGATCAGGAAGCGGAAATCCCTTCCTGGCGCGGATGCCCGGAAGCAAGGGTTTCGAT